>RSDC01000001.1:0-313224 GCA_004154635.1 Bifidobacterium animalis subsp. animalis
CAATAAGGAAGGACGGTCACACAAAAACCCCCGACACGAATCAAGGCCCCCTCGGGCCACCCACACGAAGGACGAACCCCCCGCACAGGCACGCATCGGAACTGGCATCATAAAAGACGACCAAGCACCGCCACGGCCACGACAGCCGCAACGACAACAACCTTGGTCAAGTAGTACAGTACACGCTATTGAGTTCTCAAACCACCACCACACAGCCGGCGAACACACCCGGACCCAGTCCGGAAGCTCACCAACCGGCAGCAAGATGAATAACCTACACGCTCCCCACCGAAAACACAAACCCACCCCCAACCAAACAACCCAAAACCCCTAGAAAACACACACAACCACCGGCGTGTCGAAAACCCAACACCACACCCCCACACCAACCAAACAACCAACCCACAACCGACCAAAAATGCCAGCACGGGGACGAACATTCCACCAAACAGCTTCGCCGCCACGCAAAAGACCACCACAGATGCCACATCCATCCCCAGCGCATAACACACGTGATACGAGCTGCACAGCCTCTTCCCCAGACGTAAAAAGAGACAACCAACAGTAGGTCACCGGGGTGCGAGCCTGCAATCTCTTCCCAGACGTAAAAGGAGACAACAACCGCGCCACGCATGACCCAAATTACGCAAAACGGGGTCACCCAGACCATCCCCGACGTAACAGGAGACCCCCCACGACCCCGATTACTCAGAAGACAGGGGGACACCACGCCAGGAACCCCAGTTTCCTGCCTCCTCTTCCCCAACGTAAAAAGAGACACAAACCGGCACACACATGACCCAAATCACGCAGAAGGGCACCACGCCACTCCGCCACACACGGCAACAACTACCATCTGGGAGCACCAACAGGCCCCACCGACCCTCTTACATAACAACCCCTCTTACGTAAAAGGAGACAAGAATCGTGCCGCAAGCGACCCAAATTACGCAGGCTAGGCAGCCAACCCTACAAAACGGAGACAGTCGGGCGCAGTCAGCCAAGATGCACGTACCGCACTGAAATGCGAAGTGGTGTAGAACTGGAAACAGAGGCAATCTGCAAACACAGCAACAAGCAACAGAGGAGCAGGCATGGCACAGAAACAGATCGTGGTACTCACCGGCGCGGGAATCTCCACCTCGGCGGGAATCCCGGACTTCCGCGGGCCGGACGGCGTATGGACCAAGCACCCGGACCAGATGCAGGTGTACGACATCGATGCGTTCCTCACCGACAAGGAGGCGCGCGAATACTCCTGGCGTTGGCAGAAAGAGTCCCCGGTGTGGAACGCGAAACCAGGCAAAGCGCATTACGCACTCGTCGACCTCGAGAAAGCGGGCATGCTCAGTCTCATCGCCACGCAGAACTTCGACGCACTGCACGAAAAAGCGGGGAATTCGCCGAGCAAGATCGTGAATCTGCACGGTACCATCGGCACCTCGCACTGCATGAAGTGCCATGCGAAATATGACACTGCAGGCATCATGGCACGGCTTGACGAGGAGCCGGATCCGCATTGCCATCGCCAGCTGCCGTACCGCGGGAACATGCCCTGCAACGGGCTGCTCAAGACGGACGTCGTCTACTTCGGCGAAGCGCTGCCGGAAGGCGCGATGGAACGGTCTATCCGCGCCGCACAGCAGGCCGACGAACTGTGGGTGGTCGGGTCCACGCTCGAAGTGTTCCCGGCGGCGTCGATTGTTCCGGCCGCGGCGCAGGCGGGAGTGCCGATCACCATCATGAACATGGGCCGCACACAGTACGATTCGCTCGCCACGCGCCTCATTCACGAAGACATCGCGGTGGCGCTGCCGGAGCTCGTGCAGCAGACCATTGCAGACAACAGGTGAGCGCACGGCGCTCCCGCACATAGTATTGGGCCCGCGTTCCAGTGCACGGAACGCGGGCCCAATACATTGCTTGGCAACAAACGTACCAGATTAGCAGATAATCGCCGGTGGGCAATCTGCAGACCGGCAGATGAAACCGGGCGGCGAGATCGCGGAATCAGTAGATTCGCTTGGGTGAATAACCAGCATCGCGCAGCATCTGCATGACCTGTTCGATATGGTCCGGGCCGTTCGTCTCCACGGTCACGCCGAGCGCCACCGAGTTCGTGTAATGGCCGTTCGCCTTGAACTGGTCGTGATCGAGCGCGATGACATTCGCGCGCGCCTTCGCGAGGATCGTCGCGACCTTGACCAGCTGGCCAGGGGTATCGGGCAGCTCGACCTCGAAATTCATGATGCGGCCGCGCGCGATCATACCCTTCTGGATCACCGCGCCGATCGTCACCGTGTCGATGTTGCCGCCCGACATGATCGAGACGACGACGTGCTCTCCCGGCGCCTCCGCGAACTTGCGCGAACGCAGATTGAGATGTTCGAGCGCAGCGAGCGAAACGGCGCCCGCGGCCTCCACGACCATCTTGTGCTTCTCGAGCATGAGCAGGATCATCTCATTGATATCGCGCTCGGAGACCTCCACGAGGTCGTCGAGGAACTCATTGAGCAGCGCGAACGTGAGATCGCCGGGACGACGCACCGCCACGCCCTCCGCAGACGTGACCACCTTGTCGGCCGGCACCACGTGACCGGCGTCGAACGACCTGCGGAACGCCGGCGACCCCTCGGGGATTGCGCCGATCACGCGCACCTCAGGACGGAACATCTTCACGGCGAGTGCGACGCCAGCACCCAGACCGCCGCCGCCAAGAGGCACGACGATGTCGGTGACATCCGGAACGTCTTCGAGAATCTCCATGGCGATGGTGCCCTGCCCGCACAGCACCTCGTAATCGTCGAACGGCGGTACGTAGGTCATGCCCTCACGCTGGCTCAGCTCGATCGCGTAGGCCGCGGCCTCGTCGAACACATCGCCGTGCAGCACGACGTCGGCTCCGTACGCCTTCGTCGCGTCCACCTTGAGCGGCGGCGTGATCTCCGGCATCAGAATCGTCGCCTTCGCCCCACGCTCACGGGCCGCATAGGCGACGCCCTGCGCATGGTTGCCTGCCGAGGCGGTGACAATACCGCGCTCGAGCTCCTCGTCGGTGAGCGAGGCGATCTTGTTGTAAGCGCCGCGAATCTTGAACGAACCCGTGACCTGCAGATTCTCCGGCTTGAGCAGGATCGTGTGCCCGGTCATCTCCGACAGCACCGGCGACGCGATGATCTGCGTGTGCTTTGCAGTCCCCTCGAGTCGTTCGGCGGCCATCTTCAGTTCCGCAGCGTGATCCCTGCGCATTGCTTGCAACACATCTTTCTGTTCCATGGGAGCCAAGTTTAAGAAAAAACCGCGCGCGCGTCACACTCTGTCCGACTGCTGACATAGTTCGTCTTCCAGCATGAACAGATGCGGTCCTGTTTCCCGCATTCAATGTGTTTCACGGGAAACACGGGCGCGAGTGCGAGCCGATGCAGGCTCGGAGATACCGAACAACCCCTGTACTTCCACTTCGACGCCAGTCTACAATGAGATAGATTGCCAACTGCGTCAACGAAGGAGAGGGGGAACTTATGGGCAAGATCGTTGTGCTTGAACTAAGCGATGCCGACAACGAGTATCAATTTGATTCCCATATTGCCGCGGCGACAGAGAAGGCGCAACTGGAGCTGACGCGACTTGACGACATCATTGGGGCATCTCGGATGTTGAGACCCGAATGTGACCGCCTCGATTACGCTTTGGCAGTTTCGTCCGGCGTGCTGTGCTCGCTGTTCGATATCTTTCTCGTCGGGGCGCCGAACGATTCGAAGCTGCAAAGCCAAACCGATCAGTGGTTCAGTTCTCGCATACAGAACTTTGCAAGGTTTTTCGGATGGGACGGCGAAAAGGGTGATCTGGCATCCGCCATCAAAAAGTTGGAGGACACGTTCGGGATTCCCTATGATCAGACAGGTCAGGGCATTTCCGGCACGATTGTTTTCAGCCTCTCCCCGATGAACCATCATTTCAAATCGCTCGGTCACAATCCCACTCTATTTGGTCTGTTCTTCTCCATTCTGGACCAATTCACCAATCAGTCGCATTTCGTGTCAGGCGGTCAGATGATTGCCTTGACCGAGGCCAGCGGTTCCTTCGAACTACGAGGCGCAACGGTTCCGGCACGCCTGTTCTGCGGATTCACGAATTGGCTTGGGCATCTTTTCTCTGATATGACAGGCTCGTCGGGAAGCGCACGAAAAGGCAATCGCGGCATGGGTATCCCCTCTCCACTGTGGACATGGTCCAATGACGCGATAGCCACACTGCAGACTATGCGTATACGGATTCCGGACTGGCTGACGCAGTTCAATGAATTTGCGATGAACTTGTATTTGCAGGGTTATGACCTGCGATTCCAGGCCATGCAGGCCATCCCTGTAATGCTCAATGAACTGATTACACGACTGCTGTATCTCACACGCAGGCTCGTCGAATACTACCGAGAACATGCGCATGAATCGCTGTCACCTCAGGCAATGTGGACAGCATGTGAGCCATTCACGAATCCCTCAGTCAAACGCATGCTTACGGTGGCACATGGCACCTTCTGCTTGTTTGACGCAACGGATGCCATCATTCGAGGGGCAACGAAAACGCCAGGTTCATTTGACGTACAGGAAATAGCGATGCGGCTCAATATCGTAGGAATCGGCCGTTTCGCCATCAGTCTGTACGGCGAAGGCAGGCGTGCCGGCCAGCTGCACAAAGTGGAGCAGCAAGCCCGATTCGCGAGCCGCGAGCGCATTATCGTCGAGGATTACCTCGCCGGATTGGTCGAGCTCGGTCGTTTGTATGACGATCGACAGCTCATCGATTTTACCGATGCTTTCAAAAACAGCGGTCCATATATCAGGGCATTCGAGAAATCTGCCCGGCTGGCCGCACTTCGCAGGGTCCCGAAAGACCAGATTCTCACTACAAAGTCAGACATCGATTCATATTTCAACAAGTAAAGGAGTTGCCATGGGCAACAGTTTTTTCGATAACATCGGCAATGCGTTCAATGAGATTGGCAGGAATGTCAACAAAACCACTAACGAAGTGGCGAATAACGTCGGCAAGGTCGCAGGAGAGGTCGGGAGCAATATCACGCATATGGCCGGGGAGGTTAGTCAGAATGTTGGCAGGATTGCCGGCGAAGTCGGACAAGGCGTCAGCAATTTTGCCAACGAGAAAGGCCGTGACATTAGCGATATCGCGACAAACGCGGCACACAACGTAGCCAAAACGGCAGGGGACGTCGGACATGGCATCGCCGAATTCGCCAGCAAAGTCGGCGACAACGTGAATAAAGCACTCGATCCGGAGCAGGAGAAAATGGAACAGGCGAACGCAGAGATGCAACGCGCACTGGATGAGACGAACACGCAGATCGAACGGCTCGGCGCCTGCGACAACGTTCTCTTTGACCACCTCAATGAGATTCAGACATGTTTTGACGCCATCAGAAACGTCCCTACCGAACAGCGTCTGCAATACGAAGAGCTGGCCAAGATTCGCCTGGATTGGAAGAAAAAGGCGGAGGAGATCCAGGAGGACTGCGAGATTGCCGCAGTCAAGGCCGCGGGTGCCGGAGCCGCGGGCGCGGCAGCGGGTATCGGAGTTGCAGCCCTAGCTCCAACCGTCGCCATGGGAATTGCAACTACCTTTGGCGTTGCATCCACAGGCACTGCAATTTCCGCACTAAGCGGCGCAGCTGCCACACATGCGGCCTTGGCATGGCTAGGAGGAGGGGCGCTGGCAGCCGGAGGAGGCGGTATGGCGGCAGGGAACGCCTTTCTGGCGATGTGCGGTCCTATCGGTTGGACAATCGCCGGCGTCGCATTGCTTACTAGCGGTCTGCTCATCTTCAAGAACATCAACGACAAAAAGAGGCTCGAGAAGGTGTTCACGCTCATCAGCGAACGAGATACCAAGAAGTATCAACTGGCTACCGTGGAACTCAAGGAACGCATTGTCCGCATCGATGACGAGAACGACCGCCTCGCAGAAGCAATCGAACGTGTTAAATCGTTTGGGCTTGACTACGAGCAAATGAGTGAAGCGCAGCAATATGAGCTCGGATCCTATGTGAACCTCATGGGTGCATCCACACAGCTTCTCATTAATCCGATTCTCGGACTCCAGACAAAGGTGACGGAGACAGACCTGTCCAAATTCGCTCTGTCTGTGAACACGCACCTCGATAAGAAACACACCGAAGCAATCGTTTATCTCGCGAATCTGCTGTACAAAATCGATATCGACGACACCGATCGCAAGCTGCTGTGCACATCATTCTCTAAAAATGAAGAGTTCCTCCAGTCCGTGAATCTGGACAAGAAGGACTTCGACCTTTCAATGTTCGAGACGGTGACCAAGCTGCTCATGTGGACGTACGGCAACAACGCGGCAAAGGACAGATGATCCCGGCAGCAGTCGCACTACCGTCAGTCCAGCAAAAGCGATCTCAGTTCGCTTCCCCTGCGCTTTCGATGATGGATAGCGCCATATCTTCGAGATTCTGCTCCAACTGATTGAACGCCGCATATTGACGCAAATACTCGCGCATGAACGGCATGGTGAACTCTACATAGCCCCGACCTGCAGGCTTGATGTAATCCTCGTGAATCAAGCGCGCACGGTACACGCTCGCATATTGCGGGGTTTTGTGCATGCGATGTGCAATCTCCGTCGTATTCGACGGACCATCATCCACTGCCATCAGCATGAGGTAAGCGCGAGCCATCGGTGGAAGACCGTCGACTGCGGGACCATTGAC
The DNA here is from genome assembly GCA_004154635.1 of Bifidobacterium animalis subsp. animalis. Classification (GTDB taxonomy): domain Bacteria; phylum Actinomycetota; class Actinomycetes; order Actinomycetales; family Bifidobacteriaceae; genus Bifidobacterium; species Bifidobacterium animalis_B. The sequence goes on from RSDC01000001.1 coordinate 6,752, forward strand.
CAGCTCACCGATGCGGTCACGGGCTTTCTCTATGCCCTGTTGCGCGTCTTCGAGCGTGATCTCATCGTTATGACCTGCGTTTTCAGAGACGCGCCAAGCCTGATGGCCGACGAGTTGGATCATGAATGGATACCCGTGGGTGGCGAGAGTGAGTGCATTGAGCACTTCATAATCAGCCCGCTTGCCATTCTCGGAAATCGTATGCTCGAAGGCACTCCACACATCTTCATTACGCACGTTCCGCAGATGGAAGCGCTCCGCGCGCCTCAGGAACGTGAGCACTTTGTCATTGACGACGTCGTCTACCATGCTCGGAATACCAGCAAATACAACGGCTATGTTGCGTTCCTCACGGATGAGATGCTGGATTGCTGTAGCGAGCGCCCGCACCTCCTCCATGGGAGATTCCGCACCGAGTTCGTCAAGCGTGATGAGGACACCTTGCCTGTCTTCGTCAAGCCGATCAAGACGGTCACCAATGGCGTGGCGAATATCCAGCGGTTCCAGTCCAGTGCTCACCTGCACCTGTCCAAGGCCAACGGTCGCCTGCGCGCCGGCGAACGGCACCTCCACAGATGCCGACGGAAGCGTGTAGGAGATCTGCTTCGGCCTACCCACTTGCAGCTCATGAACGATACGTGAGACAAACCCGGCGCTGGCGGTCTCGTTGACAGTGATCCAGCCCTGCTCCTCCACCACATGACTCAACGCGTTCAGCATGACGGTCTTGCCGATGCCACGAGCTCCGGTGACGAACAGCAGACGCTCCGGCGCCCCAGGTCCTTCTTCGATTGCCATGCGGAAGTTCTCGATATCCCGGTCACGCCCTACCAGCACCGGTGGCTGACGTCCTGCAGTCGGCTTGAATGGACTTCTCATAAGCTCACCTCACACCCTTTCCCACAAATCTAACAAATCTAATGAAATCTAACAAATCTAAAATTCATCTAACAAGATTGACGACCTGTGTAGCAAGCCGCGCGGGTGGGGCACTCGCAGAACGGCCGTGCCTCCCGGAACAGAACGTTCCACGAGAAACACGGCCGCAGAGTCTGCCAATGCGAGTATTCGCTACAGTTCGACGACGACACCCTCCCAGCCGGCGAGCTCGCCGTTTGCCAAGGATTTCGCGGAATGGATGGCATCGTACGTGCTCAGGATGATCCGGTCTTCGCTCACGCCGTCGGCGAGCAGATCCGCAACCGGCTTCGGCAGCGCGGCATGCCGACCAGTCAGATTGATCGCCACCAGCACGCGCTTCGCCGCGCCGTCCGCGTTCGCCAGCGTGCGCGTGAACGCGTAGACCTGCTCGTCATCGTCGTCGACGAGCGCCCATTCCCCGGCCGACACAACGGCACTGTTATGCCGCAGATTGACAAGCTTCTTATAGAACGCGTAGACCGAATCCGGGTCGTCGAACTGTGCGGCGGCATTGATCTCCACATGGTTCGGGTTCACCGACAGCCATGGCTCGGTCTTGGCGTCAGCCGCGGTGAATCCCGCATATTTCGAACCATCCCACTGCATTGGCGTGCGCGCATTGTCGCGGCCGAACAGCGCGAGCGAATCCATCATGGACTCGCCGGACTGCACCTTCGCCTCTTCGACACGCTGGCGGTATGCGTTGATCGACTCGAGATCGCGGTACTGGCTGAGTTCCGTGAAATGTGCGCCCGTCATGCCGAGCTCCTCGCCCTGGTAGATGTACGGGGTACCACGATGCAGATGGATGAGCATGCCGAAGGCCTTCGCCGAATGCACACGGTTCTCCTCATTCGAATCGTCGCCCCAGCGAGTGACCGCGCGCGGCTGGTCGTGGTTGCAGGTGAACAGACTCGCCCACCCGCGGTCATGCACGGCCTCCTGCTGCGCCTTGAGCTGCTCGCGCAGGTGGCGCACATCGAACTTGACGACGTCCCACTTCGAATCGCCCTGGTCAATGCCCACATGGTCGAACAGGAACAGCATGTCGAGTTCCTTGTGGTCTGGATCGGTGATGTACTCGTTACGCGCAGCGTCCACACCCGGCGCCTCGCCGACGTTCATATAGCCACCGCGCTTCTCGAACACCTCACGGCGCATCTCCTGCAGGAACTCGTCGATGCGCGGGCCGTCGGAGGAGAACGGGTACGGGCTTGAGTAACCTTCTGGGCCGGCCGGGTAGTCATCAATCTCGGAACCCGCTTCGCCCGGAAGACGGCCGTTCTTGTCGACTACCTTGGAGATCTGCGTGATCACGTCCATACGGAAGCCGTCGATGCCCTTATCCATCCACCAGTTCATCATGGCGTAGACGGCCTTACGCACCTGAGGATTCTCCCAATTGAGGTCCGGCTGCTTCTTCGAATACTGGTGGAGGAAGTACTCGCCACGCTTGGCGTCATACTGCCATGCGGAACCACCGAAATAGGAACCCCATTCGTTCGGCTCGGCGCCCGGCGTACCCGGTTCCATGCCCGGCTTGGCGGGGCGCCACCAGTACCAGTCCGCTTTGCTGGAGTTGGGGTCGCGTGACTCCTGGAACCATGCATGCTCGTCGGAGGTGTGATTGACCACGAGGTCCATGATCACCTTGATGCCGCGCTTGTGCGCTTCGGCGAGCAGCTCGTCCATGTCATCCATCGTGCCGAAGATCGGGTCGATGGCCTCATAGTCGGAAATGTCATAGCCATTGTCGTCCTGCGGCGACTGATAGACCGGGCTCAGCCAGATCACGTCCACGCCGAGATCGGCAATGTAATCGAGTCGGCTCGTGATGCCCTTGAGATCGCCGATGCCGTCGCCGTTGGAATCCTGGAAACTCCGCGGATAAATCTGGTACACCACCGCGTTCGCCCACCACGGGTTGGGTGTGGCGCCGTTCGTACGCACGGAATCGGGAAGCGCAGGCCTATTCATTGTGGTCATGGAAGCTCCTTTGCCTTTGAATAACAACCATCAACTATAGAGATGGTTCCCATAGTAGATATCCCTGAATTAGTTGCCCAACACAGTGTGCAAACGGGCGTGTGGGAAAGTAATTCCGCGCTTACGTGACAGTCTGAAGTATGCGAAGCGCGCAGTCGCCGTAGTTCAGCGTGATTGCGAGCTCATCGCCCGGTTCCAAACGTATGCGCGCACCTGTTTCCGGGTCAAGCACGGCGAGCGCAGACTCGGTCGCGCGAATGTGGGCGGTCTGCGGGGCATCAGCATTCAATCCGACGAACAGCAGCACCTCGTCGCCACGGAACGTATTGCGAATGCCGAGCGGAACGTCGCCGTGCACCGGGTCTGCGAGCAGACTGTCGAGCACCGGCACGCCGACGCCGTCCGGATGCGTGAGATTGCCATCGGCATCGAACAGCGGGGCGAGAAGATCGGGGTCGGTCTCACCAAGCTTGTCGGAACAGTAGATCGGGCCACCGCTTATCCAGCGCAACAGCATATGCGTGCGCGCGTGCGGGTGGCGGGTCCAGAACATATCCCAGTCGCAGTAGCAGAGGCAGCCTATGAGCAGCGAGCAGTACGCGTTTTCAACGGCATGCTCGGCGAGCGACTCGGGGGTGTTCGGGAAGAAGTCGTCGCTCGTGCGGGCGACTCCCTCAGCACAGCGCTGCCAATAATTCTCGGGAGTCATGCCCATGCAGTGAATCACGGCGAGATGCGCGTATTCCCAATCACCATTGTCATCTTCGTGACGTATCCAGTTGGTGGCGTATTCCACGGCATCATGACGAACGCCTAGAGACGCATAGGATTCCAGGCCGCGCGTGAGCACAGGAAGTGTGCCCTGTGAATCCACTTTCACGAAGTCGATGCCGGCGGCGTCCAAGTGCGTGTTCCACGTACCCCAGAACAGTGCTGCACACTCCGGATTCGCAGTGGGGATCGCCATGCCATTGGGCAGTGTTTCAAACGCGGATCGGCTCACGAGGAGCCTGGGATCCCCACCGTGCGCGTCCTCGTCCGAATACCCCTGCTTGTAGTACTCGTACCAATCATCGTCGGATTCGGGCTTGCCGGCGAGCGCGTCCACATCCACGCCATACCAATACCCTTGGAACGCCTGCCATACGCCGACGTACCGCACGCCGAAATCTTGCTTGAGCACATCGATGGTATGTGCGAGCCCATACGGGAAGCGCGATTTGTCGGCGTCGAAACCAGTCAACTTGCCATTCTCGACTTGAGACCAACCGTCGTCTATGAGCACCCACGAAACGGGCACGTGTTTGGCGGCGAACTCCTCCATTTTGGCGACAATGGCCTGCTCGCTCACGTTCGTGCCGAGCGCGTCCCATGTGCACCAGCCAAAACCGCGCAACGATTCCGGCAGAATCTGCTCCCACATTCTCCACAGGCCGTCGTTTTGCGACATGACCCACTCCGCGCATCCCCGAATCAGCGCGTAAGGATCCTCGACTTTCCGATCGCTTTGCCGATGGACGAGCAGCGGCCCCTGCAATTGCACACGGCCGACCTGATTCGTGGAGACATCGAGCAGCAAGTCATTGTCGCCTCGCCCATCGCCGCGAATGTCAACGCGCATCTCGTGACGGAACACCGGCATCATCACATGCCACGTCTTCGCCGATTTCCACAACACCAGCTGGGTGCGTTCTGGTATATCACAGAAACGCTCGACCCATGCCGGCCGCATCCACCATTCCTTGTGCTGGTAAAGGCACAGAATTGGCCCCACTGGCTTCAATCTGCCCAATTGCAACCGTACGGACACCGACCGCCCGGCCAGCAATGTGGGACGCTCGAGAATCGGATTGGATTCCGGAAGCTGCGCACTTATCTCCATCACCGTTGCACTGCGCAATTCGCGCCACGGTATTTTGCGGTCACTCACCGAGTCCGGCGGCAGTTCGACTTCGCCGCGCTCACCGAACGGCCCGCATTCCGTATGCGCCACCACCGATTTCACTGTTATCATGGGCGTCTTCCTCCTGCCGTTCTTCGTTGACCTGCATTGGTTCCCGCCACGATAATCGGCTTTGGCTGCCGTTTCCAGCCCGCCACGCCGAGCATAATTACTCCCTCAGCGAAATAGCAGCGGGCACTGCCTAGCGCGCATTTGCTTGCAACTCCGGTCTCGCTCGAGCAATCGCTGACGTGGGCGACCCGGCCGTGCGCCATTCATGCAACTCCGGTCTCATGCGGGCAATCTGATATGCAACTGGGTGTCGTTATTGCAAATCTGGTCTCAGATTGGCCCTTGGATCGCAGATTATCTCGCCGTATTTGCAAACGCAGTCTTATCATGGGCAACTATGACGCGTCTGCCGGGTCCCAGCGAGACCGCAGCAGCAGGACAGGCAATCTAGGAGCGCGCAGACGTGCCTTTCTTGCAAACCCGACTATGGCAAGGCACTCGAGAGCCGCTTGCCGTGCCATATTTGCAAACTCAGTCTCAATTTGCAGATTTTAATATGCAGATGCATCCACAGATTCTCGCACTCCCGGATGCGCATCTGTAATCTGCATAAATGTGTAAAAAGGGACATCGCAGACCCGTGAATGTCCCCAATTACGCAAAACAACAGAGCAACAGAACGCAAGCGACCGCCGCCGAAAGATGCGATGCCCGCTACAACTCTGCGTGAAAGAACTCTGCGTGAGGGGGAACACTAGCTCTGCGTAAAAAGAGACATCTCCGACCCACGGATGTCCCAAATTACGCAGAGGAAGAAAAGGAAGAAGGGAAAGGAAGAAGGGAGGGGAAGGGAGGAAAAGAATTACTGAAAGTAATAATCCGCGTAAAAGGGGACAGATAGAACGCCTATCTGTCCCCAATTACGCAGATGTACTGCCCGCGGCTGCGCTACCCGCGGCTGCGCTACCCGCAGATGTACTCCCCGCCGATGCACCGGCTGCCGATGCACCGGCTGCCGCTGTACTGACCGCCGCTGCGGCCGCGGATCACTCCTGCAGCGCATGCGGGCAGACAACGGGTCGCGGGTTACTTCACGGCGCCGCGCATCACACCGCCGACAACCCACTTCTGGGCGAAGATGTAGACGACGAGCACGGGGGCCATGGCCATCAGGTAGCTCGCGAACGCCTGCGGGTAGTTCGTGGCGAACTGCGAGCTGAACACATACTGTGCGAGCGGGATGGTCTGGTTGCTCTGATCGGTGAGGATGATAAGCGGGAGCAGGAAGTCGTTCCATGCCCACAGCGCGGTCATGATCGCAATCGTCGCGTTGATGGGCCCCATGAGCGGGAAGATGATCTTCCAGAAGATGCGCCATGTGCCCGCACCGTCGATGCGCGCGGCCTCTTCGAGCGACACCGGGATTGAGCGAATGAATCCGGTGGCAATGAACAGGTTCGTGCCGAGGCCGAGAATCACGTACAGGACGATCAGGCCGGCCTGGTTGTCGAGGTGCCACGAGCCCATCTGCTTGGCGAGCGGCAGCATGACCACCGGGAACGGCACGAACATGGCGGCGATGAAGAAGTAGTAGAGGAAGCGGAAGAAACGCTTGTCCATGTTGCGCGCGATTGCGTAAGCGACGAAGGTGTTCGTCACGAGCGTGAGCGAGACGGCGAGCACGGTGATGATCGCCGAGTTGAGCGCGGCGCGCGGGTAGTCCACTTTGGCCGAGGCGGCCGCGAAATTGCCCCACTGCCAGCTCGTCGGCAGCGAGAACGTGCCCGCCTCCGCCGGCGTCTTCAACGCGGTGACCACGGTGAAATACAGCGGCACGAGAATCGTGAGGCTGAACACGGCGACGACCGCGGTGAGCCACCAGTTGATGCGGCGGTCCTTGCGGAACTTCTCCGCTTTGGCCGGCGCGGGATTCATGGTTGCAGATTGTTGCGCAGACTGCTGCGACATGGTGTTTGCGGTTGCGGTGGTCATTGGTATCACACCTTTTCCTTGCTGCCGAAGAACTTGAGCTGAATGAATGCGATGATCGCGAGGACGATGAAGAAGAGCACGGCATTCGCCGTCTGGTATGCGTACTCGCCGCCGGTGAGACCACCCTTCCAGATGAGGTAGGTGACGGTCTCGGTCTTCGAGTTCGGGCCGCCGTCGGTGAGCGCGACGACCTGGTCGAAGGTGCCCAGCGCGTTCTTCATGGTGAGCACGAGATTGATCGTGAAGAACGGTCCGATGAGCGGGAACGTGATCTTCCAGAACTTCTGCCAGGCGTTCACGCCGTCGATCGCGGCCGCCTCGTAGACCTCGGAGTCCACGGTCTGCAGGCCGGCGAGATAGATGAGCACCGAATAGGCGACGCCCTGCCACACGGCGAGGAACACGATCGGGATCCACGCATAGCGCTCGCTGGTGAGCAGCGACTCGCTCAGCCAGCCAATGCCGAGCGCCTTGCCGAGCTCGGGCAGCGGCTGCATGAAGATGTACTTGAACACGTAGCCTATGACGAGCACGGCCAGCGTGTACGGAATGAAGTAGATCGCGCGGAAGCCGTTCTTGCAGGCGATCTTGCCGTTCAGCGCCACCGAGAGGAACAGTGCGATCACGTTGATGAGCACGGTGATGGCGATGGCGATGAGGAATGTGAACAGGTAGGCGTGGCCGACCCGTTCGTCGCGGAACAGGGCGAAGTAGTTCTGGAACCCGATCCAGTTGTAGCTGCCGTACCCTTGCGAATTCGTGAACGAGTACATGATGCCTCGCACGAAGGGCACATACAGGAACACCGCGAAGATCACGGCGGCCGGAACGGCCATCCAGTAGTAGGCATGGTCCACCTTGCGGTCGGAGAACGCGGAGACCTTGCGCTTGCGCGGCGGCGTGCCCGCCGGTTTGCCCGCGGGTGTGCGCGAGTGATGCGTGTCGATGTCATTCGCAAGCACGTCCTCCATGGCGCGCGCCTGCTGGTCGGCATTGGCCAACGAAGTCATTTTGCTTTCCTTCCCTTGTATCCCGGCCGCAGACTACTTGCGGAAGTCACGAGCCTGGACCTTGTTCCACTCGTTCTGCATGGAGTCGATGAACTGGTTCACGTTGCCGCTCATGATCGCGGACTGCAGGTAGCCGCCTATGTTGATGGACGACGGAATGTAGTGGTCGCAGAAGTCCGCCACACGGTTGCTCTCGAAGAACGGGCGCACCGGCTCGAGCGCCTTGTTGCCGAAATAGGTCTCCTTGAGCGGCGTGATCGCGGACTGTGCGTCGGCGTAGTCCTCGAGCTGCTTCTTGCTCATGAGGAACCGTATGAAGCGCATCGACTGTTCCTTGTGCCTGCTGTTCGCGCCCATTGTGAGGATCACGTCGTCGCCTGCGGTGAGGATCTGCTTGCTCGCATCGTTCGTGGCGGGCATCTGGGCGAAGCCCAGGTCGATGTCTTTGTTGATCATGGTGATCTGCGGAATCGCATAGGTGCCGAGCGGAATGATCGCGGCCGCGCCCTTGGCGAAGTTCTGCGTGCCTTGCTGGTAGGTGACGCCCTTCTCGCTGTCCGCATACTTGAACAGTTCGATTTCCTTCTCGATCGGTTCGGTCCAGATCTGCTTGAACGTGGTATCGCCGCTTTTCAGCGCGGCATATTCGCTCTCGGGAACCAATGTGCCGGCAAGCGAGGCGAGGGGCGCCTGCGTGGTCCAGGCATCGGCGAGCGTGGCCTGCACCGGGTTGATGCCCGCATCACGGAATTTCTTGAGCATGGCAATGAATTCATCCCATGTCTGCGGCGGATTGTCGGGGTCGAGACCGACCTTGCGGAAGAGATCCTTGTTGTAGATGTAGCCGGAGGCATTGCCCGCGAACGGCAGACCGTACAGTCTCTTCTTCGCCGGGTCCGAGGTCTGCACGAGGTTCTTCGCGATGTTCACCATGCCCTCGTTGAGGTCATTCACGAGCGGGTCGTTGGTGAAGTCGTGGAACACCCCCGAGGCGGCGAAGGTGCCGAAGCTGTAGTCGCCGTTGAAGGTGATCACGTCGGGCACGCGGTCCTTCACGAAACGCGTGCGCAGGTCGGTCTGCGCATTCGCCGAGTTGTTGATGTTGATGCGAATGTCGGGGTTCTCTTTCTCGAACTCCTGTGCCGCCTCCTTGAACCAGTCCGCGGCCTCCGCCTTGAACTGGAAGAAATCGAGCGTGACCTGCCCGCTGCCGGCACTGTTGCCGCAGCCCGCCGCGCCCACGCCGACCGCCAGGGCGCACACCGCCGCGCCGATGCCGCGGAGCATGCGTCGCATGGCCGAACGTCTCGTTCGTGTTGCGAACTTCATTCTGACTCCCTTGTCCATTTCCACTTTCCATCACCGAGGCTCCCTTACCTCGACTGACGGTTGCCAGTGTATGGAACCACCCTTTTCATTCCCACCTCCCCGCGTGCCTTGAAACCGCGTAAGTAATTGGCGTATATTTATGTACTCATGGAAACTAATTCGGATTCGCTTGATTTTCCACGCTGGTTCAGTCGTTCGGATGCCACGCACAATGTGGCGCGCGGCATCATGCAATACGGCCCGATCGCGCGGACGCCGCTCGCGCAGATCTTCAATCTGTCGCAAGGCGCACTCTCGCGCATCACCAGCGATCTCATTTACGACGGCGTGATCGAGGAGATGCCGGCCGGCAGCACGCAGGCGGGCAGATTGCCGCAGGGATTCGACCTGCGCGAGTCAGGTGAGCGCCGCGGCCGCCCGCAGACCGCGCTGCGCATTCGCGAGGATTCGCATGCCTTCGTCGGCGTCAACATTCACGACGGCGCCATCACGGTGTCCGAGGTGAACGCGATGTGCCGACCCATCGGCAGTGACATCACCGAAACCGTGTCGAACACCGCCCCACAGGCCGTGGTCAATCAGATCACCCGCATGGTGCGTGAACTCGTCGCCGCCTCCCCCGAGGCCCCCTCACCCACCGCACTTGGTCTTTCGCTCGGCGGCCACGTCGAAGACGACCGTTACGTCACCTTCGCGCCGTTCCTGTACTGGGATTCCACCGTCGATCTGGGCGGCATGCTGCAGCAGGCCACCGGCATTCCCACCAAGGTGTTCAACGACCTCGACTCGGTGCTGCTGCACGAATGCTGGTTCGGCGACGCCATTGGCATTCCCAGATTCGCCGTCATCACAATGGGCGCCGGCGTGGGCTATTCGATCTCCGACCACGGCGACCCGATAGACAACCCCGACAAAAGCTATGGTCTGGCCGGACATGTGCTGATCGACCCGGAGGGGCCACGCTGCTCCTCCGGGCATATCGGCTGCTCGCAATGCCTGACGTCCGACTCGATCGCCGAGGAATACTCGGGCATCATGGGGCGCGTGACCACCTTCGAGGAGTTCTCGCGCGACCTGCGGGCGAACCGGCCGCAGGCGCGCAGGCTCGCCGAACGCACCTGCTACCGGCTCGGCGTGCTTGTGGCGACCGTCTCGAATCTGGCGATGCCCTCACGCGTGCTCATCAGCGGGGAAAGCTCGTTCATTGCGAAGAAGAACCGCGAGTTCATTCGCAAGGGCATCGATGCCTACCGGCACAGCCAGGCCGCGCCGGTCGAATTCTCGATTCCGCAGTTCAGCTGGCGCCTGTGGTCGGATTCCGCCGCCGCCCGCGCCATCGCCACCTACATTAGCTAGCGAAGGCGCGGCCGCAATGGCGTGCTACACGCGCGTCACGCTGAACAGCACCGCGTTGGCGGGGTGGATGCTCGGCGGTCGCAGACCGTAGCTTGCGAGCGCCTCGCCCGTCATCTCGACGCCATTCGCATTCCACCAGCCGAGCTCGCTCTGCCCGTTGCCGATCTCGCTGAATGGCTCGCCGCTCGCCATATTCAGTGCGAGCGGACGCACGCGGTAGGTGGCGTGCGCGTCGAGTCCGGGAAGCGCAACGGGTGCGGCCGGGTAGGTCTGCGACGTGGTGAGCTGGGTGAAGCGGTAGACGGCACGCGCACCATCCGCGCTGATCACACCGTCCACGCGCACAGCCGGGTCAGCGGCGTCGCCATGCACGGCGACGCCATGTTCGAAGTCGACGCGGTGCTCCTTGTAGGCGCGCACCCATTCGCCCAGCAGGTCGAGGTCGTGCTGCGGCTCCTTGAGCAGATTCCATTCGATGCCCAGATGCCCGAAGAACGCCATCGCCATACGCATCTCCTGGCTCGTCGCGCGGTGCGTGGAGTGTGCGGGGCTGGCGCCGACGTGCTCGCCGATCATCTCCGGAGGCACGAGCAGCGAGGTGTAGCGCTGAATGTCGGCACGCTCCACCGGATCCACGCAGTCGGAGGCCCAGATGCGGTCTGCAAGCTCGAGAATGCCCATGTCGACGCGGCCACCGCCCGACGAGCAGCTTTCAATCTCCAGGCCGGGGTGGGAGGTCTTCAAGTCATGGAACATGCGGTAGACGGCGAGCGTCTGCCCATGGACGGCAGGGCGGCCCGTGCGCGGGGAGACCGCCTCGGTCACGTACTTGTTGTGGTCCCATTTGATGTAGTCGATGCCGAGTTCGCCGACGAGCGAGTCCATGCAGCCGTACACATATGCGTACGCCTCGGGATTCGTCAGATCGACGACCTGCTGGTTACGCCCCTGCATCGGCAGACGGTGCGCGGTGGGCATGAGCACCCAGTCGGGGTGCTCGCGGTACATGGCGGAATCCGGGTTCACCATCTCCGGTTCGAACCACAGGCCGAACTCCATGCCCTTGGCGTGCACGTAGTCGGCAAGCGCCTTGAGCGAGTGCTCGCCGTCGGGCCACACGTCCTGGGAGATCTGCCAGTCGCCCAGTCCCGCCGTGTCGCCACGGCGGTCGCCGAACCAGCCGTCGTCGACCACGAAGCGCTCGACGCCGCTGGCGGCGGCCTTGTCGGCGAGTTTGACGAGCGTGTGGTAGTCATGGTCGAAATACACGGCCTCCCAGGTGTTGAGAATCACCGGCCGTGGTTTGCCGGCAATGCCATGCTCGGCGCGCCAACGTGCATGGGTGGCGCGCAGGTCGGCGTGGAACCGCGCGGCGACTTCGTTGAGCCCCTCGCCGTGGGAACCGTAGAGCCACGGCGTGGTGTAGGAGTCCGCGGAATCATGCAGCGTGATCTCACCGCCGGCAAGCACTTCCGCGCCGCCGATCACACCGGTCGTGTATGGCAGGCGCTCGGCCGACATGAGCGAATTGCCGCTCCATGCCACGTGCACCGAATACACGTCGCCATGCGTGAAGCCGAAGCCGGGGCGCCCTGCATTGAGCAGCAGCGAGGCGTCGAAGTCAGGACGGCCCACCATGCTCGCCTTCTGGAACCGACCGATCGTCAGCGGCTGGCGCTGCGGCGAGCGCTCACGCAAATGATGCCCGGTGGTGGTGAGCAGCTCGGTCATGTCGGGCGGCACCGGGAAACCGAGTTCCACCTTGCCGATCTCCAGACTCCCCGCACCCAGATTGCGCACGTCCGCGCGCTGACGCACCAGGCCGCTGTCGCGCATCTCGCAGGTCCAGGTGATCTCGACCCCCTGCTCGGCATCGCTGGCCGTGACGGCAACCCCGGCGTCACCCACCGCGATGTCGGTGACGACGAAACGGCAGAAGAGCTCCACGCCATCGCGACGCACCACGAAACGCGGCTCACCGGTCCATGCCTCGGCCTGCGTGGGCAGCACGCTCGGCCATGTGGTCTCGTCGAGCGCGCCGGAGACCCGTTGCGGGCGCAGGGCGTCCACCGCGCTCACCAGCGTGCGCGGCTGGGTGAGAGGGCGCCCCCAATGCACCACACGCGGCAGCTCGTCGGCCACAAACGCGAGCGCGAACGCCGAATCCGCGTCGTGGTTCTCCATGGAGACCACATGCAATGCCTCGCCGGCGTGCGTGGTCGCGTTGAATTCGGAAATCTGCGTCATTGTTCCCCTTTCGGCATGCGTCGTTGCAATGTGACTACGCTGCCATGCTACGCAATCGCGCATTCCTTGCCACGCCATGGTGTGTTCCGCGCACACGGCAAGTAATTCACTGCAGATCAGGCATGCCGGCGGTCACGGAAGAACTCGGCGAGCAATGCCGTGCACTCGCGCTCGCACACGCCTCCGTACACTTCGGGCTCATGGCCCACATGCGGGTCGCGCGGAATGTCCCACACCGAACCGCACGCCCCCAGCTTGGCGTCCCATCCGCCGAACACGATGCGGCCGATGCGCGTCTGCAGGCATGCACCCGCGCACATCGGGCATGGCTCGAGCGTGACGACGAGCGTGCAATCGGCCAGATTCCAATTCCCGCGCACCGCTGCCGCGTCACGCATCGCCACGATCTCGGCATGGGCAAGCGGATCCGCATTGCGCTCACGCAGATTGCAACCGCGCCCGATCACCTCACCGCGCGCATCGAGCACGACCGCCCCCACCGGCACATCGCCCGAGGAGCGCGCCAGCTGCGCCTGTGCGAGCGCCTCACCCATCGCCTCTTCGAATCGTGCCATTGCCGTCACCGCATCTGCCTCCGTGTATTCCCATTGCATTGCCCGGATTCCGCCATCGCCCACCCGCCCCATTCCGAGCGCTTAACCGTTCGACATCTGGTTTTGCTAGGCTCTCAGACGACGGCTCTGCCTATACAGCATACTGAAGCCAGATAGCATATGAGAAGATTGGCCACAGACCGTGCCCGCAGCAGCCAACCTGCCCATCGACACGCATACAGAAAGGAAGCCTGTGAGCGTTCTTATTCTCATTCTGTGCATTCTCGGTGCCGTGTTGCTCTCATCGTTCCTGAGCCGCTTCCTGCCGCGCATCTCCACGCCGCTCGTGCAGATCGTGCTCGGCCTCATCGCCTCGCAGATGCCGTTCTTCCCGGATGTGCAACTCGACCCGGAGCTGTTCCTCGTGTTGTTCATTGCGCCGCTGCTCTACCTTGAGGCGCATGAGATCAACAAGAGCCAGCTGCTCAAATCGCTCAAGCTGTCGCTGTCGCTCGCCATTGGTCTGGCCATTTTCACGATGGTGGTCGTCGGATTCTCGCTGCACGCGCTTTGGCCCATGTTCCCGTTGGCCGCTGCACTGGCGCTCGGCGCCGCACTCGGCCCCACCGATGCGGTCGCCGTGAGCTCGCTGAGTCATGAGGCCACGCTGACGCAACGCCAGATTGGCGTGCTCAAAGGCGAATCGCTGTTCAACGACGCCTCGGGCATCGTCGGCTTCCAGTTCGCGATCGCAGCCGCCGTCACCGGCCAGTTCCGCGTCACCGAGGCGGCCTGGGAGTTCCTCATCACCTTCTTCGGAGGCGCCATATTCGGCTGCATTGTGGGTGTGCTGGCCAATTGGGTGTTCGAATCCTCGCGCCAACTCGGTTGGGAGACCACCACCACACGCATTCTCATGGAACTGTTCCTGCCGTTCCTGCTGTACCTGGGCGCCGAGGCCGTGCATGTCTCGGGTATTCTCTCGGTGGTGGCCGCAGGCCTCGTGATCCGTTTCGACCGCACCGGCATAGGGCCGAATGTGGCCCGCACGAACATCGTCGCCTCAAGCGTGTGGTCGGTGCTCTCGTTCTCACTCAACGGCGCCGTGTTCATTCTGCTCGGCATGCTGCTGCCGGGGGCCATGCGCACGAGCTGGGATAACCCGATGGTGAGCAACTACACGCTGCTTGCGATTATTCTGTGCGTCTCCGCGCTCGTCGTGGGCCTGCGCTTCCTGTGGGTCTCGGGCATGCTGCGTCTCGCCCGCGCGCAGGATTCCCACAAGAGGCGCCGCATGACGCCCGAACGCTGGCGTTCCGCCGCCGTGATGACCTTCGGCGGGGCCAAGGGCACCATCACCCTGTCGTTGATGTTCACGATCCCGTACACCATTGCCGATGGCGAATGGTTCCCGATGCGCGACGAACTCATCTTCATCGCCGGCGGCGTGATCATCGTGACGTTGCTGCTCGCGAACTTCCTCCTGCCCGTAATCGCGCCGAACAGTGCGAAGGACGCGTCACGCGAGACCACCGAGGCCTCCATAGAGGTGCTGCGGCGCACGGTGGAGGAATTGGCGGAACTGACCACCGACGAGAACCGCTCCGCCGTGATGGTGGTGATCAACTCGTACACCCAGCGCATCGGCCGGCTCAAGAACCAGCTGGGCACCATAGATCCTTCGGCACGCATCGAACTGCAGATCGACGCGCTCAACTGGGAGAAGGAGTACGTCAAGCGCAGGCTCGCCGAATTCCGTCTCGACCCCACGCTCAGCGAGCGCGAACGCGAGGTCAATGTCGAGGCATGCGAACGTCTGCTCGACCAGATCATGGACACCCTGCGTCACACGAACACGAAACACGACTCCTCGCACGTGGTCTGGCAGGTCAAGGGACGCGCCCATTCGGCACAGCGCCGTCTGGTCCTGCTCTCCCGCCGTGCCGCCAACACGATTCGCCGCAGCACGCCGCTCGTCAACGAAAGCGAGATCTACGCGAGTCTGCGCAATCTGGAACTCGGCGCCTTCGATCATGTGATCGACAGGTTGTACGAGGAGATGAGCAACACCACCTACGGCACGGAGTATGTGTCGTCGCTGCTCATGGATTACCGACGCGCGGAGGCGGCGCTCAAATCACGCCCGAACATGGCGAATTCCGCCTCACTCGTCACCCAGATCGAAGACGTCAAGCGTGAAAGCTTCGGCATCGAGCTCAGCGTGATCCAGAACATGGTGGAGGCCGGCGACATCACGCGCGCGCAGGCACGTCAGCTGCGCAAGAACGTGTATGTGATGAGCGTGGCCGCCGATTCGAACTTCTGATCTGCCTTCTGATCTGCACTGCGCGGCACGGTTTGCGGAAGAGTCTGAATACGTCGGCAGTGGTTGCGAATCAGATGATGCCGGAGGCGATGTCCTGGTCGAGCAACCACTGGCGTAGGTCGGAGAACTCCTCCATGCTCACCGCGTGGTCGAGTCCGCGGTAGCCGTGCGCGGTGAGCCAGGTGTGTTCCTCGAGCCATGCAATCGTCTCGTAGATCATGTATTTCGGCAGCACCGTGTCGAGTTCACCGTACCCGTAGAACACCGGGATGTTCAGATCGGCGAGAATGTCGTCATACGGAGTGGTCTCCGGCACATTGCCGGGCGCCACGAATCCGGAGAGGGAGATCGCCGCACGGTAGCGTTGCGGATGCACGCGCAGCAGTTCGACGGCGAGCGTGCCGCCCTGCGAGAAGCCAATCGGCACCACGTCGCGGTTCTCGTCCACGTTCGTGGTCACCCAGTCGTCAATCGCGCAGGCGGCGGCATAGGCATCGTAATCGAGATCGTCGCCCACCGGCACCGCGTCATGGAACCAGCTGTAGGCGCCCGGCTGCATGGCGAATCCACGTGGCGACGCCTCCTGCAGCACGAGCGGCGCCCGCAATGACACAAAGTCGTTGTATGGCGCCACATAGCGCATCATGCCGGCGAGGTCGTCCTCATTCGACCCCCAGCCATGCAGGCAGACGAACAGTGGTCGGTTCGGCTGCGCATTGCCGCCGCCCCGCGAGGCCAACGCCTCGGTCACGGCAAGCCGGTCGCCGAAATGCCCGGGCACCACCGAGGCCACGCGGCCCACCGGCGGCTCCATGCGTTTGCGTTCGCCGGCGCTCTGCCCCGCGTACGGGCCCGACGGCGTCGTATTCGCCGCCTCGGTCATTTCACGCTCGAGATTGGCGAAATCGACCAAATCGTCGAGTTCGCGCGACAGATCGTCGAGATGCTCCGGATCATCGGAGGGCTCGAACGGGTCGTCGGGATTCGGGGTATCGTCTGCAGTGCTCATGCGTCTCAATATACGCGATAGTCGCGCATACGTTCAGGGGCGTTCACTGTGCGCCATTTGCCGGGGTGCCCCCGTTGCCCGTCGTCTCACCGTCGGTGCCGGTGGCACCGGTACCCGTGGTGCCGTCACCGGCCGTGCCGGCATCGGAAGTGTCGGGCGTCGTGGTCTGCGCATTCTGCTGCTGCGCCTGCGCCGCATTCTGCTGGGCCTGCTGGGCCGCTTGGGCTTGGGCTTCGGCTTGGCGCTGTGCCTCCTCAGCCGCCTGCTGGGCTGCCTGCGCCTGCTGGTTCGCATAGTCGGTCTGCGACTGCTGCACGGCGGTGCCGGCATCGGTGAGCGCCTTCACCATGGCCGACACATCCTCCGCGTTCAGATTCTGCCCGTCCGCCAGCTTGCGCGCATCCGCGATGCGGTTCTCCAGATCGGTGCGAACCTGCTCGCTCGACACGGCGTTGGCGCTGGCGTCGAGAATCTTCTGCGCGTCGTCTATGGCCTTCGTCAATTCGTCGCGCGCGGCGGATTGCGATTGCATGTTCTTCGAATCGCTCACCGCCTTCGTGGCCGCGTCAAGCGCGCTCTTGGCCTTGGTGATCTCATTCGCGGTGTTGCGCAGCGAATCCGTGGTCCTCTCGATTGCGGCCGTGTTGGCATCCACCGCGCATTCGGCCACCGACTGCTGGTCGAGCTTCTCGGCATCGGCCACGGCGCTCTTCAGCGTGTCGAGCGTCTTCGCATCGGCGACCTGATCGGTGGGCGTGCTCGCGAGAGCATTGGCGTCCTTCAGCGCCGCCGCAAGTGCGGCATGCGCGTCGTCATACGAGTCGCGCGTGTTCTGGCATAGCGTGTATGCGTTCCGCTGCGCGTTGTTCCTGCGGCTGCTCGACCACCATGCGATGCCGCCGGCGATGAGCGCGACCACGAGCACGCCGACGACAATGCCCACAATGAGCTTCGTGTGGCTCTTGCCGCCCCCGTTTGCCGAATGATGAGGGGCTTCTTCGCCGGGCTCGTCACCCGAGCCGTCTGCATTGCCGTCCGCATCCGTCGGCGGAATGGCCGGCGGCATCGCGGCGGGAGCAGCCGGTGGCATCACCGACGTCTGCGAATCAACAATCTGCTCCCATTCCGAGGAGACGACGCGCGTGGGAGCTTCCGCCGGCAGTGGAGGATTGACCGAGACGCCCTCCAATACGTCGTCATGGGGTGAGGGGAACAGCTGCGTGGGCGCAGCATTGCCTGCAGGCGCGCCGTTCACCGCGTTCGCCGCATGACGGCCGACGCTGGGCTGGGGTGTGATGAGCGGCTGAGTCGCGGCGAGCGTGGGCGCAACGGAATCCGCAGGCGTCTCATCCGGCGTCGGCGTTGCATCATGTGCGCCCGAACGCGCGGTGCGGCCCGCGTGATCATGCGGATGCCCGTTCACCGGCGGTGCGGGAATCGCAGCCGCATTCGCCGGCGCCGCAGATTGCGTCTGGGATTCGTTCGCGGCGACATGCGACGGATCATCGTCCATGCTCGGGAATTCGAGCGCATCCTTGTCCACCACATGGGTGACATCGAAATCGCGCGGCTCCGAACTCACCGGAAATTGCAAATCAGACGGATTCTCCGAATCAGTCATGCCTCTCTTCGCCCTTCTGTGTCAATCTGTACATACGTTCACCGGAAATTCAGTCGGTGATCTGCGCGCGATAGAAGTTCTGGTACGAGCGCGACGGCGTCGGACCACGCTGCCCCTGGTAATGCGAGCCGGTGGTCTCGGAGCCGTAGGGGTGCTCCGACGGCGAGCTCAGCTGGAAGAAGCACATCTGGCCGATCTTCATGCCAGGCCAGAGTTTCACGGGCAGTGTCGAGACATTCGACAGCTCAAGCGTGATATGCCCTTCGAAACCGGGGTCGATGAACCCTGCGGTCGAATGGGTGAGAATACCCAAGCGGCCGAGCGAGCTCTTGCCCTCCAATCGCGCGGCGAGCGTCTCGTCGATCTTCACGTACTCCCAGGTAGAACCCAATGCAAACTCGCCGGGGTGCAGAATCCACGGTTCGTCCGGGCCCACTTCGAACTGTTCGGTGAGCTCGCCCTGATTCTCCGCCGGATCCACGTAGGTATACGCATGATTGTTGAACAGGCGGAAGAAGCGGTCGAGACGAACGTCAATGGACGCTGGCTGCACCATTTCGTCGGTCCACGGATCAAGTGAGATATGACCCTCGGCGTGCGCGGCACGGATGTCGCGGTCAGATAGCAGCATCAGCTTCTCCTTGCAAAGGACGATGAGTGTTCCTGCGCGCGTTGGACGCATGCATACGCTGCCATGCCCCTCGCGCGCACATATACGGCCCAGTGTAGTAATACCAAGCGAATTCACCGGCGGCATGAGCGAACGCCAGCCATCGCCCTGTCCGCAGTCGCATGCGACGCCCGGAAAACGCAAGGGGCCTGCCACGACGGGCAGGCCCCTTGCGGGAATCCAAACGGAATCAGTGCTTCGCACGCATGCGCAGGAAGATCTTGCGAATCTCCGACGCGATGAGCACGATGGCGGCCAGTCCAATGCACTCCAGCCATGCCATCGGCGGCAGCGGCGTGGTGCCGAAGGCCGTGTTGAGCCATGGCACGTAGATCACGAGCAGCTGCAGCACGATCGACAGGATGATGGCGCCCCACAGCCACTTGTTCGAGAACAGCCCCTTGAAGGCGCTCTGCAGGTGCGAGCGCGAGGCGAGTGCGTTGAACAGCTGGGCGAACACGAGGATCGTGAAGCCCATCGTGCGCGCCTCGACCATCTGGGCGTCGTGGCCGAGCGCATCCACGGAACGGTCGGTGAACAGACCGCCGCTCAGGTGCATGTCCATGCCGATCAGCGTCACAATGGCCATGATGAGGCCGATGTAGACGATGTCGCCCCACATCGCGCCGTCGATCACACGGTCGGTGAGCTTGCGCGGCTTGCGGTTCATCACGTCCTCGGTCGTCGGATCCACGCCCATCGCGAGCGCCGGGGCGGCGTCGGTGAGCAGGTTGATCCACAGCAGCTGGGTGGCGAGCAGCGGCACCGTCACCCCCACGGAATCCGGGTTCTTGATGCCCAGGAAGCCGGCGAGCACGACGCCGAGGAACACGGTGAACACCTCGCCCACATTCGAGCTGAGCAGGTAGCGCAGGAACTTGCGAATGTTGTCGAAGATGCCACGGCCCTCGCGCACGGCGGCGACGATGGTGGAGAAGTTGTCGTCGGCCAGGATCATCTTGGCCGACTGCTTCGTCACCTCGGTGCCGGTGATGCCCATAGCCACGCCGATGTCGGCGGCCTTGACCGCAGGTGCATCGTTCACGCCGTCGCCGGTCATGGCGGCGATGTTGCCCTGGCGCTGCAGGCTTTCCACGATCTTGAGCTTGTGCTCCGGGGCCACACGGGCGTACACGGAGACCTCGGAGGTCGCCTTGTCGAGCTGCTGTTCGTCCATGGCGTCGAGTTCGTCGCCGGTGAGTGCCTTGCCGCCCTGTTCGATGATGCCCAGATCGGAGGCGATGCGGGCCGCGGTGAGCGGGTGGTCGCCGGTGATCATGACCGTGCGCACGCCTGCACGATGTGCTTCGGCCACGGCGTCACGCACCTCCACGCGCGGCGGATCGATGATGCCGACCATGCCGGTCCAAATGAGCTGATGTTCGATCACATCCGCCTGCTCCGAGATGTCGGAGACGTCACCCGCGGCATTCGTGCGGATGCCCGGCACCTCGCTCAGCGAAGCGGTCTCGAGCGGTCGGTAGGCCTCGCCGAGCGTTCGGTAGGCGTTGCGGGAGAGCTCCTCCACCTTGTTGAGAATGTCCTGGCGATCGCCTTCGGTGAGCTTGCGCACGGCACCGTTGACGAAGATGCGGTCGCAGTAGCTCAACAGCACGTCCGGGGCGCCCTTCGCGAACACGGTGAGCTTGCCCGAGTCGGTGTCGTTCTTCGTGATGACCGACATGCGCTTGCGCTCCGACGTGAACGGAATCTCGGCCACGCGGGTGAAGTGGCGGAAACGCTTGTCAGCGTGCGTCTTGCGGGCGGCCACGACAAGCGAGACCTCAGTCGGGTCGCCGACGATCTCCCATGTGCCGGGCTTGGGTCCCTCGCGCAGTTCACCGTCGTTGGCCAGCGTGCCGGCACCCAACGTGGCGTACACCTCGTGCGAGATGTTCTCCGGCACGGCATCGCCGTTCAACGAGACCATATCGCCTTCGGGCGCATAACCGGTGCCGGTGAGTTCGACTTCGCCGCTCGGCACGACCACACGTTCCACGGTCATTTCGTTACGCGTGAGCGTACCGGTCTTATCGGAGCAGATGACGGATGCGGAGCCCAGCGTCTCCACCGAATGCAGCTTCTTCACAATGGCATGGTGCGCGGCCATGCGCTGCACACCGAGAGCCAGCACGACGGTGAGAATGGTCGCCAGGCCTTCCGGCACGGCGGCGACGGCGAGCGAAACGGCGAGCAGCAGCGAGTCGATGACGTCATGCACGCTGTGGAAACCCTCGAGCACGGCGAGCGCCAGCAGCACCACCGCTGCGATGATGCACACGGCGATGCCGAGGATCTTCGAGACGTGGTTCATCTCCTTCTGCAATGGCGTGGTGTCGTCTTCAGTGGACTGCAGCAGGTCGGCGATCTTGCCCACCTGCGTGTTCATGCCGGTGCCGGTCACGATGGCACGGCCGGTGCCCTGCGTCACGGACGTGCCGTTGAACACCATGTTCGAGCGGTCACCCAGGGCCTTGGCCTTCTCAAGCGTCTCCGGCCTCTTGCTCACCGGCACGGACTCGCCGGTGAGCGATGCCTCCGCGATGCGCAGGCTGGCGGCGGCGAACAGACGGCCATCGGCCGGCACCGTGTCGCCTTCGCCGAGCACGAGCACGTCGCCCGGCACGATGTCGGTGGTGGCGATGCGCTCCACCCGGCCGTTGCGCAGCACATTGGAGGTGGGCGCTGTCATTTCGGACAGTGCGTTGACCGCCTCGTCGGCCTTCGCCTCCTGCACGTAGCCGAGCACGGCGTTCACAATGAGGATCAGCACGATCACTATGGCATCGAAGGGCAGCGCCTCGCCACCCTCGGCACCGGGGGCCGCATTTACCTTCTCGATGATCCACGCGACCAGCGAGATGGCCGTCGCGGCGAGCAGCAGGTAGACCAGCGGGTCCTGGAATTGCTGCAGGAACTTCTTCCACTTGGGCACTGGCGGTGCGGAGGCCAGCTCGTTCGGGCCGAACTCCCCGAGTCGGCGTTTGGCCTCTTCGCTGCTCAGGCCGGTGCGGGTATCCACATTGAGGGCCTTGGCCACCTCGTCGGCGCTGGCGAGCGACGGGTCGACGTCATGCAGCAGCGCCTCCTGGGCCTTCACTTCCTTGGATTCTTCGGCATCCGCAGGTTCCACATGGGGTTCGCGGTTCAGTGCGGATGGATCTATGATGCGATCATCCATAAATAATCTCCTCGGTCAGCCGCGGAGTAGTCAACCATGCTCTGTCTGGCCTGCAACTGCCTCTGTTCGCAACATCTGCAGAGTCTGCATACGCAATCTGCACAGTATTGCACAGACTGCAACTGTTGCTGCAACGGTTTGCAGTGCCGGCACACGCTTGGCTGCGCGGTTATGGGCATACGCTTTGTCGCGCAATGCTAACGGTTGCCATTATTCCATATACCGCGACGCAACCCTTTGCCTGTAAGTGAATATGGTGTGCAGCCCCTTGTTTTTTCACCGATTCTTGACAACGGGTGCTGAGAGAATGAGCGCATGGCTACTAAGAAGGGCCCGACCAAGGGGTCGGGCGGCAAACATCGTAATTCCCTGCGCGGCAAGGGCCCCACCCCGAAGGCCGAGGACCGCGTCTACCATAAGGCGTACAAGGCGAAGAAGCAGGCCGAGAAACGCCAGCGCTCCGATCCGCGACTGGCCGCACGCCGTCGCGCCGCACATTTCACGTCGAACTCCGACGATCTGGTGATCGGCCGCAACTCAGTGCTCGAGGCATTGCGCGTGGGCGTTCCCGCCAGTGTGCTGTACGTGGCGAACCGCATCGAACACGACGACCGCACGCGCGAAATCGTGCGTCTGGCGGGTCAGCATGGTCTGAACCTGCTGGAGGCGGACCGTTTGGAGATGGATCGCATCGCACGCTCGGGCAATCACCAGGGCGTGATCCTCAAGGCCGATCCGTTCCAGTACTCGTCGCTGCATGAGCTGGTGGAACGCGCGGAACGCAAGGCACGTGCCATGGAGATGGCGGATTCCAAGGCCTCCCGCCTGAGCGCACGCCCACTGTTCATTGCCCTCGACGGCATCACCGACCCGCAGAACCTGGGCGCCGTGATCCGTTCCGCCGCCGCATTCGGCGTCAACGGCGTGATTCTGCCGGAACGCCGCTCCGCGTCGGTGAACGCCGCCGCGTGGAAGGTCTCCGCCGGAGCGGCCGCGCATATGCCGATCGCCCGCGTCGTGAACCTCACGAAGGCAATCGAGGCGCTCAAGGAACGCGGCTACTACAGCATCGGCCTCGACGGCGGCGGTAGCAAACTCGTGGGCGAGACCGGTTTCGAAACCGATCCGCTCGTCGTGGTGCTCGGCTCCGAGGGCAAGGGCCTGAGCAGGCTCACCCGCGAGGCATGCGACGCCATTGCGAGCATTCCGATCACAAGCGCCGTGGAGTCGCTGAATGCCTCCGTGGCAGCGGGCATCGCACTCTACGCCACCGTGAATGCACGGCGCAAGGCCGGCGAATCCGCCAACTAACACCCCGGGCATCATGCTCGTCATCTGTTCCAAGTTGCAGTCAGATGACGAGCATGATGCCCGGTTTGTATTTCATCGCATGCCGTCGGCGAGGCGGCGAACATGACCCACCTCAGGCGAGCAGCTCGTTGAACGCCTCGGTCATGGTGGGATGCGTGAAGATGGCGTCACGCAGGTAGGCGGCATCGGCATGGAAATCCATCGCCACCTTGGCTGTGTTGATCATCTCATGCGCCTCCGGGCATAGCAGCGTCACCCCGAGCAGCTGCCCGGTGGCGGGGTCGGTGAGCGCCTTGAGCAGTCCTTCGGTCTCGCGCATCACCACGGCCTTCGGCACCGCGGCGGTGGGCAACGTGTGCACCTGCACCGCAATGCCCTGCTCGGCGGCATCGCGTTCATTGAGACCCACACGCGCGTACGGCACATGCAAGAACACGCACGACGGCACATTGCGGCGCTGCGCGCGGCTGTATTCCGGCGCATCCGGCGCAATCTGAGACCAGACGATGCGGTAGTCGTCGAGTGAGATGTACGTGTGCTGCGGGCCGCCGTTGCAGTCCCCCATCGCCCAGACATTCTCGTCGGTGGTGCGCAGCAGATCGTCCACCACAATGCCGCCGTTCGCATCGGTCTCGATGCCTGCGGCGGCCAGATCGAGGTCTGCCGTCTCGGGGACGCGCCCGGCGGCCACCAGCACCGCATCGGCGTCGAACACGGCGGCGGCTCCGTTCACTTCGGCGTCCACCCGAACCGAAGCGCCCTCACCGGCATGGTCGCCGGATCCCGGACTCACCCGGGTGACGACCGCGTCAGTCACCACTTCGACGCCCTGTCGCCTCAGCATGTCGAGAATGGCCTCGGCCATGTCGGCGTCCTCACGTGGCAGCACGCGATCGTTGTGCTGGAGCACATGCACCTCGGAACCGAAATCTGCAAGCATCGACGCGAATTCCAGACCAATGAACCCTGCGCCCAGAATCACCACGCGTTTGGGGAATGCAGGCAGCGAGAGCATGCCTGTGCTGTCATACACACCGGGCGTGGTGCGAATGCCTTCGACATCGGGAATCCGTGGCTTGGCGCCGGTGTCGATGTAGATGCGGTCGGCCTCCAACACCGTCTGCACACCATCCGCGCCATCCACCAGCACGGTGTGCGCGCCGGTGAACCGCGCCGTGCCATCGAGCACCGTCACGCCGTCGAGCACATCGAGCTTGCGGTAGTTCGCCGCGCGCAGCTTCGATGTGAGCGCCGTTTTCGCCGCCATCGCCTCGGCGAAGGCCTGCCGTGGCTCGGCACCTTGCCGGTCTGCCGCATAGGCGTCGAGAATGAGCGACTTCGACGGCAGGCAGCCGATGTTGATGCACGTGCCGCCGTACATGTTGCGATCACGCTCGACCAGCGTGACCTGGCCGCCCTCCTTGGCGATGCGGGCGGCCAAGGTCTTGCCCGCCTTGCCGAAACCGATGATGAGATGCTCTACATGCCTGGATTCCATATTCGCCTCCCGTAGACGTGGTGTGGCTCTCACGCTAACGGACGACGCGCTGTTCGCGAACAAGCATCTCCGTACGCGAAGAACCGCACACCGTCAGACAGAATGCGGCGATTTGCATCAATTCATATCGAGGGGCCGCTCAATGCGCCCATACGGCGGCATCCGGGTCGTCCTCGGGATTGTACCCGTCGTCGTGACCGGTCGCCGGCGCAGTGTGCTCGCTGTTGTTCGAGGCGTCGTCATACGTGTATTCGTCGTCGACCACACCGGCATCGGCATCGGCGTTCAGCTCGTTCACCGTCTTCGTGTCGAGCTGGTACTGCGGCAGCACGTTCTTGATGTAGCTTTGCACGGCCTCGGCCATCGGCACGTCGTGACCGGCCTTCTCGGCCATGTACCAGCGGTGGTCGAGCACCTCATGGAAGAACTGCGCGGGCTCGATCTGCGAGCGGTATTCGCGTGGGATCATGCGCACCGTCGGCTCGAACACCTCGCGCATCCAGTCGGTCGCCACAATCTCGAGATCCTCGCCGTCACGCCAGCTCGAGGCGCGGTAGGCGTCGAGGTCGTTGAGCAGTCTGCGGGCCTGGTTCTCCTGCACGTCGAGGCCGGTGAGGCGCAGCAGTTTGCGGTTCGCATAGCCGGCATCGACAACGCGCGGGCGCACGAGCACACGCTTGCCGTCCTCGGCGGTCTTCATCTCGAGCTCATCCACATCGAAGCCAAGCTCGTTGAGACGATTCACGCGCTTCTCGATCTTCCACATCTCGTTCGGCGAGAAGTTGTCGGTGTCGGTGAGCGCGCTCCACAGCGAATGGTAGCGGTCGACGAGCCGGTTTCCTATGGAGATCTCGTCCACATCCGGCGGCAGCAGCTCGCCCGAGCTCAGATCCATGAGTTCGCCGATGATGTTCGTACGGGCCAGATCGATATCGTACTCGCGTTGCCCGGCGGTCAGTTCGATCTGCAGATCGCCCGTCTCGGCGTCGACGAGGAATGCGGAGAATGCGTCTGCATCCTTGAGGAAGAGCACGTTCGACAGCGAGACATCGCCCCAGTAGAAGCCCGCGAGGTGCAGACGCACCATGAGCACGGCCAACGCGTCGATCAGGCGTTCCGCGGTGTCGGGCCGCAGCGTGCGCGCGAACAGGGCGCGGTATGGCATGGAGAAACGCAGGTGCTTGGTCACCAGGATCGCCTCGAGCGGCTCGCCGTTGTCGTCATGCCTGCCGGTGACCACGGCGATCGGCTGCACAGTGGGCAGATTCAGCTTCTGCAGCTGGCGCAGCAGTTCGTACTCGCGCTCGGCAACGTTGCGCGTGATCTCCTTCATCGCGTACACCTCGTCGCCCACGTGCACGAAGCGCACGATGTGGCGGGAGATGCCTCGCGGCAGATTCACCAGCAGTTCCGGCGGCCAGGTGGCAAGCGGCTTCTCCCACGGCAGCGTGAACATCTTCGGGTCCGAGCTCGCCGCTGTGATCTTCAACGTCGATGGCTCGGGGCCTGGCGTCGCGGGATCCTCGGCCTTCACCGACGTCGCCTTCAACGCGCGCGGATCCAATTGCGGATTATCGGTTATTCCCATGCCCTACCCATCCTTGTGCCATACAGTGCGGTATTCAGATTTCAGATTCCCAGATTACCCGCATTCCACGCCGGACACCCGAATAATCTGCAAAAGGGCGAGAATGCGCCCGAATATGCGAAGGACCCCGTGTATAACGGGGTCCTTCGCATATCATGTCAACGCCCTACATGTGCGCTTCCGCCTGTTTCCAAGCGGATGCGCCCGGCTTAGTTGAGACGCAGCTCGGTCGACGGAGCGAACAGGTGCATCTTGGCCGGGTTGACCTTGATCTTGACGACGTCGCCGACCTTCGGGAGCACACGCGGATTCACACGGATCGTGGTGAGCTGGTTCTGGTCGGACATCAGCGTGTCGGTGGTCTTCTGGGCCACGGAGTCATCGGTGATGATGTTGCCGTAGATGTAGCCGTCGGAGCCGAGATCCTCGACGTTCACGACCTTGAGCGAGAAGGCGTTCGCCTCATCCGGGGTCGCCAGCGAGGCGTCCTCCGGACGGAAGCCGACGATGATCTCGTTCTTGTCTTCCGGCGTGAGCTTGTCGAGGGCCTCCTTCGGCAGTTCCATGGTGTCGGCGCCGATCTGGGCCTTGCCATTGACCACCGGGTGGGTGTTGATGTTCATCGACGGGGAGCCGATGAAGCCTGCGACGAACACGTTCGCCGGGCGGTCGTACAGCTCGGTCGGGGCACCGACCTGCTGCAGGATGCCGAGCTTGATGACGGCGATGCGGTCGCCCATCGTCAGGGCCTCGGTCTGGTCGTGGGTAACGTACAGCGTGGTGACGCCGAGCTGGCGCTGCAGTGCCGCGATCTGCGTACGGGTCTGCACACGGAGCTTTGCATCGAGGTTGGAGAGAGGCTCATCCATGAGGAAGACCTTCGGCTCACGAACGATTGCACGGCCCATGGCGACGCGCTGACGCTGGCCACCGGAGAGAGCCTTCGGCTTGCGGTCGAGGAACTCGGTGAGATCGAGGATCTCGGCGGCCTTCTCGACGCGCTTGCGAATCTCGTCCTTCGGGGTGCCGGCGATCTTCAGGGCGAAGCCCATGTTGTCGGCGACGGTCATGTGCGGGTACAGAGCGTAGTTCTGGAACACCATTGCGATGTCGCGGTCCTTCGGCTGCATCGTGGTGACGTCCTTGCCACCGATCAGGATGCGGCCCTTGTTCACCTCTTCGAGGCCTGCGAGCATGCGCAGGGTCGTGGACTTGCCGCAGCCGGAAGGTCCGACGAGAACGAGGAACTCGCCGTCCTTGATATCAAGATTGAGGTCATCCACCGACGGCTTGTCGTTGCCCGGGTAGATACGAGTGACATGATCGAAAATGACTTCTGCCATGTGCTGTTCATCCTTTCATCGGCAGGTACGTGCCGAACGATCCGTTGTGAGGGGATTACTGTGTTGTGTTGTTTCCGTTTGCAACCGTCGTCTTCGACTAGGCCACAACCTTCCACTGCTCTGTGAAGTGTTTCTCTTCGATGAGCTTTCTTCACTATACACAATCCGGCGAACAAAGCAAATCCCTCCGCCTCGCGCGCCGTCGCGTGCATATGCACAAGCTTCCCCACTTGCCCGAACTGGTAGGTTCGTGATAGCCATCTTGCCAAATTCCACGTTCGACACGCAAGCATGTCCACAAAACGGGCACATTGACGCCCATGTTCTCGCACAGAATCAACAGAATCAATAGAATCGTCATTATGACGGCAAGGAACAGTTCACGAGGGCCCGGGTTGACGCTGCGCACATGGCAGCACTACACGAACGCACCCATGTTCGTGCTCTCCGCATTCTTCCTGTTCGCCTACTCGTGGCAGATTCTCGCCGGCACGCACACGCGGCTGTGCAATCTGGTGATCAACACGGTCTGGGTGCTCTACGGCATCGACTACGCCGTCTCGCTGTACCTCGCCCCCAACCGGTGGAGTTGGTTCAAAAGCAACCTGATCCTGCTCATCACGATGATCCTGCCGATGTTCCAGCCGTTGCGACTGCTGCGGTTCGTCCCCATGCTGCACATGTTCAACCGCTCGGCCGGCACGGCCTCGCGCGGCCGCATCACGCTGTACGCGGTGGCCGTGGTCTCGATGCTCATCTATGTGGGCGCGCTCGCCGAATACTCGGTGGAGCACAAGGCTCCCGGCGCGACGATCACCAGTTTCCCGCTGTCGGTGTGGTGGGCGTTCGTCACGGTGACCACGGTCGGCTACGGCGACGTCTACCCAGTCACCACGCTGGGCAGATTCATCGCGATCATTCTCATGATCACCGGCATCGCCGTCATCGGCATCGTGAGCGCCATGATCTCGTCGTGGCTCATCGATCAGGTCAACGTGGGCCGCCAGCCCATGCCGCCATTGGCGCACACCGCAAAAACCGCCACTTCGGGCGACACTGCTTCCAAGGGAGCACAGGGTGCGACGCAATCCGTCTCAAGCAGTTCACAGGAGATTCGCGAAGACTTCGACGCCGAGGACTACACCACTGGCGATGAGGACATCATCGACGCGCCCGATCCGCTCAAGGAGGGGATTCTCGGGCCGAATCTGAACACCGCACAGTCGAAGATCATGCAGGCGGAACTGCTGCGGCTCACCGATTCGGTGAATCGTCTGCACAACGAGATCGAGCGCATGCGGCGTGCGGAACGCAGGCATGCGCACACCTCCGGGCAAACCGCACGCAAATCGAAATGGCGCGGGGATCGCAGCGGGCACATGCCGCCCCACGACTCCCATGAGGGCGACGAACCGGCCTGATTTCGACGCGCCCACCTGCT
This sequence comes from Bifidobacterium animalis subsp. animalis, assembly GCA_004154635.1. Classification (GTDB taxonomy): domain Bacteria; phylum Actinomycetota; class Actinomycetes; order Actinomycetales; family Bifidobacteriaceae; genus Bifidobacterium; species Bifidobacterium animalis_B. The sequence goes on from RSDC01000001.1 coordinate 36,089, forward strand.
TTTCGCACATTTGTTCGCATCGTGGGTGCATTCGCTATACGATAGGCGTATGACTGATGTACACGCATTGCAATTGCAACCGGGAGACGTGGTGGGCGGCTACACGCTCGAATCACGCCTTGGTTCCGGTGCCATGGGTTCCGTATGGCGCGCCGTTGACGGCGGAGGCAATGCGTATGCGATGAAGATCCTGCGGGCGTCGCTTTCCGATTCCGACGACGGCAATCCGGATTCGCCCGAATACCGCGCGCAGGTGGTCGCCCGCGAGCGCCTGCGCCGTGAGGCCGTGGCGATGCGCAAGATCCGCAATTCGGGAGTCTGCCAGATCGTCGACATGGAGATAGACGATTCGCTGGCGTTCCTGGTGACCGAACTCATCGAGGGCGAGAATCTGCGTGAGGATGTTCGCCATAACGGCAAGTATGTGGGAGACGATCTCGAACGGCTCTCCAGCAAGCTCATCGACGCCGTGCATGCGGTGCATGAGGCGGGGATTGTGCACCGCGACATCAAGCCGACCAATGTGATGATCTCGGTGACGGGTCCTGTGCTCGTGGATTTCGGCATCGCGATGACGCCGGGGGAAAGTCATGTGACCAGTACCGGGCTGGTGATGGGCACACCCGGCTTCATTGCCCCCGAAGTCATTGAAGGGGCCGAATCCACGACGGCCAGCGATTGGTGGTCGTTGGCCTCGGTGCTCGCGTTCGCCGCAACCGGCGAACCGGTGTTCGGCACATCGCCCATGATGGCGGTACTGCAGCGTGAAGCCGCCGGCCATGCGAATCTGGCCGGTCTGCCCCCGCACACACTGGAGGCGTTCCGCGCCGCATTGAATCCCGACCCCGCCCAACGCTGCACCCCGCAGGAGCTGTTGGAGGCCATTCGAACCGACGCGTGGACCGGCGACGGCGAGGCGATGCTCCCTTTTGACCTTCGCCGCATAGGGCATCGGGAAGCCGATGCGCCCGAGGTGCCAGGCAGCGTGCTCAGCGCCCATGAACCCGTGGAGAACCCGCGCACGTTATGGCACCGCCAGTCGTTGCCCACCGAGGCCATGCCGGTGAATGCCCCCACACAGACTGTGCCCCTCCCCCCTATGGCCTGGGCATCGCATGCGGCGAACGACAACGGCAATATTGTCACACCTTCCTTCAATGACACCGGGAGCACAGGCGGCACAAGGGTTTTACCCCAACAGAGCCTCCCACGGCAGTGGGACTCCGAGCATACGGTGACGATGCCCCAGCCACAACCGACAGCCCCACTTGTGTCCACACCACCCCTCGAAGCGGCGACTCAGGCCATGCGCCCCGCGCAATCCGCACCCGGATTCCGACCCATCGGCCCGGAGGAAAACGGCACAGACGCCTCCCCGAATCTCGTCCAGCCGCAATATGACGCGCCCGATGGTGAGTATGCCCGGCAGGCACCTGCCTTGCCCGGTGATTACGGACCGGTCGCGACTGCGTACCAGAACACCGTGCGCATGCACCGCACCCGTGGGATTCTCCCCGTGCTGCTCGCCACACTGCCGTTGATGGCCTTGGCCGCCGCCTGCCCCATGGGCGCAGGCATCGCCGCCAGCATGCTGATCTGGGTGGAGCTCACGTTGGGCATGAACCTCAACGCCCATGTGACCCATGTGCTTCGACGCAATGGGCAGGAGGGCAATGGATCCAAGGTGTTGCGTGTGGCCCAGCTGCCATGGCATGCCTTTGCGGCGTTGTTCATGTCGCTCTGGAGCCTGTTGCTGTTCTGGGCGATTTATGTGGCGCTATTGCTCGCCGCCATCTATCTCGTGCGGCTACCGGGCGCCTACTACACGTTGCCGCCTGGGCTGCCCTGGAGCCGTCTCGACTCCGTGCTGCTGCTCGCCGGCTCTCCCACCGGCATCAACGGCCTATGGCTCGCCGTTTCGGCCGCCATTGCATGGGCCGTCACGCAATTCGGTCCGTATTCCGCGAATCTGCGCGCGGGCGCGGGCGTGATCGTGGGGCTGAGCCCCAAACAACGGCTCGCCTTGCGCCCTGACGGCAACCATCGGAACATCCGCCGTTTCATCGTCCTCGGCATATGGGTGGTCATGCTCGCGCTCACCATCTTCAATCTGGAAGCCACGCCAAGTATCGATTGGTGGCCCATTCTGCCGTGGTCTGGCTTCTAGAGCTGGCAAGGCGGGAGGCCGGGCCCAGTCCTCACTGCACCAGTCATTAGTCATCCCCAAATGGGAAGAATATATGCAGCGCAGTTTTTTCTTCCCGTGAAAGACCTCCTATCTGCGAAGAAAAATCAATCCCACATATTTTCTTCCCGCGAAGAGCCATCTAACTGGGAAGAAAATATGCGGTCCCAATTTTTCTTCCCATGAATCATGAATTGAATATGGTCAGGCAGACGAGCCTCGCGAAGCGCAGCAGCGAAGTCGCCGTACCGAGACGCCCTGACGAGGCGAGACCCGGGACCGGCCCCAACCACACCACTCCGAATGCCACAGCTGCAGGCGATTGCCAAAGCATGGGCGTTGCCATAGACTGCTTAGGGTAAGGAAAGGACGGGCATGGCCGCAAAGACATCGAAACGGGAAAGCCGGGCGCAACGCCGGCAGGAGGAGCAGGCACGCGCACAAGCCGAGCGCGAGCGACTGCAGAAGGAACGCAGAACACAGACGATCATCGGCATCGTGGTCACCGTGGTGCTCATCGCACTCATCGCCATCGCCGGCATCGCCGTGTACCGCAATACGCACCCGAGTGCCGCCAAGCAGCAGGAGGCGGCGAACGAGCAATCCGCAGCACAGGCCACACTCAAGGACTCCAAGGTGAAGCCGGCGAAGGCCAGTGAGCTCGGTGGTCTGCTCGTGTCGAAGAACGGCTACAACAAGCCGGTGGAGGGCGTGCCCACCGTGGGAATCTACATGGACTTCATGTGCCCCGGCTGTGGCAATCTCAACCGCAACCTCGACCAGGACCTCGTGAAGATGATGGATGCAGGCCAGATCAACATCGACCTGCACATCATGAGCTTCATGGACCGCTACTCGTGGATCAACGGCGACTCGAACAATGTCGACGATTACTCGAGCCGCACCGCCAATGCGGCGATCTACGTGGCAGAGCACGATGACGACCCGAATCATCTGCTCAACTTCATCACGAACCTCTACGCCAAGGACTTCCAGCCCGAAGAGGGTTCCGGGTACAAACAGGTGACCGACGACCAGATTAAGGCCCGCATGGATGGCACCGGCATCTCCAAGGATGTGCAGGGCAAGGCGATGCAGCGCGGCTACGACAAGTGGCTCGATGCCGTGAACACCTACACCCCCACCCGTTCCGAGCTGTTCAACCGTTCCGGACAGCTCAAGGGTTCGATGAGCACCCCGACGATGACAATCAACGGCTACTACTGGGATATGAACAGCAGCGAGGTCACAAGCCACAAGACGCTCGCCGAGGCGTTCTTCGAGGCAATCGGTCTGGCCCAGAACAAAGTGGGCGACGCCGAGGTGCGTCCGTCGATCGGCGCGACCGGCAAGCCGCTCATCGGCTATGCCGACGACAACACCGGCGCTGCCGCGAACTCGCAGTGACCCACTCGGCGATAGCGGGTCCGCGAATCTACAGCCAGACACGCACGTACACCATGCCCATCGCCTCACGGGAGGTATACTCTGTGTTGGCCGTGGATATATTCCACATACCGAGCCGAGATTGTGAAAGCTCTGTGTGACACGCGCGTGGCCGGTTTGCCAGCGATTCCGGGCATCTGCTATGCTCGGCTGTTGACGTCGAGCGCACGTTGCGCCTCCTTAGCTCAGATGGCCAGAGCGGCCGCCTTGTAAGCGGCAGGTCGTCGGTTCGATCCCGACAGGAGGCTCCACGGTTGTGTCGGGGGAATGTATCGCGTACCATGAAGGTACATTTCCCTTGAATTGATAATTGAATAACACTTACCACGAGTAAGATCCAGAAGTCTTCCCCCCAACCATGAGACTTCTGGATTGAGCAGCGACCCTCCCCTAGCGGTCGCGCTCAACGGGGGCGAGATAACCCCCTTCTCTCTCGCCCCCTACTACCTAATGGCTTCAGTGCTTCGGCACTGAAGCCATTTCTTATATATTCCGCATTCGTCGGTTATACACAAGGGGTGCTGCTGTCGGTACAATCGATAGCGCATATTCACAAGCACCTGCTCCACGACCACGCCAGCAGCGTAAGATGCAGGGGCTCCGTTGGGACGGAAACGGGAAAGAGGAACCATGGCAAGACGTTGGACTCCGCAGCGCATGATGCGATTGCGGGGCATTCGCATTGCGTCGAGTATGGTCACCATTGTGGCCCTGCTGCTCGGTTTCTTCGTGTGCACGCGCAAAACGGTGGCGCTCGAGGTGAACGGCGAAACCACCACCGTCACCACGTTTGCAACCACGATTCCCGGGTTCCTGCGCGAACAGGATGTCAAACTCAAGACGCACGATCTGGTGCGTTCATCCACTCCGGGCCAGCTCACCGACAACTCCACCGTCACCGTGCAGAGCGCCTACCAGACGACCATCTCAATCGACGGCCAGCAGATGCCGTTCTGGACGGTCGCCGACAGCGCGGAACAGCTCATCGCCTTTTTCGAACAGAACGAAGTGGCCGCGAACCGCATCACCGTGGACATCAAGAACGTGTACAACCAGCTCACCGGCGGCCTGGTGATCAACGCCGACGGCCCGGTCACCGTGATCGCGGACGGCAAGACCTCCATTGCCCCCAACGGCAAGCTCCCCGCCGCCTCCATACTCGATTCGAAAGGCATCACGCTGGGCAAGAACGACCGCGTGAGCGTTTCGAAAGACGGCTCGCAGACCATTCTGCGCGTGGAACGCGTGACCACCAAGGAGATCACCGAAACCGAGGATGTTCCGTTCTCCACGCAGACGATTGTGGACGACTCGCTTGAACCCGGCGCCACCGAGGTACGGCAGGAGGGCAGGAACGGGCAGAATCAGCTGCGCTACCGCGTGACCTACGTGGACGGCAAGGAGGACTCCCGCGAACTGTTGGACACCACCCCACTGTCCACCCCAATCGACCGGATCATCGCCATAGGGCCTGAACCCGTGAAAGAGACGCCCCAGAAGGAAGACAACTCCGGCGCGTCCAAGGACGAAGGGCAATCCGCGGATCAATCTGCAAGCAATTCCGCGGGTACGGACGACAAGCAGTCCGCAACGGAAAGCAACGCCGGAGATGCCGCGGAACCGGATGCCGAAGCCTCCTCGACCCCCTCGGCACAACCGAGTCAGCAACCCAGCGCGAAGCCAAGCGAGCAACCGACGAGCAAACCGACGCAATCTGCACAGCCCACACAGAAACCTTCTGAGCAGCCTACGCAGCAACCGTCCGCGCAGCCCACCCAACAGCCGAAGCCCACGCCGACACCCACCCAGAAGCCGACGCAGCAACCGGAACAGCCCACGCCATCGAATTGCCGCCTGTGCAAGCCGAGTCCAAGCGCCGCGCAGGCATATGCGGCCGGCGCCGCGGCACAATACGGGTGGACCGGCAAGAACTGGGAAGATCTGGTGAAGCTGTGGAACCGCGAATCAAGCTGGCTGTGGTATGCGGAGAACAAGTCGTCCGGCGCATACGGCATACCGCAATCCCTACCGGGCAGCAAAATGGCGCAGTTCGGCGAGAACTGGAAGGAAGACGCCGCCGTGCAGATCGACTGGGGACTCAACTACATCGCCACGCATCCGAAGTATGGCAGCCCGAGCAAGGCGTGGGCCCACTCCGAGAAATACGGGTGGTATTAAAGAGCGCCGCACATATGCGCGCAGAGCATGAGTGCGCCTACACTTGGCATGGAGAATTTGAAGACAGGATCACACAAGGATTCGGGAGCAAGCATGGGCACAGCGCAAGAAGACGGCGGGAACCTGCTGGGGGCGGCCGATATTCGCAGAATCGCCGCCGAGGAGGGCATCACGCCGACGAAGAAGTTCGGGCAGAACTTCGTGATCGACCCCGGCACCGTGCGCAGGATCGTACGCGAGGCGGGCGTCGACGCCGGCGACCAGGTGATGGAGGTGGGTCCCGGGCTCGGTTCGCTCACCCTGGCGATTCTCGAGACCGGTGCCGACCTCACCGCCGTGGAGATCGATCCGCCGTTGGCACAACGCCTACCGCAGACGATCGCCGAGTTCATGCCGAATGCGGCTAACAGATTCCGTGTGGTCAACATGGATGCGCTCAAGGTCACGCCGTCGCAGTTGCCGCAGCTCGCCGACGCGGCGACGTTCACGCTGGTGGCCAATCTGCCCTACAATGTGGCGACGCCGATTCTGCTCACGCTGCTCGAGCGATTCGGCAATCTCGACTCCTTCCTCGTGATGGTGCAGAAAGAGGTGGCCGAACGCCTCAGCGTACAACCGGGCTCCAAGGTCTACGGCACGCCGAGCGTGAAGCTCGCCTGGTACGGCACCGCGAAAAGCGTGGGCAATATTGGCCGCAACGTGTTTTGGCCGGCACCGAACGTGGACTCCGCGCTGGTGCGGTTCGAACGCCATGCCGCAGACGACCCTCGCAATCCCAACAACCGCGATGTGGAGCGCGATCTGGTGTTCCGGCTCATCGACGCCTCCTTCGCGCAGCGGCGCAAGACACTGCACGCAGCATTGAGGAAGATCGTGCCCTCCGGCGCATTCGAACGCGCGGGAATAGACCCGACTCGCCGTGGCGAGACGCTCGACATAGACGAATTCGTGGCGCTCGCCACCGCATGCAAGGAGCTTGAAGCATGAGCGCAGACTACGCCAGCGTGCATGTGGACTGCCCTGCCAAGACGAACCTCACATTGCATGTGGGGGAACGCCGTGAGGAATGGGGAGGCAGGCATGCCTTGGAGACCATCTACTGCGGCGTGGGCATATACGACACGGTGACGGTGACCGCCAAGGAACCGGGGACCGGCTTCTCCCTCGATCTCGCCGGCACTCATTTGGGAGATCTGGCCGCGTCGACGAGCGACATGCGCAGGAACCATGCCGTGCTCGCCATGTTCGCGATGGCGCAGGCCAGCGGGCACGAACCTGACGTCTCCATCAGCATAGAGAAGCGCATTCCCGTCGCAGCCGGCCTGGGAGGCGGCTCGGCGGATGCGGCGGGCACACTGCTCGCGCTCAATGCGTTGTGGAATCTCAATTGGCCGGTGGCACGACTCCGCGAGATAGCGGCCACCTTGGGCGCTGACATGCCGTTCTGCGTTACCGGCGGCTTGGCGTTGGGCACCGGCTTCGGCGAGCGTATAAAGGATCTGACCGCATCCGACCCGCGTATCGAACATGCGGTGGGCGATCTGTTCGCAGATGCCCCTTCCGGCGATGGCGTGCACATGCTCGTCGGCGCATACCTGTCGCAGCTGAGCACGCCGGAGGTCTACTCCACCTTCGACGTGCTCGGCGCAGGCGAAGGCGACCTCAACGAGTTGCAGCACGCCGCCGTCTCGCTGCACCCGCGCAGCGGCGTGGCCATCCGCGAAGCCCAGCAGGCGGGCGCGACGAGCGCCTTCGTTTCCGGATCGGGCCCTACCGTGATCGCCGTGGTGCCTGACGACCGGGTGCGCGATGCGACGCGCGCGGCATGGCAGGCCTCCGGGGCCGTCGACCGCATCATTGACGCACAGGCCCCGGCCGTACCGCTCATGCGAGCCGAGTAGCGGACAGCTGGACAGCCGGACAGCCAGACAGCCAGACAGCTGGGCGTCAGGGCTTATGCGATACTGGAACCACCGGTTACATGTAAAGGATTGACATGGCAGAGAATAATGACGCCCGCGAAGAACGCCGGGAGTACATGCACAGGCGCCAGACGATCGTATTCGCGGTCGTGGGCGCGGTTCTCGTGGTCGCGCTGTTCATTTCGTCGCTGTTCCTGTTCCACGTCGGTGGTCTGGGCGAGGTGAAGACCACTGCCGAAGGGGCGAACCACGGTGTGGTGGCGCCCTGTGTATCCCCTGCCGAAGATGGCAGCAAACCGAAGTACCTCGACAGCAAATCCGTGACCACGCGCGTGCTCAATGGCACGAAGTTCTCCGGGTTCGCGAATGCCGTCGGCCAGGCGCTGCAGAACCGCGAATTCGTGGTGCAGAGCATTGACAACTACGACAATGCGAAGGTGGAGCGCACCACCATCGTGTTCGGCAAGAACGCCATTCCACAGGCGTACACGCTTGCCGCGAACTTCCCGGACGCGCAGCTGCAGATGGACGACCGGCAAGACAAGCTGGTGGACGTGATTCTGGGCGCCACGTTCCAGAACCTCACGAAAACCGATGAACTGCCCAAGACCGGCTCCGAGATCCCGAACATCGAGGGCTGCAAGCCGGCGAACGACATGAAAGACCTTCCTAAGGCCCCCGAGCATACCCCGGTGGGCTGATTCCCCTTCGTCCGCCTGAAACGGCACCTTTTCGGCATGATTGTGGCCGGGGCGGCACCTCGCTTCGTCAAACGCTCGCTACGGCGGCTTCGCTACCGCGGCTCGCGGCTCCTCAGCGAGGTGCCGCCCCGGCCACAATCATGCCGCTTCGCTTACGAGCAGACCGATATCTGCTGCAGCCGCCGGTGTGCCGTGTGCGGACCCCGACCGGGGCCCTGCTGAGGAGCCGCGACGCGCGGCAGCGAAGCCGCCGTACGGAGACGCTTCGACGAAGCGGGGGCCCCGGTCGAGGTCCGCACACGGCACACCGGCATTCCTACAGCACACTACTCGGCTTGCGAGGCATACCAGTTGTGGAGCTCAGCCACAGCTGCGTCATGATCGACAGGGCCGTTGTCGAGACGATATTCAAGCATGTGTCGGTACGCCTTGCCCACCAACGGACCGGGGGCGATGCCGAGTTCGGCCATGATCTCGTCGCCGTTGAGATCGGGGCGAATCGCATCGATGTCCTCCTGCTCCTTGAGCTTGGCGACCCGTTCCTCCATCTCATCCATCGCATGCTCGAACATGAGCGCCTTACGTCGGTTCTGCGTGGTGGCATCCGCGCGCGTCAGGCGATTGAGGCGGGCGTAGAGCGGGCCCGCGTCCTTGACGTAGCGGCGCACGGCGGCATCGGTCCACGGTTCGTCCACATAGCCGTGGAAGCGCAGGTGAAGGTCGACCAAGTCGCTCACCTGCTCCACCACATGGTGGTCGAAGCGCAGCGCCTTGAGCCGTTTGCGCGTCATCTTGGCACCCACCGCATCGTGGTGGTGGAAGCTCACCTTGCCTCCCGGCTCGAATCTGCGGGTCTTCGGCTTGCCAATGTCGTGCATCAGGGCCGCCAAGCGCAGCACCAGGTCCGGGGCGGGCACCGGGCCATCCGGACCGGTCTCCAACGCCACCGCGCGGTCGACCACGATCATCGTGTGGTCGAACACATCCTTATGGCGGTGATGCTCGTCAATCTCCAAGCGCAGAGCGGGAATCTCGGGCAATACGACATCGGCAAGACCCGAATCCACCAATGCCTCAATGCCGGCACGCGGGCGGTCGGAGAGCAGCAGCTTCGTCAGCTCGTCACGCACACGTTCCGCGGAGACGATCTCAATGCGGTCGGTCATGCGCGTGATCGCCTCGGCGGTCTCGGGTTCGATCGAGAAGCCGAGCTGCGCGACGAAGCGAACCGCCCGCATCATGCGCAACGGGTCGTCGTCGAAGCTCTGGTATGGGTCCACCGGCGTGCGCAGCACCCGCTTGTTGAGGTCGTTCGCGCCGCCGAACGGGTCCACGAATTCAAGGTCGGGCACAGTGAGCGCCATCGCATTCACCGTGAAATCACGGCGAGAGAGGTCTCCTTCGAGCGAATCGCCGTAGCTCACCTCCGGCTTGCGTGAATCCGGGTCGTACACGTCGGAGCGGTAGGTGGTCACCTCCACCTTGACCTCGGTGCCATCCGGCCGCCGGCGCATCGCGCCGAGTGTGCCGAACTTACGGCCCATGTCCCAGAAGCCATCGTGCCCGAAGCGCCGCAGAATCGGCTCGAACTGCTCCGGGCGCGCATTCGTGCAGAAATCGAGGTCATGCGAGCGCCGATGCAGCAGCAGGTCACGCACCGGGCCGCCCACCAGCGCCAGTTCAAAGCCTTCATCTGCGAACATCTGCCCCAGCTCAATCGCCTCAGGCCACACCTCGAAGTTCACGCCGCACCTTTCATTTGCGCTCGCCCATGCGAAACGCCCAATCTGCAATACAAGAACCGGACGGGCGCGCAAGAGCGGCGAAACGCCCATCACGCCACGGCTGCATGCCTTGGCCGCCGCACCCGTCATTCCGCCATCAAGCATACCGATACCCATATGCACATTTATTGAGTATGGTTGGAACCATGATCACTCCCGCAGACGTTGCTCGCATGCATGCCAACGCTGCGGTGAACCATGCCCTGAGCCCCGACGACCCGGATTTCGACCCGCTGGTGCCGGACGAACTCATGTACACGTCACAGACCACCACGGTGCATCTGAACACGGTGCTCGATGAGGCCGGGGCGGTCAAGGCGAAACTCAGGGCGGAGCGGATTGAATCGGCTTCCACACAAGCGGCCCATATGCCGACGCCGGCGGATATGCCGTCGCACCCGACCGCCCACGAAGCCGCACAGGAACAATCGGGCCCGTCGGAAGACCCTGTGCCGAATCAAGCGCACGGCACGCGGCGTGCACCGACTCCGGCCCAGGTGGCGCAGGCCGCCCATGCGGCACACATGATGCAGGCATTGCACGCCACGCAGCCCCTGTACAGCTCGCAGCCCGTGCCGACGCAGAGCACAGCGGTTCCGGCGCACCCCATGCGCAACGCGGCACCGCGTGACCCCGGCAAACCGACCCCGGCAATGATGCCGCAGCGGCGCAGCACCGACCGCCGCAGCTCGTTCGCCTCGCTCGACGCCCAGGAACTGCCGGTGGTCCGCGAATACTCCGCAGGTGGGCTCGTGTTCGACGCGCATGGCCGCGTGGCGATCATCGCCCGGCATTCGCGCAGCGGGCATCTTGAATGGTGCCTGCCGAAAGGCCATATAGAGAAGGGCGAGACGCCCCAGCAGACCGCCGTGCGCGAGATTCACGAAGAGACCGGCATCATTGGCGAGGTGGTAGATTCCATAGCCACGATAGACTATTGGTTTACCGGAACAAGTCAACGCGTCCACAAGCTGGTGCATCATTTCGCATTACGGCAGACGGGCGGCGAGCTCACCGTTGAAGGAGACCCCGATCACGAGGCCGAAGACGCCATATGGGTGGATTTCGCAGACCTCGACGATGTGCTCAGCTACCCCAATGAGCGTAAGATTGCATGGCTGTACGCAAGGAAACTGAATAGGCAGGCTTAAACGTGAATCCACACCGCACCGACCTGCGCCACACGGCACGACAGCGGTGCAAGGGCACCGCGCTGCTCACGGTGCTGTTCACGCTCATACTGGCATTGTGCACCGGCTTCGCAGTCCGCCCAGCACATGCCGAGGAACCCGATGCCACGACGAATACCGACCAGGCCGCCAAATCCGGCGTATCAATCACGGTCAACTCGATGACGCCGGTGATCACGCAATCCTCCGGCTACAAACTGAATCTGACCGTCACGAACAACACCGACGCGGATGTGGACCACGGCTCCATAGACGCACTCACGAACTTCACCTACAATTTCATCTCCCGCACCGACCTGCAGGAATGGGCCGAAGGCCGAGGGCAGATTCCGCTGCCCGACCTGCTTGTCACCCTGCACGTGCCGCGCATCGCCGCACACAAATCGGTGACCGTGAACAGTTCGCTACCTGCAAGTGAGGAGATTCTCAAACAGTTCAATTCGTGGGGTCCGCGCCCGCTCGCACTCGACTACCGCAGCGATGACGGTGCGCAGACGAGCACGCTGCACAGTTTCGTCACGCGCTCGCAGGACGGCTTGCAGGGCGAGCGCACACCGCAACTCCATATGACGATGCTGATGCCGCTCACTGCCGGCGACTGGTCGCTCGACGAGACCACGCTCAAGGCGCTGCGGGCGGATCGTTCGGCGAAGACGCATGCCTCCGGCATCGCGACCTTGGATGGCAAGAGCGCCGAGGCGCTGCGCGCCAAGGACCAGCTCACGCAGCGCTTCCCCCATGTGCAGGCGCTCGCGGATCCGCAGGTGCTCGCCACGCTGCAGACCCCTCACATGCAGGCGCTCATGCAACCCGCCGATTTCGACATCACCCGCTACAGCTATGCCGACAATGCGAACGGATATGAGAATGCCGGCGTCCCGTTGTCGAGCTGGGCCGCCTCCAGCTCGGTGCAGATGCTGCGCACCGTGCTCAACGACGGCGCTGCCGAACGCCCTGTCTATGCGATGCAGGGTGTGGGGGCCTGGAACACCGAGGCCCTTGATACGGCACGCATGCAGGGGTATGACACGGTGATCGCCACCCATGACTTCGACGATCAGGACGACACCGCCGCCCACACCGGCGTCTATCGCGTGCCCACCGCCCACGGCGACGTCACGGTGATGGCCACGCATCCCATGCTCTCGCAGCTGGCAGCGGGCCAAGCCACGTCGCAGGAGGCGCAGGCGGAGACGAACACCGCCGGCCGGCTGCAGAGATTCATCGCGCAGAGCGCCTTCTACCAAATGGAACAGCCGTACCAGAACCGTTGCCTGCTGGTGAGTTTCGGCCCGGATTCCTCTGCCGCGAACGTCGCCGCCTTCATGGGGGCGCTGCAGGAGGCGAGTTGGCTCGATCTCACCGATCTGGAGACGCTCCGTGCCAGCGAACCGTACATGAGCGGCGATGATGCGGCAACCGTGGCCGACACCACCGCCACTGACCCGGCTGCGTATGACACGACGACGCTCGACACGACCTTGACCACACTGGCGCACACGCGCCGTGACCTCCAGCACTTCAACACCTCCGTGCTGCTCGCCGATGGCAGCATGCCGGGCGGGTCCGCGGCGCAGGCGGGCGATGCCAACAGCACCAAGCCCGGCGACGGTGATGCCAACGATGCTGGCGATGCCAGCGACAATGCCACGTCAGACGCTTCCGGTGATACGCTGGGAGCCCTGCAATGGAGCAACCGCTGGCTGCAGGCCCACGACGAGCTCGCACTGCTGTCGCTCAATGCGAACACCGCACGTTCCAGCGCGCTCACGGCCGCCACACAGGCCATGGTCGACTATCTGCGCCAAGGCATCGGCCTGACCACCCCCACCAATGTGAACGTCGTCTCCGAATCCGCCTCGCTGCCGGTGACCGTGACGAACAGCCTGCCCTACCCGATCTCACTGCGCATCTCGTCGCGCACCGATTCAATGGAGATCGTCACCTCCCGTTTCGTCGACGTGAATGTGCCGCCGGGCAGCGAAGCGCAGGCCACGCTGGAGATTCGCGTCTCCACCTCGGGCACCACGGTGGCCAATCAGGAGCTTGTGAATCATGAAGGCGTGCCGCTCAGCGGCATCCACACCACCACGATCACCTCGTCGCTGCAGATCAGCGACAAAAGCGGCATCGTGTTCATCATCATCGCGGTGCTGCTGGGCATTGTAGGCCTGTGGCGCCAATTCCATCGCAAGAAGGACCCCGACGAATGAGCTCTTCCATAGGACGCAATTCGCTCATCATGGCCTCGGGCACGGCCGCGAGCCGTATCACCGGCCAGATTCGCACGATTCTGCTGGCGGCCGCCATAGGCACCACCGGTATGGCAGCCAATGCCTACCAAGCCGGTTCCATGATTCCGCAGGTGATCTTCACGCTCGTCTCCGGCGGTGTCTTCAACGCCGTGCTGGTGCCGCACATCACGCGTACGCTCAACAGCGACAACGCCCAGGAGACGCTCGACAAGATCGTCACCTTCGCGCTGACGCTGCTGCTCGGCGCCACCGTGATCATCGCCGCGCTCACCCCCGTGCTCACCCGCATCTACGTGAACGGCAGCCCGGATCTCGTGGGATTGTCGATGGCATTCATGCTGTGGTGCACCCCGCAGATCTTCTTCTATGGCCTGCATATGCTCCTCGGGCAGATTCTCGCCGTGAAGAACCGATTCGGCGCCTACGCGTGGAGTTCCGTGGGGGCGAATGTGATCAGCTGCCTCGGCTTCGGCGTGTTCATTGCGATGTTCGGCAACGCGGCGCAGCAGCCAATCGGGTTCTGGACTCCCGCCACCCTTGCGCTCACCGCCGGCACCTGGACGCTCGGCGTGGCATTCCAAGGACTGGTGCTGCTGATTCCGCTCAAACGACTCGGTTTCCACTTCCACCTGCGCTTCGGCGTGCGTGGCATTGGCTTGCGGTCCATGGGCCCGGTGGCCGGCTGGAGCCTGGGCATCGTGGGCATTGATCAGGTGGTCAATGTGATCACCACACGCATTCTCACCAGCGCCCCGTCGATTGCCGAACGCACACTGCATATGAACCAGTTCGACGTGGCCGGCAACGCCACCTACCAGAACGCCTACACGCTCTACATACTCCCCTACTCGCTCATCGCCACCTCCGTGGCCACCGCATTGTTCCCGCAGATTTCCCAGGCCATCGCCACCAAGGACCTCGACGGCGCCCGCACAGACCTCTCGAGCGCGCTTCGCACCGTCGGCGTCATCATGTGCTTCTTCTCGTCGGCATTCATAGTCATGCCGCTGGCCATCACGCGTTCGCTGCTGCCCACGGTGGGTGTCTCGCAGGCGTTGCTCATCTGCGGTCCGCTCGTAGGCATGAGCATCTGCCTGCCGCTGGCAAGTGCCTACCTGCTCATCCAGCGCACCTTCTATGCGTTCGAAGACGGTCGTTCGCCGTTCATGTTCATGGCGCTCATGTACGCGCTGCAACTCGTGCTCATTTTCATCGGCACCAGGGTGTTCCCTGCCACGGATTGGGCCACGATGGTGGGCCTGTGCATGTCGCTGGCGTACGTGCTTTCGTTCACTCCGCTCGTCGTGATGCTGCGCAAGCGTTTCAATGGCCAGCTCGACGGCCGCCGCATCGCCGTCACGTACGGCAAGGCGTTGCTCGCCGCCGCGTTCACGATCATCATCGGCATGGCATTGCGCAACCCCGTCTACTCGATTGCGCAGGTGCTCAAACCCAGACTCGGGGTCACCGGCTGGATTCTCACCGTGCTGGCCACTGGTGTGCTCGCCGTGGTGCTGCTCGTCATCTATGTCGCCGTGCTCTGGGTGCTCAGGTGCGAGGAGCTCATGGGCATCATCGCCACGTTCAAGGCGCGCTTCGGGGGCAAGAGCCCGGCCCCGCAATCCGAGGCGTCCACGGCTGCCGGGGAATCCGCCGGCACCGCGCCGGCAGCCGGCCGCAGAATATCTGCAAGCACAGTGCGACCTGTGGAGATGCCGCCGAGCTTCCCGCCCAGTTTCCCACCCAACATCCCCTCGAGCATGCCGCCAAGCTTCCCGCCGAGCATGTCCACCGACATGCCTGCCGAACCCTATGGGCAGATCGAACAGCTTGGCGTGGTCGAGCCGATCGAGTTGGCCGAAAACCCCGTTGCGCTGCAAGATAATCAGTCTGAGGGATTATCGCGGCCGACCAGTGGCAACAGTAGAATCGAATCAGCTTATAGGAGAGCGCAGAGCACAGATGGGGAGCATATGAGGCCGCACTTAGGAGACACCGTTCTCAACCGGTACACATTGGTATCACCACTTCGCGAGGAGCCGGGACTGCAGGCCTGGAAGGCGAACGACCGCGTGCTCTCGCGCGACTGCCAGCTCTTCATTGTGAACAACAAGGCCGTGCTCAAGAACACGAACGCCGTCGCCGGCACGCTCGCCGCCACCAAGGACCCCCGATTCACCCCGGTGCTGCAGCTGCTCCACGACGGGCCCGTCGCCGTCGTGCTCACGCAACTCGACGCGGGTGTCTCGCTCACCGAATACCTGCAGCGTCCCGATTCCTCCCCGCTCAGCTACGAGGCCATGCGCACCGTGATCGGCGAGACCGGCAAGGCGCTCGCCTCGCTGCAGCGCGATCATCTCACGCATCACGCGGTCTCCACCGACACCGTGCGCATCACCGTGGGCGGCATCCAGCTCGCCGACGCGTCGATCAGCACCGCGCTGGCCGACACTTCGGGAGCCTCGCCCGCCGACAACGACGAGCGTCTCGCCGTACGTCAGCTCGCCAGTGTGCTCTACGGCATGCTCACGCGCCGGCCGTCCACCTTCCCGCCGAAGTTCAATCTCAACGATCTGCCTGCAGATGTGCCGATGGAACTGTTCGTGATCTGCAAGCGTGGTCTCGAACTGCAGGACGGCACCACGCCGACGATTCCGCTGCTCACGCTCAACGAGCTCGAAGCGCTGCTCGGCCCATACAAGCCGCTGCACATGCTCACCCGGCACGATCTGCGCATTCCGAGCGCGGAGGGCGCCTGTTCCGTGGTCTATGCGCCGGTGCGCCCGATTCTGCCCAGCGATCTGCTCGAACTGCCGGATTCACTTATCTCCTCGCAGACGCTTCCCTCGCTCACGTTCGCCTCCACCGCCGGCCCCGAATTCGCCGCCGTGGAAGTGGATGACGAAGACGAGACCCCCGGCGAGAAGACGGAATCCATGCCGGCGAACTCGTTCAAGGCGTTGTGGAACAAGAGCAAGGCCTACATGGAGGGCGGGGAGGACACTGCGAGCGCCATTCCGGAGATCTCGCCGGCCGACGCCACCGAGATGTTCTCGGCCTTCGACCCGAACGCGCAGAACGAACCGCCTATGCAACCCTCGCGCATGACCGTGCCGGTGGATGTCTCCGGCGTGCGTGACGGGTCTATGGACGCGACGCGCGGCGTCACCACCACGGGGCGCATCCCGCTCATCGACGACCAGGGCAACGAAGTGCCGAACGGCACCGAATCGCAGCGTGCGCTTGAGGAGGAGCGGAAGGCGATCGACGCCGCGTATGCAGCCGGCACGCCGGCGCTGCCGCCGAGCTTCGCACCACAGAGCAATCCGGGAGCGAACACCAATCCGCCGCGCGCCTTCACCACCGGTGAAGAGAAGAAGAAGCGCAGCAAGGGCGCCACGGCGGCCGTCATCGTCGTGATCGTGGCTCTGGTCGCCGTGCTGGGCGTGGCGATCCACAGTCTGGCAACCGGTGGCACGCTGTTCGGCTTCGGCAAGCAGAACACCAATTACTGGCCGAGCGACGCCGACATCGAGAAGGTGCCATTCGGCACCCGCTCCGGCGAAGATGTGCAGAACAAGTCGAAGGACCCGTCCGAGGAGGTCAAGCCCACACCGACGCCAACCGAGACGAAGAAGCCGGAGAACACCACGGCTTACCCCGTCGCCTCGCAGCGCTTCCTCGACCGCCCCGGCGGCCAGCAGGGCTACGGGTACTACATTCAGCTCGACAAGAAGGAGGACGTCTCCAAGATCGTCATCAAGATCCAGTCCTCCGGCGGCAAGGGCTACATTCGCGTGAACACCAACGGCGACCCGAACGCCGGCGAGCAGGTCGCCGAGTTCACGTTCGCCGAAGGTGGCACCACCGAGGTCAAGCTCGACAAATCGGTGAATACGCAGGACATCGTGATGTGGGTGCCCATCGATTCGCTGCCCGGCAACCAGCTGTACATCAACTCAATGCAGGCGTTCTAGCACGCAGTCTTGCGGCCTCAGGGAAACAATTTCGCGGGGGTGTGGTTTTTGCCACACCCCCGCCGGCATCTTTCAATCGTTACGGGATGTCAAGGGCAAAATCGCAACCGTGGAAAACGGCCATATGTGCATGGGAATATGCGGGAATGGACGAAATCTGACATCCCGTAAGCCACAACGACATCCCGTAAGGCATAACGCGGGAGGAATAATCCAAAACCCGCGCCTATTGTGGGAGTCATGAACAGCACAGCAACAGTACGTAACGTCATCATTGTCGGATCGGGCCCCGCCGGCTATACGGCCGCGATCTACCTGGCCCGTGCAGGGCTCAAGCCCGTCGTCGTCGCCGGGGCGCTCACCCCGGGCGGCCAGCTCATCAACACCACGGAGGTCGAGAACTACCCCGGCTTCCCCGACGGCGTGATGGGCCCCGACCTCATGGAAAGCATGCAACGGCAGGCCGAACGCTTCGGTGCCGAGATCATGTTCGACGACGTGGAATCGGTGGATCTGCAAGGCGAGCTCAAATCCGTGCACTTGAGTGGTGGCCAGGATCTTCAGGCGCGCGCGCTCATTGTGGCGACCGGATCGAATTACCGGCATCTCGACGTGCCCGGCGAACTCGAATATTCCGGCAAGGGCGTCTCGTATTGTGCGACGTGCGACGGCTTCTTCTTCCGTGACAAGCCAATCGTCGTGGTGGGCGGCGGCGACTCCGCAATGGAGGAGGCGAACTTCCTCGCACGCTTCGGCTCGTCGGTCACGCTGATCCACCGCCGCGACGAGTTCCGCGCCTCGCAGATCATGGTGGAACGCACACGCGAGAATCCGAAGATCAATCTGCTCATGAGCACCGTCGTCGAACGCATCAACGGCGATGGCAAGGGGGTCACCTCGCTCGACCTGCGCAACACGGCGACCAACGAGACCTCGAAGATCGAGGCGAACGGCGTATTCGTGGCGATTGGCCATGTACCGCAGACCGGTTTCCTCGGCGGCCAGCTCGACCTCGACGGGCACGGCTATATCCAGATCGCCGAAACCTCCACCGGCGCCACCCGCACGAGCGTTCCGGGTGTATTCGCGGCCGGAGACTGCGCGGACGCCATCTACCAGCAGGCCATTGTCGCCGCCGGATCGGGCTGCCGCGCCGCCCTTGACGTCCAAAGCTACCTCGAAGACATTCCCGAGGGCATCTAGACCCTCTTCGGCAACGGAGGAATCAGCCTGACCTCAGCCGGTATGGGAGCGGCGCCGTCACGGAACCCATGCTGAGGAGCGTGCTGCCGACGTAGCGAAGCCGCGTCATGCAGACACCTCAGCGAAGCATGGGTTCCGTGACGGCGCCGCCGGCTGAGGCGACGCGTGTGCCATTGAAGCAATAACCAGGCGGATGGGGCGGACGCCCGGCAAGCCTGCTGAGGAGCGTGCTACGCACGAAGTGCGCAGGCACTTTGACGAAGCAGGCTTGCCGGGCGTCCGCCCCATCCACTCAACGGGTGATGTCTCAGTCCCTACCCAAGCAGATCGATGATGCGCTGCATCTCCTCGGGAGATGAGAACACAATCTCGATGCGGCCGTGCTGTTCGGAACCCTTGATCGAGACCTTGGTGGCGAACCGTTCCGAAAGGTGCTGCTGAATCGGAGAACCGGCCCACGGATTGTTGCGGTTCGTCTTCGGCTTGCGCGGCTCCTTGTTCGCGCTCATCGAGACGATCTCCTCGACACTGCGCACCGAGAGACCCTCGTCTATGATGCGCTGGGCGAGCTGCTCCATCTCCTCATCGGTGTCGAGACCGAGCAGGGCGCGCGCATGACCGCTCGACAGCTGCCCCGCCGCGACCTTCTTCTGCACGCTCGCCGGCAGGTTCATCAGGCGCAGTGTGTTCGCAATCTGCGGGCGTGATTTCGAGACGGACTGTGCGAGCTGCTTCTGCGTCAGCCCGAACTCGTCAATCATCTGCTGGTATGCGGCCGCCTCTTCGAGCGGATTCAGCGCGACCCTGTGCAGATTCTCGAGCAGTGCGTCACGCAGCATGTACTCGTCCGACGTCGTCTTCACAATGACCGGAATCTCGGTGAGTCCCGCCAACTGCGACGCACGCCAGCGCCGCTCGCCCATGATGAGCTCGTATTCGCTGTCCATGCGCCCGGCGAACCGGTCTGCGGCATGCTCCTCGGATTGCCTGCGCTTCGCCTCGTCAATCTGCTCCTGCGGGCGTTTGCGCACGACGATCGGCTGCAGCACGCCCACTTCCTTGATCGAGTCGGCGAGCTCCTGCAGTTCCTCCTCGTTGAACGTGGTGCGCGGCTGATACAGATTCGGTCCGATCTGATTCGGATCGAGCTCCACCAGATAGCCGCCGGCGACCGGTTTGAGCTCAGGCGCCTCGCTCTCCTCTTCCTTAGGCTTCGCCGTGTTCGCCAGCGGGGTGCCGTCGAAGAACATGTCGCTCGGGTGGTGGGTCATGGCCGAGATCGCAGGCATCGTCGCGCGCTTGCCGTGCGCGGCGGGTTTTTTCTCCTCCCCGGACTCCGCCGCATGGTGCTCCGCCGCCTGCGGCTGCAGTGTCATCGGCGCGGACAGCTTGTTCACCGTCTCCGCATGGATCGTCATCGCGCCCATTGAGGGGATCGTCGAGCTCAGCGGCGAAATCGGCCCGTCGACGTCCGCATAGGCCTCGGGGTCATATGGGACCTTCTTTGGCTCCGTTGCAGCCTTGGCGGGCTTGCTGGGGGCCTTTTTGGCCGTCTTGCGCGCTGTCGTCTTCTTCGCGGGTTCCGGCTTCGTCGGTTCAGGCTTCGCGGCCTGCGCTTCGTGCTGGAACTCCTGCTCGTCGGGAAGCGTGGGGAACAGTGCGCCGAGTCCCCTGCCCAACCGTGATTTCGATGCCATCAGTTCTCGTTCCTCCTCGACGCAATGGTTTCCAGCACAATCTGAGAGCGTTCATTGATCTCGTAGGCGGCCTCGCGGTACGAGATGGCACCGAGTCCGCGCGGATCGTACGTGATCACCGTCTCGCCGAAGCTCGGCGCCTCGGAGATCTTCACGGTTCGCGGAATCGTCGTGTCGAGCACAATGCTCGGGTAGTGCGTTTTCACTTCTTGGTACACCTCGCGGCTGAGCAGCGTGCGCTTGTCGAACATCGTCACCAGCATCGTGGAGACGAGCAGCAGCGGGTTGAAATGGGTCTGCACGAGGCCGATGGTGTTGATGAGCTGCCCGAGACCTTCCAGCGCATAGTATTCGGCCTGGATCGGAATGAGCATCTCGTTCACCGCGCACATCGCGTTGATCACGAGCAGCCCCAGGCTCGGCGCGCAATCGACGAACACGTAGTCGTAGTGGATCTCGGATTCGTCGAGGAACTTGTCGAGCGCCTCGTCGAGCAGATCGTTTCGGTTCGGCAGATCCGAGATCTCCAGTTCCGCGCCGGAGAGGTCGATGGATGCCGGGACCACCTGCAACGTGGGGAATTCAGGGCAAGTCTGCATGACGTCGGCGATGCCCGCGCGCCCCTCGATGACGTCGTAGACCGAAGGGTCGCCCGAATTGTGCTTGGCGCCGAGCGCGGTGGATGCATTGCCTTGCGGATCCATGTCGATCACGAGCACGTTCATGCCGGCCAACGCGAGCGCCGCCGCCAGATTCACCGTGGTGCTTGTCTTGCCCACCCCGCCCTTCTGATTGGCGACGGCGATGCGCCGCGTCTGCGCGGGCTGCTTGAACTTCAGTCGTTCCAACGCATGCAGGCGCGTCGATGCATCCGCAATTTCCGAGCCGACACCGGAATTCTCATGGTCGGAAAAGATTCGCGCAATGGTGTCTTCGGCGCTTTCGAACTCAGGGCTGCTCCCTTGGTGTGTCACGAAGATTCCTCCTCATATCGCAATGTATCCAGTTTCTTCGTGCATACGGACAAACATGCCGTGTTTTGTTTCATGTGAAACGTGTCGTTTCCGCATTCGATTCGCCACGAAGTTATCCACATCTCCTGTGGATGATTGTGGATAACCGGTGGATAACCCACCCACATACCAATCTCAGAAATCGGCTATTTTTCAATGGTTTTGCAGATTTCCACAGCTCAAGAACACGCCGATGTGCACATTGTGGATAACTCTGTGGATAACTGATTCCACTCACCACTAGATATAGTGGCAATCTCCAATGCCTGCCCTACGCGTCGCCGACAATCCACATCACTATCTGCAGACCA
This sequence comes from Bifidobacterium animalis subsp. animalis, assembly GCA_004154635.1. Taxonomy (GTDB): domain Bacteria; phylum Actinomycetota; class Actinomycetes; order Actinomycetales; family Bifidobacteriaceae; genus Bifidobacterium; species Bifidobacterium animalis_B. The sequence continues at coordinate 57,951 of RSDC01000001.1, forward strand.
ATGCTCACCGATGTCATCGTGCACACCGCAAACCATCTCCGCAGCACAAGAATCACAAACGAAAGAACTGGAGTGCGGTCGTATGTTGCAAATCACGTACAGTAAACGACCATATTGGAATGAACATGGTCGTTTACCTCACACCGTGTTTGGTAATCGACCAAAGATTGCGCCGGATTGGTCGTTCGCTGTACAGCCCGTGAACAAACTGACCATAGTTAGCGCTGGAATGGCCGTTTACCACACAGCACTGTGAATAAAACGACCATACTTGCCTCATCTATGGTCGTTTACTGCACGCCGCCGCAACCAATCGACCATAGATGACAGCGCCGTGTATGCCGTGGGGCCGGCCGGGAAGGATTCGTCACTGTCGCAAGCTCCCTTACGTTCCTCATCCTTCCCGGCCGGCCCCACGGCATACGCAACGAAACACAAAAGAGTCGGCGACAAGTCTTCTATCCGTCAGCGTGTGCGCCGGTCCGGTGACCGGGAACAGATGAGGAGCGTAAGGGAGCTTGCGACAGTGACGAATCTGTTCCCGGTCACCGGACCGGCGCACACATGAAGACGCTACTGCTTGTCGACAATCAGCACATGCGTGGGCTCAAGGCCCGGAGCCACCTCGGCTTCCTTGACGCGCGCGTGGCGCCCACCGTACTGCGCGATCACCTTGCGCGCCTTCTCGATTTCGGCACCGGCGGAGCGTCCCTTCAACGCAATGAGCTCACCATGCGGTGCCACGAGCGGCAACGTCCATCCGGCCAGCTTCGTCATCGGCGCGACCGCCCGGCAGGTCACCACGGTGAATGGATGCCGTATCGCCTGCGCCACCTCGGAAGTCACCGTGTTCTTGGCATGGCCGCGTCCCGAGGATTTCCCGCGTGCCTGTTCGAGCGCGGCGATCGCCTCCTCGGAGCGCGCGCGCACGATCCGCACATTCTCCAGACCCATCGTCTCCACACATTCGGAGAGCCATTCGCATCGGCGTTCCATCGGCTCGATCAGCGTGAAGGTGTGGTCGGGCAGCATGGCGGCCGCGACCAAGCCGGGGAATCCGCCGCCGCTGCCAATATCGGCGACCGAACGGAACTGCTTGCCGTTCGTGGCCTGGCGAATGAACGGCACCACGGCGGCGGAATTGAGCAGATGGCGCTCCCACAGAATGTCGACGTCACGCGGGCCGATCAGTCCGCGCGGCTCCCCTTCGGATTTCAGTTTCTCGTAGAATGCCCGCACCTTCGGCAATGCGTCGCCGAATATGGTCTCGAGAATCCCGGACCGCTCAATCTGCTCGTCGCTCATCATCTCACTCATACCCCCATCCTAACCACCCTGCCAAACTCCAAGGCGCGCCGATCAGCCGGTTATGGGAAGAAAAATATGGAATCGCAGATTTCCTTCCCATTTGCGGGCCTCTCATGGGAAGAAAATATTGAATTTCAGATTTTCTTCTGATTTAGCCCATGGTTCACGGGAAGAATATATGCGCCGCGAATTATTCTTCCCATTTGGCAGCAGGTACCGGCGAATCACCGCAGTGCGCGATGGGGCCGGCCGCGAAGGATTCGTCACTGTCGCAAGCTCCCCTACGTTCCTCATCTTTCCCGGCCGGCCCCATCGCGCACCGCACTGCCGGTAGCCTTCGACGTTGCTCCACTACTTGCGCACCCCGGGCCCCACCGCACTGCACTGCTCCATGTGGCCTGTATGCAAAACCGGCACCACACCACTTGGGCGCGACGCCGGTTTCATCGAGACGGACAGGCGGCTCAGTCGTCGACGAGGAACTCGTCTTCCTCGACTGCCTCGCCGTCGGCCTCGGCACGCTTCAGATACACCGTGACATAGCGGTGTGGCTCCTCGCCATGCGAGCGGGAACGCAGGCCCTCGTCACGCACGACATCGTGGATGATCTTGCGCTCGAACGAGTTCATTGGCTTGAGATCGACGGGCTCGCCGGTTTCGCGCACCTCGTCCACGGCATCCAGGGCCATGTCGCGTAGGGTCTGGCGCTTGCGCTTGAGGAAGCCGTCGACGTCCACGATCAGATGCGAACGTTCGCCGGTCGCCTGCTGCACGGCAAGGCGGGTGAGCTGCTGCAGCGCATCGACCACCTCGCCGTTCTTGCCGATCAGATGCTTGATGTCGGTGTCGTCGTCGGCCACGATCTGCACCATCGGGCGCCCGTTGCGCACGCCCATCTCGATGTCGCCCTCGTAATCCGCGATGTCGAGCAGTCCCTCGAGGTAATCCGCGGCGATGTCCGCCTCCTCGTTGAGCTGGTCAAGCGTCTTGTCGTCAGTCTGCACCATGTTGGCACTCCTTACTCATCACTGACTCGATTATATCGTTGGTCTTGCAGGTGGGTGCGGCCGACGGACATGCCGCCGACCGCATTTGCCGATGTCTCACCGGCCTGGGCGACCGGTCACTTCTTCCTGCCGCGGTTCTTGCGCTTCGGCTGTTCGCGCTGGAACCCTTGGGTCACGCGGGATTCGGCTTCCTCCTTGGCCTTGATGAGCTCCTCCTCCTCGAGGGACGGCCGGCCTTCCTTCTCGCGCTTCTTGTTCTCGTTGTCGTGGTCGCGAATCTCCTTCGCCTCGGCGGCAGGGCTGCCCGGCGTGGGGAATTCGTGCACCTGCCACATGGTGCGCAGCAGGTTGCAAATGTTGTTCGCAAGCCAGTAGATGAGCACGGCGAAAGGCATGGCCACGCCGGAGAAGATGTACATGATCGGGAAGACCCACAGCATGGCCTTCTGCATCATCTGGCTCTGGCGGTTCACGGAGGCCGGCGCCGTGTTGCGGCGCATCGAATAGAACTGCATGTACCACAGGCAGGCGCACATCAACGCGACGAAGATGCCGATCACGACCTTGCCGGTCGTGGTGGCGGTGGTGAACGAATCGGTGATCTTCACACCGAAATACGTGGATTGCGAGAACGACTCCGCGGTGGCGACGTCGAAGGCGCCGAGCGGGCTGCGCTTGCCGCGTGCGATGTACGGGATGGCGGAGAGCACGTAGAACATGCACATGAACACCGGACCCTGCAACAGCATCGGCAGGCAGGAACCGGCCGGGTTCGCGTTGTTGTCCTTATACAGCTTCATCATCTCGCGCTGCATGGCTTCCTTCGAAGCCGGGTCGTTCTTGCCCTTGTACTTGTTCTGGATCTTCATCATCTTGGGCTGCATCGCCTGCATGGCGCGCATGCCCTTCATGCTCTTGTAGTAGAGCGGGAACACGCAGGCCTGCACCACGATCACCAGGAAGATGATCGCCAGTGCCCATGAGATGCCGTGCTCAGGCATGCCAATGAACGTGAACAGCTTGTGGAAGACCCACATCACCCACGTCATGAGCCATTCTATTGGCGTGAGGATCTTGTAGACGAATCCCCAGATGCCGGCGTCAAGAAGAAAGTTTTCGGAATTCATTTAGGCTGCCTGCTCCTTCCCGTGTGATGGCAGCGGGGTAAGTCTCGGCTCCTCATGTGCCTTCGACCACGAACATCTGTAGAACAGCGAAAAACGTTGGGGAACATCGTCAATATCGCAACGCGTCCAGGGCCTGCAGCGCAAGAGTCTCAATGCGGCGAGCATGCCACCGCGAATGGCGCCGAACCGTTCGATCGCTTCAAGGGCATAGTTGGAACAGCTGGGGTAATAATGGCAAGAGGGCGGTGTATTCGCCGAAATCCGCCGTTGATACCAGCGGATGCAACGAATCATCACTCGCCCTGCATACCCTGTCACGATTGCTCCGATTTGCGCATCACTGCGCGGAACAGCGCCTGAATCTGCGCTTCAAGAGACTGGAAGGAGGCATGCGCCGCCCCCGGCTTCGCACGCAGCACAATATCGCAGTCTGCGGGAAGCTCATGCTCATAGCGATGCGCCAATACTCGGAATCGACGTTTCACCGTATTGCGAACCACCGCGTTCCCCACCGATTTGGAGACGGCCAAACCCAAACGCCTCGCCGGTGCCGCACCGGTCGGGGTCGACGGCGTGCGCACCACGTAATGCAGCACAATGTCCGCGTCACTGACCCGACGGCGGCGTTTGAGTACGGCGACGAATTCGCGATGGTTTTTCAGCCGCTCCACTTCGCGTACGAATCAGGCGGAGAGGGACTTGCGGCCCTTGGCGCGACGGCGGTTGATGAGCGCGCGGCCTGCGCGGGTGCGCATGCGAACGCGGAAGCCGCTCTTCATGTGACGGCGGCGGTTATTCGGCTGGAATGTCCTCTTCATACAAACTCCCGGTTAGTTTAGGCCATGCTCGTGCACGGCTCCTCATGAGTCAAGCTCTACCAATTTACAAGCACCCCTACCCGTGTGCGTGATTCATGCACATTTCCACAATTGCTGTGGTGCATAGGCTCGCGAAAATGTACACCGTGCGCTGTGGGCAGATTCGCCGCATTACCCACAAACCCGTTGAAATATGGGGACAATTCGCGCAATCTATCCACATCGGAGCCTGTTGCGGGAGCGAAAACCCAGTGTTTTCAACACGCAAGCCTGTGGATAACTTCTGCGCGATGGAGTAAGAATAGTATGTTATCTATATCTGACTCCAAGAATGGGTGAAGTGCTCGATGAACGCAGAGAATCTCGACCCCGCCACGCAGGCGCAGACCATTTGGTCCGACACGCTTGCGTTGATCAAGCAGAACTCCAGACTCACCGCGCGCGAACAGGGCTGGCTCGCCGGGGTCACTGCCGAGGCGGTGTTCGGCACCACGATCGTTCTCGATGTGGAGAACGCGCAGACGTTGCAGGTATTGCAGACCGAGCTCAACGAGCCGCTCATGGGCGCGCTGGAGATCGCGAACGGGGGCTCCCCCATGTTCCCCGCCTTCAAGGTGATGCCCCCCGCGCAATCGGAACCGCAGACCACGGCGTCGCCGGAGGATTCCGGTTCCCGTGCCGCTGATGCGCAAGGTGCCGCCAAGGAGGCGGGTCAAGCGGACGAAGATTCCTCCTCCCCTCGGCATTCCGCGGAGCAGACCGGCGACTCTCGCCCGGCGACGGCGCAGGAACGCGAGGATTCCGCTGCACAGACGGTGCGAACCGACGGGCAGACCGCGGAAGGCCGCCGCGAAGTGGAGCATGAGCCGGCGCAGCCACCCGTGACCTCGCATTACGACGAGGCGATTGTGCAGACCTTCGAAGACATCGACCCGGTCGCCGGCTTCGGGCCAAGCGTGGCCGGCACCACCGCTCCGCAATACCCGCCGCAAAGCGAGATGCAGGGTTCGTTCACGCCGGGGGTCACCGGCAACTACCGCGATCCGGTGACTCATCTCAACAGCAACGACACCTTCGACACCTTCATCCAGGGTGATTCCAACCGGTTCGCCCGCACGGTGGCGCTGGCCGTGGCGGAGGGCTCGGGCCGCGACTACAACCCGTTGTGTATCTACGGCGGGTCCGGCTTGGGCAAGACCCATCTGCTGCACGCCATAGGCAACTACGCCGTGCAGAACCAGAAGCCACGCCCGCGCGTGCTCTATGTGACGAGCGAGGAGTTCACGAACGACTTCATCGAGTCGATCCGCACCTCCGGCCAGGACAACGAAGACCCGGCCATGGAGAAGTTCTACCGCAAGTACCGCGAAGTGGATGTGCTGCTCATCGACGACATCCAGTTCCTCGGCGGCAAACGCGGCATTCTCGAGCAGTTCTTCCACACGTTCAACAGCCTCTACCAGGCGAACAAGCGCATCGTCATCGCCTCCGACGTGCCGCCGCACAATCTGGAGGATTTCGAGGACCGCCTCATCTCCCGCTTCGAGCAGGGCATCACCGTGGACGTCAAGCCGCCGAATCTGGAGACGCGCATCGCGATTCTGCGCATGCTCGCCGAGCAGAACCACATTCGCGTGCCGAACGACGTGCTCAATCTCATCGCCGAACGCTTCGCCAACAACGTGCGCGAGCTCGAGGGCGCACTCAAGAGGGTCATTGCCATGGCCTCGCTCAACCACCAACCCGTCACGCGCGCGCTCACCGAACGCACGCTGCAGGATTTCTTCACCACCGACGTGGAGGTGAAGCCCACCGACATCATCGCGCGCGTCGCCAAATACTTCCATCTCACCTTCGACGACATCGTGGGGCCGGGGCGCCCGCGCAGCGTCACGCTCGCACGGCAGATCGCCATGTACCTGACGCGTGACATGACGAGCATGAGCCTCATGAACATCGGGCAGATCTTCGGCGGCCGCGACCACACCACCGTCATGCATGCGTGCAAGCATATCGCCGACAAGATGCAGGAGAAACAGGAGATCTACAACTATGTGAACGAGCTCACGGTGGAGCTCAAGCAGCACCTCAACGACTGACGCGTCCGGGCCGTCTGGGCCGCATGGCCGAGAACGCGTGAGTATAGCAGAACGGAACGTGGTCGGGAAACCGGCCACGTTTTTTGCTGTGCGCATGGCGGCGGCACGAGTCCCGGCGGCGCGGCACAATGAACCTTTGTATGTGAAAAGGGCGGAAAATCAACGCACACGGCTTGGTGAGGAGTGAAAACAGGTTATCCACATAGTTATCCACATTTGTGGGCGAAGCCTGTGGAAAGCATGTGTGAAACGCCGCAGCCCGCTGTGGAAAAGGGCTGAGCGATTGTGGATAACTTTTCGGGCTTATGACGGCGGTGGATAAACCGCCAAGTTATCCACATGCTGTCCCACGGTTATCCACACCGCACACATGTGGATAACGCCCGCGGTTACTGCACTTTCCACAGTTATCCACAATATCCACCGGACTTATGATGACTACTATCTTACGTTTCCTATAAAGCTCATCGTCATCAACATCCGGCGGTGGATTGCACACGCAGATTCCCTTCGACGTGAACGTCGCTAGAATGAAAAGCATTGAACATAGCTCGTGGAACACGAGCGCCATGCACACCGAGCCTTTATCCAGCAAGGAGAGCCATGAAAGTAGAAGTCAACACCGCTTCGTTCGCAGACGCGGTAGCTTGGACGACGAGTGTGATCGACGCACGCCCTGCCAATCCGATTCTCGCCGGTGTCAAACTTGAGGCAGCAGATGGCACGATGCAGCTTTCCGCATTCACCTACGAAATCTCCGCGCGCGACCACATTGAAGCGGGTGTTGACGAATCCGGCACCGTCGTTGTGCTCGGCAAGCTGCTCGCGGACATCAGCAAGGTGCTGCCCGCCGAGAAAACCTATCTTTCGGCCAACGAGACGACGATGACCATCACCTCCGGCCCGGCCACGTTCACACTGCAGCTCATGCCGGAGAGCGAGTACCCGGATCTGCCGCAGCTGCCTCCGCAGATTGGCCAGGTGGACGCCGAAACCTTCACACAGACCGTCACCCAGGCCGCTGTCGCCGTGGCCCATGACGAGAACCGCCCGGTGCTGACCGGCGTGCACATGCGCTTCGCCGGCGAAGAGGTGACGCTGAGTTCCACGGACCGCTTCCGCCTGGGCCGTGCCAGCTTCCGCTGGACCCCCGACGAGGCCGATCTCGACACTGCGGCGCTCGTGCGCGGTTCCCACTTGGTGAAGATCGCCCGTTCCGTTGACGAGCGTGCGAACGTGGTCATCTACCTCGACCCCGCCAACCCGAAGCTGATCGGCATCGCGAACGCCGGGCGTATTTCCACCGTGCAGCTCATCGATGGCGAATTCCCCGCCGTCGACCGGTTGTATGCCGATTCCTACCCGATTCAAGCGGTTATTCGCAAGGAAGATCTGCTCGGCGCTGCCAAGCGCGTCTCGCTGGTGGCCGAACGCAACGCCCCGATTCGCATGGTGTTCACCGACCAACAGCTCACGCTCACGGCCGGCGGCGCGGATGAGGCCTCGGCGAAGGAGACGTTGCAGATCGACCTCGATGGCGAAGACATCACGGTGGCATTCAACCCGTCCTACCTGCGCGAAGGACTGAGCGTGATCTCCGAACCGTATATTCGCATGAAGATGACGACCGCCGTGAAGCCGGTGGAATTCAACGGGCAGCAGGATGAGGACGGCGAGGAGTCGATGAGCTACCGGTACCTGCTCGTGCCGATGCGTTTCAACGTCTGATTCGCGGTATAGTGATGCAGCGTTGATTTCAGGTTCAGGAAGGAAGTGGCATGATCACCGTATCTCGGCTGGCGCTTGACCACTTCCGTTCCTGGACGAATTGCGTGCTGGATTTCAAACCGGGTGTCAACATTCTGGAAGGCCCGAACGGACTCGGCAAAACGAACATCGTTGAGGCGCTCGAGGTGCTGTCCACCGGCTCCAGCCATCGCGCCTCAACGTCTCAGCCGCTCGTCGAGCGAGGGTTCCCAGCAGCCACCATTCGCGCGAATATAGAAGAACTATCGGAAGATTTCGAAAACAACACCGAGGCAATAGATGACCGGAGGACCACCTTCGAGCTGACGATTCGGGTGCGGGGAGCCAACCGCGCCCGTGTGGACGGCGGCCCGAGTCTGTATATGCGGGACATCGTGGGGCGTGTGCCCCTCGTCGCATTCACTCCCGACGACCAGCGTCTGGTGTGGGGCGACCCGGCCGTGCGCCGCTCGTTCATCGATCAGGCCGCCAGTGTGCTGGTTCGCGGCTATACCGACCTGTTGCAACGCTTCACGCATATCGCCAAGCAACGCGCGGCGCTGCTCAAGCAGATCGGTGCGCAGGAGGGTGTCCCGGTGTCTGAAAAGGCGCGCCAAATGCACATGAACGGCTTGGAGGTGTGGACCGCGCAGTTCATTGAAACCGGTCTGGAACTCACCCGACAGCGCATGGCAGTCATCGGCATGCTCAACGAATATTTCGGAACAATCGTCCAGGAATTAAGTGATGTCGATCAAACGGCGACGCTCGTGTATGAGCCATCGTTCGACGAGCTATACCTCACCCAAGGGGCCGAAGCAGGGGAGCAAGGCGGTCCCGAACGGGTGAAGGCGGCGATCAGCGAGCATTTCCAGCGCATCTACCCGGGGGAGGTGGCGCGTGGAGTGAATCTGATCGGACCCCAGCGTGACGACGTCTCGATTGAACTCAACGGCATGCCGGCACGAGAATACTCGTCGAACGGAGAAAGCTGGACGCTGGCGCTGGCCTTGAAAATGGCTCTCTACCGTCTCCTGGAACGCAAGGCGGGGGAGCGACCCATCGTGGTGCTCGACGATGTGTTCGCACAGCTGGACCCGTCACGTCGCGCAAAAATCATGGAATTCGCGTTGCGGCAGGACCAGGTGATCATCACCGTTGCGGCGGCCGGCGACGTGCCGGAACTGCCTGACGACGCCCATGCCCATGTGATCGATGTGGCGGCATTGAGGCTGCAGGGGAGTGGAGGCGAAGGCACCGCTCTCATGCCGGAGCCACTGCCGGCCGACGACCCCTTCGCCGGTCAGCTGGCCGCCGTGCAAGCCTCCCGGCGAACCGCGGGCATGCATGCAGGCAGTGATGGCAAACAGAAGGTCGAACAATCTGCAGACCAATCGGCAGAACAGGTTTCGGGTGAGCGTGAAATTGGTCTGACGAAGCATGAAAGCGCACACGCATGAACGAGCCACCCATTGCAGTGACGTTGAAACTCGACGAGCGGGCATTGCCGGCCGAGGAGTTCGAACATGTCTCGGCACGCGCCGGGCTCATTGCGGAACGGCGGGTGAAGCGCGAGGAGGCGCTCGAAAACTTCGGCAAACCGGGGCGCGACGAGGTGGCGTTCGGCTCGTTGTTCGCGGGGATCGCCAAACGGGCCGGCTGGGTGCCCCATATGAAACTGGCCCAATTGCGCCACGATTGGGCGTCGATCGTCGGCGATGTGATCGCACGCAACACCTGGGTGGGCGCCATCGACAACGGTGTGCTCACCATCCACGCGAAGTCGCCGTCATGGACCACACAGCTCACGTTCATGCTGCCCGAGCTGCGCGAGAAGGTGCTCGAGCGCCTCGATGGCCTCGACATCCACGACATTCGCGTCACCGGCCCGAAGGCGCATGGGCCCGCCACACGTCGCAAGCAATATGTGCGGCAGAACATGCATTACCGTCCACAGTGATTCAATCCGAACCGCTTGTGCGGCGAAAAACCAGGAAATCCGCTACAAGCGCGCTAAGAACACGAGTCCCCCCATACGAGTAGAATCCTTAATAGTATATTTGAACGCCCACAAGGGCGTTTTATTCGTGTTACAGGGCATATCGCCTGTGTGAGAACCCTTCGTAGCGCATTCACAGAAAGGAATCTCTGTGGCAGATCAACCAACCGATTCCGCAGCGGAGTCGCTTGAGTCGGCGAGCAACGATCCGATCGATCAGAACCTTGAAGCCAACGGCACGGACCAGAACGACGAACAGTTGGACGACACCCTGTCTCCCGAGCATTACGACGCGAGCGACCTGCGCGTGCTCGAAGGGCTTGAGGCCGTGCGCATTCGCCCTGGCATGTACATCGGTTCCACCGGTCCGCGAGGCCTGCACCACTTGGTCTATGAGATCGTCGACAACTCGGTCGACGAGGCGCTGGCCGGGTATGCCACGCACATCGAGGTGACAATCCTGCCCGACAACGGCATTCGCGTGGTCGACGACGGCCGAGGCATTCCGGTCGACGAAGTGCCCGGCGAAGGCAAGTCCGGTGTCGAGACCGTCATGACGAAGCTGCACGCCGGCGGCAAGTTCGGCGGCGGCGGTTACGCGGTGTCCGGCGGTCTGCACGGCGTGGGCATCTCGGTGGTGAACGCGCTCTCCACGCGCGTGGACGTCGAAGTGCGCCGACAGGGCTACTACTGGACGCAGACGTACATCGACCAGCATCCCACCGGCCCACTCGAGCGCGGACGTGCGATGCGCGACGACGAGTCCACCGGCACGTCGGTCACGTTCTGGGCCGACCCGAAGATCTTCGAGACGACAATCTACGATTTCGAGACCCTGCGCAGCAGATTCCAGCAGATGGCGTTCCTGAACAAGGGACTCAAGATCACGCTCACCGACATGCGCCAGGTCGACGAGGCGCGCGACGAAGTGGCCGGCGACGGCGACAACACGGTGGAGGAGCTGCACCAGACTGTCACGTACCAATACAAGAACGGCATCAAGGACTACGTGGCGTTCCTGGTGAAGTCGCGTGGTTCCGCGCCGATCGAGCCGGATGTGATCGACATCGAGTCCGAGGATCTCACCATAGGCGTCTCCGCGGAGATCGCCATGCAGTGGACGTCGGCGTACTCGGAATCCATGCACACCTTCGCGAACACGATCGCCACCACCGAGGGCGGCACCCATGAGGAGGGCTTCCGCGCGGCGCTCACGAGCATGATCAACCGGTATGCCCGCGACAAGAACATCCTCAAAGACAAAGACGACAATCTCTCCGGTGACGATGTGCGTGAAGGCCTGACCGCGGTGATTTCGGTGAAGCTGACGAACCCGCAGTTCGAAGGCCAGACGAAGACGAAGCTCGGCAACTCCGAGGCGAAGACCTTCGTGCAGCGCGTGATGAACGAGAAACTCGGCGACTGGCTCGACGCCCACCCGAACGAGGCGAAGAACATCATCCAGAAGGCGCTCGAGGCATCGCGCGCCCGCTTGGCCGCGAAGAAGGCACGCGAGAACACCCGCCGCAAGTCGATCTTCGAATCCGCCGGCATGCCCGACAAGCTCAAGGACTGCCAGTCGAACGACCCGAGCGAGTGCGAGCTGTTCATTGTCGAGGGCGACTCGGCAGGCGGCTCGGCCATTCAGGGTCGCAACCCGCTGACGCAGGCGATTCTGCCGCTGCGAGGCAAGATTCTCAACACCGAGCGCGCCAGCCTCGACCGCATGCTGAAGTCCGACACGATCGAGTCGCTGATCACGGCGATCGGCGGTGGTTACGGCGAGGACTTCGACCTCGACAAGGTGCGGTACCACAAGGTGATCATCATGGCCGATGCAGACGTCGACGGCGCCCATATCGCCACGCTCAACCTCACGCTGTTCTTCCGCTACATGCGCCCCATGATCACGGCCGGCTACGTGTATGTGGCCATGCCGCCGCTCTACCGTCTCAAGTGGACGAAGGGCCCGCACGACTTCGTGTACACGGACGCCGAACGCGACCGCGTGCTTGCCGAAGGCAAGGCGAACGGACGCCAGCTGCCGAAGGGCGAGGGCATTCAGCGCTACAAGGGTCTGGGCGAGATGAGCTACCAGGAGCTGTGGGAGACCACCATGGATCCGGACCACCGCATTCTGAAGCAGGTGCATATCGAAGACGCCCTGCAGGCCGACGAAACGTTCTCCATGCTCATGGGCGACGAGGTGGAGCCCCGCCGTCTGTTCATCCAGCGCAACGCACACAACGCCCGCTGGATCGACGCCTGATATGGGCCGCCCACGGCGACGGGCCGTGGGCTGTGTAGACGTAGCAACAGCAAGGTAAAGGATTTCAAGTGGCAGACGAACCAACCAACAACGGCCTCGACAACGGCCCCGTCAATGACTCCGGCGACGAACAGCACCTGCCGGACGGCTCCCTGGAGCCGCTCAGCCCGCAGGAGGCCGACAACACCGACTATGGCCTCATGGTGGGCCAGCGTGTGCAGCCGATCGATTTGCAGGACGAGATGCGGCAGTCGTACCTCTCCTACGCCCTCTCCGTCATCGTGGAACGTGCATTGCCCGACGTTCGTGACGGCATGAAGCCGGTGCACCGCCGTGTGGTCTATGCGATGTATGACGGCGGCTACCGCCCGGACCGCGGCTACAACAAGTGCTCGCGCGTCGTGGGCGACGTGATGGGCAAGTACCACCCGCACGGCGACTCCGCCATCTACGACACCTTGGTGCGTATGGCGCAGTCGTGGTCCATGCGCTACCTGCTCGTCGACGGTCAGGGCAACTTCGGCTCCCCGGGCGACGACCCGGCGGCCGCCATGCGTTACACCGAATGCCGTATGGCACCTCTGGCCATGGAGATGGTGCGCGACATCGACAAAGACACCGTGGACTTCGTGCCGAACTACGACGGCAAGACGCAGGAGCCCACCGTGCTGCCCGCCCGCTTCCCGAACCTGCTCGTCAACGGCTCCTCGGGCATCGCCGTGGGCATGGCCACGAACATTCCTCCACACAACATGCGCGAGGTGGCCGATGGCGTGCACTGGGCGCTCGACCACCCCGAGGCCAGCCGTGAGGAGCTGCTCGACGCCCTGATCGAACGCATCAAGGGCCCCGACTTCCCTACAGGCGCAACGATTCTCGGCCACAAGGGCATCGAACAGGCCTACCGCACGGGCCGTGGCCTCATCACCATGCGCGCGGTGGTCAACACCGAGGAGATCAAGGGCCGTATGTGCCTGGTCGTCACCGAGCTGCCGTACCAGGTGAACCCGGACCGCCTCGTCGCCTCGATTCGCGAGGCTGTGCGCGACGGCAAGATCACCGGCATCGCCGACATGCGCGACGAGACCTCGGGCCGCACCGGCCAGCGCCTCGTGCTCGTGCTCAAGCGCGACGCCGTGCCGAAGGTGGTGCTCAACAATCTGTACAAGCACTCCCAGCTCCAGCAGACCTTCGGCGCGAACATGCTCGCGCTCGTCGACGGCGTGCCGCGCACGCTGAGCCTCGACGCGTTCATTCGCCACTGGGTCTCCCACCAGCTCGACGTGATCGCCCGCCGCACCGCATACCTCAAGCGCGAGGCCGAGGAACGCGACCACATTCTGCAGGGCTATCTCAAGGCCCTCGACATGATCGACGAGGTGATCCACCTCATCCGCTCCTCGCAGACCGTGGAGATCGCCCGCACCGGGCTCATGGATCTGCTGGATGTGGACGATGTGCAGGCCGACGCGATCCTCGCCATGCAGCTGCGCCGCCTCGCCGCCCTCGAACGCCAGAAGATCCTCGACGAGCACGATGAGCTCATGCGCAGGATCGCCGACTATGCCGACATTCTCGCGAAGCCCGAGCGTCAGCGCAAGATCGTCGGCGATGAACTCGACGAGATCGTGGCCCGCTACGGCGACGACCGCCGCACGAAGATCCTGCCGTTCTCCGGTGAGATGAACGTGGAAGACCTCATTGCCGAGGAGAACGTGGTGGTCACGGTGACCCACGCCGGCTTCATCAAACGCACGAAGGCCGACGAATACCGCGCCCAGCACCGCGGCGGCAAGGGCATCAAGGGCGCCAAGCTGCGCGACGACGATGTGGTGGACCACTTCTTCCTCACCAGCACGCACAACTGGCTGCTGTTCTTCACGAACAAGGGCCGCGTCTACCGTTGCAAGGCCTATGAGCTTCCCGAGGGCTCCCGTGACTCCAAGGGGCAGCATGTGGCGAATCTGCTGCAGTTCACGCCTGACGAGTCGATCCAGACGGTGCTTTCGATTCCGGACTACGAGGTGGCCGATTACCTCGTGCTCGCCACACGCTCGGGCAAGGTGAAGAAGACACGCCTTTCCGAATACGATTCGCCGCGTCAGGGCGGTCTGATCGCCGTGCGCCTCATGCAGGACGAATCCGGCGAGACCACCGACGAGCTCATCGGCGCCGCACTGTGCAATGCGACCGACGACATCATTCTCGTGTCGAAACTCGGCATGAGCCTGAAGTTCCGTGCCGACGACGAGCAGCTGCGCCCGATGGGCCGCCAGACCGCCGGCGTGCAGGGCATGAAGTTCCGCGAGGGCGACGAACTGCTCGCCATGGATGTGATCTGGGGTGAGACCGACAAGGATCTGCTCGTCGTGACGAACCAGGGCTTCGCCAAGCGCACCGCGATCAGCGAATACCGTCTGCAGGGCCGCAACGGCTTCGGCGTCAAGGCCGTGCAGCTCACCGACGAACGCGGCACGCTCGTCGGCGCGGTCGTTGTGAGCGAGGAAGACCAGATCATGGCGATCATGAAATCCGGCAAGGTGATCCGCTCGAATGTGAGCGAGGTCAAGCTCACCGGCCGCACCACGCAGGGCGTCACGCTCGCGAAGCCGGATGCCGGCGACGAGATCATCTCAATCGCACGCAATGCCGAGACCGAAGACGAGGCGGACGGCGACACCGTCGTCACCGAATCCTCGGCCGGTTCCACCGAAACGCAGCTCGCGCAGGGTGAACCGGTGTTCGAGGTGAAGTCCGAAGACGGCATGCCGGTGATCGAGGAGGAATCCGCGGCCATCGACAAGACCCAGGAAGAGACCCCAGAAGAGTGAGCAGCACACGGGATTTGCCGGATCTACGGCAGTATTCGGCAGATCCCGTCCATCTGCGTGGCTCCTGGTGCAAGGTCTTGAAACATTGATACTCTCGAACCGTATATTCTTTTCAAGGAGCGATTATGAGCAACACCAATCCGCTTGAACCCGGTCAACAGCCTCGTGCAGCCGCATCGTCTGCCTCTGACAACGCTCCGCGAGTGGCACGCTCGGCCTCGAACACGCCACTGATCGCCGACAAGGATCGCCCCGAGGAGAATCGCCCGGTACGCCCGATCCGCAATCGCAAGAAGCCGCACGCCCGCCGTATGAACCTCTCGCTCACCCGTGTGAGCGCATGGTCGGTGGCCAAGGTGAGCTTCATGCTCTCGCTCGCCGGCGCCATCATCCAGATCATCGCCGTGCTGTTCCTGTGGCTGTTGCTCAAGGCGGTGGGTGTGTTCGACCAGGTGACGCAGATCTTCTCGTCCGCCGGCCTCGACTCGGGCAGCATCAATCTGTCGAACATCCTTTCGCTGCCGACAGTGCTCAGTGCGGTGACGATCTTCTCCATCGTCGAGATGGTGCTCATCACCATCCTGTGCACGATCTTCGCGTTGCTCTACAACGTGGTCAGCGCGCTCGTCGGCGGTGTGCACGTCACGCTCGGCGACGACTGATCCCCTTCGTTCCGCTTCGGCCCCTCCTCGGAGGGGCTTTTTCATTTGCTGAGCCTTGGCTGCACCTGTCATGACCCACATCGCGCTGCCTGCCGCACGCAAATCATTCCTGTGAACGAGTATGGGGGGAAAGCGACTGGGCTACACTCGGCATTGTGTTTAGATATCTAGGGTCTTTCAGCCAATCGTTCACGCTGGCGCTCATGTTGTGGCCATTCGTGTCGTTGCTGCTCACATTGCCGATTGTGGCGTTCGTCTACCACCGCAACCACCGGCTGAGCTTCACCAGCGCGTTCTCCGCATACGTGGCGGTGCTGTACGCACTCGGCCTCGTGGCCTTCACCATGTACCCGATGCCCGACGACCCCACGCTCTTCTGCGCCACGCACAACCTCGCCCCGCAGCTCGACATTCTGCGGTTCATTCAGGATGCGCAGACCGGCCTGTACGGCGTGCTGCAACTCGTGATGAACGTCGTGCTGTTCATGCCCCTCGGCTTCATGCTGTGCCGTTGGGCCGGCTGGAAATTCTGGATCGCCTCCGCCTTCGCACTCGGCTGCTCCATATTCATTGAGACCTCGCAGCTCACTGGAATCTGGGGCATCTACCCGTGCGCGTACCGCCAGTTCGACGTCGACGACATGCTCACGAACACGCTCGGTGCGATGCTCGGATATGCGTGCTCCCTGCTCTACACGAAACTCGTGCCGAAGAAGGCGAAGCAGCTCACCGGCACGAACATGCGACCGGGATTCGTGCACCGCATGGTCTCCATGTGCATCGACTTCCTGCTCATCGCGCTGGTGTACGTGCCACTGAGCATCCTGTACATCTTCCTGTTCTACCTGGTGTTCAAATCGACCGGAGATGGCCATTACGTCTGGCTGTCGCTCACCGTGGAACCGCGCGTGCTCGATTACATGACGTGGATCACCGCGGCCCTCTCGTTCCTGCTGTTCGAGGTGTGGATTCCCTGGCGTCACCATGGCCAGACGCTCGGCTGCCGCTACACCCATATGACCATCGAGACGCGTGATCGCTCACGTGGCCAGCGCATTGCGTTCTACGCAATCCGCACGCTGTTCTTCGGCGTCATATTCGGCGGTCTCGCCACGAACCATCCGATCTGGGGATGGACGTTGCTCGCGCTGCTCATCTTCTGGCTTGTCAAGAAGTGCATGCCGTGGGATCTCGTGCCGGGAACCGATCCGCAGATCGCTGATGCGAAGGCCATCTGAGTCTCTTCGGCGGCCACTTTGCGCAGACTCTGCCGCAATAGCCAACTAGGCAGCTACATGAGCGCACGCATGCGCAGCACCACCATGAACAGTGCGATCACATGGCACACATAGCCGCCAATGGTACCCAAATGGAACAGCTCATGGTATCCGAACCATTTCGGGAACGGGTTCGGCTTGCGCATGGCGAAGCACACGGCACCCGCGATGTAGAAGGCGCCGCCGGCAATCACGAGAATGGTGGGAATCGGTCCGATGTATGGGGAACGCCAGAACAGCCAGATGATTGTGATCGGGGCGAGTCCGAGCACAATGTAGACAATGGTGAACAGCCAGTCGAGGCCGACAGGGTAGATCAGGTGCACGAACGTGCCAAGCAGTGCGGTGACCCAGACCACGCCCACATACACCCAGCAGATCACCGTGTTGTTCAGTGCGAAGAAGAACGGTGTGCAGGTGCCCGCGATCACCAGGAAGATGTTCGAATAGTCGATGCGGCATAGCACGTCGTCGACGGCTTTCGGGAAGTGCCCATGGCCGAGATGGAGCGCTGCGCTGTTGCCGAACAGCAGTATGATCGTGGCGCTGTAGATGCTGATTGCCACTTTCATCCAGCCATGCGGTGCCAGGCAGATGAGAATCACCGAAGTGGCCACCGAGAACGGGAAGGCGATGAGATGCAGCCATCCGCGCAGCTTCGGTTTTTCCAGCAGGATCTGCTTGAGCTGCATTTTGGTGCGGTACTGCTCGTTGCGCTTGTTCTGTGCGCTGAGTTTCTTCGCCGTCACCACTTTGCGCGGTTTCTGGGAACGCGTGACCTGGCTGACATGCCGGTTGTTGCGCTTCATGCGCGAGTCCTCGAGGTACGAACTGCGCGGGGGCTTGCGCTGACTGGGATTCACTCTCCTGTTTGCCATATTGCCCAGCATAGGAAGTTTTGTATAAAATGGCCGTCCGAGTTATTCCTACAGGAAATTGCATGCAGCAATCTTGCGTAAAAGGGGACAGATTTCATACCCGATTTGTCTCTTTTTACGCAGAGGTGAGGGTAGGCAGCGCGGAAGATGGCGTCGGAGTGATCTTGTGTTCCGCATGGTTGGTCTTGTGTTGTGTTGGTTGGTGTCTTGCGTAAAAAGGGACAGTTAGGGCGGTGTGTCTGTCCCCTTTTACGTAGAGGTGGGGTGTGCGGGTTGCTTCCTGCGTAAGGCTCTCTTTCTGCGTAATTTGGGACAGATTATGCGGTTTGTCTGTCTCTTTTTACGCAGGCTCGGGTTTGCGTTTGGTTGCACTTTGAACTGCACCCCGATTGTGAGACTGTACTCTTCCTTCTCCTGCTTCTCCTATTTCTCCTGCGTAAAAGGGGACAGATTAGCTCACTAATCTGTCCCCTTTTACGCAATGAAGATGGCGTAGCCGGCGCGAGGCTGGGCTGTGCCGATTCACTCCGCCGGCTGGGCTACGCCGGTACGCTTCGCCGAGGGTGCCACTGGGCGCTTAGAAGATGCCCTGCGCGACCATCGCGTTCGCCACCTTGGTGAAGCCCGCGACGTTGGCGCCGAACATGAGGTCGCCGTCGTGGCCGTATTCCTTGGCGGCATCGAGCGATTCGGCGACGATGTTCTTCATGATGCCCTTGAGTTCCTCGTCCACCTTCTCGAAGCTCCAGGAGAGACGGTAGGAGTTCTGGCTCATCTCGAGACCGGAGACCGCCACGCCGCCTGCATTCGCTGCCTTGGCCGGGCCATAGAGCACATGGTTCTTCTGGTAGACCTCAATGGCCTGTGGCGTGGACGGCATATTGGCGCCCTCGCAGACCACCGTGCAGCCGTTGTCGACGAGCTTCTGGGCAGATTCGCCGTCGATCTCGTTCTGCGTTGCACACGGCAGCGCGATGTCGCACGGCACGGTCCACACGTCGCGGCAACCCTCGTGGTATTCCGCGCCGTCGACACGGTCGGCGTATTCGCGAATACGGCCGCGCTTGTTCAGCTTGATGTCTTTGACCACATCGAGATCAATGCCGTTCGGGTCGTACACATAGCCGTTCGAATCGGAGCAGGTGACCACCTTGGCACCGAGCTGCGTGGCCTTCTCAATGGCGAAGATCGCCACATTGCCCGAGCCGGAGACCGCAACGGTCTTGCCCTTGAAGGAATCGTCACGCAGCACGCGCAGCGCCTCCTGCGTGTAATAGCACAGGCCGTAACCGGTGGCTTCGGTGCGAGCGAGCGAGCCGCCGAATTCAAGTCCCTTGCCGGTGAGCACGCCGGTGAACTCGTTACGCAGGCGCTTGTACTGGCCGAACAGGTAGCCCACCTCGCGTGCGCCGACATTGATGTCGCCCGCCGGAACATCGGTGAACTGGCCGATGTGGCGCTGCAGCTCGGTCATGAACGCCTGGCAGAAGCGCATGACCTCGGCGTCGGAGCGGCCCTTCGGGTCGAAGTCCGCGCCACCCTTGCCGCCTCCCATGGGCAGGCCGGTGAGGGAGTTCTTGAGAATCTGCTCGAAACCGAGGAACTTGATGACGCTCTCGGTGACGGTGGGGTGGAAGCGCAGACCGCCCTTGTACGGGCCGATCGCCGAATTGAACTGCACACGGTAGCCGCGGTTGACCTGCACGTCACCGTTGTCGTCCACCCAGGCCACGCGGAACTTCACAAGGCGCTCGGGCTCCACGAAACGCTGCAGCACACCGGCCGCCTCGTACTCCGGGTGCTTGGCGAACACCGGCTCAATGCTTTCGAAGACCTCCTGCACGGCCTGCAGGAATTCAGACTGGTCCGGATCGCGCGCTTCGACCTGCGCATACACGCGCTTCACATACTCGTCTGTGAGCATTATTCCTCTTTCGTGTTGGCGAATAAACCTCCCTCATTGTAAAGAGCGCGTCCATATATGTGAAGAGTGTTTTTCAATTATTGGATATCGGCAGGCGCGCGGTGTGCCGGTCTCAGGCACGCGATGCGCGTTCGCTGGCCTGAATGGTGTGGTGCGCGAAGGCATACACAGTCCACGCCACCGGCATGGTGAGCAGCAGCGCCGGGTAGAACCAGATGATTGGCAATCCGCCATACAGAAAACCGCCGATGAGCGGGCCGAGGAACATGCCCAGATCGATGCCCGCATAGTACGTCGTGTTCGCCATGCCACTGCGTGCCCTGCCGGCGATGAGCACGGCGCGCGCCTGCGTGACCGAGCTCATCATGCCGTATGCGCCCACCGTGGCGAGTCCGGCGAGCACCACGAACCAGTTGTTGCGCATCACGGTGAGCGAGGCGAGCATGACAATCTGGCAGATTGTGCCGGTGACCATGAAGAACAGGAAACTCTTCGTGTCGAACCAGTTGCGCAATACAATGCGGGAGATGAGCAACGTGATGGCATAGCACGGGAAGAACAGGGAGACGATCACCTGTGCGTGCCGCGCGTTGGCGTAATCCACAATGAACGACTGGTTCGCGAAATACGGAATGGCGAACAGCATGAAGATCAGCGCAATGGGAATCACGCGCGGTTCGAACAGCGAGTCGAGGCGAATATGGTGACGCTCGCCGCGTTGCTGCCGGCCGAGTCTCGCACGCGGTGGCTTGCCGCCGTCTTTGATGAGCAGTACGCAGATGACTATGCAACAGGTGAGACCCACGGCAATCAGGAAGGTGTTGCGGTAGCCGATTGCTTTCGAGGCGCGGATGCCCAGATCGGGGCCGACCGCTTGCGCGAGCGCGTTCATGGTGCCGTAGAGTCCCATGCCGGCGCCCATGCGCGAGATGGGCAGCAGCATGGAGAGCCACGTGGAGAGGCATACCGAGATGCAGGCGAATCCGACGCCGTTGAGTATGCGCGCGGCCAGCAGCCATGCGGTGTTCGGCACGAAGTAATACCCCAGATTCGACGCCAGGAATATGAGCGCGCCAATCACCGCGAGTTTGCGTTTGCTCGTGCGGTCGGAAAGATTGCCGGCGATCGGGCGGCAGATGAGCGCGCTGAGCGAGAGTGCGCCCGCCAGAAAGCCCATGACCGCGCCGCTTGCGCCGAGGGACTGCGAGAAGCCGGCTATGATTGGCGTGCCCATCATACTGCTCGTCATATAGAAGAACGTGGCGGCCATGATGAGCGCCACATCGCGTGTGATGAGCCGCTCCTTGGCTGCGGTGGTCGCGCGCTCGCCGGCGCTTTCGGTGTACCCTCCGGTGCTGTGGGGAAGATGTCGCTTGTCATGTGCGCTGTCTGCGGCGCTGGTTGCGTTGCGGTGTGTGTTGTTGCCGGCTGCCATGATCACCTCTGTTTCGGTTTCAGTCTAGTTTTGGCATGTGTTCTGCGGCATATCGCGCGCGCAAGGCGAACGTTCGGTGGAATGCACACGCAAACGAAAATTAGGTATCAATTTAAGATTTGTCTAATATTTGAGATTATTGTGAAGGGATTCCTACACTTCGTGATGCCGCCATCTTGTTCGCAGATGGAATTTCAGTTTGAGGAAGCCTGTGATTGCAGTGAATCTCGGGAAATCCACTGAAATTGCGGTCGGTTGCGCTTAAGCGATTAAGTTGTTACACTGTGGGCCAATGAGCATGCAAAGTTGAATGCTCGTTCATCACCGGAAGATGGAAGGATCCCCGTGACACAGTCAATAGCAAAGAAATTGATTGCGTTATGCGCCGCGTCAGCCACATTGTTCGGCTCGGCGGCTCTCGTGAATTCGGCAATGGCAGACGAATCCGCGGACACAATCAACATCAGCGACACGAAGGCGACCGATGAGACCCGCGCGCTGTTCGCTAACCTGCGCGACACGAAGGCCGGCGACGTGCGCTTCAGCCAGCAGCACGCCACCGACGAGGCGATCAGTGAGACCGCCACGCAGGGCGACGTCTATGAAATGACCGGCAAGTACCCCGCGGTGTTCGGCTGGGATGCAGGTCTCGTGCTCGAAGGCCGCGAGAAGCCGGGCAGCGGTTCCGATCAGGGCGCCAATGCGAAGGCGTTGGCCGCGGAGATCACGAAGGCCGACGAGCTCGGTGCGATCGTGACGCTCTCCGCCCACTGGAGCAACCCGAAGACCGGCGGCAACTACGACGACACCACGCGTGTGGTGGGCGACCTGCTTCCTGGCGGCGCCTACTCCGGCCGTTTCAATTCGATGCTCGACGGCATTGCCGCCGTGGCCGAGCAGTCCAAGCGTGCAGACGGCACGCAGATTCCGATCATCTTCCGCCCGCTGCACGAGAACACGGGCAACTGGTTCTGGTGGGGCGCCACGCACGCCACCGCGGATGAATACAAGGAACTGTTCCGCTACACCGTGAACTACCTGCGTGACATCAAGGGCGTGCACAACTTCCTGTACGCATACTCGCCGGGCGGCACGCTCGACGGCGATGCGAACGCCTACCTGAAGACGTACCCGGGCGACAACTATGTGGATGTGCTCGGCTATGACACCTACGACCGCGACAATTCCAAGGATGACGCCTCGGCATGGCTCGAGCCGGTGATGAAAGACATGAGGATGCTCAACGACCAGGCCACCGAGCGTGGCAAGATCGTGGCCTTCACCGAGTTCGGCCGTAGCGACGAGCGTGGCTTCAAGAAGGATGTGGAGACGAAGGACAAGCAGTTCTTCACCGAGCTTCGCGACGCCATCACCAAGGACGCCCCGAACACCGCCTACATGATGACCTGGGCCAACTTCGGCGGTTCCGGCTCCAACTTCCAGGCCTACACGCCATGGAAGGGCCAGGATGCTGAACCGGAGTTCGTGGAGTTCGCCAACAGCTCCGACAAGCTCATGGCCAGCCCGGCGAACGTCGACTTCTCGAATGCTCCGGCCGCCGCCGCACAGTCTGGCACCGCCCGCATCGTGACCCCGGTGAACGGCGACCGTGTGAACAAGAACACGATCGGCATTCGCGTGAAGGTCGACGACGTGAACATGGGCAAGGTCAAGTTCGACAACACCGACAAGGCCCCGTATGTGATCTCCAACGGCATCGTGACCGACCGTAAGGATGCCAACGGCAACTTCGTGACCGTACCGCTCACCTACACCTGCAACGGCTACCTGACCGGCACGCTCGACCTCGACAAGGCCGGCATCGCGCTCGACAACGGCAAGCTGCGCCTGACCCCGCAGATCGCGCTCAACAATGGCACGCTGCTCAAGTCTCCGGACGGCACCGACGGCACCATCGAGATCAAGCTCGGCGAGGCCCCGGCAGTGCCGGAGAACGTGGTCGACGACTTCGATTCCTATGACAACGACGATGAGCTCAACAGTGCGTACTCGCCGAACAACGGCAAGAGCTCGTTCTTCACGCTCGTCGCCAGCCCGCAGGGTGCCGATGCCGGCAACGCCGTCAATCTGCACTACGATTACAACGCCAACCCGGGCTACACCGGCTATGCGCGTTCCTTCGACCCGAAGCGCGATTGGTCCAAGTACACCGGCATCAGCATGTACTACAAGCCGGATGGCTCCCGTCACAAGCTCGTGATCCAGATGAATGCCAACGGCGTCACCTTCGAGGCCTACCCGTCGCTCGAGGGGACCGACGAACAGGTGATCGATCTGCCGTTCGACAAGCCGGGCGTATGGAACGTGGCCAGCTGGGACACCGCCAACGCCGGCAAAACCCCGGACCAGAAGCTGCTCTCGAAGGTCGGTTCCTTTGCGATCTATGTGAACGACAACGACAATGAGCTGCAGGACAACGCGGGCCGTCCGCACACCGGCGACCTCGTGTTCGATTCGATCAAGCTCGTCGGCGAACGCGATCCGTATGTGCCGGAGGAGAAGCCTGAAGAGCCCAGCGAACCGATCGAAGATGCCAAACCAATCACGATTGACGACTTCGAGTCGTATGCCGACACGAGTGCAGTGAAGAACGCCTGGGCGTCTCGTAACACAGCCCAGCTTTCGTTGGTCGAAGCGGATGGAAACAAGGCCCTCGGCATTGCCACCGACTTCGCCGATGACAAGTGGATTGATGCGGGTCTGCGCATTGATGGTTCCAACTGGAGCGGCCTGGATACGCTGAAGTTCCGTGTGAACAATGATCAGTCTGACAACGCATTGTCGATCCAAATCGGCACAGCATCAGGCAACTACTTCACATACGACTATAAGTTGGATTCAGCTAATCCAGCCGGTTGGACGGATGTGGAAGTGCCGTTGCTCAACAATGATGCCGTGATGATGACGTGGTCTGATAAGAAAGAGGATCTACGTCCGATGAAGGCTTCGGATCTCAAAGACATGAAGGAAATCGTGCTTGCGGCCAATCAGTGGGGCAGCAAGTCGAGCAACTTTGCCGTCGATGACATCCAGATTGTGCCATCTGAGAAGAAGGCGGAGCCGATTGGCGTTGACGACTTCGAGTCGTATGCCGATGCAGCTTCGATGCAGGAAGCCGGTTGGGATTTGCTCGGGCACGAGGCGGTCGCTTCGCTGGGTGAAGCAGACAGCAACAAGTTCCTGCAGTTCGCAACCGATTTCCAAGACGGCACTTGGTTCGACGTTTCCAAGAACCTTGGTGGCCAGAGCTGGACGGGTCTGAATGCATTGCAGCTCGATGTGAAGAACGATCGTTCCGGTAATGCGTTGTTCGTGCAGTTCGGCAATACAGAAGGTAAGTATTATGAACATGTCATCATGCTGGATGACAGCTTGCCAGAAGGCTGGAGCACCGTATCTATTCCTCTCGTGGGTAATGAGGAATTTGTTCAGTCATGGCCGAAGGCCGATGCATCGGATACTTATGGCGAACCAGCTACCAATGCCGATATCGCTGCTGTGAAGGAACTGAAGCTGGCGGCAAATCAGAAGAGCGATAAGGGTACCGATTTCGCAGTCGACAACATCAAGGTCGTTCCCTCCGGTGACGCCTCCGACTCGAAGCCGGAGACCAAGCCTGAGGAACCGTCTGAGCCTGCCGAACCGACCGAGCCGGAGGAGACCCCGGACTACTCGGCCGATATGGCAGCTGGCGATCCGGCCACCTGCCCGATCAAGTTCGAGCAGGTCCCAGTCGAGGATCCGGCTGATCCGTCTGCCCCGGCTACCGAGACCAACAAGCCGGGAACCGACGACAAGAATCAGTCTGATAACAAGGATCAGTCGAACGCCAAAGCGGATGAAAACAAGTCGGTGGCGAACACCGGCTCGTCGATCGCCGTGGTCGCAGCTGTCGCCGTGGCTCTTGTGCTCGCGGGTGCCGCGACGCTCGTGTGGGCTCGTCAGCGCCGTCAGCGGTAGTCTGAGTTGGCATCTGACTGACATCAACGGCATATAGCCACATTCAGGTCGGCGTGCATGCATGTGCGTGTGCGCCGACCTGTCATATCTGGTCACATGTAGGAAAAAGTGCGGCGTGAATATCGCGAGAGTGAAATTCGCCAAGCTTTTTCCCGTGACCACATATTATGGCAACTGAACATATTCCCGTTGGCTCCCATGAGCTGCTAGGCTGCGGAGCCAGTGGTACCGTCTGAACAAGGAGAGAGATATGATCGACGGGTTCAAGAAATTCATTGCGCGCGGCAACATGGTCGACATGGCAGTCGGTGTCGTCATGGGCGGTGCGGTCACCGCTGTCGTGAATGCGATTGTCGACGGCGTGATCAACCCATTCATTGCCATGATCTTCGGCAAGCCAAATATGGATGGCCTGCTTTCGTTCACCGTCAATAACTCCACTGTGTCGTTCGGCATGGTGCTTGGATCGCTCATCAACTTCCTTATCATCGCGATTGCTGTGTACTTCTGCATCGTCGTGCCGATCAACAAGCTGCGTGACATGACGGAGAAGGCCATGGCCAAGGTCAAGGGCGATGACTCCGACGTGGCCGCCGAGAAGCCGGATCTCTCGCCGGAGGAGCAGACCGTGATTCTGCTGCAGGACATTCGTAACGCCCTCGCCGCCCAGCAGCCGACCGGAGCTCATGCAGCACCGGCCGTCACCGATACCGCTGCTCCAGAATCCAAGTGATGCGTGTCATGGCCGCCGGTCACTCATTGACGGTCTGACATCATCTGATTCTTTGACATTCAATCGTCGAAGGCGCTCGGTTATACCGGGCGCCTTTTGCGTTGCTGCGGCCTGTGGTCGTTTGCTCGGACGTTTCCGAGAAATCTGCCATGGCGGGGTAATCTGCGGCCTATTTCTCGGGAATCCCGTACAACAGGCCTCCGGAACAAGCGATGCATATTTCTCTCAGAGAATAGCAAATGCGAGAGTGAGATGAAAGTGACATAGAGATACCCTGAATCATAACCGTAACAAAATCAACGGTTCTGTGAAATTTCCCCACTCTATACCTGTGTGTAGCAGTATAACGGAGAATAATTATTACTACACATGCAGTGTGAATGTATAAATATGAGTGGGGGAATCCATGGTCATCTCAGCAGCGCAGCAGTTGGCGAACGAGCTTGTCAATCGGCGTGACGCACTCAACCGCGAACTTGCGCGCAACGGCGTGCGTTTCGGCATCTACAAGAACGGCGAATACCACGACCAGCTCTTCCCGTACGACCCGATTCCGCGCATCATCGGATCCGACGAGTTCGATCAGCTCGAAGCGGGTCTCAAGCAGCGTGTGAATGCGCTCAATGCCTATCTGCGCGACATCTACTCGGACAAACGCATTGTGCGCGACGGTGTCATCCCCGAGGAATTCGTCTACACCTGCTCCGGCTACTTCCCGCAGGTCAACGGCGTGACGCCTCCGGGCGGCGTGTTTGCGCACATCGCCGGCGAGGACCTCGTGCAGGGTGAGGACGGCACATGGTGGGTGCTCGAAGACAATCTGCGCATTCCATCCGGCGCAAGCTACCCGCTGTTCGCGCGCGACATCGAACGCCGCACCACACCGCGTCTGTTCCGCGACGTGCGCGTGCGTGACAACCGCGATTACCCGCGTTTGCTGCGCAAGTCGATGGATTTCGTCTCCACTGAGGGCATGGCCGTCGTGCTGTCGCCGGGACGCTACAACTCGGCGTTCTTCGAGCATGCCTACCTCGCCGAGAAGACCGGCGCCACGCTTGTGTTCCCCGAAGATCTCGAAGTGGTTGACAACAAGCTGTTCTTCCTTGACTACGCAGGCAAGCGCCACCGTGTGGGCGTGCTCTACCGCCGTCTTTCCGACGAGTTCCTCGACCCGTTCGCATTCAACCCGGACTCGGTGATCGGCGTGCCCGGACTGCTGAGCGCCTACCGTGCCGGCAATGTGGCCATTGTGAACGCGCCCGGCAACGGGGTGGCCGACGACAAGGCGATCTATTATTTCGTGCCGCAGATGATTCGCTATTACCTGGGCGAGGAGCCGATTCTGAACAACGCGCCCACCTACATGCCGCTGTTCGAGCGCGACCGGCAGGAGATTCTGGGCAGACTCGGCGAGCTCGTGATCAAAGACGTCGCCGAGGCCGGCGGTTACGGCGTGGTGTTCGGTTCGTCGCTCGACAAGGCGCAGCGCGAGGAGCTCGCCGAGAAAATCCGGCAGGAACCGCGCAGATTCATTGCGCAGGAGGTCATTCAGTTCAAGGACATCGACGTGATCGACCCGGCCACCGGTGAGCGAACGCCTAGGAAATGCGATCTGCGCGCGTTCGTGCTCACCGGGCAGAACACGCATGTGTGGTATTCGGGACTCACGCGGTATTCGTCGGTGCCGGGGCAGATGATCGTCAATTCGTCGCAGGGTGGTGGTTTCAAAGACACCTGGGTGCTCGCGAAGGAGACCGGTGTGGAGCACGACACCACGCCGCGCATCGAGCTGATCAGTCCGCGCACGGCTCACGACGGCACTGCGGCCGTGGCATCTTCATCGCGTGCCGCCGTGCAGCAGAATGCGCTCATCACGAAGTCGAAGGTGGAGAATCTGTATTGGCTCGGGCGGTACAGTGAGCGCGTATTCACCACGTTGAGCACCTTCCTGCCGTTCTATGATCGCGTGATGGACACCGATGTCGACGCGTCCCGCCCGTTCGCACGCGCGCTTGATCTGCCGCAGGATTTCACGGATTTCGACACGTTCATCACGTCGTTCCTCTACGACGGCGAGAACTCGGATTCCGTGCGCTCTGCCATCCGTTCCGCGTTCTACAACGCCGTGCCGCTGCGCCCGGAGCTTGGTTCGCGGCTGCTGCAGTACATCGAGCTCGCCATGGCCGGCATTGACGAGGCCGCCGCGCATTCCTCGCACGCCGACGACCTCTACGATCACCGCGATATCACCGACCTCGTGCTCTCGTTCTGGGGTGGCATTGAGGATTCCCAGATCGACATGCCGCTCAAGGCTCTGCTGTTCCTTGGCAAATATTTGGAACGTGTGGATTTGTACACGCGCTTCGGATTGTCGGCAGACGAGCTCGACGCGCCGCTGCTCAAA
The DNA here is from genome assembly GCA_004154635.1 of Bifidobacterium animalis subsp. animalis. Taxonomy (GTDB): domain Bacteria; phylum Actinomycetota; class Actinomycetes; order Actinomycetales; family Bifidobacteriaceae; genus Bifidobacterium; species Bifidobacterium animalis_B. The sequence continues at coordinate 86,449 of RSDC01000001.1, forward strand.
ATGCACACCTACGCGCAGGTGATCGCCGGCCTGCAGATGCCCGCATGCCTGGAATCCGGTTTCGCGTGGCTGATCGAACGTCTGCCGGAGCGCGGGTACGAAACGATTGCGAACGAGTTGGATGCTATGCTGTCTGGTCTGCAGACCGCGGCGAATGAGAATCTGACCGCATGATATAAGGTGTTTCACGTGAAAAAACTGAGATTTGCATATGAGATGAAGCTGACGTTCGGCGCACCGGTCACCGAGCATCGTTTCCAGCTGCGGTGCGTTCCCGTGACGGGCCCGCGACAGCAGGTCATTGACATCGCTGTGCAGATTGAACCGCAAGTGGAGCTCGAATCTACCATCGATTCGTTCGGCTCGCTCGTCATGACCGGGTACATGCCGCAGGCGCACACCGAATTCGGCTACCTGGTGACCGGCATTGCGTTCGTGGACAATGCGAACATCAAAGAGGAGCCGTTCAAACCGTTGTACCGGTTCCAGTCCGAGCTCACGAAGCCGGGGACTGCGATCGGCGAGTTGGTGGAGCAATGCCGTGCGCGGTTGGATGCGCTGGGGAAGGGCGCCGATGAATTGGAGCGTGCCCGGCAGATCATGGATGCCGTGTATGGCGCGTTCGAATACACGCCCGGTTCCACCACTGTGCAGACCACTGCCGAGGAGGCCTTCGAACAGCGCAAGGGCGTTTGCCAGGACTACGCTCACGTGATGCTCTCGGCATGCCGTGAACTCGGTATTCCGGCGCGGTATATCGCGGGACTGCTCGGTGGCGAGGGCGCGACGCATGCGTGGGTGGAGGTGTATCACGACCGGCGTTGGATCGGCTTGGATCCCACGCATGACCGCATGGTCGACGACAACTACATCACGATTGCGCACGGCCGTGATTACCGCGACTGCATGCTCGACATCGGTGTGTTCTCGGGCAACAATGTCTCGCAAACCCAGTGGGTGAACGCCTCCGTGCATGAGAGTCTCTCCTAATTATTTATTATTTTGCGGTGCTGCGGCGTCGCAGGCATGTTGTGTTGTTATTTGACGTGTTGTGTGGTTATTCGTTGTGTTGTTATTTGCCGGTGTGCGGGGCAGATAGCCGAAGTGCGGCGCAGTTTGGTCGTTTTGTGGCGCGCGTGTGAGATAATCGACCATATTTTTTCAGATTATCGTCGGTTTGTTATGTATGCGTGCGGTAAACGACCATCTTTTTCCTGATTATGGTCGGTTTGTTATGCGCGCGTGCGGTAAACGACCATACTGCGGAGAACTATGGTTATTTGCTGGCGCAGATGTATGGTAATCGACCATACTTGCCGTGATTATGGTCGTTCTGTTGTATGTGTGTGCAGTAATCGACCATAGTCTGCGAATATTATTCTTTGCCGGTGCGCAGATTTGCATGCCTGGCAGATACCGAAACCAGCTGCGTTGTCTCGTCGTTTGCTCTGAGATGGGTGAGATGGGATGAAAAAAGAAAACCGTTGAAAACCTAATGTTTTCAACGGCGATGCGAGTGGAGCTACCCGGGTTCGAACCGGGGACCCTCTGCTTGCAAAGCAGATGCGCTACCAGCTGCGCTATAGCCCCGAACGGGGGAACACGTGAGAATGCTCCCCACGTGGGCCCGGGAGGACTTGAACCTCCGACCTCATCCTTATCAGGGATGCGCTCTAACCACCTGAGCTACGGGCCCAATCAGCTGCGCTTTGACGCAACAAATGAAAAGAATACCACCCTGGTGAAAGAAGTCAAATCGGAACATATCCGGCGTGTCGTGGAAGGTGATGCAGGTGAGTGGGTGTCCGTGGAATTGCAGACAATGTCAACTATGCCTTTCCGTAGTATGCCACGCGCCAACTCATTGCGATATGGGACCTCTGCGAACCGCAGTGTGGTGTCGCGTGAGGTACTGCATGTGGATGGTCTGCAGATCAATGTGCTGCGCAAGCGGAACCGCAATATGTATTTGCGTGTGAAGCCGCCTTACGGGGCGATCGAGGTGACCGCACCCGCGCGCATGCCGCAGAAGACCATCATTGAATTCGTGCGCGAGCGTCGCGATTGGATCGACGAGGCGCTGCATAAGATGGCGGAGGCCCGTTCGCGCACGTTCTCGTCGGTGAATGTGGATCCGAATGTGCCGGGTAGTCAGGTGACTGCAGGGCGCGGCGAGCGGGAATCTGCGAACGTGGACGATGGTTCCGCGAGTGGTTTCACGTGGAACGAGGAGTATGTGGCCCGCGCGCGGGAATCGATCGAGCGGCAGTTGCCTGATCTGCTGCGCAAATGGGAGCTGGTGATCGGTCGCACGCCCACGAAGATCACGTTGCGCACCATGACGTCGCGGTGGGGGTCGTGCACGCCGAAAACGGGACGGATTCGCTTGAATCTGCAGCTCGGGCTCATGGAACCGAAATTCCTCGAGTATGTGCTCGTGCACGAGATGACCCACCTGTGGGAAAGCGGGCACGGCAAAGGATTCCAAGCGCGCATGAGCATGGCGCTGCCGAATTGGAGGGAACTGCGCCGTGAACTCAACCGCTGCACGATCTTCGAAGTGCCGCAAGTGCAACGTTGAGCGCGGCGCTGAACGTGGCATCGTGGCTGCGCTGAATCACTCCCAGCGCGCATGCTCCACGTCGACGCCCTCCGTGGTGGCCTGCGCTTCGATGATCGCGCGCAGCCAATCGGCGAGTCCCGGCTCGATGGTGTCGTAATGCGCGCGGAATCGCGGATCGGCGGTGTACATCGTCGCGAGGCATACGTGCATCGACGGCGTCACGTGATACCACGTGAGCGATTCCCGATGTCGCAACGCGAGTTCGTTCGCCTCGTCGCTGCCCGGCTCGACGCCGCGGCGCATCGCCTGCGCGAGTTCGCGTTCGACCGTCTGCATGGCGTCGAGATCTGCTTGCTGCTGAGCGTCGTCGGTGCGGGTGCGGTACTCGGCGTACTCCATCCATTGCGCGCTGTCTCCCCAGCGTTCGTGTGCTTCGTCGGTGGTTGGATCGTACATGTCGTTCTCCTTGTCCGTTGATTGCGTTGATGCAGTGTCGTGCCGCGCGTGCCCGCTCAGTGCGTCGATGCCGTGCAGCGTCTCCTGTAGTTCGGCGATGCGCTGCTCGATGCGGTCGCGGTGTGTGCGCAGCAATGCGAGCGTCTCCTTCGTCGGCTGTCCGAGGACGGCGCCGATCTGCTCGGAGTTGAGACCGAGGTCGCGGTACAGCTGAATCCGTCGGATACGTGCGATATCGCGCTCGTCGTACAGCCGGTAGCCGTTGCCGTCCCGTTCGGGGCGCAGCAGGCCGACCGACTCCCAATGGCGCAGCATCCGTACGCTGACCGCGCACAGCGACGCCGTTTCGCCGATCGTCAGCATCGTGCCGTGCGCTGCCGTTTGTCTTGGATTCGTTCGCATGACTGCCACACTACGGCCTGACATGATGTGAGGGTCAACATCGACGGCGTGTCGGCGGAGTGGGATTAGTGCGATGATGGCGGAGGCTAAGAAGAGTGGAGATGGGAACTCTGAAACGTTGAATGAGGGTTGCCGTAGTGTCTCACTGTCATCACACTATCATTCACACTATCAGTGATAGTGATGTGACAGTGTGAATGACAGTGATGTGACAGTGTGACTGTGATGAGGGAATCGAGCCGTGGTCGTCTACGCGCGGTCAGCTGAGGGCGTGAGGGGTTGCCGGCGTGCGGTGTGACGGCTGATAATACAGCCATTCGGCCATTGGCCGGTCATGAGTATACGACGTGAGTATATGAAAGGAATCCGAGGATGGAATCGATCAATGAGGTGCGCATCGAGGAACATGACGGCAGCCTGCCCACCGTGTTGATGATCGTCGGGTCGCTGCGCGAAAAATCGTTCAACAGGCAGCTCGCGCAGTTCGCCGCCGGTGAGCTCGCCGACCGCGCGAACGTGCGCATGCTCGACTGGCGTGAGGTGCCGGTGTTCAATCAGGACGAGGAATTCCCGACGCCGGAATCGGTGGCGGCAGTTCGCGCCGAGGTCGCCGAGGCCGACGCGATCTGGATCGCGACTCCCGAATACAACCACGGCATGCCGGGGCCGCTCAAGAATCTGTTCGATTGGCTGTCGCGGCCGATGGAGGACGGCTCCCCGTCGCCGATCATCGGCAAGATGATGACGATGAGCGGCGCCGCCGGCTCGAGTTGCGCGCGTGACAGCTTCGCGACATGGCTGCCGGTGCTCAAGGCGCTGAAGATGCACATCGCCTCGGCGACGTTCACCGGCGTGGCGTTGAACCGTGAGATGTTCATCAGCGATAGGCTTGACCTTGACGACGCGGCCAAGGCCTCGATCCGCAATCAGGCCGACGCGCTCATTGGCATGGTCGTCGGGCAGTAGCGCATCGGGATGGGCGGGGTTCGCCGTCGAAAAGCGCGTGCTGACCGTGTCTCGCTTATGGGAGCGTCTTGCGGCCATATTTTCAGGGCGGTTATCGGTCGAATCTCAGTTCGTCGAAAACGGAGATGAGCCATTGGATCATGCGCTTGTTGGTTTCAAACAGGCCTGCGTATCTGTTCTGCTCGGAAAACCATGCCGTACTGGCCATCTGCTCCGCCACGACCACGTAAGGAATCGCGACGCGTTCCTTATCGGTAAGCTGTATCGCGTTGTCGTATCCTCTCATGATATTCCGGTAGGTTTCCAGCCACGTCGAGAGCCCGGCGCGGTCGTTGCCGTCAAAGCTTTCGCTCAGAATGGCGACCGCCGCATAGCAGGGATCGTAGATACGCAGATTGGTCTCCGAGAGTTCAAAATCGATAAAACCCCATTCGTCCTGCGAGACGATAATATTTGACGGATTCGGGTCGCCGTGGATGATTTGTTTGGGCAGGTCGGGATACAGCGCTCCGAATTCATGCAAATAATCGTGGCAGAACGATTCGGGAAGCGAAAGAATATCCTTCATCTTCGGCAATGCCCAGTTCTTCACTGATTCATACAGATTCACGTCGTTCACGGCTGTCTTCACCTGACGTAAAGCGTGATGCAGCTTCCCGATGGCTTCGCCGAGCAGTTGTGCTTTGGTCGTGCGGTCTCTTCCATAGAAATCCCGGGCCGTCAACTGCGTGCCAACGATTCTCCGTGTGATGTAGAAGAACAGTGCGCCGTCCTGTACGTATGCGCGTCCCTCCGTCGTCCTGATGAGAGAGGAGGCGTATACGTCGGCGCTTTGCAATGCATCGCAGAGCGCCACTGCATTGCAGACTTCATCAGGGTTTTCAGACCATTTCAACACATAATCGTCGCCGACGTAAACGGCTCTGACCTCCCTTTCTCCGCTGCTCTTGGGGTGGACGTCCGAGATTGGTTCATTCTCTAATTTCCAATGCCTGAGAACAGCCAAGGCTTCCTTGCGTGACGTCATAGACTGATCCTTCCTGCGTGCTGTGGTGTGATTGACAGTGTGAGCTGTCGCGGCTGCTACAGCAGGCCGCTCATATACAGGGGCAAGCTGACGCGATCTCCAGTACGCTCCAGCTGTTTGGGGTGCAGTACATACTCGGTGCCGATGCGCGTGCCGTACCGGGCCTTGAATTTGTCGAGCGAAGACGTCGTGTAGTGTTTGCCGGACTTGACTTCCACAGGGCTTATGCGGATTCGACCAGCAGCATTCGCGTATGCGTGCGCAAGGAGGAAATCGATTTCGATACGGTTGCGGTTGGTGTTGGGGTCGTTTCTCGAGAAGTAGTACAGTTTGTGTCCGTGGCCGGCGAATTGCTGCGCGACGATGTTTTCCGTGAGCATGCCTTCGTTGATGCCGATTTTGCCGCTGAGTACGTCCTTATACAGCTGTTCTTGGGTGAACATGTTGTCTGCGAAGGCTTGTGTGATGAGCAGACCGGTATCAAAGAAGTAGCATTTGAATGCGCTTCTGTTGGCGGTGAGGTCGAGTCCGACGTTCGGATCGGTCGTGTTGAAGCACAAGTTAACGAGGCCGGCGTCGGCGAGCCAGAAGAACGCCGCTTCATAGGTGCGATTGCGCGCGCTTTTGCCGAGCGAGGTGATGCGGAAGCGTTTCTCGTGGCGCGCAAGTTGCGAAGGAATGGCTTGGTATACGGCGGAGATGCGTGCCTCTTCGCCTGCGCCGAATTTCGCGATGTCGTTCTTGTACAGGGTGAGGATCAGCCGTTTGGCTTCGTCTGCGGCTTGGAAACTGTTCTCGTTGATGTAGGCCTGTATCGCTTGTGGCATGCCTCCCACGAGCATGTATTCCCTGAACAGTCGTGTTGCTTGGCGGTGCAGCGCTTCAGGCAGTGGCTGCAGCGTCGCGAAGGAGTCGCGAATAAGATTGGCAAGGGGCTCCGAATCGCGCGCCCATAGGAATTCTTCGAAATCGAATGGATGAAGGGTAATCGATTCCTCTTCCGACGGCAGTAGGATATGCTGCACATTTCTTTGGATGGAGATTAGCGAACCCGTCTCCAGATAGTCGTATCTGCCATCCGCGACGAGTTGTTTCGTGAACGCGCGCGCTTCGGGGCAGAGCTGTACTTCGTCGAAGATGATGAGCGTGTCACGGGGGACCGGTGTGAAGTTGTAATAAGCGAACAGATAACGGAAGAACGCGTCCATATCATGCCGGTAATTGCGAAACAGATCGATCACTTCCGGCGGCGCGACGGAAAAATCAATGAGCAGATGCGCTCCGTACTCGTTGGTTGCAAACTCCATCGCCAATGCGCTTTTTCCTACGCGGCGCGCTCCCTCGATGAGCATGGACGTCGTGCCATGCTTGGTGTCCTTCCAGTGCTTCAGCAGCTCATAAGCCTTGCGTTTGAACATCGACGCTCCTTGATTGCACGGAATGGCGTGTACTAAACGTAGATTTTAGCACGGAATGATGGGTTAAAAAGTCCAGATTCTACACGGAATGGTAGTTTTGGCCTGCTTGTGCTTGGTTGGTTGTTGCCGGCCGCTTTCAGACATATTGGATATAGACTTCTCGTCAAGGTGTGATGATGCTCTGCCCTCCTTGCGTAATTTGGGACATTTGCGGGGTGTGATCTGTCTCTTTTTACGTAGAGGAAGCCGGGTGGGTAGCCGGTGGGAGGGGCGTTGCATCTTGCGTAATTTGGGTCATTGGCAAGGTGTGATCTGTCTCTTTTTACGCAGATGAGGAGTAAAGGGAGGGGCAAAAGGAATAGGTGCAGACAAGTGGGGGTGATGAATCCTTGCGTAATTTGGGTCATTTGCGGGGTGTGATTTGTCTCCTTTTATGCAAAGGGACGGGGCGCTGAGTGAGCCCACGGCGGAGCGCACGCGCGCGTTTTACGCTCGGCAGTAGCGAATATGAAGAGCGAATATGAAGACGGCGAATGCGTAAGGAAGTGGCGACATGGCACAGACCATCGATATCACCGGCGCGCGCGTGCATAATCTCAAGCGCGTGGATGTGCGGGTGCCGATCGGCAACATGGTGGCGGTGGCGGGAGTCTCCGGTTCGGGAAAGTCGTCGCTCGCGCTCGGCGTGCTCTATGCGGAGGGATCGCGGCGCTATTTGGAAGGGCTTTCCACATACACGCGACGCCGCATCTCGCAAAGCGGCGAGGCAAAGATCGACGCGATCGAGCATGTGCCGCCCGCGCTCGCGTTGCATCAGCGGCCGAGCGTGCCCGGCATACGCAGCACCTTCGGCACCATGAGCGAACTGCTCAACAGTCTGCGGCTTATGACCTCGCGGCTCGGCAATTACACCTGCCCGAACGGCCATATGCTCGACCCGACGCCAAACGTGGCGCTCGAACGGCCGATCATCTGCCCGGTGTGCGGGGAGCAGGTGCAGGCGCTTGGCGCGGAGGATCTCGCGTTCAACTCGGGCGGCGCGTGCCCGACGTGTTCGGGAACCGGCATCGTGCGCACGGTGAACCAGGCAACGTTGATCGCAGACCCGAATCTGACGATAGAACAAGGCGCGGTGGCACCCTGGCGTTCTCTCATGTGGTCGATCATGGTCGACGTATGCCGCGAAATGGGCGTGCGCACTGACGTGCCGTACAAGGATCTCACCGAGCATGAGAAGGAGATTGTGCTGCACGGACCGGCCGAGAAACGGCATATCATCTACCATTCGAAGAAAGAGAACCGTGCCGGCGAGCTCGACTTCACCTATTTCAGCGCCGAACGCACCGTGCTCAACGCGCTCGACAAAGCCAAGGACGCCAAGGCGCTGAAACGTGTGGAGCCGTTCATCACCGAGGAACCATGCCCGGACTGCCACGGCACGCGACTCAACAAACGCGCACGCACGTTGCCGGTGGATGGCAAGACGTTGCCCGAGCAGTGCGCGATGCAGCTCGACGATCTCGCCCAGTGGGTGGGTACCGTGCCGGGCACCATGCCGGGCGATATGCAGGAGATGGCGCAGACGATCGTCGATGAGTTCACGCGCACCGCACGGCGTCTGCTTGAACTTGGACTTGGCTATCTCACGCTCGACCGTGCGGGCTCCACGCTGTCGACCGGCGAACGCCAGCGCATCCAGCTCGCGCGAGCGGTGCGCAGTGAGCTCACCGGCGCGATGTACGTGCTTGACGAGCCGTCGATCGGCCTGCATCCGGCGAATGTGGACGGTCTGCTCGGCGTGATGCGCGATCTGAAAGCGCAGGGAAACACTGTGGTCGTCGTCGACCATGACACCCGCGTGCTGCGCGACACCGACTGGATCATCGAAATGGGCCCGGGCGCGGGATCGCATGGCGGCACTGTGATCGCGCAGGGCACGGTGAGCGACATCGAAGACGACCCGCACTCGCTCATCGCTCCGTTCCTTGCGAGCGAGCGTTCGCAGATCGTGCGCCCGCAAGCGCCCGCGAACAAGGTGTTCGACGAAGGCGCGATCGAAATCAGAACGTCGCCGCTGCACACCGTGCACGCCTTGGATGCGCGCGTGCCAAAACATCGTCTCACCGTGGTCACAGGAGTCTCGGGTTCCGGCAAGACCACGCTCGTGCTTGAGAGTCTGGTGCCCGCGCTCACTGCGAAGATTGCCGGCGAACGCCTGCCTGAGCATGTGCGCAAACTCGACGCGCCGGGAATCGAACGCGTCACGATGATCGATGCAACGCCGATCGGCGCGAACGTACGCTCCACCGTCGCCACCTACAGCGGCGTGCTCGACGATTTGCGGCGGCTCTATGCGCGCACCGATGCGGCGAAGGAACGCGGACTGAACGCGGGCGCATTCTCGTACAACACGGGTTCGCTGCGCTGCCCGACCTGCGATGGCACCGGGCAGATCACACTCGACGTGCAGTTCCTGCCCGACGTGGACATCGATTGCCCGGACTGCCACGGCACACGGTACAGCGATGCCGCCAATGAGATCACCTGGGCGCCGGTGCCGGATCGCACGGTGGTGTCGCTGCCTGATCTGCTCGCGATGACGGTGGACGAGGCACTCGACATCTTCGCTGACACCGGCCAACGCCGTCTGCGTACCAAGCTCGCGACACTGCACGAACTCGGCATCGGGTACCTGACGCTGGGCGAGAGCACGCCGGCGCTCTCGGGCGGTGAAGCGCAGCGACTCAAACTCGCCAGTGAGATGGGCCGCGCGCAGGAGGGCACGCTGTTCGTGTTCGACGAGCCGACGATCGGCTTGCATCCGCTTGACGTGCGCACGCTGATCGGTGTGTTCCAGAAGCTCATCAACCACGGTGCGAGCGTGCTGGTGATCGAACACGACCTCGACATGATCGCGAACGCCGACTGGATCATCGACATGGGCCCAGGCGGCGGCGAGAACGGCGGTGAGATTGTGGCCACCGGTACGCCGAAGCAGATCGCGGGCAATCCGCTCAGCGTCACCGGCCGCTATCTCAAGCCCTGCGTGGAGTGATTCGCGGCAGATTTTGCGGATGCTTCCGTGTACCGTGCCGCGCGGGAGTCTGAACACGGCAAAGTTCACGGAAGTGTTTGTGAATTCGACCGCGGAACAGGTGGTCTGTGGAGAATCTGCGGCACTGTGCATGCGTATTCGATATGATGAGGCGTACCTGCCGTGCAATCGCGCGGCGGGACGGGCGAAGGAATGGCAGTGTGGACATGGATTACCAAAGTGAGAATGCGCAGACAATAGACCGCTGGGTTGACGAGGGTTGGCAGTGGGGAGTGCCGATCTCGCATGACGCATTCGTGGATGCGCAGCACGGCAGCTGGAACATTCTGCTCACGCCCACGAAACCGGTGCCGCATGAGTGGGTCGGCGATGTGCGCGGCAAACGCGTGCTGGGATTGGCGAGCGGCGGCGCGCAACAGATGCCGGTCATGGCCGCGCTCGGTGCGCAGTGCACGGTGCTCGACTATTCGTCGCGCCAATGCGAGCGTGAGTACGAGGTCGCAGATCGCGAGGGCTACGACATCGAAGTGATCCAGGCGGACATGACGCAGCCGTTGCCGTTTGAAGATGAGAGCTTCGACCTGATTATCAATCCGGTGTCGAACTGCTACATCGAGCAGGTGAAACTGGTGTTCCGCGAATGCTACCGCGTGCTCAAGCCGGGCGGTTCGCTCATTGGCGGCTACGACAACGGCATCAACTACATCTTCGACAATGAGGAGACCACGCTGACGTATGCGCTGCCGTTCAATCCGCTCCACGACGAGTGTGCGCGGCAGATGCTGCTCGACGAAGACGCCGGCATGCAGTTCTCGCACACGCTCGACGAACAGATCGGCGGCCAACTCGAAGCGGGATTCACACTGCGCGCGCTGTATGAGGACACGAACGGGGAGGGGAATCTGCACGAACACCATGTGCCGACCTTCGTGGCCACGTGGAGCGTGAAGCCGGTGCAGTGAGCGTGCGCGTGATCATGGTAGATCATGGTATGAGAGGAATGCCAAGCGATGGCGGAATATTCGGAATCTTCGGGATATGCGGAATATGAGTATCTTGGAACAGCAAACGGCACGAGCTTTGCGAAACGTCATCCCTACTTGCTGTGGCAGATCATTGGCTGGAGCATTCTGCTCGCAGATGCCGTCTTCGTTGTGATCGCGGCACTCCAGGACTTCGGCGAATGGTGCTACCCGGTCATCGTACTTCCGTTCATTGCGGCACTGTTCGCGGTGATCGGTTCGCCGTTCCTCATCTATTTCTCACGCAAGGCGAAGATTCCGCAGGCCGCCTCCAAACGTGAGGAGAGCGTGGTGCGCAGCCATATCACCATGATTTCCCAGATACGCGGGAAATCCCACCCCGTACTGATGGCGTTGCTGATTATTGCGCTCGCCCTCGGATTGCTGGTGCTCACACTCCAGCTCGGCATGCGCGACTATATTCTGCCCGGATTCCTTGCCATGGTGGCCATGGTGGTCGTGCCGTTCGTGGGGTATGCGCAGTATTCCGCCGCGCAGAGGAGACGGTTCATGGCAGTGCCCGATGCCGCTTACCTTGTGGACGTGCACTATGCCGACCAGTCGCGATACGGATCGGTCGAGCTGCGCGAGACGGACGCTCTGGTGATGCCGGTGCCCGCAAAACCGAGCACCGCGATGCTGGACTTTGTGTACAACTGGCTGCGCGAATATCTGGCCACAGATTGGCTGACCGTCACCGTGCTCTCGTTTGACGATCTGCTGCGTTCGGGAGTCGTCGTCCTCAACGACTCCGGTACGGAAGACACCGACCCCACAGCGTCATTCCTGCTGATTCCCGCACGGCAGTTCAATCTGGGCGGCGATGCCCGCGCACAGCTTGACGAGGAAAGCAAGGCAATCGGTGCGTTCTGGCTGTCGCGTTGGCGTGGATACACGCAGATGTAGCAGAGGCAAAGGAAAGGCCGGGATCTGCATTTGCAGACCCCGGTCACAGAGAAGAGAAGGAAGAAGAAGGGATTCAGTTGTGTCAGTCCGCGAATGCGGTTCGGTTTCCTTCGCCGCGCTTCGTGAGCTGATGACTCCACTATAGACGCGCGCATCTTGGAGAACCGATGACGCATGCTGAAGAAACTCTAGGAATCTGCGCAGGATTGCCTTGGCGCGCGGATAGGGGTTTAGAACTTTCTCGCTTCAGGCAGCGTTCCTAATGACTGTTCGTTGTTGTTCCATTCGGTTGACCACCCTTTTACGAACGCGTCATGCACTCTGCCCCAGCTCTCGGAACCTTGGGCGTAGGCCATGAGTGCCGATGCGATATCGTCCTGCCATTGCTGGTCGGGAATCGTGAAGCTGCGGATTTCCGTTTTTCCTTGCGCAATGTAGTTTTGAGCTGCCGTGGTGAGGGGATTGTCGGGGCGGTATTCATCGGTGAACGTGGTGAAAGGCACGGCAAACCCCATGTCATGGGAGAGGGCTTTCTTGGCGGCATCATCAGTCACCATCCACTTGATGAAGTCAAGCGTTGCTTTTTTATCTTTCTCGGAGGCATTCTTGTTTACCGCCCAGCTGGCATCGTATACTCCGGCGGGACCGCTCTGCTCTTCGCCCTTGATGCCCATGTAATAGGGCAGCATACCGAGATCGTCGTCACTGACACTGTTCCCTTTTATTTGGGAATACGCCCATACGCCATTGGGGTAGAAGGCCACCTTGCCCAGCGCGAATTCGGAGGTCACGTCGTCATAGGTTTTCGTGCTGATCATGCTTGGCTCAGTCGGACTGTTCTTCAGCTCGAGATCGAAGAGATCGTGGTATTGGTCGAGGTATTTACCGGTGATGGTTTTCGAGAAAGTTGTATCGATGTCCTTGTATTCGTAATACAACGGGATTCGAGCCATGTGCGCAGTAAAACGGTAGGAGTCGGAGGGGTCCATGCCGGGTGTGGCAAATGCGCCGTCGATGCCGAGATCGTCTTTATGTGCTTGCATGGATTCAGCGACTTTTTTGAGCGTAGCGTAGTCTTTGATGTCATCAGAGCTCTTGATGACAGCATAATCCTTGGCACAGTAGTCGCTGATGATTTTCTTGTTGTAGATGATTCCGTACCATTCCGCGGCATACGGCAGTGTGTATGAGTTGCCGTTGAGCGTATATGAGTAGTTCTTGCCGTCATCGTTGAGCAGTTTGAATACGTCCGTGTCTTGGAGGGGTTCGACGTAATCTTTGTAGGTGGCGAATTGGTCGAAACCTGATATGTTGAACATGGTGGGAGCGTTGCTTTTCGCTAGTTCGGATTTCATCGTCGTGTCATAGGTTCCCGCAGCACCGGTCTGTATGTCGACGGGGATTCCCGTCTTCTTGGTGTATAGTTCCGCGAGTTGCTTGTACTGATTCACTACTTCCGGCTTGTTGTTCATGAAATATACGCGACCATTGGCTGAATCGGCGTTGTTTCCGCCGCATGCAGCCAGAGACGCGAGTATACATGCGGAGGTGGCGATGGCGAGGGCTCGTGTGAGATGATGATTCATTGGTGCTCCTTCATTCGCATCGTTGGGAATGATAGCGTTTACATATCGTTTCAATCAGTAATGATTGTTGAAATATGTAGTATCTGCTGTTTTCTATCGCGTTGAATCGGCTTCACTGCCATGGGTTGTTGCAGTAGAATGATAGCGCTTACATTCTGATGGTGAAATAGACGACACGCAATCATGTGTACCGTTGGAAAACGGCGCTTTGCTACGATGTAAGCGGTAATCATCGCTTTAGGGAGACCAATATGCATCGATCGACAATTGCCGATGTGGCACGGTTGGCGGGTGTATCTCAGGCGACGGTGTCGCGTGCGTTGCGGGGGATGGGGAATGTGACGCAAGCAACGAGGGAGAAGGTGCAGGCTGCCGCGGATGCACTCAACTTCACGTTGTCGAAGAGTGCGTCATCGTTGGCTTCGGGAAAGACGATGCAGGTGATTCTGCTGAGTTCGGGTAGGCTCAATGAATGGTTCAACGCCAATGTGCTTGAGGGTGTCTGCGAGGTGCTCATCTCCGAGGGGTACGATGTGCTGCCCGCTTCGATCGTCGGTAAGGACGAAGCGGATGCTTACTTTGAGAACCTGCCGAAGAACCGGAACGTGGACGCGATCATCATTTCATCGTTCCAGCTTGACGAAACAGACCGGCAGAGACTCGATGCGCTGGATATGCCGGTTATAGGAGTCAATATCCCTGCGGCGGCTACATTCTGCGATGCCGCCGTAGGAGTGGACAACTATGTCGGCATGGAACAGGCGGTGCGTTTGGCCCGATCGCTCGGGCATGCGAGCATAGCGTTCGCCGCCGATTGCATCCCCTCAAACATCGTGTACAACACGACTCAGCGTGTGGAGGCTTTTCTCGAAGCCGCGGAGCAAAACGGATATGGGGAGGACTGTGTTGATGTCATATCGGTGGATCCGCATGATCTACCGTTGGCTCAGGAGGAACTTGCATCCCGCTTGGTGGCCAAGTTGTTGGCGTCTTCCAGACGGCCTACTGCGGTGTGTGCAGAGACTGATCGGGTGGCGATTTTGCTGGTGAAGGAGCTGAGACGGCAGCATCTGCGTGTGCCGGAGGATATCTCTGTTATTGGTTTCGATGATGCTGACGTCGCCGAAGCTGCTGATTTGACCACGGTGCGCCAGGATCCGATTGAGTTGGGGCGTGTGGCCGCGAGGAAAACATTACAGTTGTTGGAGCTCAGGCAACGGCTGGCACCGGGGCTTGTAGACGGTTCCGCATGGCATGGGCAACGGCCCGCGCAGCGTCCGACTGTAGATAGTGCCTATGAGACACAACAACCTTCGATTGTATTGAGGGGAACTACCGGGAAAGTCAACGTGGAATAATGGGGAAATTCAGTTTGACGGCCTGTTCCCTCGTCTGATGTAGCTGAAGTCTGTCCTGTAAGCCGAAGCTGTGCAATTTTGGGTGTGCGGTATGTGGGCAATGCGGGTGAATGACAATTGGAGGTGGATTACACGGGAGCTTTCCGTGAAACATGCCATTCTTCTTGTGTCTTCTTGTGTCTTCTTGCGTAAAAAGAGACAGTTGACGCCCAGATTTTGACTCTTTTTACGCAGGTAAAATCTTTCGATAGGTTTCTAAGAACGGTCTGTGCATGCGCCTTACCTTCTCGCGACATGCGTATTGATGTGCGGTTTTATTGACGAAGCTGTTGTATATATAATCAAATTGGCAGATTTCTATTTGCTTGAGAAGGTGATTGCAATGAGGCAATGGCGGGGAATCGTCAGCGTGATCGCGGCGATGGCGATGATTGTGGGATTCGCAGGTTGCGGACAGTCGCAGGAGCAGGCAGAGTTTTCGAAATCCCCGCAAAGCTCGCAGACGACGACAGGCGGAGCAAGCGGGGAAATAGGCAAAACGGAATCAGAGCATCATATTCTTCCTAGTTCCGATGTTGAGGAACTTGAGCTCAGATTGGAATCAATCGGCGAATCCACGGCGACGGGGAGTCTGACTTTGCTTGGGGAGCTGCATCCGACGGCCAGCTACACGGAACGCGATGGCAGTAGGGACATGCTCAGTCTACAGAATCAGGATGAGCTCACGTTCAGTGATCGCAAATCATACATGCTCAGCGTGTTGTGCATGGGTGAGGGCAGTGTGAGCATCGAGTGGACACTCGGAACGCAAAGTGAGCAGCGGAATCTGGAATGTGCGCCGAAGATAGCCGAAACAGCATTGGGTATGAGCAATGTGAATGCGAAAAGCAGCACGGTGAAAATCGTGGCGAAAGAGGGATCGAAAGCGGAGATTGCCTATCGGCTTGACGAGATTGACAAACCCGGCGTCATTGTCGACTGACTGAGATTGGCTCATTCTCCGGCGTGAGATGTGTGCGGCGTTTGTCTGCGTAAAAAGAGTCAGTGAGGAAGATTATTTGACTCTTTTTACGCAGAGGGAGGTTTCGCGCATTCGGTGACATGGATGAAGGAATCGAGGTGGCTTTATGGGAAAGCATGTGAGAGGAAAGCACAGTGCAATAGGCGTGGTTATCGGTTGCGTTGCGGCGGTGATGCTGTTGTTGAGCGGATGTGGGCCGAACGAATCCTCGCGGGCGAAAATGTACGACTCCGAGCGGCAGCTCGCACGGGATTCGACTGCAATCGTGGTGGGTAATGTCGACGGACGGACGATGCTGGAGCAAGACGACGACGGCCATACCAAGTTCACGGTGAGCAGCGTCATTGTAGCGGAGAAAATCAAAGGCGGCGGCGACGCGGATGTTGGCAAGACCATTCAAGTGAGGCAGATCGGTGTCGAAGATGGGTCTCAGCATGACCCGATTCTGCAAGATGATGTCACCTATCTGCTCTACCTGTCGCCGTCGGGTTTGAGCGGAGATGCGGCCGCGCAATACTATGTCACAGGAGCCACCGCGGGAATGTATATGGCTGACACGAACCACCTGATTCCAGACAGGAGAGCGATTGACACGCTCGTATTCAAGCGAGTCGATGCCCAGAGCGGCGACAAGCTGCCTGAACACATTCAGACATCGCAGATCAGCAAAGATTGATCAATATCGAGAGCGAATACTCAGCAGCGCATACGCCGATTCATGTGTGTTTTGTATCCGTATCTTTTGCGTAAAAGGAGACAGCTGAAGCCATGATTTTGACTCTTTTTACGCAGGGAAGATTGCGCAGGGGAAGACTGCGCAGGGGAAAACCGTGCAGAGAGACCACGCAGAGGAAGACGATGTGTGATGCGCTCGCAAATTCGCGTAGATGAGTGGAGATCGCCTAGCAGCCGGTTGCGTTGTATGCGGCGCACAGTTCGTTCATTGCGCGGAGCACCTTGTAGTAGTAGATGAAGGGGCCAACCACGATAAGCGAGCCCAGTACTGCCCACAGCCAATAGGTGGCGGCGGTGACGGTGGGCGCCATGCCGCGGCGGCGCTGCTCATTGCCGATGCGCGCACTGAAATTGTTATGCCAGACCAGCCAGCCAATGCCCAGTGTGAGCCAGCCGATGAGGAAGAACATGAGACAGTAATTCATCGTCTTTTTGCCGTCGTAGCGGCTGGCGATGATGTTGAGATCCTCGGCCGAGGTGGTCATGATGACTATCGGGTAGATGCCGAACGTAATGATGCCCAGCAAAATAAACTTGGCCAATGACCGGTTCGTTGGAAGCTGGTAGATGGGAGCGGGTGCTGCATATACCGGAGATTGCTGCGGAAACGCAGGGTTTTGATTTGGTTGTGTCGGATACGTCATTTTCTTTCCCCTTCCTTATGCGCGGCGAGCCGCGACTTGAGGCGCGCTGCGCCTCTCTCACCCTGTGCGGGTATGTTTGCGGCTTCAATGCTAGTGCGCGCATTGCAGAGATGGTCTGCTATACGCTTTCGGTCAGATTCGGAATAGTAATGCCGGGGAATTGTGCAGACTTGTATATCGTTTGCAATACCTGTTTGCCAATGACATGCATGGGCAGATTCCGTGTGGGGACGGCGCCGGCAGTCGATAGATGATCATGTGACTGTTTGGTGGAAATGGTGATTCCATAGCGAAATTAAGTAATAATTTGCCGCAGGCACGGTTGAATCATCTGGATTATCCACCGATACCATAAGCGTGAGCTTGTGCACGATAACGTCTGCGATGACGTGGAGGGTTACATGGCCAAGAAAAGCACGATCGACAAGGCGGCGATTGGTAGGACTGTCGTCCGGAACACCGTCAACGGCATTCAATCCGGCAAATTGCATAAGG
The DNA here is from genome assembly GCA_004154635.1 of Bifidobacterium animalis subsp. animalis. Classification (GTDB taxonomy): domain Bacteria; phylum Actinomycetota; class Actinomycetes; order Actinomycetales; family Bifidobacteriaceae; genus Bifidobacterium; species Bifidobacterium animalis_B. Next base: position 104,103 of record RSDC01000001.1, read on the forward strand.
GGAGCAGTGCGCTGGATGTGGCGGAGTGTTTTGTTCCGGATACCCCGGTGACCGCGGTGTCGGTGGCTGCAGCGGTCGGCGGTGCCCTGCTGTCCAAAAACAAAGTGAAAGGTCTTGCCAAAGCTGGCGCGACACTGGGGGCGGCATATATGGTGCAGAAGAAACGCAAAGCGGCAATCGAAGAGGAACAGCGGCGAATGAATGCCGCATGTGCTGTTGTGGACGAAGTCGAGACCAGTGAAGCGGTTGACTCGAGTGCTGGAGCCGCTCAAGCGAGCGATAGCGCGGAAATTGACGAGCATGCCCGGCTACTGGACGATGAGCGTGCGCGTCTCGCGTTGGAACGTGCCCGTCTGGAACAGGAGAAACGCGAACTGTTGGAATTGCGGCTGGCCGAGGCGGAACGCCGTGCGGCACAAGCTGAGCAGATGCTTGGGCAAGCGGCGATGAACCCAGGGAATGGGGCGGCTGCGGATCTGACCGATAGCCAAGTCAGGCGGCCAGAGCGGGATGAGATCGCCATCTCCAAGACCGTTGTGGTCGATACACCGAATGGCGAAGAGAAATACAGCGAATCATCTGTTGGAATTCAGAACAGGGAGTCTGCGTCTATGACCAGCATAGGCGAGGAATTGAAGAACTCGTTCGTCAACGCAGGACGTGAGGTCAAGGAGATGTATAGGGAGACGGCTCTCGATATGAAGGATTCACTCCTGGAGATGCTTCCTTTCGGACGCCGCAAAAGAAAGCACTGAAGCAACTGGCTGGCGTCTCCGTGCTAGTGTCGCCGTTCTCGCTGATCTCTCGAGCGGCGGCACTGTTGGTACATCTGATGACGGATTTTGAATATGTTTGGTCGCTGGGGACTGCGCCTCTCCCGCTGCTCAGCGTTTCCTGCGTACAACCCTTCCCGCGTAAACACGTCTTGTGTGAACGTTCCCCGCGTAACCCTTCCCTGCGTAACCCTTCCCTGCGCATCCCCTCCCTGTGTACCTCTTCCCTGCGTAAAAAGAGACAGTTGGAGCTGTGCTTTTGACCCTTTTTTACGCAGAGAAGGGATGCGCAGGGAGGGGTTACGCAGGGAAGAGGTACGTGGGAAGGGGACGAGAGAAAAGGAGACATAAAGTCATGAATATGGAGAATGAGGAATCGGCAGAGGTGGTGTGCCCGCGGTGTGGTTCGCGGCATGTGGCGGAGATTCTGCGCGGTATGCCTGCGTTCACTGAGGAGCTGCAACGTGAGCTCGCTGAGGGCAAGGTGGTGCTGGGCGGATGCGACATCGACATTTCCCATCCGACGCCGCGCTATCACTGCAATGACTGCGAGGAAGAATTTTGATGTGCGAGGCAGTTGGTGCGCGGCTGCGGGATGGCGGCAGACGCTAATCCACTCGGAGATCACTTTTGCGTAAAAAGAGACAGTTGCGGCTGTTATCTGACTCTTTCTGTGTAGAGGGTGACATGAGCCCCGCTGATCACTGATTGGCTACATTCGATATGCAGATGATATACTATTGATATATAAATGATATTGGGTATTCCGTATATCAAGGAGGAAACCATGGTGACTTCAACATACCGTGTGGATGCGGATCTCAAGGCGCAGGCCGCAGCGCTCTACGAATCGATGGGCATGAGTCTGAACACTGCCATCAATGTGTTTCTGCGCCAGTCCGTCAAGGAACAACGCATGCCATTCACCCCAAGCGCTGCGCCCGAGTTGCCTGTAGCCGGCACCAAGTCGTCGAATGGCGTGGTGTTCAAGGGTATGGATGAGCGGGGGTATCCGATCATCGAGATTCCTGATTCGATGGTGCTGACTCCGAAGACTGACGCAGACGGAACGCCGATACTGCCTCAAAGCTGGAAGCGGTAGGTCAGCTACAAGGTTATGTGGGTGTGGTCAGCCATGAAGACGCAGTCCGAATCCTTCATGCCATTCAACGGGTACCGCCAAACCGGCAGGTATGGCTATAAACTGGCTGTTGAGGTGGTGCTGGGCGGATGCGATATCGACATTTTCCACCCGATGCCGCGCTATCACTGCAATGATTGCGAGGAAGAGTTCTGATGTGCGGGCGGCAGTTGGTGCGCGGCTGCGGGATGGGGGCAGGCGCTAATCTAACCGGGAATCAGGAAGGGTTCACAATCTGCATGGCGCGGCCGTCCTCCATCAGCGTGAAGCCGTGCCGTTGGTAGAACGGGGCATTCCTGCTTTCCTCGGGCATGACCTCAAGGAACATGTAGTCGGCATAGCGTTGTTTGACGCGCTGCACGAGTCCGCTGCCCACATGCATGCCTTGATATGTGGGATTCACGAGCACCCAGTGCATGTACGCGAGCATCTCTCCGTCATCGATGACGCGTGCAAGACCGGCGAGATGCTCGCCGTCCCATGCGCTGATCACGGTGTCGCTGCCCATCGGCGCGCGGTAGACGCGGTCCGGATACTGCGCGGACTGCCATCCCACGGATTTGAACAGCTCGCCTACCTGTTCCTGGGTGAATCTTTTCTCATCGGTGTATTCGATTGCCATTGCTGCAGTGTACAACGTTGCGATTTCCGCTTCACTACGGCGTGGGTGTGTGGTCGGTGATTGTTTCCGCGGAAACTTCCGCACGTTGTGCCGTGAATGGGGCTTGCGCTGGCTAGATATGTTGATTATCTTGCGTAAAAAGAGACAGTTGAGGCCGTTATTCGACTCTTTTTACACAGAGGGGCTGTGTTTCCCGTGCAGCAGTGAGGACATGCAATCCAATTCTGGTCGGCGAGCCTGGGCTTCGTTTGTGACGTTTTCGAACGGCCAGGTTGCGCATCCCGATTTAGTAGTCTGTCATGTTGTGGAGTGGCGCGCTAGTCTCTGAAGCTCGCCCTGACGTACCCGACGAGCTTTGTGCTCATGACTCGGCAGTGTGTCGAAAATCAAAAGTCGCATTCTTTTTGCGGAACGTAGTTTTCGGGATGGGTTTTTGACGCACGTGCCGTTGTGTGTCTCGGACACTGGTGGTGTGGGAATGGGGTCTGGTCGGAAACTTCCGTTTGTGGCATATAGGTTATTTCGTGTTGATTTAAGTTTCTAGTTGGTGGTGTCTGGGGGGGCGTATGCCGGAGTGGAATTCGTTCCTGTCAATGTCGATGTCGCTGCCGATGACGGGTTGGGATGTCTGGTCGTCCTCGCGTTTGTGTGTGTCGTAGGCCGGTGATCGTTTTGTTTGAGATGTGAGTCGGGTTTGGCGCTGTTCATGTAGCAGTTGTTTGTGTTCAAGTCGGGATCGCGTTTTGGAGTGGTGCACAATTATTGGGCTGCGTTGTCGTTGTCTTGATTATGCCATGAGGCCTAGTTTTCGTCGTCGCGCTGCAGGCGTCGTGCTTCCAACACTGCCGGCCGTTTCGGCCGTACCAGTTCTTGTGACAACGGCAACCCACAGATCGGACATCTGGAGACCCGTTTCAACCGTGTTCTCATGACATAAACCAATGACCCCGACCCGGCGAGAAACGCGGTGATTTACGGGAAACTGAAAATGCCTTCGCGACATGCCTACTGCTGCAACGGCAAACCCGCAACATAATCAACACATTTTAACCTATATTCCCTGCTTATAAAACATGTCAGTCACTCTCATTGTGAAATTGTGACTGATTGCTAGATAACAATGGCCGGGTGCATGGTATTCCATATCTGAGCGACGCCTGCAATTACTACTATCTCCAATGAAGTGAAGTTCAGCCAGAAGGGTAGATTCCTTTTCTTCTCCAATGCGCTTTGTTTTACATGTTTTCCCTTCAAAGAAACGTTTTCCATGCAATAGGCTATTAAACCAAGCATGGAAGCTAAAAGGGCAACAGATGATATGTATATCGTCGGATCAACTCTCGGTTTTAGTATGGCCAGACTGGCACATGCAACTATGCCTAGTACAATCATCACTACAAACACACACCAGCTCTCGCGGAGACTAATCCGCAGAACTTCCTCTTTCTCACCCCTGTGGGTTATCTCATTACCCTTATCGTTACTGTTATCCATTCTGTTGAGCCTACCATGGCTTGCAACAAAATCAAGATTGGCGGGGCTAAGAGTGGGAGCCTCATGAATACAAGCTTTAAAAGTTGAGATTGTCACATTCTGAAGCTCTCCTCTCCTTATAAACCTGTTAATACACCATTTTCTATTTTATTATCAATTAATAATAAAAACTTTCATTATTATAAAAATAATATGTTAAATAAAATCACTTGCTTTGGTATTTATCTGATGATTTCGGACGACTCAGCTATCAAATCTACGATTGCTTTCTGCATACTAATCGGCGACACTGGGATGAGTGTTCTGCCTAACTCTGTATCGGATATTTCCTAAAAGTAGCACCTGATGCACGCTTGTGTATATCAAGACATCAAAGATTCCAATTCCCATGTACGCGGAAGAAGTGCGCGATATGCAGTTCGAACGGCTGACCCGGATGCTGTCAGGGAAGAGCCACTTAATGACTGGGGTATGACAGGGAACGATTGCAAGGCTCCATTTGAAATTCCTCCAGTGAGGGAAGGAAAACGAGAGAGTCCGAGCAGACGAAAGGCATACTCCACTCCAGCGTTTCAAGTCGTCTACTTTACTACAGCGAGTCAGCTATCCTGTAGTGAATCCATGCGGCCGAGTGCGTTGGCAATCCATTGGTTAATCAGCGTGCCTATGGGAATGCCGGCCTTGGGTGAATACATCTTCAGACGGTGATGCAGGTTCTTGGCGATTAGGAATGTGAGCTCGGTTGCCTTGGTCTCAGATGCATCCGTTTGATGACAAGTCCTTGAAAGTTGCGCTCTATGGGAATTGGAAAGTAACCCTATCGTATCGATGTTGCCTTTTCCTCGTAATCTACCAACGTGCGCAGTATTGCTTGTGGATCCATTTGATGGCCAACCTCGCCTATGCTGCTTACCTGTGAATAGCTTTGAAATGCAGTACATGCATCCAGCTCGGCGTAGATTATAGGGAGGAAGTGCTGATTGGCGGTCGTTCCCATCGTTCCGAGACCTAATGTCTGCAGGAAGGGGAACCTGATATCGCCGCTGATACTGCATACCTGATCTGGTCCGCATGTGGATTGCAAATTCAATTGTGAGGGCATCATGAAGATATTCGCTGCGCTTTTTTCAGGGGCGCGGGTTCCATCCAGCAGTAGTTGGTAGAAGTATTCTTTGAGTATGTCTTGGACGCTTGGACCTCCCGTGGGAGTGTTCTTACCTCCGTTGGGCGTTGTTTCATAGTATTTGGCGTCGATGATGCCCCATTTATCTTTATCGCAATTGTCCACCTTGCATATGGTGTCGGGGATCAGCATGTTCGTTGTTCTGATTAATCCGTGGTCGGCGCTGGACCATGCGGGTCTTGATTCTCTTTTCAGCTTGTCCAGCATCTTCTGGTCGTTGTTGAAGGTGACGCGGCATACGTCCTCCCAGACGTTTTCGAATGGGGCGGTGCCTAGATGCGAGATGACGTGGGAGGTCGAAAGGGTGCCTGCTTGCTCTTTGTTGGTCAGTAGGAGCAGGAGGTCAATCAGATTTCGGTTGCGGGTGGAGAATTCCCGACCGCGTGAACGTTTGAGGATGGTGGTGATTTCCTCTGGTGTTCCGATGTTCTCGGGCGATTCGTTGCTGCCGTTTCGTAGCGTGGTCGGGTATCCGAGAACCTCTTCCAGTAATTGGAATTTGCTGAATGTTCCGGCGGCATGGGAGACCCGTGCGAGTTGTAGTCTGCGAATCAGGGCTTCGCTGTCATCCCGCTTGGCTCGATTCCGGTAATCCGCGTAAAGTGGCGTTCCTGTACGCGTCAGGATGGGTGTGGATTGGTCTATGGTGCGGTCCCAGTCGATGTCTGTGTTGCCGTTCCGCTCCCATACCGTCCGCCGGCTTCGGTATGCACCCTCGTGCAGGAAATCCTCGATCAATGCTCTATAGAGTTCGGCTTCGTCGATGGGTGTTTGTGTTCAATTGGGGATTGAGGTTTTGGTCACGTAGTTTTTTCGGGTTTGCGCATGGGAGCATGCCGACCATCACCGTTGGGTCTGGTTGACTGGGAAGTGCTCTAATTCTTCCAGTTGAAAGGCCCGGAAAGGCAATGATCAGCATGTCCGTAGTCCACTCTATCCGTTCGATGCGAAAGGAAGGCTGCTCGGTCGCGGCGATAGCCCGCGGGCTGAACGTGAGCGAGCCGACCGTGCGCAAGTACTTGAAGGTGCGTGACCTGTCGCCCAAGCCGCCGGTCAAGCGGGCCAGGCCGTCGAAGATCGACCCGTGGGTGCCGTTGATCGAGCAGTGGCTGGCCGAGGACCGCGAGTCGTGGTCGAAGCAGCGTCACACGGCCACGCGCATCCATGAGCGTCTGGTCGAGCGGGGTGCGGACGTGTCCCTGTCGACGGTGAACCGCAAGGTCGGCGAGCTCAAGCGGCAGTTCCGCTTGGAAAGGGAGAGCGGGTTTCTGGACCTTTCATGGCATGAGGCGGAGGCGCAGGCCGATTTCGGCCAGACCGATGTCTGGTGGCGTGGGGTGCGCACGCGCATGCGCTTCTTCGTGCTCTCGTTCCCGTATTCGAACACGGCGGTCGCCTGCCTGACCCCGGGCGAGAACGCGGAGTGCGCGTGCGCGGCGCTTCGTGGCCTGTTCGAGCGTCTGGGTGGCGTGCCGCGCCGCATCGTGTTCGACAACGCGGCCGGCGTGGGTCACAAGCGCAAGGACGGCGGGGTGCGCTACACGGACCTGTTCGCCGCCTTCCGCGCGCGTTACGGGTTCGAGTCCACGCTATGCAACCCGTATTCGGGCCATGAGAAGGGCAATGTGGAGGTCAAGGTCGGCGCGATCAGGCGCGCCCTGTTCGTGCCGGTGCCCAAGGCGTATGGTTATGAGTCGGTCAACGCCGACCTGTTCGAACGCTGCATGGCCATGGCCGACAAGCCTCATTACCGCAGGGGCGAGAGGGAGTCGCGCCTGTTCGAGCACGACAGGGCCATGCTGCTGCCATTGCCGGCCGCCGGATTCGACCCGGTGACCTACAAGCGCATGAAGGCCGACAAATACGGGGCCGTCACCCTCGAGGGACGCCACCGCTACTTCACCGGCATCGAGCACGCCGGACGCGAGCTGATCGTCGGCCTTCGCGCCGACAGCGTCGAGATCCTCGACACGGCCGGCAGGCCCATCGGCATGCACGAACGCGCGTACGGGGACGCGCCCACCAGCAGCGACGACCCGGTCAACCAGCTCGAGGCGCTCGTGTCCCGGGCCAACGCGTGGCCCAACAGCAAGGTGCGCGACGCCCTGCCCGACCCGCTGCGCTCGTGGCTCGACCAGCAAGGACGCATCGAGCTGCAGGGCCACCTGCGCACCATGCTCACCGTCAGCCGCGACACCGGATGGCGGACCGCCATCGACGCGATGAGCGACGTGCTCTCGGCCACCGGCACCCTCGACGCCGCCAGCGTCGAACTGCAGGCCGCGCGCCTGCGCGCCGGCAACGAACCCATCGTCTACGACGAACCCGTCGACCTCAAGCGGATACGACATCGCCTTCAGCGACCTGCACCACTGACCCCCACAAGGACCACACCATGAAGAACAACGACACCGCCACCCGCCTGCGCGACAACGCGCGCGCCCTGTTCATCTCCAACGACACCATCGACGACCTGCTCGCATGGGCCACGCCCCGCCAGATCGACGCCGTCAACACCATGCTCGCCCGCGAGATCGAGCACCGCGAACAAGGCAAACGCCAACGCCTGCTGCGCCGCGCCAAGTTCCCCGTTATCAAAAGCCTGGACGGCTACGACTACACGCACGTCAAGATGCCCGGCGGCTACGACACCGACCAGCTCACCAGCCTCGAGTTCCTCGACCACGCACAGGACCTCGTCTTCTACGGCAAGACCGGGCGCGGCAAGACCCACCTGGCCACCGCCCTGGGCATCAAGGCCGTCGAGCAGGGACGCACCGTGCGTTTCTGCCAGACCGCCGAACTCGTCCTGCAACTGGGCAAGGCCAAACGCGCCGGCAACCTCGACACGATCCTCAAGGACCTGTCACGAGCCGACCTGATCATCCTCGACGAATTCGGCTACGTGCCCTTCGACATCGACGGAGCACGCCTGCTCTACCAGATCATCGCCGGAGCCTACGAACGCCGCAGCATCATCTTCACCACCAACATAGAATTATGGGGCACCATCTTCGCAGACGACAAACTCGCCGCCGTCATCATCGACCGCATCGTCCACCACGGACGCCTCATCGAATTCCACGGGCCAAGCCGCCGTCTGAGCCAAGCCCTCATGTTCAACAACAAATAACCACCCGCTGGCACGCCCCATGCACAAAACCGAAAAAAGCTAATGACAAAAACCAAAACGCCAATTTGACAAAATACAGATGGGCTCGTCGGATTCTTCAACGAGTGAGTTCGTGTTTTCCGTCCCCAGTCCTTGGCGTCTCTTATACGTGTCGCATACTGCTATGACCTGTGCCATGAATAGTCGGGTGCGTCTGGAGGGGGTGACGATTTTCTCGTGCTTGTCGGCTTTCACGAATTTCGGGAACACGTAGAAGAGGTAGCCTCGGATCGTCAGTACGCCGACGAAGTTGAACATGTAGTATTCCCCGTTTGAGTTCGTGCCTTTCGACAGTGCATTGGTGAAAGAGGTTTGTCGGTGGTTGCCGGTGAATCGGTATTGCAGCAATGATTCCAGGACCTGCTGGAATGCGGCATGTCCATTCCGTCCGTCGTATCCACATTGGCTCGAGATGCCTGTCATCAATCCTGCTTGAAGATCCTCTTTGGTGTAGTGTATGCCTTCGATGAAGTAGCATCCCACGACTTCGTCCGCTTCGGAGGGCTGAGTGGGTTGGTCAGAATATTGGTTGGTCATACTGTCTCGCTCCTCTCCCCTCAATCGTGGTTGATGGGTCGGTTCCCGGCGTCATTCGTCTTCGGTGGTGGATCGCACATCCTCCTTGAAGATTCCTAGGTCGCCGTTGTTGAATGCCGGATCTAGGCTAGATAGTAGGTCGCCCAAATATAGTTGTCCCGAGCCGTTCGTGTCCTTGAAGATTGCATTACGACAGTATCGGGCAGCGTCTTCAAACAAATACATGACCACCTTGCTGTCGAAGGCCTCGGTGAACGCCCTCCTGTCCTTAAGGTCGGCCTTGTTCAGGAAGTAGGGGCCGGGGAGCTTATCCTCGGGAATGTCACGTCCGTTCTTTTTGAGCATGCTGTTGATGCCGTTCCTGATGGTCTCCCACTCCTTCTCCAGCATGGATAGCTCTTCCGTAGGTTCGGAATCCGGCCCGTTGAATGGCAGGTATTTGAACGTCCATCGTCTTTTGAAGGCGGTGTCCATCGTGAATACGCCTTGATCGGCAGAGTTCATCGTCGCTCAGATGTACATGTTGGAGGGGATGGCGATCTGGTCGCACTCGAATGAGTCCACGCGGTGCGAATCGACAAGCTTGGCCAGCAATCGTGTTGCCTCTGGATTGTCTTTTAGAGTGGTCTGCAGGTAGTCCTGCAGGTCATCTGAGACGTCCACCGGGTATTCACTTACGCCGTTTGCTTTGCGGTCGAGAAGTTGGAAAACATTTCCGAACACGCTCGCCGGGTCCGCGCGGTTAATTTCCTCGATGATCAAGACCTGCGGTTGCCAAGGGTGAAGAAGTGCGTCCACCAGCGTCTTGATGAATGGTCCGGGGATGAATCGATAGGTTATATCCTCTCCGGTCACTTCTTTCTCCTTGTCTGTGTCTGCAGGGAGTGTCCTTCTGATTGGGATTGGCTTGTAGGTGCCTACGAACTGCGAGTATGTGTAATCAGGGTAGAAGGTGATGCGGCGACTGTTGGCGTTTGATGGCAGGTTGTTGATGATTCGGTCTATCGTATGGCTCTTGCCGGTGCCGGGGGCTCCGAAGATAATCCAGTTGTGCGGTTGCTTGATCTCAATCCAGGCTGGTTCTTTTCGTGTCGGGATTTGCGAGGGCTTGGGAAGGGGGCTAGACTCGGGGATTCCGAGTTGCTGTGCTGGCTCTGCTGATGGGGTTTTCGAGGACTTCGGCAATCGTGCTCCATAGGTTTTCAAATCATCAAGCAACTTGAGGAATGATGGTGTATTCTCGTCCGCTGACAAGCCAAGGTCAATAAACCGGTATCTGGCCTCTGGTATGAACTGAATTCCTCCTTCGCGGATGATTCCCAGATGCAATGATTTTAGTGCTGCGTCTTCTTTCGCCCATGTGAAGTAGCTGGTGAACTGCTTGCTGATTGCTCTTTTGCCAACTCCTTTGGAAGTCAGGTCTGCGAATATAGCCAGCCTTTCCGTTGACTTCAGGTTAGGTGTTTTGATTGCGATGTAGGTGCAGCGATCGGCGACGATGGAGGGTTTCGTGTTGAGGAACGTTCTGCTCGGGTGGATCTTCTTCATTCCCCCGGGAAGGCCCATGTACAGTCTTCCGAAATTGATGGTGAATTCCATTTCGAAGATATGCAATGGTTGGCGAAGTAACTTCTCAAGATGGAAAAGGCTCAGCCTCACGGTCTCGTCACTGGTGCTGGGGATACTGAGGTCCGGCAGCGTGTTGACTGGTCCCATGCCTCCTGCCGCGTAGTTGAAGCTGGCTTGGGCATAGAAGTATTTGAGCAGCTCTTTGAAGCGCTCATAGCTGTTAAGGACAACATCATTGGTTGACGGCATGATGGCACCTTCCCTGATCTAGGTACATCGTATACCAGAAGACTGTCTCGAAGGGCTTCGATTCGGTTATGCGTCGGCGCTATCTTCGCTTTTCTGGTGGTTACTCCTTCTCGGGTTTTGGTTATGATCCCGGCGAGATGAAAGAAAGTTACGGTTGGGGGAGATTGTGCTTTGCGGTGAGCTCGCTGAGTCTGCCCGTGTCTGTGTATGCTGCTGCTTGTCTTGTATTTAGGTTAGCTGACCAGACATGTCGATTCCTGACGTGTGCCATCATCTTTCTCGTAGGGTTTATATGTCCCATGCACAAACCCGAAAATCTATGTGACCACAACCTCAATCACTAATTGAATACATACACCCGTCCGTCAACCACGAAACTGACCCACCGTTTGCTGATTCCTCTCTTTCTTCTTTCTGGCTTTCTCAGCCTCTTTGCTGTAATGAGAGGGCGTCGAAACCGGTTGGTTTTAAGCATGTCCCCGCAATCGTCGCACGATTGCGGGGACATTTCCGTGTGTCAGTCAGCCTATGCCGATTATAGTGCTAAACCCGCTGGTACTGGGATTTCATGGCTCCAACAGTTTTCGCAGATCCTTGAGTTTCAATGCATCGGCGAGTCGCGCAGCGTGCGCTAACGTCATGTTTGATATGGGGCGGATGCCGCGCTCATACTCACTCAAACGCGATCGGCTCATACCCGCCGCGTCAGCGAGCTGTTGTTGTGTCAAACCCTTGGCTTTCCTTATTTCCAGTAGCCCCATGTTTACCTCTCTGCTCATTAATGATTCTACGGGTGTAGGTCGAGCATTTTTCCTGCTGGACACCGTTTATTGCAAGAGGATTATCCCTGTGCCGGCGGGATGCGGCCACACCATATGAACGAGATCCACCGTGTCTCGCGGCGAGGACGTGCGAACGCCCGGATGGACGACATGGAGGAACCATCCTCATTGAGGGGCTGGTATTGACGCACAAAGGATACATGGTTACGGATGCCAGTAATTAATGGGAGAATGGGGGGGGCGGAGGGAATCTTGAGCCTAGGCGAGAATACTCGTTGCTCACGGTGCCCACGTCATGTATCCGGAGCCGATAAACCTTTGCTCCGGATGAAAGGGAGACCCTGTCGGGACGGGAGCGCTGGCATCCTGATGGTGCAGGGAATATGTGTGGTAGGATTGGCTTTCCGATTGCTCCTATTCTGGATGGGTGACGGAGAAAATGGCTGAATGGGAATAAGGGTACAGGGGCGCTTGTTCGATTTGTAGATGAGTGGGTGGAATGTGAGAGAATGCTTTGATGGGGTGCAGGGAATCGATATAATGAAGATTGCTGATGCGCCTGCAGTGAGGGACGGCGTATGCAGACTATGCGGGCAGGGGTGTGCTATGAGCATTCAGGAAGCATTGCGCAAGGCGGCCGAGATGCAATCACATCTCGAGATCATCTCTGTGGTGGAGTATGGCCCATACTGGATTTTCAGCTACTGTGAACCAGATCTAACTCCAGAAGAGTGTCCTGGTGTGCCTATGTTGAAAATGCGGCAAAGAGATGGTTTCAGCACCTATCTGCATGTGCAGGATAAAAGACTTCCTGGACATTGTGAAGCATGCGACAAAAGTAGATCTGCCCGAGCATACACTCCCGTATTCGCCCACTTCCTAGAAACAACAGGCTTGTACAGCCACTGCCTAGAGGTTGAAAACATGGAGAATGCCTCGCATGGCATTCACTTCACAGACAGATTTCGCAGGCATGCTTCCAAAGATGCGGTATCTCCTCGCAAGGCCCTTCCATGGAGCATGTTTTCGAACTGCCCGTATTGACTTGATAAGTATGCTTGTGCCATGGCTCTATTCATGCTGAATCATCATGTGCTTGCCGAAGTCGCTTGCGATTCGAGCACGCGCACATATACCGTGGATTTCCCCGACTGTCAGCCGTGGTTGCCATCTGGTTTCTCCTTCCAGGTTTGCGCGGCTCATACGCAGGTGGTTTCCTGCGAGGATTCGGTTGATACGACGATCCCGACAGATGAGAAGATTCGGCAGATGCTGAATGAGCAGATTGAGATATGGTATCGGGATTGGCAGTGCACGGGAGAGACTTGGGATTGATGGTGGGAAACGCGCAGTCTGCTGGAGATGGCCGCCCTATATACTGCTTTCCTGCGTAAATAGGGTCGGAATGGTGTCGTGATTTGACTCTTTTTACGCAGCCGAGATGCGGAATGGCGGACGGAACATGGGCGCTTGCTTCACTCCGCTTTCGCGCTGGAGCCGCGACTCGCTTCCACTGGGTATTTCTTGGCATTTTGCCATGTTGGCAGGCGCATGGAATTGCTGCCAACTCATCCTGCGGGGGCGGGAAAGACTGTAATGTGTCAAGACATAGTTTCCTTATGTCTTGACACATTGCAGGCTGAATATGCTGACTATCTTGCGTAAAAAGAGAGACGGTCGAGGTAGTTATTTGACTCTTTTCGCAGATTCTGGTCGGCGAGCCTGAGCTCCGTTGGTGACACCCCGAGTGCTGTGCTGCGCATCCCAATTTAGCAGTCTGTTATGCTTCGGCAAGGTGCGCCCATGATTTCACTGATCCCACGACGGGCAGACAGTATGTGTTCTTCCCAATCAGAAGGCTGCTGGCACAGACTGGTGCGTGAGATCATTCATGTGACGCTCTTTCGCCGATGCTGGACTCGCGATACAGTTCATGCTGAAGGTATTCTTTGAACAGATTCTTCAATTGATTCGCAGTGGCTTCGATCCATAGCGGATCCTGAATCGTTCTTCTGCGGGCTTGGGGTGTAATGAAGCGCCCTAACTCGTTCGCGAATTCCTTGGACTGCATGATGATCGTGATGTTGCGGTCAGATTCGAGGCGCTCTCCCCAGTTGGGTTGTTCATCATAGTCGGACTGCTTTAGATCAATCATCTTCCACACATGTGCTGGGTCGATGCTGGTCTGGCCGCTGATCCAACCCATATCCCAGAGATCCCTGTAACGAATATGCCCCGAGGCCACATAGGAGAGCATCTTGTCTGCTAGGATTTCTTCGCGGCTTTCCGCTGAGATCGGGATCGGGAAGAACATTCCCTCAAGATGGGCATAGTTTACCCGTGCCAGCGCCATCCGTGGATCGTGTGATGGGATTGTGGCAATCTCGAGTTTGATACGCTGACTGGGCATATCTTTGGCGAGCGGTGCTGTCCGAATCTGTATACTCCATTTGTTTACCTTTCGCTCGCGTGTAGGTGGTCGTACGGTGACGTGCGAGCCGGGTGAGATCTCTTTGAGTCTGTTTTCGATGATGGTGCCCAATGTCGTGAAATCGTCGAGAGAGAAGTCGAATCCACCTGCGAAGTTGAGGTCTTCGCTGTAGCGTGGGGAAGCCTGGCATAGGCGTAGCGATGTGCCGCCTTGGAATGTGAGTCGTTCCAGAAAACCGTTCTCTCGCATGGCGGACAGGATGTAATAATGATAGATTTCCTTGGTGATGACGGGCACCATATCTGGAGTCGCATCCTCCTCGGCAATAATTGCCGCGAGCTTTTCTGGAGTCTCCTCATTCATCGTCGTCCTCCAACTCCTCGTGATCGACTAAATGCAGATTACGGCCTGTAGCCTTGAGATTCTCATAGGCAAATCTCTTACTCGCCAATGGCAGTCGACCTTTTCTCATAATCAGATTCGGGATGATGCGTGAGGGTTTGAGGTCGCTGTGCGTAAATTCGATGGTGCCGAATCTCGTGTCGAATTCCCCTTCCCGGCCGGTTGTCATGTATGTGACGTGCCCCAGCGGAATCTGACTAATGACGCCCCACTGGCTCAGCGCGCTCTCCAAACTTTCCCACACTAACTTACCCGGTCGCAACACCTTGGCGATGTCATCCAGCGTGGCTGCGGCGATATGTTTGGAGTATGGGAATATGTAGATTCCTCTAGCTACACGCTCAAGAATACCGGCTTTGCATAGTGAGGAGATTGTGGCAGTGAGTTGACGGCCCGACTCTCTGAACGGAATCGCTAGATCACGTTTGCGGTACACATACAAACCCATTGAGCGATCTGCTTCTGCCAATCGGTTCAACGCAGCAACTCTATCCATATCAGCAAGTATACAGTAATTACATAATATCAGGTAATTACTGTATACCTAAATCTAGAGTCCTCCGCATACCGTGCTGTATTGCGTTTTATGATGGCATAATGGCTCTATTCATGCTGAATCATCATGTGCTTGCCGAAGTCGCTTGCGATTTGATCACGCGCACATATACCGTGGATTTCCCCGACCGTCAGTCGTGGTTGCCATCTGGTTTCTCCTTCCAGGTTTGCGCGGCCTATACGCAGGTGGTTTCCTGCGAGGATTCGGTTGATACGACGATCCCGACAGATGAGAAGATTCGGCAGATGCTGAATGAGCAGATTGAGATATGGTATCGGGATTGGCGGCGCACGGGGAAGCCTTGGGATTGATGGTGGGAAACGCGCAGTCTGCTGGAGATGTCCGCCCTATATACTGCTTTCCTGCGTAAATAGGGTCGGCATGGTGTCATGATTTGACTCTATTTACGCAGATGGAGACGTGGCGATGCGGGATGGATGAACGTCATTGGCATACATCCGCGGTTCGGTGGTCGATTATGCGGATGCTTCCGTGAAACGCGCCGCGTTCGGGTGCCGCTCTTCTTGCATAGAGGATGATTGGGGGTGATTTTAACTCTTTTATGTATAGAAAATTCGGAGAAGAAAAAGGGAATATAGATACTTGAGAAGATGGGAGAGCGGTGAGGAAATCTGAGAATGCGAAAGGCGTGCCTATGCTGTTTGCGGAGGCGAGGAAGGCGACGAGAATGGCGAATATGGAAGATTACGCAGACATGGATGCGGAAAATGAGGAATCGGCAGAGGTGGTGTGCCCGCGGTGTGGTTCGCGGCATGTGGCGGAGATTCTGCATGGTATGCCTGCGTTCACTGAGGAGCTGCAACGTGAGCTCGCTGAGGGCAAGGTGGTGCTGGGCGGATGCGATATCGATATTCTCCACCCGATGCCGAGCTATCAATGCAATGACTGCGAAGAAGAGTTCTGACGCGTGCGGAAGACGTCGATTGACGGATTCAGACAAACTCACCTACCATTGTTGGGAAAGGTGAATGAATCCGAAAATCATGGGAGGCGGCATGAAGGTGGGTAGGTGTGAGAAGGAATCCTTCGTAGTGATAGGGAAGGAGGGGACGACTGCGGATGGCGACGATTTTATTCAACGACTATGGGCTGACGCGGATGCGCATTTCGATGAGATTCAGCCGCTGACCAAGACCGACGCCGACGGAAATCTGGCCGGCATTTGGGGTGTGATGTCTGATTTTTCGCATTCATTCAGGCCGTGGGAGGATTTCAGCAAAGGACTTTACCTGGCCGGGGTCGAATGTGCGGAGGATGCCGAAGCGCCGGCAGGGTGGACGAAATGGATTGTTCCGGGCTATGAGTTCGTCTATGTGGAGCATGACGATGACATCTCCTTCGCCGACGGGATACAGTATCTGAAAGACCACGACCTTCCGTTGGTAGGCGCCGCGCATGATTTCACCGATCCCGCGACGGGCAGGCAGTATATGTTCTTTCCGGTCAGAAGATTGCCGGCATAGGCGTGATGTTGCGACATCATTCGCATACATGGTTCGCAATCTAGAAAAACGCGAATGGGGAAGGAAATCTGGATGTGGAGTTTATCTCACTGTGCTGTCGTGCTGAATCCTTTGCCGCGCTCCACAGGATATTTCCGCGCGTTTTTCTCCATTTTGCTGCGGATGATCTCGTCGAGGTCGACGCCGAGCACGTCGGCCATCTGGATGCAGTAGATCATCACGTCGGCGAGCTCTTCGTACACGTGTTCCCAGTCGCCGTCGCGCGGCTCGTCGCTCCATTGGAAGCATTCGAGCAGCTCGGCCGCTTCTATGCTCACAGATTTCGCCATGTTGGCGGGCGCGTGGAATTGCTGCCAGTCGCGGTCAACGCTGAACTGGTGGATCATGAGGAGTGTGTCGTCGGAGATCATGGGTGCCATGATAGCAAAGCTGCTAGTATGCGCAGTATGAGTATGCATACAACGTCGTCGCGCAGCACATACATCGTGCATATTCCCGCACGTTCCGATCAGCTCAATGAAGAGAAACTGCATTCCATTATTGAGAGTCAGTTGGAACAATTCATTCCGCAGAATTCAACAGTGGAACAGAATGTCTGGGAATATCTGGAACAGTATCCAGTCGTCTACATTGTGCATGCCGAGGCGGTTGAAAATAAGGGCGACTCCCCCGAAACGCAGTACATCGTGTACGTTGGCGAAACAAACGACATTGTTTCACGAACTCGACAGCATCTTATTGGTGATGCGAAGAGACGCAGCGATTGGCAGGAATTTGCGGCACGCGGTGACGCTCAACAGTATGTAATCGGTAATGAATTCTTCAACAAATCGCTCACACTCGACGTGGAAAATAAACTTATGCATTACATGTCGAGCGTGGAATCTGTGAGCAAGATTAACAACCGGCGTACCAATGCGCAGGGCAAATATTATACGCACGAGAAATTTGATGCGATATTCCATGATATTTGGCTAGGGCTCCATGAGCAGGATCCAACACTGTTTCCTGCTGAGCAGATTATTCGAGATTCCGCGTTGTTTAAAGCGTCACCGTTCCATGAACTGAGTGCGGATCAGAAAAATGCGGAAAACATGATTTTAGACACCCTGTTTGCCGCAATGTCCCACACGGGGGATGCGGATCAGAAAACTCAAACGCCGACCCTTATTTTAGTTGGAGGGGCTGCAGGAACCGGTAAGACTGTGTTACTAAGCCACCTGTTCTATCGGATTATGACCGAGGGTGTGCAGGACGAAGAAATCGAAGAAAATGCAGAAGAGCCAATTCCTGAGATAAAGCGTCCGGATGCATATATTCTTGTTAATCATAAAGAACAAGAGAATGTGTATAACCAGATTGCCACCAAGTTGGGGTTGCAGAAAAAAGATAATCAGGTTGTGCTCAGACCTTCTCCATTTATAAATCTATTTGTGCCGAAAAAGAGGAACGGTAATGAGGGCGGCGAGAAGAGAGCGCCAGCAGACATAGTGCTCATTGATGAAGCGCATCTACTCTATACACAACGAGATCGGTCTTACCGCGGGTCAAATATGCTTGCCCAGATTTTGCGGCATGCCAAGGTTGTAGTGGCGGTTTTCGATCCTGGGCAGATTCTGGAGAGTCGGCAGCGATGGTCGGATGAAGACATGGCACGATTCTTTCCGGAAGGTGACGGTTCACTGGAGCGACGGCTCCACAATGTGCAGTTTACCGAGGGGGATATGGATGGTCTGCCGATTCGTTACGGCCGTGTTCAATTAGACCATCAATTCAGGATCGCGGCCAACAAGCCAACGGTCAATTGGCTGGAACAGCTTGTTAGGCACGGGAAAATCGGCAGATTGCCAAAAGATGAAGGCAGGAAGAATCCGTATGCGGGCGAACGCGGTGAGAGTGAATGGATTTATGAGCCATATGATTTAAAAATATTCGAATCTCCTGCAGAATTAATGGAAGCAATCCGCATCAAGGCCAATGAACAAGGGGATGATGCTCAAAGTAAGGGGCTGTCCCGAATGCTGGCAACCTATGACTGGGATTACAAAGCTGACGGCAAGAATCCTGACATGGAGGGTTTGGGTGATCAATGGGGTGTGGAGATGCACCGGAAAGATGGCGAATGGCATCTGGGGGCGGATCCGAATCATGCGCGTGGATTATCTGCCAATGATGATGACTACTTCTTCCATCCTTGGAATTACCAGCTTGATGATACTGCTGAAGAAAAAGCAGTCGCGAAATTCAGCACACTTGCATGGGCTGAGAAACCGCACACCATCGACGAAATCGGTTCGACGTTCACCATTCAGGGGTTTGATTTGAACTATGCGGGTGTAATACTGGGGCCGTCGGTGAGATATAACCCGCAAACTCAACGCGTCGAATTCCACCCCGAATCAAGCAAGAACAAGAAAGCAACGAATAAACGCGAAAGCAAGCGAAGCTACGCCATGGAGAATCTGCAGAACGAGCTCAACGTGCTCATGACCCGCGGCGTGCATGGCTTGTACATCTTCGCGTTTGACCCAGCGTTAAGGGAGGAGTTGAAGAAGCAGTGCAAAGGGGAATGATTGCCGATATATTAAATTATATATAGAAATTTTGTTAGTATTTATGTATTTTGAGTTCTCTTCTATATTGCATAAGGAGAGAATTAAAATGCATGTGTGAGTTGTTGATTTGATGCCGGGAATGCGGGGCGGTGCGGGAAGGTTAGACCCCGTTGGTAGGGCAGGGGTCCAACCTTCCCGCACCGCCCCGTCCTCCGACTTTCGGTCATGCGCATGGAAATGTACATCCCCTGTTGCTGGGGTCTCTCCTGCGCATGCCCCTGTTCCCATCCTTAATGGTGCCCTGCGCTATTTGATGCAGATCATTTTCTTCGCGTATGTCTCGAGGCTGATATCTTCGCTTTGGTAGCTGTGTTTTTTGTAGTAGGCGTTCATCTGCTGCGCGTTGTCGAATTCGACGAACTGCATGTCATGAATCACTAGAATCACGTAATCGGGTAGGAATTGCACTCCCTCCTTAATGAGCTGACGCAGTGCCACGCGATCCAGGTTATAGAACAATGTTGTACTGGCAGCCGCTCCAGTGCGATATGTGCCTGTAGTCTCGAACAGATTGTCAAACATAGCTTTCCGTGGGAGTCTTTGAAGATTGGACCACTGAATTTGGCTCAGGGGAAGGTCTTCCGACTCTATGGTCCTTTTAATTTTGCCGAGCATGGTTTCTCTTGTCCATTGTGACTCTGGCTTCTCACCCCTCCGATGCGCGCGAGCGGCATTCTTGCTCATGCGATACCCCTTGTATCCACAATTCTTGCGAACTCGGATGATGCCCATTTTCTCTGCCTCCTGACCCGTTTTCCATCAGAGTAGTGGGTGACATAACTCAAGCAGTTCGTAAATCAAAACGGTGGCAAAGACGTAGGAGTGGATTGTGTTGCCGAACATGTTCGCTCTGAGGCACTGAAAGGGATCGGAGCAAGTGAAAAGAACATGAGAGAAAGCGTGATATATGCGGAAGTGTGTTAACAGGCTGGCAAAGATTGCCAGAATCAGCGACGAGGATGTATATGATGCCCGGATGAGGGTGACAGTGCGGATTAAGCAGGGGCGACCGAGATAGGTGTCGAACTTGCCTTAGTGTTGGTGTTTCCCTTCCTAATCATGGCGTTAGGGATTACTGAGCCGCGGTAAAGTCTTCTATGTCTCTGTAGTCGACCCACACTTACTCTACAATTGAGCGCAAAACAGGACCCAAGGCGAGGAGTATATTGACCCACCAATCATCTCCAATCCCAAAACCGGCAAGCCAGTGTTGTTTCCGCCGACCACCAGCTTGGATTACATGGCTGCTCGGCGTCATCTTCTTGCTTGACGTTCCGGTGGTTCTTTTTCTGGCGTTTTTCATGTGGTGGGCGGTCACCGACAATGCCCCGGATATTCCGCCAGGTTGTTCATTCATGGATCCGTGCCCTGACACTCCCGGGGAGCATGTGCGTTCGCTCATCTTTTGCCTCGGGTCAATCCTGCTCTGGATCGTCTTTGCTTATTCCATCTACCGTCTTCTGCTCGCCTGCCTCGATGCTCGCGAATCCGCCGACTCCCGCCGCGCCACGATTGTCGTCACTTCCGTGCTGCTCTTAGGACTATCCGCGGTTGTGCTTTGGGTGCTGCCTGATTGGGCCTATGGCCGCCCTTTGTTTCCGGAACCGTTCTGGAATACCGCGCGCATCTACTCCTACGCGTACTTTTTCGCGGCGTTTCTTTCCGCGCTCTACCCCGCGTACTTCGCGGTGCGCGCCCGCTATTACAGGTATGTCAACTCGCTTTCAGCTCATGTGAGTCAGTAGCTTGACTCTCCTTTCCTCACCGTCAGACTATGTGGTGCTATATCTTTTCAATCTCAATGGCGGTGCGCTTAATCGCGGGGTTGTCGGAGTCGTCTGATTTCCAGATTTCCCATGAGTATTTGTAGCCATTGTAGACCTTGTAACCCGTAACCGGCTTCTTGTTTTCCTGATAGTACTGTGCCGCTCGCTCATGGTCTGCCTTATATGGAAGTCTCACGTCGTCGGTGAAGAAATCAATCACACACACCATGATCTCACCTTGCTCAATTCCTTCATGGACTTGGTCCCAGGAGACTTTCACATGATTCCCCTCAATGACCGAAGCTCCGCACCTCTCTTCGATATCAGATATCAGCCCGGTTGAGCCTCCCTTGTCAATGTCTTCCCGTGGTGAGTTGGTCGAATCACGGTATGAAGAATTTGCTGCAGTATCTGCCATTTTGTACTCGATATTGCTGCCTACATCCAGAGCGCTGGTGCTACAGGCAGAGAACCACGAATATTGTATGCCGTCGATGGTCTCCGATCCCTGATAGGTGGTACCGCAGTCCCTCATGGCTTTCTGACGGTCGTCTTGGAATTGCTTGTATGCCGATTCAGGCATCATGTTGACCAAGCATTCACCTTGTGCCTTCTTATCGTTGTCAAGAGCCGGGAAATAGGCAACAGAGATGGTACCCCTGTGGTCTGCTAGCACGCCGCATCGGCTCTCCGCTTTTTCAATAATCTGTTGAGCTTTATCCGGTTGCTTGTCAGTTTTCTGGCTCTGGCCAGCCTGTGGGGATTGGGAGGCTGTGCTCGTGGTATGTGGACGCAAAATTATTAGCGTTCCGACAATGATAACTGCGAGCAGTAGTATTCCTACCAATGTGATAAGAACTATGAGCAGGGCATTAGTGCCCCTATCGCTCTCATGTTGCCTTGTGTGGTTCATCTGGTTGCCATTGTCGTGCATGATGGGTCCCCTTTTCATGTTTCGTTTTCCACGAGATGCATGACACCCGCTCCGCCATATCGATTACCGATCATGACCATTCCCGCTCGTCTGATACTTGTATGTAAGAGTATTCGTCAAGGCTTGCAGAAAAGTGGAATTATCTAGATATGAGCAACATATGCACAATAGGATGAACGTTGCGTAATCTCGACGAGATTATCGCCGCTCAGGGCGAGGATTACGCGCAGTTCGACCAGCAAGCCAAGCGGTCGGTCGCCGCGTGCGCATCGCTTGCCATGTCCATCAAATCCGTGCTCGATACGCCCATTCTTGACGAATCCGGTGCTCTCACCGACGGATCGGGAGCGCTGATGGACAGGTTCGAGCAGGATGGTGATGAGTGAGCGGGATGCGATTGTTGTTGTGACGACTGAGTTCGTAGTTGATCGCGATACTGTCAGCTATGAGGTCGCGTGTCTGGCGCGAAAACAGCTTGGCACACCTTGAAGTAGCGGGATGGCGCGTCTTGCAATTTGGTCGGAATCCGGCCCCTCGTCCGCACTCAACTGATCCGGTAATGCCCGACGAGCTTTTGCGGAAACGTGCCGAGCACATCCTCTTCGTACTGCTTCTGCTTCGCGCTCACGTGGTGGATGAGCAGCGGCAATCCGTCTGCGTTGCGTGTGTCGGAGGCAATGCCGATGTGGTTGTTGTAGACGACGATGTCGCCGCCCTGCCATGCGCCGACGTCTGTGGTGTCTGTCGTGAGACTGATCGCATGCGCGGCGAAGTACGAGTTGAGTATGGGGACGCGGCGGAAGTCGATATTGGCGTCAGGTGTGTCGATGTCATAACGCTCAGGGTGGGCGAGGATGTCTTCATGCACGAGTGTCATCAGATCGTAGCCGGCTCCACGCAGGGCTGTGCCTACGACGTCGGTGCATACGCCATACCCGTCGTTCGGGTAGCCAGTTGCGTAATACTCGCTTTTGTATGTCGGTTTTGTGGCGATGTAGGCACGCGCGCTCTGCAGAATGTCGCTTTGGTCGTCGATGCCGTCGCCATCCTTGTCGATTGCGCTGATGTAAGGGGCGATGCTTGGCGTTGACTGCCTCGCCGACCTGTCCTCGTCTGCCCCTCCTACCGCGCTCCCGCAGGCCGACACCATCGTGCAGGTGACGATGAGCGCACCTATCGTGATGATTCTGGATAGTCGTTGTGCCATATGTCCTCCTCCGCGTTGCCCTTCGCTGGCCTCTGTTATAGCACGCTTATCGCCTATGAGAGTGGCGATAGGGCGCGCATCGTGGCCGCCGTAAAGAGTTGATTGGGGAGAGCAATCCGCTTGCAGTATTCAGCAAAACCCGCAAGCCAACAGTTCCGTAGCTGCCGGAGTTGTTGCCCAGACCATTGTCGAGCACCATCTCGAGTTCCTCAAGGCCCTCTTCTTTGCCGATCAGTACGGGCGGCGTCATGCTTGCAGTGGACTTGGGGCGGATTCGACATCGGGGCTCCGTCGAAAAGTATAAAGAATATAAAAAGTATAAAAAAGCATAACGGCGTGCGAAGGTGGTGTCGCGTCCTCCTTGGTACGCCTGAACTGATAGTGCTTCTGCCATACTCGGGGCAATTCCGATTGGTTTTGGTTCCTGGAGGAGACCAGTATGAGGAAGGGCGTCGGATCTTACAGCAGCCCACGTCTTCGCCGACGTGATATCTGTAGCTAGATTATCCATAGCTACACTTCGCGGGCGCAGAAAGGGTATTGCCGCATTTGATTGCGCAACCGGTGATCAACTCGCAATACTTGCGCTCGACCGTCGGATTATCCAAACCGCAGGCCGAGCGAGCTTTGCACGCGCTCGCCGATGCCGGCGTCCTCGTTCCTCGCAACACCGCCAAACGCAATATCGTGTGGGAGCATCGCGGCATCCTCGACGTGCTCGATGACTATGCGGCTTCGCTGCGCCGACAATAATCCCGCTCATCTCCGTGAGAGATGTACCCGCTGTCTTCCTGATGTAGGGAAGGCAGCTGCATCCGCAGTGTGCGATGATGCGGCCATTCGCTGTCATTTGCTGCCATCTTGCAGCTCTTCCTGCGTAAAAAAGGATGTAATGTGTCAAGATATAGGAGAAACCATGTCTTGACGCATTGCACCCCAAATTGACGGTTCAGATACCTTGGAGTGGTGGGAAGCGCTCATAGCCATCCGTCAAGTTAGCTGAACGGGGCGTCTCAGGCCCATCAAAATCACATATCACATTGTTCTATTTTCTGGGCGTGGCCAGCATATATGACCGCGAGCGGCTGTGTGGTTTCCCGATTGCTGTCATTGTACCTTCTGCAATGAGTGCTGGCATGGCCTGACGTAATGCACTTAATGACTTACCGGTGATATCTGATAGTTCTTTCATAGTCAGGCGCGGTTCATTCAATGATTTCTGGAAAGCATTCAGGATGGCTTCTTTTGCGGAGAGATTGATGTAGTCCATCTCTCCGGATCGAATTCCAGTTTCCTTATCCATGATGGGGGAAACGGGAATGTTGGTGTCTCCATTCACGAGTGCGAACACGTCCTTGTGTATTTCCTGCACCATGTTGCGCTGTTCCAATGCATGGAAATGATCGCGGATATCATCTGAATCATATTTCAAGCGATCGCGAATATCGTGAACATGAGAGGGGCCCCATTCTCGAAGACAGAGAAGAAGCGCCTCATCCTTGCGGGAGGTCGGTGAACCCTGCTGCCGAATCCACTGTTGGTTCACGTTCAATTCGGCTCCACTGCGCCAAAGCGTCACCATAAAACTATCGGCAGAAGCATCGAAATCTGGTTTCCGTAGAGCTCTTGACTCCATTTCGTGAATCATGAGCTCGATTCCTGTTCCTTGCCCTTCTACGGTGATTGTATCCTTATGGGGTATCTCGGCGTTCTGTACTAAGCGCATTAGCGCACCATTGCGGCACATCGAGCGACCATCGTTGAGTGTTTCCAATGTTTTTCCGCCCCATAAGCCGCCTGGATTAGTGATCTCCACCCTGTCTGAGTAGATATCTACGCTTACGGGTTGGCCTTGGAAATAGGGGTGGTATTCCCTGTGAATGACCGCATTGGCTATGGCTTCGCGCAATACCTCAGGAGGTATTTCGGGCAGGTCGCGTCTGCCACTGCCCTCAACCACCGAATATGTGCGTAGGTTTCTAACTGTGGCACCGATAGCCTCGTCAATCATTTCAGGGATGGTCCCCTCGCAGATATGATGATCTAGAAAACGGGGTGAGCCAGCCTCTGCTTTGCTGGTTCCGGCATGTGCTGCGACGTCAATGACAAGTCGGGGATAAAACTGTTGGGGGTACTTACCCGTAACCAGTAGCCCGGCGAATAGCACGTTGCCCTGTTTGTCAGTGATGTGAATTCTGCTCAGTTTCTCTTCTTCGGAATTAGTGCCTCGTAATGCCTTGGACCCTTGCAGGCGGGATAAGATGCCGTGTATTATCGTTGCGTCTAGATCTGTGATATCGGCCTGCTCTACGATTTTCATTTCAGTGTTGCTGGGCTTGAGGACGTTCTGTAATTCATACACCTCTCCGGGATCGAGCGGCACGTCCTTATCATCACTGCGCTTGTAGCTGCCTTGAGCTATTCCTTTTGCGAGAACGTAGCAGGGTTTCTGAGTCGGCTGATTTTCATTGATCTGAACGACGAGTACCTGTTCGCCATCGAGCGACTCACGGTGTATCCGGTGAGAAGGAACAGGGTGGATCTTTACGCCGTTGTTGCTCCCGTCTCCAATTCCCTCACAGAATTGATCACGTATTTTGTCGATATTGAAATCTTTCGCTACGGTAAATCCTGTGTTTTCGTCAACACCTAACAAGAGGGTGCCGCCGTCGGTGTTGGCAAATGCGCTGACGGAGTCCCAAACGCTTGCACTTAGTTTTCTGCTGCAGCTTTTTGCCTCATAATCACCGTCGTCAGTGTGTTGTTGGCGCAAACGCTCAATTGCGTCCGAAAACGATTCGTCGCGTATTGCCATAGTGGCCCTTCCTGTAAGATGCCTTCGCGTATCGACGGAGGTGTATGATTCGATGAGCGTTCTTTTTCAACAGGTGCGCACATACCTATTCACGCCTATTTAGAAGTGTACACAACTGAATAGGCGTGTACACGCCTATTCAGTTGTCTGGTCTCCGTGAGTTCACGGTCGGTAACCTGATCAGGCAGACGAGTCAATATCTCATAAACCGTACCGACCTTGCGATGACATATCAACAATATGCCTTTGTTTGAGCGCCGCAATGGATGCAGGGGAGTTCTCGATCACCAGTTCGATGACCTCCTTGAGCTTGGAAAGGTCCCACTGTCGTTTCTGTGCCTTCTTCTTGAGATCTCGGCTGAATGCCGTTGAGAAGTCCGCGCTGAGTCGTGCCATCAGTTAAGGGCTGCCTTGATAAGCGATTCGGCGTTGCTGAAGCGCCCCTATTGACCGCTGGCAAGGAAGGCGTCCCCTTCTGCAATGGCCTGCATGCTTTCGGTATTCGGTTCCTCGGGGGCGAAGGTGAGCGGAATACGGCGCGTATTGACGATTTGCTTGTAAAAGGCGCGCGTGGCCGTGGAAAGATCAAGTCCGTAATAATCGCAGATTTCTGCGGCTTCGCTTTTGAGATTGGAGTCAATGCGTATAGTGAGCGTGGAAGTCGTCATAACATCCTCCATGATATGTATGTGCAAACGTATTATATAATACATACGTTGTTATGGCAATCGGTGGAGATATTTTCAGGCTCCGCGTGGGCATTGTGCACGTTGCAGTTGCTGGGGTCAATGAGCCCGGTTCTGCTGCGCCGGCAATAATCCCGCTCATCTCCGTGAGAGATGCACCCGCTGCCCTCTGCAGCCTTTCCTGCGTAAAAAGGGACATCTGAGGGCATCTATTTGACTCTTTTTACGCAAAGAAAGAGAGGGGAAGACTGCTCGCTGTCCGCGTGCCGGTCAAAGCGCCATATCTCACGGCGATTTCCGCAAACCAAGCCGCGCAGGAAACACCGCCGCGCACATCACGCCCCGCTCACTGCTCCCGC
This sequence comes from Bifidobacterium animalis subsp. animalis, assembly GCA_004154635.1. Classification (GTDB taxonomy): domain Bacteria; phylum Actinomycetota; class Actinomycetes; order Actinomycetales; family Bifidobacteriaceae; genus Bifidobacterium; species Bifidobacterium animalis_B. Next base: position 130,880 of record RSDC01000001.1, read on the forward strand.
GGCCAATGCTGGGCCAGGTACTGCTGGATTGGCAGGGCGAGCCGCCGGTTGTCGCCCAGGAACGTGGCGTAGAAGTCGATGCGATTGGCGGGGTCGGCAATGCTCACCGCCGTGCGCGTGTGCGGCATGAACCGTTCGTCGGTCATGCGCAGCGATCTCGTGAGATTGGAGTAGAAGAACGGGAACGCCGAGTATTTGCTGATCTGTTCGAGCGCGCTCAGGTCCTGCTGGTACAGGAAGTGCGCGCCGGGAATCTGCTCCTCTATGACCGCTCGCCACGGGCCTATGTCGTGCGCGACCACGAAATCCATGCCGGCGAGGTCGGCGAAGGTGACGCTCGTGCGCTGGGCGAGCGGATTGAAATTGTCAATCGCCACGCCAAGGTATTCCTCGCCCAAGTACAGTGATTCCACGCGCGGGTCGTCCACTTCGCGGTCGGTGATGATCATCGTCTCCTTGCGCAGCAGCAGGTCGTTGAGCACGGCGTCGGGCTCAATGAGACTGTGTCGCACGGTGATGGACGATTCCCATTTGGCATTGCGCTCGCCGGCTTGCTCGAGAAAATGCAGGGGACCCGGTGCCACGGATCCGACGACGATCTCGTTGTGCAGATTCGCGTCGTTCCGCACGGTTTCGACGAACCGGTCGTAGGCGTCGAGCAGTTGCTCGGCTTCCTGTGCGGCGAGCTCGCCGGTGTGGGTGAGTGAAAGCCGGTTCTTGGCGCGCCGGTCGAACAGCGGGACGCCGAGCTCGCGTTCCAGTTTGCGCATCGTGCGCGTCATGGTCGGCTGAGTGATGCGCAGTTCGTCTGCGGCCGCGCTCAATGTGCCGTATTCGCGGAAGGCGACGAGTTCGCGCAGTGCTTCCAATTCGGTCATATCGCTCCGTTCGTCTTCGAGACCGAGCCCACTATGCAGATTGCGCATAGCAAGATAAATGATAGGCATTGTACTTCGCTGAACAACGGCTTTACGATTCTGGGTGAACACGGAAAACGTGAACAGACATGATAGGAGAACTCATGCAGTACGTCACTTTGAACGATGGAAACAAGATGCCGCAGCTCGGATTCGGTGTGTTTCAGGTGCCGGATCTGGCCGTGTGCGAGCAGGCCGTCTCCGATGCCCTGGAGACCGGCTACCGACTGATCGATACGGCCGCCGCATATGCGAACGAGGAGGCGGTCGGTGCGGCGATCGCGAAGAGCTCGGTCCCGCGCGAAGACATTTTCGTGACTTCCAAGCTGTGGGTCGACCACTTCACGTATGAGAAGGCGAAGCAGGGCATCGATGATTCGCTGCGCAAGCTCGGGCTGGATTATCTCGATCTCTACCTGCTCCACCAGCCGTACGGCGACGTCGCCGGCGCATGGCGCGCGCTCGAGGAGGCTCAGCAGGCGGGTAAGATTCGCTCGATTGGCGTTTCTAACTTCGCGCCGGACCAGCTGATCAATCTGGAGCTCATGAGCAATGTGAAGCCCGCCGTCAACCAGATCGAGGTCTCCCCGTGGTATCAGGAGAAGGATGAAGTGCGCTTCGCCCAGGAGCAGGACGTGCAGGTCGAGGCCTGGGCGCCGTTCGCGGAGGGCAAGCATCACATCTTCACCGACCCGACTATCGCGGCGATCGGCGAGAAGTACGGCAAGACGAACGGCCAGGTGATTCTGCGCTGGCTGCTGCAGCGCGGCATCGTCGCCATTCCGAAGTCGGTGCACAAGGAGCGCATGGCCGAGAACTTCGACGTCTTCGACTTCGAGCTCAGCGACGAGGACATGGCCACGATGGCCAGCCTCGACAAGCACGAGAGTCAGTTCTTCGATCACCGCGATCCGACGGCCATCGTGAGCATCTTCGGCCAGAGTTTGCGCGCGCTGCGCTCCTGAACGGTATATATCCGCGACTTTGCCAAGTGAGGAACGTGGTGGTGCGGGACGTTGCCATGCTGACGCCCAACGCCACCACGTTTCACGTGAATCATTGGTTGCTGGCGTTGTAGAGACCCATGATGCGTTCGCAGAGACGACCGGCTGCAGACCCCAGCAGAACGTTGGTGGCGTTCATTGGCATACTGCCGAGCAGCATACGGAGCATGTCGCTTTCGGGGATGATGGGATGTCCCTCCTGCTGCGACAGCCGGTTGATCGCAGCCTGCAGTATCGGGCCGCCTATCGGATCGTCGCTCCATTCGTCGAAAGTGGAGGAGAGCGTCAATGGCAGGCGTATGCCGTCACCGGGCAGTTCGGCCTGCACGCGTTCGGCGATGTCACGTGATGACGAACCGATCTCAATGGTGTAGGTGCCCCGTTCCACATGCCAGTCGTTCCTCGGTTCGGACCAGTAGGCGAACGACCTGCTGTCGAGCTCGAATGTGACGATGCTGGCCTCGCCTGGGTCGAGTGTGATCTTCTCGAATCCTTTGAGCTCGTGGGCGGGCCGGGCGGCATCACAGGCGCATGGCGCAACATACAGCTGCACGACTTCCGAGGCGCGCACCTGACCGGTGTTCGTGACGATAGCGCTCACCTGCACGGTATTGTCATGCGGGATTGCACTGAGGTTGCGAATCTCGAAGGTGGAGTAGGTCATGCCGTATCCGAACGGGTATGCCACCTGCCTGCCGAAGGTGTCGTAGTATCGGTAGCCCACGAACACGCCTTCGCCGTAATCCACATGCCCTGCCTCCCCGGGCCAGTTGGGCATGCTCGGATCGTCGAGCACACTCATCGGGATGGTCTGCGCGAGTTTGCCAGAGGGGCTCACATCGCCGAAGATGACATCGGCGAGCGCATTGCCGCCCTCCTGCCCGAGCAGCCACCCCTCCAACAGGCCCCTGACTGAATCTCGCCACGGTGTGACTGAGACGGCCGATCCATTTGACAGCACGACCACCACGTTGGGGTTGACTTTCACAATGTCGGCAAGCAGTCGCAGCTGTTTTTGGGGCAGGTCGATGGTCTCGCGGTCGAAGCCCTCCGATTCCGCTTCCTCAGGGAGTCCTGCGAAGAACAGCACCACATCGTTGCGCCATGCCATGTCGATTGCATGGGCGGTGAGCGCGGCGTCCTGCTCGGCATCGTCCAAGGTGAAGCCGGGGGAGAAGTCCACGGGAATGTCGCGAATATGCAGGCTGCCGAGGAACGACGAGACATAGGTCGGGGTGAGTTTGGACGATCCCCCTCCCTGATACCGCGGTGTGCGTGCGAATTCGCCAATGACGGCTATGGAGACGGAACCGTCGGCGGCCAATGGGAGAATCCCGCCATCGTTCTTGAGCAGCACCATGGATTCCTGTGCGGCACGCCGTGCGATGGCACCGTGATTCACCAGATCGTAGGGGTGATCGTCCTGCTGCATTGCAGGAGCAGCCTTCTCTATGAGGTCGAGCATCCCCTGTGCCATGCGGTCAAGTTGGTCCTCATCCACCAAACCGTCGCGTACCGCCACGACCACCTGTTCGTCTGTGTTCGTGGGCGGCATCTCAAGATTCAGTCCGGCTTTGAGCGCCTCCACGCGATCGTGCACGGCGCCCCAGTCGCTGATCACCGCGCCGTCGAACCCCCATTCGTCGCGTAGGACCTTCGTGAGCAGCCATGAGTTCTGCGAACACGGCGTGCCGTTGAGCTGATTGTAGGCGCACATGACCGTCCAAGGATGGGCTTTGGTCACAATGTGCTCGAATGCCGGCAGGTAGACTTCGCGCAATGCCCGTTCGCTTACCCGCGCGTCGATGCGCATGCGGTCGGTCTCCTGGTTGTTCGCTGCGAAATGCTTCAGCGAGGTGCCCACTCCGGTGCTTTGCACCCCCTCGACTATGCCTATGGCCTCATGCCCGGCGAGATACGGATCTTCGGACCAGAATTCGAACGAACGGCCTCCGAGTGGGTTCCTTTTGATGTTCACGCCCGGCCCGAGCAGCACGGCCACCTTCTCCTGCACGCATTCCTCGCCTATCGCCACACCGACCTCGCGCACGAGTCCCGGGTTCCAACTGCTCGCCATACCCGCTGCCGGCGGGAAGCATGTGGCCGGCATGGAATGCTCGATATCCATTGATGTGCTCTGCGCGGCCTTGCGCAGACCATGCGGGCCATCGGTGATCATATACGAGGTGCTCTCGCTCAGGCCGTTCAGATGCCACGCATCCGCGCCCGAGGTGAGCGCCGCCCTCTTCTCGAGGGGCAGTTCGTGTGCTGGTGTCGTGTTCTGCTGGGATGCGTGGGGCATTCGACTCCTTTCGTGCGCGTCGGGGACGGGCAACTGTGTGCACGTGCGCGGCATTGCGTAATGCGGGCATGAAAATGAACGAAGACGGGCTTCGTGAATGAAAATATCGTAGATGCGCGCATTGTCGAACTGCAAGGGGTGAATAACGGTGAAATGCTTAGATATATTCGCCGATTTCGTCCGCTGCTCATTCCGCTTGCATGGGCACGGTGCCTAGCCGAAGCTTTCGATTGCGCCAATCAATTCGAGCTTGTCCTGATCCACGCGATCACGCCCGTACGCATCGAGGAACCGGTCGCGATATACGTCGGTATGCAGATTGAATTGCAGTGTCCAGATTCCCCAGAATATGTCGACGTGCCGGTCTGAGAACCCGGCATGGTCGAGATCGATGAAACCGGCGAGACGCCAATCGTCGAGCATGATGTTCGGCAGACAGTAGTCGCCGTGAATCAGCGCGTCCGAATGCAGAGTTTCGGACCGCTCGGCGATGACCCGCCGCGCGTCGTCCTGCGAAAGGCCGCAGAATTGCGCGTCGAAGCGGCCGGTATGCACTCCGTGCTCGGCATTGGCGAGATAGTCTGCGAGCACATCGGGAATGGCGAGCGCCGCGACCTGCTCGTGCTTGGTGTGTGGCAGCTCGTGGAGTTCCCGCAGCAAAGTGGCCGATGTGTCGCATAGCCGCTGCGGGTTGGCGAGATGGCGTTCCGCGGTGCAGTCTTCGCCGCGAACCGCGCGTGTGAGCAGCCAATCCGCCTGCGATTCGCTTCCGGGCAGGTATTCGAGCACTTCCGGGCCGATGCCGAGCATATGGAATGTGTCGTCCATGCGCGCTTCGTGCGCGAGCGTGCCGGCTGCCGCGGTTTTGAGGAACAGGTCGGGGCGCTCGTTTTCGCGGGTGCCGCCTGAGAGGGCGTAGACGCGCGCCTCGGGGGAGGAGCTGCTGTCGTACAGTCGACGCCCTGCCGTGTATTGCCTCAGTTGGGCTGGCAGATTGGGAATGCTCTCGATCGGTGTGTGCTGCATATGCTGAATATAGCCGATGGCGCGTCCCGTGGCAGATTAGGCAGCGGAACTGCCGGAAAAGGAAAAATGAGCGAAAATCGTGCGCCTGCTTGGGGAATGCCCCGTACGCTGGGGGAAGATCTTACGGTTCACGTATGCGAAGGCGATGTGTATCCGGACGATCTGAACACGAGCAGTGAGAGAACGGGAGAGACATATGACTTACGCGACGCCGCCCATGCAGGGAACACCCATGCCGGCGCCACCTGTGCAACAGATGCGTCCGAATGCCTACCGGCTGCCCACGAACCGTTCGCTGACGAAGTTCATTCTGCTTGGTCTGATCACCTTTGGCATCTACGACATCGTGATCATGACCACTACGGCCGAGGCGCTCAATACCATCGCCAGCCCACGCGACGGCAAGAAGACGATGAACTACTGCCTGATGTACTTCCTCATCGGTTGGCTCACGCTTGGCATCGGCTGGCTGGTGTGGTTCCATAATTTCAGTGACCGCATCGGTGAGGAACAGCGGAGGCGGGGCATGGTGCCGACTGTCACGGCAAGCACTTTCTGGCTGTGGGAGGTGCTCGGCTCGCTGATCGTAGTGGGGCCGTTCATCTACCACTACAAAATGCTGCATGCAATGAACGATCTGTGTGCGTCATATAACGCCTACGGCATCTGACCTCTGATTGAAGCAGACTGGGTTTGGGCGCGGATTCCGCGCCCATTTTTGGCGATTGGCGACCGATTGTCGGTTTCGTTTGGCGGATCTGTCGCATTGTCGGCTGGGTAATGCTCCCCGCAAAGTTATCTACCTATAGTTCAATAAATGATATAGTGTCCCTATGCAACGTCGATGTTGCATGAAGAAATGCGACCATTCCAATCAAAATGACTTGAAGAGACTAGTGAACTACAGTTCACTAGTCTTGCGTTTGGTGCATTGGTGCGCCGGTGTAACGGGAGTGGTTGCAGGCATATGGGAAGCAAACATAAGGAGGGCATGATGAAGGCGCTCAAGACCACTGTGCACTACGATGTGACCGCCGGTCGAACCCATACCGAGCAGACGGAGCTCTCGGTCATGGACGAGGCGATGAACACCGAGCACATCGTCGAATCGAATGTGGTGGGAATCTACCCGGACTACACGTTCCAGATGATGGAGGGCTATGGTTGCTCGCTCACCGAGTCGGCATGCTATCTGCTCTCCAAAATGGACTCCGCGACGCGCAAAGAGGCCTTGGCCCAATGGTTCGGTCCCGCTGGAATGGACGCTTGGTTCGTCCGCGTACATATCGACTCCTGTGATTACTCGCTCAGTGAGTACCAGGCCGTTGAGGATCCTCTGGCCGATCCTGAATTGGAGACCTTCTCGATTGACCGTGATCGTCAGTACATTCTTCCGGTGCTCAAAGAGGCGATGGCCATGGCGGGGCATCCCATTCATGTGTTGCTCTCCCCATGGTCGCCTCCGGCGCAATGGAAGACGCCCCCGGAGATGACGCGGAACGACGCCTCGGTGTACGGCGGCGAGGAGGGCGATGTCATCGATCTGAGCAAGCCGGGGCGCTGTTTCGGCGGAAGGCTCAAGCCGGAATACTATTCGTCGTGGGCGCGGTACCTCGTCAGATTCATCAGCGCCTATATGGCCGAAGGTGTTCCGGTGACGATGCTGTCGATTCAGAACGAGGCGGCTGCGGCCACGAGTTGGGATAGCTGCCTGTGGACCGGAGATCAGGAGCGCGAATTCCTGAAGCACCATCTCTACCCGGCAATGGAGGAGGCCGGTCTGACCGATGCCGTGAAGATCTTCATCTGGGATCATAACAAGGAACGTGCAATCGAACACATCGACGAGTTCATGAGCGACCCGGAGGCGGCGAAGGAGGTTGGCGGTTTCGCTTATCACTGGTACTCGGGCGACCATTTCGAGGCGCTGTCGATGTTGCGAGGCAAGTATCCCGACAAGGTGCTGATGCATTCCGAAAGCTGTGGGCTGCATATACCCGGCAAGGTGACCATGCTCGATATGACCGATGAACAGATCGAGACGCTGCCCGATGGCGACTACAAGACCATGGTGCAGACGACCACTCCGAACGAGATGGACTTCAATGATGCGACGGCCTATGCCCACGACATCATCGGCGACCTGAACCATGGAATGCAGCGGTGGATCGACTGGAACATGATCGTCGACAGGCAGGGTGGTCCCCGTCATACCCCAGGGGGTTTCGCCGCGCCGATCGTCGCCGAAGACGACGGACGGTATACGCTGACCATCAGCTACCGGTATATTCGCGAGATTGCACAGGCCATCAAACCGAATGCGGTGGTTCTCGGCACAAGCACGTATTCGCGTGATATCGAGGCGGTCTCGGCCCGCAACGCAGATGGCTCAATCGGCGTCGTCCTCCTTAATCAGGCGGAGCGCGATATCCCGGTGAACATTCGCATGGGCGGCCTGCTTGTGGCGGATGTGCCGTTGCCGGCACGCACCTTGAGCACTCTGGTGTTCACGGAGTGATCGTGGATCGTCGTCGCACACGTGTTGCCGATATGGTTGCGCCACCGGCCCAAAGGCCGGTGGCGCAACCATATCGATCGCTCCCGTCTGCTCGATGCACCGGATTCGGTCGAGCGGAGGCAGATTCAATTCATTGTGGGTTGTCGACCGACAATGATGTCCACTCCCCACCGTGGCAATGTGACGGCATCGCCCACGGCCACCGGAGTTTCGGCGGTGACGGCCTGCTCTCCGTCGTCTGTGGGATGTCCCAGCAGGAACGTTCCCGAGGCGGGTGCCCGGAAAGTGACGGGCGACCCTGAATAGTTGAGCAGGTAGGTGACGGTATCGCCTGCCATGTTGGTTCCGCTCCGCACGCAGACTGTGCCGGCCAGTTCCATGCCGGAGGTATGCACGCCGGCGTTGGACAGGGCCTCTGCGAGCACGGTGCGCCATGCATCCGCCTGAAGCTGCGTGCCCACCCACTGCGCATCTCCGGAACCGAATGCATGTCTGGTGATCGCCGCATATGAATCCCAGGCATAATGGTCGTACCAAGCGAGTACGTGGGTTTCCGGAGCCGGGGAGAGTAGCTCGATGAAGTCGTTCGCAGGCGCGCCGTCGAGGTCGGCCAAAGTGTCGGGGCATTTGAGCGATACACCCATCGGACGAGTGAACTGGTTGTAGGTCATGCCAAATATGTCGACAAGATGATGCGGTGCCTTGTCGTGCCACACTTTCGCGTTCTCGTCCGCAACGAATGACCGCATGGTGGCGAGCAGATGACCGCCATTCTTGACATACTGTGCCAATCGGTCGATGGTCTGCTGATCCGTGGTATACAATGCGGGTGCGATCACCAGGGAGTAACCGGCAAGTTGGTCCGCGCTCGCATCTGCGGGCAGGAAATCGACCTCCACATTGAGCTCGAACAATGCATCGTATATGGATCGCAACACGTCGTTGTATGTGAGCGTGCCGCCCATGGGGAATCCCGTTTCGATGTGGAACCAGGACAGCGCGGTGAGCGACTCGTTGCTGGCGAGGATTGCCACCGCATTGCGTTTTGACAGATGACTGAGCGTGTCTCCGATACGCGGGTCGCCGATCTCGCGTCCAAACCTCCCGGCCTCCTCGTAGGTGGGATTGCTCTCGAAATCGTGCGACAGCAGTCCGCGCCAATACGTTTCGAACGAATTGTGAATTGAATGCCAATGCCAGTACATGATTCCATCCGCACCGGATGCGAGATGACTGTAGGCTTGAAGGCGCAATTGGCCTGGGTACGGCAGCCAACCATGCTGACCCTGTGCCTGCGTTTCGAGCACCAGGTAATTGCCGCCGCCTGCCGAACGTGCCATGTCGCCGCCGAATGCGATCTCCTTGCCGGTGAGTGCATCCTCGCTCGGATGGTAGATGTCGACGCCGCAGATGTCGAGTGCGCGGGCGGCACGGAAATGGTCGACCGCAGGCTGTAACCCATAGGAATGACCGCGCCATTCGTAATCGAAATTATGAGTGATGAACTGGTCGTCGCGCATATACTCCCGAATAATGCTCGCCTGCCATGCAAGATACTCCGCCACTTGATCGCGGCGGAACCTGTCGAATCGCGCGCGCAACGACTCGTTGATCGAACCGGTGAGATCCGGGAAGTCCTCCCACGCATTGATCCGATTCGACCAGTAATCCAAGCCGTACGCCTCGTTCAATGCCTCGAGGTCGTTCTTGAATTCGTGGCGTAGTTGTTTGATGAACATCACCTGCATGTCGTGGGAGACGGAATCGTAGTATTTCGTCTCATTGTCTACCTGATAGCCGATGACGCAAGGCTGCTGTGCCACGTGGGAGATGAGGGATCGGATCACCCTCTCGCCGTAAAGGCGGTAGGCCGGGTTGACGATGTTCATGATTTGCCGCGCCCCGTAGTGGGGTTCCCCGGCCGGTGTGGTGGCAAGGACGTCCGGATACATGGCGACGAGCCATGTGGGTACCGCATAGGTCGGGGTTCCCACAATCACGTTGATTCCGGCGTTGGTCGCCGCGTCGAGCGCGCGGTCGATGTGCGTCCAGTCGAAATGCCCGGGCTGGGGTTCGCATGTGGACCACGTGGATTCGCCGATGCGAATGACGTTGATGCCCGCTCGGGTCATCATCTCCATGTCGGTGTCAATGCGATCCAGATCGCGCGGGATGTATTCGTCATAGTATGCTGCGCCGAACAGAATGGGGTCGGTGTATGCGCGGGCCATGTGTCTCTCCTTGGTTCCGCTATGTGTTGTGCAAGGTGAACGGTGGGGCGGCATTGCCCCTACCGCAAGCGTCGTATATATCCAGATTATCTACTTTATGGTAGATATAAGGAGTATCGTACCGGGTCTCATCTTCCTCCGCAAATGATGAATCCATCTGCGTTGTATAGACAACTTAACTGATTTCGCAGCTTCTTTGGCTCGGTGTATATTGTGAAACACATTTAACTACTAGGTGGTAGTTAAATGTGTTTCACGCAACCCTTCCAGTTCCAGTTTGGTTCTACTATCAAAGGAGATAGAGATGTCAACTGTTTCATTGGAGCAAACGTCGTCTGCGCTCAGTCGGAGCGATAGAATACGTCTGCTCGCATCGTTCCTGGTGTTTCCCCTGTTGTGGTGCTCGGGCTTGTTCATGGTCGCGGCCGTCCTGTTGCCTCAGCGCTTGCGCGACGTGATGGGAGCGGATGCGGCGACTGCTGCATTCGGCGTCATCAATGCATGCACGGCGTTCATCTCGCTGCTGTCCAATCTCGTTGTGGGCAATTTGTCGGACCACACTCGCTCGAGATTCGGCCGGCGCACCCCCTGGGTCATTTCTGGCGGCATTGTCGGTGGCGTATCGCTTGCACTGGTCGGTTTCCTTGACAATGTATGGCTGATCGGCATCAGCTACTGCGTATGCATGATTGGCCTGAACATGATGATCGCGCCGGTCATTGCGACCCTGTCCGACCGAGTGCCGGCCAATATGCGTGGCACGATGTCTGCATTCCTTGCCGGTGGTACCGCGGTGGGCAGCGCTCTCGGACAGATGCTGGGGTCGAGGTTCCTTTCCAATCAGATCCCCGGATTCCTGCTCAGCGGCACTCTGATGGGGCTGGCAGGAATCTGCACGGTGCTGGTCTGGCCAAAGGAGCCGAGTTCGAAGCATCTGGCAAAGACGTCCAACGGTTTCGGGGATATGCTCAAATCCTTCATTCCCCCCACAAAAGGCGCCCGTGATTTCTGGCTGGCGTTCGTGGGGCGCTCCCTGTTCATCTTCGCGTATTACATGATACTCAATTACCAGCTGTATGTGCTTGAGGATTACGTCGGACAGTCAGCGCAGCAGGCAGGTAACACAATCGCCGTGATGTCGATGGTCTCGATGATTGTGGGCCTGGTGTCCTCGCTTGCCGGTGGCCCCATTTCCGACAGGATCGGCAAACGCAAGATCATGATCGTTCTTGCGAGTGTGCTGATGGCGGTTGGTTTTGTGCTGCCTTGGATTCTGCACAGCCCGTTGTCCATGATCCTGTTCGCAGGGTTCTCCGGATTCGGTTATGGCCTGTATGGTGCCGTTGACCAAGCTCTGAACGTCGATGTGCTTCCCAACAAAGAGGAGGCGGGGAAGGATCTGGGCATTCTCAACATCGCAACGACGCTGGGGCAGATGGTCGGGCCGATCGTCACTTCGGCCGTTGTGGCCGCGACCGGCGGTTATACGGTGGTCTTCCCAGTGGCCATTGGATTCGCCGCATTCGCGTCACTCTTCATCATGCTGATCAAAAGCGTGCGGTAGGGGTCGAGCCATGCGGCGTGATGATACGCGTATGCCGCATGGCCCGATCGGTACTTACCGGTAGTTGTCCCAAACGGGCGAGGGGAACAGTATGCGTTCGAAGGCGATCCATTCGTCGTACAGGTCAATCGGGTCGGAACGCAGCCATCGCAATTGGATGCCGTCCATTGCTTCGAGGGCCATGCGGTGCAGTGGCTTGAAGTTCTCCCAAGTGCCGATCTGCGGTGGAAGTTTCCATTGGTAGTTGCTGAGCGTCTGCCAGATGATTGCAGGTCTGTGCTCGAAATAGTCGTGGGCCGGGTGATCCGGGTCAATGGACTCGGCCTGCAGAATGGCGAACATCTGCACCAGATCGCGGCGCTTGGCGTTCTCTCTCACCACATAGCGCAAGTAGGCGGGGAAGTGCGGCGCATCCCGGTCGCTGCCTGGCAGCCCGCTCGCAAGGAAGTCCCCTGGCATGCTTGTGGGGTCGTAGAACTCCTTCATCACCATCGCAGCCAATCCGGCCTTGTTGCCCACGTAATGCAGTACGCCCTGCTGGGTCATTCCCACTTCGGATGCGACATCTCGCAGGGAGATGCCGTTGTAGCCCCGTTGGGAGATGAGTTTGACGGTGGCGCGGAGAATCTCCTCCTCACGCTGTTGCGGGGATTTGCGTGTGCGTGTGTTCACGGATTCCTCCACGGAAGGCTGCATGGTTTCCTACGTGATTATAAGGCAGTTCCCCTGTCTATGCCGAATGGGTCTGTTCGCCGTTGATTTTCGCGGGATGAATATGCCGCAATGAATAATGAATGTGGCCTCCACTCACGAATGAGTGGAGGCCACATTGCATAAGGACGAAGCGCTCAGTCGATGAGGAACGAGCGCATGAACCACTGGAACTGCTCAAGCTTGAGCACGTGATCCTGCACGATGTTCGAGCTGATCACATCGAGGTCGTCGAGTTCCTTGATCGCGGTGCGGTCGGCCTTGATGAACGAGTCGTAGTACTTGTCGAGCGCGCGCAGGTAGTCGAGCGTGTTCTGACGTCCCTCGAGCTCGAACTTGTCCCACGTGCGGTAGCGCACGATGTCGTCCGGACGGCCACTTGGCGAGCCGCCCAGTGCGGCGATGCGCTCAGCCGTCTCGTCGGCCATCGCGAGCACCTCGTCGACCTGCGGGTCGAGCATCTCGTGCACGGCGATGAAGTTGGGGCCGGCCACATTCCAATGCGCATGCTTGAGCACGAGCGCCGCCTCCTGCTCCTGGCTCAGACGCTCCTGGAGAATGCCGATGATCTTCTCCGAAGCCACCTCGTCGAGGCCTGGAATAATGAATGACAATGCCATATGCACGTCCTTTCACGAAATCGCCCACGTTCTGCAGGCTCTTATTCGAGCTTACGTACGTGAACCCGGCAACACATGAGCATGAGCTGATAGCCTAATGTGACCTGGCTCTCACGGCGGCTGTCTACCTGTCGGAATGCTCCGGGTCGTCGGCCTGCTGGTCGTCTGAGACCTTCATGCCGCCGTTCGCCGTGCCCTTGCGCACCTCGATCGTCTCGATGCGGCGGCCGTCCACCTTCGTGATCGTCATCGTATACGCGTCATCCACCACGAGGTGGTCGCCCACCTCGCCCATCTTGCCGGAATGCGCAAGGAAGTAGCCGGCGACCGTCTCATACGGGCCATCCTCGAGTTCGATGCCGGTGAGATCGGCGAAGTCCTCGATGGTCATGCCGCCGTCGATGGTGGCGACGCCGTCCACGAACACGTCGGTGGGCAGCTTGTCTTTCGGGGTGTCCTCCGGCAGGTCATACTCGTCGCGAATGTCGCCGACGAGCTCCTCGGTCATGTCTTCAAGCGTGACAATGCCGTCGGTGCCGCCGTATTCATCAATCACCACAGCCAGATGAATGCCACGTTTGCGCAGCAGCGACAGGCTCGGCAGCAGTTTCGACGTGCCCGGCAGTGAAATGCCCTCGCGCGTGACATCGGCCACCGTCTTCGCATTCGGGTCGCGAACGTCGAGCAGGTCGCGCACATGCACGAATCCGAGCACGTCGTCGAACGACTTGCCAATCACCGGGTAACGCGAGTACGGCAGCTCGCGCACCTGGGCCGCGGCGTCCGACAGCGGGGTGTCGCCGTCGAGGAAGACCACGTCGGCACGCGGGCGCATGACCTCGGCGACAATGGTCTCCGAGGCGTCGAACACGTCGTCGAGAATCGTGCGTTCGTCTTTGGTGAGATTCGTGTTCGAGCTCACCAGCACGCGCAGCTCCTCGTCCGAGACCTCGGACTCCGTCTCGTTCGGGTCGAAGCCGAGCAGGCGCACAATGCCATTCGTGTTCTTGCCAATGAGCCAGATGATTGGTCGGCACACCTTCGCAAATGCGCTGATCGCCGGCACGACGGCGCGGGCGATCTGTTCATTGCGCTGCATGGCGATGCGCTTCGGCACCATCTCGGAGATCACAATCGAGCAGTATGAAATGACGAGCGTGAGCACAATGGTTGTGAGCGGTGCAGCCACATTGCTCGGCACACCCCAGCCCTCCACCACAGGCACAATGAACGGCGAGATCGACGATTCTCCGAAGGAGGCGGAGAGGAAGCCGGAAAGCGTGACGCCGATCTGCACGGTGGACAGGAACGTGTTCGGGTCACGGGCGATCTTCGCCACGCGCTTGCCTCGGGCATCCTCCTGTTCCATCTGGTCGATCTGCGAACCGCGCAGCGAGACGAGCGCGAGCTCGGTGCCGGCGAACACGGAACCAAGCAGCAGGAAGACGAAAATGAGCAGAATGTTCAAACCAAGTGACATAGCCTCAAGCGTATGTCATTGGCACGCCAATGTGTTCGCCGACGTGAAGGGATTGCGAGCGAATGACGCATTCTGGTACGGCAGCCGCTATTTCCGATTGTTAGGTGGGGCTCTTTAGCGTATCGACCGTAAAGGTCCTTTTTATTAAACAAATGCTCTAATGGTTGTCTAATAAAAGGTCTGGGTTGCGGATATTGCTCCAGGCGCCCACCTAACAATCGGAGATACGTAGGCTGGCGCGGCAATGGCAAGCTTCCATCAGCTTGCTCACTTTTCAGTGAGTCAGAAGCTCAGCACCTCCACCAGGCCCGTGTCGAGACGGTATCGGGCGCCCACGATCATGAGCCGTTCGTGGGCGAGCGCGTCGCGAATCACCTCGGAACTCGTGACGAGCTGTTCGATTGTGTGCGCAATGTGCACCTGTTCGTAATCGTCACGCGAATCAAGGCCGGCCATGCGGGCCTGCCATACGGAGATGCCTATGTTCTTCAGGAATTCGCTCGACGACGATGCGATCACCTCGTCGAGATCCTCCATGATCCGTTCCTTCTCCTGCGCGTCGGTGATCTCGTGGGTGAGGTGCTCGGTGAGTGCATCGAGTTCCTTCTCCGCCTGCGCGACTGCGGCGCAATGCTGGTGAGAGAGCACCACGAGCAGACTCACGTGCAGCGACGAGACCGCGTATTCGAGCGTCTGCAGCACGGCCTGATCGAGCATCTCGCCGGCGGTGCGCACCGTGAACATGTCACCGAGGCCCGCATCGAAGATGATCTCGGGAGGCACTCGCGAATCCGAGCAGCTCAGCACGGCGGCATCGGGGTTCTGCGTGTCGATGAGCGACTCACGCGTCTCCTTGTCTTGCCACGGGTGCTCCGCCTTGCCCTCGGCGAAGCGTCGGTTGCCGGCGAGCATGCGGCTCCATGTGCTGTTCGCGGTGGTCTCCTGAGTGCTGTCGGTCATGATTCCCCTTATCGCCTCGATGTCCGCATGGGTTACGGTACATCATAGAATCTCTTGAATACAGTTGGTGATGTGTTCGCGAGCGGAGGTGGCGATGGCAGAGCATAGGGGGGCGAGGAGGCCCTCCATTTTCGAGGTGGCGAAACTCGCCGGTGTGAGTCACCAGACCGTGTCACGCGTGATCAACCATTCCCCCAACGTGGCGGAGGCGACTCGCGCGAAGGTGGAGCATGCCATTGCCGAACTCGGCTATCGTCCGAGCAATTCGGCACGGGCGCTCGCCTCCAACAGAACGCGCACGATCGGCATGATCGCCGGAGGCCAGCGTTTCTACGGCCCGGTGAGCGCGTTGGCGTCCATTGAGACAACCGCACGCGCGCACACCATGTTCGTTTCGGTGGCCATGGTGCATGAGGCCGAGTGCACGCAGCGGGAATTCGACGATTTGTGCGGCATGTTCATGCAGCAGGGCGTCGACGCGTTCATCTTCCTGACGCCCACCGACGAGATGTTCAAGGTGGCCTGCAAGTCGCAAGTGAGCCAGCCGTGCGTGATCATCACCTCGTCGCACGGCGGTGTGAGTGTGAGCGAGGGCTTGCGCATGTTCAACGCACGCCAGCGCAGGCGTGTTTCGTTGGTGGGCATAGACCAGTGGGCCGGCATGGCGTCGGTGATGCGGCTCATACGCAAGCACGGGCACCGCAACGTGCTGTTCTTCGCGGGGCCCGGGCAGTGGCGCGACGCCAGCACGCGCCTGATGGCATGGAACAAGCTTTGTGCGCAGAACAACGTGAATTCGGTGACGGTGCAGTGCGGCGATTGGGAGTCCGCCGACGCCTACCGGCGTATGAACCATATTCTCGACAACATCGGTTCGAACGGCGGCCGCCTGCCCACTTGCGCGGTATGTTCGAACGACGTCATGGCGATCGGTGTGATCCGCGCATTGCTCGAGCACGGCGTGCGTGTGCCCGACGATATGAGCGTGACCGGCTTCGACGACATGCCCGGCATGAGCAATCTGTACCCGCCGCTGACCACGGTGAGGCAGGATTTCGACGACCTGGGCACGATGGCCATGAAGGAGGCGCTGTTCCTCATGGGGGAGGAGGACGAGCCGGGTTACCCGAACTCGCAGCATGGCGTGGGGCTGGTGTCGGCGGACCTGATTGTGCGGCAGTCCGTACGTGCGGCGCCGCGCAGGTGAGGGATGGTCTGCGAAATACGAAGGTGGTCATGCACGGCTGTGCATGACCACCCATACGTGAGAGGATCGCAGATCAGTTTGCCAGATCGTCGCCCGCTTCGAACACATGCAGATCGGTGCGCATGAGTTCGCGGGTGTCGTTGGCGAAGAAGCCCTTGTCGGCCGGGAACGTGTCGGACTTCACACGGTCGGCGTTCACCCATTCGCCGAGCGTGTTCACGGTGACCTCGGGCAGGCCGATGCGGGAGGCGGCGACGAGCAGTTCATCGCGGTTGTTGTCGGTGTCGCTCATCTCGGAAAGACCGCGCAGGGCGTCGAGATTGTCTTGGAAATCCGCGATCTGCTTGTTGTCGAACAGCACCTGGTACCACTGGTACAGCGCTTCGCTGGTGCGGGTCATGTCTTCGGTAGTTTCCGCCATTCGGGTTCCTTTCATCGGTGCGAAATGCGCACGTGACTCAATATGTTCACACGACATCGTAAACGTGTGCACATCGCATGCCGGGTGACTTCCGCCGCAGGTGTAACCCGGATGGCGGCGGCCGTGCCTACGACGACGGTCTTCCGGAACCGGCTTGGGTTATTTGGATGAGGCCTGGTCTGAGGGGTCGGATTTCGTGTTCCAGCCGAGCACCGCGTTGACGCCGCAATACCCGGTGACCACAATGAGGCAGATGCTGAAGAGGATGTTCGACCAGCTGAACAGGTCGCCTGCCGCGTTGGCCTCCACGCACGTTTGGACGAGCCAGATTGCGCAGGCGATTGCGGTGAGGGCATAGAGTCGGGCTCGTGCCGCGGAATCGATTTTCATGGTGCTCCTCGCAGTTGGGTTGCGGTGAAGTGTTGCTGTTTCGGGAAGGAGGGCCGCCTGCCACCGACCGACAGGTTGATGGCAAGCGACCCTGATGATGGAGAGGAGGGAAGGAAAGAGGGATTTGGTTGGTTTGGGTGGGGCCGGAATGATTTACCGGCACCCACCCGAATGGGCATCAGCTCTTCTTGCGCTTCGTCATGATGTCGACGGCAACCGCGCCGAGGAGCACGAGGCCTTTGATCGTCTTGACGATTGCGGTGTCGACGCCCATGATCGACAGGCCCTGGTTGATGACGCCCATGACGAGTGCGCCAACCACTGCGCCGGGAATGGTGCCGACGCCGCCGGTGACTGCCGTGCCGCCGATGAAGCAGGCTGCGATCGCATCCATCTCGAACTCCATGCCGGCCTGGGCGGTTGCCGAGGCGAGGCGGGAGAGCACGCAGACGGCTGCCACTGCCGAAAGGAAGCCCATATGCACGAAGAGTGTGAAATCGACGCGCTTCGTGTTGATGCCCGAGAGGATGGCCGCCTTGCGGTTGCCGCCCACGGCATAGACATGACGCCCGAACACCGTCTTCGTCAGAATGAAGTTGTAGATGAACACGAGCACCGCAAGAATGACGAGCATGATGGGAATGCCGCCTTGGGTCGCGTTGCCCGACAGTGCCAGCAGGTAGGTGACGAAGCCGATCAGCAGCGTCGCGATGACGATCTTCGTGACGGTCAGCGCCATCGGTTCGGGATTGAGGCCGGCCTTGGCGACCTTGGCACGCCGACGCAGCAGGCTCCACGCATACAGTGCGATGCAGACGATGCCGACGACTATGGTCAATCCGTCGAATGGACCCCACCAGCCGAGGATGTTCGGCAGGTAGTTACGTGCGATGCCGCGGAATTCCGGGGAGGTGACCGGAACGGATTCGCCGACGATGACCGTTGCGAGGCCACGGAAGATGAGCATGCCCGCCAGTGTGGTGATGAAGCCCGGGATGCCGACGTACGCCACCCAGAAGCCCTGCCAGCAGCCGATGACCAATCCGACGAGAAGCGAGATGAGAATGGCCAGCATCCAGTTGACGCCTTGTCGTTCCATCAATATTGCGCAGACACCGCCCACAAAGGCGACGATCGAACCGACGGACAAATCGATATGGGTGGCGATGATGACCATGACCATGCCGATTGCCAGAATGATCACGTAGGCGTTCTGCTGGATCAGAGAGACGAAGCTGTTCGGCTTCAACAGGACGCCATCGGTGAGGAACTGGAACACGAGCACGATGACGATCAGCGCGCCCACGATGCCGTATTGCTTTGAATTGTTGGCCAATGTGCTCAGGACGCCATTGCCCTTCGCATCCTTCTTCGGTGCCGGCGCCTTTGCCGGTGCTGGCGTTGCATTTGCGGTGGTCATGATGCAACAACCTCCTTCTCTTTCGTCATGCCTTTCATCAGGTATTCCTGTGTGAAGCCGTTCTTGTTCACGTTGTCGGTGACCACTCCCTGGCTCACGGTGTAGATGCGGTCGCAGATGCCGATCAGTTCCGGCAGCTCCGACGAGATCACGATGATCGCCTTGCCTTCATCGGCAAGCTTGTTGATGATTTCGTAGATCTCGTATTTGGCGCCGACGTCGATGCCGCGGGTGGGCTCGTCGAGGATCAGGATGTCGGGATTCGAGATCACCCATTTCGCGAGCACGACCTTCTGCTGGTTGCCGCCCGACAGGGTGCCGACATTGACGTCGATGTTGCTGCACTTGATGTGGAAGTCGTTGCGGTACTCCTCCACTTCGGTGCGTTCGCCGTTCTCGTCCATGATCCCGTGCGAGCTCATCTTGCCCAGCGAGGCGAGTGCCGCGTTCTCACGAATGTTCTGCAGCAGATTGAGGCCGTAGACCTTGCGGTCTTCCGTGGCGTACGCCAGCCCGGCATCGATCGCCGCCTGCACGTTTGGCAGATGCACCTCCTTGCCTTTGACGAACACCTTGCCGGAGATTCGCGATCCGTACGACTTGCCGAACACGCTCATCGCGAGCTCGGTGCGGCCTGCGCCCATGAGTCCCGCCAGACCCACGATCTCTCCCGAATGCACGTTGATGTTCGCATGGTCGACGATGACGCGGTTCTGGTCGAGCGGGTGATGCACCGTCCAGTCCTCGATGCGCAGATATTCCTCGCCGCCGGTGTTCGACTCGTGGTATGGGTACAGATTCGTGAGGGACCTGCCGACCATCTTCCTGATCAGCTCGTCCTGGTCGAGCGGGGTCTCCGGCGTGATGAACATCTCACCGACCGTCGCCCCGTCGCGAATGATCGTCACGTTGTCGGCAATGTCGGCGATCTCGTTGAGCTTGTGGCTGATGATGATGCTCGTGACGCCTTGCTCGTCGCGCAGTTGGCGCACCAGATTCAGCAGATGCGCCGAATCCTCGTCGTTCAAGGCCGCGGTGGGTTCGTCGAGGATCAGCAGCTTGACGTCCTTCGACAACGCTTTCGCGATTTCGACGAGCTGCTGCTTGCCCACGCCGATGTCCATGATCTTCGTGTCCGGATCTTCGGGCAGACCGACCTTCTCCAGCAGCGCCTTGGCCTTCGCACGCGTCTCGTCCCAGTCGATCACGCCGTGGGTGGCCTGTTCATTGCCGATGAAGATGTTCTCCGCGATCGACAGGAACGGGCTCAGTGCGAGTTCCTGGTGGATGATGACGATGCCGTCGGCTTCGGAATCGTTGATGGTCTTGTACTTGCACTCCTTGCCGTTGTAGGTGATCGTTCCAGAATAGGACCCGTAGGGGTAGACGCCGGACAGCACGTTCATCAGTGTGGATTTTCCGGCTCCGTTCTCGCCGCAGATCGCGTGGATCTCGCCGCGCTCCACCGTCAGATCCACGCCCGACAGCGCCTTGACCGGTCCGAACGTCTTGACGATGTTGTTCATCGTCAGAATCGTGTCGTTATGTGGCATGACCTGCTCCTTCCGCACGGGATGCCGCGTCAGCGGACGTCCTCGCCTTTCGTGAGCTTGTCGAACCGTTCCTGCGTGATGTATTTCGCCTTGACCAGCTCATCGAGATTCTCTCCGGTGATGTTCTGGGGGTCGAGCAGCTTGGATGGCACGTCGACGACATTGTTGTTGAATTCGCCGTTGATGCCGGTGACCTGCTTGCCTTCGGCGATTTCGATGATCATGTCGTACACCGCATCCGCGAGCTTGTTGACATCCTTGAACACCGTTTCGCCTTGCTTGCCGGCTGCGATGTTCGACACCGCGATCTCCATCGCGTCCTGACCGGTGATCGGGGGCCAGCTCTCAGTGCCCGGCTGCATGTCGGGTCTCTTCGATTCGATTGCGTTGATGACGCCCTGTGCAATGCCGTCGTATGGGGTCAGCACCGCGTCGAGCTTGCGTCCGCTGGCGTAGGTGGAGTCGAGGATCGATTCCATGTCTTTCTGCGCCTGCTCGGTCTTCCACGACTGCACCGAGATCTTCTGCCAGTCGTCCACCTTGAAGTCCTTCGTGACGCCGCCACCGTGCTTGGAGGGGTTCACGAGCACACCTTTGGCGAAGTATGGCTGCAGCACTTCCCAGGCGCCCTTGAAGAAGTATTTCGCATTGTTGTCGTCGGGCGAACCGGTGAACAGCTCCATGTTGAACGGGCCCTTCTGGCCGTCGTTGAGCCCGAGCTGGTCGACGAGGTATTCGGCCTCGAGTTTGCCCACCTGTTCGAGCTGGAATGTGGCGTAGTAGTTGACGGCATCGGTGTTCATGATCAGTCGGTCGTATGCGATCACCGTCGCGCCGGCATCCCTGGCCTTCTCGACGGCCGGCCCGACCGCCGAACCGTCCTTCGAGGCGACGACGAGGATCTTCGCATTCTGGTTCACCATGTTCTCGATGTCTGCGTTCTGCTGTGCCGGCTTGTCGTCGGCGAAGTTCAGCACGACCTTGTAGCCGGCCTTCTCGAGCTTGTCTTTGAGGTTGTTGCCGTCTTTGTTCCAGCGTTCCTCGGATTTCGTGGGCATTGAGATGCCTATGGTAGCGCCTTTTTCAAGCTTCTGCGTGCCGCCGGTCTGTTCGAAACCGGCACGGGTGGAGCTGCACGCCCCGAGACCCGCGCATATCGCAATGGCGCTGATGAGGGCCATGATCCTTTTGGTGCTCTTCATCATCTGCTCCATCTCCTTTGACGGAATGTGATTGGTGGCTTCATTGCCGCGATCTCGTTGAGATCTAGTTCCATATCATACGATGTTGAGTTAAGTTGTCAAACTCAACATGGCGTGTTGTGTCGTTTTGAGTTCAGACAATAAATCCAAAACGATGTTTTCGCCACCATTTTGTGGCATTTCTCACCGATTCGCTTCGATTCCGAGGGTTTTGGATTTATGCTGTTAGATATGGCAGGACGATTCTCGAAGAAGAAGCTTGGCTCCCAAAGCTCCCTCCGCGAGGCGAATCGCGCCAATTTGCTGGAATCGATCCACAAATTCGGGGCGATGACGCAAGTCGAGCTCGCCGAAATCATGGGCGTGTCGACCGCTACGATCTCGGCGCTCGTGCATCAATTGGTGGATGAGGGACAGCTGGAGACGCAGGGCACCGTGCGCAACGGGCGACGTGCCCAATTGGTGACGCTCGCGCACCATCAGGGACTTGCGGCCGGGGTGCACATCACACGACGTGGATTGCGCGTTGTGCTGTGCGACGATACGCGCACCCCGTTTGCAGACCACTACTATCCGTTGCCCCAACGGCATCTGCCCGACACGACCCTGGACGTGGTGATTCGCCTCATCCGCGAATCCTTGGACCAGATGGGAGCGCAGCCCGGCGAGCTGTTCGCCATCGGGGTGGCCTTGGGTGCCCCCGTCGATTCGCGCTCGCACATGCTTGCCGTGCCCGGATTGCTCCCCGGCTGGGAGGAGGTGGACGTCGGTGCCGTGCTGGAATCGGCGTTCGGCGTGCCTGTGCTGGTGGACAACGATGCGAATCTGAGCGCCTTCTGCGAGGCGCGTGTGGGAGCCGGTGCGGGCATTGAGGACTTCGTGTATGTGAACGCAAGCGACGGTGTCGGGGCCGGCATCGTGGAAGGGGGAGAGATTCGCCGTGGGATCACCGGATTGGCAGGGGAGATCGGCCATATTCAGGTGGACCCGCTCGGATCGATCTGCCAATGCGGAAATCGCGGTTGCCTGAACACCGTGGTCGATGAGCAGCGATTGACCTCGCTGTTGGCGGTCACCCACGGCAATCTCACATTGAACGATCTCGTGGCCAAAGCGAATGAGGGCGACCCGGGTTGCCGCCGTGTGATTGCCGACGCGGCGGTGCGCATTGGCAACGTGGCCTCGACGCTGTGCATCTCCGTCGACCCCGAACTCGTCGTTGTTGGCGGCGAGTTGGCGAGGGCCGGCGACGTGTTTCTCGAACCGTTCCGGGAATCCCTGCAGCGCCTGCTGTTCCCGGATGCCCTGACGCCGATCTCGGTGCTTGAGGCGAAGATGCCGAAAATCAACGCCGCATTGGGAGCGGGGATTCTGGCGATGGAGGGGGTGGAGCGTGCGTCGATCAACGGTGGAACGCAGTCCGAAGGATAATCTGGAAGGCGGAGAGCTCGCACGGGAATGGGGAAGGCAATGAGTGTTCAGTCGACGTTGATTGAACTGCATGGCGTGACGAAGAAGTACGGGAACGTGGAAGCGTTGCGTGAGGTCAGCCTCGCGGTGCAGAGGCGGCAGATCGTCGCGATAGTGGGAGACAACGGCGCCGGCAAATCGACATTGGTGCATGTCATCGCCGGACTCGAGCAGCCGGATTCCGGCAGCATAACGATATGTGGCAGGCAAGTGCGTATAGACGGCATCGCGAAGGCGGCCGAGCTCGGCATAGCATCTGCGTTCCAGCAGCCCGAGTTCTGCGAGAATCTGGATGTCTCGGCGAATATTTTCCTCGGGCAGGAGCTGCGGCGAGGCATTGCTGCGCGCGATGACATCGGCATGTACGACAAAGCGCGCGAAGTGCTCAACACGCTATCCACGCCGGTGCGCGCCAGCCAAAGCATATCCTCCCTTTCGGGAGGGCAGCGGCAGACCGTGGCGATTGCGCGCACGCTGCTCAATGATCCGAGTCTGGTCGTACTCGACGAGCCGACGGCGTCGCTGTCGGTGACGCAGACCGCCGAGGTGCTCGAATACATCACCGAGTTGAGATCGGCGAATCGCAGCGTCATCATGGTCTGCCATGATCTGCCGAACGTGTTCGCAATCGCGGATCGCATCGTCGTGATGCGACACGGGGAGATCCGGGCCGTGCACAACACGTCGGAGACCTCCTACGAAGAGGTCATCGCGGAGATCTCCGGTGTGGACAGGCCCCGCACCCCGCTGCCTCGGTTGCGTGAACGGGCGTCGCGCACGCGAACACAGGTCGGTCGTGAGCCGCGCTCGCGCCCGTCACGAGGAGGGGGCCATGATGGAACCATTGCGTGAACGCGGTGAACCATTGCGTGAACGCAGTGAGCCATTGCGTAAAAAGAGACACTCCTCGGACGTATATGTCCCTTATTACGCAGATCTGTTACGCAGATCTGTTACGCAGATCTGTTGCGCAGATTTGCTGCGCAGATTGGTTACGCAGATTGAGATACGCAATCCGCGCATTCGAGCTCCTCTCAATCTTGCGTAATTGGAGACAAATCACAGCTGATTTTGTCCCTTTTTACGCAGGATGAGAAGCAAGAAGCAATGAAGCAAGAAGGAAAAGAAAGGAAGGGAATGGCATGGGTGCAGCGGAAATCGTAGTCACCGTGGTGGCGACAATCGCATGCCTGGGCATGGGCGTGTTTCTGGGGTCATTGCCGTTCAAGCGAGACGAACTGACGGAATGGCATGTCAAATACCAACAGCTATGCGGCGTGCTCGCCTGCGGCATCGTGATCATTCTGATGCTGCTCGGCTATGATCTGGCATCGTGGCTCGCAATCGCGGCTCTCGCAGTGGGTGTGGCGGTGAGTCGCATTCCGGTGGTTCGGCGCGGCTTGCTGGCGCGTTTCCCCGAGCTGCATCCGGCCGAACGGCAGTCGCCGTTGCGCAAGGGCACGTCAAAGAAGCGCCGGTCATAGACTGGTTGACGAGCGCTCCACCAAGGTGAAATCGGATGTGTATACGCGTTTCGCGCCATCGTACCCTTGAATGCGTTCGATGAGCATGTCCACCGCGTGCCGCGCGTAGCTGTCGATATGCGGGTCGATTGTCGTCAGGGACGGGTTCGCATACGTCGCCTCCGGTACATTGTCGAAACCCACCACCTGCACATCGTCGGGCACCCGGATTCCCCGCACCTGCAATTGATGCAACGCTCCCAGCGCCATCGCGTCATTGAGACAGATGATGGCGTCCGGTCGCACGCCTTGGTCCATCATCAGATTCGTTGCGCGAACGCCGCTGTCGCTCGTCAATAAGCCACCTGAGAACAGCATGTCCATGCGAGCTTCGATGCCATGCTCCTCGTATGCCTGCATATACCCTTGCACGCGGAGTTCCTGCGTGCCCTCGGTAGCTTGTCGGTAATGCCTTGCGCCGAGCGAGCCGTCTGCGCCGAACAGCGCGATGGAACGGTACCCGGAATCAAGCAGGCGATTGGTGGTGTATCGCATCGCCTCCACGTTCGGCATGGTGACCTGATCCACCTTGCCATAGGCGTCCCAGTCGCCGGTGAGCACCAGAGGATAGCTTTGGTCGAGCATCTTGCTGTGCTGTCCCATTGCATGATCGGCGAAGACGATCCACCCGTCTGCGGCCAGATTGTTCGCCTGTCGCATCGCCCGTGCCAGGCCGTGCTCATTCTGGCCGTAGGTGTTTATGATGACCCCGTAATGATGCTCCCGCGCGCAGACGATGATCTGATCGGCCAGATACGAGGCGAATGGCTGGGAGAAATCGAAGATGGCCAATCCAAGCAGCCCGGTTGTGCCGGTTTTCAGTGAACGTGCCGACAGGTTAATCGTGTAGTTCAGCTTGTCCATTGCCTCAAGCACGCGTTCACGTGTCGATTCACGCATGCTGCCGGTGCCGTTGATCACGTTCGAGACTGTTTTGAACGATACGCCGGCCTCGGCCGCGACATCCTTGATGGTCACGCCTTTTGCCATGATGCATCTCCGATTTGCAATATGGGTTCTTGCCGTCGTTCGGTACGGTTTCGTTTCGATTGTACACGGAAAGGGGCAATGACTCGGTGGATGGGAAGTCGTTCTAAAAAGATCGGGGTGATGTGGTGGTCACGATGATATGAGTGGGCGCCCATGCTCATGCGGAACATAGGCGCCCATGAGGGGTGAGGAGATTCAGGACTTGACAGAACCAGCAGTGAGGCCACCCACCCAATAGCGCTGCAAGAAAAGAAATGCAAGCACCATTGGGATGATGGACAGGAATGAGCCCGAAGTGACGAGATTCCATACTTGTTCAGAAGCCGCGCCGGCCTGCGATTTTACTTGCCAAGTAGTGAGACCTACCGTGATTGGGAAGAGACGCTGGTTGGTGAGCACCACCTGTGGCAGGAAGAAGTTATTCCATGCGCCGACGACAGACAACAAGAATACTGTGGTGATGGCGGGTGTCATGATGGGCAGCGATACTTGCAGGAAGGTACGCAGCTCGCCGGCGCCATCCACACGAGCGGCCTCCAGCATCTCGTCGGGCAGTGACTGCATGCAGTAAATACGCATCAGGTAGACCCCCATGGGGTTGAGCAGAGTAGGCAACAGCACTGCCCAGATTGTATTTGTCATACCCACGTTGCTCATAAGCAGGAAAGTGGGTATGACGAGCGCAGTGGATGGAATCATCAGTGCGCCAAGCACGATGTTGAAGTATGTCTTCTTGCCGCGGAAACGGAACTTCGAGAAGCCGTAG
This sequence comes from Bifidobacterium animalis subsp. animalis, assembly GCA_004154635.1. Classification (GTDB taxonomy): domain Bacteria; phylum Actinomycetota; class Actinomycetes; order Actinomycetales; family Bifidobacteriaceae; genus Bifidobacterium; species Bifidobacterium animalis_B. The sequence goes on from RSDC01000001.1 coordinate 157,155, forward strand.
CCAGCCATGACGGCGATAGCAGTGGCGAGGAAGCCGCCCACGAGTGCATAGAGGAACGAGTTGCCGATCCAGTGCCAGTAGATACCATCCTGATAGCTGGTGAGCTGTTTGATGTTGTCCCACAGTGCGAAGTTTTTGTCGAACCACATTGAACCGTTCGATCCGAAAAACAGGCCGGAGTTGCTCTTTGTGGCCGCTACGATGAGCCACCATACCGGAATGAGGAAGTATACACAGGCTAGGAGCAGCACCACTACAGTGAACACTCGTGGAGAGCCTTGAATAGATTGTGCACGACCAGCCTTGGCGGGTTTGGTCTTACGCAGGGAACGTGCAGTCATCTTGCTGGTTGCAGTTGTCATCTCAATCCTCCAATCCGGACTGCTTACTTGTGAGCTTCATGAAGATCACGCTGAAAATAACGACGACGAGTCCCAGCGCGAACGACACGGTAGCGGAATAATTCGTATCGTTATAGCTGAAGGCGAGCGCTTGAGCATACATGTTCGGCGTATATTCCGGTGGGATGACCGTGGGCGCTTGATTACGAAGGACGGTTGGCTCGGTGTAGAACTGCAGCGTGCCGATGAGTGAGAAAATCGTGACCATGACCATCGAGCCTGAGATCATGGGGATCTTGATGCGGGTAGCGATGCGGAACTCGCTGGCGCCGTCGATGCGGGCAGACTCATAGAGTTCGGTGGGGATTGACTGAAGTGCCGAGTATAGGATGACCATGTAGTATCCGGTCCATTGCCAGGTGACGACATTCACGAGGGCGCCGAAGATGCCGCTCTTAGACAGGAAGTTCGGGGTCTGCATACCCAGAAGGTCGAAGATTGAAGTGAATGGCCCCATATTCTTCGAATACATGAACCCCCACATCAGGGCGCCGATCACACCTGGAATAGCGTACGGCAGGAAGATGCACAGGCGTGACACGGATCCGAAGCGGTTCTTCATCATGTCCAGCAGCAGCGCAAAGCACAATGCGAGTCCCAGCTGGATGGGAACCATGACGATGGTATAGAGCAATACTCGCCCCATACCCGTCAGGAAGATTGTGTCTGTGAATACGCGGGCGTAGTTACTCAGGCCGGTAAAGCGCTCTCCAAATACCTGTGAGTAAGTGAATAGCGACAGGTAGAAGGCATACCCTAGCGGAACCACAAGGAATACGATGAACACAATGCCGAATGGAGCGGTGAAGAACCAGCCCCACCTGCTGTGCTTGCGTGCGGTCTTCTTACGAGCTTTCTCGCTCTCACGCCCCACTGCCATCGTCTTCATCTGCCCCACCTGTCCAGTCGTTGCTTCTGTGGCGGTCGAATCATTTGTAGTGATTGTCATAAGAATTTCCTCCCCTCACGAAGAAGTTGGGGCGGCCCACATGGCCGTATGCTGACGTGTGGGCCGCCCGGCCAGTTCATCGGCTCATTCGACCGTGAATCCCTGCTGCTTGGCGTAGCTATCGAGAGTGGTGTCGAGTGCGCTGAGGTTGTCTTCGATGGATCCGCCTTCTTTGACAATCTTGGAGAATGCTTTCATCTGCTCGTCGTAAGCGTAGGTCTGGAACGGCAGGAATGCATAGCCCTTGTAGCCTTCGGCAACGGGGATGGTGACCTCGTTAATCTTCTGACCGCCTAGGAAGGCGTCGGTCATGTTCTTGAAAGTGTCAGATTCAAGCATGTCGGTCCAGGCCGGGAACAAACCGCCGTCGGTCACGCCGATCTGCTGCGCTTCCTTGCTGCTGAACAACTCGCGTGCCACTTTGTAGGCTGCTTCCGTGTCTTTAGCTTGGTCGGTGACTGCCCAGGCCGAGCCGCCTTGATTTACGTCAGGTGTGGAGTCGTCCCATACAGGGGCCTTGTACATTCGGAAATTGCCCTTGTCTGAGCCGTCGAGTCCTTGGATGTAACCGGTGAGCCACGAGGCCTGCACGTAGCAGGCATACTTGCCGGCCAGCATATTCGTGTTCCAGTCCGTGGTGTTCGCGTCCGTGGTATCCACCAAACCCTCTTTGACGAGGCCCTGCCAGAATTTCATCACTTCCTGTACGCCCTTTGAATTGAAGTCAATGCCGACCTTGTCCGGCGCCGATGCTGAATACTTGTACACGTTCGCGTCCTTTTGAGCGAAGAGCGCTAGATTTACGGCCGTGCCGTTCGGTGCCCAGTCGCTCAGATAGCCGTCATAGCCAGCGGCTTTCAAATCACGGCCGGCCTGTGCGAACTCGTCCCAAGTGGTGGGCACTTTGACTTTGTACTTGTCGAACACGTCCTGACGCACATACATCACGAAGGGACCAAGGTCCACAGGCACGCCGTAGATGCCGTTGTCGCTATTCATCGTCACGCCGTTCCAGGCACCCTCGGTATAGTCATCCTTGTATTTGTCAAAGCCAAACTGCTTGAGGTCCACGAGGTGTTTATCCTTACCGGCCACGAACTGTGGCATCGCCTCATATTCAAGCTGAACCACGTCTGCTGCGCCTGTCTTCGCCTTGATTGTATTGTTGAACTTCGTGTATTCTGCACCGCCTTGACCAGCGTTGGTCCAGCACACTTGGAGGTCGTCATGGGTCTCGTTGTACTGGTCCACCACCTTCTCGATAGACGGGTACCATGCCCACACGGTTACCTTCTGGACACCTTTCTTTTTAACGGTGTTCTGGCACTCTGCATTGTCGTTCGCTGTCTTGTCTGAATGCACGGCCGCTGTTCCTCCGTTGCCTGCACCACCGCCACAGGCTGCGATGGATATGGACATGGTCGCTGCTGCGAGTACGGCGAATGCCTTGGTCGTTTTGTTCATGATGTACTCCTGCCTCTGCTCCATCCTCGTTGATGGAGTATCTTTTAGTGGTTGATGGTGAGGTGATGATTCGGATTAGTTGTATTGGTTATAGGGGTGTGAGGGGAGATACTCCCCTCACACGTGGATGCGCGCGGTGGGCGTGCGCTTTGTTTAGCGCAGATGGATTGCGGTCCAACTCACCGGCGGAAGGGTCACGGTGACCGTGCCATCCTGGATGGAGGCGGTGTCGTTGGTGTGGGGCACCACGCGATCCTGATGGTTCACGGTATTTGTGGCCAGCATGTCGTCATCGTGCAACGTTCTCACATCAAGCTCGGTAGGTGTGAAACCTTCCGGCAACTTGATCTCGAAGTCGCATCCATCGTCCAGCGAACGGTTGGTGACGAACACGGAGACCGAACCGTCTTTGCCTCGCACGGCCACGGCATTCGTGGAGTTCACGTTGCCATAGCGGTTGGTGTGGTACTGGGCGGACTCGATCTTGGGCTCCAGCACATCGCCGCCCTTGGCCCAGGCTGCGGTGAGGGAGAACGGGTAGAAGGTGGTTTGGCGCCAAGCGGGCCCATTCGGCTCGGTCATGATGGGGGCGATGACGTTGACGAGCTGAGCGAGTGATGCCGCATGCACACGATCTGCGTTTTGCAGCAATGTGATGAGGAGGTCACCCACCACCACGGCATCGGCCACGGTGTAGACGTCCTCGAGCAGCCGAGGGGCTACGGGCCAGTTGCCTATGCCTTCCGGGTTCTTGCTGGGTTCCTCCTCCTGGTACCATACATTCCACTCATCGAAGGAAATGTACACGTTGTGGTCGCTCTTGAGTCGAGACTTCGTGGCGTCGATGGCGGCGCCCACATCTTTGATGAATCCATCCATATCCACGCCGGAGGCGAGGAACGACGCCATGTCGCGCGAGCCGTTCTCCATCAGCTGCGGGAAATAGTAGGCATGTGCTGAAACGAAATCCACCTTGTCGAAGGTGTGCTCGAGCACGGTCTCCTCCCATTTGCCGAAAGAGTCCATCGTATGGCTCGATGAACCACAGACAACCAGCTCAAGATCGGGATCCAACATGCGCATGCCTGCCGCCACCGAGGCCGCGAGCTTGCCGTAGTCCTCGGCGTCCTTGTGTCCGAGCTGCCAAGGGCCGTCCATTTCATTGCCCAGGCACCACATGCGGATGTCGAACGGGTTATCGGCGCCGTTGCGAATACGCTCCTCCGAGCGGGCAGTGCCTTCCGGAACGTTCGCATATTCAAGCAGATCCAGTGCTTCGGGCAATCCGCGAGTGCCGAGATTGACGGCTTCCATCAACTCGTTGCCGCCGGCCTTATTCAGCCATGAGACCATTTCGTGCAGCCCGAACTGATTCGTTTCGGTGGAATGCCAAGCCAGATCAAGGCGACGAGGTCGGTTCTCCTTGGGACCAATGCCATCTTCCCATTGATAGCCTGACACAAAGTTGCCGCCGGGGTAGCGGATGGTGGTGGCGCCGAGTTCCTTGACCAGATCGATGACGTCTTGGCGGAACCCCTCGGCATCGGCAGTGGGATGCCCCGGTTCATAGATGCCGGTGTACACGCAACGCCCCAGATGTTCGACGAACGAACCGAATACACGGTCGTGTACCGGGCCGACCTTGAATGCGTCATCCACCACCAGTCTGGCTTGTGCTTCGCTATGCTGCGGCATGGTATATTTTCCTCTCTGCTGCGTTGAATACAACGTTGTTCTTCTCTGCGGCGTCTCTTCGCCGTCGAAGAGATGGGATTGAGTGTGGTTGAGCTAGTACAACCTTGTACTTCATGTTACCGCTCACAAGATGCTTGCGCGGCGGGAAATGCTCAAAGGTTAGATAACGCTTGATATTCAGCCATTTGCTCGGCGTGTCGGATTGGTGGGCGTGATCTATGCCCAGGGGTATGCCCCTGTTCGGCGTGTTCTGTTTGTGTGAGCGCTAACATATACATGACGCATGAGTTCATTGCGGAACTGAATCCCGAAGCAGGAGGAACCATGGCAGATTCAAAGGCGATTGCACAGGCCATTCGTGACGGGCGCACGTCGTTGGGGATTGAATTCGGTTCCACGCGCATCAAAGCGGTGCTCATTGACGATGAGCGCAATGCGATCACCACCGGTGACTATGGTTGGCAGTCACATCTTGTGGACGGCCTGTGGTCGTATGACGTGGACAAGATCTGGCGCGGACTGCAGAGTGTCTATGCCGATGTGGCCGACCGCGTGGAGGCCGATTACGGCCTCAAGCTCACGCGCATCGGCCAGATTGGTTTCTCCGCGATGATGCATGGGTATCTCGCTTTCGATGCGGATGGTGAACTGCTCGTGCCGTTCCGGACCTGGCAGAACACCAACACGAGCGAGGCTCATGAGAAACTCTCCGAGCTTTTCCAATACAACATTCCGGAACGCTGGTCAATCGCGCACCTGTATCAGGCGGTGCTCGACAATGAGCCGCATATCGGTTCCGTGCGCTACTTCACCACGCTTTCCGGCTATGTGCACTGGAAGCTCACGGGTCGCAAGGTGCTGGGCATCGGTGATGCGTCCGGAATGTTCCCGATTGATCCGAACACCAAGACCTATGAGCAGGGATTCATTGAACAGTTCGATGCGCTGCCTGAAGTCGCCGCACAACCGTGGAAGCTCAACGATTTGCTTCCCGAACCGCTCGTTGCGGGCACCCCGGCCGGCGAACTCACGCCGGAAGGTGCGGCGCTGCTCGACCCGTCTGGCGTACTTCAGCCGGGAACGATGCTCGCTCCTCCGGAAGGTGATGCCGGAACCGGCATGGTGGCCACGAACTCGGTACGCCGTCGTACCGGCAACGTGTCTGCGGGAACCTCGATCTTCGCCACCGTTGTGCTTGAGCACAAACTCTCCAAGTTGCGCCCCGAAGTGGACTTGGTGACCACCCCCGCGGGCGATCTGGCCGGTATGAGCCATGCGAACAACTTCACCGCCGATCTCAATGGATGGGTGGACCTGTTCCGCCAGTTCTCACAGCTCAGCGGACGAAACGTCGATGACGGCACCCTGTACGGCGAGCTGTTCCGCGCGGCCATAGGCGAGGATGCGGATCCAGATGCCGGTGGTCTGCTCGCCTACCCATTCCGTACCGGCGAATTTCTCGCCGGGCTCGCCGAGGGGCGTCCGCTGTTCGTGCGCGGGCCCGAGGCGCGATTCTCGCTCGCCAACTTCATGCGGGCACAGCTGTTTGGTGCATTCTCGCCGGTGACCATTGGTATGAACGTGATGACCGAGGACGAGGGCGTCGAGATTGACTCGCTGGTGGGCCATGGTGGCATCTTCGCCACGCCCGTGGTGGCGCAGCGTATTCTCGCGGCGGCGTTCAATACGCCGATCCGTGTGATGACCACCGCGTCCGAAGGGGGAGCGTGGGGCATGGCCGTGCTTGCGGACTATTTGCGTCACGCCGATCTCACGCTTGCAGATTATTTGGACGATGTCGTGTTCGCCGGGGCGGAATCGGTGACCGAAGCTCCCCGGCCGGACGATGTGGATGGATTCCAGCGATTCTTCGCCAGATTCGTCAAGGCGTTGCCGGTGGAGCGCAGTGCCGTTGAGCACGTCGAAATCGGTGGGTGAATCTGCAGCGTACGGATCTGCGCAAGTATTTGAAACTGTACAGAAAGGAACAACAATGGCAACACTGGCGGATTACGGACCGGAAGTCCGTGCGGAGGTCAAGCAGGTGCGGGAGGTGGTCGCCGCACTGCACGAACAGCTCATCAAGTGGAATCTGGTGGTCTGGACGGCAGGGAACGTTTCGCAGCGTCTGCGCACAGCTGACCTCATGGTAATCAAACCATCAGGGCTGCGTTACGAATATCTGACACCGAGCTCGATGGTCGTGTGCGACCTCGACGGCAACGTCGTCGACGGTGCGGAATCGCCATCGTCGGACACTGCTTCACATGCATACATCTACCGCCACATGCCGGAGGTGTATGGCGTGGTGCATACCCATTCCACCTATGCGACCGCATGGGCCGCCACCGGGCAGAATATTCCATGCGGATTGACGATGATGGGCGACGAGTTCGGTGGTCCGGTGCCCGTGGGGCCGTTCCGTCTGATCGGTTCGGAGGCCATTGGCGAAGGTGTGGTCGAGACCCTCAAGGCATACCCGAAATCACCGGCCGTGCTCATGCAGAATCACGGCCCATTCACCATCGGCAAAGATGCAGAGGCCGCGGTCAAGGCCGCCGCGATGACCGAGGAGGTGGCGCATACGATGTGGGCGGCCAAGCAACTCGGCGACATCATTCCGATTCCTCAGGAAGACATCGATAAACTCAATGACCGCTACCAGAATGTGTATGGCCAGCACTGACTTGCACCATCACAACACAGCTGCGTAAACAAATTCAACTGCGTAAAAAGAGACAGATTCGCATGGTTTTTGTCTCGAATTACGCAAGGTAGCAAGGTAGCAAGGCGGCAAGGTAGCAAGTTGGTTTGCGTAAAAAGGGACAGAAACTGCGGTTATTCGTCCCGGATTACGCAAGGGTGGGCAAACGGCTGAGTCATCCACACATCAATCCACATCGGTTCATAATCAATTCCAACAATCCACAATGAAGTGAGGAAAACAACATGGCAATGGAAAATCCGTTCGAAGGCAAGGAGATCTGGTTCGGCGTGGGCTCGCAGGACCTGTACGGCGAGGAGGCACTGCGACAGGTAGCGCAACAGTCCGCCGAGATTGTCGACTCGCTCAACGCGAGTGGCCGTATCCCCGTCAAGCTTGTACTCAAGCCCACGCTGAAGTCGTCTGACGGCGTGCGTCGCTTCATGGTGGACGCCTCGGCCGATGATTCATGCATCGGCGTGATCACGTGGATGCACACCTTCTCGCCGGCGAAGATGTGGATCCGTGGGCTCGAGGCGCTGCGCAAGCCATTGCTGCAGCTTAACACCCAACACCATTTCGAGATTCCATGGGAGACCATTGACATGGATTTCATGAATCTCAACCAGGCCGCGCACGGTGACCGTGAATACGGCTACATTGTCACTCGCCTCGGCATCCCGCGCAAGATCGTTGTGGGGCATTACACCGATCCCGCGGTGGCCGACAAGATCGGCGTCTGGGCCCGTGCCTGCGCCGGCTGGCAGGCTTCGAACACGATGAATGTGATGCGTTGGGGCGACAATATGCGCAACGTTGCCGTCACCGAAGGCGATAAGACCGAAGCGGAACGTGTGTTCGGTGCCTCGATCAACACCTGGGCCGTCAACGAGCTCGTCGCCGCGTACGATGCGGTCAAGGAGAACCAGGTCAAGGACCTCATCGAGGACTACAAGGCGAAGTACGAGATCGCGCCCGAGCTGTTGGACAAGGACTATGATTCGCTGTTCATCGCCGCCCGTGAGGAATGCGCAATGGTGAACATGATGCGTGCCAATGGCTGCACGGCTGGCGTCGACAACTTCGAGGACCTCGGTGCGTTGCCGCAGCTGCCTGGTGTGGGGCCGCAGCGCTTCCCGTCCGAATATGGCTGGGGCTTCTCTGCCGAAGGTGACTGGAAGACGGCAGTGCTCGTGCGCATCGGGGCCGTGATGGGCTACGGTCTCGAGGGTGGTGCGTCGCTCATGGAGGACTACTCCTATAACTTCACCCCGGGCAACGAGATGATCATGGGATCGCACATGCTTGAGGTCTCGCCGTCGGTGGGCACAATCGCCAAGCCGCGTCTCGAGATCCATCCGCTCGGCATCGGCGGCAAGGCCGATCCGGTTCGTCTGGTGTTCACCGTGGCTCCGAAGAAGGATGCGGTCGTGGTCTCGCTCGCCGACGTCCGTACTCGGTTCCGTATGCTCATGAATGTGGTCGATGTGGTTGAACCGCTCGGCTCGCTCGACAAGCTGCCATGCGCCCGTGCGCTGTGGAAGCCGGAGCCGAATCTGGAGATCTCCGCCGAATGCTGGCTGCGTGCAGGCGGCTCCCACCACACGTGCATGACCACCTCGGTCGGCCGTGAGGCATGGGAGGACTTCGCGCGCATCGCCGGCGTCGAACTCGCGACGATCGACGCCGGGACCACACCGCGCGAATTCGAACGCGAACTCGAGATTGAGGACATGTTCCACGAGCTCGCCAACAAGCACTGACGGACAGCGCGCGGCATCTTGGCGAGGGGCGTTACCTGATTCCACATAGGGCAGATGTGGAATCAGGTAACGCCCCTCGATATCTTGTCTCAAAATTGACTCTCCAACGACTTCCAGAAAGGACGCACGCCATGCATGTCGCCATCACTTCCCCATTTTGGACCGCACGGCGCGAGCAGATCGCCGAGCGTGTGATTCCCTACCAATGGGGCGTCGTCAACGACGACATCGATGTCACCACGCCTGACGACCCCGCCGGAAACCAGCTTTCCGACAACCGTAGCCATGCGGTGGCGAACCTCAAGGTAGCCGCTGGCGAACTCGACGACGATTTCGAGGGCATGGTGTTCCAGGACTCCGACGTCTACAAATGGCTTGAGGAGGCCGCCTACGCGCTCTCATACGCCGACGACCCGAAGCTGCGTGAGCTGTGCGACAAGACCGTCGAACTCATTGCTCGCGCGCAATCCGATGACGGCTATCTCGACACCCCATACCAGATCAAAAGTGGCGAATGGGCGCATCGCGGCCGCTTCAGCCTGCTCCAGCAGAGCCACGAGCTCTATGTGATGGGCCACTACATCGAGGCGGCCGTCGCCTATCACGCGGTCACCGGCAATGAGCAGGCGCTCGACATCGCCCGCAGGATGGCAGACTACCTGTGCCGTACTTTCGGCCCCAATGACGGGCAGCTGCACGGCACTGATGGCCATCCCGAGATCGAACTCGCACTCGCCCGGCTCTATGAGGCCACACATGAGGAGCGGTACCTTGAACTGGCGGAGTATCTCCTCGACGTACGTGGGCAGGACGTCGACTTCTTCCAACGGCAGTTGCGTGAGAATGGCAACGACTACATCTTCCGCGACATCGGCTTCTACAATCCCACCTACTTCCAGGCGGCCAAGCCGGTGCGAGAGCAGACCACCGCGGACGGCCATGCGGTGCGCGTGGGGTATCTGTGCACGGGCATGGCGCATGTGGCGCGCCTGACCGGCGACGCCGGGCTGTTCGATGCGGTCAAGGCCATCTGGACGAACATCGTCACCAAACGCATGTACATCACCGGCGCCATCGGATCCACGCACGTGGGGGAGTCGTTCACCTACGACTACGACCTGCCGAACACCACGATGTACGGCGAGACCTGCGCATCCGTCTCCATGTGCATGTTCGCGCGCCAGATGCTCGAATCCGAGTCCGTCGGCGAATACGCCGACGTGCTGGAGAAGGAGTTGTACAACGGCGCGCTCGCAGGTATCTCCCTCGATGGCACCCAGTACTTCTATGTGAATGCGCTCGAGGTGGACCCAGCCGCGACCGACAATCCGGACCGGCACCATGTGCTGGCCCACCGCGTCGATTGGTTCGGCTGCGCATGCTGCCCGGCGAACATCGCGCGGCTCATCGCGTCGGTGGACCAGTATGTGTACACCGAGAAGGACGGGGGACGCACGGTGCTGGCGCATCAGTTCATGTCGAACGATGCGCGCTTTGACTCCGGTCTGCGTGTGCATGAGGCGTCGGGATTCCCTTGGAACGGGCAGGTGCTTTTGGAGGCCACGCTGCCCGAGGACGCCGAGTTGGAGTCGGTGAATCTGCTGGTGCGCGTGCCGGAGTGGTCGCGTGACAATTGGCGGGTGTTAATCGACGGCGCCAAGCGAAAGGTGGCCGTGGTAGACGGGTTCTTCACGGTGAATGTTGCACGTGGAACACAACATCGGATTGAGCTAGATTTCGATTACTCTGTGCATATGATGCGCGCGAATTCGCACGTGAGAGCCGACGCCGGACGGATAGCGCTCACCGTGGGGCCGGTGGTGTACTGCGCCGAGCAGACAGATAATCCGGGAGATTTATGGAACTACCGTGTAGATCTGGCGACTGCATTGAAGCGGGCGAGTGTACGGTTCGATAAAGACCTGCTGGGAGGCGTGAACATCGTACAGGTGCCGGCTACGAAGGAATCTGCGGACTTCGAACAGTCGTCATTGTATCAGAGGGTGTTAGGAGAGCGGAAAGCTTCACCGGTTGACATGCAGCTCGTACCCTACTATGCGTGGGCGAACCGTGAATTAGGACAGATGAGTGTGTTCCAGCGCGTGTGAGTCTGCTCGACGGGTGTGTGTTTGCGCCGTCAGAAGGCCGGCGTACGCCGTTACGTGGGCAGTGTGCAGGTTAGCATCGAGGTAACGAATCTACAAGGAAGGTCTGCATGACTACTGGCGAGGTGACTGAACGAAACGTACCACTGATCACTCTGCATGACGGCAGCAGGATTCCGCAGATAGGCCTCGGCGTGCTGCGCATCGACGATGAGGGCGTGGTGCCGGTCGTTGAATCGGCGCTGGAGGTGGGGTATCGCCATATCGATGGCGCCGCGGGATACAACAACGAGGAGGGTGTGGGACGTGCGCTTGCCGCGACCGGTTACAACACGGGGGAGAAGCGTGAATCATTGTGGATGACCACGAAGCTGCGTGATTCCGAGCAGGGCTACGATTCTGCGATGCGTGCGTTCGACCGGTCTCTTGAGCTGCTGCAGCTCGACTATGTGGACATGTACATGATCCACTGGCCCACGCCGTTCGATTGGCGCAGTGGTGAGACGTGGAAAGCGTTCGCGAAACTACGTGAAGACGGCCGTGTACGTACGCTCGGCGTCTGCAATTTCATGCCTGAGCACCTCGACAGGTTGTATGAGGAGACGGGTGAATACCCGACGGTCAATCAGATCGAACTGCATCCCACGTGGCAACAGCGCGCTGTAGTGGAATACTGCCGTGCGCACGATATCGCCGTCGAGGCGTATTCGCCGATGGCACGCGGTGCCGACCTCGTGAACGGCGTCGTCGAGCGCATCGCCGCTGCGCATGGTGTGACCCCTGCGCAGGTGATTCTGCGTTGGCATATCGAGAACGGCACGATCATCATCCCCAAGTCCGTGCATACTGAACGCCAGCGCGAGAATCTCGATCTGTTTGGCTTCGCGTTGACTCCGCAGGAGCATGCCGAGATCGATGCGCTCGACGGCCCTACGCGCGCCGGCCATGACCCGATGACGTTCACGTATGCGTGAATGTGGGATATGCAAGTACATGGGGCATGAGGGTGCGCGCGAAAGGGTTCGTGCACACCCTCATATTGGTTGCGGGTTCGGTCTCGGTCACTGGTGATACGGATGCATAAATGATATTTCCAATAATCTACGACGTATCGCATGATGGAATACGCGCTCTAATTTATACTTTCTATCATTTACAACGGTGATCTAGTGGTGTAGCCATCTGATTATGCTCATTTGTATCATATTCGAGCCTGAAGGAGCGCGGAATGAGTGATAGGTACCGGCAGCTCTCCACGCTGTTCCATATGAATACCAGCACGAACGCGAAAGCCGATCTTGAACATGTCGCACTTGAACGGTTGAAATCTGATTCGACATTTCGTACCGGAATCGTCACGAAGATAGGTGAACTGTTCATTGCAACGCCGCGCGAACTCACGGTCAAACTGAACGATGTGCTCGTTCATGACTGCGACGTGGCGTTGCTATGGAATCGACTTCCGCAGATCATGAAACGGAATTACATTGACCAGGCGATCGGCGAGGAGATCCTGTCGACGAACGAGATCGAAGGCGTGCGCAGCACCCGCAAGGAAGTCCAGCTTGCGGTGAATGCAGCACAGGAATACGAGGGCGATGAAGATCCGGCGAGCAAGAGACTTCGTCGTGACCCGTACCGGACTATTCGATTCAGCGAGTTCGCCAAACTCTATCTTGGGTTGACCGACGATAAGGTGGAGCTGCCGCATTCGTTGGAGGATCTCCGTCGGATTTATGACGATGTCGTCGGCACGGAAATTGAGCCTAAGGACGTGCCTGATGGGCGACTATTCCGTGCCGAAGGCGTGGATGTTATTGGTAATGGTGGTCGTGTCATTCACACGGGTGCGCATTCCGAAGAACGGATTGAAACGCTGTTGAGACAGATGCTGGAACTCATGCGTTCCGACACTGTTCCGACTCTGCTAGCTGCGGCCGCCGCGCATTTCCTCTTCGAATACACGCATCCGTTCTATGACGGCAACGGCCGTACGGGTCGATATTTGCTCGCGCTTAATTTGCGCTCTACGCTCGCCACCCCTACCATCCTCTCGCTGTCCCGCGTCATCGCGCATAACAGGCCGCAGTATTACAAAGCGTTCACACAAGTCGAAGATGCGCTGAACCATGGCGAGCTTACCTTCTTTGTGATGATGCTGCTCGACCTAATTATGCAGTCGCAACAGGAACTCATCGAATACCTGACGAACCTGATCGGGGTCGTGGAGGGGCTTAAACGCCGATGCGCCCAGTTGACGGACGAGTACGCACTTTCCTCTCATGCAAGCAATGTGCTGTTTGCGCTCATGCAGGAGAAGGAGTTTGGTGGATGGCGCTCGATGACTCTTGATGGTGCCGCCCGTCACATCGGCTTGTCGAAGCAGAGTGCACGCAAGGTGGTCGGCGAGCTCGACGATGCCGGACTCATCGAATATACGAAGCGTCGCCCGCTGATGTTCCGGTTCTCCGGCGATAGCTTGAGCCCGTGGGAGATACCGGAGATTTGAGTCGTCCCATAGTGCGCAATGCCCAATTTCCCATAATTTCATTGGCACATTGAACAATGGGCGAGCCATGAGAGAGGGCCGCGGCATAGATGCAATCCCGTGCCGCGGCCCTCTCTGTCTGTGGAGTCAGCTTCGTGGAATCAGCCGGTGTTCTGCAGGCCGGCGGCGACACCCGAAACGGTGCACAGAATCAGGTAGATGAATCCTGCCTGCTGGCTTTCGGAGAGCTCCTCCTTGTCGACCTTCTTACGCAGCGAACGCAATGCGAGCACCTGCGTGACGGACAGTGCGTCGACGTACGGGGAGCGGATGCGAATCGCCTGGCCAAGCACATGACGGTGCTGCAGCGGCCATTCGTCGCCCACGATCTTGAGCACCCACTTGCGTGTGAGCTCCATCTCGTCGAGCACCTTCTTCGAGAGGTCCGGGCGGTCGCCGAGTGCAAGGTACATCTTCGCGATGCGTTCGTCGGTCTTCGCCAGTGACATCTCGATGTTGTCGATGAAGGTGGAGAACAGCGGCCATTCCTCGTATGCCTTGCGCAGCGTGGCGAGGTCGCCGAACGACTCGCATGCGGAGCCGAGGCCATACCAGGCGGCGAGGTTGATGCGGGCCTGGGCCCACGAGAAGATCCACGGGATCGTACGCAGATCGTCGAGCGACTTGGCTCCCAAGCCGCGCTTCGCAGGGCGGGAACCGATCGGCAGCAAGCCGATCTCGGTCAACGGCGTGACGATCGAGAACCACGGTGCGAAGTCCTCGCTGTTGAGCAGATCAAGGAACGTTTCATGTGAAACTTCGCTGAGCTGATCCGCCATCGGCTTGTACTTCTCGGTCATCTCGGTGTTCGTCTTCTCCACGCTCGGAGCCGACTGCAACAGCGTCGCGGCGGCCACGGACTCGACGTGGCGGATGGCGAGCACCGGATTGCCGTAGCGGGCGAAGATGACCTCACCCTGCTCGGTGAGCTTGAAGCGGCACTTGACCGAACCCTTCGGCTGTGCGAGCACCGCGCGGTTGGCCGGGCCGCCGCCGCGGCCGACGGCGCCGCCGCGGCCGTGGAACAGTGTCAGATCGATGCCGTTCTCGTCCGCCCACTTCGCAATGCGCTCCTGCGCGGAGTGCAGCGCGAGCGTGGCGGTGGTGGGGCCGGCGTCCTTCGACGAATCCGAGTAGCCGAGCATGACCTCCATCTTGCGGCCGGTCTGCTTGAGTCGGGCCTGCACCTCGGGAATCTTCAGCATCTCGTCGAGCACCGAAACCGAGTTCTCGAGATCCTCGAGCTGTTCGAACAGCGGGATCACGTCGATCACCGGGGCGTCGTCCGGGTTCGAGAACGCCAGACGGTTGAGCTCGTACACGTCGCGCACGTTCTTCGCGCTCTTCGTGAACGAGATGATGTAGCGACGGGCGGCCTTGACGCCATTGCGCTTCTGAATCGCACCGAGGGCACGGAAGGTGTCGAGCACCTCATGCGTCATCGGCTGCAACGGTCCGCGTTCGCCATGCAGGCCATGCTCGCGAATGTCGTCGAGGGCACGCGCGTGCACCACCGAATGCTGACGGAACTCCATTTCGACCATGTGGAAGCCGAAGGTCTCGGTCTGCCAGATGAGGTCCTGCAGCGGGCCGTAGGCGGCGCGCTTGTCGCCGGCCTCGGCGAGCGAACGCTGCACCACGCGAAGGTCCGCGAGGAAGTCGTCGCAGTTGTGGTACATGAGATCGGTGTCGCGCTTGATCGTGTAATGCAGGCGGTCGGCCATGACGAGCAGCACCGCGCGATGCAGCTCCTTCGTGGAGATGAGCGACGCCTTGCCGGTGAGTCGCTCGCTGATCTCCTTCTGCTGGTTCCACAGCGTGTGCAGCTCATCGCTCGGCGGCGTGGTCTCGGATTCGACGGTCATGTTGCGGCCGACGGTGCGCGTGGCCTCCTCGAGCGCGGCGAGCACATGGTCGCTGAACTTGCGGGCCACCTGACGGCTCACCTTGGCGGTGACGTTCGGGTTGCCGTCGCGGTCGGAGCCGATCCAGCTGCCCGGGTGGAAGAACGCGGGGCATGCCGGCGGCTCGATGCCGGCCTTGTCGCCGAGCACCCAGTCGTCGAAACGACGGTAGACCATCGGAATCGTGTGGAACAGCGTGTTGTCGAAGATGTCGAGAATCGTGTCGGCCTCTTCGACAGGCGTCGGCTTCTTCAGCGCGATCGGCGACGTGCGGAACAGTGCGTCGATCTCGTTGTACAGGCGACGGCTGTTCTCCTTCTTGTCGGAGCCGCCGAGCAGACGGTGCGCTTCGAGCAGCTGAGCGATGCGGCGGATCTTGCCTTCCACGGCCTTGCGGCGCGCCTCGGTGGGGTGTGCGGTGAACACCGGGTGGAATTCGAGGCGTTCGAGCAGCTCCTTGGCCTTGGCCGGGCCCATTTCGGAGATGAGCTGGTGGTATGCCTTCGTCATCTCGTTCACCGGATCGATGGCCTGGGTGTCGTCGACCTTGGCCTCGCGCTCATGGAGCACGGCCACACGGTAGTTCTCCTCGCACAGATTCGCCAGGTGGAAGTACGTGGCGAACGCGCGGGCGAGCAGCTGGGCGTCGTGCAGATTCATCGCATCGATCGTCTTGACGGCCATTTCGAGATCATCACGCTCGGGATGAGTGTCGGTGAGCACGCCGGAGAACCGTTCGGCGCTGGCATCGACGGCATATTGACGCACGGTGTCAAACGTTTTGAGGAGATTCTCGTCGTATTCGGAAAGCACTTCGCGCAGAATGTTCAGACACAAGTCCATATCTTCCTGCAATGTCGCGGGAAGCGTGCGCTCTTCGGGACCTTTGGTGCCGAGTCCGGACGTCACGATCGTGGCGTCGGCCGGCGTGATCGTTTGCTCTTGATCAGTCATTCGACCTCTTTCTCCAAACATTGGGTTGCTCGGTCTATCGGTCTTCTGCGGCTCCTCCGCAGTTCTTGGCGCCGATCGTTGCGAGCCCACAGCCCGTGTTCAGTAAAGTTGCGTTTGTATTGTAAGTACGAGCATGAGACACGTTTGTTACGTTTGGGCAGGGGCGGTCGGAGTGTGAGATTGCGTCTTTGGCGGCGGCCATCGCGAATGTTCGCGCGGGGGTAGTAGAAGTAGAGATGTGAGTAAGAGCGAAGAAGAATCTGCAACCACCACCGACGACATGCATGGTCACGACCGGCACAGCGCACGCGTGCACTGGCGTTCCCGGCCCGTGAAATCGGCGGCCGGGGCGGTGCGCAGATTCCATTCGCACGCGATCCCGCTCGACATGGAAGACATCGAGCGCGACTGGGACAAGCCGATCACCGACGCGGGCATCGCCGCCAAAGCCAGTGTGATCGTACGCGTGGGCATGCTCGACCTCGGCGCGGGCACCGGAAGCTTCCGTGTGCGCGAGATGATGCACCGCATCGCATACCCGCTCGGCGTGCATGTGCGCGCGGACGTCAATCTGACCGACATCCAGGCCTCGTGCACCGACGGCAAGGAACGCATCACCGAAGTCGTGAATCTGCCGACGACCGGCGTGAACACCGAGCGGATCTGGCTGCTCGAGCATTTCGCGGACTGGTTCAGCGTCAATCTCGGCGCGGGCACCATGTACCACCGTCGTACCGAGGTCTCACGCCAGCTCATGCAGCCGAACACGCTGGGCACGCGCGACGCCTCGCAGATCTCCGCGGAGACGGCGAAACAGCTGCGAGAACGGCTCAGGCAGGAGGCGCGCGCGCAAAAACTCGCGCAGCAGCGTGAGACACTGCGTTCACGGGTCGCCGAGCGGGTTGCCGAACATGCGAAGAAGAAGTTGCCCGAAGACGAATACGCCGAGCATTTCGACCATCTCGAAGAACATGCCGAGAAGCGCGTGCGCGAATCCGGGCCGATCACGGTGGGCCAGGTGCACAAGCGCCTCGACTTGATCGAACGTCGCAAGCCGCTCTATTCGCCGGCATTCTCCGGATTCGCCGCCGCCTGCGCCTGCGCGGCCTTCGTGTTCCTGCTCGGCGGCGCACCATACGACATGCTCGGCGCATTCATTGGCGCCGGACTCGGCCAGTGGGCACGCCGTCGCCTGTTCGCGCACCACCTGAACCAGTTCTTCGTCACCTTCGTGGCGGTGGCGGTTGCGGCGCTCGCCTGCGTGGGCACACTGCGTTTCATAGGCATATTCGACCCGGTCGCACTCCACCACGACACCGCCTACATTGGCGCCATGCTGTTCGTGATCCCCGGCTTCCCGCTCATCACAGGCGGCCTTGACATGGCGAAGATAGATTTCCCCTCCGGGGTGCAACGTGTCACCTACGTGTTCTGCATCATATTGATGGCCACGCTCGCGGGCTGGATGGTCGCCGTGCTCGTGCATCTCAACCCGCAGGGTTTTGACACGCCGCCGTTGAATCCGTGGGCCACCTGCGGATTGCGCGCGCTCTTCGCGTTCATTGGCGTGTGGGGCTTCTCCGTGCTGTTCAATTCACCGCAGCGCATGTGCCTGGTGGCCGCCATAATCGGCATGATCACCGACACCCTGCGCTTGGAGATCGTGGATTGGGGTGTTCCGGCCGAAGCCGGTGCCTTCATCGGTGCCCTGCTCGCCGGTCTCATCGCCTCCGCTTGGCGTTCCGCAGTGCGGCACGGTCTGCTCGCGCCGCATCTGGGTTACCCGCGCATCTGCCTGACGGTGCCGTCGATTGTGATCATGGTGCCCGGCCTGTATATGTACCGCGCGATGTTCTATCTCGGCCAGTTCAACACACTGCTCGCTCTGGACTGGGCGTTCCGTGCGTTCATGGTGATCATCTGCCTGCCTATCGGCCTTGCAATGGCGCGCGTGATCACCGACAAATCCTGGCGCTACGACGTGTGATGTTGTTTGTTCCCTGTCTGGCGGGTGTCGGGAGGGCCCGGGAAAGATTGAGGAACGTAAAGGGCGCTTGCGATCCAGTGACGAAGTCTTTCCCGGGCCCTCCCGACACCCGCCAGACATTTTCCTGTCAATCTGCTGACTTTGGTCTGTTATCGAGATTGTTGTGCAGGATACGACCATAGTTGAGCGAAGTTTGGTCGTTCGCTGCAGATGGCGTTATCTGAACGACCATACTCTGCGGCAGTCTGCAGTAATCTGCAAACAATTACAAATAATATGGTCGTTCAGATTGAACAGGGTGAGGTGAACGACCGAACTTTGGCAGATTATGGTCGATTACGCGAGCGGGCGTGAGGTAAACGACCGAACTTGGTGAAACTATGGTCGTTTATATGACGCTCACGCAGGTAAATGACCGAACTTTGGCAGATTATGGTCGCGTACCTGAGCGGATGTGAGGTGAACGACCAAACTGCAGCAGATTATGGTCGTTTACCTGGCACGTGCGCAAGCAATCGACCATAGAGCTAGATTGACCGGATGAGACAGTGCCCGCGGGAGACTCCGGAACAGATCAGCGGTCGTAGTGCATGCCCATGGCCTCGCGGACCTCGTCGAGCGTCTGGTTCGCAATCGCGTTCGCGCGGGCGTTGCCGTCATGCAGAATGTCGCGCACGGAATCCATGTCCTTGGCGAGCTCGGCACGACGCTCACGGTGCGGTGCGAGGAATTCGTTCACCGAGTCGATCACATACTTCTTGAGCGCGCCGGCACCCGCATTGCCAATCTCGGCGGCGATCTCACTCGGGTCGCGGCCGGTGACCAGACCCGCGGTGGTGAGCAGTGCGGAGACCTGCGGGCGATTGACCGGGTCGAACGTGATGGTGCGCTCGGAATCGGTGGGGCTCTTCTTGATCAGCTTGGCGGTCTCCTCGGCGGTCGCGCCCAGCATGATCGAGTTGCCGTACGATTTGCTCATCTTGCGGCCGTCGAGTCCGGGGATCTCCGGCGCCTCGGACAGAATCGCGGCCGGCTCCGGGAACACCGGGCTCTTCTTTGCGTAGCGTTCGTTGAAGCGGCGCGCAATTGTGCGCGTGATCTCGACGTGCGGCAGATTATCCTTGCCGATCGGCACCACGTTCGCTTTGCAGAACAGGATGTCGCACGCCTGGTGAACCGGGTAGGTGAGCAGCAGTCCGGTGAGCGCATGGCCGGAGGATTCCATCTCAGATTTCACCGTCGGGTTGCGGTGCAGCTCGGCTTCGGTGACCAGCGAGAGGAACGGCAGCATGAGCTGATTCTCGGCGGGCACTGCGGAATGCGTGAAGATCATCGTCTTCTCGGGGTCGATGCCGGCGGCCATGTAGTCCAGCACGAGATTGAGCACGTTGTCGTCGATGTGCTCGGTGGTATCGCGGTCGGTGATCACCTGGTAGTCGGCGATGATGATGTTCGTGTTCACGCCGAGATTCTGCATGGCGACACGCTCGCGGATGGAGCCGAAGAAGTGGCCGAGATGCAGACGGCCGGTGGGGCGGTCTCCGGTGAGCATGGTGAATTTGCCCGGGTTCGCCTTGAGCTTGGCGAGCGTTTCGTCGGAACGCTTCTTCGCCGCGAGGAAGCTCGCGCTCATTTCATTGCCCGCCGCGGTGAGTTGCGCGTTCATGTCGTCGGTCATGCCGGTAGCCTCTTCTCGTCTGTATGCGTGCGTCTGCATGCGCTGTATGGCCTATGTAATAAAGAATCATCGTAGAAATTCGAGAAGACAACACAATGTGTCTTAAGTGGTGGTACTCTCATATGTGATGAATCGAAACAAATAAGTATCAGGGGGTCGCATGGGCCGCGGACGTCAGAAAGCCAAACAGCAGAAGATCGCCAGGAAGCTCAAGTATATGACCACTGACACGGATTACGACGAGCTTGCCAAGGAATTGGGCGCGCACGAGCCGGGGACCGGCTCATTCGATCCATTTGCCGATGTCGAGAACGACGAATTCGAGGCACAGGACGTCGACGAGACGGTGGATGACCTCGACGAATACGCGAAGTGGGCCGCCGAAGCAGCGGCGAAGGCCACGACCGGAGAGATGCCTGAGACTCACGCGCAACCCAAACCAAAGCCGCACAAGCCGATTCCGATGCCAGTGCCGGAAACCTTCAAACACACGGACCAGCAGGAGTAGATCCGCCGGTTCGGTGACATATGAATTCGTGAGGGGCGCCGCAATGAGCGGCGCCCCTCACGGCGTTTGGGTGCGGATGTGAGTAGATGTGAGTATGGGACTCGGCATGTGCGCGTCCGCATTGATCCGCATTGAGATGGTAGGCGTCCTATGCAAACGATTGCAAAAATAGATGCCATGACGCTCATCTGTACGGCGTCAGCCGAGCGGCAGCAGCGGCGACAGATCGTCGCGCTCGCCCACCGCGCTGATGCGCCCGGCTTTTTGCTCCTCGTGCCATGTGGTGATGCCGCTGGCGACGCGCAGCCAAACCTGCGGATCGAGCTCGATCACGTCGGGAGGTGTGAGATTATGCGGATCCGAGGCGGGGCCTTCCAGGATCTTGACCACCGCGTACGGCGCAACGCGCACCTCCACTCCCGGGCCAGGGGCCTTGATTTCCAGCTGGTGAAGTGAGTAGCGCACAGCCATGGCCATGGTGGCGCGGTCGAGCTGGGGTGCGATGTCGAGGGCCGGCGTGGTCTCGACTGCTGCATGCGCCGCAGTGCACCAATCGTCGTATGCCTGCATGCCGCGCATCATATCTTGCTTACGAATTGCTGCCATACTGTGATTCTGCATCGAACGCTCGATAACAAATGGGCTGTTTCCCCATGGGGCATTAATCCTTATGGAGGCGCTATGGGGATTGCGAAAAAACTCGTTCTGTCCGTGTAAAAAGAGACGACTGGCGGCTGTGTTTGTCTCTTTTTACGTCATAGGGAAAGGTATGGGGGTCATGGGGGGGGTCAGAGTTACGGGGAAAACATAGGGAAAAGGAGAAGAGGTGTGGCGGTCTGTTGTTCTGCGTAAAAAGCGACATTTGGAAGTCGTATTTGTCCCTTTTTACGTCAAGGGATGCGTCACAGGATGTTTTTGCATCAAAGGGGCTGTTGCGCCAAAAGGAGGGGAGGGGTAAGCCATGAGATGCAAGGGCGGTGGCGGTAACGAGAGAAGAGTAGTGTGCGGTATATGGATACCAACGTTTGCAATGTTTGCCGCAGTAAACAGTGCGCGAAACGAGCGCGGAAAACAGTGTGTTTTTCGTGAATTGCACAAGCGGTGGTATATTTTATGAGAACGTATGCAAAACGGGTGCAGGAGATGCCCGCTGGAGCGCACGTTCGATGAGGAAAACATAAAGGGAGTCACGTATGACCGAACTAACGGCACCTAAGTCCCCGCTGACCGCCAACGAATTCGCTGACGAAATTCGACAGGCGCTCAAGTACACACAGGGTGTAACCCCAGAACAGGCCAAGACGGCCGATATCTATGTTGCCACTGCAACCGTGGTCCGCCGCCATCTCATGGATTCCTGGATGAAGACCCAGCAGGACATGATCAACGGCGACACGAAGGCCGTGGGCTACCTGTCCGCGGAATTCCTGATGGGCAAACAGCTGCGCAATGCATTGCTCAACGCGGGCCTCACCCCGCAGTTCGAAGAGGCCGTGCGCGGCCTCGGCTTCGACCCGCAGGCAGTGGTCGACGCGGAATACGAACCGGGCCTGGGCAACGGCGGTCTCGGCCGTCTCGCAGCATGCTTCATCGATTCGCTCGCCTCGCTTGGCGTTCCCGCCTTCGGCTACGGCATCCAGTACAAGTACGGCATCTTCCGCCAGGAATTCGACGACGAGGGTCGTCAGATCGAGCGCCCGGACTACTGGCTGGCCAATGAGGACCCATGGGGGCACATCGACTACGAGCGCGATCAGCGCGTCAACTTCGGCGGCAAGGTCGTCGAGGAGAACGGCAAGCGCGTGTGGAAGCCGGATTGGGCAGTGCGCGCCATCCCGGTGGACTACATGGTGCCCGGCTACGCCTCCGGCCGCGTGAACACGCTGCGCCTGTGGCAGGCACGCTCCTACGATGAGTTCGACCTGCTCACGTTCAACAAGTCCGAGTACCTCGACGCGGTGAAGCCGCAGGTCAAGGCCGAGGACATCTCCAAGGTGCTCTACCCGGAGGACTCCACCGAGGTGGGCAAGGAGCTGCGTCTCGAACAGCAGTACTTCTTCGCCAGCGCCTCCATTCACGATGCGATCCGCGTGTTCTACCCGGACACCGACAAGCCGGATCTGACCACCTTCGCCGACAAGATCACGTTCCAGCTCAACGACACCCACCCGGTGATCGGCATTCCGGAACTCATGCGCATCATGATCGACGAATACGGCTACGACTGGGACACCGCCTGGGAAGTCACCCACAAGACCTTCAACTACACCTGCCACACGCTGCTTCCGGAAGCACTGGAAGTGTGGCCGGCATCGCTCATCGGCAAGCTGCTGCCGCGTCACCTCGAGATCATCGAGCGCATCAACAAGCAGTTCGTCTCCGAGCTCGAGGCCAAGGGTGCCAGCGAAGACCAGATCAAGCGCATGCTGATCCTCACCGACGACGAGCACCCGGTGGTGCGCATGGCCTACCTCGCCACCTACGCCGGCTCCAATGTGAACGGCGTCGCCGAGCTGCACTCCCAGCTGCTCAAGGATGTCACGCTGCGTGACTTCTCCGACGTCTACCCGACGAAGTTCAAGAACGTGACCAACGGCGTGACCCCACGCCGCTTCATCAAGCTGGCCAATCCGCGCCTCTCCGAGCTCATCACCGAGGGTCTCGGCACCGACAAGTGGCTTGAGGACCTCGATCTGCTCGAAGGCCTCGCGCCGCTCGCCCAGGACGACGAATTCGTGAAGAAGTTCGCCGCCGTGAAGCACGAGAACAAGGTCGCATTCGCCGACTTCTCCAAGCAGCGCTACGGCGCCGAGCTCGATGCCAACACGATGTTCGACACGATGATCAAGCGTCTGCACGAATACAAGCGCCAGGCACTGAAGATCCTCGAGATCATCGCCACGTACTCCGACATCAAGAGCGGCAAGGTCAACGTCCAGGACATCACGCCGCGCACCTACATCTTCGGTGCGAAGGCCGCCCCGGGCTACTACCTCGCCAAGATGACGATCCAGCTCATCAACAACGTGGCCAAGGTGATCGACAACGATCCGGATGTCAACGGCAAGATCAAGATCTTCTTCCCGTGGAACTACAACATCGAGGTCGCGCAGATGCTCATCCCGGCCACCGAGCTCGATGAGCAGATCTCGCAGGCCGGCAAGGAGGCCTCGGGCACCTCGAACATGAAGTTCGCCCTCAACGGCGCGCTCACCGTGGGCACGCTCGACGGCGCGAACGTGGAGATTCGCGAGCGCGTGGGTGCCGACAACTTCTTCCTCTTCGGCATGACCGTCGACGAGGTGGAGAAGATGTACGAGCAGGGCTACGACCCGAGCAAGTACTACGATGCCGACCCGCGCCTGAAGGCTGCAATCGACATGGTTGCCGACGGCACGTTCTCGAACGGCGACAGGAACACCTATGCCCCGCTGGTCTCCGACTGGCTGACGAAGGACTGGTTCATGACGCTGGCCGACTTCTCCGCCTACCACGACATCCAGGCCGATATCGACGCACTGTATGCCGACCAGCTTGAATGGAACCGCAAGGCGATCCTCAACGTCGCCAACTCCGGTTACTTCAGCTCCGACCGTTCGATCAAGGACTATCTCGACCGCATCTGGCACACCCACTCGCTCGATAAGTGATGAACGGTAATCTGCTCGCAGATTCCTGATGGGATGCTTTCGGCCTCCGCCCGCATATGCAGGCGGAGGCCGGCGCATATTGCGCGAGCGTATCTATCTGTTGTGTATTTGCGTAAATAGAGACGCATAGCGCTCGTCAGTGACCGAAATTACGCAGATCGGTTCCACGTTATTTCCGTGTGTAAATAGAGACGTTGAGCGCTCGCGGGTGTCCGAAATTACGCAAGATGGACGGGTCTGCGAATATGCAAAGGCGCCGGGTACTCGAACACGGTACCCGGCGCCCTGCCGTACATGTGTGAACTCAGGCGGCGTCCTTTGCGACGTCCGCAGCCGGCTGGTCAAGATCGTCTTCGGTCTTGTCCTGCGCCAGGGTCAGATCGACCGGGGACGAGCTGTTCTCCCACGGTTCCTCCCACGGATCGTAATCCGGGTTCTGCTGCTTGTAGATGTACAGACCAACCACAGCCGCAAGCAGACCACCGAACAGCAGTGCAAAGAACTTCCAACCGTTTGAAGACTTCTTCTCCATGACGGCTCCTTTCAGTATTCCTGGTCGTCCGGTTCGGCCCGGTCGACTCTGCCTTCCATCATAAGCCCCACATCGCAAGATGACGCATATTGTGCTCATGGCAAGCGGATGACGCGTGATGTCTTAAGTCCCCAATGATACTCCAGTTCCATGGCGATTCGGTAGTCGGTGCCACGGAGTGTGTCTGGCTATGCGAATTCGGCAGGAGAATAAGCGGGCGTCGCGGCCGAGTACAGTGGGAGCCATGCCTCGTCGTGGATTTAGTTTGTTCCCGGACTCGCCGTCCGTGCGCCGAATATTCTCCGCTGAGTCGTTGCGCGCACGATGGCGTAGCGGTGAGCCGGTGGTGACCTCCGCAATCATTCTCATATGCGTGGCCGTGTGGCTGCTTGAGACGCTGTTCCGGTTCGTATGGCCCGCAGGGTATGCCGGCATGCTGGGCTTCGGCATGATGCAGCCGGCATCGATGACCCGCGAGCCATGGACGCTCGTCACCGCCATGTTCCTGCACCAGCCGGCGTCGCTGTGGCACATTGGCTTCAACATGCTCACGCTGTGGTCGGTGGGGCCCGTGCTCGAGCGGCTCATGGGGCATTGGGCGTTCCTGATCATGTACATGGTCTCGGGCATCGGCGGCGATGCGGGCATGATGGTCTGGGCGCTGCTCAACCGCTCCGGCGAGGCATGGTTCACCTCGAGCTACGGTGCCTCGGGCGCGCTGTTCGGCCTGTTCGCTGCGATTCTGGTGGTCTACCGCAAGGTCGGGCAAGACCTCACCTCGATGATCGTGTGGATGGCCATCAACTTCCTCATGCCGATCATTGTGCCGAACATCGCATGGCAGGCGCATGTGGGTGGCTTTGTGATTGGCGGTTTGTTCACGATTCTCATGACCGACGGGGTGCGCGCATTGCGGCGTCGCCCGGTGCTCGAACGCGCGCTGATCTATGGCGCGGTGCTGCTGGTGCTCCTGCTCGTGGTGTGCTACGCCTGCAATACCGCGAATCCGGTGCGCACCGGCAGCTGGATCCCACTGCTCGACTAGTTCCTCGTTCCTTGGTCTGCCTTGGTTCCGGATGCGAGGCGTTCCTCACCCGCGTTCCGGGGCTTCTCTACCCGCGTTCACATGACACTGCAGTGGCACGGTGTACGGATGTTTCCGTATGCCGTGCCATTTTGTAGATTCAGCGGTCGAACTTGCGGATGCTTCCGTGGGACATGCCGTTCGGCGCTCGCGGATGCTTGTGCGGCTGGTCGGCTTTGGCAATCTGGTCTCAGATTGGCACAGCATACGCGCAATACCGCGTTACCTTTGCAAAGCGAGTCTCGTAATGACTATGAAGCAGCTCGGTTACAGGGCCGTATTTGCATGGGCAATCTCATATTGGTGAGGAAGCGGGAGATGGCATTGCTCCACGCGGCATTTATTGGGCAATCGACGTAAATATGTTGTGTTAGAGGAAGTGGGTGAGACTGCGCAGTGCTCGACGCACCATTGCGCATACGCGGATCTCGGCAGGTAATGTGGCGTCGCGGTCTGGCAACGGCGAGCAAACAGGTGTTCGATTGCGGCGCCGTAATCTGCGGAGTGGAGAGGCGTGAGTTCGAACATGTGTTTGAGTTACACGCATGTAGTTTTCCACAAATGTGGAAAACATTGTGGATAACATGGGTATAGCGTATGGATAAGTGCTCAAGTTATCCACATGGTTATGCACAATCGTTGCAATTCCAATGGTTTCTGCTGTGGAATATTGTGGACAACGTTATCCACAATGGGCAGTGGGGAGTGTGGGCAATCTAGAAATAGGCAACAAGTTGCACGACGTGCCCGTATATAGTGGCAAAATCCGGCAATTTCGGCATGTTATGTCAGAAACGCGGACTTTGCCCACAATTGTGGATAACGATGTGCATATGTGACGGCGGTTACGCACCGCGCAACACATACGTCGGCTTGCAGCTGATTCCGTGCCGCGCACTCCGGCGCAGGCGGAATAGCATGTGCTGGCGCATATTTCGCACATCGAGGAAAAGACCGCGGCATATGCGGGGGCCAACGGGTGTGGCACGGGTAGTCTCGTGGGTATGGCGAATCTGCAGATGTCACAGGAAACACGCGAATTCATACGCGCGCATGCCGGCGAAGACGTGCGCGAACTGGCATTGCATGCGAAACGCGACGTGCCCGGGCTTGACCTGCCGTTCGCGCTCGACCAGATTGCCGGCCGCGAGATCGCGCGCACGAAACTGCCGCAGTGGGCCGCGTGCGAGGGCATCGTGTACCCGCCGCCTCTGGCGATGGAACAGTGTTCGTCGCAGTTCACCGCGGAATACAAGGCACAGGTGGCGGCACGGCTGTTGGCGGGGGAAAGCGAGCCCACGCTGGTCGATCTCACCGGCGGATTCGGCGTCGATTTCAGCGCCATGGTGCGCGGATTCGCACGGGGCACCTATGTGGAGCGGCAGGAGGGGCTGTGCGAGGTCGCGCGGCATAATCTGCGCGAACTTGGGCTCGGCGGTCGCGCTGACGTGGTGTGTGGAGACGGCGTGGATCACCTTGCGCAGATGCCGCCGGCGACGTTGATCTACCTTGACCCGGCGCGCCGTGACGAGCATGGCGCGCGCACCTATGCGATCGAGGACTGCACGCCGAACGCCCTCGCACTGCGCGAACAGCTGCTTGACAAGGCGCCGTTCGTGATGATCAAGCTCTCGCCCATGCTCGACTGGCGCAAGACCATCGCGGATTTCGCCGGCTCGGTTGCGCAGGTGCACATCACCGCGACGGGGAACGAATGCAAGGAGATTGTGGTCGTGCTGGCGCGCGGTGAACATGAGCGCGTGCGGGTCGTCTGCGTGAACGATGCGCAGCGGCTTGAATTCGAGGTCGGGGCGGATGCCGCGGGGCCATGGCAGCGCGCGGATGTGCTGGATGCGCGCGAGCTGGACGCGCAGCGGTACCTGTACGAACCGAACGCGGCGATCATGAAGGCGGGCGCGTTCGGCGAGATCACGCACAACTATGATGTGCGGCAGATTGGCGCGAACAGTCATCTGTTCGTAAGCGAGCACCCGGTTGCAGATTTTCC
Source organism: Bifidobacterium animalis subsp. animalis (assembly GCA_004154635.1). Classification (GTDB taxonomy): domain Bacteria; phylum Actinomycetota; class Actinomycetes; order Actinomycetales; family Bifidobacteriaceae; genus Bifidobacterium; species Bifidobacterium animalis_B. Next base: position 185,089 of record RSDC01000001.1, read on the forward strand.
CGGGCGCGCGTTCGAGATCACGGCGCTCGGCACGATGAACAAGCGCGACATCAGGCGGGTGCTTGGCGGAATCTCCGCGGCGAATGTGAGCGTGCGGAACTTCCCGCTCACCGTGCAGCAATTGCGGCGCAAGCTCAAGCTGCGCGACGGCGGAGACGTGTACCTGTTCGCGACCACTGTGGCGGGCAGGCATATGCTGCTGCGCACGCGGAAAATGGCATGAGCGCGGGGCGGGAGCAGAGTCGCGCCGGGCGGTCATTGCGTCGGGCGATTATCTCTGCGTAAAAGGGGACATATAGAGCCTCTATATGTCCCCTTTTACGCAAAGAGGAGGGAGGAGAGAAGAAGAGAAAAGGATAGGAAATTGGTTGTTCTCTGCGTAAAAAGGGATAGTTTGCAACTGTATTTGTCTCTTTTTACGCAAAGAGGGGCGGGAGTGAGGCGAGGGTAGAGAGAGGGGCTTTTCTCTGCGTAAAAAGGGACAAGTATGGCTATGAATTGTCCCTTTTTACGCAAAGACTCAAAGACATGAAGGGGTGGAGTGGAGAGTGGAGAGATAGGGAGAAGGGGTGAGGGGGTTTCTCTGCGTAAAAAGGGACAGATAGAGCTGCTATCTGTCCCTTTTTACGCAGAATCAGAGATAAGAGATACGCCTAGCGCCAGGCGACTGTCATGAGGAAGCCGATCATGATCAGCGCGAAGCCGACGGCCAGATTCCAGTTACCGATGCCTGGAATCGGGTATTTGGCGGTCATGTAGAACACGACCACCCAGATGAGGCCCACGATCATGAACGCGCAGAACAGCGGCACGAACCAGCTCGGATTGGCCTTCGTGCCCTTGATCGACTCCTCCACGCGCTTCGTGTTCTCCTGCTGGCGCTTGACCATGCGGCGCATCTGCGGAGACATGTCTTTCTCGTCGATCGTGGAGTTGAGCACAGCCTGGATCTTGTCGAGCGAAAGGTCGTTCGCCTCCTCCTCGGAGACCACCGCGGCCTCCTCGGCGCGCTTCTCGTTGTCTTCAGCGCGCTTTTCCTCGCGCTCCGCCTTCTTCTCGGAATCGGTCTGTGGCTCCTCGGTCACCGTTTCGGATTCAACGGCCACGGTATCGCCTTCGGAATCGGTGGCGGCGTCGACCACCACGTCGTCGGTGACGGTGGCGTTGCTGTCTGCGGCGTCGTTCGCCGAGACATCCGCGTCGGTTTTGTGCAGCTCTTCCTCAGCCATTTGTGTAGTCTCCTTTAATCGGCTACCAGTTATCATAGTGGGTATGTGGGAAAGCGGGCCCAGGGCGCCCGCGACCTCAGCAAAACAACCATATTTGGAGGTGGCGATGGCAAAGCACGGTGCCAGGCATGTCAAGAAGACATCGGTGGTGGGGAGCATGGCCGTGCTTGTGGTGGTCGCGTTGGTCGGGTACCTGGTGGTGACGAATCTGCGCGTGAACAAATCCGCGACCGTGTCGAGCGATGCCGCGGAACTCATCGAACACCGCGTGCAGCGCGTGGACGAACTGCAAAGCGAAGTGAACAAGCTCGGCTCGCAGATTGACGACTACAACACGCAGCTGCGCAACAACGAAACGCAAAGCGGCAACAGCGAGGAAGCGGGCCGAAGCACGATGCTGCCCGCGGTGACGGGTCCGGGTGTCACCGTGACGCTGAACGACTCGTCGATGTGGCGCAGCGCAGTCGACAGTTCCGGCTCCACCGCCGACATAGACAAGTATGTGGTGCATCAGCAGGACGTCGAGGCGGTGGTGGACGCGCTGTGGGCGGGAGGCGCCGAATCCATGCAGATCATGGACCAGCGCGTGCTGCCGACGTCCGCGGTGATCTGCTCGGGCAACGTGCTGCTGTTGCAGGGCCGCAAATATTCGCCGCCATTCACGATCTCGGCGATCGGCCCGGTGGACGGCATGCTGCAGTCGCTCGACGATTCGCGTGCAATCCAGATCTACAAACAGTACGTGGATGCGTTCGGCTTGGGCTACGACGTGGAAGTGAACCGCTCGCTCACGTTCCAGCGCACGCCGCTCATGCTGAATCCGCTCAGATATGCGAAGGCGATCGAGTCGGGCGGCTCGAACGAATCTGCGAACGGCGGGCAGACCACTTCCGCCACGAATTGAAAACCGATACAATACAGAGACTTCATACAGCTACAGACTTCACACAGACTTCCGGAACACGGATATGCATGACCCCGAGGAGGCCACATGAAACACGGCGGCAGGCGTGGCAACGCATCCGCACGGCAGGATGGACGGATTGACCGCCTTCCGGAGGCGGGGGGCAAACGGAGCGTCATGCGGTCGGTGGTGATGATCCTCGCGGAGATTCTGCTCACCGTGGGAGTGGTATGCGCACTGTACGTGGTGTGGATGCAATGGTGGACGGGCGTGCAGTCCGAGAGCCGGCAGATCGAGGAACGCCAGAGCGTCGGGTGGGCACAGCCGGCCAGCGACGGCGCCAATGCGAAAATCGCGCAGCCACAGCAGGGCGACCCGCCGCTGCAACCCGAACACGCGAGCATAGGCGAGCTCATCGGCCGCGTGTACATCCCGCGCTTCGGCGATGCGTGGGAGCGCAATCTCGTGCAGGGCACCGATCTGGCCGAACTCAATCTCCACGGACTCGGGCATTACGTGGACTCGCAGATGCCCGGGCAGGTGGGCAATTTCGCCATTGCAGGCCACCGCAACGGCTACGGACAGCCGCTCGGCGACGTGGACAAGCTGCAGCCGGGCGACGCCGTGGTGGTGCGCACGAAGGACTACTGGTATGTGTACACCTACACGAACTACACCATCGTCACGCCGGATGAGACGTCGGTGATCTCGGCGAACCCGGAGGACCCGAGCGCGCCGCCGACCAAGCGCATGCTCACGATGACCACCTGCGAGCCGAAATACACAGCGCCGACACATCGCTGGATCAGCTTCGGCGAATTCAAGTACTGGGCGAAGGTCAGTGACGGCGTGCCCGCGGAACTCGCCACCAAGGGCGCGGATGGCGCGACGAAGTTCATCAGCAACGAGCAGACGCCGTTCTTCGCGAAACTCAAGACGTTGCAGCCGGTGATCTGGGGGGCGCTCATCGCGTACGCGATCATCTTCATCGCGGCGGCGATCGCCTGGCGCTGGCCACTGCTGCGTGCGATTCGCGAGGGGAGACGCCCGCGCCCCGATGTGGATATCTACGGCGTGCTCGTGCGGCATCAGCCAGGACCCGCGCCGATTCGCTGGCTGCTCGTGCTGCTGCTGTTCGTGGCCGTGTCGCTCGCGATTATCGAATGGGCGTGCCCGTGGGCGGCGAGCCATTTCGAGATACTGCGCGAAATGTCGAACTACACGGCGGTGAACACACAGTAGAGCGAATGCGGGGTGCAGATTGCGGTGTGCTGCGCGCGGCTCACTTCCTTCGGCCCGTGTGTTTCCTTTGCTTCTTCTGCTTCTTCTGCTTCTGCTGTCTTTGCGTAAAAAGAGACAGATAGGGCCTGCTATCTGTCTCTTTTTACGCAGTAATGAAGCAGTGATGAAGTGATGAGTGGACACGCACGCGCGGTGCGGGGTGCCTGCCGGTAGAATCGGGGCAGACACAGTGAGGAGTGAGATGACCGATTCCGCGCGCATTCTGGTGATAGACAACTACGATTCCTTCGTGTACACGATTGTGGGATATTTGAAGACGCTCGGCGCCACCGTGACCGTGGTGCGCAACGACGCGCTCGACCCGCACGAAGATGGTGTGCTCGACGACTACGACGGCGTGCTCATCTCACCCGGACCGGGCGCTCCCAGCGAGTCAGGCGTGAGCGAGGACGTGATTCGCCTGTGTGCACAGACCGGCACGCCCATGTTCGGTGTCTGCCTCGGCATGCAGGCGCTCGCTGAGGTGTACGGCTGCACCGTGAGCCACGCGCCGACGATCATGCATGGCAAGACCAGTCTGGTGGAGCATGTGGATGATGAGATCTTCGCCGGCGTCGCGAACCCGATGACTGCGACGCGCTACCATTCGCTCGCCGTGGAGCCGGATTCCGTGCCCGACGAGCTGCAGGTGACCGCATGGACCGTGGACGACCACATTGTGCAGGGTATTCGCCATCGCGAACTGCCGTTGTTCGCCGTGCAGTTCCACCCCGAGTCAGTGCTCACGCAGGATGGCTACAGATTGTTCGCGAACTGGCTGGCCGTGTGCGGTCAGGAGTCTGCAGTCGAGAAGAGCCTCGGCCTGCAGCCGAAGCTGGCGGCCGAGTAGCGCGGCTGGATACCGAGAGGGAGGTTTGCACTCCACCCTCTCGTGTAATCCCGTTGCACAACCCTCCTGCGTGATAAACCCTTCTGCGTAATAAGAGACATCTGAAACACATCAGCCGTCCCCTTTTACGTCTTGCAGTCTCTTATCTCCCATCTGTCGCCGCTTCTTCCCGACGTAATAGGGGACATGGAGAGGGCGATTCTGTCCCTTTTTACGCAAAGGAGGAGGAAGTAGGAGACGTAACGTAAAAAGGGACCAAACCATCCTCCATATGTCCCTATTTACGTCGTCTTTTGCGTAATTGGAGACAAGTTGAAGCTGATTTCTGTCCCTTTTTACGCAGTTGTTATGCGTAATTGGGGACAGGCGGTGGCCTGATTCTGTCTCTTTTTACGCAAAGGAGAGGAGGGGAGACGGAGCGAACGGAGAGAAGGGGAGACGGAGAGAAGGGCAAGTGACGTAAATGGGGACAATACTGGGGGTGGTACTGTCCCCAATTACGCAGATGGCAGATGGCAAAGGCGACGGATGCGAGCCGAATCTGGTTGGACGCCTGTCCGGTTCGGCGCTAGTGCTTGTTGTCGCTATTCTGCTGGTTCTGCGAGGACTGGGAGCCGCTGTTGCTGCCTCCGTTGCCGGAGTTGCCGTTGCTCCCGCTGCTGTTGCTCGAGGAGGGGCTTGGGCTTGGGCTCTCCTTGGCCTTCGTGGTGAGCGTCACCTGCTGGTTCGGCGTCACCGTCTCATTGGCGGCAGGGCTCATCGAGGTTACGATCGCATCATCGGAACTGTCGCCGTCCACCTTGATGTTGTTGAAGCCCTGGGCATTCAGATCGGCCTTGACATCTTTGAGGGAACGGTTCAGCGCAATCTCGGGCATCGTGATCTTGCCGTTCGACACCCAGATTGTCACGGAAGCGCCCCGCTCCACCGACGTGCCCTCGTTCGGCTCGATGCGCGTCACCGTGTTCTCGGGCTGTGACGAGTTCTCGGTGTTGATCTCCACGGCGAAGCCGTTCTTCTGGAGCTCGTCCACGGCCTCGTCCTTCGACTTGCCGATGAGCCCGCTCGGCACCTTCGTCATGCCGGACGACACCCACAGGCTCACCGTGGATCCCTGCTCGGCGGAGGTGCCGGCTGCGGGGTCGGTGCGTGTGACATGGTCGCGTTCGATTGTGGCGCTGTCTTCGGTCTGCACACTCGAATTCACCTCGAAACCGGCGGCTTCGAGGGCAGCTCGGGCGTCGGCCTGGGATTGGCCGGTGACATCGGGAATCGGCACGCTCTTCGGTCCGGCGGAGAACCAGACGGTGACGGTGCTGCCCTTCTCCACGCTGCGACCGCCGGCAGGTGCCTGCTTCGTGAAGGTGCCGGCTGGCTCGCGCGAATCGGTGTCCTGCTTGATCGATGCCTGAAGTCCGAGCTCCGCGAGCTGTGCCTTCGCGCGTTCCTCGGTGGTTGTGGCCGAGAAAGTGGGCACGGTGACGTACTCCTTCTTCGGCGGTTGCATGTGCGCCCACGCATACCATCCACCGGCTGCGGCCAGCGCGAGCACCACGAGCACGACCACGGTGATGATTGTATTGCGTTTCCTCTTACGCGCCGCTTCAAGACGCTTCTGTGACCGGCTCTTCACCATCGTGTCGGTGTCGCCGGCCGCAGCATTCGGATCCTGCGGCACCACTTGGAACTGGCCCGTCACCGGGTTGTACACGCGTGTGGACCCCTCGTTGGCGGGGTAGTCGTTCGCCGCCGCCATCGTCTGCGTCTTGGTCGCGTTGATCGTGGAGAGATCCTGCAGCGGGTTGAACGCGGCTGCGGAGGGCAGGCCGCCGTTCATGTAGGTGAGAATGTCGTTCTTGAACTCGGTGGCCGTGGCATAGCGGTTCTGGCGATCCTTGGCCATTGCCTTCGCCACGATCTGGTCCCACATGGGGTTGAGCCCGGGCACAATGGAACTCGGCTTCGCCGCGACTTCCGAAACATGCTGGTAGGCGATCGCCACCGCCGAATCGCCGGTGAACGGCGGTCTGCCGGTGAGCATCTCGTAAAGCACGCAGCCGGCCGAATACAGGTCGGAGCGCATGTCGACGTTCTCACCGCGGGCCTGCTCGGGAGACAGGTACTGCGCGGTGCCCACGACGCCCTGCGACTTGGTCATCGTGGTGGCGGAATCGTCGAGCGCGCGGGCGATGCCGAAGTCCATGACCTTCACAATGCCCTGCTCGGAGATCATGATGTTGCCGGGCTTGATATCGCGGTGGATGATGCCCATGCGGTGCGAATATTCGAGTGCGTTGAGCACGCCGATCATCACATGCTCGGTGTCGGAGACGCTCAGCGCGCCGTTCGCCTTGATGATGTCGCGCAGCGTCTGCCCCTGCACATACTCCATGATCAGGTACGGCAGGTGTTCGGTCTGCCCGTTGTCGAGCGTGACCACCTCTTCGCCCGAATCGTAGATGTTCACGATGTTCGGGTTGTTCATTTGGGCCACGGAATGCGCCTCACGGCGGAAGCGGGTGAGGAAGATCTCGTCATGTGCGAGGTCGGCGCGCATGATCTTGACGGCAACGGTGCGACCCAGGCGTGTATCGAGTGCGATGTGCACCTCGGCCATGCCACCGCGGCCAACGAGCTGGCCAAGCTGGTAGCGGCCGTTATCGAGCGTAGTAGGCATGCTACTCATTGATGCTCCTTCCAAAGCCTCCGGCGATCGCATGGCCGGGGGAATCGGTACCGGCATCGCGCTGCATCTGCTGCGCGAACGGGAAGGCGGATTGATACGTTTGCAGGTCATGGTGCGGTGCACTTGTGACCCGGCGGGGGACTCGTCCGTTGATGTTCACCATGGTGGTGTCGCTCAGCGCGGTCTGCTGGTCGAGCAGACGGCGCTCGATGCGGGAGAGTACACGCGCCACGGTCAGCGCGTCCTGCGGACGATCCGCAGGGTCTTTCGCAAGCATCGACATGACGAATTGGGAAAGCTGGAAATCCACGGTGTTCGGCAACGGAGGCACCGGATTGTTCACATGGGCGGCGGCGATGTCGACCGGCGTCGCCCCGGTGAACGGACGATGCCCGCACAGGCCCTCGTAGGCCACGACACCGAGCGAATAGATGTCGGACTGCGGCGTGGCCTGCTGGCCCTGCGCCTGCTCCGGCGAGATGTACTGCGCGGTGCCCACCACCATGCCGTCCTGCGTGATCTGCTCCTGGTTCGTGGAGTAGGAGACGCCGAAGTCGGTGATTTTCACCTCGCCGTTGTCTGAGACCATGATGTTCGCCGGCTTCACATCGCGGTGGATCACACCATGCGAGTGCGCGACGAACAGTCCGCGGGCGGTCTGGATGAGAATAGGCAGCAGACGAATCGGGTCCATGGGGCCGTCAAGCTCGTGGTAGAGGTCTGCCAACGACTTGCTCGGCACATATTCCATGATGAGGAAGCCGATGCCGTCATGCTCGTAGTATTCGAACAACGCGGCGATGTTCGGGTGCGCCAGATTGGCGGAATTGCGGGCCTCCGCACGCAGGCGGCGCAGTTTGGACTCCTGGTTCGTCGTGTCTTTGCGCAGCGCCTTGATGGCCACGGGACGACCGAGCTGAATGTCGTAGCCCTTCCATACCTCGCCCATGCCACCCTGGGCCAGACGTGAGTCGAGACGGTACCGGCAATGGATGAGTTGTCCTTCAATCAATCTCATTGTTGGAGCGCCTCCTTCATAATCGCGGTCATAATCGGTCCTGCTGCAAACGAGCCGTAGAGGTCGACATTGTGCACCACCACGGCGACGGCTATCTTCGGGTCGTCCGCAGGCGCGAAGCCCATCACCCAGCCGTCTATCGAGCTGTTGTTCGCTCCGATCTGCGCGGTGCCGGTCTTCGCCGCCACCTTCACGCCGGGAATCGCGAGGTTCGGGTTCGCGTCCGTCACCACGGCCTCCATCGCCTCGGTGAGCTTGTTCGCTGTGTCCGCACTGAACGCGGTGTCCATCACCTGCGGTTTCGTGTCGGGCATCACCGAGAGGTCGCTGAAACGCACGCGGTCCACGAGTGTCGGTTTCATCACCTTGCCGTCGTTCGCAATGGCAGCGGCGATCATCGCGTTCTGCAACGGCGTCTCCACCGTGTCTCCCTGGCCTATCGAAGCCAGCGCGAGCCTGTCGTCGCCCACATTGGTGGGGAATCGCGAGGCCACGGCCTGTATGGGAAGACCGTTCGAATCCGTGCCGTCGATCACGATCGGCTTGTCGAAACCGAACTTCTTCGCCATATTCGACACGCTCTCGTCTCCAAGGGCCACGCCGAGCTGCGCGAATGCGGTGTTCGACGACCACGCCATGGCGTCTTTGAGCGAGATCTTGCCATCGGTACCGTTGCCCGGCTCCTCGGCGTTCGTCAGCTCCGTTTGCGTGCCCGGCAGCGTATACGAGGCGCCGGCCGGAATCTGCGTGTCGAGCTGGTATTTGCCACTGTCGAGCGCGGCTGCCGCCACGACCGTCTTGAATGTGGACCCCGGCGGATACAGCTCGCTGATCGCACGGTTGAGCATCGGATTCGACGGATTCGTGACCAGTTCGGTGTAGGCCTTGCTCACCGAGCCGGTGTCGTGCGACGCCAACGAATTCGGGTCGTAGCTCGGCGTGCTGGCCATGGCGAGAATGCGGCCCGTCTTCGGCTCTATGGCCACCGCGGCGCCGTCGTTGTTCTTGAGCGCCTCCATAGCCGCGGACTGCAGCTTGGGATCGATGGACGTCTCGATGCTGGCACCCTTGTTCTCCTTGCCGGTGAACAACGCCTTGACATGCTGCCAGAACAATGCGTTCGATTCGCCGGTGAGCAGCTCGTTCTCGGAGGCTTCGATGCCGCGGTCGGCGTTCTGCGCGATTGAGAAGTAGCCGGTGATCGGCGCGTAGATGTCACCCTGCGGGTAGGAGCGCTGGTAGGAGAACGAATCGTTCACCGGGTCGGATTTCGCGATGATCGTGCCGTCCGACGCCAGAATTGAGCCTCGCGGGGCACCGTACGTCTGGTATAGCGCGCGTGTGTTCCTGGAATCGTGGGAGAGCCGGTTCGCGCGGTTCACCATGATGATCGAGCTGGAGATGCCGAGAATCACGAACAGCACGATGACCGCCGTGAACAGCTGGCGCAATGTCTTATTCATGCTCGGCACCTCCTTCGCCCGTGGTTGCGTGATGGTTCGTTGGCGTATGGGGCTGCTGTGGCAGCGGTGGCACGCTCGGATTCAGCGGTGCCATGGCCTCCGTCTCCTCACCTGCCGTTGGCGTCGCCTGCTGCGGCGACACCGGGATGTTCCTCGTGTTGGACACCGGCTCGCTTGCCTGCTGCGGCGCGACGATTGGTTGTGGTGAGACCACCTGCGTTGCCGAATCGTCTTGTGTCGGTGACGCACTGACGGCTGCAGATTGCTGAACGGCCGCCGAGGTGACCGGCAGCTGGCTCGTGCGCGGGCGAGGCTCCTCCTCGCGGTTGCTGCGCGGTTTCGTGACCTGCGTGGCATTGCCGGATGCCTTGCGCTGCCGCGGCTTGCGGCTGCTCAGCGCATGCACGGCCTCCATGCGGAACGTATCGGTCATCAGGTCGTTCTGCGGCTTGTTCGCGGCGTTCGAAATGATGATGAGCAGGGCTGCCAGAATGTAGTTGGCGATGAGCGAGGAGCCACCGGCAGCCATGTACGGCATCGTGAGACCAGTCAGCGGAATCACGAGCGTGATGCCGCCGACCACGGTGAACACCTGGAATGCCATCGTGAACACGAGTCCCGAGGCGAGCAGCTTGCCGAAGCCGTCTTTGATCTTCATCGCCGTGATCATGCCGGCCGCGATGATGAGCAGGTACAGCATGAGAATCGCGAACACGCCGACGAGACCGAGCTCCTCACCGGCCGACGCGAAGATGAAATCGGAGTTGGCCAGCGGCGTGATGGCCGGATGCCCTTCACCAAGGCCGGTGCCGAACAGGCCGCCGGCGGCGAGACCGAACAGGCCCTGCACAATCTGGCTCGAGCCGCCGGGGTACCGGTTGTAGATCTCGGAGTCGAAGGGGTGCAACCAGGCGTCGACACGGTAGCCCACGTGCGCGAACAGGTGCGCGGCCGCCACACAGCCTATGGCGAAGGCGAGGAAGCCGATGATGAGCCAGCTTGCGCGGCCGGTGGCCACGTAGAGCATGGCGACGAACATCGCGAAGAACATGAGCGAAGTGCCCAGATCGTGCTGCAGAATGAGCACGCCCATCGAGGCGATCCACACGATCACAATCGGTCCCAGGTCGCGCAGGCGCGGCAATTGCAGGCCGAACACCTTCCTGCCGCCGACGGCGAGCTGGTCTCGGTGGTTGAACAGATACGAGGCGAAGAAGAACGCGAGGAACAGCTTCGCGAACTCACCCGGCTGCAGCTGGTAGGAGCCGACGCCAATCCAGATGCGCGCGCCGCCGATCTCACGGCCAAGCCCGGGAATCATGGGCGAAAGCAACAGCGCGAGGCCGATCACCATGCTCACATACGAGAATCTGCGAAGAATGCGGTAATCCTTCATGAAGGCGAACAGGGCGTAGCAGCAGACGAGCGCCAGGCACAGCCACATCATCTGGCGGGTGGCCACGGCGGTGTCCATCTCGCCGTCGATGCGCGAGATCATGAGAATGCCTATCGATGTGAGCATGAGCACGCATGCGAAGATCGACTGGTTGCCGAACTTCTGGAACCGGCTCATCAAGCCCCAGGCCACCAGGAACATGAGCGCGCAGACGATCTGCATGACCACGCTGCCGGACGTGGGCCTGCCGTTCATACGCTCGGACAACTGGAAGAAGCCGAGCGCGGAGATGAGCAGTGCGAAGATGATCTGCAGAAGGTAACGAACACGAGCGGCCATGATCACCTGCTTTGCGCCGACTTCGACGGTGACGGCGACTTCGTCGGGGACTTGCTGTCGTTGGCTTGCTTCTGCTGCTTGGCCTTGGCGTCGGCGTCTTCCTTCGCCTTCTGTTCCTGCTCCTTCTTCAGGTCGTTGAACTGCGTCCGTATGAGCTCGACATGGCTGAGCGCCTCGTCGTAGCCATCCACGCTGATGCCCTGCCGCAGACGGTCCTGCCACTGCTCGGGCAGCTCATCGACCTTGAGGTCGGTGTGCTCGATGGCATGCGAAAGCTCGTAGCCGAAGATGTTCGTTGGCACGCCTTGGTACACGGTGACCACACCATTGTCGGAGGCCAGGTAATACTGCGTCTGGCTCCACGCATACGCGGCCCACGTGCCCAGCGCGAGCACGGCCACGATGACCACGGCGACCACACTGCCAACGATCTTGCCGCGAAACCTGCGCGAACGGGCCTGCTTCTTCTCCTGCAGATGCTCGTGGTGAATGGCCTTGGCGACCTCCGGGTCGTTCGGGTCCGCGCTGTAACGGCCGTCGGATTTGCGGATCACCGGAATCTCGCCGGTGTCTGGATCCTGCAGTTCGCCGTTCTCCTCGCGCACCGTCGACGGCTGCGCCACCTGCTGGGTGGCGTCGTGCTCCTCGGATTGCGCGGCCTTGTTGCTGTCGCTCGCAATTAGCGCGGCGGCACGCTCCGCCGGTGACGAGCGTGCGATCAGCGCGGGGGCGGACGCGACGGGTTCGTGAATGATGTCTGCAATCGGTTCGAGCGTCGCACTGGCGGCACCGCCGATCAACGGAGTCTGATGCGGCAGATCGAACGAGTCGGCATCCAGGGCGATCGTGGAATCCGCGATCACGGCGGACACGTTGTCGGTGCTCCCCGCCTTCAACGCCATGGAAACCAAGGTCTGCGCGCACTCCTCCGGATCGGTGAAGTGCGAGAGCGTCTCCTCGATCGTGGAATCCTCGAGCACACCGCACAGGCCGTCGGAACACAGCAACAGGCGGTCTCCGGCCTCTGCACGGCGAATCGAGATGTCAGGGTGGGCGTCGATGTCGAAATCGCCGAGCACGCGCATGACCACATTGCGCTGCGGGTGATTGCGCGCCTCCACCTCATTGATGCGCTTCGTGTCAATCAGATGCTGCACGTAGCTGTGGTCGGTGGTCAGCCGCATGAGTTTGCCGTCGCGCAGCAAATACGCGCGCGAATCTCCAATATGGGCGATCACCCAGTAATCGGAGACGAGCGTGATCGCGGTGACGGTGGTGCCCATGCCGGCGAGCTTGCGTTCGCGCTTCGCCTTGCCCACGATGGCATCGTGCGCGGCGAGTGTGGAAGCCTCGATGATCGCCGCCGCCTTGGCCACGTCACCGCCCGCGGAATCCGTTTCGATATGCGCCAGCGAGCGAATCGCGATGGTGGAGGCGGTGTCGCCACCGGCATGGCCGCCCATGCCATCGCAGACGGCCACGAGATGCTCGCCCGCGAACGAGGAATCCTGGTTGTTCGAGCGCACGGTGCCGACGTCGGAAACCGTGGTGGAATACATATACAGGTCTGCCACTCGCGGTCACCTCAATTCGAACGTGGTGGCGCCAATGCGCACCGGCACGCGCGGACCGAGAATGGTGGGGGCGGAGATGCGCTGCTGGTTCACCACGGTGCCGTTCGTGCTGTGCAGGTCTTCGATGGCCCAGACTCCGGTGTTCGGATCGGGGTACACGCGCGCATGGTGGCTCGAGACGAACTCGTCGTCGAGCACCACCGTGTTCGAGGCGGCGCGGCCCAGCGTAATCACCGAGGAGTTCAGCGGAACCGAGGTGCCGGCGAGCGGGCCGTCGATGATCACCAGCAGCGTTGGCGTGGGCGCGGTGTTCGAAGGCGCGGCCGCCGACGGCGTAGGTGTGGAGACAGGCAACGGCTGGGCCGGCGATGACACCGCCAACGCGTCGTTCGATTTGCGCACTTCGCGCTCCTTGCGCCTACGTGCGCGGGATTTGCGTGGGCTGAATGCGGCGACATCCCGGTACAGCGAACGCGTGATGAACCACACGAACAGCCATAACAGAATGAGGAACGCGTATTTCAGTACCGCAAAGGTAAGTTCGGTAATCATGGAAAAATCCCGCTACGCTCACCTCTGGTCTTGTGAGGAAGCCCAGTACAGGATGCGGGTGCGGCCGATCGTGATCGTGTTGCCGTCGAGCAACGTTGCGGCGGGAACCTGATGGCCCTCCACATACGTGCCGTTCGTGGAGCCCAAGTCGCGGGCGATCACACCGTTGTCCGTAATGTCGATCTCCAGGTGTTTGCGGGAGATGCCGGGGTCGTCAATCACAATGTCGCAGCCCGAGCCGCGACCCAGAATCGTCTTGTCTTTGGTGAGCAGGTATTGGTTGTTGTTGACTTCGAGCATCGGGCAGTCCTCGGTCTGCTCGTCAGTGGTGACCGGGACGGCGTTGCCTTGCACGGATTCGGACGTGAGCTTGAAGTTGCCTTTGGTCAGTTGCAGGTCCTCTTCGAAAATCACGACGACCGGGCCCACAAATGCATAGTGTTGGCTCTTCGCGTACTGCGTGAGATTGTCGGCCAGCTCATTGGCCATGGCCTCAGAACCCCAGCTTTCGATGCGGTCGAAATCGGGTGTGCTCAGTTTGAAACGGTACTCGTTCGGCGCCACGGTGCGGTCTCGGCCGACCGGCATGGCCTCGGCGTCGATTTCGCGCTCAAGCGCGCTGGAGAGATCGACGGGCTGCAGGTCTTTGGAGCCGAACTTCGCGAACACTCCGTTGACCGCACCCTCCACGCTTTTCTCAAAACGATCAAGAACGCTCATAGTTACCCTTTCTATCCTTACCTATCCTACGCTTATATATCAACCGTGTGAATTTTCAGGCGCATCGGTCCGCCGCGTTTTCCTCTGGGAGCGTATGGATTGCAACGGTTTGCCGTTTCACTGCACGCATACGGCCACCTTGTTCCCACATTGTTTACTGTGCGCCGAATCCGCGGATTTCGCAATCGTCCGGGCGATGTATTTGCGGTCGGTTTCACGGAAGGTCCCGTGAACTGTGCGGCGGAGCGCGTTGTGCACGGCAGATTTACGGAAGATTCCGTGAAACGGGATAGAGTGGGAACGAACGAACGGTGAGACGAGAGGTGCGGGATGGAATCTGCAATCGAAGAATACCCGGTGCGCAAAGCGAAAACGGTGCGGTTCACATGCGGGGCGCCGCGGTCGCCCAAACTCATCGGCGACGGATCGCGCATGCTGTTCCTGCGGTCCGCGGGCGAGCAGGACACCGAGAATTCGCTGTGGCTTGCAATCTGCGGGGAAGACGCGTATGCCGAGGTGGAGCTCGTGAACGCGGGCGAGCTCGTGAAAACACTGGGCAGCGACGACGTGCCGGCTGCCGAGCGTGCACGTCGTGAACGTGCGCGGGAGAGCGCCACCGGAATCGTTGCGTACTCGGTGGACGGTCTGGGCAATCATGTCACCTTCACCGTGAACGGCGAGCTGTTCGTGACGACGATCGAATGGGACGCGCTCGAGTACACGGTGGGCAACGACGGCGTGCGCGCACAGGTGAGCGCCGGCGTGCGCACCGAGCATCTCGTGCCGCAGTTCGCAGATTCCGCGCAGAACGAGTTCGCCGGCCCTGTGCTGAACCCGCGAATGAGCCCGGACGGCAAGCGCGTGGCATATGCGACGGGTTCCGCGGTGGTCGTCGTGGACGTGCAGACCGCGGCGGCGCGCGCGGTGTTCACGGTGTCGCCACAGGACCGCGAGACAATGCGCGCGGGACTCGCCGAATTCGCCGCGGGCGAGGAGATGGACCGCTACGACGGATTCTGGTGGGGGCCGGATTCGCGCACGCTGCTGGTGGAATGCTTCGATTCGTCGTCCGAGCCGGTGTGGACGATCAGTGATCCGGCGGATCCGGCGGCGCGCGGCATCCAACACCGTTACCCGCGCGCGCTCACCGAGAACGCCGTGGTCGATCTGTTCGCCGTGCGGCTGGGCGACGACGGCACGTCGGTGCAGAAGACGGCGATGATCGACTGGGACAATGTGGCTTACGAATACCTGGCCGTGGTGGATTGGCAGGCCGAGCGACCCGTGCTGCGCGTGCTCGACCGCTTGCAGCAGCATGAGCAGATTCTGCGCGTGGCCATGCCGGCGGAGGGCGAGTGGGGCGATCTGCGCGCACTCGACGGCAATGTGATGGCGTTGCTGCCGGTGGAGGTGATCGCCGAACACCACAACGACCAGTGGATCGATCTGGTGGGCGGAACGCCGTGCGTGACGCCGTCCGGCGCTGTGGTGTGTTCGGTGAACGACATGGATGCCGACACGAACCGGTTGAGTGTGGATGGACGTGTGTTCACGCCGGCGGGGTGGCAGGTGCGCGAGGTGCTCGATGCGGGCGCCGACGATGTGCTGTGCGTGGTGCAGCGCACGGCCGAACGCGCCGCCGAGGTGCCGGCGCAGTGGGCGGATTCCACTGTCGAGCGCTACCATGACGCGCGCAGTTTCGACACTGTGACAATATCGTACGCCGATGGCTCGGTGCGCGCGGTGAGCGACGAGCCGGGCGTCTGGCGTGCGGCCCGGCGCGGAGACGGACTCGTGGTGTGGGGGCGCACCATGGATTCGGCGAAAGCGGTGATGCGCCTGTCATACGGGACTGCGGGCGCACGTACGAGCCACGACGTGTGCAATGTCGCCGCCGAACCTGACTTCGTGCCGAACGTGCGCTTCGTGCGACTCGGCGAACGTAAGCTGTTCACGGCGATTGTGGCGCCGAGCGCGTCGAGCCGGTTCGCGAATGCGAGCGAGCTGCCGGTGCTCATGCATCCGTACGGCGGACCGGGGCACCAGGAGGTGGTCATGAGCCGGGCCGCCTACTTGGACGCGCAGTGGTGGGCCGATCAGGGCTACCTTGTGGTGATTGCGGACGGCCGCGGCACGACCGGGCGCGGACCGGTGTGGGACCGCGAGGTGTATTTGAAGATGAAAAGCGTGAGCCTGGCCGATCAGGTGGACGCAGTGCATGCGCTGGCCGGTGCGATCGACGAGCTCAATACGATGGGCGCCTCGGCCGAGGGCTGCGAATTCAGCGAGCATGATGATGTCGCGCGGCCGTTGCCGAAGCCGGATCTCGAGCGCGTGGCGATGATCGGCTGGTCGTACGGCGGATTCCTCTCCGCGCTCGCGGTGCTCGACGCTCCGGACACGTTCGCCGCAGCCTGCGCGGGCGCGCCCCCGACTGACTGGACGCTGTACGACACCTGCTACACCGAGCGCTTCCTGGGCCTGGACCCGCAGGTGTATGCCGACAACAGCATTGTGCTGGACGCGCCGAAGCTCGTTCGGCCGCTCATGCTGATCCACGGCTTCGCCGACGACAACGTGACAATCGCGCATAGTCTGCGGCTGAGTCAGGCGCTCATGGAGGCCGGTCGTCCGCACACCTTCCTGCCGCTCACCGGGATCACGCATATGACGAACGACCCGGATGTGGCGAGGAATCTGCTGATTCTGCAGCGCGACTTCCTGGCTGACGCCCTCGCGAGGTAGGCACGGCCTGCCGTGCTGATTCAAGACCGTTACGGGCCATCCAAGCTCTTACGGGCTAAGATTCACCTTACGGGCTAGCCTTTTCTGCTACGGGCTAGGGCAGCACCTTGTATTTCCGGGATGCGGGAATTATGAAACCGCCATTTTTCAACAATCCTATGCCGGGAATATCTCGTGAGTCCTAGCCCGTAGCAGAAAAGGCTAGCCCGTAAGGGTTTTGATAGCCCGTAACGGAGATCTTGGCCCGTAACAGAGATCTTGGCCCGTAACAGATGAATACATGAATACATTCGTAGTGGCCCGGTTTTCGGTCTATTGAACCAGGAAGCTCATGATGAGGATCAGCACGAAGCCGACGATGTCGACGGGAGTGAAGACCGAGCCGGTCCACAGCACCGACGAGATGGTGGCGGTCACTGGCTCGATCGTCGCCAGAAGCGTCGCTCGCATTGAGCCGATGCGCACGACGCCCGCCATGAACAGCCAGAACGCGATCACGGTGCCCACAACCACCGTGAAGGCCATGAGCCACCAGCCGCGCGCGTCGAAATGCGGCGCGTTCTCCCACGGTTTGACGAACGGCAGCAATATGAGTCCGGAAATGAGGAAAGTGAGGCCGTTAAAGGTGAGATTGCCGTAGCGGGCGATGAGTCCCACCGGAATGATGGCGAGGCAGGCGCAGGAGAATGCGTCCATGAGACCCCAGAACAGGCCGGGCAGCGGCATCGACAGCGTGCTCAGCTTGCCGCCGGTGGCCAGCAGCCATACGCCCACGAACGCCAGAACGACACCGATCACCTCGCGTTTCGACGGCCTGCGCTTCGCCCTCACGCACACATAGATGAGCACCATGAGCAGATTCACCGTCTGCAGCACGGTGGCGGTGCCCGCGTTCGTCCAATGGATCGAGAACAGGTAGGCCACCTGCACGAGCGTCACGCAGGTGAGCGCCGCGCCCACGAACTTCGGGTATTCACGCCAGCTGGTCACTGCCGACCTGAGCGAGTGCGGTGTGCCGATCATGGCGGCCACGAGGAAGATGATCCCCGCGATGATCTCGCGCACGCAGGCGATCCACAGCGGAGCCGCGTGGTATTCCTCCATGAGGATCTTCGACACCGCGCCATTGACGCCCCAGCATGTGCCGCCGATGAGCACGCATGCAATGCCGATGGCCATTTTCCGCGGCGTCTGCTCGAAGGAGGGCGCCTGCTCGCCTGTGCCCGACACCGCCTCCTCGACGAGCACGTCGCGCGCATCAGCCTGCTCGGTGGCCGCCGACCGCGCCAGCATCTCATGGAGTTCCTCCGGCGAATTCACATTGCGTGTGCCGTGGTCGTGCTGTGGATCGCTGTGTTCAGACACCGGGGCTCCTTCCGCTCATCTCTCGCACGCATAGTATCGCGCAGGCCGTGAAATACCGGCCCCGGCGGCGCGCCCCGCCTGAGTTCAGACGAGCACGGTGACCGGCTCGCTCGTTTGCAGGAACGTGAGGATCTCCTTCAGATACGGTGCCATCACGCTGTTCGGCATCGTGAAGATCTCATGCACGGAGCCGGGCACGCGAACCATGCGGATGTCGCCGCCGTCCTTGCCCACGCGTTTGACGAAGCGATTCTGCGCCTTGTTGCGCACCCAGTGGTCGTTGCCCGCCTGGAACAGCAGGATTGGCGTCTCGATGCGCTCGCACATATGCGGGTCCTGCACGGCGATGGACAGGCGGATCGCCTGCCTCACCCACTCGTTCGCCGCGGCCGAGGTCTGGTAATGCGTGTTCGCGATGCGCAGCTTCTTCATCCATTCGAGACGCTGCATGCATGCGCCCTGGTTGTCTTTGATGTCGATGAGCGGCGTGAACGCGTGCTGGCCCGGTGCCATGGCCTTGCCGCGGCCCAGATCGCAGGCCGCACCGCAGGCCAGCGCCGCCAGCCAATTCGGCACATGCAGATTCGCTTCGATCATGGGCGACGAGAGCACCGCCTTGTCGACGATGTTGGGGTAGCGCTCAAGCATGGCCGCTGCGATGCCGCCGCCCATCGAATGCGCGAACAGGACGAGCGGCTTCGAGCCTGCCATCGGGCGCGCGATCGTCCGCGCGCATTTCGCGAGATCGGCGACATAGCGGTGCCATGTGTCGATGTACACAATCTGGTCGTTCCTCACATCGCGCGCGGAATAGCCATGCCCGCGGTGTTCGAGAATGCAGACGGAGAATCCGGCGAGCAGGAAGTACCATGCCATCTCCTTGTATTTGGCCGCGAACTCGGTGAATCCGTGCGAGATGAGCACGGTGCCATGGGTTTGGCGGGAGGAGCCGGGAATCTGCAGGGCATGGAATTTCTCGACGTCGTAGCACACGACATGCAGCTTGTTCGGGGTGCCGTTCGCCGGGTGCAGCGTGCGCAGTCTGTGCCCATGCCAATCCGAGACGGCCGGGTCCATGTAGCCGTCATGCATGCACGAATCTAGGGCCGGCAGGGCGGTGGCCTCGAGATCCTGCTGGAATTCGTGTTCGTTGATCATCGCGATTTCCATGGGCTGCCTTTCGTCGGGTGAAACTGAAGACCAGCGTAGTCTGCGCGTGATATCACGTGAAATATTCGGCTGCCAGAGTCGAAAACGCGTAGCGCGGTGCGCGTAATCAGGGCGGGGGCGGGGAGGGCGAGCCTAGAATCTGTGAAAGAAATACAGGAATTTTAGGAAAGGAAGCGTCATGGTAGCGCAGAACATCATCATGACAGTCCTCAACGTGATCGTGCTGGTCGCGCTGCTGGTGTTCGGTGTGTACGCGGTGTACAACAACAAGCCGAATTTCGAGCTCACGCCGGCGCATCTCTATGACCAGCAGATGGGGCAGAAATACGGCATCTGGGTATTTATTTGTGTGATCATCAGCTGGCTCGTCACACTGCCGGGCGTGTTCGGACCGCTGAGCAACGTGTGGAACCAGATTCTGTGGTGGGTCGAGCTCATCTTCAACATCGCCACGCTCGTGTTCTGCGTGCTCGCGTCGTTCTACTACAGCAGGCTGAACACGCGCCCGCACGACTGATCGCGGGATTTCCGCCGACCGGCCGCACAGTGCAAGCCTCCTTCGGGAGGCTTTTTTGTTAGGATTTGCGTGGAATCTGGCAATGTGACGGGAGGTCGCGATGAGTCCGGAGAAATTGGCGCGGTTTGCGGATTCCTGGAAATACTTCGTGTGCCCGCTGTGCCGTGAGGAGCTGCGGCTGGAGGGCACGAGTCTGCGTTGCGAACGCGGCCACACCTACGACGTGGCGCGGCAGGGATACGTGAATCTGGCGCCCGGAGCGCGGCAGTCGGAGTATTACAGCAGGGAGTCGTTCGAGCACCGCGGGCAGATTCTCTCCGCCGGCTATTACTCGCATATCGTCGACGCCGTGCTGAGTGCCGTGGGGCGGTATTGCGGGCAGATTGCCGCGCCCATCGATTTCGCGGGCCTGCGCACGCGTTCCGGCGCGCAATTGCGCGACACACGCGGGCGTGCGGATCTGCGGGGGAGCGGGCCCCAGATGCGCGCGCCGGTGATACTCGACGTCGGCTGCGGCGAAGGATTCTATGCGCGCGCCGTGCAGGCGGCGCATCCGGATGCCACGGTGCTCGCGTTCGACATCTCCAAGGATTCCGTGCAGCTGGCGGCGCGCGAAGACGCCGGGTGCGCAGTGAAGTGGTTTGTGGGGAATCTGGCCGAACTACCGGTGCGCGACGGCGCCGTGGACTGCGTGCTCGACGTGTTCTCGCCGGTCAACTACGCGGAATTCGCGCGCGTGCTCGGCGGCTCGGGCGTGGTGATCAAGGTGGTGCCCGGCGCACGGCATGACGAGCAGCTGCGCGAGCTCGCACGCGGCCAGCTGCGCCACGGCGACTATTCGAACGAGCAGGTGGTGGGGCAGTTCGCCGAGCATTTCGATATGCTGGAACGCCGGCTCGTCTCCCACACCTTCCCGATGCCGGCCGACGATGTGCTCGCCTTCGCCCGCATGACGCCGTTGCTGTTCAATGTGGATGTGGACGCGCTCGATCTCTCCGATGTGCATGAGCTCACGGTGGAAGCGGAGATTCTCGTGGGCAGTGTGTGCGAGTGATTATAGACGGTTCTGGTTATGCCCTTCCCTCTGCGTAAAAAGAGACAGAAAAGATGCGCAAGATGTCTCTTTTTACGCAGATTATGTAACTTTATGTAGCTTTATGAACCTCCGTAGATTCCAGCTTGCGTAATTTGGGACATATAGGGCGCGCAAGATGTCCCTTTTTACGCGGCGTGGAAGCATACGCGGCGTGGAAGCAATGGCATGAAAAAAGGGGCGCAGCCTAGGGTTGCGTCCCGTGTGGGTGCCGGTGTGGCAGAGTCTGGCGAGCGGTGTTACGCGCGCACCTTCATGACGATGAAGCTCACGATCGCCACAACAATGACCGCGCCGAGAATCGAAGGTATGACTGCCATGCCACCCAAGCTCGGGCCCCAGGCGCCGAACAGCCCCTGACCGAGTGCCGAGCCAGCGAGACCGGCTAGGATGTTGCTGATCCAGCCCATCGAATGCCCGTTGTTCGTGATTGCTCCGGCGATCGCGCCAATGATTGCGCCTACAATAAGTGTCCAAATCCAAAACATGGTGTTCATCCTTTCAGTTGTTGATGAACTTATACTTTCACTCTATGGGACATGGGGTGGCCGGGCACCTCATTGTGCTGTGGCGGTATTCGCAATTTGTTGAGATTCCGCCATCTTGAGCTGGTAGTAGGCATGCGGTGCCGCATCTCTCCCCATGTGCAGGTGCTGTTCAGGCGGCGTGCCGAATAGTGTGCTACGGCATCGATATTCTGGGTATCCGGAATTCCGGATGTCCGGTGCCTTATCTCTTACGGGATAGCGTTATTCCTTACGGGATAGCCAGACTTCTGTAGTGCTGCCAATGCCGGCGATGAAATCTATCATGTTGCACCATATGAAGCGCTGAAAGCGCCCTACTGATATCACTTTCGCACAATTGTGTACATTGCTGTCGAGGGCCGGCTATCCCGTAACAGATAATGATATCCCGTAACGAATGTTGCTTGTTTGTGTGGGAATGCTCTCAGAAGACTCTCGAACGTTGCATAATTTTTGCAGAAGCGACTTTTGGCGACAAAGCAAAACGGCTGATTTCGTTGGAAATCAGCCGTTTCTTGTTGGTGCGAGCGGCGGGACTTGAACCCGCACGAGCATGAGCTCACTGCCACCTGAAGACAGCGCGTCTACCATTCCGCCACGCTCGCAGACAAAGATTTAGATTACACCAATGCTCGTAATAGCGCAATTCGGCGTGTTGCCCGCTCAGGCGGAGGGGGTGGTGTCGGGCGCGGTGATCGAATCGAGGCGGTCGACGAGGTCCTGCAGTGTGGTGTGCGCGAGCCTGGTCTCGAGCGCACGCTGGGCGTCTTCGAGCTCGCCGTCGAGCAGGGTGTGGATATTGCCGCCGACCGGGCATTGCGGATTCGGGTTGTCGTGGAACCCGAAGATGCGGCGGTCGTCTCCCTCCACCGCGACGTAGATGTCGAGCAAGGTGATGTCGCGTAGTGGTTTCGCGATATGCGCGCCGCCGACGCCGGCATCCACGGTGACGAGGCCGGCGTCTTTGAGCTGCCGGATCACGGTGCGAATGATCACGGGGTTCACGTTCACGCTGCCGGCGATGAACGCGGACGTGACCTTCTCGCTCTGCTCGAAATGCGCAATGCAGAGCATGGTGTGCACGGCGATGGGGAAGCGTGATGAAACGCGCATGGTGTTCCTTTCGTTATATTCCAAGTATTCTCCGCGCGGTTGATCTCAAGGGTCCTGGGCGACACGCCGAAGAGTTGTAATATTTGACATTACAACGAGATGGTGTTTTACTGAGATCAACACGTTGTAATAACAAATGTTACAACAAACATCTGCGTCATGCAAACACATCGCGCAACACGCGCAACTGATGTTGCGCGAACGGAAAGGACTGAAATGAAGAACATGAAGATTGCAGTGATCGGTGCAAACGGCAAGGTCGGTCGTCTGGTGGTTGAAGAGGCCGTGAATCGCGGACTCGACGTGACCGCCGTGGTGCGCGGGGATAACAAGACCGCGGCCCAGCATGTGCTCAAGAAGGACGCCTTCGACCTGACCGCGGCCGATCTGGCCGGATTCGACGCGGTGGTCAACGCCGTCGGCACCTGGACCCCGCAGACCTATGACGAGCTGCCGCGCGAGGTGGCGCATGTGGCGGACGTGCTTGCGGGCACCGACGTGCGCTTCATTGTGGTCGGTGGCGCCGGCAGTCTGTTCGTGGACAAGGACCACACCACCGCGCTGGAGGACACCCCGGACTTCCCGGACGCGTTCAAGGGCGTTTCGGCGGCGCACGGCAAGGCGCTGGCCGATCTGCGCACGCGTGACTCGCTCGAGTGGACCTATGTGAGCCCTGCGGCCAATTTCGTGGCGGACGGCCCGCGCACCGGCGAATATCAGCTCGCCGGCGAGGAGCTGACGCTGAACTCCAACGGCGAAAGCGAGATCAGCTATGCCGATTATGCGATCGGCATCGTAGATGAGATCGAGTCCTCGCAGCCGCACATTCGCGAGCGCATCTCGCTTGTGAGCAAGTAAGCGGTCTCCGAACATAGCCGAGGGGCGCTGGTCTGCATGCCAGCGCCCCTCGATTTGTATGCGCGAAAGAGATCACTCGCCGTGTGCGAGTGCGCGGAACTGGTCGGGGTCGATCACTTTCTTGTGCTCGCGGCCTTCCTTGGCTCCTTCGGCACGCTCGTACGCGTCCACGCGCTTCCAACCGGCGAAATCGATTGGCCGCACATCGCGCTCCGCAAGCAGACGGTCGATCGACTCGGGGTCGCGGTCGGGTGCGAGACGCGCGTTCTCCTTGTTCTGTGCGAGGTCTTCGAGCATGGCCGTCACAATCATGAGCGCGTCGGACTTCGTTGAGCCGATGAGTCCCACCGGGCCGCGCTTCGCCCAGCCGGTCGCATAGAGGCGTTCGCGAATCTCGCCATTCTCGGAATCCACGGTGATGCGGCCGTCGCCGTTCGCGTTGGCCAGGTGCGCGCCGCCCTCGTCGTAGGCGATGCCCGGCACTGATTCCGGCTTGTAGCCGATGGCATGGTAGACGGCTTCCACCGGGTAGTCGGTGAATTCGCCGGTGCGGTGCATCTTGCCGTCCGCTCCCGTTTCGGTGCGCTCCACGCGAATGCCGACCACCTTGCCGTCTTCGCCGAGAATCTCGGTGGGCGCGGAATTGAAGTGGATGTAGTATTTGCGGTCGGCCGGGTTGCCTTCGAAGTCGACGTCGCCGTCGTCTTCCATGTCTTCGGCCATGTCGCGAATCACGAACAGCTCCTCCACCATCTGGCGCGTGAGCTTGTCTTTGCCCGCCTCCTCGACGGTGTCGTCGTCGAGCTCGAAGTCGTCTTCGTCAATGATGAGCTGCACACCGGGCAGCTTCTCCATTTCGCGCAGCTCCTGCACGGAGAACTTCGCCTGCGCGACGCCGCGGCGAATGAACAAGTGGAGTTCCTTCGCCTTGTTGTTCTTGATGCCCTCGTACACGTTGTCGGGAATGTCGGTCTTCGCACGCAGATCGTCCGCGTTGCGCATGAGTTCGCGCGCGACGTCCATCGCCACATTGCCGCCGCCGATCACCGCGACGCGTTCCGCTTCGAGCGGCCATTCGCGCACGCCGGTCGGGTAGCCGTCGTACCACTCCACAAAGCGCGCGGCGCCGTACACGCCGTCGAGATCGGCGCCCGGAATCGTGAGCGGCTTGTCTTTGATCGCACCGGTCGCGAACAGAATCGCGTCGTACCGCTCAAGCAGATCCTCGAGTGTCACGTCCTTGCCAAACTCGACGTCGGCGTAGAGATGGATGTTCGGATTGTCGAGCGTCTTCTCGAGCGCCGATGCAATGAATTTGATCGACGGGTGGTCCGGAGCCACGCCATAGCGCACGAGGCCGAACGGCACCGGCAGTTTCTCGAACAGATCGATGCGCGCATCCGTGCCGAGCCCGAGTTCGTCGCCGAGCTTGGCGAGCTGGCGCAGGAAGATGTCGGAGGAGTAGACGCCGGCCGGGCCCGCGCCAATAACAGCAATACGAAGTTCAGAATCTTGAGTCACGAGAATAGATTAGCCCACACTCGCGAATCTGTGAAGAGCCGCGCACTTGATTTATCTCGCTGGGGGAAGGGCTGGGGGACGAACCAAGTAAGGCTTACTTGATTCATCTCAAAACCGCTCTGCCAGTGAGATGAACCAAGTAGTGCCGGTTTAAGAGGTCTCACTGAGGCGGAATCTGCAAGGCAAATTAAGTAGCGCGTACTTGGTTTGTCTCAGAATTGTTCTGCCAGTGAGATGAACCAAGTAGTGCCGGCATACGAAGTTTCACTGAGGCGGAATCTGCGAGCGAAAGCAAGTATCGGCTGCTTGATTTGTCTCGCTGGGGTGGGGTGAGTGAGATGAACCAAGTGGAGATTACTTAATATGTCTCACTAATCTGGGATTCGCGAAACAAACCCGTGTAGATAATGCCGTGTTTGTCGCGCTAGGAGGCGGTCGGTGAGACAAACACGTGCAGATAATGCCATGTTTGTCGTGTTGAGGGGCGATTAGTGAGACAAACCAGTGCAGGGAGTACTTGGTTCGTCTCACTAGGGGAGGGGTAGTGAGACCAATCAAGTGGAGAGTACTTGGTTCGTCTCGCAGATTCCCCGGAGACGGACATGGGCCGCCCGGCGAACCGAGACGGCCCATAGCGCGTTTACTTGCGGTTGAACAGCGCCGTCAGCGCCCACAGAATGGAGACGACGTCGATCGCCTCCTGCAGGAACGCGCCGGCGACCACCGGGATCAGGTTGAACGCCGCGCACACCATGCCCACGATCGCCAGCGCAATGCCGACGAGCACGGCCTGCAGCATGCGCTGCTTGGTCCGGCGGGCGATCTTCACGCCGAGCGGCACTGCGCCGATGTCGTCGTTCATAATCACCACTTCGGCGCTTTCCGAGGCGGCGGTGGAGGTGCCGTCGGTCATTGCCATGCCGATGTCGGCCACTGCGAGCACCGGCGAATCGTTCACGCCGTCGCCCACCATCATCGTCACATCGCGGTGAATCGGCTCGCCGAACAGCTTCGCCAGGAAACGCTCCCAGCCCGACTCCCGGCCGGTCTTCTCGGCGGCAGCGGCCTCGCGCACGGCATTCACCTTGTCTTGCGGCAGCAGTTCATAGCGCACGTCGGTGATGCCCACCTCGTTCGCGATGATCATGGCAGACGCCTTCTTGTCGCCGGTGAGCATCGTCTCTTCCTTCACGCCGAGCTCGCGCAGTTCTGCGATCGCCTGCTTCGCGTTGTACCGTGGCACGTCGCGCAGCACGATGCGCGCGGCGAGCTTGCCGTCGATGGCGATGTACGTGGCCATCTCGTCGGGTTCGAGTTCGGTGGGCCACAGTTTGGCGGCGTCGCGGTCCGCCTGTTCCATCGCCTTCTCGTTGCGCGCCTCTTCCTGCGCAGTGTGCACTTCCTGCGATGCGATGGATTGCTCGGTCACGAAGGCGAAACGCCCCACCTCCACCTTGTGGCCGTCCACCGTGCCGGTGACGCCCTTGCCTGGCGTCTCGGTGACGTTGCCCACCACAGGGTAGTTCTCGTTGGGGTTCGGCAGTTCGCGCTGGCCGGTGTTCAGATTCCCGTCATTCGCCGTTTTCCCGCTCGAACTCGGCAGTCTGTGCAAGCGTGCCATCGCCTCCTTGCCGGCGGCGACGATTCCCTTGGCGAGCACGTGCACCGAGAATCCCTCCACCATGCCGGCGAGCATGAGGATCTCGTCTTCGGAGACGTTCGCAGGCATGTCCTTGGCCTTTTCGACGCGCACCACCTGCGGCTGCTTGACGGTGAGGGTGCCCGTCTTGTCGAAGAACACATGCGTGACGCGACCCAGATTCTCCAGCACATCCTGAGATTTGATGAGAATCTTCTGCTTGGCGAGGCGCGCGGTGCCGGCGACGTACGCGACCGGCGCGGCGATGAGCAGCGGGCATGGCGTGGCGAGCACGAGCACCTGGGCGAAGCGCAGGCCGGTGCCCGAGACGATCCACGCGACGATTGCAATCGCGAACGAGATGATGGTAAACGGCACGGCGAGCATGTCGGCGGTGCGCACCACGGCGGCGCGCGACTCCTCCGCGGACGAGACGAGTTTCAGGATCTGCTGGTACTGCGAATCCGCGGCAAGCGAGGTGGTGCGCAGCATCATCGTGGTCGAGCCATTGATGGAGCCCGAGAGCACCTTTGCGCCGGCGAACAGGGTGCGCGGCACCGGCTCGCCGTTGATGTTGCTCAGGTCGACGCTTGCGGTGCCGGAGAGCAGCTGGCCGTCGACGGGGACGATCTCGCCGGGCAGCACGATGAGCACCGAGCCGAGCTTGACGTCGTTCACCGGAACCGTGTCGAAATGACCGTTCCCCATATTGATCGGCTTGCCTTCGCGCTGTGCCTGCTCGACGGCCTGCTGCACCTTGCGGAAACCTTCCTCGGTCATTTCCGCGTCGCCGCCGTCCGTTGCGCCGGGCAGCGTGACCACATGCGCCTGCTGCGGTGCCGCCTTGATGAGTGCAGTGAGATTGCCGCGCGCCTTGTTCTGCGCGTACGATTCGATCGCCTCGCCGGAGGCCACCATGAGCACCACTGCCCACGACGCCCAGTATTGCTGTACGCAGACGGTGGAGATGAGCGCGACGATGGCGAGCAGATCGACGCCGACATGGCCGTGCTTAATGCTTTCGATCATCTCGCGGATGCTCGTGTAGATGGTCCATGCCACGAACAGGATGATGATCCATTCGCCCACACCCGGGTCGAATGCGGGGTGAATGTGGCCCCACGGGCGCCACTGCGGAATGAGGGCCAGCGGTATGGCCGCCAGAATGGTGAGAGGAAGGAGCGGAACTTCCTTGCAAAGATCGATGATTTTCTTCATCGCATCTCCTTACGTCGGTATCGTCTTCCACACCTGCCTGCTGTTGCGCATGCGGGTGTGGAAAGCTAGCTTCACGCCTTGTTAGCCCATCGAACACGGCACCCGGCTTGGCGCGCTTACGACACACGGCGTAAAAAGATTGCTGCATATTCAGTTGTATTCGCGCGTTTGCCGCGCATGGGTTCTCACTATAGCAAACCGCACCCACTGGCGTGTTCCCGGTACAGGTGATATGGGAAGAGGGTCTGCAGATCGCTCTGCAGACCCTCTTGCCGAACCGGTCAACTCAGGTGTTTACCACATGCCGAATGGATCGATGAGTCCGTCGTTGTTGCGGTTGCGATTGTTGTTGTCGCTGTTGCCATCGTTGTTATTGTTATTGTCGTTGTTCTGGTTCTGGTCGTTCTGACCGTTGTTGTTCTGGTTGTTCTGGCTGTCGCTGCGGTTGTTGCCGTTCACCGCCGCCTCGGCCTGGTCGAAGGTCACGTTGAGTTCCATCGTGTGACCGTCGCGCACCACGGTGAGTTTCGCGGTGGACCCCATTGCCGCGGCACGTACGAATCCGAGCAGCGAGTAGTTGTTGTTCACGGCGAGGCCGTTGAAGCCCACGATCGTGTCGCCGGTCTTCACGCCGGCCTTGGCTGCCGGGCTGTTCGCGACGACCGACTTGACCACGGCGCCGCCGCGGGTCACGCCGTCCGCTTCCACCGTGGCGCTCTGGATCGTGACGCCGAGCGCCACATGTTCCACCTTGCCGTTCTTGATGATCTCGTCGGAGACCCGCTTCACCAGATTCGCCGGGATTGCGAAGCCGATGCCGATGGAGCCGGCGGTCTGGGTGCTCGAGGCGGTGGATGCGATCGACGAGTTGATGCCGATCACCTGACCGGCCGCATTGAAGGTGGGGCCGCCCGAATTGCCCGGGTTGATCGCGGCGTCGATCTGCACGGCGTTGGTGACGATGGCGTTGTTGTTCTCTTCGTCCATCACGGTGACGGGTCGGTTCAGCGCGGAGACGATGCCGGTGGTCACGGTGCCGTCGTAGCCGAGCGGATTGCCGATGGCCATGACCGGCTCACCCGGCGTCAGGCTGTCGGAATTCGCGAATGTGATGGGCGTCAGGTCACTCGGCGGATTGTCGAGCTTGATCACGGCGAGATCGGTCGTGGAATCGGTGCCCACCACCTTCGCGCTGTAGATGTCGCCGTTGTCGAGCGTCACCTGAATCTGCTTGGCGCCGGAGACCACGTGGTTGTTCGTCACAATGTGGCCCTCTTTGTCGAGGATTGCGCCGGAGCCCTTGGCTTCGCCCTGGTCCACGACGGTCTGGATCGATACGACCGACTTCGACACATTCGCGGAGACGCCGGCCCAGTTCGGTGCCTCGCCGCCTTCCACCGTGGCCGATCCGGAGCCGTGGCTGTTCGATGACAGGCTGCTCAGCGAGCTTGACGTGGGGATTTTCACCCAGCCGTTGGTGAGCGCCGCATAGCCGACGCCCAGGCAGATCGCCGCCGCAACGAGTGCCGCGACCACCGCGACAATGATGTTGCTCGGCGTACGTGCCGGCTGCCCCTGCTGTGGGCTGCCCGGCCCGAACGGCGACTGTGCCGGGCCGTTCGGATTGCCCGGACCTGCCGGCGTGCCGTTGCTGGGCGCGAACGGATTGCCCGTTGGCACACCGTACGGATTGCGGTTCTGAGCAGTCGGTGCGTCCTGTGACGCGTTCTGCTGGTTCTGGTCCACGCGCACGCCATATGGCATGTTCTGCGGATTGTTCTGCGTCTGGTATGGCAGTCCGGACTGCTGTGCGTTCGGCGCACCCTGCTGCGGAGGCGTCGGGATGCGCGTCGTCTCCTGCTGGGACGTCGGTGCATACGCACCGTATTGCGGTGCCAAGCGGTACGGTTCCGGTTTGCGGGTCTCGTCCACCGAAGTCGAGTCGTTCTTCTCGCCTTGCTCGGTGGCGGAACCGGAAACCGGCGTCAGCACGGAGGTGGGCTGTTCGTCTGCAGGTGCGGCAGGTGCCGTGTTCGAATCTTCGGTGTTCGCGCCAATGTTGGCGTCGGTGTGGTGCTCGTCGGAGCCTGCGTTCTGGTCCGGCGTGCCGGTAGGCCAATTGTTGTTGTCGTCAGCCATCGACTCTCCCTATATGTCTCCTCATGATCGCGCTCGGGCAATCTATTCTTGTGATAGTACTCAGTTAAGCCACGTCTTCTTGAAGTTTCCTGAATGTCCACTGAAAACTGAATTGTTCTTTCGAAAAAGAATCTTTGGAATTCACGAGACCGCATTTTCCGCTACGCTTGCAGTGTGCAGACCGATTTCTCCGCCGTCGTGTTCGACTATTTCGACGTGCTCGTGGACTGGCGCCCGCGTCGCGTGGTGGGCGCGTTCTACCCGCCCGGCGTCACCGACATGTTCTTCGACGACCGTGACCCGCACGGCTATGAATTCTGCCGTGCGCGCGCCGCCGCCGGTGTGCCGGATGGCAAGATTCTCGACGACTACACCCGTGAGCACGGTCCCGCGGTCGGCTGGATTCTGCGCCTGCTGCTGCAGCATCGCGCGCTTGGACTCTACGATATGCCCGTCGGCATATCCACATTGCTCCGCGAGCTGCGGGGCGTCGGCGTGCGCATAGTCGGCCTGGCGAACTGCTCGGAGACCGTGGTCGAGCAGATGCATGCGAAATACCCGTGGCTCGGCCTGCTCGACGGCACAATGATCTCCGCGCGCGAGTGCATTGCCAAACCGGACTCTGCGCTGTTCGAACGCGCGATTCGCGCCTTCCATCTCGACCCCGCGCACACGCTGTTCGTCGAGAACAACGATGCCAACACCACCGCCGCATGCGAACTCGGACTGCATGCCGTGCGTTTCGAATCCGCCGAGCAGATTCGCGCGCTGCTGCTCCCGCCGACGGTCTCATAAGTGCCGTCAGTGCCGATCGCCGCCCCCAACTCGGCCGTGCGGCGCGTTCCATTGGCTCATCTGTGTGCTGCTGCGGAATCTGGCCGATGAGGAAGACTCTCCATTGGCTGGTGTATGCCGATGCGCCCAAAGTAGCCAATGAGGAGACCAGATTGCGTGCGGCCGCCCGGTTCGGATGCGCTCCGTTGGCCGGTTTGTTCCTGTCTGCGAAGAACGGCCACTGTGGCGCGTCACACGGTGGCTATTCCATGACGATATGCGAAAAATGGCCGATAGAGCGGGACGAACGCGCCGCATCCGGGTTGGTGCCGTGCTGCCCGGCCCGGTTTGCTAATCTTGTGCCATGGTATGGGGCAGTGATATGGAAGATTTCGAATTCCTGCACGAACATGAGAAGGGATTCAAGCCGTCTGGGGAGTTCATCGAGAGTCGCAGCAAGGTGCCGATTCTCGAATACGGCATGGACTATTACTGTTTCGCCGACATTGTGATCGGTCCGGTATTGCCGGCGGTGTACCTCACCGATCCGCTGTTCGCCACGGACGACGAGGGCAAACCGCACTACTATGGGCGCGAACGCGTGGGTCTGTACCCTGAAGGCACGTGGTGGGCCTGG
Source organism: Bifidobacterium animalis subsp. animalis (assembly GCA_004154635.1). Lineage (GTDB taxonomy): Bacteria > Actinomycetota > Actinomycetes > Actinomycetales > Bifidobacteriaceae > Bifidobacterium > Bifidobacterium animalis_B. Next base: position 216,417 of record RSDC01000001.1, read on the forward strand.
GGCCCGGACGAAACGAAGAGTTCCACCGTGCGGATCGAACCGGTGCCCATATCTCCGGTGAATGTGATGGGCGAGCCTGTGATGCCCTATGAGCGGTGGGTGGAGAGTTACCGGAATCTGCCGGGAACGCCGTTCTATTCCAGCCTCGACGATTCCGGAGATTACTGTGATAAGGCTTCGGTATCCGATCCGCACGGCCGTGAGGCATACCGGCGCGCGATGTTCTATATGGAGGAAGCGATGCGCGTGCATCGCGATTACTCCGACGAAGACGAACGTCAGCGGTTCCATGATTGCGTCAAGCTCGCCGAGATTCTGTTTCGGCATGCGGCTGGTCGTGGTGACGCCCGTGCCTGGGTCGCGCTCGGGAAAATCTACAAGGAGGACCTTAACAACGGCGATTATTTCAACAGCTACTACACGGCGAGCATCAAAGGGAATCCGCCGATGATCGAACAGCCGCCGATCGGCGAGCGCGCACGCATCTGTTTTGAACGGGCAGCGGAGCTCGGCGACCCGGAGGCGTTGGTATTCCTCGGTGACCTGCGTATTGAAGGAGTGGTGTGCGAACGGGACGAGAGCGCCGCATTCGAGCTTTACCGGCGTGCGTATGCGCTGGTCGATGAGCGTCACGCCATGCATTACATCAAGGCCAGTGCGGCACTCAGATTGGCTCGCTGCCTGGAATATGGCGTAGGTTGCGAGATCGATCTCATGCGGGCGCGCGATCTGTATAGATTCGCGCATACATATCTGCGTGCAATCGCGAGAACGTATTTCTGGTGGTTTGCCCGTGAACGCCGTGAGGCGATGGCACATGACGAGGATCTCACGCAACTGCTGTCTCACCCGTCGCATGTGCAACGTGTGGCGCTTTCGCGAACGGGAACCCCGCACTCCTACGAGTCCGTCACGAAGTTCCTGCCCATGCTCGAGAGCATGGGTGAGTTCGGCGAAGTGGTGAATCCGTTCTATGTGTCGTACAACGGCATGGTTCTGCGGTTCATGGATGAGGTGAACCGGATGCTCGACAGGCAGCCCGACCTTGGTTTCCTCGGTTACCTGGGATTGCTCCACGCCAAGTTACTGGACGCGCCGATCGACGTGGTGGACCCCGCGGATTACGACGCACGTACGGTGATGGCGATGATCATATACGTGGTGCGTCAGGAGAAGTTCGGCGCGGGTCTCATGCTTCATTCGCTGAATCATGGTCTTACTCAGCGGTGGTTGCGCCGACTTGTCCAGATTGATGACGAACGTGCTTCCTCATGAGAGCGACGCATACGAGAGGGCACATATGCGACGGGCGGCAGCGTCGGTAGGTGTGCGCAATCTGTTCACGCGGACAACCGCACGCCTTAGAATTGCGCACATGACAGCGAATACAGAGAGCATTGTGCAGGCACCGGCCCCGCAGCTGGTGGAGCATCCGCGCGGCGCGGAACCGGGCAAACCCGGCGACCGCAGCGCCTTCCGTTTTGAACAGACCACGCGACTGCCGGATTCCCCGAACGGCAAGGGCAAAGGCGGCGCCCGCTATGGCCGCACCGGCATTCTGCACACGCCACACGGCGACATCAAGACGCCGGCATTCGTGCCGGTGGCCACGCAAGGTGCAATGAAGGCCGTGCTGCCGGAATCGATGACCCAGCTCGGCGCACAGTGTCTGCTGTCGAACGCGTTCCACCTGTACGAGCGCCCCGGTGAGGACGTGCTCGACGAGGCGGGCGGTCTCGCAAAGTTCATGAACTGGAACGGCCCGACCTTCACCGACTCCGGTGGATTCCAGGTGCTTTCGCTCGGCGCGGGCTTCAAGAAGACGTTGGCGATGGATGTGAAGGGCATGAAGTCCGACGACGTGATCGCCGAAGGCAAGGAGCGCATGGCGTTCGTGGACGAGGACGGCGTCACGTTCAAGTCGCCGCTCAACGGTTCGCTGCACCGCTTCTCCGCCGAGATCTCGATGAACATCCAGCACAAGCTCGGCGCCGACATCATGTTCGCGTTCGACGAGCTCACGACGCTCATGAACACGCGCCGCTACCAGGAGAACTCGGTTGAGCGCACCTACCGTTGGGCACAGCGCTGCGTCGCCGAGCACGAGCGGCTCACACAGTCACGCCTCGGCAAGCCGTACCAGGCACTCTATGGTGTGGTGCAGGGTGCGAACTACGAGGATCTGCGCCGGCATGCGGCCTCGCAGATCGCCTCGCTCGACTTCGATGGCGTCGGCATAGGCGGCGCGATGGAGAAGCGGATCATCGGCGACATCTGCGCGTGGATCTGCGACGAGATGCCCGAAAGCCGGCCCCGGCACGTGCTCGGCATCGCAGCAGTGGACGACATCTTCGCCTGCGTGGAGAACGGCGGCGACACCTTCGATTGCGTGGCGCCGGCGCGTTGCGGGCGTAACGGCGCGATCTTCACGCGCGACGGCCGTTACAACATCAAACGCGCGCAGTACAAGCACGATTTCGGTCCGCTCGAGGAGGGCTGCCAGTGCTACACGTGCACGCACTACACGCGCGCCTATGTGGACCACCTGCTGCGTGCGCATGAGATGAACGGGTTCACGCTTGCCACGATCCACAACGAGTACTTCTTCGTGCATTTGCTCGACGGCATCCGCGCCTCGATCGACGGCGGCTATTTCGACGAGTTCCGCGACGAGACGCTCGCGCGCTTCTACGCGAACGGCTCGCGCGGCTGAGTGTATATCGCAAGCGATATGGGAAACGGCTAATTTCGTTGGAAATCAGCCGTTTTCAATGGAGCGGATGACGGGAGTCGAACCCGCCTTTAAAGCTTGGGAAGCTTTCGTTCTACCGATGAACTACATCCGCAATGCGTGCCCGCGGCGACGCACGTTCGACAGTCTACCATAGATGCGGCATAAGCGCGCGCCGCGTCCGCAGGGGCGTCCACAACCATGCAGGCTCAGTGCTGGCGGTACTGCGAATACTGAGCGTAGCCCGCAACCTGCGGCGAAGCGGTGCCGGGAGCAATCTGCCCCATGTCGACGGCCATCTGGTTCAGGCGCGCGATGCGGTCTTCGGTCGGCGGGTGCGTGGAGAACAATCTGGACATGTCGGCACCGCGGAACGGCGACTCGATCATCATGGCGGCGGTGGAGGTGTCGGTGCTCGTCTTCGGCAGCGGATTCTGGTCGACGCCGGCCGAGATCTTCTGCAGCGCGGAAGCGAGCGCGAGCGGGTCGCCGGTGAGCTCGCTGCCGTCTTCGTCGGCGTCGTATTCGCGGGTGCGCGAGATTGCCATCTGGATGAGCGAGGCGGCGATCGGCGCAAGCACGGCGGAGAGCACGATGCCGATGAGTCCGGGAAGTCCGGCACCGTTGTCGCGGTCGCGGTTCGAGCTCGACGAATTGCCGATGTACATCATCGAATACCCGAGATAGGTGAGCACGGTGGCCATGGCGCCGGCGATCGCCGACGTACGGATGTCGCGGTTGTACACATGCATGAGCTCGTGCCCGAGCACGCCGCGAATCTCACGTTCATCGAGAATGCGCAGAATGCCCTGCGTGCAGCAGACGGCGGCGTGGTTCTCGTTGCGGCCGGTGGCGAAGGCGTTCGGCGTCTCGGTGGGCGCGATGTAGATGCGCGGCATCGGCTTGCCCGCACGCTGCGACAGTTCGCGCACAATGCGGTAGAGCTCGGGCGCCTGCTGCTCGGTCACCGGTTGCGCGTGCATCGAGGCGATTGCGAGCTTGTCGGAGAACCAGTACGAGATGAACGACGTGCCGACGCCGATGGCCAAGTAGATGCCGAGCGTGGACGTGCGCGCGCCGGTGACCCACCAGATGAGCATGATGATCGCCCACATGATCGCGAACAGTGCAGCCGTTTTCAGGCCGTTGTAATGGTTGTGCAAGTGCAGTTTGCCAGTCATAGAGCCTAGTGTACGGCAAATGCGAGCGGTGGGCGGGTGAATTCGCGCATCAGGACAGAATATTGTGGAGCGTGCCGGCGAGATCGGCGAGCAGATCGCCCCGGCCGCACGCGTTGCTCATGATGGCGATCACATAGCCCGGCTTGTCGTCGGCGTCTGCGCCCGGCAGCACGATGCCGGCGTCGTTGAGCGCATAATAGTCGCCCTCGCCGTTGATCCAGCCGGCCTTGCTCAGCACCACCGTGCCGTCCGGATTCGCGGAACCGTTGAGCTCGTTGGCACCGCCCGCGGTGAGCGATGGGTCGAGCTCGGCATCGCGGCTGTTGCCGCCGCCATGTGCGGCGTCGATCGACGAATTGAGAGAATGCTGCATATTCGAGGCGAGCCATTCGCGTGCCGGTGCGCTCGCCGTCTCGCCCGCGTTCGATTCGTCCGCGGCATCGGCGAACAGGTATCCGTACGTCTTCACCCACATCTTCGCGAGTTCCACCGCGCTCACATCCGGGTACTGGAATCCGCGCATGCGTTCCGGATTCTCCACCAGGCCTTCGCTCCACGGGATGATCGCACTGTTCAGATGCGCGTTCCACAGCGCATCGTACCCGTCGTTGTCGGAATACCGCAGCACGCCCGCAATATGGTCCGCGTTGATCTGCGCGGACAGCGTGCTCCCGCTCGCCGTCTCATCCAGATTCACCGCGCCCTCCTGCAGCAGCGACACGATGTACGGCGCCTTGATCGACGACGCCGGGTACCGCGCCACGCCGCCGTTCGCCGCGATCACGCCCCCGGAACCGAGGTCGGCGACGGCGAACGAGACCTGCGCACCGGCGTCCGCGAACGCCTGCAGATTCTGCTCGATCTGCGCGCGTTGATCACTGCTGAGTGAGATGGCGACGGTGTCGAGTGTCGAGCTGCCGTCCACCGCGCCCAGATTGTCGAGCGCGGTCGCGGCCATCTGCGAGACCGAAACCGTGGGCGTCGCCTCATGCAGACCGGCCGCCTCGATGGCATCGTCGGTGAGTGGCACCGGCAGCTGCGGTGCCTCGATCTCAGTGACGGGAGCCGGAGGGATGGCTTGGGTATCGCGCCCAAGGTCGACGATGTTGACTCCCACGCCCAGGCAGACCACGGCGATCACCGTGAGCAATGCGGTGAAGATGACGGTGAGCACGCGTTTCCAATGGGCGAGCGAACGTTCCCAATCGAGGACTGCGGAGGCGATGCGCGTGCGTGGTCGATTCGTTCGCGTCGGCTTGCCCGGGCGTGCAAACAAGCGCATATCTCGCCTCACTTGTCTGCGCATGCCTGCGCGGCTGGAAGGGAATGGGAATCTGCAATCCATACTCGCATACCGGCATGCATATTGGGCGAATTCGTCCAATATTTCACAATATTCGACCGGCAGCTGCAGGGCGCGCGCGGATTACTCTGGAGGTATGTGCGCACATTATCTGGGATTGACAATGGCGGAGGTGGGCAGACTCGTCGACGAGCTCACTGCGGCGGAGCCTGCTGCCGGCGAGTTCGCAGGCGTCGGCGTGGAGGCGTACCCGAAATCGGTCGTGCCGATCATCGTGCCCGCGTTCGACACGGCAGTGGGTGTGCCGGAACTGGTGAGTGGGAGTCTGCAAACAGCGGAGGCGCAATGGGGATTCGAGCAGCAGTGGACACCGCAGCCTGTGTTCAATACGCGCATCGAGAGCGCGGACAAGCCGATGTGGCGCGCGCCGATGGAACACGACCGCTGTGTGATCGCCTGCCGCTGGTTCTATGAATCGCATGGCAGCGAGACCGCGGTGAGTGAGCGCACCGGCAGGCAGATCAAACAGCAGTATGTGTTCCGCATGCCCGACGAACCGGTCATGCTGGTCGGTGGCGTGCGTCGCGGTTCGCAGTTCTCAATGGTCACCACGCAGGCGAACGCCGACATGAAGCCGATTCACCCGCGCATGCCACTCATTGTGCGGCAAGGTGAGCTCGATCTGTGGCTCGGGCCGGATTACCGCGCGCTCGCCGATCGTTCGGACATTCCGCTCGAATCGAAGTCGGTGCGCTGAGCGGGCATGTGGCCGCCACGGATATGCCCGTGTGGTTGTCGGTTGCGAATCTTATTTTGTTAAGTCAGTAGATTTACGCGCAGACACAGGTGAGGTGCACGTATGACAGGCGCGACGAACATGGCGACGCGGGCCGACCGCGGCGGAAGACAAGGCAAAACCGGCGGCAACGGCTTGGGATTGTTCGCGCTCGCAGCCGGCGCGTTCGTGCTCGGCGCCGCCGAATTCGTGATGATGGGCATACTGCCGCAAACCGCGCAGACCCTGCAGGTGAGCATTCCGACGGCGGGGCACTTCATCTCGGCATACGCGATCGGCGTGTGCGTGGGCACGCTGATGCTCGTGTTCGGCCGTAGAATCCCGCCGCGCACATTGATCGTCATGTTCATGGTCATCGCCTGCGCGGGCAACGCCTTGAGCGCCATGGCCGTGAACGCGCCGATGCTCGTGGGTGCCCGCTTCCTCGCCGGTCTGCCGCATGGCGCCTTCTTCGGCACAGCTACGCTGATCGCCAAGCTGCTCGCCCGCAAGGGCAAGGAGGCGCGTGCCGTGGCATCGATGGTCACCGGGCAGACCGTGGCGAACATGCTCGGTGTGCCAGCCGGCACGCTGCTCGCCGAGCATATGTCGTGGCGACTGGCGTTTGTGGCGCTTGCCGTATGCGCCGCGGTGACCGCCGTGCTCGCGCGCGCATGGATCCCATCTGTGGCGCCTGTGCGTGACGCTGGTCTGCGCGGGCAATTCAGATTCCTCCGCCAACCGGGCCCCTGGATGGTGCTCATCGCTGTTTTCGTTGGGAACACAGGTATTTTCTGCTGGTGGAGCTATGTGAGCCCATGGTTGCAGAAGGTGGGCGGATGGCCGAACAACACGATCTCCGCGCTGATGATGCTCGCCGGATTCGGCATGGTCGTGGGCGGATTGATCGGCGGCCGCATCGCAGACCGCTGGGTGCCCGGCGGCACTTCGGCACTTGGCCAGTGTATCGCCTGCCTCGGCTTGCTCGCCGTGTTCCTCGTGCCCGGCTCGCGCTGGAGCACTGCGCTGTTCGCTTTTGTGATTTCGTTCGCGCTGTTCTTCGTTTCAGCGCCGCAGCAGCTGCTCATGGCGGAGGCCGGCACGGGCGGCGGCGAGCTCATAGGCGGGGCCACTGTGCAGATCGCCTTCAACTTCGGCAATGCCGTCGGCTCGATGGTGGGCGGCGGCGTGCTGGACGCCTCGCATATGAACTACCATTACCCCGCTCTGAGCGGCGTCCCGTTCGCCGCGCTCGCCGTGCTGCTGCTCGTGCTCTACTCGGTACGGTATGAGCGGTGCGGTTTGCTCGACGAATCAGGCGAGCCACATGCGTAAGTAACCGTCTGGAGCAGTGGTGCTCAGGATTCGTCGCCGTGATTGTTCAGATGTTTTTTCGTATAATATTCAAGATTCGAGAAAGAATGACGGGATGGTGAATCGTGGCAGATGGCAGTGCGGGGAAAATGGCAGTCGAGCTTTCCGATGATATACAGGCACTATCGTCTATGCCGGAGGGGCAATACTTTGACCGGAAGAGCGCTCGAATCAAAATCAAAGACGTCGCGCGCCATATCACGGCTTTTGCTAATGCCGCAGGTGGTGAATTGGCGATTGGCGTTGAGGACGATGGTGAAATCACAGGATTTCGCAAACAGGGTTCTCAAGATATTAATGAGATGGAACGCTGCAATATCATGGAATGCGAGCCTGCGCCCTCCGTTGCGGTACGTCGAGTCGATGTGCTGAATTCGAGTGGAGAACAGGATTCTGTGCTGGTCCTTAATGTTGAGCCTTCAACAAGCAGTGTTGTGCGCCGTAAATGCGATGATGCGGTATTCCTCAGAGTGGGGGATAAAAGCCAGATTTTGGGTCATCAGCAGATTTTGGCGCTTGAATATGACAAGAATCAGCGGCGTTTTGAAGATGAAATTGTTCGTGGTGCCACCATTCATGATATTGACCACGATGTACTTGATGAGTACAAAGAAAAACTCAAAACTTCCGCATCTGATGAGCAGGTGCTTCGTAGCCGTCGGTTCTTGGTGGATGGCAATCTGACCAATGCCGGCGTACTTTTATTCGCCGAAAACCCCACAGTGTTTTTGCCTCAGGCTCGTTTGAGGGTGCTTCGTTTCCAAGGTAATCGTATGGAGACAGGGCAGCGTCTCAACATAGTTAAAGATCAGCCGTTTGATAAGCCGATTCCAAAAATCATCGCGGAATCTGCCGTGTTGATCCGAAGTCTATTACGTGAATTTCAGTACTTAGGAGAGGATGGAAGGTTTGAGACAATTCCTGAGTATCCAGAATTCGCATGGTTTGAAGGCATTGTCAATGCGGTCATTCACCGTGATTATGCGTATTCCGGGGACTACATTCGAGTATCTATGTATGATGACCGACTTGAGATACTGAGTCCTGGCAAGCTGCCGAATATCGTGACCTTAGACAATATGAGAACGACACGATATGCGCGTAACCCTCGTATTGCGCGAACTTTGGTTGAATTCGGTTGGGCGCGTGAACTTAATGAAGGAGTGCAGCGTATCTATACCGATATGCAGCGGATGTTCCTCAATGAACCGATATACTCGGAGCCAGATGGTGCCAAGGTGCAGTTGACGCTCGAGAACAGCATCACATCTCGTGTGCTGCGAAATCAGGATTCTTTAGAAAGTCGAATCAGTAAGGGAATCCTTTCCAGTCTGACGGATTACGAAACAGCTGCAGTACAGCTCGCATATGCACATGGCCGTGTCACAGTCAGGGAACTATGTGCTCGTTTAGATCGTACGCCCAAGACACTGCGGCCAGTATTGAGAGGACTTGTAGAGAAAGGGATTTTGTATTGGCATGGCTCAAGTTCCCGCGATCCTTCCCAGTATTATTCGCTCGACCGGTGACGTGGGCGATCGGCGCACTGTTGGCAATCGCGCCATTCCCTAGTATTCCCTAGTATTCCCTAGTATTCCCTAGTATTCCCTAGTATTCGTGCACAGATTACTTGGAATAGGGGGGGAGGAGTGGCTTCTTTGCTGGTCCCCGCCAGTCCCTAGTAAGTACCTAGTATTCCCTAGTTGAGCACCAGATGGAACGATCGTCGCCCTGTGCTGGTGCCTCTCCGAACTGGTGGTTGCCGGCATTGGTGAATGATCCGCGGAGCGACGTTGGAGCGTCGCGGCGTGTGGATTCCCCGCTGCCGCCCGGAGAGCATCCGCTTGATCGACGTGGTTCAGGTGCGTGCCTGAGCGTGGGTCTGCTATTGTGTGTGCATGGGTTTCGTCGTCTGTTCGCGAATCTGCAACGAGATGACGAAACCCATGCGCATATTTCGTCGGTTATGCGGCAATCTGCGGGCAGATTGCGAAATCCGATGCTAGTCATGCGGCATTCCCGGTTTCTCACGAAGCACATGTGGACGCCCGCTGCAAGGACGGGTAGAATCTGGCCCCAACATAGCGGATTTCAACTGTACGGAGGAACCATGCGTATTTTCGTTGCCGGGGCGTCGGGCCGTGTGGGCACCGCGCTCACCCATGATCTTGTTTCAGCCGGGTATGATGTGGTGGCTGCTTCGCGGCATCCGGATCGATTCGCGGGCGAGGAACATGTCACGGCCGTCGATCTTGATCTGCATGCGCCGGTGGAGCGTCTGGTAGAGGATCTCCGCGGGGCCGATGCCGTCTACTTCGTTGCCGGTTCACGCGGCAAGGATCTGCTGCAGACCGACGCGTTCGGTGCCGTCAAGCTCATGATGGCGGCGCAGCAACTGGGAATCAAGCGCTTCATTCTGCTCAGCTCCATGTTCGCCGACGAACCCGAGAAGTGGGACGATCCGAATCTGCGGAACATCACCAATTACAACATCGCGAAGTTCTTTGCGGACCAGTGGCTGATGACGCGTACCAATCTCGACTACACGATCGTGCAGCCCGGCAACCTCACGGAGGAGCCGGCGACGGGCAAGGTCGAGTTCAACGCGGATCGTTCGAAGCCCAATACCATCGCCGATGTGGCGGCAGTGCTCGCCGCGGTGCTCGACCAGCCGAACACCTACGGCAAGATCATCATGATGGCCAACGGCGAGACGCCGATCGCCGAGGCGGTGGCGGCGGTCTGAGCAATTGCTTGCAGCGTATGCGGTAGGCCCGCATACGCTGCTGCATCACAGCTTGGCGGCGAGTGCGCGCGCCTCGCTTGTATTACGGGCCATGCCCATGTAATCCATACCGTACAGACTGGCGAAACGGTTGATGGTGTATTCGCCGCGCTCGTACATCTGCTGCGTGGGCGCGCCGCCCTGGAACAGGAAGAAGAGGCGTTTGCCGGCGAGGTCGTCGGAAGAGACCGGGCCGTAGCAGCGGTCGAGCAGGCAGCGCGTCATGCCGCTCATGTCATGCCAGTACACGGGCGAGCCGATCACAATCGTGTCGGCCGCCTTCATCGCCTCCAGCACCTCATCGAACTGGTCGTCGGCGAAGTGGGTGCCGTAGTCGTACACCTTGAGCGAGGCGAGGTCGATCTGCGTGAAATCGCGACCCTCGAGGAACGCGTGGCCAAGGTGCGCGGTGTTACCGCCGATCTCGCCGCCATTGATGAACAGAATGCCCATGGAATCTCCTTGTGCTGTGTTACGTGGTCTGTGCGAATACTGTATGCGCGCACTGCCGGTAGCGACTCCCCGCAGTGCGGACTACCATGTGCCGAACACGCATGACCATGCTGCCGATTGGAGTGATGCCATATGACCATGCGGAACCTACGGCGCTGGGGTGCGCTGGCGCTCGCGATGACGATGATCTGGGGCGCCGGCGCGTGCGGATCGCCTGATGGCCAAGCATCCCAGACCCCTTCGCGCTCGCCGAGCGCGCGAGAATCCACGTCGACGGACGCGTCAGTTACGCCCGGAACGGAACAGTACCGGGGATTCACGCTCGACAACGTGCTGCATTCGCCAACCGAGGGCGACATCCATTTCAATATGAAATTGCCTGGCAATGCCGACGGTGGCGCGCCGATGGCACTGTTCCTCACGTTGCCCGGGTATCAGGGACTCTATAGATTCGGCGTGGGGGAGAATCTGCGCACTGAGGATTTCGCCTTCACGGCACCCGACTACGCCGACAATATGATGGTCGTCGCGCCGCAGCTCGAGGATTGGCAGGATACCAGTGCGCGAAAGGCGATCGCGCTCGCCGAATACCTGCTCGCCCGCTACAACATAGACCATTCGCGTGTGTATGCCGAAGGCTATTCAGGCGGCGGCGAGACGATGTCGCGCGCGCTGGGCATGCGCCCCGACCTGTTCACCGCGTATCTGCAGTGTGCGTCGCAGTTCGACGGGAATCTCGAATCGGTGGCGAAGTCGCGTACCCCGGTGCGTCTGGTGATCGGCGCGCACGACGAATACTACGGTGCGGATCCGTCGCGGCAGGCCTATGAACGGCTGCGTGAACTCTACCGCGGGCAGGGCATGAGCGATGCCGAGATTGATAAGGTGCTGGTGCTCGACGTGCGGCCCGACTCCTGGTTCGAGCAAAGGGGAGCCTCGAACCAGCATGGCGAGGGCGCGCGGCTGTTCGCCCGCGATCCGCAGATCATGGGCTGGCTGTTCGAGCAGCGGTAGCACTTTGATGTGAGTGACGGTTGCCGTTCAGAACAGGTCGTCATGCGAGCCGGTGCGCGTCAACACCAATTGAGTGGTGCGAAATACGGTGCTAAGCATCCATCAGGTCTTTCATCAGACTCTCGGAACTGGTGAAGGACCTGCCTTCGTGTGCTTCCGTCTGCCGGCGTGCTTCGATGCTCTCTGGTTGTTCGCGGGTGATCTTGAACGGCATGCCGTTGTCGCGAATGGATTGGCGCAGGAAGACGTTGAGGGCGGTGGAAAGGTCCATGCCCATCGATTCATAGAGTGCCTTGGCCTCTTCCTTGACTTTCGGGTCGGTACGAAAACTCACGGTCGCTGTCTCGCTCATGCGAACTCCTATGGTCTTCTGGCTAACGAAATAGATATCTGCCATTGTATAACTTATGTAATGCATTGTCTATACAATGGCAGATATCAATTTCGTGTCACTGCCCGAGGGTGCGCATCTCCATCTGCAATAGCGAACGCTTCATCTCCACGCCATAGGCATAGCCGACGAGGGCGCGTCCCTGGGCCGAACGCTCGAATACGCTCTTGCATCAGGAAGCGGAGTGTTTTATATTGTTTTGTAACTGGCAAATTGTTGAGTGATTTGATATTCTATAAATATCTGAGAAAGTATTTCTAATTACGATGTATATAACCGCAAACAATGATGGACTATGACGAGAGAAGGCTGTTCGGCCGGAGGCTCAAATTCAAGATGCTGCTCCTTGTGTTCTGCGCCTTGGTGGGTTTTGGATTGCAGGGATGCGGTGGTTTCCTGCATCGCAACAAGGCTGAGGATACGATGTTCCACGTATCGGTAGTTGTCGTGAATGCATTGGGTGACCCTATGAGCAATTGCATTGTTTCGTTCACTTCACAGAGTGGCGATGGGAACACCAATTTGATGGCGACGTATACCAATGATACGGGTATTTTGAATACCCGAGTTCATGGTGGCGTGTGGGATGTGACCGCAGATTGCATGGGCGATGCGTGGCTGTCGAGAGGTCCCGTACGGCATGCTACGAAAACCGTTGATATCAGAACGGAGAATCACAAGATACATCTTATAGTGCCGTAATGTAATAACTACAATGATGCCCATTGTCTATTTGGGAGTGCAACGCCTTTGCCGGTCTTGTAAGCTTAAACAGTTCATCAACGAAGGCTTCGATAGGTGCGGACAGTTGTCGATTTCGCCGACAATCCTCTGCGCTTCCCGCGCCATACCCATCCCGATCGTGCGGCATTTGGGTAGGCGGCGAACCATGTCGTTGGGTTCCGTTGCTTGGCCCCCGTCAGCTAGGGTACGGATTAGCGAAGTAGGTGGCCATACCCAGTTCGTCGCATAGCTGCGTGCCAGCGCGCGAACTTTAGCCCGTTGCCGTGAATGAGTTGGCACAGGAAGACGTCGAGGGCAATGGAAAAGTCCATGCCCATTGACTCATAGAGTGCTTTGGCTTTTTTGGCTGTCGTGTCACTGCCCGAGGGTGCGCATCTCCATCTGCAATAGCGAACGCTTCATCTCCACGCCATAGGCATAGCCGACGAGATTGCCGTTCGCGCCGACCACGCGGTGGCAAGGCACGATGAACGGAATCGGGTTGCGGTTGTTCGCCGAGCCGACCGCGCGCACGGCCTTCGGGTGTCCCACCGCCTCGGCGATCTGCGCGTAGGTGCGCGTCTCGCCGTATGGAATCTGCAGCAATGCGCGCCATACGGCCTGCTGGAACGGGGTGCCGCTCGCGAACGCAATCGGCACGGTGAACCGCCGTAGCTCGCCGGCGAAGTACTGTTCGAGCTCACGGAACGTCTCGTCGGTGAGCCCGGTCGTCTCGCCTGCGCCGTCGGCGTCGTAGTCCGCCTGCGGAATGATGCGCAGCCGAACAACGGCGTCATCCTGCCAGTCCACGCGCACCGGTCCGTATTCACTCACATATGTTGCAAATCCCTGCATCTGTGCCTCCTCCTCGATGGCTGTACATTGCCTTGATTATAGGAGGTCAGATTTGGGTTGGCGAGAGACAGCGCCGAATGCTCACCGATTCTGCGTAATGTCGCGCGTAATGTTGCGTTTACGCAAGGCGCGCATATATTGGCCATGTGTGTTTGTACGCGCACGGCTGATCTGTATGGTGGCGACTGCGCGATGGGGTGCATCGGGGACGGAGGTATGCGCCTGGTGGGGTAGATTGGGTGTATGGGTCGGGAGCGGCAGTCGCAAGAAACGGCACGGGGTAATGGTTTCCACCGTATACGCGCCATCATCATCGCCTGCGTGGTGGTAATCGGTCTGTTGGCCGGCGTCGCAGTGCGTCTGTCCACATGGTGGCACGCTTACACGGTGCCATCGATGACGGGGCAGACGATTGCGCGCGTGTCTGCGGACAGTTCGGTGACCGATGACGTGTCGCAATGGTACAGCCAGTGGAAGGGCAGGCAGCAGGAAATCGGCGTTGCGCCGCAGTATCAGTTGAGCTCGGTGCGGATTCGCACCGTGCAGCGATTGCCGAATATCGCGTCGCGGTATGACCAATCCGATGGGCGGAACATCTACGTGCAGCTGGACGCGACGGTGCGCCCGCGGTTTGCGTCGATCCAGCGCATCACCGACGTGCATGGATGCCAGACATACGCCGTGGAGTCGGGGATCAACGAATCGTGTGTGTTCGCATTGGAGCCGCGTCAGGACGGTTACCGCATCGCGCAGGTGATGGAGCCGATCATGTATCAGCGATTGGCGTATCCGGAGCAGTTCGAGAAGACGGAGCCGGATCCCACGGCTCCGGTGCTCGACGGCCGCAACGGGTATCGTCTGTCCAAAGAGAGGCTGGAGGTGACCTACGACGGCGGGACGACGTGGCACGAGGTGCCCGACGGCGTCGCGCGCATCGTAGGCGGTATCAACGCGAACACCACGCTATGGCTCGAGCCGTCGAGGTATGTGATCACGCCACAGTTCACGGCGTTCGTAGGGTACGACGAGGGCACGCATACGGCGCAACTCCTCTATTCATGGGACGCCGGTTCGACGTGGCTCACGTCGGCATTGGGGCACGGTGTGCAGGCTCCCTCCTACATCTCCGTGGTTGGCGACCGCATCGGGGTGGCATATGGGTATGGCGACACGCTTGGCTCGGTCGGGTATGCGATGGTCGCGGGCACGTTGCCCGAACTGCGCGCGGATGCGGAGGCTGTGTGGCGGCAGATTCCGATGTATATGCAATATCCGTCCGATCTGACGATGGCGGGATGGGTCAATGACGCCACGGTGATCGTCGGGCAGGCCGGATCGCTGCATGTCTCGTCGGATTCAGGGGCCACATGGCGTGAACTGGGAATACCCAAGGAACCTGGTTTGGAGGGCAAGCTGGGGTATTACCCGTTTGATACGCCGACGCATGTATGGGTGGAGGATGGCACGGCCTATCTCGCAATGGGTCAGGGAGAAGATGCCGATTATGCGCCGAATGGCACAGTCGTGGAGGCGGTGTTCTCGTACGATCCCGCCACGGATGCGTGCACCTTCATCAGGCAACAGCCCGCCCCCACGCCAATGCCTGCAGGTTGAACGTCGCTCCTTACTTCGCTTTGTCGGCCTCCTCGACGATGCGCAGGGCGTTCAGCGTGCGCGGGTAGCCGATGTAGGGCAGGTTCTGCAGTACCACTGTGCGCAGGAAGTCGGTAGTGTTGCCGAGGGCGATGTTCGCCTTCGTGTGGGCGAGCAGCTGCGGTTCCACGCTGCCCTGTGCCGCGAGATAGCAGAACGTGATCATCTCGCGCTGCAGATTGGTGAGCCCGGTGCGCGTGTAGTAGTCGCCGAAGCAGTTGTCTGCAAGCCAATAGTTCACCTTGCTGCGCTCGTAGCTCTTGTCCATGCCCTCGCCGAACAGCTCGACCTGCTTGGCATTACCGGCCTCGAGGCGGTTCTCCATGGTTGTGGTGGTCTGGTCGGGCAACGGCAGGGCCACTCCGCGCGCTTCGAGTACCTCGTTCGTGATGGCGAGGAATGGCCGTACGCGACCGATGCCGAGGTAGTCGACGGCCTGGTACACGACCTCCTTCGCCTGCACCGGCGTCAACCCGGCGTCGAGCGCGCGCCCGAGCTGAATGCGGAACTCATTCGCGCCCTGGCAGCCGAGCAGCGTGGCCAGAATGGCCAGATAGCGCGTGGTCGGTTCAAGCTCCGTTTCGGGGTCTTGCGCGACCTCCACGTCGGCGAAATGCAGCATGCGCTCGGCGAACTGCGGGTCGGTCTCTTTCAGTCGTTCATTCGGTTGTTCGGTTGTGCCAGCCATTCCAGACTCCTTTGCGTATTGTTTCACTTGAGCGAGCGGTAGAATGCCTCGTCCACCGGTTCGAGCCACTCGTTGCTCTTGCCCTCGCCCGGCACGTCGACGGCGATGTGCGAGAACCAGCTGCCGGGGGCCGCGCCGTGCCAATGCTTCGTGTTCGCCGGAATGTGCACGACGGTGCCCGGCGTCATCGCGATCGGTTCCTGGCCTTCGATCTGCGCATACCCGCGGCCGCCCACGCAGATGAGCATCTGGCCACCGCCCTTCGTGGCGTGATGGATGTGCCAATGGTTGATGCAGCCGGGTTCGAAGGTCACGTTGGCCATGCTGACCTGTTCGCCGGAGACCGGCGCGAGCCAGCTTCTGCCGGTGAAATACTGCGCGTAGGCGTCGTTCGGCTCGCCCACCGGGAACATGAGCGACTGTGCGTATGCGGTCGGAACGCCGACAGGAATCGGGTAATTGTTCATTGCTTGCCTCTTTTCATATGCCTTTTCATATGCCGCGCTCGGCATGTCTGTGAGTATTATGCGGCGCACTGTTGCATGCAACAAATGATGAAAAATCATGTATTGCATTCGCGATGTGCATATGGTCTGCGCAGTCTGCGCTTACAGATTCTGCGTGAAGAACCCGGCGATCGTGTCGAACGGGATCGCATTGAGATTGTCGTACAGATCGGTGTGATTGGCACCCGGGATGATCAGCAGTTCCTTGTTCGCCGGATTCACGCCATGCTCGAGCTTCTCATACGCGGCCTTGCTGAAGTACAGCGAATGCGCCTTCTCGCCGTGAATGAGCAGCACCGGGTTCTCGATCTCGCCGATGTAGGTCATCAGCGGCATGTTCATAAACGGCAGCGACGAGGTGACGTTCCAGCCGGCATTCGAGTTCACCGAGCGCGCATGGTAGCCGCGCGGGGTCTTGTAGTACGCGTGGTAGTCCTTGACGAACTGCGGGGCGTCGTCGGGCAGCGGGTCGATGACGCCGCCGGCGCGTGCATAGTCGCCGTCCGCGTAGTCCTCGGTGCGCTGCTTGGCCAGCTGTGCGCGCATCTCATTGCGTTTGGCGGCCGAGTCGTCGGCGTCGAAATAGCCTTTCGCGGTGACGCGGCTCATGTCGTACATGGTGCTCGCCACGGTGGCCTTGATGCGCGGGTCGTTCGCGGCCGCGTTGAGTGCCAGGCCGCCGAAGCCGCAGATGCCCACAATGCCGATGCCCTCCGGATCCACGTCGGTGCGGTTCGCCAGATAGTCCACGGCGGCGGAGAAATCCTCGGTGTTGATGTCAGGGGAGGCGACCGCGCGGGGCGAGCCGCCGGATTCGCCGGTGAACGACGGGTCGAACGCGATCGTGAGGAACCCGCGCTCGGCCAAGGTCTGCGCATACAGGCCGCTTGCCTGCTCCTTCACTGCGCCGAAGGGTCCCGAGACGGCGATCGCCTTGAATCTGCCGTTCGCCGGCACGCGCTTCGGCTTGTATACGTCGGCCGCCAGCTCGATGCCGTAACGGTTGTGGAAGGTGATCTTGCCGTGTTCCACCTTGTCGCTCTGAGGGAAGGTCTTGTCCCATACCGGGGTCAGTTCAAGTGCCGTCATTGCATTCACTCCTTGTTGGTATGCAGTTGGTGTTTGGTTGATGATGCCAGTATGAACGCAATGGCGATATAACGCAAATAGTTATTTGGTATAATCATTATTCTGTATGGGAATAATATTGGGAAAGGAAGCCGATGGAGATTCGCGAGCTGCGCGCATTCCTCGAAGTTGCGCGCGAGGAGAACATGACGCGCGCTGCGGGCAATCTGCATATGTCGCAACCGTCGCTGTCGAAGCTCATCAAATCGCTCGAACACGAACTCGGTGCGAAACTGTTCGTGCGGCGCAGCTTCGGCCTCACGCTCACCAAGGAGGGGCGCGTGCTGCGCGAGCGTGCGCGCGATCTGGTGGGCATGGCGAACCGCATCGAAGACGAATTCGCCTCGCTTGGCAACATCACCGGCGGCACGCTGTATTTCGGGCTCGCGGAGTCATACCAGATTCAATATCTCGCCCGGCAGATCAAGATTCTGCGCGAACAGGCCCCGGATTTGCGGTATCACGTGGAAAGCGGCGTCTCTGCGCAGGTGCTTGAGCATCTCGACCAGGGCTCGCTCGATTTCGCCGTGCTCGCGCAGGACCCCGATCTGACGAAGTATGAGGCGCTGACCTTCCCGGGCGTGGATCGGTGGGGCATCATTGTGCCCGCAGACCATCGGCTGGCATCGCGGTCTTACGTCGAACTCGACGACTTGGTGGGCGAGCCGCTGTTCTGCTCGCAACAGGGATGGAAGCATGAGATCGCGCGCTGGGCTGGCTCGCGCATGCCCGATCTGCGGCTTGAGGCGACCTTCGGACTCGCTTACAATGCGGCCGTCTTCGCGCGTGAAGGGCTCGGTGTGCTGCTCACTTTCGATAGGATCGTCGACACCAGCGCGGATTCCGGCATCGTGTTTCGCCCGCTCAAACCGGCCCTCGAGACCAAATTGCACCTCGTCTGGCGGCGCAACCGGCCGCTCAGCCCGATAGCCGAGCGGTTCCTGGACCAGCTGCGCCGCGCCTAGCCTGCGCGGCGCAGCTGGTGGGCATTCGGCCGTTCGTCGCTACTTGCGCTCCCAGCTTTTGACGACGGCCGCGTTCTCCTTCGTGTTCTGTGCCATGACACCGACGATTGGATGCGGCTGGTATGGACGTTCGAGTGCGGCGATTTCGCTGTCGCTGAGCTCGAAATCGACGGCCGCGACCGCGCCGTCGAGATGATGCGGTTTCGTCGCGCCGATGATGGGCGCCGTCACTTTGGTGAGCAACCATGCGAGTGAGACCGTCGTCATCGTCACGCCACGGGCCTCGGCGATGCGCCTCACCTCGTCTATGATGTCGGCATCCATTGCGGCGGCGGCATCGTACTTACCGTGGGCGAAGGAATCCTCGCGCAGTCTGCGGCTCGTCTCGCCCGGCCTGCGGCTCAGGCGCCCGCTTGCGAGGGCGCTGTATGGGGTGAGCGCTATGCCCTCCTCCTGCGCGCAGGGCAGCATCTCGCGTTCGTCTTCACGGAACAGCAGATTCATGTGGTTCTGTACGGAGATGAACTGCGGCCAGCCATGTTCGCGGGCGATGGCGTTGGCCTTCTCCAGCTGCCACGCCGCGATGTTCGCCGCGCCGATGTACCGCGTCTTGCCGGCGGCCACTGCGTTTGCGAAGCCCTCCATGATCTCCTCGATCGGCGTGCGCCAATCCCACATGTGGTAGATGTACAGGTCCACGTGGTCCATACCGAGATGGCGCAGACTCATATCGAGATTGTCGCGGACGTGCTGCTGGCCGCTCACGCCGTTCTCGATCTCCTCGTCGGTGCGCGGCAGGAACTTCGTGGCCACCACCACATCGTCGCGTGCCGCCATGGAGGAGAGCGCGCGGCCGAGGTATTCCTCGGACGTGCCGTTCTGGTAGACGATTGCCGTGTCGAAGAAGTTGATGCCCGCGTCTAGCGCCTGCTGCACAATCGCGCGTGATGACTCCTCGTCGAGCGTCCAGCTGTGTTGACCGTTGCCTGCATCGCCGAAGCTCATGCATCCCAGGCAGATGCGTGAGACTTCGAGGTCGCTCGGGCCGAGTGTGGTGTATTGCATAGGTTCCTCTTTTCCAGTGTCGTATGCGTTATTCGTATGTGTGGGTTGGGTTCAGATTACCGGGCGAACACGGTGGTGAGCCATGGGGCGAAATACTGGTCGATCCAGCCGCCATCGGCGCCGAAACCATGCGGCCAGCCGTTCATCTCATGGGTTTCGACGCTCACGCCTGCGTCGTGCAACGCCTGTGCGGATTGCGGGTACTGCGAGACGAACGGGTCGTTGCTGCCCCAGAGCATGAATGTGGCCGGCAGATGCGCGCCGCGGAACTCGTCGACGTCGGTGGAGGCGCGGGCCAGACGCCCGTAGAAGCCGTAGATGAGTCCCACCGCCTTCACGTCGGCGTTCACGGCATCGAGCGAGTCGGGCCTGTATTCGTCGCTGACTGCGGTCCCGTTCGCGGAGCCTTGGAAGTGCAGGGCCTGTTCGCCGCTCAGGATCGCGCCCGCCGAAAACCCCATGACGGCGATGTTGTTCGGGTCTATACGGTAGTCGGCGGCATGCTCGCGCACGAAGCGCACCGCGCGCTGCAGGTCGAGTCCGGCCTCCTGCTGCGAGTATGGCAGCAGTCGGTAGTTCACCACGAAGCATTGGAATCCGTCTTTGTTCAGCGCCAACGCCACGGGTTCGCCCTCGTTGCCGTTCGAGCGGAACTGGAATGCACCGCCGGCGTTGATGAGCACGGCGCCCTTCGGCTTGACGTTGGCTGCAACAGGGAAGGTGACGACGGTGGGCCGGAAGCCCGTGCCGTCCTCGCCCGAGCGCATGTCGGGCCCGGAATGCTGCGGCGTCGAGGGCATCGCGTTCTCACCCCAGAGGTAGAACGCCTGATGCTCGGTCGGTTTCACGGTGGCGTCGGCCACCGTCTGCTCGGGTGCCGGATTGATCGATCCGTTGCGATTCGTCACATCGCCCTCCCTTCCCATCGCGGCATCGGAGGAGGGTGCGGGTTGCGCAGACCGCCCTGCGGCATCCGATGCCGACCCCGAATTGCCGCATGCCGCTATGCCAAGTACGGGCAAGGCCGCAATCGCAGCGATGGCGAGTCGTGTGAACAAATGGCCGTGGCGTATTCGCATGGCTTCCTCCAATGCTCAATACTCGTTCAATAAGTGAATTGGTTATGCAGGGTCTACCAGGTGAACGGCTCGTAGAACATGCGCGAACCGGGCACACCGTGGCGTAGCAGCATGCGGCGCACGTCGCGAATCATGCCGGAGGGGCCGGCGATCAGGTAGATCGCGCCATCGGTGATCTGTTCGGCGAGTTCCGCCTTGCTCCAGCGCCCCACCTGCATATGCAGCGTGTGTGCCTCGCTTGCGCTCCACTTACGCAATTCGTCTGCATACAACAGGTCGTCGGCGCGTTTCGCCGTGTACATCACGGTGACCGGGCGATTGGTGCCGGACAGCGCCATGATCGTGGGTATGATCGGCGTGATGCCGACGCCGCCCGCGTACACGACGATCGGCGCATGCGCGTCGTGGCGTGCGATGAACCGTTCATACATGCCGAACGGCCCGATGACGTCCACACGCATACCGGCCCGCGCGGTGCGGTACAGGCGCTCGGTGAAGTCGCCGTTGATGCGCACGGCGAACCGCATCGCATCACCATGCTCGCCGGGCAGATTCGCAATCGAGAACGGGTGGAACCCGTGCATGCCGCGTTCGCGGGGGAGTCTGAGGAACACGAAGTCGCCGTATTCCCAGCTGTGCATCGCCGGGCAGTCCACGAGAATCTCCACGATGTCGTTTGAGACCCTGCGCGCGGAGACGACCTTGCCGCGGGCGGCGAACATGCGGTCGCGCAATTTCACCCACGCATACCAGGCGAGCACGAGTCCGGTGGCCACGTCCATCGTGACGATGAACGCCGTGAGGTCCTTGATATAGAAGACCAGATTGAAATGCAGGCAGGCGAGCACAACGGCGACGAGCACAATGCGGTGCAGCCACACGGTGAACTCATGGCGGAACACGCGTTCGAACCAGCTGCGCACGGTGGCGAGCGGCGGAACCAGCGTATCGAGCCAGCCTGCCATCATGACGAGTGCGAGCGCGACAATGCCGACCAATGTCCAGAACGCGATCTCGCCCGTTGTTTTCGCCGGTCCGAACGACGGCAGCACGTATTGGTGGTAGACAACGAGCGCGAGCGCCCCGGTGCCGAGCACGCCGTGCAGCACGTAGATGCCGGGCAGTCCTATGATGCGGTCGAGCCAGCGGGGTCGGCAGCCGAGCCACACGCATTCAAGCATCCATATGTAGGCGTAGATGCCGGCGGTGATGGGCGTGAGCATCGAACGGTACATCGGTCCGAGCGTGGCCCATAGGATCGCCGTGAACGGCATGGGCACCACGACGAGCGCGGCGACCCACACCAATACGGCCTGAATGGGGAATCGGCGGATTGCAATGCGTTTCATGGGCATATGCGTCGGTGAGCGTAGGGAAACGGCAGGCGGCTACTTGAGCACGCCGATCTTCTGCAGCCAGGGCTGAATCTCGTCGTTCGACGTGACGCGCAGGCCCTCGGTGACGTTGGCGCCCTTGGCGCTCGACCGAAGCATGTCGAGCGTGCCGTCGATGCCGCTGCTTGCGGACGTGGCGAAGGGGATCACCGTCTTGCCGTTGAGGTCATAGGATTCCAGGAACGTGAGCACGGGCATCGGCGGTTCCATCCACCAGATCGGGTAGCCCACGAAGATCGTGTCGTACTGGGCCATGTCATCGACCTTGCCTTTGACCTGCGGGCGCGCGTTCTGGTTGAGCTCGTCACGGGCGATCTCGGTGGTGCGCTGGTATTCCTCCGGGTAGGCCTGCACGGGTTCGATGCGGAACATGTCGGCTCCGGTGAGCTTCTGTATTTCCTCGGCGGCGCGCTGCGTGGTGCCTGTCTTCGAGAAGTAGGCGATGAGCGCCTTGCCGTTGCTGCCCTTCGTCACGGTCGGGGTGTCGCCGGAGGTGCCGGTGTTGTTCCCGGAATCGTTCGACGCCGTGGAGGATCCCGACGAGTTCGACGAAGAGCCCGAGGTCGAGCCGCATGCGGAGAAGCCGAGGATCATCGCCAAGGCAAGCAGCAGTGCGAGTAGGCCGCGTGAGCGGGTTGACGTGGTGTTCATGGTGTTCCTTTCCGGTTGTTCTCGTGGATTGGATGAGCTGTGGAATTGGTCACGGTTCGATGTGCTTGGCCCAGAACGCCGTGGCGTCATCGATCCAGCCTTCGGCGGTGGTTCCCACGCCGAGCCCGAAGCCGTGGCCGAGTTGTGGATAGTGGTGGAATTCGGTGTCGATGCCGGCGGCTTTGAGGTCGTTGATGCGCGATTGCATCGTGCGCCAGTTCGCAATGCCGTCATCGTCGCCCACCACCGCGTAGGTGGGAGGGTCGTTGCGCGTGTAGTCGGTGCGTCCGGTGTACTGCATGACGACGGTCGCCGGCCGTGGCAGGTTCCGGGCGCCGAACCTGCCCGCGCCATACGAGCCGATATCGGCCGCCATGCGCGCGCCGGCGGAACCGCCCCACACCGAATAGTCGTTCCTGCTCACGCCGAGTTCGTCTGCATGGTCGAACACATACTGCAATGCGGCTGCGAGGTCTTCGTCGGCCACTTGCTCCCCTCCCGTGCGGTAGATCGGCGCGAACGCGTTGTAGCCGTTGCGTGCCAGATGCAGCGCATGCGGGAAGCTCTCGTGAATCGCGCCGACGTAGCTGAAGCCGCCGCCTGCGTTGATCGCGGCGAAGGGCGCCCCCTGCCTGCCTTTGAAGAAGAACAGGCCGGTGTTGCGTTTCGCCGGGTCCCGGCGCATCTCCTGCTCCGAATAGATGGGCGTGAAGATGCGTTCGCCCCGTTCGGCGCGTGCCTTCAGGTCGTTGAGCACGTCGACCGTGGTGTTCGTGTCGACATGCGAGTGGTAGGGCATCAGTCTGCCTGCATCGGCGAGCGTCATCGAGTCGGGGATGCTCCGTGACGGCGAGGGGAACAGCAGCCGGCCGAAACCGCTGAAGGCGGGGTCGTCGACGACCTGCTGGATTGGTGTGTTCGCATTGAAGTACTGCGTGGTTCCTTCCTTTGGTGATGAAGATGGTGATGTGGTGGAAGTGGATCCGGCCTGTGGCGCTGCCTCCGGTGCGTTTCCACAGGCCGCGGGGCCGATTGCAAGTGCGCCGCACAGCAATGCCAGTGCGAGGCGACGGGGCCGCGGTGTCGGGAAGGTCATGGCTCTCACCTCCTGTCGGTTTGTCTCTGCTCTGCGGGTCGTGATGCCGGTGGGCGGCTTCGGTGCCAACAAATCTAGCGGGCGGGAGCGCTACCGGCGCGAATTGGTTTTCTCTCGGCTATGTGCCGGTAGCGGTACCGGTCAGCATCGGGCATACTGTCTGATGATCGTGAATGCCGTCGCGTACGGCACACGACGCGATCGGATGGGAGCGACCATGTACACGATGAAACAGGCCTGTGAGCTCACCGGATTGAGCTACGAAACCCTGAAGTTCTATTGCCGGTCGGAGCTCGTGCCGCGTGTGCATCGTGACGCACGCAACCACAGGGTCTTCGACGACCACAACATCGCATGGATACGGTCGTTGGTGTGTCTGCGCCGCTGCGGCCTCGGCATCGCCGAGATGAAGCGGTACGTGGCGCTATGCCTCGAGGGTGAGGCGTCCATTCCGCAGCGGCGGGAGATATTGGCGGAGAAACGTGAGGAGCTCCAGCATCGGTTGCAGGACATCGAGGATTCGATTGCCTACATCGATGCCAAGGAGCAGTTCTACGAGGCGGTGCTCGACGGCACCACGCCGTACGTGAGCAACGTGCTCGGGTTGGAGGAGTGAGTGCTGGGGCAGTGGATGGTCGCGGCATGCACGCCCATCCACCACCGTGCCGTCAGGCGATCGAATCCGCCCAGGTCTTGAGTTCGGCCTCGCTGGCATTCGCAGCGAAGCGACGCCCGTTCACCCAATGGGCGTCCGGTGCCGAATCATGCAGTTGCTCGCCGAGTGCGCCGCGTGTGCTTGACGACGACGTGGCGAACGTGGTGATCGTTTTGCCGGTGAAATCATGCGATTCGAGCCAGGTGCGCACTTCGCGCGGTGCGGTGTCCCACCACAGCGGGTAGCCGACGAAGATCTCGTCGTAGCCGTCTACGGAGGGGCTTGCGGAGATGGGTGGCCGCATTGCACGGTCGGCGTGCTGGCGCGAAGCACGGCTCGTCGGATCGGTCCAGTCGATGTCCTGCGCGGTGAACGGCGGCGCCGGGACGATCTCGGCGAGATCGGCGTCAATCGCCTTCGCGAGGTTCTGTGCCACCCGCCTTCGCGAGGTTCTGTGCCACCCGCCGCGTGGTGCCGGTGGCGGAGATGTATACGACCAATTGCTTGCTCATGGCGTTGCCTTCCTGTTTGTTTCAATGAGGTGAGGTGTGCTGTGGAACGTGCCTGGATCGCGGCCGCTCACTGTTCGGCGCGCATCGTCTCGATGCGTGCAATCTGCTCGCGTACGCGCTTGGGCTGGGTACACTCGGGGAAGTTGTCGCGGTCCAGCACGCCGTCGAGTCCGGTGTCGGGTTGCAGTGCGGAGAACATCGACGCGAGTTCGGCGTCGGTTTGCGCCGTGCCGGCCACGTCGATGAGTTCGAGCGTCTTATGGTCCGCCTCCTCGCAACCGAGTGCATCGACGAGCGTCTGGGCGATCTGGCGGCGCGCCACCGAGCCGTCCTGCGGCCCCATGGGGTCGCGCCGGTCTCCCTGCTCGAACTTCAGCTGGTGCTCGTCGGCACCCTCCATGTCGAACCAGCCCGGCCGCACGATCGTGTACTCGTTGCCCGAGGCGCGCACTAGGCGCTCGCTGCGGCGCTTCCAATCATGGGCCTCGGTGGAGCGGTTGTAGTCGTTGTCCATGTTCGTCACGCCGATCGACGTCATCAGCGCAATGCGCGCAGGCCGCCCGTCGAGTGCCTCCAACGCGTTGCGCACGGCACCGTAATCGACGGTTTCGGTGAGCGTGGGCCCTCCGTTCGAGCCGTGGGTGAACACAATGCCGTCAATGCCGTCAAGGGCCTGCCGCATTGACTTCACGCTCGTCAGGTCGCCTTGGACCACTTCGACCCCGCAGCCGAAATGGATGCGTGACGGGTCGCGCACGAGTGCGCGCACACGGTAGCCGGCCGCACGCGCCTTCTCCACGGCATGGCGCCCTATGCTTCCCGAGGCGCCCACGACCAGTACATGTGTTGGTTTCATGGGGCTCCGACATTTCGTTACGCTTCGGCGATGTCGATCATCGACTTGATGGCACGGCGTTCGTCCATCGCCTCATAGGCCTGCTGCACATGGTCGAGGTCGAAGGAGGCGGTGAACACCTTGCCCGGGTTGATCTCGCCGTCGAGCACGGCCTTGAGCAGTGTGCTCTTGTCGTGCGTGGCCACCGAGGCGATGCCGCCGGTCAGCGACACATTGCGCCAGAACAGCGCGTTCACGTCGATGCTGTTGTCATGCGGCACGCCGACGCGGCTCACATAGGCGCCCGGGCGTCCGCTGCGCACGGCGGATTCAATGCTCTGCTCGGAACCGACGCATTCGAGCACGCGGTCGGCGCCCGCGCCGTTCGTCATCTCCATGATGCGGGCCACCGCCTCGTCGCCGCGCTCGGGAACGATGTCGGTCGCGCCGAATTCACGGGCGAGCGCTGCGCGATCCTCATGACGGCTCATCATGATGATCCGGCCAGCTCCAAGCAGCTTCGCACCGATCACCGCGCACAGGCCCACGGCGCCGTCCCCGTAGATCACCACGGTGTCGCCAGGTTCGATCCGCGAGCTCCACGCGGCGTGATAGCCGGTCGCCATGACGTCCGAGAGCGCCAGCAGCGAGGCGATCTGCTCGTCGGTGTAGTCGGCGGGCGTGCCCGGAATCTTGATGAGCGCGGTATCTGCCCAGGTGGCGCGCATGTATTCGGCTTGGTAGCCGGCGTTGCCGCCAGGCTCCATGTTGAAGCAGTTGCCGTCGTAGCCCTTCTCGCAGGCCTCGCAGTGCCCGCAGCAGTGGGTGAAGGGGACGATCACGAAGTCGCCGGGCTTCATGTCGTGCACGTCGGCGCCCACCTCGTCGATGATGCCGATCGCCTCGTGGCCCACGAGCGTGTTATGCGGGCGCTCCGAGATGCCGCGGAACCACCACAGATCCGAGCCGCACACGCATGCCTTGAGCACGCGCACAATCGCGTCGGTGGGCTTCTCGATTCTCGGGCGCTCCACTTCGCGCACCTCGACGTGTTCGGGTTCCACGAACACCGCGGCTTTCATCATGTTCTCCGCCATAGTTGTCCTTTCGTGTCCCATTTGCTCCGGTCCGCACATCGGCGTGATTGGGAGTGCATGGGTATGCTGTTGCGTATGTGAACACGGTAAATCCGCGAAAAAGATATTACAAATACGAAGATTTGATATAATCGTATGCAAATGTTCAATGTAAATCTGTGAGGTGATATTCATATGGATATTCGCACCTTGCGGCACTTCGTCGCCGTCGTGCAGGAAGAGGGGATTTCCGCGGCGGCCGACGTGCTGCGCATGAGTCAGCCGGCGCTGTCGCGGCAGATGAAAGAGCTTGAGAACGAGCTCGGTGTGACGCTGTTCGAGCGCGGCAACCGCGGGCACAGCATCTCGCTGACGAAAGAAGGGCGCGTGTTCTACCGGCGTGCACGGCAGATCATCGAACTCGCCGACCGTGCGCGCGCCGAAGTGCATATGCACGACGAGATCGCCGGCACCATACACATCACAGCGGCGGAAAGCAATCTGATGAACATCGTGGCGCTCGCCATCGCGCAGACGCGCCTGCTGTACCCGCGCATCACCTTCGACATCCACGACGACAACGGTCCGAACAATGTGGAACGCCTCAACAACGGCATCGCAGACTTCGCCGTGATCATGCAGCCGATCGACATGACGCGCTTCGACCACCTCTCATTGCCCGGAGCCAATCCGCTCGGCATCGGCATGCGCGCCGACGACCCGATCGCCGCCAACGAGACGATCACGAACGAGCTGATCCGCGATATGCCGCTCATCACGTCGACGGGCGCGAACCAGCGCCGCGATCTGTCCGGATGGCTCACGCAAGGCACGACGCTCAACATCGTCTCCCACGTGAATCTCGCATACAACGCGGCCTGCCTGGTGCGCAACGGCGTCGGCTACATGCTCACCGTGAACGATCTCACCGAGTTCAGCGACCCCGAACACGATCTCGTCTGGCGTCCGCTCGACCCGCCGCTCGACATTCGCCTGAGCGTCATCTGGCGCAAGGACCGCGACCTGTCTCGCGTCTGCCAACTGTTCCTGCAGCAGTTGCGCACGGTGATCACGCAGATTCAGACCGCGCAGTAACCGCGCTACCGGCTCGGCTCGGCGCCCTCGGGCAGCCCGGCCATCTTGCACAGCTCATCGACGGTGACGAACGAGTAGCCTTTCTTCTTGAGCTGCTTGATGATCTCCGGCAGCGCCTTGACTGTCTGGCTGCGGTCGCCGCCGCCCGAATGCATGAGCACCACGGCGCCGTTGTGCACGTAATCGACCACTTCCTTTGTGATCTGCTTCTCACCCGGTCGCTTCCAGTCCAGCGTGTCCACGTCCCACAGCACATTCCTGTCGATCAGCGTGGCGTTGTTCTTCCACTCATCCACGCCGAACGCGCCATACGGTGCGCGGAACGTGCGCGTGCTCACGTCGGCCGCCTTCTTGATGTCGCTGAGGCTGTTCTCAATCTCCTGACGCTGCTCCTGCGCGCTCATGTTCGGGAAG
The DNA here is from genome assembly GCA_004154635.1 of Bifidobacterium animalis subsp. animalis. Taxonomy (GTDB): domain Bacteria; phylum Actinomycetota; class Actinomycetes; order Actinomycetales; family Bifidobacteriaceae; genus Bifidobacterium; species Bifidobacterium animalis_B. Next base: position 244,814 of record RSDC01000001.1, read on the forward strand.
TACGGGTGCGAGACGCTGTGTGATGCGATCTGGTGCCCCTCGCGGACTATGCGCTGCTCCACCTTCGGGAATTCGAGCGACTGCTCGCCGAGCTCGAAGAACGTCGCCTTCACCTTGTTCTGCTTGAGAATGTCGAGGATCTTGTCGGAGTAGATGCTCGGACCGTCGTCGAATGTGAGCGCGATGACCTTCTTGCCCTCCGGGCGCGGTGCGAACGACTTCACAATAAGCGGCTTCTGCTTGCGAATCACGGTCTTGGCGGCGGTCTTCTTCGACTGCTTGCCCACCCAGAACTCCTGCAGCCCGTCCTCGCCCTGCTGGGTGACGATCTGCACCGGTCCGCCGTTCAGATTGATGTCCGTCTTGAACGGCACCTTCCGCTGCTCCACCGTATGCTCCTCGGTGAGGTCGGTGCCCGGCGTGACCGTAAGCGTGCCGTTCTTTTCGAAACGTGTGTGGTCCCAGTCGGCGGCCTCGATCTGTTTGCCGTCGAATTTCACGCTCACCGTGTTGCCGCCGCTGGGTTCGAGCACCTTGCCCTCCACCGACAGCAGGCGACCCGGTTTGCGTTCGAAATCGCGGTGGTCGCGCATGAACGCCGCCACCGTGGTGTCGGCCTTCGCGGAGTACGCGGTACCGTCCACCTCAATGCTGAGCGTGCGCCAGTGGTATTGCCACATGTACCAGGCCCCGGCGCCGAGTGCGAGCACAAGCAGCACGATGAGCGTGGTCACGGCCGAGAACAGTACCGGATGGCGGTGTTTCGGTTCCGGGGCATGCACGTTGTCGCCGAACGAGAGATCCTCGACCTCGTGTTCGAACTCCGCGCGGTCCGCCTCCTCGTTCTCGTAATCCGGAGTGCGCTCGGCGTCTTTGCCCGCCACGTGATCCTCGCGATCCATCTTCAATCTTCTCGCCACTGCCAACCTCGCTTTGCAACCTCTTCCAGAGTACTATTCGCCCACTGGTTTTGGCCAGCGGCCTCGGCATCTGAGCTCACCGTGAAGTGCCTGTCGCGTAACGTGCACGCGCGCATAATGGAACCATGAGTATCGCAACACCGGAACAGTATGCACATATGCTCGACGCCGCCCGCGCAGGCGGCTACGCGTACCCCGCGATCAACGTGACCAGTTCGCAGACCCTCAACGCCGCCCTGCAGGGACTTGCCGACGCCGAATCCGACGGCATCATTCAGGTGTCCGTCGGCGGCGCCGCGTATTTCTCCGGGCAGCGTGTGAACAACCGTGTCACCGGCTCGCTCGCCTTCGCCGCGTTCGCGCACGAGGTGGCCAAGCAGTACCCGAACATCACGGTGGCGCTGCACACCGACCACTGCGCCAAGCAGTATCTCGACGAATGGGTGAATCCGCTGCTCGACATCGAGATCGACGAAGTGCGCCACGGACGCGAGCCCATGTTCCAATCTCATATGTGGGACGGTTCCACGGTGCCGCTCAAGGAGAATCTGGACATCGCCGAGAAGCTGCTCGAGAAGTCCAGACTCGCCCACACCGTGCTCGAGATTGAGATCGGCGCGGTGGGCGGCGAGGAGGACGGCCACTCCGCTGAGATCAACGAGAAGCTGTATTCGAGCGTCGCCGACGGCATGGCCGTGGCCGACAGACTCGGTTTGGGTGAGCGCGGCAAATACATGGCCGCCTTCACGTTCGGCAATGTGCACGGCGCGTACAAGCCCGGCGTGGTGAAACTGCGCCCCGAACTGCTCCACGAGATTCAGCAGGGCGTGTGGAATGCGGCGAAGTCGGGCGAACTCAATGCCGTGCTCAATTCCGACATGCCCGACGGCAAGCCGTTCGAGCTCGTGTTCCATGGCGGCTCCGGCTCCACTGCCCAGGAGATCGCCGAGGCCGTCTCGTACGGCGTGATCAAGATGAACATAGACACCGACACCCAGTATGCGTTCACCCGCGCGGTGGCCGGTCACATGTTCCGTGATTACGACGGCGTGCTCAAGATCGACGGCGAGGTGGGCAACAAAAAGCAGTACGACCCGCGCTCGTGGGGCCGCGAAGCCGAGGATTCCATGGCGGCGCGCGTGGTGGAGGCCTGCGAGGAGCTCGGTTCGGCCGGTCGCGCAATCAAGTAGTGTTCGCTGGGGCGGCGCGTGCGTGCGGTGCCGCCCTTCGCGGTGGTCGTTTTTGCAGTCGCTTCCTCACCCGGGTCAGATTTCTGCTTCCTCGGTGGTTGTTTTTGCAGTTGCTTCCTCGTTCCGGCTGTTTTCCATTCCTTTCGCGTGCCGTTTTTGCAATTTCGTTCTCATCGCGTATGGTTTCCGCTCCGTTCGTGTGCCGTTCTTGCAACTGCATTCTCCGCGGGGTGATCGTAGACGGCTTTCCTAGTCGTTCTTGCAGTCACGTTGAGGGGCCGGCCATCCTGTGACTTTTAGGAGTGCTTCTTTTGCATCCGCGTTCTCATGGTTGCCAGATTGCATCTTCCCTCTTGTCGTTTTTGCAGTTGCTTCCTCACCGGGGTCAGATTTCTGCTTCCTCGGCAGTTGTTTTTGCAATTGCTTTTGCGATTGTGGCTATTGTGTGACACCTACGCGCATGTCGCAGGCGTCGCCATGCATATCACTCTGTGGAAATCGGGGATGCGGCAGTCTCATCTCACGAGGCGACCCGGAAACCGCCGCTTCAAGAGCTCGTGCTAACCTGACTTCGGCTACATTAGACCCAAAGCGGAGGTTGGAATGCCTGGAATCGTGTTGATTGGTGCACAGTGGGGTGACGAAGGCAAGGGCAAGGCTACCGATTTGATCGGCACCAAGGTCGATTACGTCGCGCGTTTCAACGGCGGCAACAATGCAGGCCACACGGTGGTGGTCGGCGACGAGTCGTATGCGCTGCATTTGCTGCCATCCGGCATCATCAGCCCGACGGCGACTCCGGTCATAGGCAACGGCGTCGTGGTCGACCCGGAGGTGCTGCTCGAGGAGATCGAGGGGCTCGAGAGCCGCGGCATCGACTGCTCGCGCCTGCTGGTGAGCGAGTCCGCGCATGTGATCGCGCCATACCACCGCATGATCGACAAGGTGACCGAACGCTTCGCCGGCAAGAAGAAGATCGGCACCACCGGCCGTGGCATCGGCCCGGCCTATGCCGACAAGATCAACCGCGTGGGTATTCGCATCGCCGACCTGTTCCATGAAGACGTGTTGCGCGACAAGGTGAGCAATGCGTTGCACCAGAAGAACCAGATGCTCGTCAAGCTCTACAACCGCCGCGCCTTCGACGTGGAGGCCACCGTGCAGGAGCTGCTCGAGGTGGGTGCCAAGCTCAAGCCGTACGTGGCGAACACGTCGCTCATTCTCAACAACGCGCTCGACGACGGCAAGACCGTGCTGTTCGAGGGCGGTCAGGCCACGATGCTCGACATCGACCACGGCACCTACCCGTTCGTCACCTCGTCGAACCCGACGGCAGGCGGCGCCTGCACCGGCACCGGCGTGGGACCCACGAAGATCGACCGCGTGATCGGCGTCTCCAAGGCCTACGTCACCCGAGTGGGCGAAGGGCCGTTCCCCACCGAGCTGTTCGACGAAAGCGGTGAATGGCTGCGTGCGCAGGGCCACGAATACGGTGTGACCACTGGTCGCCCGCGTCGCTGCGGCTGGTTCGACGCCGTGGTGAACCGCTATGCCACGCAGGTCAATGGTCTCACCGACATCGTGCTCACCAAGCTCGACGTGCTCACCGGACTCGATGAGATTCCGGTCTGCGTCGCCTATGACGTGAACGGGGTGCGCTACGACGACATGCCCACCGACCAGTCGGCCTTCGCCGCTGCCAAGCCAATCTACGAGATGATGCCGGGTTGGAGCGAGGACATCTCGCAGGTGCACGCTTTCGAAGATCTCCCGCAGACCTGCCAGGACTATGTCAAGCGCCTCGAGGAGCTCTCCGGCTGCCGTATCTCCGCGATCGGCACCGGCCCGCAGCGCGACCACATCATCGAGGTCCATTCGCTTCTCGACTGACTTTCGGCTACACTGTTTCCGTGCCCTTCGAGGGCATGCGGATCCACGCACGTCACAGTGGCGCCTGCCGTGCTCCCGCAATCTGAACACCTGTTTGGCACGGTGCAGTGGCCGGCAATAGAGACGAGGCGATACGTGCAATGACCACGCGACCAGAACACTTGACGCATGCCGATGCGACGTCACCGGGCGAGGTCGGCGCTTCCCCCGTTGCCGCGGAACTGGATGATTCCGACGCCCACATCCACCTCTACGATTCCCAGTCGTTCTCACCGGCCACCGGCGCCCCGCATGAGCCGGTGACGCCGGACTTCCGCAAGGAGATGCTGCAGCCCCACCCCACCGGCGCCGCGGCCGCACGCCGCCCTCCGAGCATTCCGCTGTCGCCCCGCAAACGCATGCAGGCCAAGTTCAACCCGCTTGCGGACGGCATGATGTACCTGGTGATCTTCGTCGGCGGCATGTTCGGCACGGCCCTGCGCTATTCGCTGTGGCTGCTGTGGCCGCAGCCGCTGTCGAAGGGCGGTCTGCTCATGGCATTCCACCCGGCCACGCTGATCGCGAACCTGTGCGCGTGCTTCATATTCGCCGTGCTCGTCAGTTACATGTCGCAGGCCGTATGGGTGAGGAAGCGCACGCGCCAGCTTGCCAACGGCGGCTTCGGCATGGGCATGTGCGGCGGGTTCTCAACGCTTTCGGCGATGATGGTGGAAGACATCACCTCGCTCCACTCCCACTCGTACCTGGGGTTCTTCCTGTACACGCTGTTCACATTCGTCGTGGCGTTCGTGATTGCTTGGTTCGGCACTTGGCTGGGCCTGCGTCTTGCCCGCAAACGCACCGGCATGCATGTGCGCGAACGCATGGAGACCGTGCGCAAGCCGGCCATTGGCGTGCGTGTGCCCACTGCGAACGGTGTGCAGATGACGCCCTCCGCCGGCGACGACCCGAACCCGAGCACCGACGAGCTGCCGATTATCGGCGAAGAGGAGCATCTCGACGCCGAGGCCGGTCAGCACATGGTGGAACCGTCGCGGAATGCGGCCGATAGGATTGACGGAGGTGTGCGCTGATGGGAACCTTCCTGCTCGTCTGCATATGCGGGGGCCTCGGCGCCGTCGCCCGTTTCATGCTCAACACGTCGATTCAACGCTGGTGGCACAGGGCCTACCCGCTCTCCACGTTCATCATCAACATCATCGCCGCCATCTGCGCTGGCACTGCGGCCGCGGCGTACTTCTACCAAACGGTGAACTATTCCACTTATTTGCTGTTTGTCGCCGGTTTTTTGGGTGGTTTCTCCACGTTCTCCACGGCGATCAACGAGATGGTGTCGCTCACTCGCACGCGTCAGCTCGCGGTGGCCGCTTTCTACTTCCTCACCACGCTCGTCGTGCCGTTCTGCGCCGTGGTGCTGGGGTGGTTCTTCGGCTCGATCGGGCATTGATACATGAATACTGTTCCGTGCCTGATCGCGGAACGTCAGGATCGTGAGGTCTTGTCTGAAGAACGTTTTCTCTCCGCCGCTTACTTGTTTCATCTCATCTCAGATTCACCCGTGAGACAAACCAAGTGCCTCATACTTGGTCTGTTTCACTGAGCGCAATCTGGCGAGACGGATTAAGTGCGCGGTGCTCGGTTCGTCTCGCGCGCAGATCGGATTCCGCGGCATAGAGGAAAGGGGCCAGTTGGCGGAGTCCCTGAACTGGCTGCTCGAGGTCGCGCCGCAGCGCAAGTGCGCGAGAGCCCGCGCGGTTTCCGCAAACGCATGGGCCGGCACTGGCAACTCGCCTCGCGTATCGAACCCGGCGAGGTGCATGGTGCTTAGCGCCAGACTGCAGTCATTGTGCGGGACTCAACTGCCATGTGCATGATTCCGTTCGCACGCGCGTAAAATACCACAGATTGTAAGCGACGTGTGAACGGCCGCGTTGCAGAGTAACAGAACAGAAAACCGAGTGAAATTTGCGCTCGCCATTCGCCCCCTAAATTGTAGGCAACGAAGAGAGAGGGGGTGCATATGGCATCCATGGTTTCACAACCACAACGCCGTGCCGAACGCGGGCGGCGCCGAAAGGGTCTGGCCATCGTGTGTGCGGGCATCGCGGGCTTGTTGCTGGCGATGCTCGCCAGCATGATCGGCGTGCCGAACGCCGTGGCCGCGGAAGCGGTGGACAAGTGCGTGCCGAACGCGGAGCACGGCTGTGTGAGCGGCATTCTGCAGACCCAAGACAAGACGCCGATCCCCGACGTGACGGTCACGTTGGGCGGCGAGGAGAAGGCCACGGCCACCACTGCAAAAGACGGTGCCTGGGCCTTCGAAGTGAATGCGGACGGCGAGTACACCGTGAGCATCGACAAGGCGGTCGCCGAGAAGTACAAGCTCGGCGAAAGCAGCGCGACGGTGGAGATCGCCAAGAAGTCGTTCTCCAAGCAGCGCGCCGTCGTGCGTTTCGACAAAGCCGCGGCAGGCAGCGCGGCAAAAACCGAAAGCGGCAATGCCGACTCCGCCAAAAGCGGGGAGCAGACTGCGGCGAATACCGCGCAGGCCGGCGATGACGGCAAGAGCTCCGGATTCTGGGCGCGCTTCTGGCAGCAGCTCTACTCGGGCTGCATCTTCGGCCTCATGCTCGGCCTCATGGCGGTGGGTATGAATCTCGTGTACGGCACCACAGGCCTGAGCTCCTTCTCGCACGGCGAGCAGGTGACGCTCGGCGGTCTCATGGCCTATGTGGGCACCCAGCTGCTGCATATGCCGGTCGTGCTCTCGGCCATCTTCGCGGTGGCGATCGGCGCACTCACCGGCTGGGTGCAGAACCAGCTCGTCTGGGCACCGCTGCGGCACAAGCGCGTGGGCGTCATGCAGCAGATGATCGTGACGATCGGCCTGTCGATGGCGTTGCAGTACATCTACCAGTTCTTCTTCGGCGGTGACATCAAGGGCATTGTCAAGTCGGTGCCGGAAGGCATTCAGCTCGGCCCGATCGTCACGAACGCCCCGACGCTCATCGCGGCGGCCATTGCACTGGTGACCATAGTCTCCGTCACCGTGTTCCTCTACTGCACGAGACTGGGCCGCGCCACCCGAGCCGTGTCCGACAACGCGGCGCTTGCGGCGGCCTCGGGCATCAACGTGGATTCGGTGGTGCGCATCGTGTGGATCCTCTCCTGCGGCCTGGCCGCGCTCTCCGGCGTGCTCATTGGCATCTACCTCAACGGCATCGCCTGGAACACCGGCGTCACGTTGCTCATGCTCATGTTCGCCGCCGTCACGCTCGGTGGTCTCGGCACCGCGAACGGCGCTCTGGTGGGCGCCCTGATCGTGGGCATTGTGGCCGACATGAGCACGCTCGTCATTCCCAGCGACATGCGCTACGCCAGCGCGCTGGCAATTCTGATTCTCGTTCTGCTGATTCGCCCGCAGGGCATTTTCGGCAAGCAAAAGAGGGTGGGCTGACCTATGGATTTCATGACCATACTTTCCAACATCCTGGGCGAGCTCTTCGCCCCGACCACGGCCGCATATGCGCTCGCCGCCATCGGCCTGAACATCCACTTCGGCATGTCGGGCCTCATGAACATGGGTCAGGCCGGCTTCATGCTGCTGGGCGCCTACGGCTTCGCCATCACGCAGATGAACGGTTGCGACCTGTTCACCTCGGTGCTCACGGCATTGGTGCTCGCCGCGATCTACGGCATTCTGCTTGGCATTCCGACGCTCAAGCTCGGGCCGGATTACCTCGCCATGGTCACGCTGGCGGCCGCCGAGATCATTCGCATTGTGGGCCGCTCCACGTCGCTCACCTGGCTCACTGGCGGTTCCGCCGGCATCGCGCCGCAGAACTTCACCGAGAAGTTCGAAAACGCCTCGCCGCTGCCGAACGGCTCCACCAAGTTCCTGCTGTGGACCTACAACAACAACATCGCGAACTCCTGGTGGCTGCGCATCGTGGCCTGGGTGCTGGTGGCGATTGCGCTGCTGCTGTGCTGGCGCTGGTTCCACTCGCCGTGGGGCCGTGTGCTCAAGGGCATTCGTGAAGACGAGAACGCGATCCGCTCGCTGGGCAAGTCGGTGACCAAGTACAAGATGCAGGCCCTGATCCTGGGCGGCCTGTTCGGCGCGATCGCCGGCATCGTGTTCATTCTGCCCCGTTCACTCAACCCGGATTCGCTCGGCCGCACGGTCACGTTCTACACCTGGACGATCCTACTGCTCGGCGGTGCCGCGACGATCATGGGCCCTGTGCTCGGATCCTGCGTGCTGTGGGTGCTGCTCACCGCCGTGAAGGAGACGATGCGTGTGACGATTCCGACCACCGTGGTCTCCTCGAACCAGATCGAGGCCCTCGGCTGGGTGATTGTGGGCGTGGCGCTCATGCTGCTCGTGATCTTCCGCCCGCAAGGCATTCTCGGCAACAAGAAGGAGCTGGCGTTCAATGGCTGACACGACCGACAAGACAAGCGAGACCACAGCCGCCGGCTCGACGGCCACCGTGAAGGAACCGTTCTACGACATCGCGAAATGGGCCACGAAGGCGCCGGAGGGGGAGAAGCTCATCTCCACCGCCTACGGCGACAAGGTGACCGAAGACCTGCGCTACGTGAAGAACGAGCCCGGCGTGCACAAGCCCGACCCGATTCTGGTGGCCGACAACGTCACCCGTCGCTTCGGTGGCATGACGGCCGTGGATGTGCAGCATTTCGAGATCGAACGCCATGGCATCACGGCCCTCATCGGCCCGAACGGCGCCGGCAAGACGACGTTCTTCAACCTCATGACCGGCTTCGACACCCCGAACACCGGCACCTGGCAGTTCGACGGCAAGGACATGGCCCATGTGAACCCGGAGAAAGTGGCCCGCGGCGGCATGGTGCGCACCTTCCAGCTCACCAAGGTGATGAGCCGGCTCACCGTGCTCGACAACATGATGCTGGGCGCGCAGAGCCACCCCGGCGAGGGCATGTTCCGCTCGCTGTTCCCGGGGGCATGGAAGAAGCAGGAGAAGGAGAACCGCGAGAAGGCCGAGGCCCTGCTCGACCGCTTCCTGCTCTACAAGAAGAAGGACGACTACGCCGGGGCGCTCTCCGGCGGCCAGCGCAAGCTCCTCGAAATGGCCCGTGCGCTCATGTGCGACCCGAAGCTCGTCATGCTCGACGAGCCGATGGCCGGCGTGAACCCGGCGTTGAAGCAGAGCCTGCTCGATCACATCATCTCGCTGCGCGAAGACGGCACCACAGTGCTGTTCGTGGAACATGACATCAACATGGTGCGCCATATCGCCGACTGGGTCACCGTGATGGCCGAAGGCAAGATCGTGGCCGAAGGCCAGCCCAAGACGGTGATGGACGACCCGGCCGTGGTCGACGCCTACTTGGGCGCCCACGCCAACATCGACCTCGGCGACGACTCCGTACTCGAAGGATTGGAGGGTGGCAATGCCTGACATCGCAACACTGACCCCAACCGAGGCGCCCGACGTCTCGACGCTCGACCGCTCGCAGATCCATGTGGGCGAGCCGGAAGGCGAGCCGCTGCTCGACGCCGACAATCTGATCGCAGGCTACCTGCCCGGCGTCAACATCTTGAACGGCGCTTCGCTCACACTGCACGACGGCGAGATCGTGGGCATCATCGGCCCGAACGGCGCCGGCAAGTCCACGCTGCTCAAGTCGCTGTTCGGCCTCGTGCACATCCACTCCGGCAAGCTCACGCTCAAAGGGCAGGACATCACGAATCTGCGTGCCGACAAGCTCGTCTCGCGGGGCGTCGGCTTCGTGCCGCAGACGGAGAACGTGTTCCCGAGCCTCACCATCGCCGAGAACATGCATATGGGCGCATACCAGGCGCCCAAGCTGTTCAACGAGCGCTTCGACTACGTCTGCTCGATCTTCCCCAAGCTCGGCGACCGCAGGAACCAGCTGGCGGGCCAGCTCTCCGGCGGCGAACGGCAGATGGTGGCGATGGGGCGCGCGCTCATGATGCAGCCGTCGGTGTTGCTGCTCGACGAGCCGAGCGCGGGCCTCTCGCCGATGATGCAGGACGAGACCTTCATTCGCGTGCGCCAGGTGAACAAGGCGGGCGTCTCCGTGGTCATCGTCGAGCAGAACGCGCGGCGATGCCTGCAGATCTGCGACCGCGGCTACGTGCTCGACCAGGGGCGCAACGCGTATTCGGGCCGCGGTCGCGACCTGATGAACGACCCGAAGGTCATCTCGCTGTATCTGGGCAATCTGGAAGAGGAGGTCGAGAAAGAGAACAAGTGAAATAAAACAGAAACAATCTGTAAATGAAAGCCTAATATTGCTAGATATACTAATAATATAACTAAAGACTATAACTGAAGATGAAAAATATTATGAGATGAGAGAGGCGCCGGCGAACGGCGGAGAAGAGAGAAGAGAACATCATGCGACTGGCAAACAAAATGAAGATGCTGACGGCAATGACCGCGGCGGCGCTGCTCGCGCTGTCGGGATGCGGTTCGTCGGGCGGCGCGTCCGACAGCAGCGCGGCGGCGAGCGAGGACGGCATGGTGATCGGCGCGCTGCTGCCGCTCACCGGCACCCTCGCCTACCTGGCACCGCCGGAAGTGGCCGCGATCAAGCTCGCGGTCAGTGACATCAACGACGCGGGCGGCGTGCTTGACAAGCCGGTCACCGAAGTCGAGGCCGACACGTCGGACGGCGAACACGCCGACCAGAACACGTCCGCCGCACAGTCCGTGCTCTCGAAGCATCCGTCGGTCGTGATCGGACCGGCTGCGTCGGGCGTCGTCAAGAACGTCTACAAGAGCATCGTCGCCGAGAAGGTGCCGGTCATCTCGATGGCCTCCACGTCGATGTCGCTCTCGGGCATGGATCCGTACTTCTTCCGCACGGTTGCACCGGACGCGGTGCAGGGCGCGGTCATGGGCGACCTCATCGCCGGCGACGGCGTCAAGAAGCTCGCCATCGCATGCTTCAACGACGAATACGGCACCGGCATGCGCGACGTGATCCTCGAGAAGCTCAAGGATGCCGGCGTCGACGTGGTCTACGGCGAGAAAGACGCCTTCGATCCGGCCGAGACCAACTACTCGTCCATCGCCACGGCCATCAAGAACTCCGGTGCCGACGGCACGCTCATCATCTCCTACGACCAGGCCACGCCGCTCATCAAGTCGCTGGCCTCCGCCGGAGTGGACACCCACAAGCTCTACCTCGTGGACGGCAACACCGTCGACTACTCGAAGACCTATGACAAGGGCATGCTCAAGGGCTCCAAGGGCACCATTCCGGGTGCTCACGTCGACGACGCGTTCTTCAAGGCACTCGAAGGCACCGGCACGAAGATCTCCGACACCACCTACGCGGCCGAGACCTATGATGCGGTGATCCTCTCCGCACTGGCCGCCGAGCAGGGCGGCACCACGAACGGCGAGACGATCCAGAAGAACCTGGCATCTGTCTCCGGTGCCGACGGCGGTGAGAAGTGCGACAGCTTCAAGGCCTGCAAGGCGCTCATCAAAGACAAGAAGAAGATCCAGTACTCCGGCAAGACCGGCATCGGGGCCTTCAACAAGAACAACGATCCGAGCTCTGCGAACATTGGCATCTACGAATACGACGACAACAACGTCAATGTGTTCCAGGACATGCAGAGCGGCGACGTTCCCACCGAGTGACGTACCATCCCTCTCCTCTATACGAAGGGCTGCCCACAAGGCGGCCCTTCGCTGTTTTTGCGGGCTGGGCGCCGACCTCAGCGGCGGGTGGTGGCGCGCTCGTGCAGCGTCACCGGGATGATCGTCGTGTTGGCATCGCCGTCCGTGGCATCCGGGCGCTGCGGCGAAGACTCGATCCCGTGTTCCACGCACTTGGCGATGGTGTGCGCGATCCGTTCGAAATTCTGGCAGATCGTGGTGAGTGGCATGCCGGCGCAATCCGCGGCGAGCGTGCCGTCGTAGGCGACGATCTGCAAATCGCCGGGCACCGCGATCGAGCGCGAGAGCGCCTCCTGTACGGCGAATGCTGCGGCGAGGTCGGACCCCACGAACGCATCCATGTCCGGGTGCGTGTCGAATGCCTCGCGAACCGCGCGCCGCACGCCGGCAATGTCGAACACCTCGCCCGACTCGATGTACGTGTGCGCAATCCGCGCTTGGGAAAGGCGGTCTTCCAACGTTTGCACATACCGGACGGTGGGGAAGGTGGAGCGGTCGCCGAGGTCGGTGAACTGCGCGCGCGGGCCGCCCACCATGACCACATGGTGCGCGCCGGTGCGCACGAGGAGTTCGGCGATGAGCTCGCCGCCGTGCACGTGGTCTGAACTCACTTGGGTGATCCCCGCCCCCAGATTGCGGTCGAAAGCGACCACCGGGCGGTCGATCGCGCGCCAATACTGCGGGTCGTGGGTGGTGTGCGCGGCGACGACCAGCGCGTCCAGACTGTGCCGACGCAGCATGTCGACGTACTGCGCCTCGCCGTTCGCGGAGTCGGCGGTGGAGCACAGCATCGTCTGCAGACCGCGGTCGGCGAACTCGTGCTGCAGGTGCGCGGTGAGCGTGGCGAAGAACGGGTGCTGGATGGTGGGCACGATGACGCCGATGATGCCGGTCTTGCCGTGGTAGAAATTGCGTGCAAGCTCGTTGGGCACATAGTCGAGCTCGCGCATGGCCTGCTCGACCTTCTCCCGCATGTCGCGTGAGACATAGCCGGTGCCGTTGATCACCAGCGAGACACTGCTCACTGAGACACCCGCCCGTTTCGCGACGTCGCGCATGCCGACCATGTTCGCCTCCTCATTTTCTGCTCTGTGTGTTGCCGTCTGCGGTATCGAACCGGTTTGACGACCACTATCGATTGTATGTGCAGATTTCGTCCCCCGGCAACCGCGTTTCGGCAGAGCGCGGTGAATCGTCGAATATCGAACCGGTTCGACACGCCGAGAGCAGAGCGCTTGCGCGCGCGTGAAAAATGAGGTAAAACAATACTCGAACCGGTTCGATACGGCAGCTCGCGCAACGATGAAGCTTCAGGCAGACGCATCGTCCCGGAGATATCCCGAAGACGTGATAGACGAATCCAGGAGGAGCCATGAAGAACAAAGTTCAGCTGATCACCTATGCGGATCGCTTGGGTGACGGCAACCTTGCTTCGATGACCGACATTCTGCGCACGCGATTCGACGGCGTGTACGAGGGCGTGCACATTCTGCCGTTCTTCACCCCGTTCGATGGCGCGGACGCAGGCTTCGACCCGATCGACCACACCAAGGTCGACGCCCGCCTCGGTGACTGGGATGACATCGCCGAGCTCGCCAAGACGCATGACATCATGGTCGATGCCATCGTCAACCACATGAGCTGGCAGTCCAAGCAGTTCCAGGATGTGCTCGCGAACGGCGAGGATTCCGAGTACTACCCGATGTTCCTCACGATGAGCTCCGTGTTCCCCGACGGCGCGACCGAGGAGGAGCTCGCCGGCATCTACCGCCCGCGCCCGGGCCTGCCGTTCACCCACTACAGCTTCGCTGGCAAGACCCGCTTGGTGTGGGTCACGTTCACCCCGCAGCAGGTCGACATTGACACCGATTCCGCCAAGGGCTGGGAATACCTGATGTCGATCTTCGACCAGATGAGCAAGTCGCACGTCAAGTACATCCGTCTCGACGCCGTCGGCTACGGCGCCAAGGAGGCCGGCACCAGCTGCTTCATGACTCCCAAGACCTTCGAACTCATCTCGCGGCTGCGTGAGGAGGGCGCCAAGCGCGGTCTGGAGATTCTCATCGAGGTGCACTCGTACTACAAGAAGCAGGTGGAGATCGCCGCCAAGGTGGATCGCGTCTATGACTTCGCATTGCCGCCGTTGCTGCTGCACTCGCTGTTCACCGGCAAGGTGGACGCGCTCGCGCACTGGACCGAGATTCGCCCGAACAATGCGGTCACCGTGCTCGACACGCACGACGGCATCGGCGTCATCGACATCGGCTCCGACCAGCTCGACCGTTCGCTCAAGGGTCTGGTGCCCGACGCGGACGTCGACAACATGGTCGAGACGATCGCGAAGAACACCCATGGCGAGTCGAAGGCCGCAACCGGCGCCGCCGCTTCGAACCTCGACCTCTACCAGGTGAACTCCACATACTATTCGGCGCTCGGCTGCAACGACCAGCATTACATTGCCGCGCGCGCCGTGCAGTTCTTCCTGCCGGGCGTTCCGCAGGTGTACTATGTGGGTGCGCTCGCCGGCGAGAACGACATGGAGCTGCTCAAGCGCACGAATGTTGGCCGCGACATCAACCGCCACTATTACACGACCTCCGAGATCGACAAGAACCTCGAACGTCCGGTGGTCAGGGCCCTGAACGCGCTCGCCAGATTCCGCAACGAGCTGCCGGCGTTCGACGGCGACTTCAGCTACTCGGTAGGCAATGACGAGTCGATTGCGTTCTCCTGGAACGGTTTCGGTTCCTCCGCCACGCTCACGTTCACGCCGTCCAAGGGCATGGGTGCCGAGAACCTGCAGCCCGTCGCCACGCTCACCTGGAAGGATTCCACCGGCGAGCATCGCACCGACGACCTCATTGCGAACCCGCCCGTCGTGCAGGCGAGCTGATGCGCGGTTCCCGATAGAGATTCCAGATATTTTCAGATTCCCGGAAAAGAGAAATCATGGTTGACGAACAAGACACCCACGGAGGGAGCACGCCGTCGACGGGCTCGAACGGCTACATTCGCCCGGGCATCGACGACCGCCCCGACTTCGATAAGGCATTGAGCCAGAAAGACAAGGAGAACATCTCCCGTCTCACCGCGCCGATGCCGAAGAAGCGAGCCGCCGACAGCAGTGTGGGCGACGAGCAGGTGCAGGGCACCAAACTCGCCACCGATTCGCAGGCCGTCGGCTCCGGCATGGCGGCGCTGGCCGCGGTGGACACGGCGGTGCCGGACGAGGCATCCGCATTCATGGACATGCGCGATCCGATGGTCTCGGCCGACGGCCACCGCCCGACCAAGGCCGAACTCGTGCGCTTGGGCATCGGCTTCACCGTCTCCGCAGTCGCCTGCGCGATTCCGTGGGTGGCGCTGAGCACCGTCATTCTGCCGCGTGTGTTCGAGCTAATTGACAACTCGAGCAAGGAGGCTATGCTCGGCTTGGTCAACTCGATCGGCGCGATTGTGGCATTGCTGGCGAACATCATCTTCGGCACGCTGTCTGACATGACGCGCTCCCGCTTCGGCAAGCGCACGCCGTGGATCGTGGGTGGCGGCATCATCACCGGTCTCGCCATCGGAGCCATCGCATTCACGCGCAACGAGGCGTTGATCATCTTCCTGTGGTGCGTCGCGCAGATGGGCTACAACATGATGCTCGCGCCATACGTGGCCGTGATGTCCGACCGTGTGCCCGACAAGGTGCGCGGTACCATCTCCGGTTTCTACGGCGCCGGCATCGCCGTCGGCCAGACGCTCGGCTCGGTCGTGGGTGCCGCGTTCTTGCGTCAGGGGCAGTCGGGACTCTTCTCCGCATGGATGATGGGTCTGGGCATTTTCAGCCTCACCGGCATCTTCGTCGTCGCCATGTGGCCGCGTGAGAAGTCGAGCCGTTTCGAGGAGCAGAGCGAGCATGTGACCGTGAAGTCCGTGCTCCTGAACTTCCGACCGCCGCGCCACGCGCCCGACTTCTACTACGCGCTCGTCGGCCGCACGCTCATGATGGGCGGCTACTGGATGATCACGACCTACCAGCTCTACATTGCGCAGGACTACATCTACGCCGGCGATCCGAATGCGAAGGACAAGGCGGCTACGATCATCGCCACCATGGGCGTGATCACACTCGTCGTCTCGCTGATCGCCGCTGTCACGGCAGGTCCGATCACCGACCGTCTCGGCAGGCGCAAGCTGCCGGTGGCGCTCGCGAGCTGCCTGTTCGCCGTCGGTGCCGCGATGCCGCTGTTCTTCCGCTCGCCGATGGGCATGTATCTGTTCGCCGCCGTCGCTGGTCTCGGTTACGGCGTCTACAACGCGATCGACCAGGCGCTCAACGTGGCCGTGCTGCCGAATCCGAAGGAAGCCGGTAAGGATCTGGGTATTCTCAACCTCGCCAACACGCTTTCCACAGTGATCGGCACGGCAATGACCTCGCTCGTCGTCTCCATCGTCAAGAGCTCGATGCACGTCTCCACCACGCCCGCCGTCGCCTACGCATGGGTGTTCGGCGTCGCGATCGTGATCGTGCTCGCCGCGGCTGCGCTCATCATGCGCATCCGCAACGTCAAGTAATCTTCGAGCTTCCTCCAATCTCCCACATTGCGGGCAAACAACGGAAGTCGTCCCCCGGTCTCGTCGTTTGCCAGCGGATAGGCTGGCAAACGACGAGACCGGGGGACGACTTCCGTTGTTTGCCCGATCCCCCAGCGGTGTTCGTTCTGCTGGTCTTTTCGCATTCTATCCATTGATAGGAGTTTGAAGATAGCACGTAGATATAGATGGCTTCAGATTATCCCAAATGGTACCAGATGAACGGCGCAAATTGTCTGCGTTCCACTGCATCCGCAACGGCATGATGGATCATGACTGGGGCTTATTATTCAGTATATATCTATGGAAAGCATATCCGACCGATCTGGTGCACTTCGTCTGAAACAATGGGCGCGAATTGCGCGGTGCTGACGATTGCGCCGGGCGTCTTTTCGTTGCCTTATGTGTCAACTATGCGCTCGACAAATATACACAACCGCATCAATGTATTTTTGTGGAAAGGTAATGCGGGCCAATGACGATAGATGCTGAAGGAAGTATATATTCAGGCGTGGGTGCAATTGTTGCGTACTGGTAGCAGTTACCGCATGCCTCGAATATGGAATCCTGCCCATTGCATTGATTATGTATAGCAATTCCAGCGGGTTCTCTGTATTTCAAGACACTGATGCTGCGCGTATATGGTGCGTTTGATTGGTTCCAGATAGCTTGAGATGTATTCCGCATACACGTGAAGAGTCGGCAGTTATTTAGGATAACATAATCATAATAAGGTGTCATAGAAAGCTTGGACAATAGCAATGTGACCAAAACATTTGTGCCACCTGCAATCTCGAGTTGTACTTGAACAAAAATACTTCATGCTACACGATTTTACCAGAATTTGCGTATACGAGGAGTGCGCACTACGGTTAATCCATATGGAAGATCAAGTGAGAATTTATGACAGCGCAGCCGAGGAAGAAGCGCGTAGAGAAAGCGCCCGCTCCATTCTAAAAGCCTACATTCAGAGTCGAATCGCTTTTTACGATGGCACGGGAAGCTCCTCAATGACCTATGAGCGTTTGCTGGGCAAGGATTTTGCAATCTATGCTCTGCGTGGCATTGAAACCGCTGAAGACTATGCGCGTGAGGCTTTCCACGCAGTCGAATCTTCAAGCGAAGAGACGGCAATGGGTACCCGTTGGCAGGAGTTGATCGCCAGCATTGCCGAAAACGCTATTGATACGGGTGATTTGACCGCGACCAGAGATGGGGCCATCTATGTGATTGAACTCAAGTCACAAGAGAACACGACCAATTCATCGTCGTTCCCCAATGAATTGAGGAGTTTACGTCAACGCATGAAGGAGATCACGGGCCGTAAACGTGCTTCGAATCAGAGAGTGGAGGCAGCAATCTGCATCACGCGTTCGACTATCAGTAAAGACGAATGGCGTACGTTCGAGGTGAGTGGAGTGACTCAGGAGAACGCCGATCTCAAGAATTTCCGTTACCGCTATCTGTCGGGCACTGCAATGTGGCAGTGGTTGTGCGGCATTGACTCACCGTACGGCCTTATTCGCCCATTCTCAAGTATCAACTCTGAAGCCGTGCTTCTGGCTCGTGAATCATCACTCGAGCGAGTAACAACGCAACTGCTGGAGGAGCTCGATAAGAATGGTCTTCCACATACACTCGACGGTGTTGCCGAGCTCTCTGACAGATACAAGGCCGAAAAAGAGGCGAAACGCCGTGAACGCGAAGCCAAGAGGAACGCCAGGAATACTGGCAGGTAAAAGACTTTCTCAGATTCCAATGGAGGCGTGCAAATCATTGATTTGATTCGCACGCCTCCATAATTGATAATTTAAGATCACTAAATCCTACTATTCAGGCCAGATTCCAGTTTTGATCGCTGGTATGGGCATATCTTGAATAGGGGAAATTGCGCCAACGCTCATCATGAGCCTCTCCCCTCATGTCATCGAGAATTGCTCGGCCAATTGCTTCGCCCAAGCTGACCGGGACGGCGTTGCCGATTTGGCGGTACTGGTCGTGAATGCTGCCAGCAATCCACCAATCATCAGGGAAACCCTGCACCCGTTTATATTCTTCCACACTCAGCGGTCGCAGTTCCTTGGGATGGCAGAGGTCGGTGGCTGGCATCGTTGGGCTGGTGACCAGAGTGGGGGATGGCCTGTCCCAAGCGATGCGCCGGTAGAATCCGGTCTTGCCGCCTCCAAGCTTATAGGCCTTACCCATCGCCTCCTCTTGAACTTCGACGGGGAGTTTGTTCCAGCACTGCCCCTCTTTCAGCATGCTGAAGTAAAGCAACCGCTTCTCAGGGAAATCAGTGTGGGTCTGCCGAGAATCTTCAATATCGTAGACAACGTCTCGGAACGTTACCCAAGAGGGAAGATTCCAGTTTTGGGCATATTTGCCATCAGGATCAGTATGCGTAGGTATGAGCCAGTCACACTTCGTGCCATCACGTTTGGCAATAATGACCACACGCTCACGAATCTGGGCCGCTCCAAAGTTAGCCGCGTTGTAGAGATTGAACGAAACACCGTAGCCCATCTCTTCCAACTTATTGAGAATGTAGCGCATCACTCCGCCCCGGATTGGCTCCCCGCCAGATTCAACGGGAAAAGGGGTGGAAAGCAGTCCGCGTACGTTTTCTATGACTAGGTATCGCGGCTTCAATTCGGAAGCCAAGTCCAAGTATCTGAGAAATACATTGCCGCGCGGATCCTCGAACGCACGGCGCGCGCCTGCCGTTGAAAATGCTTGGCATGGCGGACCGCCGAACATCACATCGATTTCACGCCCCTGAGGGATACGGGCCATTCGACGAACCTCGTCGGCACTGATTTTGGTGATATCTCCGAGCAGGGCGACATCCGGACGGTTTCGATGCAAGGTCATACGGCATTCACGATTGTTCTCACAATATAGTGCCGCCGATATGCCAGCTCGCTCAAAGCCAAGATCCAGACCGCCAGCCCCACTGAAAAATGAGAGAGCGCAGATGTTGTCCTCGAAGTCTTTAGTTGACACTTGATCCACCGCAGCTTGAATCAGATTATTCCGTCCCAGATATGCGTCGATGGCTTCTTTACGGAAAACTTTACGAGCCCCGCAGGTATCAAACTCAAGTTCGCCCGTATTCGCGAGACGTGTCACTACACCCGTGGACACCCCTATGTATTGTGCCGTTTCCTTAGTGTTCAGCAAGATATTCTCTGGCATATTTCAAAGATATCGCCCCATGAGGACTGCAAAATGTGTGTTTTCGGTAAAAACGCATACCCTAGATGAACCTAGAAAAAGACTGACCCTATGGCTTCAGCTAGCCTATTAAAATGACAGCATTGCAGTTCCTGCCCTAATGGCATATTAAGTAGAGTGACAGCGAGCAATTTGGAATATCTGCTCTGCTCCACTGGTTAGTGACACGGGGCTGAACCCACTCAGGAAGTCTTGGTATCATACCCTTTATGTATCAGGAAGTGGGAAGTCGAATCCACGTGCTGGATTTATTCTGTGGTGCCGGGGGGCTCTCTCAAGGTTTTCATCTTGCCTCTCCCCGATATCAGATCGTTGCCGCTGTCGAGGCCGACCCGGCCGCGGCTGCCTCATATGCGGCTACTTTTGGGGAATCGATTGTCTATGCGGAGCCCATACAGGAGTGGCTTGCAGGAGGGGCAGTGCCGGAATCAGTGGATATCATCATTGGGGGGCCGCCGTGCCAAGGCTTTTCGACTTTGGGTAAACAAGATCAAGAGGATAAGCGAAATACCTTGTGGTATCAGTATGTTGAAGCGATTCATCGTACGCATCCCCGTTATTTTGTGATGGAGAATGTTCCTGCTTTTCTGAAATCGAGGCAGTACGAATCTTTTACTGCCCAAACTCAATCAGGAGGCTTGCTGGAAGACTATACTTTCCGGGCATCGGTGTTAACGGCCGCAGATTTTGATGTTCCTCAGATGCGGCATAGGGCAGTAATCATTGGCAGAAGGAGGGATTGCAGGGATGTTGGTTTTCCTATTCCGACATCACATGACAATATGCCAACGCTTCGCGATGCAATTGGGCATCTTGAGCAGCATGTGACGCAGGTAGATTTGCCAGCAAATCGAAGCATAAATTTTGCTGACAAGAAACTGTTAGGACCTTTCCGCCCGGAGGAACTACAACTGACTCGAAACTATTCGGATCTTTCTCTTAAGCGATTTGCATCGATTCCTTATGGCGGAAATCGCTTTGATATACCGGAAGAATTGCTGGCTCCATGCTGGAAAGGTTACAAGTCAGGTGCTGGAGATGTTATGGGACGCTTAGAATGGGAGAAGCCATCCGTAACGATTCGCACTGAATTTTTTAAGCCGGAAAAAGGTCGGTATCTTCATCCGGTCGAAGATAGAGCTATCACTTTGTATGAAGCAGCTCTTTTGCAGGGTTTCCCCTCAACGCAACGTTTCGTTGGTTCTAAAACGGCCATCGCACGACAAATCGGCAATGCTGTCCCAGTTAATTTGGCGAAAGCGATTGCTTCCCAAATGCTGAAAGGATTTGAATATGATTGAACCAAGCAGACCACGATTTGATGAATTGCAAAGAAAGCCTCTTTCGCTGTTCACGCCCTTCATCCGGTACGTCCATTTCCCGTATTTCAAGAATCTAGAATCTAATGCGCGCATTACCTTTGATTATCCGATTACCGCAATAGTTGGGCCTAATGGAACCAACAAGAGTTCCATACTTCGTGCGCTACAGGGAGCGCCTCAATCAGAGAATATAGGTAATTATTGGTTCGAAACAGCTTTGGATCACATTGAGGGATCGGCCAAGAGCGGGGAGCGCCAGCGCTACTATTATGGTTACTCGTTGCCAAGCGGAGCGACAGCAGAGTCCATGCAGGCCAGAGTGTATCGCAGAGATCCAAAAAGATCTGACTATTTCGAAACAGATGAACCACGATTGAGTGATGGGATGTGCGCACTCCCGCGCCGGGAAGACGTGCCTGAGGAAGACCTCCAATATCTGCAAAAAACCCGTTGGATGCCCATACAGAAGTCTGTGATCTACTTGGATTTCCGTCAAGAGCTTCCAGCGTATGACATCTATATGAGCTTTAACTGGCGTAATCAGACGGATTCGTTAAAAATAAAAAAGGACTATATTCGTACCAATGCACCTCGTGTGAATAACGCACTCGAAAAAGAAGAAACTGAGAGTTTGTGGCATAACAAAAATAGGCTAGTTCATCCTGCGCAAAAACTACCGCCTGAGGAGCTGGAGGCTGTTTCTAGAATTCTTGGAAGAGAATACAGTGAAATTAAATTCGTGGATCATGAATACTTCAAAGTAAGGGGAGTGACTGCAAGGATTAAGACAGCTGTCCAAAGTTATTCGGAGGCATACGCTGGAAGTGGCGAATTTGCCACTATAATGTTAGTTCATCAGATATTTAACGCGAAGGAAAAAAGCCTTATTCTTTTGGATGAGCCGGAAACATCGCTTCATCCAGGTGCTCAAAAGGAACTGACTCGCTTTCTGGCAGAAATGTGCTTGCGGAAATCTTTGCAGGTAGTCATGTCTACACATGCACCCGCAGTTATTGAAGAGTTACCTGCTAAGGCTGTCAAAGTTCTGGATATCAATCCAAATACGCATCGTGTAAAAGTGTATGCGCAAGAGGCATCTCCTGCGGTCGCATTCAGGAGATTAGGGATGACTTTTTCGCCTAAGACAATCATCGTGGAAGATGCTCTAGCCAAAGAATTTGTCTCGCGGGCTGCAGACATGATTAATTCGGATTATGGAAACTCACTGAATATTGTTGAATATGGAGGCGCTGCCTCGATTGAAGCGGATCTTATTCCTACGCAAGCGAAGTTAAACTCTTCTACGATTGTAATTCTTGATGGTGATCAAAGGCCTCTGAATCACAGTACACGGTCTGTCGACAAGATTCCAGATAGTGACTTGGATAAAGTTCTTCGTGATTATGGAATTGATGATTCTCGTAAATTTTCGAATAGCGGATCGAACGACCAGAGGCATGAGAAGAAAATCATTGATTCTCAAAGATCTATGCTGGCATGGATCTTTAAACATGTAGACTATCTTCCTTCTAACTGTAACCCTGAATCACTTCTCTTAGAGATGAAGGGTGAGAAAAGATTGGCGAATTCTGACGCAGCGAAAGAGAGATGGCGCCAGCTGACGATGGATGCATATAATTACCAAAGTCCTGATAAGGTCACTAGCGAGGAAATATTGTCAGTGCAAAAACAATGTCTTGGCGAATTAATCAAGAATGAAGAACCTGAATTGCTGGTTGAGTTCAGTCAGAGATTGAGGAAACTCATTGAAAATAATGTGTAGATGCAGCTGGAACCGGCAGACGGGCGGTGGCGGCCTTATTTAGTCGCTGAGCAATTGAAGACTGCAGGATTAGGGACTAAAGACTATCTTTAAGGGCGAAGATAGCACTGGAGTGAGAAGGGTGTCCGAATTCGTTAATACGTTTATATTTTGTAACTGATGTTGAAATGATGAATCTCACTATTATGACGAGGTAATGCGCCGAATCGCGCATTTGTGAATGAACGTGCGCCGGCTGCAATAGGATTTGCCTTGGAATTTGACGAGTCTGTTGTGGCGGACAATACAGCTGATGAAGGGCGCGGTTATGCTGGTGTGGCCAGACATGCTTCTTCGATCACCGGATTCGATGTTGGTGCGAAGTCGTAATAGGTAGGAGCAGACAGATACGTGGGGCAATTCTAGCGAACACACGAACGTATTTGTCGGAAAACATACTGCGCATGGGGATGTTGGAATGCTGCACGATTCTAGACGATGATGGAGTCGATACCGTTGATTTCAACCACCCTGTTGATGTGCCCGTCTTCGAAGTCCGGTGCGTCGTGCACTATCGGTGCGCAGGCCCCATCTCTGACGGCAACATCGCGGATAAATTGAGGAAGATTTCGGTATATTGGCAGTTTGCCGGTACGTCGATATTCTTGGCGGCAATACAAGTAAAAATCTTTGAGCGAGCGCGGTATGATGAAGGTTTCGACGTGTTCCGGGTCGACCATCAAGGCGTGGCGTGCGGCGGAATCGGAATGCGGCTGATTTAGTACTACGTAGCTGCGCAGTAGGCGGCTACTCTAGGCATGACGATTCCTCAATTCCGCGCGTACGTCGTCGTCTGACATTGTGGCTAGCGGTGTGCCCTGCGGCACCGACGCGCGCAATGATTCCAAACGTTCCATGGCAAGTCGCTTACGTGAGTGCGGCACATTCACAATACCTTCCGCGGTGCGATCCGCGCCCATGTCACTCCATTCACTGTCATGCCCGCTGAAAGCAATGGTAGTGCAGAGGGTCACCGATATCAATGTTTCGAACGCTTTTCCACGTTCATGCGAGCGTAACGCGGCGCTCACGCGCTCGGTTTGTGGCGCACGTAATCTGCAAACAGATTCACGGGGAATTCGAGAACACTTGGTTAGGGCCCGTGAATCGTTCCACCGCTTCGCGTGCGCCGCATACAGGACTCCATATGAACGCGGCGCAGGCAGGGACAACAGAGAGGAAACGGTGATCATATGAGGAAACTTCGCAAATCGTGGATGATCACGGCAACGGCAATGGCCGCGGCGGCGATGCTCACGCTGTCGGGCTGCGGCTCGGGCGCGGAAAGCAAGGCGGACGCCGATGAGGCCACATTCACGGCGGCCGGGCTCTTCCCGCTCACCGGCTCCATGGCATATTTGGGACCGGCGAACATCGCGACGATGAAGCTCGCCCAGAACGACATCAACGCGGCCGGCGGCGTGCTCGGCAAGGACATCGATATCGTCTCGGCCGACACCTCGGACGCCGACCATGCGGATCAGAACACGTCGGCGGCGCAGTCGGTGCTCGCCAAGGATCCGTCGGTGGTGGTCGGGCCTCCGTCGAGCTCCGTGGTGAAGAACACGTTCAAGCAGGTGACCTCGTCGCAGGTGCCGATGATCTCGTCGGGCGCCACATCCACCGCGTTCTCCGGACTCAACGACTACTTCTTCCGCACGATTCCGCCGGACACGGTGCAGGGCGTGGTGCTCGGGCAGATTCTGGTCGAAGACGGCGTGAAGAACCTCGCCATCGCGGTGTTCAACGACGAGTATGGCACGTCGTTGCGCGACGTGGTGGTCAAGACGGTTGAGGATGCCGGTGTCAATGTGGTGTATGGCGAGAAGGAGACCTTCGACCCGACTGAGACGAGCTTCTCGTCGATGGTCACGAACATCAAGGCCACGAAACCGGACGCGGTGCTCGTGATCGCGTTCGACCAGACGGTGCCGCTCGTCAAGGAGCTCGCCGTGCACGGCGTGGACACCCATAAGCTCTACATGACCGACGGCAACATGGTCGACCACTCCGCCGACTTCGACGCCGGACTCCTCAAGGGTTCCAAGGGCACCATTCCGGGTGCGCACCCGAATGACGACTTCCAGAAGGCCGTGAAGGAGATCGATTCGTCGGTGACGGACTTCACCTACACCACCGAAACCTACGACGCGATTGTGCTCGCGGCGCTTGCCGCCCAGAAGGGTGGTGCGGCGGACGGCGCGACCGTGCAGAAGAACCTGATGGCGGTCTCCGGCGCCACCGGCGGCACCGAGTGCACGACCTACAAGGACTGCCTCGCGTTGCTCAAGGATGGCAAGGAGATCCAGTACAAGGGCCAGACCTCCATCGGCGCCTTCAACGACGCCCATGACCCGAGCACGGCCTCCATTGGCATCTACGAATACGACGGCGACAACAAGCCGGTGTTCAAGAACTCCCAGGAAGGTGCCGTGCCTCAGGACTGAGTTGATAGTAGTAAGGGAAGGCCGCCGGTGCAATCCGGCGGCCTTCCCTGTTGTGTTACGGGCTACGGTTGGCTGCTATGGGCTAGGGCCCCGCAACACCATGTAGGTGTTGCGGGGCCCTAGCCCATAGCAGCCAACCGTAGCCCGTAACACAACACCTGGGGTCTAGATGTAGTCGCCCACCGGGCGGATGCTCAGGGCGTCGGCCTGCGTGCGACCGGAATGGATCGCCTCGTTGATGGCGACGATCTGCGGCATGTCCACGCGCTTGGCGATGCCGTCGAGCTCGCTGACCGGAATCACCCAGCCGCCGTGCGTCATGTAGAGACTGTCGGCGTCGCGCAACTCGGCGATCGGCAACTTGCGATATTCGATGCGTGCGCCCTCCTGTTGCGCCCACGCGAACATCTCGCGCTGCGAGGTGCCGTTGAGAATGCCGATGCGCGGGTCAGGCGTCACGTAACGGTTGCCGTACCGCGCCACAATCGACGAGTTCGGGCATTCGAGCGTGTAGCCGTCCTCCGTGTAGAGCACTGCATCGCCGACGTCACGGCGGTCGCATTCACGGTGCACCGCGCAGTTGAACGCGTAGCTGAGCGTCTTCGCGCCATTGAGCAGCCACGGGGCGCGTGCCGTGATGTCGGACGGGTAGCCGCGCGTCATCGAGGCCATCGTGATCGGGTCGAGCTCATGGAGCGTGCCCAGCGCATCGAGGAAGATGAGCACGGTGGGTACGCCTGCCTTCGCCTTGCCGACACCGGTGGACGGATCAAGGCCGCGCGAGACGATGATGCGCAGCATGGGCCCCGGTTCCGGGTCGTCGTACTCGTCGATCACGAGCTGAACCGCGCGGGTGAACGCATCGAAATTCGGTGCGGGCATGTCGACGAGCCGAGCGGAATCTGCAAGCCTACGCAAATGGTTCTCCAGCGAGACCGGGAAGCCCTTCCACACGGTCGTCGCCTCGAAAATGCCGTCGCCGCGCAGCACGCTCAGGTCGAAGGCGTTGACCACCTGCGACTGCGGGTCAATGAACCGCACCAGTTCGGAGTCATCGGCAGGTGCGCTCGGGCCGAACAGGGCGCTGCCGTTGCCTATGGCCAGCACAATGGAACTCATGGGGACCTCTTTTCTCGTCTTGTGGTGTGTGAGGCGGCTGTTTCCTGCGGAATCCCCGGTGTGCCGCCCCTGCCTGTGTGAGCTCCCCGCCATGCCGTTCGCGCATGGGTGACCCGCGCGCGAACGCGGCGCCGGGTCGCTTGCGCACCAATCTAAGGGCGCTTTGTTTCCGCGTGACATCTACCGTTTGCGCATTCGAAACAAAACCGGCTGAATCTGCCGACTGCTCGTAACGTACGCCCGCCAAGGTGGGAGCAAGCAGAGAGATTCCGCAGTCGCAGAGCCGTGTGCGTGCACATCGGCTGCGGAACGCGAATGCATTTGAGATTGAGATAGGGAAGGGGCATGCCGATGACCACTGCAGCAGATTGCCGAACCACGCGGGGCCTAGGTGCCGCCGTCGCCGACTTGACCGCTGAATCGACGCCGCAGGAGGCGCGCGCCGCGTTCCGTGACGGCTATGTACGGCCGACCTGCGGCATCGCGCAGGGGTATGCGCAGGCGAATCTGATGATTCTGCCGAAAAGCCTCGCCTTCGATTTCCTGCTGTTCGCGCAGCGCAACCCGAAACCGTGCCCGCTGCTCGAGGTGATGGAGGCCGGCGTGACCGAGCCGGCGACCGCCCCCGGTGCCGACATTCGCACCGACGTGCCGCTGTACCGCGTGTGGGAGCATGGCGAGCTCGTGGCCGAAGTGCCCGACATTCGCGAATTCTGGCGCGATGATCTGGTCACCTTCGTCATCGGCTGCAGTTTCACCTTCGAATTCCCGCTGCTCGACGCGGGCGTGCCGGTGCGGCATATCACAGCCGGCCGCAATGTGCCGATGTACAACACGTCGATCGGCTGCGAACCCGCCGGGGTGTTCCATGCGAACACGGTGGTCTCGATGCGCGGGATTCCGGCCGGCCGCGTGGCCGACGCCTGCCGCATCTCCGGCTACTACCCGAGCGTGCATGGCGCGCCCCTGCATGTGGGCGACCCGGCGGCGATTGGCATTGCAGACCTGGACGCTCCGGACTATGGCGATGCGCCCGTGCTTGAAGATGGCGACGTGCCGGTGTTCTGGGCCTGCGGGGTCACGCCGCAGGCGGCCGTGATGGCCTCGCGCCCGGCGTTCGCGATCACCCACGCGCCGGGCCACATGTTCATCACCAGCAAGCGTGACACGGAATACATGGTGTAGACGGCAAACGGTGCATTCAACGATTGGGGGAGCGATGCAGATTGATCTCAACAGCGATATGGGCGAGGGCTTCGGCCGCTGGGCGCTCGGCGACGACTCGGCGCTGCTCGAGACGGTGTCGAGCGCGAACATCGCGTGCGGATTCCACGCGGGCGATCCGCTCGTCATGCGCGCCACGCTCGCCTGCGCCGCGGCGCATGGCGTAACGGTGGGCGCGCATGTGGCCTACCGCGATCTGGCCGGTTTCGGCCGGCGGTTCATTGACGTCCCCGCCGTGGAACTGCAGGCGGACGTCATGTACCAGCTCGCCGCGCTCGCCGGGCTCGCCCATGCCGCCGGTACGCGAGTGTTTTACGTGAAACCTCATGGCGCGCTCTACAACACGATCGTGCGCGACGAGATGCAGGCCGCCGCGGTGGTCGACGCGATCTGCGAGTTCGACCCCACGCTGGCGCTCCTCACGCAACCCGGTGCGGTGGTGGGTGAACTGGCCACGCGCGCCGGTCTCAACGTGTTCCACGAGGCGTTTGCAGACCGCGCCTACAACGCCGACGGCACGCTGGTCTCCCGTCGTCTGCCCAGTGCCGTGATCACCGACCCGGCCGAAGTGGCCGACCGCGTGCTGCGCATGGTGGAATCGCACGAGGTGGAGGCCATTGACGGCACGGTGATCCCGTTGTTCGCGGATTCCGTCTGCGTGCACGGTGACTCTCCCGCCGCGGTGACGATGGCCCGTGCGGTCTGTGCCCGGCTGGAGGCCGAGGGCGTCGACGTGCGCGCCTGTTGCGCCGCTGCCGGCTCGCAGACCGCGGAGAGCGACCCGCAGCCGGTGACCGAAGTCGATGAGTGGACGTTGGAATGAGGTGCGTATGCGGTACTTACCTTGTGGAGAGCGCGGCGTGCTCATCGAATGCGCCGACCTTGACGAGACGCTGAGATTGTTCGCCCCGCTCCGTGGAGCGGTTCAGCGTGCCCATGAAGCGATTGAGTCCGATGCCGGTGCGATTCGCTGCGCTTTGGCGTCCGTGACCGAACTCGTTCCCGCCGCACGCACGATTCTGGTGGCATTCGATCCGCTGCGCACGAGCCGACGACTGCTGGTCGAGGCATTGCAGGCGGTGCCGATTGCCGATTCCGTGGACGCGCATGCGAAGACCGTGGAGATTCCGGTGACCTACGACGGCGAGGATCTGGCTGACGTGGCTCGCTTGCTCGGCGTCTCCGAAACGCAGATCGTGGAACGACACAGCGCGTCGCCGTGGTCGGTGGCCTTCGTTGGATTCGCCCCCGGATTCGCATATCTGGTCGGCGGCGACGCGTTGTTCGACGTGCCCCGGCGTTCCACTCCGCGTGTGCGGGTGCCTGCCGGTTCGGTGGGATTGGCCGGCACGTTCTCCGGCGTGTATCCGAGGGAAAGCTCCGGCGGATGGCAGCTCATCGGCCGTACCGATGCGCCGATGTGGGATTTGCTCGCGGAGACGCCGGCATTGCTGCAACCGGGGGATGCCGTGCGATTCGTGCCGGTGCGCGAATGCGTGGCAGCTGCCTCGCCGGTTGAGGAATCCGAGGGGAAGCGGCCCCCAGGCAAAGCCCCCGAGCGCACCCAGGAGAGTCTGGATGCCTTGGAAAGCACTGGATTCTACAATGGCTTGACTTCCGAGCGATGCTACCTGCAGGTGGTGCGCCCGGGATTGCTCGCCACGATCCAAGACGGCGGACGGCGTGCTGCGAACATGGGCGTGACCGGTTCGGGTGCCGCGGATGCCATTGCCTTCCGTTTGGCGAATGCTTTGGTGGGCAACGCCCCGGATGCGCCGGCGTTGGAGGCGACCGACGGCGGAATCTGCCTCAAAGCCCAGGGGAATGTGGTGGTGGCCGTCACCGGGGCCCAGGCAAAGGTGACCATAGATGGCGACCGCGGATGCACCGAGGTGCATGGGCAGCGTGCGACGCTGCTGCGCGACGGCGAAACACTCGAGATAGGGCGGCCCACAGGAGGCCTGCGCAATTACGTGGCGGTCCGCGGCGGCTTCGCCGTGGCCAAGGTGCTCGGTTCCGCCTCGACCGACACGATGAGCGGCATCGGCCCCGAGCCCCTACGCCCGCGACAGTTGCTCACCGTGGGTGCTCCCGGTGTGATGGGCGCAGGTGAATGCCATCTGCAAGGCGAGCACGGCACGAACACACATCCCAGTGTGGGCAATGGCGTGCCATGGCGCAGGGATCTGCCGAAAGCGGGCGAGACCTCGGAACTGACTGCAGTGCTGGGTCCGCGCGACGACTGGTTCAGCGACGCCGGAATCGCAACGTGCGCCGGGCAGGAGTGGGAAGTCACCGCGCAATCGAATCGCGTGGGGCTGCGACTGCGCGGCACGCAACCGATCCAGTGGCGTGAGGAGCGCGAGCTGGCCAGCGAAGGCACACCGGCGGGGGCGATCCAAGTGCCGCCGAGCGGGCAGCCGGTCGTGTTCCTGCGCGATCAGCCGGTCACCGGCGGCTACCCGGTCATCGCAGTGCTCACCGAGCAGTCGCTGGCATTGGCAGGCCAACTGCCACCGGGAGCGCGCGTGCGGCTGCGGTTGGTGGCGGCGGAATAGCGAATCTGGAATCCCAGGGAGGAACACATGGGCAAGCTGCAGAGAATCTTCATTGCGAACCGCGGCGAGATCGCGGTGCGCATCATCCATGCGTGTCAGGACACCGGACGCACTGCGATAGTCGGCTACGCGGAGCCGGATGCCGACGCGCTGTTCGTGCGTCTGGCCGACGAAGCGTATGCATTGGGTGCGGCCGAGACCGCCGACACCTACCTGAACATCGACGCGATGGTGAGCGCCGCCGTGCGCGCACACGCCGACGCCGTGCATCCGGGGTACGGATTCCTCGCCGAGAACGCCGACTTCGCTCAGGCCGTGATCGACGCGGGACTCGTGTGGGTGGGACCGAAGCCGGAGACGATCCGCGTGCTCGGCTCGAAAGTCGCGGCGCGCCGGATCGCCGCCGAAGTGGGCGCGCCAATGGCACCCGGTACCACGCAACCGGTTCAGGACGCCGCCGAAGTGGTCGAGTTCGCACGCGAACACGGCCTGCCCATCGCAATCAAGGCGGTCTACGGCGGTGGCGGCCGTGGCCTGAAGGTGGTGCATGAGCCCGACGAGGTGGCGGCCGCCTTCGAATCGGCGACGCATGAGGCCGAGGTGGCGTTCGGCAACGGTGATTGCTTCGTCGAGCGCTTCCTCGCACGCCCACGGCATGTGGAGGTGCAGGTGCTCGGCGACCAGTTCGGCACCGTGCTCGCCGTGGGCACGCGCGACTGCTCGCTGCAGCGGCGCAACCAGAAGCTCATCGAGGAGGCGCCCGCACCGTTCCTGGCCGCCGAGACCGTGCGGGAGCTCGAGCGTGCCGCGGTGGCGATCTGCTCGCGCGCGCACTACGAAAGCGCGGGAACGGTGGAGTTCCTCGTCGACGACGGCACGATGAGCTTCATGGAGGTCAATACGCGCATTCAGGTGGAACACCCCGTCACCGAGGCGGTCACCGGCGTGGATCTCGTGGCCGCCCAACTCGCCATTGCCGAGGGCGCGCCGGTGGAGGCGGTGCCCGGGCTTGAATTCGGCGTCACACCAGAGCCACGGGGGCATGCGATGGAATTCCGCATCAACGCCGAAGACCCCTCACTCGGCTTCGTGCCGTTCCCGGGCGTCGTCGAAAGCCTGCAGGTGCCCACCGGTCCCGGCATCCGCTTCGATTCGGGAGTGGCCGCCGGCGACTCCATTTCAAGCCGCTACGACTCCATGATCGCCAAGCTCATAGTCAAGGCCCCCACGCGTGCCGAATGCCTGCGCCGTGCCGAACGCGCGCTCGCCGAACTGCACATTCACGGCGTGCCCACCGCGGTGCCCTTCGACAAGGCCGTGCTCGAATCCGCGGATTTCGGCGCAGCCGCAGACTGGAAGGCGGACGATGGCGTGGCCAACGCGAATTTCCGCGTGTACACGCGCTGGATCGAGGAGGAACTGCTGCCGAATCTGCCCGCGGAAACGCTTGAGGATTGGCGTCGCGCCGGCGAGCAGGCGATGGGCGAACGCTCGGGTGAGGCCGCTCCGGTGGAAAGCTGGGTGGAAGTGGACGGCAAGCGCGTCACGCTGGGATTGCCTTCTTCCTTCGCCTCGATGATGGCCTTCGGCGCCGGCATGGCGAACGCCGGCGGCCGCACACCCGCAACAGGCGCATCGGGTGCAGATTCCGACCTGCTCGCCGCGCTGCTCGGTGGCATCGCCCGCGGTGGCTCGCCCGAGATGACACATGATGGCGCTATGCAGGACGGCGCTGTGCAGGGTGGCACCTTGGTCACCGCGGAACTCGGCGGCACCGTGGTGCGTTGGCTCGCCGACGACGGTGCCCCCGTGCGCGAAGGCGACCCAATCGTGGTGCTCGAGGCGATGAAGATGGAGCGTGAAGCGCTTGCGCCGGCCACTGGAACGCTTCATATCACGGTTTCCGTGGGCGAACAGGTGGACTACGGCGCCGCGCTCGGCACGATCTCCTGAATTCGAATCCGACAATCTGCAAACACACACACCCATATGAGCGGAGGGGCCATGAGCAGCATCACAGACTGGGGAAAATACCCGCGCATCGCGCGCATCGCCAACACGGCGGCCACCGACGTGGGCCGCGGGTCGGAGACGCTGGCCACCTACGCGCGCGGCGATCTGTTCCGCGCGGCCAGGCACTTGGCATTCGGAACCGAGCCGCCGCGGCGCGCACGCCACGAACACCGCCGCAAAACCGGCAGACCGGCGCGCGCACTCGTGGTCACCGGATTCTACATTCCGCAGGCGCAGCAGCCGGCCGCCGAGACAGACGGGCCGCTCGGCGCGCTCGAACTGTGCCTGGCATTGCGGGCGGTGGGCGGCGACGCATGGCTCGTCAGCGACGAACACTGCGAGCCGGTCATCTGCGCGGCGGCGAACAATCTGCTCCCCGAAGAACGCCTGCTCATTGCACCGCATGCGAAGCCCGAGTTCGACGCATGGTTCAACATGGTCATCGATCTGGTGAAGCGCCACAGCATTGACGCGCTCGTGTTCATCGAGCGCGTGGGGCCGGCGCGCGACGGCATTCCGCGGAACATGCGCGGCGTCGACATTGCCGAATACACGGCCCCGCTCAGCCAGCTCGCGCTGCTTGAGCTGCACACGATAGGCGTGGGTGACGGCGGCAACGAGATCGGCATGGGGCGCGTGGCCGAATATGCGATCAGCGGCGTGGTCACGCACGGCGAGAGCATCGCATGCACGGTGGCGGCAGACCAGCTCATTGTCGCGGGAACGTCGAACTGGGGTGCGCATGCGCTCGTGTGTGCCATGCGCGCGCTGGGATGCCCGCAGGTCGAGCCGTACCTGGAACCCGATTGGCACCGCGCCGTGCTCGACGCAATCGTCGCGGCGGGCGGGCTTGACGGCGTGCATATGACGAACGTACCCACGGTGGACGGGCTCGACCCGGCGCGCTATTTCGACACGGTCGCCCAGCTGAGCGCCTTCGCGCGCAGTTAAGACTTCCCTCCCTTGTTCTCAATCTTCCCTGCCTGTTCAGAGGTACTGTCCTTTCACTCAGGGGTACAGGTCGCGTATTCAGGAAGTGCAGATCTGTAAGCACGCAAATTATGAGGAATCCTTATTTTCCAAGGATTTATGGGTTTTGTTGGGCAGATGACCGTGTCCCCCAAATACTCGGTCTGTACCCCTGGGCAACGGTTTCTGTACCTCTGAATAGGAGATGACATCTGGTAGCGAAACATGGGTCGGCTCAGCGCTTGCCGCGGCTGAAGTCACTGGGGAGCGCGCGTCGGCAGTGTGTAGGTGGCGGAAAACAGATTGTGATCATCGCTGATGGTGACTGTGCCGCCAATGCGCTCAATCTGTTGTTGATGCCGTGCGAGCCCGGAGGAGCGCCCATATTGGTGTGATGGCCCGGGCACCGTGTTCTTGGGCGTATCGGTGATACGGAATACGACGTTGCCGCCCGCGGCGTACAGCGAGATTATATAGGGGTACTCCGGGTTCGCATGCTTGAGCATGTTCGTCGTGGTTTCCTTGAGGATGCTACGTAGCAGCTCTTCGGGAGCTCGGCTCAGGTGGAGGGATGCCGTATTGGCGAGAAGTTCCCCGTCGAACCCGGCTTGCGCAAGCTGATGTTCCATGTGCTCCACGGATGTGGCGATATCGTCGCTCACTGGCTCCGACATGCGATCCTCCCCATTCTCCAATGTACCAATGATGCTATGGGCATCTGTGAGCGCTTGTGTGAGTTCGTCGTGCAGTTGCGCGTCGTCGGTTACGTCACTGTCCAGGAGCAGCAGGGCGCGTGTGATGCCATTCGCCACATTGTCGTGTAACAGCCGCGCGACGCGTAATCGCTCCATGTCCTTGGCATGTTGCTTTTCAGCTTGTCGTCTCAGTCGGATTTGCCTGAACATCGTACCGACGGCGGCTGCACCCAGCACGAGCATGGCCGCGCCGACCAGCTGCCAGCCGTCCAATGGGCGTACATAGTTTGCGCGATAGGGATTGCAGATGATGGCGATCAACGCCAACGGTGCGGCAATCAGCACGTCATAGGTGCCGACTGCGCCCAGTGCGGCGATGAGCAACACCATGAGCGCGCTGCTTGCCGAGGGTGTGGGGAATGGCACGTATGCGGAAGCCATGATGAGGCATAGGGTTGCCCATATACCCTGCCGTGGGTACTTGGGCATAATGAGGAAGGCGATCAACACGGCTATCATCAGCACGTCCGCATACCAGGAAATGAACATCGTGCAGGCTTGGATGAGATACAGCATGAAGCTGACGCATGCGATGCGCAGGATCCATGGGTGGCGGCTGTGAAGTGCGGCCGTTAGATGAGGTGCATGGTTTGGCATGCCTGTATGGCCTCGTTTCGCGTGGTGACGCCAAGTTTCGGCAGCGCATGGTGAATATGTGAGAACACTGTGCCTGTCGAGATGCCGAGTTGTTGGGCAATGTCCTCAGTCGATTTGTGCTTGGCGTACAGACTGATGATTTCCAATTCGCGAGAGGTCAGCGAACGGCAATCGTTGGTTGGGGAGAGTCGCAGATATGCATCACGGGCGCTTGCAAAAGACGGATCGCAGCCCTCGCCTTGTGCCGCACGCTCGATGGCTTGCGTCAACATGGTGGTATCCGAGAGCGTGCGTTTCTCGAGGAGTCCCTGCAATCCTGCATCGATGCAGTCGTCTCGATAATGGCTGGCGGGATAGGCCGTGATTCCGATAATGCCGGTGATGTCGTCATGTTTGCGTATCCGGCGGCTCAGATTGGCTCCTGACTCTTCGTTGAGTGCCATGTCCATGAGGATGGCGTTTGCGCGATGATCGGGTTGGTCGTACAGGCAATGCTCCAGTACATGCTGCGCACAATCCGCAGTCCATATCACTTGGAATGTGGGTGAAGCGTGTTCGACCATCAGCGCCAGCATCCTCAGCGAGCATGGGTCGTTATCCACGATGCCGATGCGGATAACGTTGCCGTTCTCGGTTCTCCCTCTCATGGATTCATCGTATAACAGAGAGCCAGTGTTTTTGGCTTCGTATCCAGATTATCTGGATAGAGGCTTGTGGCAAAGAGTCAGCCTCCCTATGTTTAATCACCAACGACTACATCCAAGGCGGATGTGAGAAGGGTTCTCTCAAAATCCAAAAGGCTGAATGGAGGGGAGATGAGACTATCAGATTACTGTGGAAGGGTATTGAGCACATGTGTCGTGATGGTGGTGGCAGTGAGCGTGGGCGGCTGTGGTGCCGGCCACCCCAATGCTGCGGATGTGCCGGATGCGGTGACTTCTGCAACTGCGGATTTGACGGCGGTGGATATGGAGATCATGCAGGCGCAGGAGATTCTTGCCGGCCAATGCGCACGGTCAAAGGGATTTGCTGTGCCGATTGATTATACGGTGCTTGCCGTTTCGCAAAGTTATATCGATATCGGAGGGGTCTTCCGCAGCAGAGAGGAAGCCGAAACTGTGGGGTATAGTACGCAGACGGCAGATCTGCAAGGGCATGGGGCTGCTTTGCGTGCTTATGAGGATTCACTGAGCGACGCTGAAAAAACCCGATATGAACAAGAGGTAAGCGGCTTTGACTCCCCTAATTGTTATACGCAAGCAAATGCCGTATTGTTTGGTTCCTCGGAGGAGGCCGATGAAGTTCTGAATACGTTCAATGATGTGCTCCGCGAGCAGTCCTCTTCGGCCATAGAAGATTCGGATGTGCAGGCGGCAATCAAAGACGAATACATGCCGTGTATGAAGAAGGCCGGCTACGATGTACACGGCCTGCATGGCGGCGAGCTCGCCGGGAAGAAGTTCGGGCGCTACCGCGAATGGAACGAGCCTCCGAATGACGAAGAGAAGGCGATGGCGGTGCAGGATTACCAGTGCCAAGCCGATGCCAACCTGATGCAACGCATCAACAATGCGCTGGAACGGAACGCCGGCACTTGGATGGTGGCGAACGAGGCCATGCTGCTGGAACGCCATGAGAAACTGCAGCAGGCGCGTGAGATCGCCAATGAGGTGATTGCCGGCAAGCGCTCCTACGAGGCGCGTGATTGACATGCATCGCCAACGCTCATGGGCTCGCACGTTCGGCATGACACTGCTGGCCATGCTGCTCGTAGGGTTGCTGGTGGTGGGCGTCGTCGCCACGACCGTGGGCATTCAAGCATCACGTGAGCAGCCGGAGAAACCCGTCACACTCACCACCACCATTCGTACACGCACGCTTGCCGACGAAGTGACCGGCAAGCTCGTGGCGTTCCCGAAGGCGACAGTCCATGTTCCCGCTGAGGGCACTGTGACACGCGAAGGCCTCACCGCCGGTGCGAATCTTGACGAGGGCGGCGTGATCGGTGTGGTCGACGAGCGCCCCATCCTGCTCATGCAAGGTGCCGTCCCGATGTGGCGGACCCTCGCGCCGGGTTCCAAGAGCGAGGATGTGCGCCAGCTGCAGGCTGCATTGGCACGGCTCGGTTATGTCATCTACGATGATGCGGGCGTCTTCGGGGATTCCACCGCGCTCGCTGTGAACCAGTACCTGGCGGCTTTGGGGTATGGGTCGGTGGACGCGACGAACGCACCACTACAGAGCGAGGATTGGAAACGGACGGCGATTCCGCGACAGCAGCTCGTGTTCTCTCCCTCGACTCCGGTGATGGTGACCTCTCGATGTGGGATCGCCGGGCAGAAGGTCGCCGGTGAACTGTGCGTTCTCGAGACCGCCGAACGGGAGCACGCCATCGCCTTTTCTACGGTTGACGTCTCCGACGCGGATCTCAACGCGCTCGAAGGAGCGTCCGTCACCATTCCAGCCGCTCACGGCCCAATCACAGGTATCGTCGGCAAACAGTATGTTGTGACGAAGCAAGCGAATACGCCCACGGTCGGAGAAGGGCAAACCTCCCAAGGAAACACCGGTGCCAATGACAGTGCCGGAATCGGCGACGACAATCGCATCTATCTGCGGTTGGAGAACGCCGATACGGAAAACCTGCAGGCGGAGTCTGCAAAGATAAACTCGGCGGAGACGCCGGTGATGGTGACGCGTGTGCAGGGGAAAGCAGACGCATTGACAGTCGAATCGAGCGCGCTGCGGCAGGATGGCTCGCAAATCTGGGTGATGACGGACGGCGGCAGGCATGTGGACGTCGACACGGGATTATGTGTGCAGGGAATCTGCGAAATCGACGGCGACGGACTTGCCGACGGCATGGTGATCGTGTTGCCAGAGGTCTCAACCAATGTCGCCACGGAACGGAAACGGCAATGAACGGGACGCCAAACGGCAACATGGAGCGGTCGGATGTGTTGGCCAGTCTACGGGGAATCGAGCGCACGTTCGGTATCACGCAGGCATTGCAGGAAGCGACGTTCGACGTGCACGCGGGTGATTCGATAGCAATCACCGGGCCGTCGGGCTCCGGCAAGTCGACACTGTTGTCGATTATGGGTCTGCTCGATATCCCTACAGCGGGGACGTACACCTTGTGTGGTCACGACGTCTCGCATAGTTCGACCAGTCGTCGCAGCAGATTGCGCCGCGAGCACATCGGGTTCGTGTTCCAGTCTTTTCACCTCATCGAACACCTCACTGTCGAGGAGAACGTGCTGTACGGTCTCTCGATTCGCAGACAAGTCGGCGCCCGTGCGCGGCGGCTTGCAAGCGCGGCGCTCGAGCGGGTGGGTCTGCGGAACAAAGCGGCGAATTACCCGACAGACCTTTCCGGTGGTGAACGGCAACGTGTCGCCATTGCTCGTGCGGTTGCGTGGCCGCCCACGTTGCTGCTGTGTGATGAGCCGACAGGCAACCTCGATTCGCATAATTCCGAGCTCGTCGTTGACTTGCTTCGCCGAGTCGTGGATGAGCGGTCTGCGCTCGTCATCGTGACACACGACGATGATGTGGCGCGCGTATGCCGACGGCAGCTGCACGTGATCGACGGCGTGGTGAGGGAGGTGCGCGATGAGAGGACCCGCGAGTAGGGCGGCGGTGGCGTTGATGCGGCGGTGGAGGAGGAACCTGTTCTCGCTATGCGCCGTGCTGTTCTGCGCAGCCACATTCGTCACGCTGCAAGGGATCACGCTGGGCACAAGCGAACGCACTGCGCAACGCTTCGTCGCCATGGAGACCGGTGTGATTGCGGCCACATTGCCTGCGGCAAGCTGGGAACGGGCAGAGCAGGAAGTGATTGGCCAAGTCGTCGGCATTCCGCACGTCGAGAACGCAGGCACACTTGTCATGGGAGACCAGGTTCCGAAATCCGTGACCGCGGGCAGCTGGGGGATGCAGCTGAGCACGAATGTGGCGATCGGCACGATGGGTGGATTGCATGCGCGCGGTGCCCGGCTCCGTGCCGGGTTGCCGCTGGCCGACGGCGATGTCAACGCAGTGCTGCTCGGCGAACGTGTGGCGCGCGAACTCGGCGTAGGTGACGCGCAGAGCGGCCATGAGATCACCGTGGACGGTGTGCCAATGCGTGTGGCCGGCATCGTCGAAGACGCGCCGCATCAATCGGCGCTCGCGACAAGTATCGTGATGACGCCGGCGACTGCGCGGCGCGTGGATTTGCTGCCTTCATTACGAGTTGTGCAGATTGGCGTCGAGCAAGGAACCGCCAATCAGGTGGCGCAACATCTGCCAATGGCGTTGGCGCCAGAGCAACCGCAGGCGGTGTCGCTGAAACTGCCGGCGGATCCGCGATCGCTGCGTGAGAGTCTCATGGCCGATGCAGAGCAGACGACACTAATCATCACCGTCGTCATGGTCGTCGTCAGCATCTTCACCGTGGTCAACACAATGCAGATCGCCATTACCGAGCGGCGGCGGGAGATCGGCATCAGTTTGGGGCTCGGGATGCCGGCATGGCATATCGCCCTGCAGTTCCTACTCGAGGCGATGCTGCTCGGTTTATGTGGAGGCCTAGCAGGTATGACTCTGGGATCGCTGATTGCCGCCACGATCGCAATGTGCATGGGCTGGCAGTTCATGCTGCCGTGGAGCGTGGCGTTCGTGCCATTTGCGGGCGCAATCGTGGGTGCCGTGGGCGCATTGGTGCCGGCGGTGCAGGCGACGCGCATCAATCCGGCGGAGCTGCTGCGGTCTAATTGAAACGAGTTGATGCGGTTGTCTTCCTGCAAGTGACTTCGCGATGCTCTGGGATGTGCATAGCAGCGCACGAATGGCGAAGAACCTGCAATTCAGCGGCAAAAGAGGACGCGCGCATGCGTGCATGACGCCGATTACTGTGGGAAATATGAGTAATGAGAGCAAGAACAGCAATGATTCCGCAGTGCCGCAGTCGCAGCAATCGGAACCGCAGACCCCGCGTCCGTTCCCGAAATCGAACTACATTCGCCCCGGCATTGACGACCGGCCCGATCTCGATAAGGCACTGAGTGCTGAAGACAAGTCGGCGGTCGCGCGCTTGGCCGTGCGGCAGAAGCCGGTCACCGCACCGCCCGCCGCCACACACCCGGAGGTGCAGGCCGCCGCGCTCGCCGATGCGGCGGGATTGGCCCACGCAGCCTCCGACGAGCCGATTCCCGACGTTGAATCCGCGTTCTTCGACCTGCGTGATCCGATGGTCGATTCCACCGGCTACCGCCCGACGCGCACGCAGGTGTTGCGCATGAAAATCGGCTTTGCCGCGGCGTCGCTGCTGCTTTCGTTCGCCATGGTAGCGCTCACCGTGGTGCTTGTGCCGCTGCGACTCGACGAATTCGGCGGCGCTTTCGACGGCACGGTGAATCTGGCGGTGCTGATTGGCGTGGGCATTGTGGTCGCGATGCTCATGACGGCATTCGCCTCCGCGATGTCGGACCGCACGCGTCTGCCGTTGGGCCGGCGCACACCCTGGCTCATCGGCGGCACCGTGGTCGCCACGCTGTTTGCATTCGCGCTGTCCGCATGCCATACGAACGTCGCGATGATTCTCGTCTGGGTGTTCATGCAGCTCGGCTATGCGGTGATGGCGATGGCGTGTTCCGCAATGGTGGGCGAGATGGTGCCCGACAAGTTCCGTGACGCGGTGGCCACGTGGCGCAATGTCGCCATGTTCGCGGGGTCGCTCGCCGGCGCCGCGTTCGCCGCTGGCATGGCGGACCATGTCGATGCCGCGATGGATACGTGTGCCGCGGCCATGCTCGTCGCCGGCGCCGTCGCGTTGTTCGTGCCGCCGCACGAGCATTCCAGCGAATACCTGCACGTCACGCCGCTCGACGAAGACAAGTTCCTTGTGGCATTCCGGCGCCCTCGGGGTGTGCGGCACTGGGGCGTGATCGCCGCGATCCGCCTGCTCGTCTCGGCCACGCTCGCCGTCTCGATCACGTACGTGTGGTTCCTGGTGCGCTATGAGCATGGGACGCATGCTCCGAATTCACTGCAGTACACGGCGGTGACGATTGCCGCCATGGCGGTGGTGGCCTATGTGCTCGCCGCGATATCCTCCGTGCTGCTCGATCCGATTGCCAGCCGCTTCTCCAGTGCCAAGGCACCGCTCGCCCTCGCGTCGGCCGTCATGCTTCTCGCGGCGATTTGCGGCATCGCGATGCCCAATCGCGCCGGACTCATATTGTTCGCCGCATTCGGCGGCTGCGCGCTGGCCATGCTCGATTCGCTCGCGCAAACCCAGGCGCTTCATGCGATCGAAGATCTGCAGAACACGGGCCATGTGCTCGCGGCGCTGCATAGCCTTGACAGTGTGGGCAGACTGCTCGGCGTCGTCATCGGTGTCATTGTGGTGATGAGCGCAGATGCGTTCGCCCCGCTGTTCATTGTCGCCGGCGTGCTGGCGTTGGCGCTGCTCGTCGTTGTGCTCTGCACCTCCTCGCGTCTCGCCGACTGACGGGGTGATTCAGCTGCGACCTGTCGTCTGGATATGCGGAACTGCAACACTGACACTGGGTAATCTAGCGTGTTATGTTGAGGCAATGTGATTACAGGTGTCGTATATTATCTCGCTGACCAGATTCGAAAATCTCACTATATGGACACTGCGCGCGCTCGGTCGCGGGCCGGGGAGTAGGTTCTAACCCAACACGGCGCCGCGGCAAGCGCACGCCGCGCACAGCAACGCAAACGGATACGCGGAAAGGAGGCTCGCGATGAGTGAGACCATGGTCGCACGACTGCAGATTGTACGAATTATTATCTCGCCATCGGCGAGCTGATTCGTATACCCGAAATCCAGCCCTGCCGATGCGGCAGGGTGACGCACATGACATCTCGAGCCCTGCCGAAGTGCAGGGCTTTTGCATATCGCAACACAGAAAGAAGGAGATTCATGACCGCGGTCGAAACGGAAACGGAAGCGGGGCGCCGCGCCCCGGCGCTGGCGGGGGAGCGCGCGCATGCGCTCAAACGGG
Source organism: Bifidobacterium animalis subsp. animalis (assembly GCA_004154635.1). Taxonomy (GTDB): domain Bacteria; phylum Actinomycetota; class Actinomycetes; order Actinomycetales; family Bifidobacteriaceae; genus Bifidobacterium; species Bifidobacterium animalis_B. The sequence continues at coordinate 286,174 of RSDC01000001.1, forward strand.
CGGGGAGATCGTCGGTGGGCACAATCATCGCCGCCTCGATGGTGGGCACGACGATTGAGTTCTACGACTTCTACGCCTACGGCACCGCGGCGGCGAACTACTTCCCGCGCGTGTTCTTCTCCGACAAGACGAACCCGACCGTCGCGCTGCTGCTCTCGCTCGTCACCTTCGCCGTCGCGTTCCTGGCCCGCCCGGTGGGCTCGCTCATCTTCGGTCATTTCGGCGACTCGATCGGCCGTAAGGCGACGCTCGTCGTCTCACTGATGACCATGGGCGTCGCGACCTTCCTCATCGGCTGCCTACCCGGTTACGACATGTGGGGCGTGTGGGCCGTGCTCGCGTTGTGCGTCTGCCGGTTCGTGCAGGGCATCGGACTCGGCGGCGAATGGTCGGGCGCCGCGCTCGTGGCCACCGAGAACGCGCCTGCCGACAAGCGCGCGCTGTATGGCTCGTTCCCGGAGCTTGGCGCGCCGATCGGGTTCTTCCTGTGCAACGGCACCTATGTGCTACTCGAGCTGTTCAACGATGACGCCGCGATGCTCGCATGGGGCTGGCGCGTGCCATTCCTGCTCTCGTCACTGTTGGTGGTCGTGGGCCTGCTCGTGCGTGTGCATATGGAGGAGACCCCGGCATTCCGGGCCGCGCAGCAAGACCAGCGCGTCGTCAAGGCACCTGCGCTCGAGGTGTTCCGCACCAGCTGGCGGCAGGTATTGCAGGCCACGTTCCTCGTCGCCGTCACCTACACGCTGTTCTACACGCTCGCCACATGGTCGCTCGCGTGGGCCACGAAGAGCGATGCGCAGGGCGGCGGCGGACTCGGCTTCTCCACCAAGGAGTACATGACGATGCTCATGGTCTCCGTCTGCGTGTTCGCCCTGTTCATCGTGCTCTCCTGCGTGTTTGCAGACCGCATCGGCCGCCGTCGCGTGATCATCGGCTCGTCGGTCGCGCTGCTCGTCTTCGCCGCATTGTTCCCGCTGCTCATGAACCGCGCCGTGGTCGGCGTGCACAACACTGCCGCCGCAATGCTGTTCCTGTGCCTCGGCTTTGCGCTGATGGGCATCGCCTTCGGGCCGATCGGCGCATTGCTGCCCGAGCTGTTCAGCGTGAACGTGCGCTACACGGGCTCCGGCATCGGCTACAACATCGCCGCAATCGTTGGCGCGGCGTTCGTCCCATCGGTCGCCACATGGCTGTCGTCGCACTGGGGTGTCGGCTCGGTCGGGCTCTATCTGGGCGTCATGGCGCTGTGCTGCCTAGTGGCGATCCTGACGTGCCATGAGACCAAGAACGTGGATTACATGCAGTGAACATATGAATCCTTGGCATCCGTGTGCGAGGAAAGGAGTTCGGCAGAGCAGACAGTGCGATAGGAATAGGCAATACGTAATACAAAATGTCCAGAATATGGTCAATCTATCTCCGCGGTAATCAATGATCTATGGACGAATGCCCGGTATTTTCCAAAAGAAACAGAGGGCATTCCAAAACGCGGCACCGCCGGTATCCAAAAGATGGACGCGATGCAGGCGAACGTGGAGATTTCGGTAAGATGAGATTTCAGTTTTGGAGACAAAATCTCCAACACATAGGGATTACAGACGCCCCCGCCCGGGGCGGCCAACACGGCAGCCCCGGGTGTGACGGCGGAACATATCAAGCATGGGCATGGGCTAGGAGGCCCACGCCGAACACAAATAAAAGGAGTGTGCCACATGGCAGCACAGATCTGGTACGAAGACGACGGCGATCTCTCGGTTCTCGACGGCAAGAAGGTCGCAATCATCGGTTACGGCTCGCAGGGCCACGCGCATGCGCTCAACCTGCGTGACTCCGGTGTCGACGTCGTCGTCGGCCTGCGTCCGAACTCGAAGTCCGTGGAATTCGCCAAGGAGCAGGGTCTGGAAGTCAAGAGCGTTCCGGAAGCCGCTGCCGAGGCCGACGTCATCATGATCCTGGCCCCCGACCAGTACCAGAAGGGAATCTGGGAGAACGACATCGAGCCGAACATCAAGCCGGGCGCTGCCCTGGCCTTCGCACACGGCTTCAACATCCACTACGGCTACATCAAGCCGAGCGAGGACCACCCGGTCTTCATGGTCGCCCCGAAGGGCCCGGGCCACATCGTCCGCCGTGAGTATGCCGCAGGCCGTGGCGTCCCGGTTGTGACCGCGGTCGAGCAGGATCCGCGCGGCGACGGCTGGGATCTCGCACTGGCTTACGCGAAGGCCCTCGGTGCACTGCGCGCCGGCGCCATCAAGACCACGTTCAAGGAAGAAACCGAAACCGATCTGTTCGGCGAGCAGAACGTGCTGCTCGGCGGCGTGAACAAGCTCGTCGAAATGGGCTTCGAGGTGCTCACCGACGCCGGCTACCAGCCGGAGATCGCCTACTTCGAGGTGTGCCACGAGCTCAAGATGATCGTTGACCTCATGAACGAAGGCGGCCTGAACAAGGATCGCTGGAGCTGCTCCGACACCGCTCAGTACGGCGACTACGTCAACACCGTCATCGACGAGCACACCCGTGAGCGCATGCAGTACCACCTGCAGCGTATCCAGGACGGCTCCTTCGCCAAGGAGTTCATGGACGACCAGGCTGCCGGCGCCCCGAAGTTCAAGCAGCTGCAGGAGGAGTACTCCAACGTCCGCATCGAAGAGGTCGGCCCGAAGCTGCGCGCCATGTTCTCCTGGAACAACGACGCCGCCAAGGACGCCGATGAAGCCAACTCCTTCACCGGCAAGATCGCCCGCGCTCAGGTTCAGTGAGTCGCGTGCGGTGCGTCCGCGCATGAAGCCGTGAGCTTCGCATCTGTCAAGGTGGGGTATGCATAGGCATGCCCCACCTTTTGCGTTCTCCTGCATTGAGTCCCGCCATGGCATGTCTTGCAGAGACTTCTGTGGATTGTTCCGTGCGTGTGCGGATGGCGCTGGTGATTACGATCACAGTGTCTTCTGCCGCTAGGACGGCATCGGACGCCCGGCGCACCACACTTGTTCGACCTGCCAGCTCTGTGGATCCGACAGTAGCAGATCGGCGGCGAATCCAGGAGCAACTAATCCAAGTGGATTCTTGGTGACGGGATTGGGTGCATGGAACCCAAAGGCTTTCGCCGGAGTGAGAGTGGCCGCTTCAACTGCATCCTGCGGACTGATTCCCAGTCGGTTGATGGCGTGTGCCACAGCCTCTTCGAGTACGAGCGTGGATCCGGCGATGGCGTTGTTGCTCACGAGTCGCGCGTGGCCATTCATCACATTGACGTCTAGCTCACCCAGTTTGTAGTGGCCATCCGGACAATCGGTGGCAGCCATGGCATCGGTGACGAGTGCGATACGGTGGGGCGCCAGTTCAAAGGCAAGCCGTAGCATGGGGTCCTGCACATGGAAGCCGTCGGCAATGAGCTCGATCGTGATGCGCGGGTCCTCCACAACAGCTGGGATTGGGCCAGGCTCGCGGTGGTGAAGACCGTTCATCGCGTTGAACATATGCGTCATCAAGCCAGCGCCGGCGTCAATGGCCTTACGAGCCATGGCGTAGTCGGCGTCACAATGACCAATAGCTGGCACAACGCCTGCGGCATGCAACATGCGGATGGCTTCAATGCCGTGGTCGCGCTCGGGGGCGATAGTGATTTGTCGCATGGACCCATTGGCCGCGTCGAGCAGCGCGCGTACCGTTTCGGGTACCGGGTCGCATAGGCAGTTCGGGTCGTGCGCCCCTTTGCGTGCCAGTGCCAGGAACGGTCCTTCCAAATGCGAGCCCAGAATGTCCGGCCGCGTGTCCATCGCCTCCCGCACCATGCGGATATTCCGGGCCATCACGTCGAGTGGATTGGTGATGAGGCTCAGTATCTGACGCGTGGTGCCGTGGGTCATGTGGCATGCGCGTGCGATGTCAATCGCCTCCGCGCCGTCATCGAACGCGACACCCCAACCGCCGTGGGCGTGGATATCGAAATAACCGGGAGTCAAGTTGCGCCCCTTGGCGTCGATGATGTGGTGCTCATCGACGCCATAGTGGGTGCACGCCGACTCCAATTCATCAGGGGACGTGCCGATCGCTGCGATGGTTTCGCCGTCCGTCACTACCCATCCCTGCTCCTGCATGCCGCGTGCGTCGACCACACGTGCATTGCGTATGGCGAAGGGCTGTGGTTCACGCATAAGAGAATTTGTGATTGAGTGTGCCGTGGCGATGCGATTCGCATTCATAATGACCTCTTGCTTGGATTGTTATATGCTCAGATTCCCTGCCACTCGGGCTTGTGTTCGTAGGCGTAGCGGTAGTAATCCTTGTGGCGGAGGCGTGATGCGGCTGCTTCGTCGATGATCACGGTGGCGTGGGGGTGGAGCTGTAATGCGCTTGCCGGGCAGAATGCCGACACCCCGCCTTCCACGGTTTCGGCAATGGCCTCGGCCTTGCCGTCTCCAAACGCCAGCAGGATGAGGTGCCTTGCCTTCATGATTGTGCCAATGCCTTGTGTGATGCAGTGTGTGGGCACTTGGTCGATGTCATTGTCGAAGAAGCGTGCATTGTCTTCGCGCGTCTGTTGGGTGAGTGTTTTGATGCGCGTGCCCGAAGTGAGTGATGAACCCGGTTCATTGAATCCGATGTGTCCGTCGGTGCCGATGCCGAGTATCTGGATGTCGACACCGCCGGCTTTCTCAATCATATGGTCGTACTCGTGGCCTGCCTCACGAATCGTGCTGAGTGCTCCATTGGGCACATGCACCAAGTTGGGTGTGAGTCCCAGTGGCTCCACCACAGTGCGCGTGATCGTGGAGCGGTATGACTGCGGATGGTTCGGATCGAGCCCCGCATACTCGTCGAGTGCGAATCCATGCACGCGAGACACGTCGAGATGATCTTCCTTCACCACGTGCGCCAGGGCTTGGTAGGCGGTCAGCGGGCTCGAGCCGGTGGCCAATCCCAGCACACAGTCGGGTTTGGAGCGGATTAGATCTGCCACACACTGTGCATAGATCTGCCCCGCGGCCTCTTCATTGCTCACAATAATGACTTCAGTCATGATATGTTACTTCCTCGTGTTCTAGTGGTCTGCTGCACCGTGTGCTCACTGTGTGGCGAGCGTGACCTCTTCGGGTGTGCGTATGGGTGTAAGGCCGCATTCACGCAGTACGGCGTCGACTGCCTCGACATTCGTGCCTTGCAGAGGGGCGACTGGGTTCGGCATCTGGTTCGTGTCGAAGACCCCTAGCAGCGCCATCGCCGTCTTGAATGCGCCGACGCCGGCACCGAAGCCTGAGACGCCATTCGTCACGGTGACAATGCGCATAAGAGCGGCCAGCTTGTCCTGCTCCTCGCGCACAGTCTTCCAATCACCGGCTTCGGCAGCCTTCCACATGCGCACATATCCCGTGCATTCCACGTTGCCCAAACCCGGCACGCTGCCGTCCGCGCCGGCCATGTAGGCGCCGTCTACAACGACTTCCTGACCGGTGAGCACAGTGAGTGGGTGGCCGGCCTTGCGGTTGTCGTCGCACAGGAACCTGAAAGCCACATCGTCGTTCGACGAATCCTTGACGCCAGTGAGCACGCCGTCGAGGCCGAGCTTGATGAGCAGGTCGCCCGGCAGTTTCACATGCACGCACACGGGGATGTCGTAGGCGAACAGCGGCAGGTCAACGGCTTCGTGAATCAGGCGGAAGTGACGCTCGATCTCAGCCAGGCCGCCAAGCGCATAGAACGGAGCAGTCGCCACAATTGCGTCTGCGCCCAATTTCTGTGCCACTTTCGCGTGCTCAATCACACGGTTCGTTTCAGTGTCGATGCAGCCCACAAGTACGGGCACGCGGTGATTCACGGCGGCAATCGCCGCTTCGATGATTTCCCGGCGACGCTCATCGGTGCTGAACGCGACCTCGCCTGACGACCCGAGGAAGAAAAGCCCGTCGACGCCTGCGTCGATGAGACGGTTGATGGAGCGTTCGAAGCTCACTCGGTCGAGCTTGCGATCGGCGGTGAGTGGTGTGACGACGGGGGGAATGACGCCCCGGAACTGCTGGTTCATGAGGTTCTCCTTGTTCTGGATGCATGCCTGCGATGGGCATATGTGAAAAGCAAATGGAATGGATAGGTGGGTGTAGAGGAATTGTGACAGGTCAGGCTATGGGCGCGCATTCCGCCGCTGTCGGATGCAGTAATGACGGAGCCGCGCCGAGCAGAAGTCGCGTGTAAGGGTCCTGTGGGTTGTTCAGCACTTGTTTCGCCTCCCCATGCTCCACGATTGTGCCGTGGTTCATCACGATGATTTCGTCGGAGACGTATCGCACGGTCTGTATGTCGTGGCTGATGAAGACCATCGAGAGCCCGAGTTCCTTCTTGAGGTCGGAGAGCAGGTTCAGAATCTGCGCCCGGACCGAGACGTCCAAGGCAGAAGTGGGTTCGTCGGCGATGATGGCGTCAGGTTTGAGCGAAAGAGCGCGGGCGATGGCCACTCGCTGCCGCTGGCCGCCGGAAAGCTGTCCGGGGAGAGCATTGAGCGCGGATTTCGGTAGGCCCACCATGTCGATGAGCTCATACGCGCGGCGAATCCGTTCCTCTTTATTGCCCAAGCTGTGCACGACAAGCGGATCCATGAGCTGATCCTGCACACTCATGCGGGCATTGAGTGCAGTTGCCGGGTCCTGGAATACGACTGAGACGACGCGTCCGATGCGCATGCGGTCCTTCGCGCTGCGGTGGGTCACGTCCTGCCCTTTGAACAGTACTTGGCCGGAAGTGACCGGCTGCAATCCGCACATCACATTCGCGGTGGTGGATTTTCCGCAGCCAGATTCCCCGACGATGCCGATTGTACGTCCGGGCATGAGTCGCAGACTTACATGATCCACGGCCTTGACCTTCTTCGGACGGAGGATGGACCCGGCGCGGGTCTTGAATTCGACCTCGATGTTCTTCAGTTCGATGATCGGAACGGTTGGGTTGGTATTCGGGGTGCTCATTGTGCCTCCTCCTCGTTCGTGGCCAGGGCCTTCTCGGATTGTGCCGCCGTGGGGGTGCCGGCGACCGGGGATTGGGGTAGGGCAGCGTCTTGCGACTGGCCTGCCACGTCGATGATGGTCATGTCCGCTTCGAGTCTGTTTGCCGCCTTGGCGACCACTTTCGCACTGTCGACAAGTGCTTCGTAGGCGTCCAGCGTCTCTTCGATAGATTGCTCGACCTCGGGATAGGCGCGGTCGAGGCCATCGTCTTTGTCGAGGTCGTCGGGGTGCACGGCATAGTAGTGCTGGGTGCCGGGCACCTGCTTCATTACCGGGCGCACATCCAAGCCGCGGGTTGGATGAGACGAGCGCGGCGCGAAGCGATCACCCTTCGGGAAATCAGCGGGGCTCGGAACCGTGCCAGGGACCTGATGCAGCCGCCCGGAGCCTGCTTCGATCGAAGTGACGGATCCCAGCAAACCGCGTGTGTATTCATGGTGGGGGTCGGTGAGGATCTCGGTGGTCGAGCCCTGCTCGACTACTTGCCCGGCGTACATGACGGTGATTGAATGGGCGACCTTGGCGACGAGTGCGAGGTCGTGGCTCACGAAGATCATGGCGAAGCCGAGTTTCTCGCGCAGCTCGTTGAGCAGATCGATCACCTGCTTCTGCACGGTTACGTCAAGTGCGGTGGTCGGTTCGTCCGCGATGATGAGCTTGGGGTCGCGGGTGAGAGCCATTGCGATGAGCACGCGCTGGCGCTGGCCGCCGGAAAGTTCGTGGGGGTACGATTCAAGCACGCGCTGCGGATCTAGGCCCACCAGTTCGAGCAGTTCCTCTGCCGTGCGGGTTCCGCCCCGGGAGATGAGCTGCTTCATCTGCGCCTTGATGAGCATGGAGGGGTTGAGCGAGGAGAGTGCATCCTGATAGATCATCGCAATCTCATGGCCGCGCAATGCGTTGTAGCGCTTCTGGCTCAAGCCCACGATGTTCTCGCCTTCGAACAGGATTTCGCCGCTGATCTGTGCCTTGGGATCGAGAAGGCCCATGATCGCCAGCGAAGTGATTGACTTGCCGCAGCCGAATTCGCCCACCAGACCCATCGTTTCACCCGGACGTACCGCGAAGTTCAGGTGGTCCACAACATTCACGTCGCCATGGCGCGGGAACTTGATGCAAAGATCCCTCACCTGGATTACCGGTTCGGCAGTGCTGCGCGGTGTGAGGCGATCGATGCGCTTCGCCTCCGCCTGCTTGAGGGCCATGAGCGAGGCTTCGAGTGTCTCGGCTTGTGCGGCATAGGCAGCCACCGGGTCGACAAGAATGCGGTCCTCTTCGCGCTTGAGCTCCTTCTCATTCTCGTTCTGCTCAATCGGTGCGGTCGGGGCGGCCACCATCGCATCGGTGATGCCTTCGGAGAGGATGTTGAGGCACAGGACTGTGAGCATGATTGCCAAGCCCGGGAAGAGCGCCTGCCACCAGAAACCGTAGATCACGCCTTCTTTCGCGGAGGAGAGGATGTTGCCCCAAGTAGGGGTGGGTTCGGGAATGCCGGCGTTGATGAACGACAGTGATGCTTCGAACACGATTGCGTCGGCCACCGAAAGGGTGGTGAACACCATGACTGGGGCGGCAATGTTGCGCATCACATGCTTGATGAGCAGCCAGGGGGCGCGTGCGCCGGAGACAATGCCGGCCCTCACATAGTCCTTGCCGTATTCGCTGATGATGTTGGCGCGCACGATGCGGGCGATCTGCGGCACGTAGAGGATGCCGATCGAGATGACGATACCAATCATCGATTGTCCCAGAATCGATACGAACACGGCGGCCAGCGCGATACCTGGAATCGACATGACGACGTCGATGCAGCGCATGATTACCTCGGAGATCCATGTGCGTGACACCGCCGCCACCGCGCCTATCAATGCGCCGGCGACCAAGGCAAATGCGATGGATGACAGACCGATGACGAGCGAGTAGCGTGCACCATAGAGCACACGGGAGAGCACATCGCGGCCCAGATTGTCGGTGCCGAACGGATGGTCGAGGGAGGGGGAACGGTAGTTGAGCGTAATCTCACTCGGGTCATGCGGGGCGATGAGCGGGGAGAAGACCGCGCAGACGATGAGCGCGAGAATGAACACGACGGAGATCTTCGTGCCAACCGACATCTTGGCCCAGCGTTTCAGCACGAGTTTGCCATTGGCCTTGTCGACGTTTTTTACGGAAAGAGTTTTACTGAACAACATGGCGATCACACATTCCTGATTCGGGGGTTGATGAGGACGTAAAGCAGATCAACGATGATGTTGATGATGATGAAAGCAAGGGCCACGACAAGCACCACACCCTGCACTAGCATCGGTTGGTTGTTGTTGATGCCGTCGAACATCGCGGTGCCCATGCCGGGCAGGGCGAAGATGACCTCGATGACGATGGCACCGCCCATGAGATAGCCGATCTTCATGCCGAGAACGGTGACCGGAGTGATGAGCGCGTTGCGCAGTACATTGCGGGCGATGACCACGGGCTTCGGTATTCCTGCACCCAACGCGGTGCGCACGTAGTCCTTGTCGAGTTCCTCCACCATTGAGGTGCGGATGATGCGGGTCATCGATCCAGCCACTGGCATTGCGAGCGCGAAGCAGGGCATCGCCATGCGTCGCAGGTATTCGCCGGGGTCTTGGGTGAATGGCACGAGATCGCCTGCGCCGGGCAGCCAGTCGAGCTTGATCTGCAGGAAGTAGATGAGCAGCACACCCAGCCAGAAGCACGGAGTGGCAATTTCGATGATCGAGATGACGCGGATCGCCTGATCGACCCATGTGTCGCGGTAGAGAGCGGCCAGCACGCCGAACACCACGGAAATCACCAGTGCGATGGCGAGGCCAATGAACGTGAGTTGGAGAGTGAGAGGGAATGATGTGGCGATGCGTTCGGCCACCGAGTCCTTGTTCACGCCGTACACGCCGAGCTTGCCTTGGAACATGCCACCGATGTACGACCAGAACTGCTTCCACCAGGGTTGGTCGAATCCCATTTCGTGGCGATAGGCCTCCAGGGCCTGAGGCGTGGCGCTTTCGCCGAGTGCGGCGACCGCCGGGTCGTACTTCGAGAACGACATGAGGAAGAAGACGAGCAGTGTGACGCCGAAGGCCATGAACGGCAGGGCGATGACGCGTTTGCCCAGGATTCTTAGGAGATTGCTCATGGAATGCTCCTTGGATATGAATGGATGGGAGGAGATGTGCGATTAGTGGTTGAGCTTGGCCTGCAGCAGGTCAAGGCCGGTGGTGCCGATGGCCTCGGTTTTGGAGAAGACGCCCTTCTTGAAGGCCGTGGTGGTTTTGCGATGGAAGAGCGGGTAGATGGGTACCTGCTCGGACAGCAGGTCGAAGCACTGGCTCCAGTACTCCTGCCGCTCGTCGCTGCTGTCGGCGGCGATGGCCTTGTCCATGAGCTGGTGGAGCTCCTTATAGCCGTCGGAACCGTACCAGAACGTGCGCTGATGTGTCCAGGTGTTGTCGCCGTAGAACCAGTTCATCAGCAGATCGGCGTCATTGCCGAACACCGAGGGGTCGCCGGCGACGAGTGCCATGGAGAAGTCGGCGTCATCGCGGTCGGTGATGTTCGGGTAGAGGGCCGAGGATGCCATTGATTGCAGGTCGACGTCCATGCCGATCTCGGCGAGGTTGTTCTTGATCTGTGGCGCGAGCTGTGTGATCCATGACTGGTCGGTGGAGTACAGCGTGAACTTGATCGGCGTCTCCACGCCAGCCTCCTCGAGCAGCTGCCTGGCCTTGTCCACATTGTGGGTGTACACCGTGGATGCCTCATGGTATGCGGGGTATTCCTCGATCAGGAAGCTGGTGGTGGGAGTGGCCTGACCGGCCATCTGGTTGTCGATCAGCTGCTTGGCGTCGATGGCGTAGAACACGGCCTGACGTACGCGCGGGTCGTCGAACGGCTTCTGCTTCGTGTTGAACATGATGTATGGGGCGTTGAAGGCCTGCACCGTTTCGAGATCGTCCTTCTTCTTCAGCACATCAAAGGCGAGGGTGGGCACAAGCTCCATCACGTCGACCTTGCCGGTCTGCATCGCGGTGACGCGCGCGGTGTCGTCGACGGCGACATTCCACACCATGTTCTTGCATTGTGCCGGATAGTCGCCATTGTAGAGGTCGTTCTTCACGAAGGTGACCTTCTGGTCGGTGATATGCGCATATTTCCATGGGCCGGAGCCGGTCGGCTGCGAGGTGAGCTCATCGTCGCTCATCGACGCCGGCGCGACCTTGATGAGCGCGAGCCGCTCCTTGAACGCGGGGAACGCGTACTTGAGCTTGAAGGTGACCTCTTGGTCGTTCTTGGCTTCGACGGCCTCGATGAAGCTGATCATCGGACCGTACAGGCCGCCCTTCTTGTTTGTGCGCTCATATGACTTCACGACGTCGTTCGCGGTGACCGGCGTGCCGTCAGAGAACTTCGCCCCATCGCGCAACGCCACCGTGTATTCGGTGTCGGAGACCTTGGTGGGCTCGCCCTTGGCGAGGGCGTTGTGCATCGAATAGTCGGAGTAGTTGAATGCGTAGAGCGGCTCAACGACGTACCAGTTGGCCGACATTGTCAGTGCACTCGAGGTGGAGTTGGGATTGAAATCCCGGCTGGCATAGGCCACTTCGGCCGTGATGGTGTCGGGAACCGATGGGCCGGTGGCGCTCTGTGCGCTGCCGCAGCCACTCAATGCGAAGGCGGAGAGCACGGCAATCGCCGCGGCCTTCGTCAATAGCCTTGTTCTCTTCATTGCTGTCCTTACTGCTTGGAGGGTGGTACCTGCTTGGAGTGGGTAACTCGCAATGCTTTGTTGAAACGAGGTGTTTCGAAGCTGATTAAATCGTAAGACATCAGACGTCTGATTGCAATTCAGCGTTCTGCGGAAAATCCCTCCTTTGTTTGGAAATCTTGCAGGGTTTTGAGGCAAAAACCGGCAGGTGCTGTGATTTCGCCTTGGAATCCCTTGGGTTGCAAGAGTGATGGTCGAATATTTCGAAGGCATTACTCTCGGTTTCGTCCGGATTACAGCGGTGACCTCTGCGTGCTCGCATCGTTAGGAAAGCGTCGGCGTTGACGCTCAATGGACATGGTATTGATATGAATTGCAAGGCCCCCTCTTCGTCTCGCTGTAATACGAAGAGGGGGTCCCGTAGACTGCGGTGTTGGATGTTGGAAATGATGATTTCGCGAGCCTCGTGCGCAGTCCTGATGGTCGTTCTGTCAGATTCGTCGATCAATCCAACGACGGAATAGCTGGGGCCAGATCTGCACGCATTCCTCCACGCCAGAGCCATCGGCATACATCGATTCGACCGTGCCCAGACTCACACCATGCCTGCCGGAGGGGAACAAATGGGCCTCGACGCTCACGTTGGCCCGCCTCAGCGCGGCAATGAGCAGCAGGCTGTTCTCAATCGGCACGGTGGTGTCAGTGAAGGTATGGAACAGGAATGTGGGCGGAAAATCGTGCGTGACGCGGGTCTCCAACGACACATGGGCAAGAGCGTCCGTGTCATCGCGGAGGTCGCCAAGCAAACGGTCAAAACTGGGCCGATGTGCGAAGTCACCTGAGGAAATCACCGGGTAGCCAAGCAGAAGCCCGTTGGGGCGAATCTGCTCGGCATCGAAACCATGCATCTCGGGAAGTTCGGTGTTCCAGGCTACGCCGAGACTTGCTGTGAGATGACCGCCTGCGGAGAAACCTGCGACGAAGAGCTGGTCCGGGTCGATATGCCAGTCGGCAGCGTGCGCACGAATCGCGCCCATTGCCTGTGCCAATTCCAGCAATGCAATAGGGTAGTGTGCCGGATAGGTGGAATAGCGCAATACGCAGGCCTGATAGCCGTAGGACAGCATACGGATTGCAATGGGTTCGGCCTCGCGATCGGATGTCTCCAAATAGCCGCCACCGGGCACGACGATGATGCAGGGACGTGTGCGGTTCGGGTCTATTTCCGGGGTGTTGTCGAGTAGATAGCAGTCGAGCGCAGCATCCGCATCGCCGATTGGAATGTGTAGCAACTTCATGACTTCTCCTTCATGCAGGCTGGGTGTTTCGTGCTTGGTTCCCGCGATGGTACTCAGCCGGTTCCAGTGGCGTCCGCGTTGGCTATTCGCCGTCCATCGTGGGGAGGGCGTTCCGGAACCATCTGGTGATCGAGGTTGGATGGGTGATGGCGGTGCCTACGACGGCTGCCCAAGCGCCGAACTTCATCACCTGTGCGAGCTGGGCGGGAGTATGGATGCGTCCCTCACAGATCACTGGCACATCGGGGAATTGCTCTACCATTGCGCCAAGCAGCTCGAAATCAGGGTCATCCGTCTTCGGGAGTTCTCCCGTATAGCCTGCGAGTGTCGTCGAGATGATATCCGTTCCGGCGTCGACCGCTTGTCGCGCATCGTCGAGACTGCCGCAGTCGGCCATCACGACCACACCATCGGCATGGAGAGCAGCCACAGTCTCGGCATAGGTGAGGCCATCGGGGCGTGGGCGGCGTGTGGCATCGAGAGCGACGATGTCAGCGCCGGCATTGGCACAGCAGCGGGCATGTCGCAATGTTGGCGTGATGTACACGCCTTCATCTCCCTCTTTCCAAATGCCGATCACCGGCACCTTCACTTGTCCCTTGATGGCCGCGATGTCGGCCAGGCCTTGGCAGCGGATGCCGCGTGCGCCCCCGATCTCTGCGGCCATGGCCATTTGCGCCATGGTTTCCGGATGCCTCAGGGGCTCTCCCGGATACGCCTGACAGCTTACGATGAGTCCGCCCTTGAGCTGTTCGATAATCTGCTTCATATGCTCCTCCTGCATGACGTGATGGGATAGGTTGAGGAATCTGACATTATCTGGAAATGGTTTCGTGAACGCCGGCGCATCCGCGTGCGCGCGCCCATTGCCAGACGGCGAGGCCGGTCAAATGCATGGGGTCTGCAGCGCGGCCACGGCGGCTCCGATAAGTGGGGCATTGCCGCCAAGCATGCCCTCGGCGAGGGGGATTGTGCGGGTAAGTCCCATCGCGCTGTCGTTGAATCCGGCACGCAATGCGGTCCACCATAGAGGTCCGGCCTTCGTGACGGAGCCGGAGATGACGATGATATCGGGATCGATGAGGTTCGCCGCTCCCCCCAAGGCCTCGCCAAGTGCGCGTGCCGAATCGGTGAGCACGCTAATTGCCAGCGGTTCGCCCGCCTCGGCCAGTTCACATACCTTGCGCCCGTTTGAGATGGCACGAAGTCCGGAGTCCACGGCGGCGCGCCGCAGGTTATAGAGGGTGGCAAGACCGGTACCCGAGGCTACCGGTTCGATATGCCCGCATATCGTGCCGCATGAGCAGGGCACACCGCGTCCAAGCGCATGTGTGATATGCCCAATGTGACCTGCCACGTCATGTGCGCCGAACACCGGTTGCCCATCGACAATGAGCGCGCCTCCGATGCCGGTGCCCACCCCCACCGAAAGCACGCGAGAGTAACCGATTCCGGCACCGTAGTGCGCTTCGCCCAGGCCGTGGGCCACGACGTCGTTGACCACGGCCACCGGTAACGTCCTCAGGCCGTGCAGCGCGTCGGCAAGCCGTTGTCCGGTCCAGTCCGGAATGAGATCGGTGGACGAGACGATCACGCCGTGCTCGCTGTCGACAACGCCCGCTGAGCCGAGACCTATGGCGCTCACTTCACCCGAAGCTCCGCCGGCATCCAGTTGCGAAAGGCGCTGTGCTGCAAGAGCTGTCAGCCGTTCAAGCACCGCCGGTCCGCCTTCCGAGGCGTTGGTGGGTATCGTCACGACCTGCTGCACATCGCCCATCAGGGTGCCGTCGGCGGCGAAAGTCACGATGCCGGAGGCAATCTTCGTGCCGCCCAGGTCGAAGGCGAGCACGTGCGAGACTTTGTTGGAGGTCATACAACCCTCCCAACCCCGGCACCTTCAGTTGTGGGATTCCCGCAATGCGGGGAGCCGGCTCCGACCGGTGCCATCCAACGGCGGCGCTCCGGGTCGGCCGCCTCGCGAATTCGCGCTAGTCGATCCATACGCGCCGGCAGCGAATCCGAGGCAGGCACGCATACCTTCGCGCCCATATACTCGAGGCTTGGGCATTCCCGTGCCATCTGTGCGCATATCGCCACACGCTCAGCGTTCATCAGCGATGCGGATTCATCGGGCCACATAGGCAAATGTCCGTCTGCCCACGCCCCTCCGAAATCGGTCGCGCGATCCGAGGCGCCAGAGAACATGAGTCCCGTGAGCACCCCGGCTTCCGAGGCCCTGCCGATATGGTCCTCCGGGGTACCGGCATCACGCCCCTCCAGACAGCTGCGTCCCCAGTTGACGGTCAATCCAATCCCTCTGGCCGCGCATAGGTCAATCTCCTCATCGATGGGGAGGAATCCCTTTTCGGGAGTCTGGCCCTCAACATATGTGTCACAATGCTCGATCACGAGTCTCGTGCCAGCCCAATCCCATGACAGCAGCTCCTCCACGGACTGGCTCATTGCCGTTGCGGAGGCGTGCGCGGTAGGGGCCGAGTGGATCTCCAGATAGGCGACGTCATTGGAACCGCGGGAATTTGCGAGATCGAGAATCGCGTCACGGGCCTGACGGGTGAAATCAAGTGCTGCCATGCGCCCATTGGAATTAGGGCTTGCCAAACCGAAATCGGCGTCCACCCCCACATGCCTCATTGTCCCGGGAATGAGTGTGACGGTGTTGAATGCCCAATGCTTCGGAAGAGCTTTTGCGAGAAAGTCACGGTCGTCGTGCTTCGCAAGATCGCCGGGGAAGGGGAGTTCCGCCCCGTCGATCCACGCCTGCTCGCCGAGCAGGGCATAGTACAGGGATTGCTCGCTGCGCTGGAGTGGCAGTGAGGCATATGCGCCGACAATGAAATGTGGACCGGCCATCGCTCCTCCTTGATGTGTGATAATGAACCAAATACATCAGACAACAGATGACTTATATAGTTATTATGCACAATCATATATGTTGTACGCTATGCGAGTAGTCGACGTCAGACAATGAAGATGTGGTATGATGTCTGATGAGAGTCGCCAGCTCCATCATAATGAAAAATGGGCGCGATGATTGCGGATGAACATACCCCGCCCGCAGAACGGCGAGTATATATCGGGGCATGTATGTGTGATGGCGTGGGATTGTGCCAGTGCCGTCACAGTGAGACTCAAGCAAGCAACGTAGGTAGGGATTGCAATGACGATGACCATCGACGATATTCGGTCTCGCATCGTGTCGATCGGCGCGCCGATCGACAGTGAGCAGGCTATGCAGCGGGCGGCTGCGGTGCAGGCTCCGAGCCGATGCGAAGTGGCCATGGACGCCATCAAATCGTACATCATTCGCAAAGGACTCGATTCAGGCGATCCGTTGCCTAACGAAGCGACGCTTTGTGAGGAGCTCGGCGTCTCGCGTTCATCGGTGCGCGAGGCGATCCGTAAACTCGAGGCGCTCCGTATTGTCACCGTGGCGCACGGCAAGGGCATGTTCGTCGGCGACATGTCGTTGGAGCCGCTTGTAGAGACTCTGAGCTTCCGTGCGATGACGGACGGCAGGAACGAACTGTCGAATCTGCGAGACGTGATCGAGGTGCGTCGTATTCTCGATCTCGGCGCGGCCGGGGCGGTGTGCGCGGCGATGCGCGGCACTGAGCAGCCATATTTGCTGGAGCTCACCGAGCGCATGATAGAGGCCGCCGAGCAGGGAAGGCAATTCATGGACGAAGACATCGAATTTCATTCGGTCCTGCTTCGCTCAGCTGGCAATCAGGTGCTCTCACAGCTGGCCAACAGCATGTGGCTCGTGCATATGGCGATTCTGCCGCAACTCGACCTCTCGGTGAGCGATGATCTTGTGCGCAGTGCCCAGTCACACCGTGACATGGTTGTGGCTGCGATGGCGGGCGATGTGGATGGATACAGGGCTGCGGTGGTCGATCACTATGCGCCCATCGCCGGAATTGTCGAGGCGTACATTGCGAAGCGGGCGGGTGAGGAAAAGGAAGGCTAGCTTCCTGCGGCCATGTGGTATTGCAGGCATATGCGGAGCGGCGCCCACGCGTCTTGCGTTATTGCGCGTCAGCTGAGCCGGTGCAGCATGCGCGTGAGCGCATGCAGTACCACCTGCAGCGTATCAGACCATCTTTGCGTGCCGTGGGTGCGAATCGCCCCCCTGTCTGTCCTGGCAATCCTTAGTGTGAGGCCGGCTATGTCGCATCCAAAGGTAGCCGAATACCCTTTTAGTGCGGGGATACTCCGGAATCCGCGATATTGCGTGACATCTGGTACATCACGGCGTGCGACTGCAGGAACTCGCGCAGATAAGGCATCTTGAAGTCCACTTTTCCGTAGTCGGTTGCGGTGATGTAATCCTCGCGAATCAAGCGGTCGCGGTACACGTTGGCATATTGGGGTGTTTTCCCGAGACGTTTCGCGATGTCGCCCGTATTGGAAGGTCCGTCGTCGAGCGCCATTGCGAGCAGGTAATCCCTTGCGATGGCAGACAGATGCGCGACGGCGGGTGCATTGACGAGATCACCGAGCTTATCCTTTGCCTTGGCGATGCCGGATTCGCAATCTTCCATCGAGATGAAATCCTCATGGCCGCTCACCACTGATTGTCGCCAAGCCCAGTACCCTACAAGCTGGATCATGAACGGGTAGCCGTGTGTGGCTCGGGCCAGTGCATTCAACACATCATAGCTGGCGTTCTTGCCTCCGCCCGACAGTGTTGTTTCGAACGCTTCCCATACGCCTTCAATGGGTACATCCTGCAACTGGTATCGTTCGGCGCGCCTGAGAAATGTCAGCACGCTGTCGTTCACCACATCATCCACCATGTGGGGCACACCCGCGAAAATCACCGCGATATTGCGCTTCTCTTCAATCAAATGCTGGATTGCCGTGGCGAATGAGCGCAACTGGGGCAGCGGTGTGCCTTCACCCACCTCATCCAATGTGATGAGCACCCCTTGTTTTGATTCGTCCATGGCGTCCAAAACATGGCCGATGGTCTGTCTGAGATCGGTCGATCCCTGATTCCGTTCGACTTGCACTCCTCCGAGGCCGATGCTTGCCTGTACGCCGGGCAGTGAGGATTCAAGCGCGACGGAAGGCAACGTATAGGAAACAACGTGAGCGTTTTGTTTGGGCTGCAGCAGTTTGATGATCTCCTGGATGAAATCGCCTTCCGCTGTGGCGTTCACCACGTTCCATTGCAGACCCCTCGCCACATCGCTCAGGGCATTGAGCATGACGGTCTTTCCCACACCGCGTGCACCCGTGATAAAGGAAAGGCGCCCGGGGGCTCCGGAACCGTCTTCGATGGCGAACTGGAAATCCTCGATGTACTGCTCGCGGCCTACGAGAACTGGTGGCTCGCTGCCTGCGGTCGGTTTGAACGGATTAGGCATGGCAATCACCTCTTCTTCGATATTGCGGCCCATAAGTTATAACAAGTATAACAAGTATAAAAAAGTATAACAGCGCCCTATTTTGGCGACCGCCGCAAAAGCTGCTACATTGGTGTTTCATGTGTGGAAGAGTCATGATGACGAAGGTTGCGGCGGATATTCCCTGCGTGCGTTGATGCGCATCCTCTGCCTTCCGTATTCGGTAATCCCGACAACCAAATCAATGAAATCATATGCGGCGCAGCCGGTCGGCTGACGTCTGCCGCGACATGCCATCACATCGTTTTCCTATACAGCGCCCGTAATCACGGGCATCGCTCGCATGCGCGCAGACGGCCGCTTCACTGGGAAAGTGAGCCATCATGACACAACATATTCATCTTCATCCACAACCTTGGCGCATACCCGTCGCATTGCTGCTCACAGGTCAGGCACTCTCGCTGATCGGCTCGAGCATTGTGCAATACGCGGTCTTCTGGTACCTCGTCATGCAAACGGATTCGGGCATCACCATGACGGTGGCCATGCTCTGCGCGTGCGTGCCGCAGGCCGTCGTCTCGCTGTTCGGCGGCGCATGGGCCGACCGCTGGAACAAGAAGGCGCTCATCATATTGCCCGATGCGCTGATCGCGGCCGTCACCGTCATGCTGTCCCTCTCGATTGCGCGCGGAATCGCCGGGCTCGCCCTGTTCTTCGTCGTGCTCGCGATTCGCTCGGCAGGCGCGGGCGTGCAATCGCCGGCGGTGCAGTCGTTCATTCCGCAGATCACGCCGGCAAGCAAACTGCTGCGCGTGAATTCGATCAACGGCACAATCCAGTCCGTGAATCTGATCGCGGCGCCGGCAATCGCCGCCGTGCTCGTCAATGTAATGCCATTGTGGGCGATCCTGTATGTCGATGTGACGACGGCGGTGGTGGGCATTGCTTTCGTTGCGCTGATTCGCGTGCGCCGCACACGCGATGCCGAGGTCGGTTCGGAGCGCGCCGCCGACTCTGTGTTCGCCGACATGCGCACCGGTCTGCGGTATGCGTGGCGGTACCCGCGTATTCGCAGTGTGCTGATCGCCTACGCATTCGTATGCTTCATCAACATTGCGCCAATGAATCTCACGCTGATTCTCATGAACCGCGGATTCACCGGGCAGCAGCTCGATCTCGGATTCACCGTGCTCTCCACGGCGGCCGACAAGCTCGCCGCGAACGAGATGGCATGGAGTGTAGGCATGGTGATTGGCGGCGCATTACTCGCCACGGTGGGTGCGCGCGTCTTCCACAACAACATGGTGCTGCTCGCGTGCGCGTTCATTGGCATGGGCGTATGCACGGCGGGACTCGGCCTGTCGCCCACGCTGTTGGTGTATTTGTTCGTGGATTTCCTCGTCGGCCTGTGCACGTCGCTCGGCTCGTCGCCAACGTTCACGTTGTTGCAGCATGAGAGTACGCCCGACATGCGCGGCCGCGTGTTCGGATTGCTCACCACGTTCTCCGGATTCGGCACGCCGCTCGGCATGCTTGTGTTCGGTCCGCTCGCCGACGTGGTCGATGTGCGCGTGATCTTCGTGGTGGGTGGTGTGCTCACGATTCCCTTCGGCATCTGGCTCCTGCGCGTGGATCGGCGCTGGCCCGCAGTCATTGCCGCGGCTGCCCGAGACGCGCGGTAGCCACGGCAATGACTGGATTACCTAGTGAACGGGAATGCGGGCAATCCGTCGCCGTTGAACAGTGGTGCCGGACCCCAGCTGCGCCAGGCATAGCGCGCGTGCGTCGGCTTCGGCACCTCCGGTGAGAACAGGTGCACGACGCGCATGTCGCTGCCGAGATCGTCGCTCGGCTCAATGCGGGCGTGCGCGGGAACGAACTGGGAGTCCGCGCTGGCGGCGATCTCGAAACCGGATTCGCCGGCCTTGCGCTCGGTGCTTTCGGCAATGTCCGCAATCGCGCGCATGGTATCCGGCGTCGTGCCGTGCCAATGGAGTCCCTGCGCATGGTTGAACGTGGCGACCATCTCGCCGCCGCCCTCGCTCACCTGCAGATCGACGAGCTCGGGGCTGGCGGAGGGAATCTGCAGACCATAGACGTCGTGCAATGCCGTGTCGCCGAGCCGCATGCCGAGCGTGCGCTTGTCGACGGGGTGAATGTTGTCGAATTCGCCGCAGTCCATGGCGCAGACGATGTCCGCGTGCGGTGTTTCACGTGCAACAATAAACTGTTCGTCGCGCAGTACCGGCCAACGCAGTGGATCGTGCTCGGCATCGGCTGCGGCGATCCACTGCGGTAGCTGCACCACGAGGAACGGCAGCGCGTCGTCATGCCACGTCGCGCGCCATTCGGCGATCAGACCGCGCAGCAGCTCGCCGTACCCGTCGGCGTTGAGCTCGTCCTCCTCGCCTTGGTACCACAGCACGCCTGCGAGCGTGTAGGGAGCCACGCGGCGGATCATCGCCTCGTACAGCGCGTACGGCCTGCGCTCGGCGAACGGCGTGACCGGCGGCGGCCATGGGCACGGGCCGAGCATCGCGTCGATCTGCGGCTGCGAGTAATCCGGGTGCTCCTCCTTGACGTCGGCGACGTCGGCGTTCCACTTGTCGAACACCTGCTGCCAGGCGGTCTGCGCGGCGAGCATCTCCTCATCCGTCTTGCCGGCGATCGCGTCGCGATATGCCTGCAGATAGCTGCGCCCGAGCTCGGTTTGCTCCAGCAGATGCTCGCTCATCCATGCGCTGATCGATGTGCCGCCGATGTAGCAATCCACGACGCCGACCGCAATGCCGTTCGCCAGCGCGTCGCGCAGCTGCTTGCCGAAGTAGTAGCCGATGGCGCTCATGTGGGCGACTTGCGGCGCTTCGGCGGTCTGCCAACCGGACGCGGATTCCGCGGCCAGATTGATTCGCGCGGATTTCGGCGTGTTGTAGAAGCGCAGCAGTGGGTCGTGCGCGTCGGCGACGGCCTCCTTGCCGAATTCGCTGTTGTGCAGCTCGAACTCGATGTTGCTTTGGCCGCCGGCGAGCCAGACTTCGCCGACCATCACGTCGTGGAACGCGAGCTCGTCGCCGCCGCACCGCACTCGCAGCGTGAGCGGACCCGAAGCCGGCATTGCGGGCAATGTGAGCATGAACGTGCCATCATTGTCTGCAGATTCCTGCGCCCGCGCGACTTCCTGCCCCTGCCCGTCGCTCAGTGCCGCGATGACGGACTCGCCGGCTGGGGCCTCGCCGAATACGGCGATCGGCTTGCCGCGTTGCAGCACCATGTGGTCGCTGAATATGGCGGCCACACGCAGATTGCCGCTTCTGGTGCGGTCGTGCGCGCCGTCGTTGCTTTCCGCGGGTTCGGTCATTCCCGATGCCCCCGGTGCGATGCCGGTCACAGTTGTCATATTGTGTCTCCTTATGTGTATGTAAGCGTTGCGGTTTTCGCTGAGACGCCATCGTTCAGGCGCTGCCGTGTGGTAGACGGGCAGGGCATCGTCACTGGATCGCTGCGCGCCCTTTACGTTCCTCAACCCTGCCCGTCTAGCCCACACGGCAGCGCCGGTTCAGCGTGGTCTATAGGCGCAGGTCCGTGCCTCGGCGTCTGTGGGTCGCATTCCGGTTCGATTGCCTAGGTGTGGTCGCGCGGGGCGGGGCGGTAGGGTTGAGGAACGTAAAGGGCGCTTGCGATCCAGTGACGATGCCCTACCGCCCCGACCCGCGCGACCACACCCAATCGTTGGTCAAGCTGTAGGGCTATTGCCACAGCTCTGCGCCGAACGAATCGATGTAGGCGACCAGTCCGCGTGCCATCTCCTCGTCCTCGGCAATGCGGGGGTGACCCGGGGTGCCCGTGCCCGCGCGCGAATAATCGAAGTGCGTGACCTGCGGATTGTCGAGTTCGCTCACCACTTCGTCGATGGCGCGGTCCCAGTTGCGGTCATGCTGCAGCACGGTCGTCGTGCAGATGATGTGCGCATCCGGGTATCTCCCGAGCAAATCGCCAATGAACGCGGCGTAACGGGCGCGCCAGTTCGCGGATTCGTCGCCTGTGTAATCTGCGGCCATGAAATCATGCGGATTCGAATCGTTCTGGCCGAGCGCCACAATGACCACCTGCGGATCGTCGCCGTGGAAATCCCATTCGGTGAGCTCGCCGAGTGCGGGATTGTACTGCACGCGATTCCAGATGCTCTCCATGCCGAGGTAATCGGGCGCGTTGAACCAGCCGATGCCGTCAAGCAGCGGCGCGCCACCTTGCGAGATGATGCGCAGATCGGCGCCGAGCGCGCGGGCGGCGATGGCGTCGTAGGCGAACCACGAGTTGCTGTAGGCGCTCAGATCTTCGTCCGGGTCGGCCTTGCCGGTGTAGAGCACGGCCTCGTTGCGCTCGCCGCAGCTCACCGAATCGCCGTAGACTTCGATGCGGCGTGTGCTGGCGGGTTCGGCAGGTGCGAGAATCTGCGCGTCGTCGTCAATCTCCACGCCGGCGAACTCCATGTAGTGCATGCCGCCATCTTCGCGCTTGAATACGATTGCGCGGTGCTCGATGTTCGGCAAGTGGCTTGCAATGCGAATGGTGAGCATGCCGTCTTCCCCCACGCTCACGGCGGTGTCGGGCTCGGGTTCGGCGGGGGACGGCACGCGCACGCTGAACTGGGTGTTGTCGATGATCACACCGATGCGCGTGTGGCCATAGTTCCAGAAATTGCGAAGCCGTACGGCGAGGGAGGTGCCGGTGAAGCGGAACTGCGCCTGCGTGTAGGGGAACACCCACAGTGGCAGGTGGTTCTTCGATTCGCCGATGCGTCCCATCGTGCGGAAGGCCGGATTGAATGCGTCAATGAATTGCATGCTGCTCCTTATGCGTCTCTGCTGTGCCGATTATATGCCTATTCTCGCGGTGTCGCGGCCCTCACTTTGCCGCGAAACTCTGTTGTGAACTCTGTTGTGAACTCTGTTACGGGCCAAGTCATCTCTTACGGGCCAAGTTTGTGCTTACGGGCTAGGATTTTCGGTTACGGGCTAGGGCATCTCTGCCTTTTCGTGAAAACGGGTAGTCGGAAACCGCCATGTTCCAATGATTCCGTTTGCCGGAACCCCGACTTTCTTTAGCCTGTAACGCAAAATGGTAGCCCGTAAGCACAAACTTGGCCCGTAAGCAAGAAGTTGGCCCGTAACAGATGAGGAATCTGGCCCGTAATGGGGAATCTGGCCCGTAACAGATGGGAGAGAGAGGGAAGGAAATGTGGGAGATTGTTGGCGATGCGCGTGTTGCGGGCGGTGTGGAGGGGAGGGGCATGCTATATTTGGCATATGCTGACTCGCGAGTAAGTAAATGAATGCCGGGGTGGATCCGGGATTTGCGCGGGTCTGTGCTCGGATGCGACGTGTATTGTTTCGGATGTATCGACAGGAGGAATCAGCAATGACGATGACGTTCCCGAAGGGCTTCCAGTTCGGCACCGCAACTGCCGCCTACCAAATCGAAGGCGCGGTGGACGAAGACGGCCGCACGCCGTCGATCTGGGATGTGTTCTCGCACACCCCGGGCCGCGTGCTGAATGGTGATACCGGAGACAAGGCCGACGATTTCTACCATCGCTGGCAGGACGATCTCAAGCTCGTGCGCGATCTCGGCGTGAACGCATACCGGTTCTCGATTGGCGTGCCGCGCGTCATTCCCACCCCGGACGGCAAGCCGAACGAGAAGGGCCTCGATTTCTACGAGCGCATTGTCGACCAGCTGCTCGAATACGGCATCGACCCGATTGTGACGCTGTACCACTGGGATCTGCCGCAGTACCTGAACGAGGATCCGTACCGGGATGGCTGGCTGAACCGTGAGACCGCGTTCCGCATTGCGGAGTATGCCGGCATTGTGGCCAAGCGCCTCGGCGACCGTGTGCACACCTACACCACGCTCAACGAACCGTGGTGCTCGGCGCACCTGAGCTATGGCGGCACCGAGCATGCCCCCGGACTGGGTGCCGGACCGCTCGCGTTCCGCGCCGCCCATCACCTGAATCTGGCGCATGGCCTGATGTGCGAGGCCGTGCGTGCCGAGGCCGGTGCGAAGCCGGATCTCTCGGTGACGCTGAATCTGCAGGTGAACCGCGGTGATGCAGATGCCGTGCACCGCGTGGATCTCATTGCCAACCGCGTGTTCCTCGATCCGATGCTGCGCGGCTACTACCCCGACGAGCTGTTCGCGATCACCAAGGGAATCTGCGACTGGGACTTCGTGCATGACGGCGATCTCAAGCTCATCAACCAGCCGATCGACGTGCTGGGGCTCAATTATTACTCGACGAATCTGCTCGCCATGAGCGACCGCCCGCAGTTCCCGCAGAGCACCGAGGCCTCCGTCGCGCCGGGCGCCAGCGACATCGACTGGCTGCCTACCGACGGCCCGCACACGCAGATGGGGTGGAACATCGACCCGGATGCGCTGTACAACACGCTGGTTCGCCTGAACGACGACTACGGTCATATTCCGCTCGTCGTCACTGAGAACGGCATGGCGTGCCCTGACAAGGTGGAGATTGGCCCGGACGGTGTGAAGATGGTGCACGACGACGGCCGCATCGACTACCTGCGTCGTCATCTCGAGGCCGTTTACAACGCGATTGAGGAGGGGACGAATGTCATCGGCTACTTCGTGTGGTCGCTGATGGACAACTTCGAGTGGGCGTTCGGCTACGACCGCCGCTTCGGTCTGACCTACGTGGACTACGACACCGAGGAGCGCATACGGAAGGACAGCTACAACTGGTACCGTAACTTCATTGCCGAGCACTCTGCCAAGTAGCGGGTTCGGGCGCGCCGGGCGCGGGTCATGCAATGTCTGTGGATGTGCGCATGTATGAGCATGCACAGACGAGTTGCATATTCGCGCCCGGCTCGTTTTGATTTCAGGATGTGGACGGCGCGTCGCCTGAAGCGATTAACTATTTGGGATTACTTGCAGAGAGTCTCACCCAGTTTTGTGTGACGGTCTAATAAATTTGAAATCCGCGGAAATTCAGGAAAGCGCGGCGGAGGGGTAATCTGTGGCGGTGTGAAATCTGAGACAAATTGGCTCAGCAAAAGAACTTAAGCGCTTGACAAACTCGGGTGGGGAGATTTATTCTTTCAATCATCGATTCGCGAACTCGCAAAGCTGCGAAGGAGCGGATTCCGGCAACAATTCAAGGCAGAGTCGTTGCCAGGGACAACATCCCACAATGAGAGGAAGAACAATGAAGGTCAAGAAGATCGCAGCCATAGCTCTCGCATCTGCATGCGCATTCAGCATGGCGGCCTGCGGCGGCAGCGGTGACGACAAGGGCGGCGCCAAGACCGCGGAAGGCAACAAGACCGGCATCACCTACCCGGAGATCAAGATCGGTGAGACCGGCAAGGACATCAAGACCACCATCACGTTCATGAACAACCGTACGGACATGAACCTTGACACCTATCCGGGCAAGAACTGGAAGTCGTACATCGAGGACTTCAACAAGGTGTACCCGAACATCGAGGTCAAGGTCCAGACCGATTCCAACTACGCGGATTCCGCTCTGACCCGCCTCCAGGCGAACAACGATTCGTGGGACATCATGATGATCCCGGCGGTCGATAAGTCCGAGTTCAAGAACTACTTCGTGCCGTACGGCGAGACCTCCGAAATGGAGAAGGTCATCAAGCTCGCCGACGAGAAGGCCTACGACGGCCAGACCTACGGCATCGCCAACAACGGCGTCACCGCGGGCATCGTCTACAACAAGAAGGTGTTCGAGGAGGCCGGCATCAAGGAACTGCCGAAGACCCCGGAGGAGTTCCAGGCAGATCTCAAGCTCATCAAGGAGAAGACGAAGGCGACGCCGCTGTACACGAACTTTGCCGAGGAATGGGCCATGGGTGCGTGGGACGCCTACATCGGCGGCAATGCGAGCGGCGACACGAACTACATGAACGAGATGCCGCACAACAAGACTCCGTTCGCAAAGGACGCCAAGGCTCCGGACACCCACCCGTACGCCGTCTACAAGACGCTCTACGATGCGGTCTCCAACGGCTACACCGAAGAGGATTACTCCACCACCGACTGGGAGTCGTCGAAGGGTAAGATCAACAACGGTGAGATCGCCACGATGGTGCTCGGCGCCTGGGCCGTGCCGCAGATGAAGCAGGCCGGCGACCACCCGGACGACATCGGCTACATGCCGTTCCCGATCACCGTGGACGGCAAGCAGTACGCCACGATCGCCGGTGACTACTCCTACGGCATCAACAAGAACATCTCCAAGGAGAAGCAGGAAGCTTCGATGATCTTCGTCAAGTGGATGACCGAGGATTCCGGATTCGCGAAGAACGAAGGCGGCATCCCGATCAAGGCCGACGACAAGACGATGCCGGAGACCTACGAAGCCTTCACCGACGTTGAACTCATCACCGATGCCCCGGCGAAGGAAGGCCAGGAAGACCTCCTCGCGAATGTCAACTCGGACTCCGAGCTCGGCATCAACAATGGCAACGGCAAGAAGATTCAGGACATCGTGGTCGACGCCGCCAACAAGTCCAAGACCATCGACCAGATCATGGACGAATGGAACCAGAAGTGGTCGAAGGCCGTCGAAGACAACGAGTGAGCATGAGTTCCTGAATCAGCTCAAGCGTTGA
>RSDC01000010.1:0-144683 GCA_004154635.1 Bifidobacterium animalis subsp. animalis
CGGAAGCTCACCAACCGGCAGCAAGATGAATAACCTACACGCTCCCCACCGAAAACACAAACCCACCCCCAACCAAACAACCCAAAACCCCTAGAAAACACACACAACCACCGGCGTGTCGAAAACCAACCAAAACACCAACCAACACCCCCACACGACACCGACAAAAACACAAACCAACCCACAAACACACAAGAAAGAAACCACCACAGAATTCACCCCCCCCCGACGTAAAAGGAGACAACAACCGCGCCACGCATGACCCCAATTACGCAAAAGACAGGGACCAGACAGGAACAACCAATCCCAGCCCCCTACTCCCCTTCCCCAGACGTAAAAAGAGACAACAACCACGCCACGCATGACCCAAATTACGCAAGGGCGAGACCAACACACGAAACAATCCCCATTCCCCACCCCGCCCTTCCCCGCCGTAAAAGGGGACACAAACCAGTACACAAACGACCCCAATTACGCAAGGGAGAAACCACCACAGGAAACAATCTCTATCCCCCCCACCTTTTCCCCGACGTAAAAGGAGACAAGAACCACGCCACGCATGACCCAAATTACGCAAAACGGGGACGGCACCAGAAAACCAGCCAAGCAGCCAACCAAACAGGCAGGCAACCACGCAGCCAGCCTCACCCACCGTCCTCCCTCCCCACGTAGAAAGAGACGCAAACCACACCACAAACGACCCCAATTACACGGGCTATGCAGACAACCCTGCAAAACAGGCGACAGCCGCCATGCCTCCTCAATTCTCCTCCCCGCCACGTCCCCGACCGCGGAAGAAACCACCACCGATGATGTGTGGCGGAGGGGTGCGGGGCATCGCTGAGGAACGTAAGGGAGCTTGCGACAGTGACGAAGCGATGCCCCGCACCCTCCGCCACACATCATCTGACGCTATCTGATGCCATATTCACCGCCGACGCATAACGCAAAACGGGAACCCCTATCCGGAGTTCCCGTCAGCATTCAGAAAGCGAGTTCACAGAACGCAATCTGCAAATATAAACAAATACAAACTACTTCTTGAGCAGTGGCTCAACCTGCTTCTCGTAGGAAATCAGCGCCTGGTTGAACACCTGGTCCATGTCGTAGTACGCGTAGGTGCCCAAGCGGCCTCCGAACACCACATTCGGCTCGTCAGCGGCTTTCGCCTTGTACTGCGCATACAGGGCCTTGTCTTCATCGGTGTTGATCGGGTAGTACGGCTCGTCGTCGCGGTTGGCGAAACGCGAGTATTCCTCCCACACCACGGTCTTGTTCGGGTTCTGCTCGGCGGCACGCTCCGGGTTGAAGTTCTTGAATTCAATGGCGCGCGTGTACGGCACGTCGGCGTCCGAGAAGTTCATGACCGCGCAGCCGAAGTGGTCACCCTCGTCATAACGCACCTCCTTGAAATCGACGGTGCGCCACTTGAGCTCGCCCAGATCGTAGTCGAAATAGCGGTCGACCGGGCCCGTGTAGACCACCGGCACGCCCGCTTCCAACAACGCGCGCTTGTTGAGCGGCTGCGTCTCGTCGAAGAAATCCGTCTCCAGCTTCACGGTGATGCGCGGGTCGTCGATCATGCGCTCAAGCCACGCGGTGTAACCGTCTGCCGGCAAACCCTCCCACGTGTCTTTGAAATACCGGTTGTTGTAGTTGAAACGCACCGGCAGACGCTTGATGATGCTCGCCGGTAGCTCGCTCGGGTCGGTCTGCCACTGCTTGGCGGTGTAGTTCTTGATGAACGCCTCATACAGCGGACGCCCGATGAGCGAAATGCCCTGGTCGTTGAGATTCGCCGGATCCGTGCCTGCCAGCTCGCCGGCCTGCTCGTCGATGAGCGCCTTGGCCTGCGCGGGCGTGTAGTTCGCGCGGAAGAACTGGTTGATCGTGCCCAGATTGATCGGCAGCGGGAACACCTCGCCATCGTGCGTGGCGTAGACGCGGTGCACGTAATCGGTGAACTTCGTGAAACGGTTCACGTAATTCCACACGCGCTCGTTCGACGTGTGGAACAGGTGGGCGCCGTATTTGTGAATCTCGGCGCCGGTTTCCGGGTCCATGTACGAGTAGGCGTTGCCGCCGATATGGTCGCGAATGTCGATGATCGTGACGTTCACGCCGAGCTTCTCCACCGCCTGCTGCGCAATGGTGAGGCCGAAGATTCCGGCACCGACGATCACCAGATCCGGCGTCGCGTTCTGCTCGTTTGCAGTCATCTCAAGTCCTTCCGAAAATATCAATCGAACATGCCGCATGTGCATATTCGTCGCCGCACACCACGGAAACAGTCTGCAGCGGGCACTTGTCACCAGCATAAAACGCGGTGTGCACACTGCGGCGTGATTCGCGAATGCCAATGCTTTCGCGGCATGCGAACGAAATTCGGCAGCATATGAAGATGTGGCGCCGAACATGGCACATGGAACATATGCAGACATGCGCGCGGAATATGCACACAGTATTCACGCAATGCAGCCACGGCTCATGACGGAACTTCTCCCGCCGTGGTTTACCATAGGTTGCATGACACACAGGGAACGCCGAGAGACGACTGCCCCATTCACGCTGCTCATGGCGGTGTATGGGGGCAATTCGTTGCGTGAGGTGGAGCGTTCCGTGCAGTCGAGCACCATCGAGCAGACGCTGCCGCCAAACCAGGTGGTGATCGTGCGCGACGGACCGGTTCAGGAACCGGTGCAGCGGTATTTGGATACGCTGCAGTCGACCATGGCGGTGTGGTTCACCGCCGAACGCCCCGATCTGCCGGTGCCGGAGGTGACGATTGTGCCGCTCGACGAGAACCGGGGACTCGCGCATGCCCTCAACATCGGCCTGCAGCACTGCGATTTCGACGTTGTCGCGCGCGCGGACTGCGATGACGTGTCGCTGCCGAACCGGTTCGCCACGATCATCCCGCAATTCGCCCGCCGCTCCTCCGCCTCGCACACCACGGCGAAATCGAAACTGCCGATTGACGTGATGGGCAGCGCAATCCGCGAATTCACCGACGACGAGCGCCAGCCCGGGCAGATTCGCATGCTGCCTGCCGAGGGCGCCGATCTGGAGAAGTATGCGCGTATGCAGTCGCCGGTGCATCACCCAAGCGTCGTGTTCCGCAAATCCACTGTGCTGGCCGCCGGCGGCTACCCGGAGGATGCGGGCAGATTCGAGGATTACCTGCTGTGGGAGCGCATGATGCTCAACCATGCGCAGTTCCTCAACGTGCCGGAGCCGCTCGTGCTCTACCGCACCAATCAGGAGGCGTACGAGCGCCGCGGCGGCTGGGATATGTTCTGCGAGGAGCTGCGTTTGCAGTGGCGCTTCCTGCGCGACGGTTTCACGTCGCCCATGCAGTTCCTACGCAACACGTTCATTCGCGCCGCATACCGCATGATGCCCACTTCCCTGCGCAAGCGCGCCTACCATTCAATCGTCTCGCGCCGTAACACCGAGATTTCCTCAGCGCCCGCGCCGGCCGAAGTGCAGGCCAAGCCGCGCGGTCGTCACGCCCAGTCCGAGTGATTCACGATTATTCATACCAATCTACGTAATTTGGGACATTTTCAGCGCCTATCTGTCTCTTTTTACGCAGAGTGTTAATGAGCAGAGTATTAATAATATTAATAAACTGTAGGGTGTTGATAAATAATCTGCATGCTTTACGTAATTTGGGACATTTGCGGAATCTATCTGTCTCTTTTTACGCAGACACAAGATAAATCTGCGTAAAAAGAGACAGATGGAGGCCGCAGATGTCCCCGATTACCTTGAAGGTGGCCAAGTCAAAGCAAGAAACGCCCACACTGGCTACGCCGTCAATCCGATAAACCAACTACGAACAGTGGCATACAAGTCGGGACACAGTATTTTCCAGTTGCAAATACGGCCATTGGCAAACATTCCGAACATATTAATGACAATCGTCAAAAAGACCAGCGCCACTAAGGTGATCTGCAGGATATGGAATGCAGTTGTTTGATTGCCTCGCACATGCTGTCCACTCGCTTGCATCCCCAGTGTGCCTCCACGTATCTCGTAGTATTCCGATGCATCGGCCCGGAAGGAGACATCGCATGCGAAAATGACCAAGGCAGCAGCGAGCATGAGCAGGTAACCGAAATCACCGTAGTAGCGCATGGAAGTGCCGCACTTATAGCAATCGAAAATCACGATTATAAGGGTAAACACCATCATCATCATGGTCATGCCCCACACCTTGTGCACACGAAGCTGCTTTCGCAATGCTATGAATAACAGTGCGAATATGGCCAACGGGTAGATGGCGAAATACCCTCCGATGGAGCCCTCCTGTGGAGAAGAGATCGCAGTGTCTACCGTGGTAACGAACGGGAATGCTGCTGTAGTGCCGGTGGGCTGGAATAGCTGGTTGAACACCTCCGAAAACAGAATGTAGAATGAGGATTTTCGCGTGGTCATATCGAAACTGGTGAGATTGTAATTCTGACCAAAGTTGAATAGCTTTCCAAACCGGATATAATTGTATGCCAGCAATGGCACCGTGACCATGACAAAGGGGACGATTGCCCAGATAGTGGCACCGAGTCCTTTACGAGAGAACAGGGTGCGCCCCTTGACAATCTGGTTCCAGAACATCGGGAACGCAAGGAAACATGCAATCATGAACTGCGGTCGTGAGCCGAGGTTCAATGCCATACACAACGATCCGAGAGCAATCCACAACGCCGAAACTGCGCCATCCGGACGCTTGGAAATCTGCCAGAACCACAATCCCATGAGCACCAACGCAATCGAACAGGTCATAGGAACTCCATAGAAGGAGGTGCTATGCGCATATACGAACAAATTGGTGCCGATATTGAATGCAATGATGGCCAACCAAACGGAGCCAAGAGTTGCCGACGGGAAGTAATCGCGGGCAAGACGGCGAAGCAGCAGCGTACCAAAGGCAATCGCCAGAGCGGAGAATACGCCGATCGCCGCCCACGTCGGCATCCACCGGCCAGTGAGGAGTTGATAGGGGACGAACGTGAGCAATGCAGGAATCACACCGAAATAGCTGTAATAATGGCCTTCATAGTATGCATGGTCCCAGAAATACTGACGGCTGCCAGTGCCGATAAGCCCATAGCGGGCATCAGCCGAATAGGGGTTGGCCATTGTCTCGAGTGTAGGGTCTACGGGAAGATCAAGCCAAGTACGCCCATGAATCAAGGCATCGGCAAGCCGCTGATATTGCTCAGTGTCTTCCCAATGGGCATGGGATGAGTTGAAACCGTAGTACACACGACGGGTGGCATAGGCTATGACGATGATGAGGGCTGACCACGCGACAATGTAGGCGATAGTGCATATGCGCTGGCGAACGCTCGCAGTGACTGCGCACCTTTGCCAAATACGTGACGAGGGACGAAAAACCACGAAGAAAGCAGCAATGAGCACTTCCACCAGAAGCCTGAAGGGGTTGACCTTAAGCGGGATATGGGGATTGACTTCCAAATGATCGAAGATTATGTTGTAGCCCTTGGCGTTCTGGAAAGTGACACGTACTGCCGTGGACTGATATGCTTCGAGTTTCTTGCCGAAAAGCAAGTACTGGGTGTCTGGATTGATGTTGTATTCAAGCGTATTACGTGGATCTCCCCACCCTCCGTCACTTGAAGTCGATTGGATCCATGTTTGATCAGGATGTGCCGAGGCGGCGTCATTGACGGAAATGACGGCATTCGAAAAATGGTTGCGTTGAGACGGCAACAGATTCTTACCGTCCGGGGTGGCGACGAGTTTTATGCTTTTAATCTGTACTGGCGCATCTGGGCTCCCCACTCGATGCACGGGTACCGTGATGGTCGCCGAATCCGGATCGGTGATTTTGTATTCGCAGTTGCCTTGGTATTCAAGTCCTGAGCCGAATTGCGCCGTGCCGATTTCGACAGGCTCCGCGCTCTGGGTACGCCAGTGCCCGAGATTGAAGAACCCGAGTTCGATGACCATGACAACAATGAATGCAACGGCACATGCAATCCAAAATCGGCCACGAAAATGGTGCTTCAGTGAGATGCCATGTTTCATTCCAGTGGAGGTGGCGTCTTTCATCTGGGTCAGTTCTGCTATCGACTCAGTCGGCTGGCTCATAGAAATCCCTCAATCTTTATTTTTCAAAATAATGCAAGTGAATAATTTTGAGTTATGGTCATCTCATAGGTGAGATGTGTTCGAAGCACGATTATCGAAAGATTCACTGACACTGGGGCGGTTATGCGAAGAAGCGATGTATATTTGTGATTCAAATGCAAATTGCGTTCGATCCCTACGCGCCATGACCGCCAGAATCAGTCCAGTGAAGATGGAGATGATGCCTATAAGCATCAGCATCGTCGAGCCGATTAACAATGGGAAACGCCGAACCTCACCCGTCTGAGCAAACTCTATGCACACCCACAGAGCCAATCCAAATCCGACTCCCCCGATGATTACCCCCAACGAACCGAAGAACGGCAATGGCCGGTTCTCGTAGACAAGTCTGAAAATCATGTTAAGAACTTTGGCTCCGTCTGAAAACGTGCTCAACTTGCTCACACTTCCTTCGACACGATCACGGTACTGCACAGGTACCTCGGTCACACGCATCTTGCGATCAAGCGCAAAGATTGTCATCTCCGTCTCAATCTCGAAGCCGTTCGACATTACCGCATACGATTTTGCGAACAAATTGTTAAACGCACGATACCCGCTCATCACATCATGAACATGTGCATGGAATGTGTGGTTGATTACAGAACGAACGAGACGATTGCCTGAATTATGGAAGGGGCGCTTGTTCTCCATGAAATAGGTGGAAGACAGCCTATCTCCGACCACCATATCCCAACCCTTATCAAGCGCATCGAGCAATGCATGTACATCCTGCGCCGGATAGGTGTCATCCCCATCCACAAGCACATATCGATCGGCATCGATATCACGCAACATCCTACGCAGCACATTGCCCTTGCCGCGTTCAGGAGCTATGCGCACAATTGCCCCTGCTTGTGCCGCGAATTCAGAGGTCCGGTCATCGCTGGCATTGTCATACACATAGATTTGCGCATCAGGGAGCTCCTGCCTAAAGGCAGTGACCACCCTGCCAATAGTTTTCTCCTCATTGAGGCAAGGTATGAGCACAGCGGTAGTCTGATTGCCAGTCACAATGCATCCCTTTCGACATAGTAGCTCGAGCTTCCCAGATACAGGGAATTTCTCAAAGTGGTATATAGACTGTGCACCACAACCTGCCGAATAGAGACAACAGGTCATATCTGGGTTTCAGTCTATTCCATTCGATGGTCAAGTGGCTGACTGCTGATCCTCTGCTGTTCCTCCCACATCGTCTGCGTAATTTGGGACATCTGCGGCCGCCATCTGTCTCTTTCTACGCAGATCTATCTCGTCTATCTTGGGCCTATCTTGTGTCTGCGTAGAAAGAGACAGATGGCGGCCGCAGATGTCCCAAATTACGCAGGGAACGACTGCCTATCAATCTTCCGTATCTGGAGCAGGATGTCTCCGATGACGCAGGGAGGCGGAGCCAAAGAGCCGAGTCTAAAGAGATCTAGAGAGAGATGCGCTCGATCTCGGGCACCACGTCTGGGTATGCGCGCGCGAAGATCTCGGCATTCGACTCCGGTTCGGTGTGCCAGCCGTCACGCCAGCCGTCGCGCAGGCACTGGAGAATGAGAGGGCGGTCGTCGGCGCGAATCACGGTGAGCGTCCAGCGGCGCGCGGTCTTCGCGAGGAACGAGAGCAGACCGCCGAACGAGAAGTCCGAGCGGCAGAATCTGAGCATCCAGATCTTGTTGCGCACCTCGTTGTAGAAACGCGGGCCCGGGTCGGCGTCCGACGAACCGAATTTCTTCGTCTTGTGCACGACCCCGCTCGCCGGCACATAGTACCCCACGCCATTGCGCAGCAGAGCCGTCGTGTATTCGAAGTCGTCGTTCCACAGGAAGAATGCGCTGATAGGCAGACGTCGACGCCCGCGAATCGCACCCATATTGAGCATGCAGGAGACGAAGGAGAGCGAGCGCACCTGGTACGCACCGTCGGCCATCTCGCGCTTCCCCTTCGCCAGAACGGCACGCGGGCGGGGCTTGTTCATCAGGTGTTCCCGGCCGTCGACCCACACCGCCTTCGACCCGAGGGCCGTGGGCAGGCAATCGTTCACAGCAACGCATTCGTCTGCGGCGGCGAGCAGCTGCTCCAAGGCTGTCGGCGTAGGCACGGTATCGTCGTCCATCAGCCACACATATTCAGCGATTCCCGGTTCCGCGGAACCGTTGGCGACGGCGTACGCAATGCCCGCACAGAATCCGCCGGCGCCACCCGTGTTCTCGCGCAATTCGAGAATATGTGCGGGAATCGGCGTGCGCCCGGCGAAATCGCGCGCCACCTGCAAAGCGCCGTCGGTGCTCGCGTTGTCAACTATGACCAGCGAATCCGGCCTGCGCGTCTGCGCATTGAGCGCGGACAGGCATTCGTCGAGCAATCTGGCGCGGTTGTAGGAGACCACTACGGCAGTCACATGGTATTGCATACCCTTCAGTATAGAGGCGCAAACAGGCAGCCGTACCATCACCATAGCCACACATTCCGCCGCCTTTGGTCGTGGTGGGGCACGAGAATAGGCACATTGCTGTTGTACACCATACGAGAATCAGAGGTAGGCATGGGCACCAAGCCGGCGAAACAAGCACCGCGCACACGCACACAGCGGATTCGCCAAGCGAAACGACGCCGCATGGCAGCGCAGATGAGGTATCGCAATCATCTCGCCGCCATGACGGCCACCAACACCGTACTACTGGCAGCCACCCATTCCTCAGCGCATCCGGAGTCTTCCCCCTTGGACAACGCAGCTGATGCCTCACAGACCACTGCCGCAGCGAATACCCAGACGGCACCGGAGCGGCAGAGCGCGCCGGATGAATCCGCCGAATCGAACAACGCGGAACCCGAATCGCGACCGGCAAAGACCAAGCGCGCCAAGGAAGCACGGCAGGCGGCCACATCTCACGATGTGCAGGAAGCCCGGAAAGCCAGGGAGCAACGGCCCCCGCGGAATCCAATCACCCGGCAGTGGCGGCGGTTCAAGGAGACGAAGTTCTACCAGGTGTGGGACAGGCGGCCGAAGTTCTCGTATGGCTTCTATACGGTGGTCGCAGCTGCGGTCATTCTCATAGCAACCATGTTCTTGTGGTGGAGCATGCAGGACAACCTTCAGTACAATCCGAAGGACCAAAGCAGCCTGTTCCACCAGGTAACCGATCATGCCTATCATTCGCTCTCCGACGGTTCCTGTTATCTCACGATGATCGCGTTGCTCCTGATTTATCTCGTCTGCGTGACGGTCATCAATCGATTCTGGATTGGTACTGCCGTATTCGGAACCCTTGCAATGGTCTTCGCCGTCGCCACCAAGATCAAAATCACCATGCGCAGCGAACCTGTCATCCCCTCGGATCTCGGCTTCCTGACTGGCGGGGGCGGAGGCGGTGCAGGCGAGGTGGCGTCGTTCATCAACGAGGATTCCCAACCACTCATCAACGCTGCCATCACCATGCTGGTCTGGTTCATCATCATATGCATTGCATTGCAGTTCCTCGACAAACGCAGGACCTTCATCTACTGTTCGTGGCGCCATCCGATTGCGGGACCCAAAAACGTCATCGGCTTGGTCTGCCGTATTCTCGCGCCCATCGTGAGCATCGCACTGGTCATGGGGTACGCCACTTCTCTCTCCAGCCCTGAATCGGAGGTGAGGAAGACGCTTAACCGCATTGGCTATGAACCGCGCCTTTGGAATGTCAAGGAAGATGCAGTCCATAACGGAGCCCTCACCACGTTTCTAAGCCTCACACGAGTCAAAGCAATGGCCGATGAACCGGACTACAGCGAGGCAAGGATGAGGGAGATTCAAGCCCGGTATGAGAAAACCGCGGCCGCAATCAATGCAGACCGTTCAACGAATATGACTGACAGCACCGTCATCATGGTGCTGTCGGAAAGCTTCTCCGACCCCAATCGTGTGCCGAACGTCCATTTCAGCATCGACCCCATGCCGAATATCCGCGCACTCAAGAGCACAACGACGAGCGGTCTCATGCTTTCGCCGGGTTATGGTGGAGGCACCGCCAACATCGAGTTCCAGCAAATGACCGGTCTGAGCCTCGTGAATTTCAGCGACACGATGCTCTCGCCATACCAGCAACTTGTGGCCACGCGTCCGAAGTTCTACTCATTCAACCAGATTTGGAATGCCAATTGTGGCGGCGAATATTCGACGAGCTGCTCCGTGGGATTCCATCCATTCCTGCAAAGCTTCTATCTGCGCGGGACCAACTATAAGAAATTCGGTTTCTCGCACCTATACACCCAAGACAGCGATCCAAAAATCAAGTACGGAAAGAGCTATGTGGGGCCGAACGGGAAAACGGATTACGTTTCCGACGAAGATGCGTACCGCAATGTGATCGACGAGGTGAAGACAAACGCCAAAGAGGGTAAGCCCTCACAATATATTCAGCTCGTCACGATGCAGAACCACGCCCCATACCCCGACATCTACGATGAGGCAAATGAATTCCACGCCGCAAATGAATCGGTCAACGTCACTCCGAACGAGATGGGCATCGACGACAATTACACCAAGGGAGTTCAACGAACCGACCAGGCAACCGCCGATTTCCTGAATCAGCTTGATGAAATTGACCGTCCAATCACCGTGGTCTTCTATGGAGACCATCTTCCAGGAATATACCAGGCTGCAAATGCCGACAAGAAAAACGCCCTCGCACTTCATGAGACCGACTATTTCATCTGGTCGAATAAGGCGTCGAGCCCGCATACCGGGAAACTACCAAGCTCCAATGCCGACTATTCATCTTCGAACTATTTCATGACGCAGGCCGCAGCACAAATGGACGCACGCGTCTCGCCGTATCTTGCCATGCTCGACGAATTGCACAAAGAGATACCTGCAATGTCGCGTTCGATCAACGCAGGGTCGTGGAGCGCCAAGGGCGAACCGACATATCTCGACGACCAAGGGCAGCTGATTGATCCGGCCACCCTCTCTGCAGAGGCAAAACGTCTTCTTGCCGATTACAAGATGGTCCAATACGACATGTCGGTGGGCAAGAACTACCTGATGGACATGGGCTTCATGGACGTGCCGAAGCAGTAGGATATCAATATGGCAGTGAATACGTCGAAAACCGCACGCACATCGAACAAATCCCGGGCCGCACACCATGCAGATGCGGCGGTTCCGGGCGCTGTTGACTGGGAGGTGGTCGATCGCGTCGTGTTCCCGATGGAAGACCGCAATGCCATATTGCCGCTCTATGCCATCGAATGGACGCAACCGCGCATGAGCCGTGACGAGATCGACCCCTTCGATGATTTCTATAACATCGACTTCGGTGCCATGAACTCCTCCGAAGCAGCGAGGCTTGTCAATGCAAGCGTACGACCTGCGGCGAATGTGGGCTCCGACGTATTCACCATTAACAGCCGTTCCGAGATTTGCGTGCATTCCGGTAAGACCATCTCGTTGTGCACTTATTTCAACGCCTTCCCTGCCGGGTATTGGCGCCGCTGGACCGATGTCAACACCGTGCGGTTCACTGCGCAGGCACAGGGTGATGGTGTGGTGACGCTGATGCGTTCCTCGGGGCGCGGGCTGCTCCATATGGTTGAAACCGTGCCCGTGCAATCCGCGCATGGTTTCGCCGAGATATGCGTGGATCTGCCGATGACGGACCTGATGGACGGCGGATTCTTCTGGTTCGACGCCCGAGCCTCCGACTCGATGGAGTTGCAAATTCGCGACGCCGTATGGAGCGTGCCCGCGCAAGCGCGCCGACAGCAAGAACCCACGTCGTTCTCGATTGCGATCACCACTTTTAATCGTCCCACCTATTGCCTGCGGCAGCTGCGCACCATTGCAGCCGATGCCAACGTTCGCGCACGGCTGGACACGATCTACTGCACCGATCAGGGCACCGACCGAGTATGCGACCAACCTGGGTTCGCCGATACGGCACATGAGCTCGACCAGCAGCTCACCTACATTCGCCAAGCGAACCTCGGCGGTTCCGGCGGCTTCTCCCGGGGTATGTTCGAAACACTCAAGGCGGCCACAAGCTCATATACGATGCTGCTCGACGACGACGCAATCAGCGAGCCGGAATCGATCATTCGCGCCGTGCAGTTCGCCGATTACTGCAGGAAACCCACCATTGTCGGCGGCGGCATGTTCCATCTCGACAATCGCACCGTACTCTATGCACAAAGCGAGATTGTGAACCGCAACAACATGCGCACACTGCCCGCGGTCGGCCAGCGCTACAATCAGGATTACGCGCAGTTCCCGCTTCGTGACCAACCACATCTGCACCGCCGGTTCGACTCGGACTTCAACGGCTGGTGGATGTGCCTCATACCCACGCAGATCATGCGTGAGATCGGGCTGTCGTTGCCGGTGTTCATCAAGTACGACGACATCGAATTCGGCCTGCGGGCCCAAGACGCCGGCTATGCCACGGTGAGTCTGCCGGGCGTGGCGGTATGGCACCAGGCTTGGCATTCCAAGGATCCTCAGCGTACGTGGGAGGATTACTTCGATAACCGCAATCGTTGGATCTGCGCATTGCTGCACTCCGAGAAGCCAACGCCACAGCTCCTCTACCAAATGGCATATAACGACGTCACCATAGGGCTGCGGCTCGTCTACTCCGCCATGCATCTGCATCACTTGGCATTCCGTGACGTGATGCGTGGCCCGCAATACATTCTCGACTCTATGCCAACGAAACTGGCCGAAGTGCGTGAGGCCCGCGAAGGATTCAGCGACACCGAGACACGCCCGAACATCGACGATTTCCCCACCGCCGCGGCACAATACGCCGCAAAGGCCACCCCCCGTCCGATGAGCAAGGTCAAGGCGACCGGCATACGCACGCTGCTGCGCACGCTGCTGGGCAACGGCAGCGGCATTCACGACACACGCCCCGCCATTGCCGTCACGGCGAAGGAGACCACATGGATGGCCTTCCGCGGGCAATCGTCAGCGTTGGTGACTTCCGCCGACGGCAATTCCGTGGCATGGTGCCGACGTGACGACAAGCTGTTCCGTGAGTTGTTCATGCGAAACATGTTCCTCGCGAACACATTCTGCAAACGGTTCCCTGCACTCGCCGAACAATATCGCGCTGCCGACCTTTCCAGCGTGGAGCATTGGGCCCGGATTTTCGGCGAGCAGACCGGCCGTTCTAAATAGTCCGATTACTCGGCGGACATAAAGAACCGCGGGTCGAACACGCTCACATCGACGTCGCCTGTCACGCCGGGCACGCGCGCGGTCGACGTGTATTGCCATGCATGGGGATCGGGACAGCCTGCGAAATCGTATTCGAGCGTGTTCGAATACGAGGCGATCCAGTTGGCGTGTTCGCGCAGCCAGTCGCTGTCGAGGCGCGTCGCCATGTTGTGCGCGTAGGTGTAGATTCCCAGATTCGTGTACCCCGCATCTTCGAGCGCGCCGAAGAACACCTTGGCGATCTGTTCGAACTGAATCGGCCGGGTGGGCATCGTATGACCACCCCAGTCGTCGAGATGCTCCATGTCATAGAAAATGGGGATGGTCTTGTCAGTGATCGAGTATTTTCGGAGCGTCTGCAACACGAAATTCGCCTCTTCACGCGCGAAATCGGTGTCGTAGGCGTAGCTGTACAAATACAGGCCATGCGGGATGCGGTTCACGCGCACTTGGGCCAGATTGTTCTTGAAATACTTGTCTTCGTTACCATGGCCGTACCCGATGCGCAGGATCGCCGCATCGACCTCGGATTGCTTGACCTTCTGCCAATTGACGTTTCGCTGATGTTCGGAGACGTCGATGACCCGCCATACCGGACGCAGCACACGGCCATCCCCTTCGGTGAACACATGTTCGCCGAACGAATACGACCACGGGTCGGCCGCCTCGTTCCACGAACTCTCCTGGCTATCCGTGGAAACTCCACAACCCGTCACCCCGATCACTGTGCATATGCACAGAATCATCAGACAGATTCTGAGTCGTATGCCATGAATCTGCAGGGTTGAGGGAACTGGGGTCATTCGGATTCCTCGGAAATCCTGCCGTCATATTGCCCAGCGGCTGACTGTTCCGCCTGCTCCTTCGAAATGGGTTCGATCTGCATGGCGCGCGTATTGATCAATGCGTAGTCCATATTGCGGGGATCACGTACCGCAAAGGTGCACGCATTGTCATCCAGCGCGACAGCGACCATGTCCGTCGTTTCGGTATTGCCTGGAATCGGTGTGCGCAGTGATGTGAACAGGCGGAATTCGCCATTGTTGAACAGGTCCAACGGCATCTCGAAGTACACGGTATGACGCCCTTTCTTCGTCATGTGCAGCTTCGGGTTGTGTGCACCAGTATCAAAAGTGATGCCCCCACGACGAATATCATGCAATGCAATGGCCAGATAGAAGTCGTCGGTTTCGTTGAACTCGTATTCGACCGCGAACCGGAACATCTGGTCGCTGGTCAACACCAGCGGCGAGATGGCATAGGTGCGCAACAACGGACAGCGGGCGTTCAAGCCGTTAGGATACACTTCGTGTCCTTCTTGCTTCGCTTGGTCGGCACGTTCCGCCTTCTGCCGTTCCTCCTGTCGCATGGCTTCGAGATTGGCCAAAGTATAGCTTTCGGCCACCGTCTCCTTATCGCCGATCGCCGCCACCTCACCATCTTGAATGAACATAGCGCGCGTGCAGTAGCGCTTGATGGCACCCATGTCATGCGTGACCAGAATCACCGTTTTCGTGGGGTCTTGACGCACACTCGAAAAATAGTCGTCGCACTTGCGCTGAAACGCCTCATCACCCACCGCCAGCACCTCATCGAGCACCAGGATGTCTCCCTGCGCCTTGATGGCCACGGAAAACGCCAGACGCACCTGCATGCCGCTTGAATAGTTCTTGAGCTTCTGATCCATGAACTCCTCGAGTTCGGCGAACTCGACGATGTCATCATACATCTCGTCCACTTCGTCATGTGAGAACCCAAGCAGCGCACCGTTCAGATATACGTTCTCACGACCGGTGAGCTCGGGATTGAATCCCACTCCCAATTCGATGAATGGCACGAGTTTTCCCCTGACATCCACCGAACCCCCGTTCGGATAGTAGATCTGCGAGATGATCTTGAGCAACGTCGACTTGCCACCGCCATTGCGGCCCACAATGCCGAAGAACTCGCCCTGATGCACTTGGAAAGACACATCGCGCAGCACATGCTGCTCCTTGTAGCCTTTGATGCCCTTCGTCCAGTTGATGAAGGCCTGCTTCAGACCCGAGGCTTGCTCGGTAGGTAGCTTGAACCACTTGTCCACATGGCTCACATCGAGCACCACCGGCTGCTCCATGTAATTGTCAATGGTGATCACATCATTGGTCATCGCGTCGTTCATCACATCACCTCTGCGAATCTGCGGCTGTTCCTACGGAAGATATAGACGCTGAACCATGCCAGCACTATGACGATGACAAGTGGAATGCTCTTCTCCCACCAAGAATTGAATGAATTCCAAACCGTGGGCTGAGTGGCCGGCGCAATGAAATTGTGCCGTATATCCTGAATGGTCTGCGCAATCGGATTCAGCAACTCAAGTTTTGCGAGACTGGCATAGACACCGCCCTTGTCCGTCACATACGACAACGGGTACATGATTGGCATCGCATAGAACAGAATCTGCGAAAGCACTTCCCATATATGGGCTATGTCACGGAAATACACATAGCATGTGGCGAAAATCAGTGCAAGCGCCAACGAGACGGCATATAACTCAACCAAATTAATCGGGAGCCACAACACGCGCCATGTGAACTCAACATGCTGGAACAGGGCGAAAACCAGCACCACGGCATAGTTGATGCCCAATGAGATCAGTGAGCCGATGGATGCGGACACCACAACTATATAGTTCGGGAAATGCACTTTTCGCAACAAATCTCCCCGATCGACAATCGAACGCAGACCTATGCCAATCGTCTCCGACACGAACTGCCATGAGCATACGCCG
This sequence comes from Bifidobacterium animalis subsp. animalis, assembly GCA_004154635.1. Classification (GTDB taxonomy): domain Bacteria; phylum Actinomycetota; class Actinomycetes; order Actinomycetales; family Bifidobacteriaceae; genus Bifidobacterium; species Bifidobacterium animalis_B. The sequence continues at coordinate 16,113 of RSDC01000010.1, forward strand.
AGCAACAACACAACCGGATATGTCGAAGTGTGATCGGTCAGTCTCAGGAATTTCGCGAACACGATATACATGACCACGAATAACAGCAACGGCTTCAACACAGACCAGGCGACACCGAGGAACGACCCTTGGTATCGCATCTTGAAATCGGTCTTCACCAAGCCCCGCAATACGGTCATCGCATACCCATAGCGGTCCTTCAACCGTTTAGTCAGCGTATTCACTCGCACCTTCCTCGCCATCGTCGTTATACTCCCCGCCGCATGTCCGCCGCGCAGCCTGCTCACACAGATGGGAGAATCAGTTCATATCAAGGTAGTCTTTCCAGAATTCAATGGACGTGAGCTTATCACGCGCCGCTGCATATTCCTCGCGCAAGCGCGCGGCATGTGCGCGATAATACCGCATGTCGCGCAGGTAGCGCTTGCGAATCGCGCGATAGCGTTCGGCGTCCTTGGTCCGGATGGCTCCCTTACGCGCATACCAATCCAGCACAACCAACTTCTGTTTGCCTCGGATTGCCCCGGCTGGATACACCCATCCCATCAGAGGGATCACGGCATAACCGTCGCCGGACGTCCTGATGTAGCGCTGGCCGTTGTCCGTCACATAATCCACGAGACGTTCCGTGTAGGTGCGTGGCGAGTCCTCATCGATAAGCTGACGATCGATCTTACGAATGTCGAAGCCCTTGAGCACCGGATCGTGCTCCGCGACCTTCTGCAGCTCCTCGAACGTCATGAGTTTCTCTTTGTTCCTGTTCGCAGCCAGGAATGTGCGTTCCGCCATTCCCTTCTGCTCAATGAATCTGGGACCTTTCAGGAAGTCCTCAAAACCGTCAAGCACAAGCTCGGCGTTCGTGTACCCAAACTTCTTCAGTTCGAGACGCAGCTTGTTGTGCATGGCATAGATGAAATCGCTTTCCGGCGCAAAACCGGTGGTGAACTGGGAGATAAGCGGATTGCGTGTGGTCTGGTAGCGTTCCACGGCAGCATCGTACTTCTCCTGGAATGGCATGTGCCAAATGCACAGGCTGTTCATTGTGATGAACTCCGGCTTGCACCGCCAACCGTACTCGGTGTCGTCACTGCGAACGAACACTGGCAGGGGAAGGCCGTTCTTGCGAATCATATCCGTTGGAATGCAGCAGTACCACCAGCCGGCGTAAAGGGCGGTGCGCATGTCTTTGGAAGGTTCGAACATCTCGTTGTAAATGAGGTCATCAAGAAGCGTCATGCGCAACATTGGCTTACATGGCAGGAAATCTCCTCGCGGACCCATATAGCCCGTGTCCTCGCACTGATCCTCACCGATGCGATAATTCAGCATCGCCCCGGAAATCATCGAATACTCATGTTCCGGCTTGAGAATGCGCAGAAGATTATACGTGCGTTTGATGCTCTCCGGCGAAATGGCCACATCGTCATCCATGAGGATCACATGCGTAGCCGGTGGATTCTGCTCAAGTGCCATGATCATGCCACGTGTGAAACCGCCCGCACCTCCCACATTGCCTTCCGGCACAATCGTGATGCGGTCGGAGTCAAGGGCCTCCTTGTCCAAGGTACGGCCATTGTCCATCACATACATGTTGAAGTGATCAGCAATGTCCTCTCCCGATTCGACGATGTTCCTACGGACCAGTTCAATGTTGCCGGTGACGAAGCCTTCCTTCTTGAACGTGGTGGTGGCTAACACCAGTTCCACATCATGGGGATCATCACTCAGTTCAAGCTCGTAGTATCCGTTCCGCAGCTCGACGGCCCCCTCGGTCTCGATTACGAAGCCTGCGAGCACAGTGGTGTCCGTAATCCGAAAATCCACATCCACCGATTGCCAGTCGTCACCGGCATCGAGATGGACCGCCGTCTCCTCCACTGGAACCGATTCCTTGGAGAACTGGTCTGTGGTTGTCTGCATGATCGTACATGCAGAACCACGCAGCTCAATGTGGAGACGGAAATGCGTGGCTGTGGTGTATTTGAGCAGTTTCATCACAGAGAGCGAATTGAAGTAAGTGGTGAAATCGAAGGTTCCCGCTCCGGTGAGCATCCAGAATCCGTCTTGGGGATTCAACGACAGAGCCCTATCCGCGCGGCAATACAGACCTGGGTAATTCTCAGAACGCGGATTCGATTCGAGCAGTATGTTGGCGAATGTAAACGACGGCATGCGAGCACCTTCACATATAACACAATCAGATTCAATTCAGTGTAAGCAATCATATAAGCATGTCTGAACGCCCCTCCCCGGGCACATCAAATACGACACGCTGATGTTGTGCTATTGAAAGATGTGTTGTATTCTTTTCAAGTTGCGTATGCACACTGGAGGATTCGCCTAGTGGCCTATGGCGCACGCTTGGAAAGCGTGTTGGTGTAACAGCCTCGCGAGTTCGAATCTCGCATCCTCCGCCCATAGCCGGAATCCTGTAGATTCCGGCTTTTACTTTTATTTTCCCCTACGTGGGAATGCGAACCCCTCCGATCCGCATTCCCTTCTTCCGCCGCACGAGGGTTTCAAGCCGTCAATCCGATGAACCAGCTGCGAATGGTGGTGTAGATGCGCGGATGCAGCGTCTCCCAATTGTCATACCGACCCGGAACGAGCAATCCCACCACTGTCATCGCCACCGTGAGGACCACCAGCACCAGCAGCACCGTCTGCAAAGTACGGAATCCCAGCGAACGCTCAGCTTCGAGGGGAATGCCTGCACGCGTCGCCCCGTCAGGGGACGCGGTGGGCACGAACTGCGCAGCCACAGCGAAGGAGAGCGTGACAATCACCATGCATAGCATCACCAAATAGGCGAAATCCCCGTAGTAGCGCATGGATGTGCCACTTTTATAGGTGTCGAATGAGACGACGACCAATGCAAGAACCATGAGCATGACAGACATGGTCTTCAGTCCGTGCCTGCTCAGCTGTTGCCGAACAAGAATGAAAAGCAACGCCATGAGGGCAATCGGGAAAATAGCGAAGTAGCCGCCCATCGAAGGTTCGTTTGGACCTGGGAGCACTGTATCGGTGGTGGTGAGGAACGGAAACTCAGAGGTCGTGCTCGGGGGCTGGAACAATTGAGTGAACAGTGCCGGCAGGAAAGTGTACCTCGATGCCTTGCGTGAGGTGAGATCGTAGCCGGTGAGGTTGTAATATGCACCGAAGTCAGTCCATGAGCCGAAACGCACGTAGTTGTAATACAGCACGGGCACCCCCACCACAACGAATGGGGCAAGAGCCGCCACGGTCTGCCACAGCCCGTTTCTGGAGAACAACGTGCGGCATTTGGTGATCTGCGGCCAGAAGAGCGGGAAAGCCAGCACCCACGCAACGATGAATTGAGGACGCGTTCCCAACAGCAGCCCCATGCAGATCGAACCGGCAGCCATGAACCATCCATTGATTGTGCCATCGTCACGTTTGGAGATCTGCCAGAACCACAATCCCATTAGCACAAGTGCTATTGCACATGCCATGGGTACGTTGTAGAAGGTGCTGTTGAAGCAGTAGGTGAACACGCATGTACCGAAGTCGAATCCGATTGTCACCAGCCACACTATGCCAAGTGAGGCCTGAGGGAAATAGTCATGGGCAATCCGCCGTACCAGCAGAGTGCCGAATACGATGATGAGCACACTGCTCAATGCCACTGAATACCAAGTCGGCATCCAAACACCTGTGATGAGCTGGTATGGCACAAATGTGAGCAATGCCGGCACGACACCGAAATAGCAATAGTAGTGCCCTTGGGAATAGGCGTAGTCCCAGTAGTACTGCGCACCCTGGTGCGCAGCCAGATACCGCCGCTCGAAGTAATTGTATGGGTTATCCATCGCCGGAAGGCTGGGATCAACCGGCAAGTCCAGCCAGGTGCGTCCATGAATGAGGGCATCGGCCAAATGCTGATATTGGTTCGGATCGATTATATGGAGAAATGCGTCATTGAGCCCTGCAGGGGTAGCAGCGCCCACACGCGAGACAAGAATGGACAGGGCGCTTAGACCGACAATGAACCCCGCGGTTGCGAGTCGTTGCCCACCACTGCGCAGGTCCACGCCCATGCGGTATATGCGCGATGTGGGGCGGAACAGCACGAAGAACGCAGCAACCACCAGCTCGATGGCGAGCCGCAGCAGGCTAATTCGGAACGGGATGACGGGGTTCACCTCCACCCGGTCAAAATTGACCACGTCACCCTTCGCGCCCATGAACGTGATTCTCACATCGATCGACTCATATGTTTGCAGCTTCTTGCCCATCAAATAGTATTGACTGGCCGGATTGGCACTGTAACTCAACGTATGACGATTATCTTGCCAAGCCCCATCGCTGTCACGACCGTCGACCCATTCGTTACGCGATACTGTGTCGCCACCCGTGGTCTTGAGCTGAATCGAGGCATGTATGCTGGCCCCCGGCTTCTCGGTGGCATTAGTAACGACCCGAAGACTTTGGACATTGACCGGCCTACCGTTGTCGGAAACCGGGACAGTGATGTTGGCATGTTCGGGATCGGTAATTCGGAACCGATTGCCTCCCAATGCCTCAAGCCCATCCCCCACCATCATTTTGCCCACTGTCGCATGCTGCAGACCCGTGGTACGCCAATGTCCGAGATTGAAAAAACCAATTTCGCATATGGCAACCAGCACCATGGCGATGACGATGCTCACCCACAGGCTCCTTGAATGCTGGGAAATGGACTCATGCTTCCCCCGAGAAGTCGAGGCTCCTCCACCCATGTCTGTCGCTGCCCGATGCCGAACAGGTTTATTCATGGTCGTAATATGCGACAGCTTTTCCGTTGCATTGGTGACCTCTCGCTCCATACACATCCTTCATCAGCTCGTTGTGAATATGGACTGGAAGTTCCAGTGTATTCGTGCCGTATGAAAACATGCCCCTCCCGCTGACAGCGACAGGCGATGCGATATGCGCCGGTCTTCGTTAGTGCCTTTCACAAATCCCCCGCACACGCGACGGAATAACCACACTCCCCTCAATTATTGACATAATGGTGCCTGCCAATCCCACCGGCATGCAATTATCTCGACACAAGGATGCAGAAACAGATTGAATACGAAAATCACGCGCACATTGCTCGCCATACTTGCCACGTTCGGATTGACGCTGTCGTTGGGTGCCTGTTCGTTCGACGGCAGCACGGTCACCGATGCCTCGACCACCTCGCAAAGCCAGGATGCCGATGCCGCCAGGAAGGCGCAGGAGGCAGCCGATGCCAAAGCCAAGGAGGAGGCCGAGCAGAAGGCCAAGCTGGAAGCGGAACAGCGCGAGGCACAGCAGGCGCGTGAACAGCGGGCGAACGAGCAGGCCGGCAAGACGGCCGCGCTCACGGTGCTCGAGGAGCTGCCCGTGAAGGGACGTGCACCCAAAACCGGGTATTCGCGCGACCAGTTCGGCCCTGCCTGGAGTGACGTGGACCACAATGGATGCGACACCCGCAACGACATTCTCAACCGTGATCTGACCGACAAGACCTACAAGGCGAACACGCATGACTGTGTGGTCGCCTCCGGTGTGCTCAATGACCCGTACACGGCCACACGCATCGATTTCACGCGTGGGCAAGACACGAGCACTGCCGTGCAGATCGACCATGTGGTGGCCCTCTCCAACGCATGGCAGACCGGCGCGCAACAGCTTTCCGAGGAGTCGCGCAAGAATCTGGCGAACGACCCGTACAATCTGCTCGCAGTGGACGGCCCGGCCAACCAGCAGAAAAGCGACGGCGATGCGGCCACCTGGCTGCCGAGCAACCATGCGTTCCGCTGCGAATACGTGGCACGCCAGATTGGCGTGAAATACAAGTATTCGCTGTGGGTGACGCAAGCCGAACACGATGCGATGGCGAACGTGCTCAACGCATGCCCGGCCCAGACGCTTCCGGCGGATGGTGGAGTCGAGACGCCGGTTCAGGTGGAGCAGACCGAGCAAAACCAACAGGCCGAAGCACCGGCGCAACAGCAGGAGACGACACCGGCGCCACAACCCACGCAGGAGGCGGCTCCGGCAGAAACCGCCGCCCCCGCTCCCGAAACCAACAGCGATGCCAATGTGAGCTACAAGAACTGCGCTGCCGTGCGCGCCGCCGGCAAGGCACCGCTCTACCGCGGCCAGCCCGGCTATGCGCCGAAGCTCGACCGCGACGGCGATGGCATCGCTTGCGAATGATGCTCGTCAGCACGCCCGCAAGCCGCAATGGGTGCCGTGGCATGGCTCATTAGGCCACGACATCCACGTCAATGATCTCCGCGTCACCGGCCGCCTCGCCCAGTGCATGTTCCGACTCACTGTGCGGGGCGGTTTCCGGTTCCTTCGCACTGGCGACGATCTCGGCAAGCTCCGCGGAATCGACATCGCCGTCGTCTTCATCTTCGAAATACGGTATGATCAACCGCGCATAGGTGCCCGGATGGTCGTTGAGCACGGCCATGGCCAGTTCGGAATTCAGGTCGTCATCGTCCACGAACACGCGTTGCAGCACCACCGAAGCCATGTCGGAGAACACATTCTCCTGGAATTGCGACAGATTCCAGAAATCGGGGTCATCGGCATCGCACAACCCGAAATTCCCGCCGTCCTCAATCTCATGTTCGAACCGCACCACCACCTGCATGGGCAGCAGGGCCACCGTGAGGTCGCGCACGTCGTCGCACAGATGCCCGAGCAGGCGCACGCCCTCCTCGAATTCCTCGCGATTGCGCCGTTCAAAGCCCATCGTGATCTTCGAACCCATTGCCGCACCCATCAGCGACACCGTGAGATCCTCCAAATACAGCGGATTCTCCCACAATGACACCGAAGGCACCGCATTCGTCTCCTCGAGCATCCCGCTCAGCATGCGCGTGCTGCGGGTCTGCTTGTCCCACAACGCACGGTACGCCTCCACCACTTTTCTGGCGTCATACAGGTACCTGCGATCCATGGCTTTCGTGGCAGCCGCATGCTCTTCGACATCCGAGGCGTCGTGCTCGTCAATCAACGCATGTGCATACTCCAGGTCGGCCTGTACACGCAATTTGCGCCTATACCGAATGATGCGCCTGAACCGCATGTCGGTGCTCGCACCCAGCCGCCGCACTGTTTTGTCTTCGCGCAGCATGCACATGCCCAACCCCCAGTCGTTGAGCATCAACGTTGCCAGTTCGCGCCGCCGCTCCCCCGGTTCGCCCCATTTCGCCACGCAATACGCTGCCAACATGTAGGTGTGGAGGGAATGGACGCGGTTGTAGCATTCGCGTTGCCACGTCGGCCCGGTCCTCTGCACTGTGGCATCCAAACCGCACCGCAATCTGCCATTGACCACATCCGGCCCGTTCACAATCACCGGCATGTGTTCGGCGGGCTTATGCAGCAGCAGCCCCATCGAGGCATCGTTCATGATGTCGTACAACCACACCGCCATGCCATGCCTGCGCACGGTGGACGAACAGTACAGCATGAATTTGCGGGCCTCGTCGATGAGGTCGTGGTCCAGACCGAGTGATGCCACGCGGATCAGCGACGCCCAATGCGTGGGGCCGAACAGATCCTGCGCCAGCACGTCAATGCGACGATCCACATGACTGAACAGGTTCATCTGCGCCTGCACTTGCGCCGACACCGTCTGGTACATCTGCTCATTCTCGGCACGTTCCGGCGTTGCATTGCGCCCCTTGGCGGCCGAGCCGCGCCTATGGAACGCCCCCGTGCGCCTGTTCGACGACTCCGTCGAGGTATGTGGTTGTATGGTGGGCGAATCGATGTGGTCGAAACTCAGGGGAGCGTGGGAGACCACCTCATCGAATCTGCGTTCCAGCTGATTGAGCAGTTGCAGGAAGCCGATCGAATCGAACGCGAATGGTTCTGGCATGCAATCCTCTTTTCCTAAAGATGCGGCGCCCACGGTGAGCGCTCGTATTCATACACTCGCATAGGTGCACAGGGAATTTCTCGTATCCACAAAAATCTGTGGACAAGTGGATGACAGAGTGGATATCCACGGGGATAACTTGGATTTCCACCGTGAATATGTGGACAACGAACGTCGCGGTATGCACATTGTGGACGACCTGCCATCGCAATCCACCATGGACTGTGCATCTGTTGTGGATAACCCAGCCGCGAATTTCGACTCACAGCATTCTCATAGCCGGACTTGGAAATATACTTACTCAGGAACGCAAAGGTACATGAATACAGATTGCGGGGTACTATGTTCATCTTCGGCCAAGCTTGGAAAACGCTGTGCCGCCATCCATTGAGGAGTCTGCTCATCGTGCTGGTGAGCGCGGCCATCGCCATGTGGTCCACATTCGGCGGCGCAGTGCTGCAGGAGAACCACAAGGCGCGCACGGAAACACTCGACAAGCAAAGCAACACCGCCGTGATCCGCCCGTCCAGCCAGCTGTTGGAAACGCGCCAAGGCGACGACTCCTCCTGGACCGAACACTATCTGTCTTGGTCGGACTACGACAAACTCGCCTCCGCCGGGCAAACGCAAGGCGTGCAATACAAATACACGGTGGCCGAAAGCGTCCCGGTGCGCGAAAGCAAGTCGGTGCAGGCAATCACCACAGGCAAGACGTCCGATGCCAGCGCCGACAAGACCGGCGGCAATCTCACACTGCAGAGCTTCTACACGGCCGAAGCTGCACAGGCCAACGAATACGGCCCATACGAGGTGGTGGAGGGCAAAGGGCTCGACTACCAGAACTCGCTGGCGCAGAACGTGCTCGTCTCGGAAGCGCTTGCGAAGAAGAACAACCTCAAAGTGGGCTCCACCATCACCATCGGCAACCCCACCGATGCGAAGAAAACCTATGAATACACGGTGGTGGGCATCTACCGCTACACTGGCAACCCCGACAACGCGCAGGGCGACGACGCCAAGTTCGCCAAAGACAACCGCGACAACGTGCTCTACACCACGTACACCACCTTCGCCGTGAACGGATTCGACACCACCAAAGGCAAAGGCTGGTCAATCCCGGACCTCAACGTCGTGTTCACGTTCCAGAACCGCAGCGACATAGACAAATTCGCCGCGGCGCTCAAAGCCGACCTGCCGAAGGGCTTCACGGTGAGCTCGCCCACGATCACCCACTACATGCAGTCGATCGAAGCGCTGGGCACGCTTGCCGGAACCACTCGCATCATCATGATCGTGCTGTGGATCTGCGGCGCGCTTGCGCTGCTCGGCCTAGTACTGCTCGCCACACTCCCCCGCTCTAACGAGATCGGTATGGGCATGCTCGTCGGACTCAGCAAGGGACGTCTCGCATGGCAGTTCATGCTTGAGACGTTCATGCCGACGCTCGTCGGCCTCGCCGTGGGCTTGGTGCTGGGCGCATGCACCGCCAACCCGCTGGCGGGCGCATTGGGGGCTCAGCATGACGTTCATGCAACCGGTGGCCTCGTATGGCAGGTGATCTGGATCGGCGTGCTGTGCTCGGTGGCGCTGGCCATTGTCGCCGGCCTGCGCGTGGCCTTCTTCCGCACCATTCGACTCTTCGAGTCGCCGTACATCTCCGATTCCGCAGATTCCGAGGACTGACATGACCGAACATCACGATTCCAAAGACACAGATTCCAAAGACACCCCAACCACCCCGCAGGAAAACTCCTCCGAGAACGCCACCCCCGACACCTTCGACTATGTGGTCGATTACTGGGACGACGAGGGATCCGCAGACAACGACTCCTCCGACGCCGTCATCGAGGCGCTGAGCGCGACTGTGGATGCGAACGCAACCGATCCGACCGATGGCGATACCGATGCCGACGGAGAGCCTGCCACAGACAAATCAGGAGAGACCGTTCCGGCACACCCCAACGAGAACGCGGGAGTCACCGTGCCGGATGTGGTGCAGGTGGCAGACCATCTCGACTCGTCACTGCAGGCCGAGGAAGATGGCGAAGACGCCGCGCTCGCCGGATCCTCGATCTTCCGCGCCTACCCCATGCTTTCGCTGCACGATGTGACGGTGAGCGACCCGAAGACGAAGGAGCACATCTGGCAGCATCTCACCTTCCGTTGCGAGGCCGGCGAATGCTACGCAATCGTGGTCGATGCGCACGACACGCGCCGCCATGCCACGCTGCTGGCGCTCATCGGCGGCTTCATCGCCCCGTCAAGCGGTGAGATCATGACGAAGACCACCCCATACGAAGACATGGACGCCGAGCAGCTGCGCGGTCATCGTCTCGGCATGATCACGCCGCAATTCTCGTTGCGCGGCGATCTGAACGCGGTGGAGAACCTCACCTATGTCATGAACGCCTCCGGGCAGACGTTCATGAAACCGGTGAAGGAGCTTGCCCAAGACCTCCTCGTGCGCACGCGGTTCGGCGAGAACACGAAGGCGGACGAAAGCACCCTCGCGGGCGAACTCGACCCGGTGGATGCGGCCAGACTCAGCATCGCGCGCGCCTTGGCCATCGACCCGGACTACATCATCGCCGACGACCTCACCATCAATCTCAACGAGACCGACGCCAGGCAGATTCTCGACCTGCTCAAGGCACAGGTGAGCACGCCGAACAAGCAGCGCACGGTGATCGTCGTCACCGCCAGCGAGCAGATCGCCAAGCAGTTCGACAACATCATCGACTTGCGCTAACCTTACAGGCCACGTTTCCCGTTACGGGCTAGGATTTTCTGTTACGGGCTAGGATTTCCCGTTACGGGCTAGAGCAACATGCATTACAAGAATCCCCAACTGTTGAAAAATGGCGATTTGAGATTCACACTACTGCGCATCCGTGGTAGTTTGCCCTAGCCCGTAACAGAAAATCCTAGCCCGTAAGAAATCTGCAATCTGCGAATCACTCGACCAAACGCATGTGATAATGCTCGGCGAGCGCCGGCACGTCCGGTTCGCCGTATTTGCGCACCAATTCAAGCCAACGCTGCTTGTTCTCCTCGCCAAACCGCGCTGCTTTGCGCGCGTAGGCGGCAGCGGTGAGGAACTTCGGCGGCACCGACTTGCTGTGGTATTTGTCGGCCACCATGACCACCTCCTGCTCGAGATTCACCGGCACGTAGTCGGCCGGCGGCAGCGGCAGATGCTGGTCGATCACATCTTCCCTCGTGAGTCCGCAGCCGGTGTGATTGCGCGCAAATTCGGCAATCGATTCGTCATACCCCTCGTTGAGGAGCAGTTCGTAGCCGATGAGCCCATGCTCCACATACCGCGGGCCGTCGAAACTCAGCGGTTCGCCGTTCGAACCGTCGTTCTTGAGCACGGCGTAGGTGCCTATGTCATGCAGCAACGCGCCAATCGTGGCCTTCTCGACGTCGATGTACCGCGGGGGCACCATGCCGCCGGTTACGCCGTCGGTGGGCGGCACGACGAACCGATCTTCCGCCGGCGAGCCGATGGCGTCGGCAATGCGTTCGCCGGCGAGCGTGGGGTAGTCTCCCGTGCGCTCAAGCGCGTAGTCCGGCAGTGTGCAGCGGCGCATGAAGAGCGCGTTCTGCCGGTGAATCAGCTGCCGCGTAAGCTGCGCGATGATCTGGCAATGCGTATGGATGAGATCGTAGGCGGCCTGAGATTGCGCGCATTTGCGATGCAGCGCGTCAATCTGGTCGAATGTAGGAATGATTCCGCTCATACCCTCACTCTAGCCCCGATTCCGCAAATTGGCATTAGCTTGCACACATGCGCACATGCGCACATGCGTAAAAAGAGACAGATTGGTGCCGCTACCTGTCTCCAATTACGTCGTCGAGACGTAAAAAGAGACAAATTCGCACTCGCAGATGTCCCAAATTACGCAACACAGACGTAAAAAGAGACAGATTTGCGCAGGTAAATGTCCCAAATTACGCAACATAAAGTACACGGGGCAACACAGACGTAAATTGGGACAGATTCACACCCGCAGATGTCCCAAATTACGCAGAGCGGGAGCAGGTCGAGAACAGCGCGAGAACAGGCTCGCAGCAGATTGCCGTCAGTGCCCTAGCGCTCACCCACCAACGGTTCAGATCGAACGCACGCGGAAGGTGCCCGTGCGGTTCGAGGCGACAATCATGCGATTGTTGCCGAGGTCTTTCCAGCCTTGGTCCGCCGGCTGCGCGAAACCGCTGCTCGCGGCGATAACGCCCTTGCGCGCGCCATCCGCACCGGCGATCTCGCGGTACCTCACCGTGCGGTAATCTGCGGCCTCTGCGGCACGCCCGTACTGTGCGTACACGTCGAGCACATCCTGCTGTGTGGGCCCGTTGTCGTGCGCCTCGAGCACGATGAGCTGGTCGCGGCTCTGGATCATGCAGTTGTAGCTGGAGTTCGGGTATGCGGCCCGCAGTTCGCGCACCGCCTGCGCGAGCGCCTCCTCGAGTTCGTAACCGTAGCCGAGGTACTGCAGCACAATGGCGAAGTAGATCGCGGAATCCGAACGTCCGCCAGTGGATTGCACGAGCGTATGATCCACCGGGTATGCGCGGTTCGTCGTGATGTTGCGCCCCTGCGCATCGCTGATGTCTCCATTGTGAATGAAGCTCAGCCCGCTCGCGTAGAACGGCTGCTGGTTCTCCAGCACGAGCGGCAGATTCGAGCTGGCCAGTCGCAGATGCCAGATTCCGCCGCGCACCGGCACGCTTGCCAGATCGCCGAAAATCGAGTCGTAGCGCGCGGCGATCGTATTGCGGTAGATCGCCGAGCCGGTGGATGGCGAGGGCGCGCCGCCATCGGTCACATGGGCAGTCTGGTCCGGCTCCTTCACCATGGCCGTTCCCCAACCGTCGTTGTGAATCTCGCTCAGCTCGCGGAAGGCGTCGGTGCTCTGCGCACCCAGCACCTCGCGCAGCGAGATGTTCTCGTTCGCGGTCGCGTATCCCAGTAATCTGCACATGGTTGTCGAGTGTAGCGTGCGCATGTTGCCCATTCATCCATTTTCTCGCAATCCCGTTATCGCAGATTTCTATAACAGGCATCTAATCGTCGGGATTTCAACGATTGCCGCAGATTGTCACCGCACACGGCCCCGCCGAAATCCCGCACCGCAAGATTTACCCCGAGCAAAAGCGTCCCTCCCGATTTGCATGAAACTCGATTTGCGCGCAAGCTCGCTTCGCGCGAAAACTCGCTTCACGTAAAAAGAGACATAAAGCCACGCTAATCTGTCCCCAATTACGCAAGTACACAAATGCGCAGGGCACCAGTGCGCAAGTTCCTTTGCGTAAAAAGAGACAGAAAACCACGCGTTCATGTCCCAAATTACGCAAACGGGCTATTACGCAAACAGTCATTACGCAAACGGACTGTACGTAAGCGCCCATTTACGTAAAAAGGGACAGGAAACCGCGCTAATCTGTCCCAAATTACGCAGATGGGCTAGTACACAGATGGGCTAGTACACAGATGGGCTAGTACGCAAATGGGAGGTATTACGCAAATACGCAAACGCCCATTTACGTAAAAAGAGACAAAAAGCCGCGCGAACCTGTCCCCAATTACGCAAACGGACCTACGCGCAAAAGGCCACTGCACACAGGGGCGCACAGCCTAGTTGATGCGCTTCAGGCGCGGCGGCCGCACGGTGGCGAGGAACAGCGGCTGCACCTCGGTCACCGGGTCGTACGGGGCCAAGCCGAACCATTTGATGGGTGAGCCGGCGACATGGCGAATCGCATACTTGATGCGCAGGGCCATCGCGCCCCTTTGCGACACCTTCGACTCGGGCATGAGCTCCTTGTGAATGAGCACGTAGCGAATCGGGCCGATCTCCGGATCGGCATCCACCTTCGGGTATGTGCTCTTCTGCGCGGGAAGCTCGCCGGTACGCAGCAGGTCGTGCATAATCTGGTGCAGATACGCCGGCACCGACGTGCGCACCTTGAATCCCAGCCGAATGCGCACGCGGAACAGGAAGTCCGTGCCGAGCGTCTCCACCGAGTATTCGCGCGTGAACGGCTCGTCCGAGGTCTCCACCGAAACACACCACCAGGCATGCGCGCGTTTCGGGTGGCTCGCGAAGATCGAGAAGAAGATGTCGGTGTCGATGCGCTTCATCTCGGTGTCGGAGGTCAAATACACGATGTTGTCGGCATAATACGGAATCGTGTCGTCGTCGTGCAGGCGCTGCAGCACCGGCAGGCAATCTTCGGGGCTCATGTGGCGGCGTTGCGCGCGCTCGAGCTTCGTGCCCTCGTCCCAAGTGGCCATGACGGTGAGGATCGCGAGCGCGAGCAGCATCGTGAACCAGCCGCCGTGCAGGAACTTGGCCATCGACGCAATGAAGAACATGAACATGATCGTGGGGAACACGATCGCGAACAGCACCGCCGCGAATTTGCTACGCATATGCCACAGGTACACGGTGACGAGAATCGACGTCATGATCATCGTGATCGTGAGCGCCAGTCCGTAGGCGGCGGCGATGTGTTCGGAATTGCGGAAGATGAGCAGCACCAGCAGCGTGGAGCAGCACAGCACCACGTTCACGGTGGGAATGTACAGCTGACCACGGGTACGCGCCGGGTAGCGCACCTGCAGGTGAGGCATCCAGTTGAGGCGCGTGGCCTCGGAGACTATTGTGAACGCGCCGGAAATGAGCGCCTGCGAGGCGATGATGCCCGCGATCACCGACAGAAACACGGCCACATAGCGCACGCCGGGGGTCAGCATGGCGAAGAACGGGTTGGGGGCACCGCCTGCGCGCACGAAGGTCGGGTTCTCCAGCGTGTTGATGATCCACGCGCCTTGGCCGAAGTACGAAAGCACAAGTGCGAGGTTGATGAACGGCCAGGTGGCATAGATGTTGCCGCGGCCCACATGCCCCATGTCGGAATACAGCGCCTCGGCGCCGGTGATCGACAGGAACACGGTGCCCATGAGCGCCAGTCCGGCATGATTGTCGCCGCTGACGAGGAACCGGATGCCATAGACCGGGTTCAGCGCGCGCAGCACCTCAAGGTTCTGCGACATGCTGATTGCGCCGGTGACCGCGATGAACAGGAACCAGATGAGCACGGTGGAGCCGAACACCTTGCCTATGCGTTCGGTGCCGCGCGATTGCACGGCGAACACGGCGAGAATGATCACCAGCGCGATGAACAGCGTCAGGCTCGGATTCGCCTCGAACACATGCTGCAGTGCCGGAAGCGTCTGCAGGCCTTCGACGGCGGAGCTGATCGACATGGCCGGCGTGAGCACGGAGTCTGCCAAGAATGCGGCACCGCCCACCATCGCGGGCACGACGAGCCATTTGCCGTATTTGCGCAGCAATGAGTACAGCGCGAAAATGCCGCCCTCGCCCTTGTTGTCCACGCGCATGCAGATGAGCACGTATTCGATGGTCGTGATGAGCGTCATCGTCCAGAACACCAGCGAAAGCATGCCTATGACCGCGGTTTCGTCGGCATGGGCCACGCCTCCCTGACCGGCGAGGAACGTCTGCATCGTATACAGCGGCGAGGTGCCGATGTCGCCATACACCACGCCGAGCGCCACGATCGACATGGCCAGCGTCACCTTGTCGGGCCCGGACTGCAGCCTATGCCACCACCGACCCACGGGACCGATGGCGTTATGCCGTTCGAGCCGTTCGGCCTCCTGCCTCTTCTTCTCATTCGCCTCGAGGATCGCCGTGCGCTCCTCCTTGGTGAGCACCTTGTGCGACACCTTCGGCGCCTGCGTGTACTTATCGGCGGTGCGTAACAGCGGTTCGTCCGCTGGCTGCTCCGGTCTCTCGTCCATACTCATTCCTTATAACATGGGGCGTTCCAAGGCGCTCCACACTGTGAAGAAACAACGCAAACTGCCACACTAATCAGCGGCGGCGCGTGCGCTCAGGAAATTTGCCGAAGGCAGAGGGGCGGCCCGGAAATATACCCCATGTTGTACAAGGCCGGCGGCATGGGCGTCAGATTCCGTACACCTCGCGCGTGGTGGCACGCGTGGCGCGCGCGACCTCGTCCACCGGCAGGTCGAGGTATTCGGCGAGCGCGGCAAGTGTATACGGGATCATCATCGGGGCATTCGGCCGCCCGCGGTACGGCATTGGCGTCAGGTACGGCGCGTCGGTCTCCACCATCACATGGTCGAGTCCCACAATCGCTGCGGATTCGAGGATGCCGGTGTTGCCCTTGTAGCTCGACGCTCCCGACAGCGAGAGATACCAGCCGTGCTCGCGTGCGATCTCACCCATCTCGGCATCGCCGGAATAGCTGTGGAACACGGTTTTGCGCGGGGCGCCGTCTGCGAGCAGCGTCTCGATGACATCGCGGTGTGCGTCGCGGTCGTGGATCTGCATGGGCAGGTCGAGCTCCTTGGCGAGTGCGATATGGTCGCGGAAGGCCTCACGCTGAATCTCCTTGGCGCTCTCGCCGGTACGGAACAAGTCCATGCCGGTTTCGCCTATCGCCACCACCTGTTTCGGATATGCCTTGGCAAGCCGGCGCACTTCGGCCATCGCCTCGTCGAACGGCACGTCGTGCCATGGTTTGTAGCGCACTGGCAGACCGTCTGGACCGGGGGCTCCGCGATGCCCGTGCAGCACCGCCTCGTTCGGGTGGATCGCAATCGCCGCCCACACTCTGCCCGGGTGCTCGCGTGCCATGTCGATGGCGGTCATCAGGTGGGGCAGTTCGCAACCGCAGTCGATCACGCCCTCCACGCCCACGCTGGCAGCTTGGTCGAGCAGCTGGTCGACGCTGTAGACGGCGATCTCCGGCTGCCCTTTCTCGACGGCCTCATGACTCAACGCCTGCGAAAAAGGCACCACTGAGGCCACGTGCGTGTGATTGTCGATCACGTGGGCGTCCTGTGGCAATGCGGGCGGCAGTGGCGCCCAATCACGAACTCTGTGCTTCTTGCTCATGCTCCCACTCTACCGCCCGCCGCCTTTGTCTTTGAGAAATCTGCCGGCAGGGTCGCGGTGCACCGCGCTATTTGGGGCGTATATTTTGAGATTCATATAAATTTCTGATTTAGCGCCCCGTAATTGAGAAGTTTATTTGCAGATTCATATAAACTTCTCAATTACGCAGATTACCGCCCCTCGATATCGTGCCCGGCGTTCTCGCCGGCATCGTCGTCCGCTGTGTCATTGGCAGATGGCTGCGGGAACGTGACGGCGAAGATGCGTGCGGAGGGCTCCTTGTCGGTGGCCACCTCGATGCGCACGGTTTCGGGATCCACCCATTCAACCGTCCACGGTTTGGCGTCGGGCGCATGCTCCGGCTTGGCCGGATCGGGGAACACCTGCTCGATATGCGCGCCCTCACCGATCTCCAAGTACAGCGAGCCGATGCCGCCACGACGCCAGATGGTCAGGTATTGGGCCTCATCAATGTGCTCTGGGCCTTGGCCGTCAGTGCCATTCCAGTCTTCGTCATGCGACAGCCCGGTCACATTGGGGGCGTGGCGCAGGCCGTATACGAGCCATGGGCCGTTGAAGTCCGGCAGCTCATACGGCCACCACGGCACCAGATGCGATTGTCCGCCCAGAATCGTGCGATGCAGGCGGATCGCATCGCGCACCAAACCCAATCGCGCCTCGTCCATGCGATCGATGAACCCTGACAGGTACAGGCGCCCCAGAATGCCCGCGGCCAGCGTGAACACGGCGGTTTCGTCGTCCATCTCCTGCTGCGCGTAGCCCCAGTTGCCCTGCTGCTCCGGCAACACGGTCATGCCGGCGCCAGCGGCGATCGCAGCGTAGACGAGCGGATCGGACTGGTCGGAGGTGGACTGTATGTCGAGTCGGCTCAGCATCGCATAGTCGGCGCGCATGGCGCCGGAACCGCAGTTCTCGATCATCACGTCAGGGTGCTTGGCGCGGATCTGCTCGATCCACTGCTGCACCGCACGGCAATGCTCGAGCAGCCCGTCGCCCACCGAATCCGTGTCTACATCGGTGCCTGCACCCGGGGTCGTGTTGTAGTCGAACTTGAAGTACTTCACGTTGAACTCGTCGATCAGGCGGTCCACCGTGGCCGTGGCATGGGCACGCGCCACCGGCGAGCGGAAGTCGAGGTGGTAGCGGCCCTGATCGGCTATGCGGCTGCCATGCCTGCAGAAGAACGCCGAGTCCGGCAGCGTCTTTGCCAACGGCGAGCGCACGCCGATCACCTCCGGCTCCAACCACAGGCCGGCCTTCATGCCATGCGACTGGATGTCGTGGATGAGTCCGGCCAAGCGAAGGTTGCCGAAGCGGTTGGTGGAGGGCTTCCATTCACCCACCATGTCCCACCAGCCGCCATCTTCGCTGTCATACCAGCCGGCGTCAATGCAGAACACGTCGGCGCCCACCTTGGAGGCGCCCTCCACAAGCGGCAGCTCCTTTTCGATGCGCGGGTCGCCCCACAACGTGTTCATGTAGTCGTTGTAGACCACGAGTCCCTTCGCCTGCTCCGCCTGTTCCAAGCGCCCCATTTCCATGGCCTTCACGCGGTAGAGCGCACGCCGTTGCACGGTCATCTCGGCCACGGCGTGCTGCCAGTCGCCCGCGCAGATCACGAACGAGACCGGCACCGTGACGAAGGGCTGGTTGTCGCGCAGCATGACGAACCACTGGTGGTCGTCGTATTCCGGCCCGTATGCACTCACGCGCAGTCCCGGGTCGTCCTCGCCGATCTCCCATTCCCAGGCACCGTTGTGCTCGATCTGCCATGCGAACGAGAAATGGCCGAGCTCGCCCGGCCGGCCGCCTCCTTCGACAATGCCCATCGGCTCGAACTCGCCGGTGGACCATGTCGACGTGGAACGGCGGGCGAATCTGGCGGAAGACATGCCCGGATTGATCACTTGGTTGCGGTCGCGCAGCGTGGTGGAACGCAGCGGCGCGCTCTGCCATGCGTTCTCGCAGTCCCACGAGCTTTCGCCCCAGTAGATCTGCGCCTGCGAATCCTCGAGTTTGGCCGCTTCCATGGGAAGTGTCGCGTTCATCGACGACACCGCCTCCACCGGGTATGGCTCCTCGCTGCACAGTCGCGTGTAGGTGCGCACCGCACTGGTATGGGCCATCGACTCGAACACGCTCGTCACCAACGGGCCGTCGCCGTTCGGGTCACGCTGCACAATCGCGAGCAGCGTGACCGGATGCCGCTCGTCGTCCAATCTGTTGAGCTCGTATGCCCGAACGAACCTCAGTTTGAGGCCGGCGGCCGAAACGGCGAGTTTCAGCCTGTTGTCTCCGCCGCCGTCCAGCGAACTGCGCAACTCCACAATCGGCTGCGCATCCGGCTCGCCGGCGATGTTCTCATCCACCGGTTCCATGCCGCGGCCGCTCATGCCGATCAACGTCACCGGTTTTTCGCCGCTCACGGCGAATACGAGCGTCACCGTTCCATTGCCCCACACGATTCGCCCGTTCGAATCCGGAGACACCGTGTTCCTGGCCGCCATCAACTCCTTCAACAATGCGGGGCGGCTATGTTCAAGCATCGCGTATTCCTTCCTCTGCGTGCTGCTTGCCTACGCTACTGCACAGATATTGCGAATATGTACATACATGCGGCGATTACATGCCGAACAGATAGTCCACGAACAGTCTTGCGTAATCCTTGTTCTGCACATTCACGAACGCGAGCCGGGCATGCTGATCCTGCCCCTTGATGCGGCTCCATTCCGCGGATTTGCCCAAGTCGATTGCCATGGCCTTCGTTGCACCGTTCTCGCCGTCGCTCATCTCGACGAGCGCGCCACGCTCACGCAGCTTGCCCATCTGGTATGACGTGAGCACGCTGTCGAGCGGCTCGAGATAACCGAGCAGATCCTGCGAGCGCAATGCCGAGTCGCTGCCGATGACCGTGTTGATCGTGTCGCCCGACATCTGCGTTTCGAGCGAGTTCTGCGACATGCTTGCAGATTCCTTGTTCGACGAATCGATGTAGAAATCGTTCTCGAACGTGATCTTCTTCTCGTCGAGCGCACGGTATTTGAGGAAGCCGTCTTCGAGCTTGTCCATCGAGCGGTCGGACTCCTGCACGCCCACAAAGGCGACGCCGAGCCCCTGCCCCTTCGGCGAGACGACCATGTTCACCACGAACGCGACAATCGCGGCGAGCACCACGACGGCCACGATGATGGGCCAGAAGAAATGATGGTAGAAGTACGGCCACTTATGGCTCTTCGGCAGTTTTCTGTAGGTCGCCCATGCGCTTTCGTGCTCGGTGACGTCGGGCTTGGCGAGTTCGCTGATGTCCTGCTGCACGTTCTTCGGCAGCATATCGTCTTTGTCCTGCATGATTCCTCCTAATACCAGCGCGGCACATGCGGTCGGCATTCCAAGACCGCTGTACGCGGTGTCCTCCATATTCGACCGGAACGCGCATTCATGTGCGTTTCCACGTCGATTGCCTAATTCCAGCATGCCATTCGACACGATTGCCCGTCGGCCGCCGCGTCTATTCCTCTCACAGCAAACGCGCCAAGGAGGGTGTGTCAGTCGCCTTCCGAAATCATCGCATACTGCGATTCCACGAGACGCCAGTATTCGCCGCGCTTGGCCATGAGTTCCTCGTGCGTGCCGCGTTCGACGATCCGGCCGTGGTCGACGACGCAGATCATGTCGGCGTTCTCGATAGTGCTCAATCGGTGCGCGATGATGAAGCTCGTGCGTCCGACGAGCATGTGCTGCAACGCCGCCTGCAGCGCTTCCTCGGTGCGGGTGTCGATGTTGCTCGTTGCCTCGTCGAGAATGAGGATGCGCGGGTCGGCGAGCAGCACGCGCGCGAACGCGATGAGCTGGCGCTGGCCCATCGACAGCGTGGAACCACGCTCCTGCACCACTGTGTCGTAGCCGTCGGGCAGTTCCTCAATGAACTCGTGCGCATGCACAGCCTTGGCTGCCGCGATGATCTGCTCGTCGGTCGCATCGAGTTTGCCATAGCGTATGTTCTCGCGAATCGTGCCCGAGAAAATGAACGTGTCCTGCAGCATGACGCCCATCTGCAACCTGAGCGAGTCCAGCGTGACATCGCGCACGTCGTGGCCGTCGATCAGCACGGCGCCGTCCGCCACGTCGTAGAATCTGGAGAGCAGATTCACGATCGTCGTCTTGCCGGCACCGGTCGGGCCCACAAGCGCGACGGTCTGGCCGGGCTTCGCATGCAGGTCCACATGGTCGAGAATGTTCCTGCCGTCGGGTTCGTAGCGGAACACGACGTCGTCGAAGCGCACGTCGCCGCGGATCGGCGGCAACGGCTCGGCGCCCGGCTTGTCGACGATGTCGGGCTGCACGTCGAGCGTTTCGAAGATGCGTTCGAGATACGCGGAGCAGGTGATGAGCTGATTGTAGAAGTTGCCGATGTTGATCACCGGGTTCCAGAAGTTGTTCGCATAGCCGACGAACGCGATCAATGTGCCGGTGGTCGCGGTGACGCCGGCCACGTGCATGATGCCGACGTAATAGATCAGCGCCATCGTGGACATCGAGATGATCTCCATGCTCGGCCACAGCAGGAACTGGATGTGCACGGCGCGCATCCACGCACTCCGCTGCTCGCCTTGCAGGTGCTGGAACGTCTCGTACTGCTCGTGTTCGCGGGCGAAGGTCTGCGTGGTCTTCACACCGGCGATCGACTCATGAATGAACGCGTTCACGTTGCTCTGCTTGTTCGACAGATTCTGGTACGCCTTGCGCTGGAAATGCTGCAGCACGCGCACCACCACAATGAGCAGCGGGAACAGCAGCAGACTCCACAGCGCGAGCTTGAAATCGATTGCGAACATGACGACCAGCGTGATCACGAAGGTGAACACGTCGGCGATCACGTTGATCAGGCCGGAGCTCAATGTGTCGGACAGCGTGTTCACATAGTTGACCACGCGGATCAGAATCTTGCCGTGCGGGCGTGAATCGAAGTAGCTGAACGGCAGCGTCTGGATATGCGTGAACAAATCGCGGCGCATGTCCTTCAGGATCAGCTGGCCCACGCGGGTGATCTCGAGCGTGCGGTAGCGCAACGCGACCTCGTAGAGCACGCTCAGCACGAGCATGACCACGACGAGCCATGCCAGCAGCGTGTAGTTCCTGTGCGGCAGCACGTCGTCGATCACCACTTTGGTCAGGTATGGCACGGCCACCGTGATGCAGCTCATCGAGATGACAACGGCCGCTATTCTCGCGAGCCGCCTGCCATGCGGGCGCAGGTATTTGCCTATTCTGCACAGATCATGGAAATTGATGCTCTCCTCGAGCTCCTCGTCTTCGCGGTACGTGTTGCGTTGTGCCATACCGGCTCGCCTCCTTTCAGGATTACAGATTGGTGTGCGGATTACGGATTGCGAATTGTTGATTGCTGACCGCGGATTGGTGGGTCCGGCGGGGCGGGCGTTGCTGAGGAGCGCTACGGAACGCAGACAACCGACGAAGCGAGGCCCGCCCCGCCGGACCCGCCGATCCGCGGTCCACCCACCGGCAGAATCATTGCCGCAGATTGTCGGCTTGCTGGCCGAGTTGTTTCTCGAAGATGTGCTCGTAGAGCCCGTGCCGGGCGATGAGTTCGTCGTGCGTGCCGCGTTCGGCGATGCGACCGTGTTCGAGCACGAGGATCAGATCGCAGTCCTTCACCGACGAGATGCGGTGGGCGATCGTCACGATCGTCTTGCGGTCGTCGAGGTCCTTGAGATGCTGCTGGATCTGCGCCTCCGTCTCCATATCCACCGCGCTCGTCGTGTCATCCATGATCAGGATCGCCGGATCGTCGGCAAGCGCACGGGCCAGGCTCAGGCGCTGCTTCTGGCCGCCCGAAAGTCCTACGCCGCGTTCGCCGACCACCGTCTGGTAGCCTTCCGGCATGCGGCGAATGAAGTCGTCGGCACCGGCAATCTGCGCCATACGCCGTACGAAATCGGGGTCGGTCGCCTGTTCGTCGCTCGCACCGAAGCCGATGTTGCCTTCGATCGTGTCGGAGAACAGGAACACGTCCTGCGCCACAATCGCCACCTGGGAACGCAGCTGCTTGAGCGGCCAGCGTTTCGCGTCGATGCCGTCTATGGTCACGGTGCCCGCGGTCGGGTCGTAGAAGCGTGCGATCAGGTTCACCAGCGTCGATTTGCCGGCACCGGTCTCGCCAAGAATGCCAAGGCGCGAGCCGGCGGGGGCATGGAAGTCGATGTCGTGCAGAATCAACGTGTCCGGGTCGTCGGGGAACGCAAAATCCACATGGTCGAAGCGAATGTCGCCGCGCATCGAATCGGGCACGGCGCTCTCACGCGCGGCCTTCGTGTTCTTCACATGCGGCGTGGCGGTGAGGAGTCTGCGAATGTTCACACAGCTCGCGTTGAAGCGCTGCCAGTCGTTGACGAGCCAGCCGAACTGGCGCACCGGGCCGTCGATCATCCACAAATACGACGAGAATGCGACGAGTCCGCCCAGGCTCATGGCACCGCGCGCCACAAGGAATCCACCGAAGCCGAGTGTGATGAGCTGGAGCGCGAAACCGAGCCAGTCGAGGCGGGGCAGGTACTTGCGTGTGTTCATCGCCATGGCCATGTTGCGGTCCATGTAATCGTCGTTGTGCTCGTCGAACTTCCCGGTCTCGTAGTCCTCGCGCACGAACGCCTTGACCACGCGGTTGCCTTCGATGTTCTCCTCCACCATCGAGTTCATCGAGGCGAGCGAATTGCGGATCGCGAGGAACAGCGGCTTGGCCTTCGTGGAGAACTGGTGGGTGAAGAGGAACAGGAACGGCGTCACACAGGCGAGGGCCAGCGCGAGGCGCCAGTCAATCGACGTCATGAACGCGAGCGCGCCCACGAACATGACGACGCAGTTGAGCATCTGGTAGCTCACCCAGCTGAGCAGATGGCGAATCGCATCGGTGTCGGAGGTCATACGGCTCATGATGTCGCCGGTGCGCGTGTGATTGAAATAGTCGAAGTCGAGCGTGTGCAGCTTCTCGTATTCGTCGCTCACCAAGCGGTACACGGTGTTCTGCCCGGCGCGTTCCATCCACATCTGGTTGCCGTAGTAGGCGCCGTCGCGCACGATCGTCACGCCGATCAGCGCCAGGCACAGGCCGGTGAGCAGACTGAGCTGACGCTGCTCGATCACGCGGTCCACAATGCGCGCGGCGATGAGCGGCGTGATCAATGCCATTGCGGCGCTGACGAGGTACAGAATCTGCGCGCCGATCACGCGGGGCAGCTCCGGTCTGCAATACGGCATGAGCCAGCGCAGATTGCTGGCGTTCCTGTTGCGGTTCGGGTCAACGTACATCGAAGGCGTCCTTGCTATGCGTCTGTGCGTATGCATGTCCAGGCGGCGCCGACATGCCGGCGTCCCATTGCCCGTATGCATCGATGCCGTGCCTGTGGCGTATATGTGCGCGAATGGCATACGGGTATTTCTTTGTTTGCCCGTCTTATTATTGGCGCGTTCACCGCGATATGCAACCGGCTGTCGCTTCGGCGTGTTATGCGCGTGTTATGCGATGGAGAGGATGACCGGATGCGAACGGAGTCCGAAACCCACGGCAGAAAGAGAGAAGCCGGCGGGATTGAAACCGCCGGCTAACAGAGAGAAGAGAGAAAAGGGTTCAGTTATAAGGGATTCCGAGTGGAATCTCGTCGGCTTTCTTTCGATTGCCGATGGTTATTACTATGCCCGTCGACCCTTAACGCATCGAGTGTTTTCGCTGAGAATTCGCTGGGTATGCTCATTTCGGCACACTGCAAGGCACGCATAGGTCATGCGGGGCGGTCATGCATAGCAGTCGCAGGCCTTGCAAATACAGGGATTCCGGCCACCTGATCCGCAACCGCAGCAGCAGTGCGGCAATTACTGGCAAACAATCTGCCCTCATGCCGACTTATCTGCCAGCGAACTCTTGGTTGCCGAGCATACCGCCGTTCTGCGTAAAAAGGGACAGATTGATGCCGCTAACTGTCTCCAATTACGTCATGAGACGTAAAAAGGGACAAATTCATACCCGTGAATGTCCCAAATTACGCAACAAAGGCGTAAACAACAAAGACGTAAAAAGGGACAGATTGGTGTCGCTCACTGTCTCCAATTACGTCGTCGAGACGTAAAAAGGGACAGATTGATGCCGCTAACTGTCTCCAATTACGTCGTCGAGACGTAAAAAGGGACAGATTTGTACGCACGGATGTCCCAAATTACGCAGGGCGAGCGGCAGGAGATGGACGCCGCGTAGGAGGGCATGCGACGGTCCGGCGTCCCTCTTGCGCCTCGATTGTGCATGGCAACCGGGCGCGGATGGCAGGGAAAAGCCGCCGCACGTAGGAGAAACGCAGACCAGGACCTTGTCGACGCGCGCCGGGTCGAAAAAGCCCCCGCACGTAGGAGAAACGCGTGCGGGGGCGGGGGAGCCGATTCGATGGGCTGAACCGGCCCGTCTGTATTCGCGGTTACTTCTGCCAGCCGAGGTTGATCACATCGGTGCTGGTGAACCCCGCAGGACCGTAGTTGGCGAGTCCCTTCTTCACGGCGTAGAAGCTCGGAGGCACATCGACCGGCGTCGTGCCGTACAGCTTGAGCGCGGCCTTCTCCGCCTCATTGGCGGCGGCCACGGCCTTGAGCTGCTCCGGGATGGTGCCCGGCACGGCGGCGAGCTTGTCGACCTCCGCACTGCCTACGTACGTATAGTTGGACGGCGAATCGGAACCGTACAGCTGGCTCACGTTCACCTGCGAGTATGGTGAAGGCGAGCTCCAGCCCATCGGCAGAATCTCATAGGAGCCCTGCGTGACGGTGTCGGAGAACTTGGAGTTGTCGCGGTTGTCGAGTTCGATCTTGACGCCGATCGCCTTCATCATCTGCTGGTAGCCCTTGGCCAAGGCGGTGCCGGTGGCAGCGTCGCCGAAGTAGGTGTACCGCAGCGACAAGGTCTTGCCGTCCTTCTGGTAGTAGCCATCATCGCCGAGCTTGTACCCGTCGGACTCCAGCACCTTCTTGGCGCCGTCGACGTTCACTGCGCGCACGTCTTCAGGACGGTTGTCTTCATAGCCCTCCTGGAAGAGCGGGAACAGTTCGGAGCCGGCGGCCTTCGGCGTCCAGTTGAGGCCCTGGAAGTGGATCTTCTCCCAGGTCTTGGTGTCAAGGCCCATCGTGATGGCTTGGCGCACCTTCTGGTCCTTGAGGGCTCCGGCCTTGCCATTGTAAACGAGCACGTTGGTCGACTTGCCGTAGCCGAGACGGATCTCGATGTCCTTGGTGTCCTTGACGGTCTGCAGCGACGTGTTGCTGGCGAACGTGACGGCGTCCACCTCACCGTTCTTGAATGCGTTGAGGCTCGCCACGTCCTCCATGTACTTGAACGTGACCTTCTCGAGCTTGGGCTTGTCTCCCCACCACTTCTCGTTGGGCACGAACACCGCCTGGTTCTGGTCGGCCTTCTCCACCTTGAACGGGCCGGCACCCCATTCATTGTGCGGGTTGTCGTTCCAACCCTGCGTGAAGACCTTCGGATCGGTGGCGTCAGGGTTGTACAGCGAGCTGAACAACGCCTCCCACGGGTACCATGGCTGCGAGAAGGTGACGACCGCCTGCTTGGCGTTGTCGCCTTCGGTCACGCTCTTGATCTTGTCCCAGCCGTCGGTGCTCGGCGGATTGTAATCGGGGTTGGAGCCGTTGCTCACCTTCCAAGTGGCTTCGAACGCGGTCCAATCGATGTCCTTGCCGTTGTTCCACTTGGCCTTCGGATTGATGTCGAACTTGACGACCTGCGGGTCCTTGCTCACCAGTTCGGCTTTTTCGATGTAATCCTTGTTCCAGGTGATGTTGCCCTTGAGATCGAGCGAATACAGCGACGGCATGTAGAACTGCGCCATCGACTGCATGTACGCGGTGTTGCCGTCGACGCTGAACACGTTCCAGTTCGGCGTGTACGTCGTCGGCAACGTGAGTGTGCCACCGTCCTTGACCTCGTCGCGCGACTTGGGGTTGTTGTACGCCTTATCCGTGCTCGGCATCGGGTACGCACCCTGATAGTCGTTCGGGAAGCCGGACGCCGGTTCCTCCGCGCCCGTCGCCTCGTTGGAGCCGCCGCCTGCACCGCAACCGGACAACAGCATGCCGATTGCGGCGAGGCCTGCGACTGCGGCAAGCACTCCTCGTCTGCCTGTTCTTCTCTTCATGGTTCCTCCTCTGGGTTATCCGTTCCGGTCTGCCAGATCGAAGCGGTTGTTGTGGTGATGTGATGATGAGTCTTTGTGTTCGCGATATTCGGCATGCGTTCCGCAGATGCCACTACAGATTGGCTTCCAGCACCTCCGTGTCATGCCGTGCCGCCGTGCTGTCCGCGAAGTGGCACGCCACCTTGCGGTCGCCGTCACCGGCTTCCTCGGCGCGCATCTGCCGCATCCGCGGGCGTTTCGTGTCACATACCGCCTGCTGCTCGGGTGTGAGCTGCTGGTACAGCGGGCAACGCGACGCGAACGCGCATCCTTCAATGCGCTGCGTCGGCCCGGGCACGTCTCCCTGCAGCACGATGCGTTCGCGGGTGCGCTCGACCTTGGGGTCGGGTGCGGGCACCGCGCTCAGCAACGCCTTCGTGTACGGGTGTAGCGGGTGTTTGAACACATCCCGCGTGGGTCCGCTTTCCACGATGCGCCCCAGATACATGACCGCGACGCGCGTGGAGATATGGCGGATCACCGACAGATTGTGCGCAACAAACAGGTATGCGACGCCGAGTTTCGCTTGCAGGTCCTCCAACAGATTGATCACGCCCGCTTGGATCGACACATCGAGCGCCGACACCGGTTCGTCGAGCAAGATCAGCTTGGGGCGCACCGCGAGCGCACGTGCGATGGCGATACGTTGGCGTTGGCCGCCGGAGAACTGTGTGGGGAATCGGTCCACCTGATCGGGGTTGAGTTCCACGAGGCGCATGAGTTCGCTGATGCGTTCGTTGATTTCCGCCCGGCTCGCGTGGGTCGCGCGCAACGGCTCCGCGAGAATGTCGTAGACCGGCAGACGCGGGTCGAGTGAGCTCATTGGATCCTGGAACACATACTGCACATACTTGTGGAGCGCACGGCGTTCGCTTTTCGGCATGCGTTTGCTCACGCGCTCGCCGAACAGCTCGATGCTGCCGGACTGCGGTTCCTTCAACCCCATGATTTCGAGCAGTGTCGTCGATTTTCCGGAGCCGGACTCGCCGACGAGCGCGACCGTCTCCCCTTCGCGCACTTCGATGGAGACGTCGTCGACCGCATGCACCTCGCCGACGCGCCGGCGCAGGAATCCGCCTCCCGACAGCGGGAACGTCTTGCTCAGGTCATGCACGTCGAGCACGATCTGCCTGTCTTCGCGCGGCACTCCGTCGAACTTGCCGTGCACGCTGGCGACAGGCTCGTACACCTCGTCATAGGTGAGTCCACGTTCGATGATCATGTCGGTGCGCAGGCAGGCGGCGCGCTGGCCGTCACGGCCGGGGACCTCACGCAGTTCGGGTTCGATTCTGCGGCATTCATCGGTGGCGAGCGGGCAGCGCGCGGCGAATGCGCAGCCTTCGGGCAGGTTCACGAGGTTGACCGGCGAACCCGGGATCGGAATGAGTCGGCGTTTGGTGTCCGAACGCGGGTGCGGGCTGGCACCGAGCAATCCCATCGTGTACGGCATGACGGGACGGTAGAATATGGAGTCCACATCCGCCTGCTCGACCGGTCTTCCTGCGTACATGACGACGACGTTGTCGGCGATGCCCGCGATGACGCCCAGATCGTGCGTGATGAAGATCAGCGCGGCTCCGGTTTCCTGCTGCGCACGCTGCAACACTTCCAACACCTGCGCCTGAATGGTCACGTCGAGTGCCGTGGTGGGTTCGTCTGCGATGATCACATCCGGATTGTTCGCGATGGCCATCGCGATGACCACGCGCTGGCGCATGCCGCCGGAGAATTCGTGCGGGTACGAGCGCAGACGTTCGCTGGCATTGGGAATGCCGACGAGTTCGAGCAATTCTATCGAACGTTCGCGCACGCGTTCCGAACTCATATGCGGATTGTGAATGACGAGCGCTTCACGCAACTGCTCGCCGATCGTATACACCGGCGTGAGTGCAGACAATGGGTCTTGGAACACCATTGCGATGCCGTCTCCGCGGATTTCGCTCATCTGCTCGTCCGTTTTCGTGAGCAGCTCCTCGCCGCGGAATGTGATGGAACCGTGGACGCTCGCATTGTCGTCGAGCAATCCCATGATCGACATCGACGTGACCGATTTTCCGGAGCCGGATTCGCCGACGATGCCGAGCGTCTCCCCGCGGTGGAGCGCAAAGCTCACCCCTCGCACCGCGTGCACGACGCCGGCTTCCGAGGCGAAGTCGACGTGCAGGTCATCCACGCGCAGCACGACGTCGGATGCGTCGTGGTCGCGCGCGGCAGCAGGCG
Source organism: Bifidobacterium animalis subsp. animalis (assembly GCA_004154635.1). Lineage (GTDB taxonomy): Bacteria > Actinomycetota > Actinomycetes > Actinomycetales > Bifidobacteriaceae > Bifidobacterium > Bifidobacterium animalis_B. Next base: position 45,428 of record RSDC01000010.1, read on the forward strand.
CGCCACCGGATGGTGTCGACTGTGCGAGTGCGCGCTGTGTTGTTCGCTGTGTTTTCCGAAAACGCATGGCCTCCCCCTTACACTTTGCCCGCGGAACGGGAATACGGATCAATCGCGTCGCGCAGACCGTCGCCGATGAGCTGCATCGAGAACGTGAGCGCGATCAGTACGAGCGCGGGGAACACCATCACCCACGGAGCGGTCATGATCACCGACTGGCCTTCGTTGAGCAGCGTGCCGAGCGAAGTGTCGGGGGCCTTGATGCCCAGCCCCAGGAAGCTCAGGGAGGTCTCGGAGCCGATGGCGCCGACCACGCCGAGCACGGTGTTGATGATCAGCACGGAACCCAGATTCGGCACCAGATGGCGCAGAATGATGCGCATCGAACCGACGCCCATGAATTTCGCGGCCTTCACGTAGTCGAGTTCGCGCAGGCTCATCGTGAGCGTACGCAACACGCGCGCATAGCCGATCCATCCGAATGCCGTCAGGCCAATGGTGAGCCACAGCCAACTGGAGCCACCGCTCGCGGAACGCACGATCATCGCGATGAGCAGGAACGACGGGATCACCAGCAGCATGTCGAGCACCCACATGCCCACGCGTTCGAACCAACCCTCGAAGAACGCGATGGATGTGCCGACGATTGCGGCGATAACCGTTGTGGCCACCGAGCTCAGAATGCCGATGGACATCGAACGGCCAAGCCCGCGAACCACCATCGCATACAGGTCGGAGCCGCCGGAAGTCGTGCCGAGCCAATGCTCGGAGTTCGGAGCCACGCCGAGGGACGCGAAATCAAGCGTCTGGTAGTCCCACTTCGAGAAGCGGGAACCGAATGCCGCGAAGAACAGCAGCACGAGGAACAGAATCAGTCCGAACACCGCAGATGGCCTGCGCAGGAACCGCTTTCCGTAGAGCGTGAGCCTTCCGGTGCGTTTGAGCTCAGGTTCGAGCTCACCGGTCTCATCTTCGACGTCGGCAATGTTGTTCTCATCACCTTCCATGCTTCTTCACCTCCTTGCTAGCTCAGTCGGATGCGCGGGTCGAGCATTGCGGACGCAATGTCCGCAAGCAGTGCGCCCGCAAGCGTGCACACACCGCCGAACGCGGCGATGGCGACCGATCCGTTGATGTCGTTGTTGGCGATCGTGGTCACGAAATAGCGGCCTAGGCCGTTGATCGCGAACACGGTTTCGGTGATCACCGCACCTGTGAACACACCGGCGATCGAGAACGCGACGTTCACACAGGTGGGGATCAACGAGGTGCGCAGCGCGTGCCTGCGAATCGCCTGACCTTTGGTCAGGCCCTTGGCACGGGCGGTACGCACGTAGTCGGCATTCATCGTGTCGAGCAGATAGGTGCGCTGCGTCAGGTGGTAGCTCACTGCGCCGGGAATGGTGAGCACGATGGTGGGAAGCACGATGTGCTGCAGGAAATCGACGAATGATTTCCATATGTCCGGCCCGTCGTAGGCGTGCAGGCCGGTCACGAAGAAGATGCGCGAGCCTGCCGCCTGATTGATGGAGATGGCGCCGAACACCACGAACAGGCCGAGCACGGCGACGGGCACGACGAGGAAGAACGTGGCGAGGGCGTTGAACACGCGGTCCTGCCACTTGTACTGGTGGATGGCGGTGTAGACGCCAAGGGCGACGCCGATGACGATTGAGAGGATGGTGCCGATGGTCACGAGCTGCACCGAAGCGCTGATGCGTTCCGCGATGGCGGAGCGAACCGGGGACTGGTCGGGGGCCAGACCCCAGTCCCATTGCGTGACAATGCCCTTGAGCCAGCGTCCGTAACGGATGAATATGGGTGTCTGGTCGTTGATGTTCGCGTTGTCGAGCGAACGATTGATGGATTCGATGGGTGGGTGCGGATGCCGCGACATGTAATTGGACCGCGGATCCATGAACGCACTCGCCAGGAAATACGTCAGCGAAATCGCGACGAACAGCATGACCACGTAATTCGCGATGCGTTTGCAGATATATTTCAGCACTTCCCCTCCCCTCTCTCTCGGTATAAGCGTTTCTCCTGAAGTCCTGCGGGTGCGTCTCCCGTTCAATGGCCGTACCGGTCCATTGCGTCAAGACACACCCGCGTTTGTTTACATGTACATACCCCGGATTCGTATACACGCTGTTTCCAAATCTCTTATACTGAGATGTTTTATACCAATAGCTGATTGTCTGGTATAAGTGCCCGACAATGTACGTTTATGCGATTCGCACTTGGGCATATGCGAACGGGCCCGGAAGAGCATTGCTCTTCCGGGCCCGTATTCAGCCCATCCGATGGCCTTGACTGCGTTCCACGCAGACTTTCCGGTTGACCGGCTCGTCGCGCGAGACGCGCTTACGCGAGCTTGGCCTTCTCGGCGTCCAGGCGCGCCTGTTCGGCCTCGCGACGTGCCTTGAGGTCGGCGTCGAACCGGGCGAGCTCCTCGTCCACGGCCTCCGTCGGAATCTTCGCGAAGATCGGCGTCGGCTTGGCCACTGGCGCACCCACCACGATCGGCTCGCTCTTCCACGGGTGCACGGTCTCGCCGAGCACGTACTTGCCGGTGATCACCGGATAGGTGAACTCCGGGTCGTCGAGATCGTTCACCTCCTCAATGTGCGGCAGCGGCGAGAACGTGCCTTCGCCACCCAGGGCCTCCCACACCTTCTGCGAGGAATGCGGCAGGAACGGGGCGAGCAGGTGGTTGGCGTCGGAAACGGCCTGGGCCGCCACATGCAGCACGGTGCCGAGGCGCTCCGGGTCGTCCTTGATCTTCCACGGCTCGGTGGCCGAGATGTATTTGTTGATGTCGCCCACCAACGACATCGCGTCGTTGAGCGCGTTCTTCTGTCGATGCTGCTCGATGAGCGCGCCCACCGTGTCGAAGGCTGCGGAGGACTGCGCCAGCAGGGCACGGTCCTCATCGGTCATCTTCTCCTCCACGATCGGCGGGATCTGGCCGAAGTTCTTGGCGATCAGATTCGCCACACGGTTCACCAGATTGCCCCACGAGGCGGCGAGCACCTCGTTGTTCTGGCGCACGAACTCCGCCCATGTGAAGTCGGAGTCCGAGGACTCCGGACCGGCGGCCGAGATGTAGTAGCGCACCGCATCCACCGGGTAACGGGAGAGAATGTCTTTGACATAGATCACGATGCCGCGCGACGACGAGAACTTCTTGCCCTCCATGGTCATGAACTCGGAGGCCACCACCTGCTCGGGCAGGTCGAGCTTGCCGAGCTCACCCGGCTCGCCGCCCTTGGACCCCTCGCCGTTGTAGGCGAGCATCTCGGACGGCCAGATCTGCGAATGGAACGTGATGTTGTCTTTGCCCATGAAATAGTAGCCCGGCGTGGCCGGGTCGTTCCACCATGCGCGCCAAGCCTCCGGATCACCGGAACGACGCGCCCATTCAATCGATGCGGACAGGTAGCCGATCACCGCATCGAACCACACGTACAGGCGTTTGTTCGGGTTGTCGATCCAACCCGGCACCGGCACGGGGATGCCCCAGTCGATGTCGCGGGTGATGGCGCGCGGCTTGACCTCCTTGAACAGGCCGATCGAGAAGTTGAGCACGTTCGGACGCCAGCCCTTGCGCGTCTTCAACCATGCGAGGTTCGCCTCCGCCAGGGCGGGGAGGTCGAGGAAGTAATGCTCGGTCTCCTCGAAGATGGGCGTCTCGCCGTTGATCTTCGAAACCGGATTGATCAGCTCATCGGGGTCGAGCTCGTTGCCGCAGTTGTCGCACTGGTCGCCGCGCGCGCCCGGCGCATGGCAGATTGGGCACTCGCCCTCGATGTAGCGGTCCGGCAGCGTACGGCCGGTGGACGGCGAGATCGCGACCTTCTGCGTGCCCTTGTAGATGTAGCCGTTGGCCAGGCACTGGCGGAACATCTCCTGCACCACGTGCTCATGGTTCTTTGTGGTGGTGCGGGTGAACAGATCGTAGCTCAGGCCGAGGTTGCACAGATCGTTCGCAATCACGCGGTTGTAGCGGTTCGCAAGTTCCTGCGGGGTGACGCCCTCCTTGTCGGCCTCCACCAGAATAGGCGTACCATGCTCGTCGGTGCCGGACACCATGAGCACATCGTTGCCCTTCATGCGCTGGTATCTTGCGTAGACGTCGGACGGCACACCGAAGCCGGCGACGTGACCAATATGACGGGGGCCGTTCGCATACGGCCAAGCGACGTTCACCATAATATGACTCATACGCCCGATTATCTTCATGCGCTAGGACACTTCCGCACTGTTTTCCGCCCTGTTGCGGCATCACCATGCGCGGACTGGCGGAGCCTCGATTATTCACAATTCACATCGCATGCCTTCACATTATCCACATATCCACATTTCCCCTGAAACAGCTGGAGCCCACCCCATGCCCTTCCTAGCATGTGCCGTATGCGCATCCGTGCGCATACGCAGCGACCTACAGGCAAGGGAGAGCAGAAGAGAAAGGAACATGCGTCCGTGAACACCACCGCCGTACAGGAAGCGGTCCGAGCCAGCAACGAGGTCGGCTACATGGTCCCGCTCGACCTAGGTCCCGCCTATGCGGATCCGGAACCGCGCGTCCCACGCCAGCCGGAACGACCCCGCAACTCACATTCGGTCATCCACACCAAACAGCTGCCCGGCCCCCTTGCCATGCAACGACTGCTCAGACTCGACGCGTTGTATGAGCTCGACGAGTTCCACGCAGTCACCGCCGAATGCGCGCACACGTTGTACGGGCGTGCCATGCTGATGCGCGACATACTGCCCAACCGCACCACGGCATGCGGGCGCACAGCCGCGTGGGTATGGGTGGGCGGCAGGCTGCCCCAGGATTATTTCGAAGTGCTCTCATCGAGCCATTACCGCAGACTCGCCTTTGGACGGCGCATCAAGGCATGGCAGCGGCAGGTGGATGAATCGCAGATCTCCACCCTCAACACCCTGAATCTCACGACACCGTTGCGAACGGCCTGCGATCTGGCCATGTATCCGAAGGACGACCCGCATGCGCGCGACGTGCAGGCGATCATTGGACGGCTCATGGAGCATTACGAGTTCTCGTTGGTCGACTGCGAGCCGATTCTCGAGGAGTGCTCGCATCTGCGCAATCTGCCGCAGGCCCGCGAGATGCTGATGCAATTCGAGAGCATCGCCTGACCGAGGAAAGCAATGAAAGAAGGAAAAAGAGATTATGGACGCACTCCCCCACGCCTGCGCACGCAGGTCATGCATGCCGGCGCGAGCGGCACGGCGCAGACATACCGCATCGCACACGGCATCGCAAGCGCCGCGTCGACGCAGCAGTGCAAAACGGTTGGCGAGCACACTGCACACGGCACACACGCCGAACAAAGGCCTACTGCATCCGCCACCGCCGCCCCTCGCGCTCACACCGCAGTCGGCAAGCGATCCGAACACTCCGATGGACGCGTTATGGCACATCGCGCGCACGATGCCGCCGTTGCGCAAATGGGTGGTGGTGAACCGCGCGGCGGACGCGAATCTGCTCGAATACATCTCGCAGCAGGGAGGGCCGGGAGTCAGGCAAGCGTTGGAATTGGTGCTCGAATCGCTTGAATTGCAACGCAGTTCCATGCAGCGCATGCGAACGTCATAGGCACGGCAATGCCAACGGGATGCCGGTCGGCGAATCAGTCGCGCAACGCCAGCACGGCGTTGTACACCTGCTTGCGGTTGGCGAGTGTGCCATCGGCATTCGGGTGTTTGCCTATCACCTCGGCAATGGCGTCCTTGATGCGCATGCCGTGCGCCTGCGCATACTGCATGGCCAGTTCGGCGAGCTCCTCCACGGAGAGCGACTGTGCGGGATCCGCCTCGTCTTCAGAAGCGCCCGCGATCACGAGCACCATCTCGCCGCGCGGCGGATCGTTGGCAACCGACTCGTTGATCTCATGGATGGTGCCGCGGCGAATCTGCTCGTAGTCCTTCGTCAACTCTCGGCACAACGCCATGCGGCGGTCCGGGCCGAAAGCCTCCTCGAGATCGGCCATCGATTCGGCAATGCGGTGCAGCGTCTCGTAGAACACGATCGTGCGGCGCTCGCCCTTCAACGCGCGCAATGCCTGCATGCGTTCGGAATGCTTGCGCGGCAGGAATCCCTCGTAGCAGAAACGGTCGGTGGGCAGCCCGGAGAGGGCGAGCGCATCGAGCACCGCGGAGGGGCCCGGAGCGCAGGTCACCGGCAGGCCGCGTTCGATGGCGCGGCGCACAATGGCGAGCCCCGGATCGTTGATCGTGGGCATGCCGGCGTCGGAGACGACGAGCACGGTCTCGCCATTCGCCACATGGTCGAGCAGCGCGTCGGCCTTGCCGCGTTCATTGTGGTCGTGGTTGGCCACCACGCGGCCGCCCACATGCACGCCGAGCCGGTTGGCGAGCGCATACAATCTGCGGGTGTCCTCCGCGGCCACGATGTCCGCGCGCTCGAGCAGTGTAACGAGTCGGGCGGAGGCATCGGCGGTGTTGCCGATCGGTGTGGCGGCGAGCACCACGGTTCCACGTGGAACATCTACGTGGAGAGTGCGCGTCTCGTCAGCGGGATCCTCGGCGATGCCGGTGTGTTCAGACTGCTCGTTCATACGTTCAGTATGCCGCGCGGGCAGGTCAGCGGGAGGCGAAACACGGTGCGATGGAGGCGATGCAGGAGCGCGCGCCGACGCGAACCCATGCGGGCGTGTACCGTGGAGTCGGGTATGTGCGCGCGGCCGGCGCGCATGCGGAATGTAAGGAGAACAGATGGGCATGCGTTCCACAGGCACCCCCAAACATGCGGCGGCAGAGCGCGTCGAGCTCGAATCATCCGAACTCGCGGCATCATCGCCGACCAGCGCCCATGCGCGCCTCATGACGTGGGTGTGGACGCTGGTCATCGCGTTGTTCGGCGGTCTGCTGCGCTTCGTGAGGCTCGGGCAGCCGCGCGCGGTCGTCTTCGACGAGACATACTACGTGAAGGACGCCTGGACCATGCTCAACACGGGCGAACCGATGAGCTGGCCCGACGAGGTGAGTCTGGGCGGCCAGATGGTGCCGGTCGACACCGCGTTCGCGAACGGCGACACGAATGCATGGATCAACACCGCGGAATACGTGGTGCACCCGCCGCTCGGCAAATGGCTTATCGCAGCTGGACTCAAACTGTTCGGCGGTGCCGCGAATCCGGCGGCATGGCGCGCGGCGACGGCGATCGCAGGTGTGCTCGGCATTGTGCTGCTCATCCGCATCACACTGCGGCTGTTCCGCAATCTGCCGGTCGCCCTGCTCGCCGGCTTCCTCATGGCCATCGACGGCGTGTCCATTGTGATGAGCCGCACCGGCCTGCTTGACATCTTCATCATGGTGTTCGCGCTCGGCGCGTTCTCGCTGCTGCTCATCCACCGCGACTGGGCGGCGGCCAGACTGCGCATGGCGGCGCAGTCCGGTGCGAGCAGACCTCCGCAGATCACGTTCTCCTGGTGGCGCGCGGGTGCGGCTGTGCTGCTCGGCTGTGCAACGGGCGTGAAGTGGTCTGGAATCTATTTCTTCGCCGTGTTCTGTGTGATCAGCGTGTTCTGGGACGCCTGGATGATTCGCCAGGCCGGCTTCCGCTCCCCTCGTCAATGGCTTGCGCGCGGCGTGTTCGGAGACGGACTGCTCGCGGCGCTCTACATGGTGCCGCTGTATGCCGCCACATACTTGCTCACCTGGGTCGGCTGGTTCGTACACCCGAACTCCTACATGCATAATTGGGCGGCCACCCATACCGGACAGGGCGTGCAATGGCTGCCGGCCGACTGGCGCTCGTTCGTCGCCTACCATGCCGAGATGTGGCGCTTCCACACCACGCTCGACGCTCCGCACGACTACAAGGCGAACCCGCTCACCTGGCCGCTGCAGATTCGCCCGACGAGCTTCTACTGGCAGAAACTGGACGGCCACCCGGGCCTGTGCTCGCTCTCGCCGCGTTCGCAGTGCGTGGCGGCGGTGACCTCGCTCGGCAATCCGCTCATCTGGTGGCTGGGGTCGCTGTGTGCAATGCTCGCCATTGTCATCGCGATTCTCAAACGCGGCGATTGGCGCATCTGGGCGGTGCTCGCCGGGTTCCTCGGCGGCTGGCTGCCGTGGGCCCAGTACCTGAACCGCACCACGTTCACGTTCTATTCGATCGTGCTGCTGCCATGGATGATTCTCGCCATCTGTTACGTGTTCAACTGGGTGCGCGAGACGAGTTCGCGCGAGGTGTGGCTCATCACACTGTGGGTCACGGTGGGGGTGTGCGCCATCGTCAGCGTGTTCTTCTACCCAATCTGGACGGCCATGCCCGTGCCATACGAATTCTGGCGCATGCATATGTGGCTGCCCAGCTGGATCTAACACGTCGCCCCGCATTCATCGCCGCCCATGGCAGACGACAAAATGCGGCGCACTTTTCGTCATCTACCAATGCAAATGCCGGCGGTGCGCAAAATTGCCTAGTCTGCAATTGCGGTCTCAGATCGGCACACCGACAGCATGCAGAATTGCCTAGTTCACATCTCCAGTCTCAGATTAGCAATCTGCAGACTCCTACATTGCCCAAGCGAGACCGGAGTTGCACGCGAGACATGTTGACGCAGCACAAGATTACGCAGTCTGCAACTTCAGTCTCAGATCGGCACACCGACAGCATGCAGGATCGCCCAGTTTGCACTTGCAATCTCAGATTGGCAACTCTGCAGATTCCTCAACACCCGGGTGAGACCGGAGTTACAAACAAAGCACTCCAGCAAACGACGAAAGTGGCATCTGAGTTTCGTCGTTTGCCATGGGCGATATCGCCGGCGACAAACCGCAACACCGTCAACCGGCACCTCTATAGTATGTCCGTTGAACAAACAGGACGCGGGCTCTTCCCCGCCCATTCCCGCTCAACGAAGAGGTGTCATGCAGTATTTTGAGACCACCATCACCGGCATCGACGGTTCCGAGGCACGTTTTGCAGGCTATATTCCCGAAAACTACCCCGACATCGTACCCGACCGCAAGCGCCCGACCGTGCTTGTGCTGCCTGGCGGCGGTTATGAGATGACCACAGGCCGCGAGGGCGAGCCGATCGCGCTGCAGTTCCTCGCCGCCGACTACAACGCGTTTGTGCTCCACTATTCCTGCAAACCGTCCGTCTACCCCACCGCCGTGCTCGAGGTGGCCGAGGCCATGCGGCAGATTCGCGCACACGCAGACGACTGGAATGTGGACGCCGATCGCATCGCCGTCATCGGCTTCTCCGCAGGCGGTCATTTGGCTGCGGATTTCGCCACTTCCGCCAGCGATGCCGCGCTCGCCGCGCACGGCTATGATCCGGATGAACTGCGGCCGAACGCGCTGATGCTCTCCTACCCGGTCATCACATCGGGACGTTTCCGTCACGACGGCAGCTTCCGCGCGCTCCTCGGCGACCGGTACGGCGAGGAGTCGGCGATGAATGAAGTGAGCATCGAGCAGCATATCGACGCGAAGACGCCACCGGTGTTCGTCTGGCACACAATGCCCGACGATTGCGTGCCAGTGGAGAACACGCTGCAGCTCATCGCCGCATGCAAGGAGGCCAACGTGCCGATTGAGGCGCATCTGTACCCCGCAGGCGGCCACGGACTCTCACTCGGCACCGCGCAGACCGCGTGGGGCGGCGTCAACGGCATCGAACCCGGCGTGCAGTCGTGGATCTCCCTCGCCAAGGACTGGCTCGCCCGCACCTTCGCTGAATAGCACACCCATCCGCAACCCAGCGCGCCCATCTGCGCCCATCTGCGCCCATCAGCACCCATCTGTGCCCATCTGCGTAAAAAGAGACAAATAGCCGCCCCACATGTCCCAAATTACGCAAACGGCCGCCCGCGCCCATCAGCACCTATCTGCGTAAAAAGGGACACCAACGCACCATATCTGTCCCCGATTACGCAAACGGCCGCCCGCGCTCATCGGCACCCACCGGCACCCAGCCGCAGCCCATCTGCGTAAAAAGAGACAAGTAGCCCCTCTACATGTCCCAAATTACGCAAACGAACCCACTCGTCAGCACCTATCTGCGTAAAAGGGGACAGATAACGGCTATAAATGTCCCCGATTACGCAGAGTGGGAAGAGAAGAGTGGGAGGGGGTGGAGCGCGAGGAGGGGAGGAAGGAAGAGCGCGAGCGCCGATTTTTGCAGCGTGACGCGCATGCGAATAGGCGGCCGTAGGATAATGGTGACACGCGCATGACCGCGCGTCACATATCTGTATATCTGTTCGCATCTGGATTGGGAGGGGCAATATGATCGCCGCATGGCAGAAGATCCTGGACCAGCATCGCGCCACCAACGAAATCCAGCCGCATACGCTTTCGTCGCATGAGGTCACCGTACGCGACACCACGTCGGCCAAGCAGTTCGTCAAACGCAAGCGCATGAGCCAGGAGGAACGGCACCTGCAGATCCTGAGCGCCGCTTCGAAAACTCTGGCGGTCAAAGGGTATTGGGGCATGAGTCTGCAAGATATCTCCGATGAGATCGGCATCTCGGAGGCGGCGCTGTACCACTACATCGCGTCGAAGGAAGACCTGCTCAACATGGTGCTCACCGAGGGGTACGACACCACGGAATCCAATGAATTCGCCGCATTCAGCGCCTCGGTGACCGATGCCGACGGACACCGCGTGTACTATTACCCGCGCTACTGCCTCAACACCGTGCTCTACAACATGCAGCGGCCGGAGATGATCCAGCTGCTATGCGTGCTGAGCGGCGAGGCACTCAACCCGGACCATCCGGCGCACCAGTTCTTCACCGGCCGGCATATGCGCAACTGGGAGATGGTCGGTTCCATGAACTGGATGCTACCCGCCGGCATGAGCGAGGAGCAGTTCTTCGACCTGTTCACGCTCGTCTCCTCGGCCATAGACGGCCTGCAGCAGCGTTGGCTTGCAGACGATTCACTCGACCTGCTCGAGGAATGGATGCATTTCAGCGACGTGATCTTCCCCGCACACACCTGGGCCGGACTCTGCGACCCGAGCGATTACGATCCCGAGGACGCGCGCTGCCTGCTGCCGCACACCATTCAGGAACGCTGAGCAGACCGGCGACACATCCGGGCGTCGCCTGATCAGCGCGCGGAGTGCTCGCCGTCGACACCCACCTCGTCCATGAAGCAGTAATAGGCGCCGATCAGGCCCGCATTGCCGCTGTGACGGCAGCGTTTGATCTGCGTTTTGAACGGCTTCCAGTCACGGAACGTGTCGAGCGCGCTCTCGATCATCGGAATGAGCTTGGGCTCGCGGCTGATCGAGCCGCCGATCAGCACGACCTCGGGATCCACACTGCACACGATGTTGAAGATGCCGACGGCAATGTAGTTCACCCAACGTTCGACGATCGCCCTGACACCCGGCTCGTCGAGTCGGCGGAACAGCGTGCTCGGCAGCACATCGCTTTCCGAGCCGCCGAATTCCTCCGCATACCATTGCGAGAGCTTCAGCGTGGAGACGAAATCATGCAACGGCAGCGCACCCGCGGAGTCGTAGTTGATGATCATCATGCCGAGCTCTGCGGCACGCCAATCCTTGCCTCGCCTCAGCTTGCCGTCGAGGAACAGCGCGCCGCCCATGCCCATGTCGAGTGTGACGAGCACGAAATCGTCGAGTTTCTGCGCGTTGCCGGTCATCTTCTCAGCCATCGCCGCACAGTTCGCGTCATTCTCGAGCCACGTCGGAATGTCTTCGCCGAGACGGCGCGCGAGCTCCTTGCCAATCTGCTGTTTGTACAGAATCTTGATGGCACCGGCCGCGATCGCCGTCTGCGTGGTCGTGTCGATGAAACCGGGCGCGCTGATCGCAATGCCGTCAAGCGGTACATTGAGCTTGCGGATGACGGAAATCAGTGCGTCGTAGAACGCGTCGAGATCGGTGTTCGGCGTGGCGAACGTGCCGGGGATGCCCATGCGGCCGTCCGTGAACAGCACATACCGCGTGAAATTCGTGTTGATCTCGAACGCGAGCACGTGATGCTTTGCCTGCCTAGCCATATCAACCTCGTTTGCATCCATCAACCATCTGCCGACGCTCCCCAGTGTAGAGCGCGGTCTGCCGATTGTGCAGATTCTCGCCACTCACTCGGCCGCGGTACCGCGCACCTCGACGCCGCCGGCGAGCAGAAGCACCGCGAACGCGTCGAGATCGTGCGTGACGCCGCGTTCGTCGACCCACTGCGTCGCGGTCTCGCCGGTGTTCGTGACAATCGTGAACACGGTGCCGTCGTCGGCCACGCGGCGCATGACCTCGACGCCGTCCGGCGATTCGACGACCGGAATGCCGGCCTCGTCGATGATCGGGTCGATGATCGCGCTCATGCCGGCGTCGTCGAGCGCTGTGCCGATGAAGATCACCTCGCCGTCGCCCACCGCGTTCGCGATGACCGCCGGAGTTCCCGCGTAGAAGTCGCTTCCGCCGTAGACCGCGAGCGCCCGCGCTCCCTCGGATTCGATGATGCTGGCCACAATCGTGCCGCGAGACGGGGTCTTCGTTTCGCCGATCTCCACGTCGATGCTCTCGTGCGGCGCAATGGCGTCGATCTCCTCCACCCAGGCACCGACCAGTTCGCGCAGTGGGCCGGGGTAGCCGCCGGGAATGACCAGATCGAACTCGTTGTGGATGCCGCTCATATACCCGGTGACCAAGCGTCCGCCACCGCGCACATATTGCGTGAGCGTCTCGGCCACGCCCGGTTTGACCATGATGAGCGTGGGTGCCACGACGATGTCGTACTTGCTCAGGGTCTGCAGATTCGCCGTGCTTTCGACAATGTCCACGGCCGCATTGCGCTTCCAGAACGCGCGGTAGAAACGGTGCACCTCATCCGGGTAATGCAGCCCCTGGGTCGGTCCGACGCAGCCTTCGAGCGACCAGTAGTTCTCCCAGTCGAAGATCACCGCCACGTGCGCGTCGATGCGCGAGCCCATGAGCTGCGTGGCACGCTGGGCCAAATCGCCGCCGAGCGTGGCGACCTCGCCGTATGTACGCGAACGGTTGGAGTTGTCGTGCCCGATCACCGCACCGTGGAAGCGTTCGCAACCGCCGATCGACTGCTTGAGCTGGAAGAACTGCACGGTGTCGGCACCATGCGCCACCGCCTGCCAGCTGAGTTTGCCCACCTCGCCCGGGCGCTTGACCTTGCAGTATGGGAACCAGTTCTGCTGGTTCGGCGTCTGCTCCATGAGCATGAACGGCTTGCCGCCGCCCACGCCGCGCATCAGGTCGTGGCACATCGCGGTGAAGCTCGGCTGGGTGTCCATGCCCGGGTAGTTGTCCCAGCTCACCACGTCCATCTCACGGCCCCAGGCGAAATAGTCGAGGTCCTTGAATGTGCCCATCAGATTCGTCGTGACCGGCTTGGCGGTGTCGAACATGCGGATCGCATCGCGTTCAAGCCGATAGCAGGCGAGCATCTGCTCATTCTGGAAGCGGCGGTAGTCCATTTGCAGACCGGAGATCACGCATTTGTCGGTGCCTATGCCGTCACCGTAGGTGACCGGCGGCACCACCTCGTTGAAGTCGTGGATCGTGTGGCTCCAGAAGTTCATGCACCACGCGCGGTTGAGCTCCTCCACCGAGCCGTATTTGCGTTCGAGCCACGTGCGGAAGGCCTGTGCGCAGGTGTCGCAATAGCAGTAGCCGCCGCCATTGCCATACTCGTTGTTGACGTGCCAGGCCACCACACCCGGGTTGTCGGCGTAGCGTTCCGCCACCTTCGCCGCCAGTGCCCGGGCGAAGCAGCGGAATTGGGGCGAGCTCGGGCAGAAGTTGTGCCGGCCGCCGAACACCTGGTGTGTGCCGTCGACGCCCGTGCGCATCACCTGCGGGTAGTCGCGGGCCATCCATGCCGGGATCGCGGCGGTACCGGTGGCCATGACGATGCTGAAGTCGTGCCTGTTGAGCAATGCCACGATCTTGTCGAGCATGCTGAAGTCATACATGCCCTCGCTCGGTTCGAGCAGCGCCCACGAGAACACGTTGATCGTCGCCTCGTTCACATGCGCCTGCTCGAGCAGCTCGATGTCGTGCTCCCAGGTGTCTTTCGGCCACTGCTCGGGGTTCCAATCGCCGCCGAACAGGAAATCATTGAACATTGCCGTCATTGCCGCTCCTTTGCCGCAATCGAAATCTGTCGTGATTGAAGTCTGCTGTAATTATCGAATAATGATCCATGCCATGCGTGCCCACTCTCTCTGCGTAAAAAGGGTCATCCACGGCGCTTACCCTCTGCGTAAAACTTACCCTCTGCGTAAAAAGAGACAGACACCACGCTCATCTGTCCCTTTTTACGCAAGAAGACCAAGCAAGGTCAAGATGCGGGCCATCGCCCTCTCCCGCAATCTCCGTTTTCTGCATAAAATTCTCTGCGTAAAAAGCGACAGATAGCGCGCCCATCTGTCCCTTTTTACGCAGAGATCAGAACGCGCCGCCACACACCCCGGCGAGACCTCCAGCACCCGATATTCGACGTAAAAGGGGACATCTGTGGCGCTTTTCTGTCCCTTTTTACGCAGATTGTATCTGCGTGATATCTGCGCCCACACACGGGGGGTAGATGGGTGCAAGCGGGTCGGGCATCCACACCTGCGTAAAAGGGGACATCTGCGGCGCTTTTCTGTCCCTTTTTACGCAGAAAAGGCGGAGACTGCTCACCGCGCAGCGAGGCACATCTGGGTCAGATGTTCTGCGGGTCAGTTCCCGGGCGTACGAGCACCGGCAGCGCATGGTAGTCGTAACGCTCGGTGTACCAGCGTCCCGGTTCGTATTCGGTACCGGTGATCAGATTGCGCCACGGCATGCCCGAACCGTCATCTGGCACATAGAAGCGCGCGATGCCGTCTTCATTGAAGATCGGCGCCACAAGCAGGTCGTCGCCCAGCATGTACTGGGTGTCGATGTCCTCGCACGTCGGGTCGTCCTGGAATTCGAGCACCATCGAACGCATCATCGGCACGCCGGTCTCGTGCGTCTCAACGGCCATCTTCTCCAGATACGGCCTCAGCGAATCCTTGAGCTCGACGAATTCGCGGCACACATCCACAGCTTCGTCGCCATACAGCCACGGCACCTTGTAGGCAGTGGATCCGTGGTAGCGCGAATGCGAGCTGAGCAGGCCGAACTGCGTCCAGCGCTTGTACAGATCCGGCGTCGCCTGGTCCTCGAATCCGGCGATATCGTGGCTCCAATAGCCGAAGCCCGACATGCCGAAGGAAAGGCCCGCACGCAGCGACTCCGCCATCGACGGGTAGTTCGACGAGCAATCGCCACCCCAATGCACCGGATACTGCTGGCCGCCAACCGTGGCGGAACGGGCGAACAGAATCGCCCCGTCGGCGCCCTTCGTCTCCACGAGCACGTCGTAGACCGCCTTGTTGTACAGCAGCGTGTAGTAGTTGTGCATGAGCTCGGGGTCGGAGCCGTCATAATACCGCACGTCCTCGGTGGGAATGCGCTCGCCGAAGTCGGTCTTGAAGCAATCCACGCCCATCGCCACCAACTTCTTCAGGTAGCCCTGGTACCACTCGACGGCGGCAGGGTTCGTGAAGTCGACGATCGCCATGCCGGCCTGCCACTTGTCCCACTGCCACACCGAACCATCGGTACGCTTGATGAAGTAGCCGTTCCGCGCACCCTCCTCGAACAGCGGGGACTTCTGGCCGATGTACGAGTTGATCCACACGCACACCTTGAGCCCGCGCTCATGCAGCTTCGCAAGCAAGCCGGCCGGGTCGGGGAACTTCGACTCGTCCCACTCGAAATTGCACCATTCGAGCTCTTTCATCCAGCGGCAGTCGAAATGGAACACCGACAGCGGAATGTCACGCTCGGCCATGCCGTCCACGAAGTCGAGCACAGTCTGCTCATCGTAATCGGTGGTGAAGCTCGTGCTCAGCCACAGGCCGTAGCTCCAGTCCGGCACGAGTGGCGCGCGGCCGGTCAGCGCCGTGTAGTTGGCGAGAATCTCCTTCATGTCGGCGCCACCGATCACCGAGTAGCTCATCTCCTGCCCGGGCATGCTGAACTGCACGCGCGAGACCTTCTCGGAGCCGATCTCGAACTCGACCTTGCCCGGGTTGTCTACAAACAGGCCGTAGTTCCTATTGCTCATGTAGAACGGCACGTTCTTGTATGCCTGCTCGGTGCCGGTGCCGCCGTCTTCGTTCCAGATTTCCACGCTCTGCCCGTTCTTCACGAAGTTCGTGAAGCGCTCGCCGAGTCCGTAGATCTTCTCGCCGACGCCGAGATCGAGCTGTTCAGAGACGTGCAGCACGCCGCTCGGATCGGTCACGAGCGCCTTGGCACGCCAGCCGGAGTGCGCAATGCGCTTGCCGTCGTACAGGTAGGTGAAATCGATCGTCTCGCCCTTGGCGATGCGCAGTGTGAGCTTGCCCGAGGTGAACAGCCACGCCTCGTCGCTCTCCTCGATGCTCACCTGCGGCGACGTCTCGTTCAGCGCGAATGTGGGCTTGTGCGAACGGTCCTCGCGGAAATTGATCAGACGCGTCGTGATGATGTTCTCGCGCGGGCTCGTCACCTCGATCGTCAGAATGCCGCCGTCGAGCGTCATGCCCGGGTTGTAGATGGGCGAGCCGAACGGGCAGAACAGCGTGAGCTTGTTCTCCTCCTTGCTCGCCGTGTAGACGTTCGCCGCGTACTTGACGTCGAAACCGTCTTTGATGAGCCATCCGCCGTTGAGGAACTTCATGATTTCTCCCTATGTGAGGTGTTCAGATATGCCGTGTGCCGTATGCAATATTGTGCCGTATGCGCAGCGCCACGTTCATTGATGCCGGGTGTTCTGCGCAGATTCTCTTCCGTCAGACGCCGCGCATCACCCGACCTTTCCGTCGAGCCGCAGGTCTTCCACGGACTCGCCGACGCTCACCTGCGCGGCCGGCGCGAGCGCGAAGCCGTGCTCGCCGACGTTCCAGTAGCGCAGCAGCTCGTCGCGCGGTATCTCGATGGTGACCTGCCTGCACTCCCCCGGTTCCAGATTCACCTTCGTGAATCCCCTGAGTTCGTAAGCCGGGCGGTCCTCGCCGGTGCCCTCGAGCGTGACGTACACCTGCGGCACCGCCTTGCCTGCGCGCGCACCCGTATTCGTCACGTGGAAGTCGAGACGAACGGAACCGTCGAGCTCGCGAATCTGCAGATCGGCGTATTCGAATGTGGTGTAGGTGAGGCCGTGGCCGAAGCAGAAGCGCACCGGCACATGCTTGGTGCTGTAGTAGCGGTAGCCCACGTAGATGTCTTCCGCATAGTCCACGTGGCCCTCCAGGCCGAAGGTGCCCACCGCGTTGGCCGGGCAGTCGGCGAGATTAAGCGGGAAGGTCTCCGGCAGGCGTCCGCTTGGCGCTACATGGCCGAACAGCGTCTCGGCGAGCGCAGTGCCGCCCTCCATGCCGTTGTACCAGTTCCACATAATCGTGGAGGCTTTGCCTTCCCATGGCATCGAGACCGGCGAGCCGGCCACGAACACGAGCACCGTGTTCGGGTCGATGTCGAGCAGACCGTCGATCAGCGCGTCCTGTTCGTACGGCAGGTCCATGGTCTCGCGATCGCGCGCCTCGAGGTCGTGGTCGTGGTTGAGGCCGCCGATGAAGATGATCGGATCGCCGTTCTCTGCGAACCGGCGCGCCAACGCGAGCGCCTCGTCGCGGAGCTTTCTGGCGCGTTCCGCCTCTTCGGCCGCCTTCGCCGCGGAGTTCTCGAGGCTTTCCTCCTGCCAGGTGTCGTCTTGGTTGACCTGTGGCGCATGGTATCCCTCGGCATAGGTGATGTCGATGTTGCCGCCCAGCATGCCATTGATGCCGAGCAGCGGGGAGATCTCATGCACCGCCTTGATGACGGCGGAGCCACCGCCGAGCGAGTGGATGCGGTCGGCGTTCGCACCGACAATGAGCAGACGCGAAATGCGCTGTTCGTCGAGCGGCAGCACGCCCGCATCGTTCTTGAGCAGCACGATCGATTCGCGCGCGATGTCGAGCGCCGTCTGCGCATGCGCGAGCGACGCGTATGAACCGGCCTTGCGCTGTGCACGCGCGGCACCGAGCATATGGAGCGCGTCCATGACGGCGAGCACATGCTCGACCTTCTCGTCAATGAGACGTTCGTCGATCTCGCCGGATTCGACCGCTTCGCGCAGCGGCTTGGCGAAGCAGTAGCCGTCGAAGTCGTAGGTGACGTTCATGTCGACGTCAATGCCCACTGTGGCGCTGCGTTCGGTGTTCTTGATGCCGCCCCAATCGGAGACCACCAGGCCGTCGAATCCCCATTCGCGGCGCAGGATCTCATCGAGCAGCACAGGCGATTCGCAGCACTGCTCGCCATTGACCTTGTTGTAGGCGCCCATGATCGAGAGCACGCCGGCCTTGCGCACGGCCGAGCGGAATGCGGGCAGGTAGATTTCGCGCAGTGCCCGCTCGCCGATCGTCTCGTCCACTTCGAGGCGGTCGGTCTCCTGGCTGTTGGCCGCGTAATGCTTGGCGCAGGCGGCCACATCGGAGCGCTGCACGCCGTCGATGTATGCGTCGCCCTGCACCGCCGTGAGCAACGGGTCTTCGCTCATGTATTCGAAGTTACGCCCGCACAACGGTGAACGCTTGATGTTGATGGAGGGGCCGAGGATCACGTCCTTGCCTCGCCCGCGCGCCTCCTCGCCGAGCACCCGGCCGGTTTCGAAAGCGAGACGCGGGTTCCAGGTGGAGGCGACAGCCGAGCCGCTGGGCAGGTAGGTGACCATGTCCCGCGTGTTGTTCAGCGGGGCCCAGTTGTCGTCGTGGGTGTCGGCGCGCACGCCCATCGGACCGTCGTCGAATTTCATCTCGGGTATGCCGAGGCGTTCCACGCCGGCTGTGTGGAACAGCGCGGCGCCGTGGATCATGCCGATCTTCTCGTCGAGCGTGAGCTGTGCGGTGAGCTCCCTGGCCTTGCGCCTATTCGCTTCGCTGATCATCGTCATCGCTGGTCTCCTTGTCACTTCGTTGTGTGTCGTGTCTGTCGGCGTGTGTCAGCCGATCTCGAGTCTGAATCCCACAGGCAATGCGCCATCTGCCTGCGGAACGCCCGACTGCCGGTGTCTGCCGAAGATGCGGAGGTGCAGGCCGTCGGTTTGCCGTTCGAACGGAACGAGGCCGAAGCCGAGTTCCTCCACGCCGACGATGCGCCCGTTGAATGCGGGACGATGCGTGCCGTCGAACGCGGCGAAGGTCTTGCATACGAGTTCCGGCGTATCGGCCGGGTTCAGGCAGAACGCGTAGATTGCGCCGTCCTTCGCCGTGAATCGCCAGTCCTGCGCGGTCCATGCGGTTGCATTCTGGTCGGCGAACATTCCGGCCTCCGGTTTCGTGGGGCCCTCACCAAAGATGCGCCATGGACGCGTGCCGTAGATGCCGTCGCCGTTCGATTGCAGCCAGTCGCCGAGCCCCAGCAGCAGCTCGCGGTCGTGTGTGGCGATCGAGCCGTCGGCGCGAGGCCCCACGTTGAGCAGCAGATTACCGTTCTTGCTCACCGCATCGATGAGACTCACCACCAGCTCGGGCAATGTCTTGTAGTCAAGCGAATCGGTGTAGCACCACGAATTGCGGGCGATTGCCGTGTCGGTCTGCCAGACGAAGGGCGTGGGCTCCTCAAAGCCGCCCCGTTCGACGTCGACGATGCCGCTTCCCCACGCGAGCGCATCGTATTTGTAGCAGATCGCGGCGGCGAGCCCACGAGCGGCCATGCGGTTGTAATAGTAGGCGGCGAGGGTTTTCAGGTATGGTTTGAACGCCACATGCTGCACCCACCAGTCGAAGTAGAGCAATTCGGGGGCGTAGCGGTCGATGATCTCGACGTTGCGGGCGAGCCAGTCATCGAGGAACTCCACGCTGGGGGCGGGTTGGCTGTCGATGTCGAATTCGTTCGGCTCGGGGGTGGTCGCCGGCCAATAGAAGTCGCCGCATTGCATCGGCTCGCGCACGTCGGAGTCGAATTCGCGGCCGTGCCCCATGAACCACCAATGTTCGGCGCGGTGGTTCGATGTGGTGAAATGCATGCCATGGGCAAGTGCGGCTCCGCGCAGCTCGCCGAGAATGTCGCGGTGCGGACCCATGTCGACGGCGTTCCATTGCGACAGCTCGCTGTGGTACATCTGGAAGCCGTCGTGGTGTTCGCTCACCGGCATGATGTAGCGCGCGCCGGCCCGCGAGAACAGGTCGCACCACTCGTTGGCGTCGAAGGCCGGCGCGGTGAACATTGGGATGAAGTCTTTGTAGCCGAATTCGCGCTGTGTGCCGTATGTGGCCACATGGTGCTCGAATTCGGGGTATCCGTCGATGTACATGTTGCGCGAATACCATTCATTGCGGTATTCGGGCACGGTATAGAGCCCCCAATGGGTGAAGATGCCGAATTTGGCGTCGGCGAACCAGGCGGGGTTCCTGTGCCTGGCGAGCGAGGACCACGAGGCGGCGAACGGACCGGCGTCGATCACGGTGTCGACCGCGCGCGCCGCGAGCAGATCGCGTGCGTTCGTCTTCATGCCGTTCATACCGCCTCCTTATATCTGTTATCTGTCAGCCTGATATCTCAGCCTGTACTGAGTTCTCGGGTTTCCGCTGCGTAATGGCTTTCGTTGCGTAATTTGGGACAGATTCCAGTTGGGATTTGTCTCCAATTACGCAAATCAACTTTGTTCGATGAATGAATCTTTGGGTGATGTGCAGGGAGCGCCGCATCCACACGGCTGCGACGCTCCCTGCTTGTTCAACTCAAGCGGCCCGAAGACCGGTCGAGCTGGTGTTCAGTTATTGCTCCAAGTGCACGATTGCCGTGTCACTCTTTGTCTTTGAACTGCTCGACGATCTCCTGACGCGCCTTGATCAGGGCCTTCGCATTGTCTTCATCGACCTTGAGCACCTGTGCATACCCGAGATCGTTGATCTGGGTGCCCATGTTCTTGAAGATCGACTGGCACTCGCCCTCGCTCTTCGCAACAACGGCCTGCCACGAAGCATTGACCACTTCGGTCTTGACGGACGAACGCAGTGTGGAGATCTGCGAATCCTCCTCCGGAGGCGTATAGGTGGCACCCGGTGCCACAGCGAGCTTGCCCACCTTCTGGAGATACTCGATGTCGGTCTTCGCGCCATCCATATGCTTCGACCAGTCTTCGCTCAGCTTCGTCTGCTTGGCGAGCTGGGTGGCCCACAGCTGCGGGTTATAGGCGGACTTCGTGTCGGGGTCTGTGCTGTTCGCATTCACCGTCTTGAAGTTGAGCGTGGAGATGCCGTCATTGTAGGAACCGCCACCGTATTCGGCCGGGACCTGCAGACCTTCCGAGTTGAACATCGCCTTCTCGCCGAATTCGTTGAGCTGGGGTTCGCCCTTGTCGTTGAGCGTCCAGCACATGTCCTTCGGGCAGGCCGCGCCACCGGAGTTGGCGGCGGAGGCGTAGATGCCTTCAGGCGAGTAGAGCCAGTCGATGAACTTGGCGAGGCGTTCCTTGTTCTTTGCCTTCGAACCAATGGCGATGAAGCTGTTGCCGTCGCCTTCCGGCTGGAAGCCCGGCGTGTAGATGTTCATATCCTGCAGCGGGGCGAGCATGAAGCCAATGCCCTTCTGCTGGTTCTCATTGCCGTTCATACGCGGCTTGCCGAGCCACGACCAGATCGACATGAGCACCTTGCCGTTGGTCACCTTCGTCGACAGGTTATCCCAGTTCTGCGTGGTCGACTCCGGGTCGACCAGGCCCATGCGGTCGCACTTGTTGAAGAACTCAATCATCTTGTCGTAGGCGCTGCCCACCTGCGAGGCCGGGACGATCTGCGAGTCCTTGTCGTCGGAGGGCACGAGCACCGAATTCTGCGCATAGTAGCCATACCACTGCGAGGCGGCCATTGCGTTCTGCATCATTTCGCCGTCCCAGTCCTTGAACAGCGACACGGCGTAGATGTCGTTCTTGCCGGTCTCCTCACGCGCCTTGTCCTGCATCTGCTTGAGCACGTTCGCGAAATCATCGAGATTCTTGATCTCCGGGTATCCCACCTTCGCATAGTAGTCCCAACGGATGTAGGGGGCAGCGGTCGGCTCGACGCCGTCGGCGGACTTCGTCGGCGATTCGTCGGACACGTTGCCCGGCACGCCCCATACGCCATTCTGCCCGGCCTGCTTCGTCACATAATCGACGCCGGCCTGATACCGCTTCACGTTCGGCATCTTGTCGTAATACGGGGTCATATCGGTGATGAGCTTCGACTTCACGAGCTTCTGCAGACGTCCGTTCTGCATGCCCACGATCACGAGGTCGCCGAGGTTTCCTGCTGTGGAACGGGTATCGAACAGCGTGTCGCCGCCGCCGGCAACATTCGGAGCGATGATGTTGAGCTCCATGTTGAACTTGTCTTTGACGATCTTCGCGAACCAGCCCTTCTGCATACCTTGGTAGTTCGCGGTGGACGAGAAGACGTCGACCTTCATCAGGCTGCCGTCATCCGGCGCATCCGAGGCCGAATCGTTGCCTCCGCAGGCGGCGACGGAGAACATCATCGCTGCTGCGAGCGTCGCGGCGAGACCCGAGACGACTTTCTTCTTGATTCCCATGGCGGAAACCTCCTTGTTTCTCTGTTGCGGCTCGGCATGAGCCAAATCTCGTGTGCAGGAATCTGCACTGTGTTGTGTTGAGGTGTTCGGTTATACGAGAGGAGGGTGGGGAGCCGGGATGGAGATTGGCTCCCCACATGAAGGAAGGGATGGTAAGTATGTTGTGTTTTGGCCTGTCGTCCAATCAGCCCTTGACTGCGCCGAGCATCATGCCCTTGACGAAGAAGCGCTGGAAGAACGGGTAGATGAACATGATCGGGAGCACCACAATGACGGAGACCGTCATGCGAATCGCTGTCGGCGTTGCCGCCGTAGCCAGCAATGCCGCGTTCGCCGCATTCGCCTTCACGGAGTTCGCAATCGAGCTCGCCTGATTGATGTAGGTGTACAGCAGGTACTGCAGGCTCCACAGCTTCGAATCGGTCATGTAGATCAGCGTGTCCTGAAAGGAGTTCCACTGGTTCACGGCGGAGAAGATGGCCACGGTCGCCAGGATCGGCGTGCACATCGGCAGCACGATCTTCCAGAACACCGTCATCGTACCGGCGCCATCCACCTCGGCCGCCTCCTGCAACGAAGCCGGAATCGACTCGATGTAGGTCTTGACGAGAATGATGTTGAACGGCTGCACGATGGCCGGCAGAATGTACACCCAGAAGTTGTTCGTCAGGCCGTAGTTCTTCATCGTGATGAACATTGGGATCAGGCCCGCGTTGAAGTACATCGTGATGACCACGAAACGGTACCAGAACGAGCGCTTCCACATCTTCTGCTGCGTGAACATGAAGCCTAGATAGGCGGAGGCAAGCACGGTGAGCACGGTGCCGACTACGGTACGGGCCACCGAGATCCACGCGGACTGTGCGAGGCCGTCGAGACCGAGCACCGTCTTGTAGTTGTCCCAGTGCAGACCCTTGATGTACCAGGTGACATCGCCCGCCGCTGCCGCCTGGTTGTTCGACAGCGAGTTGATGATCAGGTAGTAGAACGGGTACGTGCAGATCAAGGCGAACAACGTGAGGATTATGATGTTCACGAAGTTGTAGATCTTCTCGCCCTTGGTGCGACGCATGGCCGGAGATACGCCGGCCTTGGCCTTCCTCGGCTTCTTGGCGGTCGCAGGTGCTGTTGCGGTTGTCATGGTAACTCCTTAAAAACCTTGAACCTTGTCGATTGCCGGGCCGATCAGACGATGCCCACGCCGCGGGTGCACTTGGACAGCCAGTTGACGAGCAGCAGCAGGCCGACCGAAACGAGGGACTTGAGCATGGAGATCGCGGTGCCGAGCGAGAGGCTGTTCTGGCCCATGCCCACGTTGTAGACGTAGAGGTCGAGCACCTGGATCCACTTCTGGTTGAAGGCGTTCTGGAACACGTAGTACTGGTCCATGCCGTTGTTGAGGAAGTTCGAGATCGAGAGCATGAGCAGCACGAAGTAGGTTGGCATGAGCTGCGGGATCGTCACGTGGATGATCTGCTGGAAGCGGTTCGCGCCGTCGACCTGTGCGGCCTCATAGAGCTCCGGATCGATGCCCGCGATGCCCGCGAGATACATGATCGAGCCCCAGCCCAGACCCTTCCACAGGTTCCACAGCAGCATCTTGAGCCACACCTGGTCAGGCGAATCGAGGAACTTGATCGGTTCGCTGATGATGTGCAGGTTCTGCAGCAGGTCGTTCACCATGCCGGTGGACGAGAACATTGCGAAAGCAATCGAGTAGACAAGCACCCACGAGATGAAGTTCGGCAGCGTGGTGAGCGTCTGAATGAGGTTCTTGAACCACTTGGCACGGATCTCATTGAGGGCGATGGCGAAGATCACCGGCAGGAAGGAGGTGAGGATGTTGAGGCCCGACATCGCGAAGGTGTTGAGGAGCACCTGGCCGATCGTACGCAGCTGGGCCGGGTTCTGCACCATCATCTCGAACCACTGGAGTCCGACGAACTTGCTTTCGGAAAGCGGAATCGGCGGCTGATAGTCGTAGAACGCGTAGATCCAACCGAACAGCGGGACATAGCTGAACAGGAACACCAGAATCAACAGCGGCGCCACATAGAGCCACAACTTGAATGCATGCTTCTTGTCCACCGCATGTTCGGCGGCGAGCTTTTCGGCCTTGCGACGCGCGCGGCGATCGCCACGTGGAAGTTTGGCGTCCTCCGCGGCTTCGACTTCACGGCCAAGCACGGCTTCGGCGCCACCGGCCATGCCGAGCGTCTCGTCCGTCTCGGTGCTTGTTGACGTCTGCATCTCTCCTCCTTTGGAAAAACTCGTGACATCAGCGATATCCCGCAGCATCGCGAGACTTTCTCACTTCTTGTTTAAGAGTTTATAAATAACAATCAACATTGTCAATCCAGAAAACAAATACGGAGTGTCGCCAATGATTCCAACGGCATTGAGCACACACCCAATCTGCCCAATCTTCGCAAATCTCTCAACAATCGGCTTGATTGCAGCGTTCTTCACCATGTTTCCACTGAACGAACTAGACAATCTCATTTCTTATTTATATACTTATCAATAACAAAAGCCGTACGTATGCATGTGATATGTATATCAACGGCAGGAGGATGGTATAGAGAACATCGTCACACCGATGTGGCGAAAGTGAGGAAGACATGCGATTCAACATCAATGCCCCGTTCTGGCAGTTCATGGGCACGCTCGCGCGCTTCACCGCGCTCAACCTCGTCTATTTGGTCACCATGGTGCCGATCGTGACGATTGGCACGGCGCAGGCGGCGCTCTACAGCACATTGTTCGCATACGACGAGCACGACGACGTCAAACTCGTGCATGAGTACCTGCGCCGGTTCAAGCGCGAGCTCAAAGACGGACTCATCAACGGCATACTGTTGTTCGCATTGGCAGCGGTGACGGTATGGGGGCTCGCCTTCTGGGCAGGCTACGACTCGAACCTCTCGTACGGCCCGCTCATCGTACTGATCGCCGCGGCAGTGGCCATCGTGTTCCTCGCCGAATACCTCTTCCCCATGCAGGCACGCTTCGCAAATCCGATCGGCCGCCAGTGGAAGCTCGCCGCGATGTTCCCCTGGCGCGCCTTCGGTTGCTCGATGGCACTCGTCGGCATTGACGTCGTCGCGCTCGCGCTCGGCTATTTCGTGCCGTTCATCCGCGTGCTCATGCTCATCTTCGGACTGAGCTGGGTCGCCTATGCGAAGTCCCTCGTATTGCTGTGGGGATTCAAGAAATACGGCAAGTACGGCGAGATCGAGCCGAGCACCTACGTCAACGCAAACAGCGGACTCTAATCCCCAATCCCCTCTGCTCCCCTTCTGCTCCCCATCTGCGTAAAAAGAGACAGATAGCAGCTGAAAATGTCCCAAATTACGCAGGGGGAGGGCACACCGGCATCTAACTGCGTAAAAAGAAACAGATTCCAGATGCAAACGTCCCCAATTACGCAGCCGAGCGGATGACATCGCCGTCACCACCACCCTCCCAGCTCTCGACCCACGTGCCTCTTCGGCGGAGCGGTTGCCTACCTGTGCTATGAATAATCAAGGAGATTGAGAAGCACACACCGCTCGACCTATCGAAGAGGACATTCAATCCATGGGATTCATCCAATTCATTGCCAACCTGCTCAAAGACCCGCGCGCGGCGATCGCCGGCTGGATCGCAATGGGCGTGGCGCCAACACTTGGCTTTATTTTTCTAATCGTCTTCATTGAGACCGGCGTGGTCTTCTTCCCGTTCCTACCGGGAGACTCGCTGCTGTTCGCGGCCGGCTTCTTCGCGGCGCCCGATGCCACCACCGGCAAATCCGCACTGCCGCTCGCCGCGTTGCTGCCGGTGGTATGGCTCGCACCGATTCTGGGCGACCAATGCAACTACTTCATCGGGCACTTCTTCGGCCGGCGCATCATTGAATCCGGCAAGGTCAAGGCGATGACACCCGAACGCCTGGCCAAGACCGAGAAGATGATCGATCGCTGGGGCCCGCTCGCCGTGTTCCTCGGCCGCTTCTTCCCGTTCATCAGGACGTTCATGCCGTTCATCTCGGGCATCTCGGGCATGCGTTGGAGCAGATTCACGCCGTTCTCGGTGCTCGGCGGCCTCGTCTGGTCGTCGCTGTTCACGCTGCTCGGCTATTTCTTCGGCGGCATTCCGGTGGTGCAAGACAACTTCGAACTCGTGATCGTCGCGATTCTCGTCATCTCGCTCATCCCCACCTTCGTCGGCCTCATCAAGGCGAAGACCGGCAAGAAGAAAGCGCCGGCACACGCGATGGCCGAAGTCGCCGAGAAGGAGGCGACGCCTCTCGTAGAGGATCTCGACGGCGACATCGAACACGGCGCCTGAGCTTTCTCGCATACGCGAAACCGCGCGGCAATCCATTTCCAGATTGCTGCGCGGTTTCGCGTATGTGCAGACTCACTCCCGCACGCGGCTCACCTCGATGCCTTCGGAGGTCCTGACCGCCCGGAACTCGACGGTGGTACCGTCCAGACGGGTGACGGAGGCCATAACTTCCGGCACCTCGTCGAGGAATGCAACCACGTCAACGTCTGAGCCGGCATAATCGTATTCGGGAGTGGTGGCGTGCGGATTCGTCACAATCACGGATCCATCGCGGATCCACAGCGGGATTGAATCGAAATCATGGTGCTCGCGCCGCCACACACCGGTCTCAGAGCGCACGACCTCACCGGTGAACCAGTTTCTCCACGACCCCTTCGGCAGATAGTACTCGACATCGCCGGTGTAGCTGAACACCGGCGCCACAAGCAGGTCGTGGCCAAGCATGTACTGCCGGTCCAATGTGCGGCAGGCGGGGTCGTCGGGGAATTCGATGAACATCGAACGCATTAGCGGCGTGCCATTGCGATGTGGCTGCAGACCTGCCTGATACAGGTACGGCATCAGACTCAGCTTGAGCTGCGTGAATTTACGCAGCACGTCGACTGCCGTCTGCCCCGGCACATTCACCACGCCATTGCGTTCGTCTTCCTCGTCGAACAACCACGGCACACGGTACACGGTGGAACCATGTAGCCGGGAATGCGAACTCAACATGCCGAATGCCACCCAACGCTTGTATACCGCAGGGTCAGGGGAAGTCCCCTCGAAACCTCCAATGTCGTGGCTCCAGAAGCCGAATCCACTGGTCGTGAGCGAAAGCCCGGCACGCAACGACTGCGCCATGCCGTTGAATGTGGACTCGCAGTCACCTCCCCAATGCACCGGGTATTGCTGACCGCCGACAGTGGCCGAACGAGCGAACAGGCACGCATTGCCAACACCATACGTCTCTTCGATCGCCTCGAACACCGTCTGGTTGTAAAGTTCCGTATACCAGTTGTGCATGGAGAGCTTGGGTGAGCCGTCATGCCAAACCACGTCGCGTGGAATCCGCTCGCCGAAATCGGTCTTGATTGCATCAATGCCCTGTTCCAGCAGTCCCTTTACTTTGGCCTTGTACCATTGGCGAGCAGCCGGGTTGGTGAAGTCCACGAGCGCCATGCCGGCCTGCCAGTTGTCGGTCTGCCAGATTGTGCCGTCAGGGTTCCTGACGAGGAATCCGCCGGCCGCACCTTCGTCGAACATCGTGCCATTCTGACCGATGTATGGATTGATCCATGCACACAGATGCAGCCCCTTGTCGTCGTGCAAGCGCTTCAGCGTCGATTCGATGTCGCCGAAATAGCGTTTGTCCCATTCGAAGTCGGTCCAGTGGAATTCGCGCATCCAATAGCAGTCATAGTGGAACACCGAAAGCGGAATATCACGCTCGGCCATACCGTCGATGAACGAATGAATCGTCTGTTCATCATACTTCGTCGTGAACGAGGTGGTGAGCCACAGGCCATAGCTCCAGGCGGGTACGTCCGCGGGACGCCCCACCAGCTTGGTGTAACGGTCGAGAATCTGCTTGGGAGACGGCCCATAGATGATGCAGAAGTCAATCGTCTCCCCCGGTACCGAGAACTGGACGGCATCGGTGTTCACCGTGCCGATTTCAAACGAGACATGCCCGCGGTTGTTCACCAGTACGCCGTACCCCTTGCTCGTCATGTAGAACGGGATGTCCTTATATCCCTGCTCTGAGGCTGTGCCGCCGTCTTCGTTCCAGATGTCGACGCTCTGCCCGTTTTTCACGAACGCCCCAAAGCGTTCTCCCAAGCCGTACACGGTCTCGCCAACACCCAGACCAAGCTGGATTCCAGTGAATGCACGTGACTCGTCGTTGGCCAGTCCGTTCATCGTGACACCGAACTCACCCACAGGCTCGGCCGTCACGTTCGCGAGCGCATTGAGTGCAAAATGGCCAAGGGATTTACCCCGAGATTGCGTGAGCACATCACCTTGTGCGTCGCGGAACGTCAGATTCCATTCCGGCCCCTTGACCACGGTGGCACATAGATCCCCTGAGCTCAACGTCATGCTCGCACCTTGCCGCCCAGTCTCACCGTCGCCGTCGCCGGTCGCCTCGATCGACACATAATCACGCGAACCAGCGGCGTCCTCGTTGAGCGGGAAGCCTACGCCCTGCTCACCACCGCGCCAATGCGTGGCACGCACACGGATCACACCTTCCGCCGGCGCGGTGAGCTCCACGTTGAATGCGGGCTGGTTAAGCGTATTCGCCCGCTCATTGATCACACGGGTGGGAGCGAGAATGCTCACGCTCTCGCGCAGTTCGTCTGCATGCAATTCGTAAGCGTCACGAGCGTACAGGGCTTCGACCCCATCGCGCATGAGCCAGTATCCGTTCGTGAATTTCATGGATTTCCTTACAGATTTTCGTAATCGATGTTGTGAAATATAGGCCGGTATGAGAGCCGGATGCGTGCGGAATCGAGCAGTGGATATGCACACATCCGGTTCGATCTCGGCGGGCGCTCGCCCTCGGCTGGGCTTACTTGACCGCGCCCGCGGTGATGCCGCGCGAGAGCGTGCGCTGGAAGATCAGGTAGAAGATCAACGTTGGCACAATGCTGATCAGCGAGGCAGACGCCGTGGTGGTCACATCCATCAAGCGGTCGCCGGTAAGCGAGCTGATTGCAATCGGTACCGTCTGCGACGCGTTGTCGACAAGGAATGCGAGCGGAATCATGTATTCGTTCCAGGTCCAGATGAAGAAGAACACCAGCAGCACGCTCAACGTCGGCTTCGAAATCGGGAACACGATCTTCGTGAAAATCGTCCACCGATTCGCTCCGTCTATGGTCGCTGCCTCGAGAATCGACTTCGGGAATGTGCCGAACACGGACGACAACAGATAGGTGCCGAACGCACTCTGGATCACGGTGAATATGATCACAATCGCCCACGGGTTGTTATAGAGGCCGATCGCCTTGAACATCGTGTACAGCGGGTAGAGCATGGCCTCCTGCGGCAGCATGTTCGCGAGCATGATGAGCAGGATGATCCATTTACGGCCCTTCACTCGGCCGATGCCAAGTGCGAATGCGTTGAACAGCGACAGAATGACGGCGAGCACGGCCACAAGCGCCGAGGTCCACACACTATTCCACACCTTTTGCGGGAAGTTCACGCGATCCCAGAAGGTCTGCAACCCAGTGAGACTCAACTCCTTCGGCCACGCGAGCGGACCTGACGTATTGTAATCGGCGGGCGTCTTGAATGCATTGAGCAGCAGCACGATGAAGGGGAACAGCATGATCAAACCGCCGATGATAAGCAGTGCGAGGATCACCCAGTCACCTGCCGTGCGGTTTTTCTTCACATGCGCAATTTCCTTGAGTTCCTTGGGGCTCAGCTTGTGCTGGTCGGGAGACAGATATTCGAAATCCTGCTCGGGGGAAACCAATGTCGCGGTCATCTAGTCCTCATCCTCCTTCGTGACCTTGTCCTGCAGATTGGTGAAGATGACGGCCACCACAATGATGACCAATGTCAGCGCCGTGGCGATTGCCGCACCATAACCGACTTGCTGGGATTGGAAGAACTGCACATACGAGTAGTACGAGGGCACAGTGGTGCTCTTGCCCGGGCCGCCGCGGGTGAGCATGTAGACCGGGGCAAACACTTTGAGCGCCGCAATCGTGCAGGTGAGCGCGACCACGAAGATCTCAGGCTTGATCGATGGCAGAGTGATCGCGCGGAAACGCTGCCACCAATTCGCGCCATCGAGGCTTGCGGCCTCATACAGCTCTGGATCCACACGCTGCAGACCCGACATGAATATGACGAGCGGGTAGCCGAGCTGAATCCAAATCATGATGAGCATGAGGAAGATCAACGCCGTATCAGGCTTGCCGAGCCAATCATGCTGCAGATTCGCCAATCCTATGGCTTTGAGCAATGCGTTGAGCGCACCGTTCTCAGGCCTGAAGATCCAGCCCATCACCAACGAGGCGACAGCGATCGGCAGCAGCTGTGGGAAGTAGTACACCGCACGCATTGTCGATGCGGTCTTCGGGCCGAATTTCTTCTGCACGACGTCGAACAGCAATGACGAGAGTATGAGTCCAAGCAGAATCGGAATGATCACCATGGCCAGGATCATCCAGATTGAGTTGAGGAATGAGGTCCAGAATGTGTTGTCTTTCACAAGTCGGGCCCAGTTCTTCAGGCCCGCCCACACCGGTGGCTTGATACCGCGGTAGTTCGTGAAACTCAGGTAGATGTTCCATGCGGCGGGGACCACAATGATCCACAACAGCATGATGAAGCCGGGAATGAGGTAGATCCAGAACCTGCGAGAGGGATTGCCGGGGATGCGCGACATGGACTTTTCACGTGCCGTCGCCTGCTGCCCGTGCAAACGGGTTTTCTTAGTCGAAGTCATATCGAATCGCTTTCGAATGCGTGGGGCGGCGGTCCAATTCCGCCGCCCCGATATGTGCATATCTCGCCGAACCGTGCGTCAGTCCTTGACGCCGGCGGCCTCCACGCCCTTGTTGTAATCGGCCTCCATCTTGGAAATCACGGTCTTGACGTCGGCGCTGCCGTTGACGAGCTCCTGCAGTGAGGCGTTGAGTTCGTCATAGAACGTCGAGGTCGGCCAGTCCGGGTAGAAACCGAGCGCGTTGTCTTTGAGCACGCCGTTGAACGATTCAATGAGTTCCTTCGTCGCCTCGTCGGTGATCTTGGCCGGATCTGCGGCGATCGGCAGGCCACCGGAGTTGCCCATGAGGTCCTGCACCTCCGGACGCAACGTGATATCAATGAACTTGGCCGCAAGATCCTGATGCTTCGAACGTTCAGGAATCACCCACAGGTTGCCCGAGGAACCTACTACCTTCTTGCTGCCGGGGAAGGTGGAGAAGGTGACATTTGCGTTCTTCATGTCGCTCTTGAAGCGGCCGAACCACCATGTGCCCGAGAAGAACATCGGGTAGGTTCCATTCATGAAGCCCTGTCCGGCGTCCTCGGCCTTCAGACCAGTGCAATCCTTGGAGATGTACCCCTTGTCGGTCCAATCCTTGATGGTCTGGGTTGCATAGGTGATGGCCTCGTTATTCCAGTTGACATCGCCATCGTACATCTCATAGGCCTTGATGAAGGAGTCGTCTGCCTTCGAGAGCACAAGCTGCCACCACAAGTGCTGCAGCGGGTATTCGGCAGCGCCTTCGGAAAGCGGCGTGATCCCCTTGTCCTTGAACTGCTGCATCGCCTTGATGAGCCCGTCGTAGGTCGTCGGAATCTCAATGCCGTTCTTGTCGAACATGTCCTTGTTGTAGTACATGATCACGTCTTCGCCGTAATTGGTGATGCCGTACCAATTACCCGAGCCCATGACTCCCTTGTCGTTGTATTTGCCTGTGTCGGCAAGGGAACCGGTCACCTTCTCGTCCCATTTGTATTGGGAGACGTAATCGTCGAGGTTGGCGAGCAGGCCCTGGCTTGCGAGCAAGCCCGCGGTGGCATTGCCCTTGTTGTATTCCATGACGTCGGGCGCCTCGTCGGAATTGAGGATCTGCGAGGCGTTCTGGCGAATCTGCTCGAAGGACTTCTTCTCGAACTCCACTTTGACGCCAGTCTCCTGTTCGAAGATCTCCATCGCCTTCTTCCAGGCGATGCCCATGGCGCCGTTATCTTCCTCGTAGTGCCACACCTTGATCGACTTCGCGTCACTTTCCTGCGCAGTGCCGCCTCCGCAACCGGCGAGACCGAGCATTCCGAATGCGGTGACTGCAGTGAGACCGGCGGCAATCAGTTTACGAAACTTCATTGTTGTCCTCTCTCATCAACGCCATCATTCATCGTTGAGTGATGGGTGGAATCTTCAGTGAATTCCAGTGACTTAATTAAATCATCAGATAAAATGAGAGAGAAATCGTTTCGACATTTTTCGATGGAGGTTTCGAAAAGACCGGCAAACTGGCTCATGGCCGCGCCGGACGCATCGTGCCCCGCGCACGATACTCGCCTGCGATGAGCTCGACATGGCCCATATCGGCACATGATCCCTCCAAGGCCCGCATCATGATCTCCATGGCCCTGGCGCACACCACGTTGGGCAATAACGGCATCTCATCAACGGCACGCAACACATTCGCCCCACTGGTGCAGATCGCCAACACCGAGATATCCTCAGGTACGCGGGCACCGCGCCCATTGAGCGCCAGCATCACATTCGAAGTGCTGTCGAGACAGAACACGGCGGAAATCTGCGGATCGGCGGCGAATGCCTCGTCAAGCATCAACGTGGCGTCATCAAGCGACTTACCGGTCAGGAACCCCTGCGTCAGCGTCACCCCGAGTTCCTCTCCCCGCTCTTGGGCGGCATCATGAAAACGCACGAGGAAATTCGATCCGTCGAGGAAGGCACTGCGGCTCGGGCACACCATGAGCACATGGCGATGCCCAAGCATATGTGCCTTGTTCATGGCATCACGGCCCATACTCTCGAAATCCATGTCGACCGAATATACGTTGGCCGTCTCATTGGAGACCCCGATGCTCACCACGGGGATGTCGAGGGCGGCGGCTGTTTCGGTGCGGGTATCGCCCAGCAGTAGGTCAAGCAGGAATATGCCGTCGACCATATGATGCTGCGACACACGAAGCATCTCACTGTCACCGGCCTCATGCATCAGCAACAGCAGATCATAACCATACTTGCGAGCAGAACCGGCCAGAGCGAAGAAAAACGAGGCGTAATTGCTCAAATCAGTGTAAGGGCGCACTGGTGAGCTCACCGCAAGCACCCGGGTACCCCGCTCCTGCAGCGCTTCAAGCACCGGTCTGTAGTCGAGTTCGAGAGCCGCCTGCCGCACACGCTCCACCGTCTGCGGCGTGATCTTGCGCTTGCCGCTCACCACATAGGAAACCGTGCTGATCGACACACCGGCTTTCGCCGCAACATCTTTGATGCCAGCCATCTCTAACCTCTTGTATGACGCAAATCCGGATTGCGGGGAAGGAACATCGCTCAGTCTAACCTTGAGCTGCCGGTTTTCCTATTATGTTCGACGATTTATCGAAATGCGTCGAAATCTCCATACATAATTGCGGAAGTACATTTAAGTCCCTAAATCCCCAACGGCATCTACTGCAATCCTGCTACCAAGTATTCTCGAATCTTGCCGTTGAGAAACCTGTCTGCCACACAAAGAGCAACCCATTGAACCGGCGCCCTCACCGGCCACTTCGAGAACGCGTGTGAAATTCGGCCAACAGGCAGACGATTCCATTGGCCTTTCCTCTCTCGACCGCATAATCCGGCCAATGAAGAACGTCTGAGAGGCTCCACGGGGAGTCAAGGCAGCCGCGGAATCATTGGCGAGGCACGCGCGGCAGCCACAAGCCACCCGCGGTCCACTATAAAGTCATCCACGAGGCACCCCCATCTAGCATCTAGACCTCGCTCTCCGAACACGCGCGCATACGAATAATTTGCATTGGGGAAGGGGTTGGGCTAAGCTGGACGAGTTGTCGGAAGACGACATAATTGAAGATTGGGGCTGTAGCTCAGTTGGTAGAGCGCTTCGTTCGCATCGAAGAGGTCGTGGTTTCGATTACCATCAGCTCCACTAAGGCCGCTGCATTCATTCCACCGCAGCGGCCTTTTCTATACAAAACCCAGTAATATAGCACTGCTTCTGTTGACTTTGTGGGTTATAGCCCAAATGGGCATATAGGGGCCAAAGTTATTGATTTAGGTTCGGGTTTGTCTTTACGCCAGTAGGTGTGTCTGCCTGTTGCGGATGCGGGCGGGTATCTGCTTGCGCGTTTTCGGATGCAATGTGTCTTATGAGGACACGTTCGCAGCAGGTGAAGAAATGCTTGTCTGCAACAGGCCGATGCATAGGAACGGGCACGACCGGATAGGTCGTCAGCGTTGACAGTGTGATGGATGCCAGCTGACCTCCGGCATCGGGAACGACGCCAAACGGCATCGCGCCCATACGTGACTCTCAGCGCACGATGCAGTATCATGAGGTACATTATGGCAAATCAGACGCATCCATCACCATCCACCCGCCAAAGACCAAAGGCACTTGAGTTCTTTGCGGGCATCGGTTTAGCTCGACTAGGTCTTGAGGCTGGAGGATTCGAGGTCGAGTGGTCAAATGACATCGATGCAAACAAATGCTATATGTACCGAAATCACTTCAACGAATCGGGCAACCATACTCTCATTGAGGGAGATATGAGCGACCTACGAGGAACTGATCTACCGCATGATGCTTCACTCGCGTGGGGGTCATCCCCATGCACCGACCTTTCTCTTGCAGGTACGCGAGATGGGTTAGACGGCAAACAATCCAGCGCTTTTTGGCAATACATACGCCTACTTAATGAACTCGGATCAGAGCGGCCTGCTGTTGCCGTCCTCGAAAACGTGAACGGCCTAGCCACATCTCATTCCGGAGAAGACCTTGCATCTGCCGTCCGAGCTTTCAACAAGCTCGGATATTCGGTAGATGTCTTAGCAATCGATGCACGACGTTTCATACCGCAGTCTAGGCCACGACTGTTTCTGATAGGTCTCCAGAACCCGCCGACGGAGTCACAGGAGCAGTACAGCCTCCGACCCGATTGGCTGCAACAGGTTTTCGCGGACCCCGCATTGCGCACACATCGCGCTATCCTTCCAGACCCACCAGCACCACTCATGAGCGGGCTTAGTCTGTATATCGAGAGCATGAACGACACAGACAAGAGATGGTGGGATACCGACCGAGCAGAGGCATTCTTCGATTCGCTCTCACTGACTCAGGCCGAGCGAGTAAATACTCTTCAGGAAGAAGAGCAGATCAGCTACAGGACTGCATACAGGCGCACACGCAATGGGAAACCAGTGTGGGAAGTCAGAGCCGACGATGTCGCAGGATGTCTTCGAACAGCACGCGGAGGCTCTTCGCGACAGGCTATTGTCAAACTCGGAAAGGGCAAACGTGCAGTTCGGTGGATGACACCCCAAGAGTACGCATCACTAATGGGAGCAGCGCATTACAACCTGAAAGGCCTACGGCCCAACCAAATCATGTTTGGTTTTGGAGATGCAGTCGCAGTTCCCGTAGTTGAGTGGCTAGCCCGACACTATTTGATGCCAGCTCTCCAAGGACACCTAGACGAACCAACGCAACAGCCACTCACCCACCATGAAAGCACCTACAATGAATGAACACACAGCGAAGATACTTCGCAAAGTTAACGAGTTCCAAAAGAAGTATAAAGTTAACACCAAAGGACAACTGGCAACCATTTTACAGCTCAATCGCGCATTCTCCGAAGATACTCTTCCGATAAAGACTGAGAACTATCGAACCGCGAAAGAAGGCCAAGTCAAAGGGCTTAGCGGCGATAATTGCAAAAATATATTAGCCGAGTACGGCATTACACGAACGCTTGCTGCCGAGGGAGGTCGCACCAGCCGTGGCAGCTTAGCTCTAATGCAAAGATACGCGACATTCATCAACGGTCTTGACCCAGATAAGAACGATTACTCACTTTTAGAGGAGTACTGGATTGAGCGCGTAAAAAAATATTTCACGAACAAACCATTCAAACTCAATGCAGATACTTCGCTATCCATAGATGCTGTCGTCGAAGACCTGCTAGACCAGGCCCAAAAGCGCCAGTACGAAAATCCTGGCACACAGTATGCCGGGGCAGTCCTGCAACATCTCGTCGCCGCAAAACTCTCAATCATCATGCCCGACATTGCAATCAATGGCGCATCCGTCGCCGACTCCCCAACTGGCCGCGGAGGTGATTTCGACATCGGCGATACCGTCATCCATTGCACTACAGCACCCGGTACTCCACTAATCGAAAAGTGCGCTAAAAACATTCGAGATGGGCTTCACCCCATCATCGTCACAATACGCAGTCGCGTTAATACCGCATGGGATCTCGCAGTGGATACCAAAATCGACAAGCGTATTGAGATTTGGGATCTGCAATCCTTCCTGTCAACCAATATCCATGAGCATGGCAAGTTCGAAAGCGCAGCGCGTCATGAAACGATTGAAAAAATCATTTCGCAGTACAACAAGATTGTGGATCAATACGAAACTGACCCCAGTCTGAAAATCGAATTCTCCTGAAACAGCACGCCGATACACCTATCAATATCATCAGGTGCTCCACAAAATATCTATTTTCATTGAGCTTCCGACAGATATCACGATTACCATCAGCTCCACTAAGGCCGCTGCATTCATTCCACCGCAGCGGCCTTTTTCTTTATGTGTAAGCACACAACTACGCTCTCTCACTCAGACGCCACGCGTACAGGATGCCGGATCACCGTGCGCAGACGGCCGGGAGCGCACCGCTGTGGATTGCTCAGGTAGATCTCGTGATGGTGGCGCGCGTCGCTGAAATCCAGCGCATACCCATGCTCACCCACAAACTTGTCGAGGGCGGCGATTGTCGCTGGCTCGGTGTCATATGGCCCGACGTGCATCACCTGCGCGCACAATCCCTCGTCATATTCGAATAGCTGCGCGCGTGACACGTCCGCCTCGGGGTGCTTGTTCGCGAACTGCCCGCGCGCATGTTCGAACGCGTCCGCTGTGACGAATTCAGGCAGGCGCATCATCGAGATCCATTGGAAATCCTGTTTGCGCGCGTAATCGACCGGCTCACTCGCGTTCCGCCCCATCCACCACAGACCCTCCAGCGGCGGCACGACATATGGCACGTACCCGGCGATGTGATCACGTGAATCCTTGGATTTCTCACTCATCTTGATTGTGAACGATATGCCGTACAGCAGCTGCAGCGCGCTCTGGTATTCACCGTGTGGATCGTTCGGGTCCCCCGCGCCGCGCACCGCCACGAACTGCATCGCCGGCACCTCGACGATTGCGGGCGTCTTGCCCGGCACATACAGGTTCTTCTGTTCTCGCTTCACATCGTACGGCATAAGCACAATATACAGCAAGAAGATTGCCGTCGGCTCTTCACTAGTTTTCGGATTCGCCGCCATCGAACTACCATGAACTTCTCCAGGCCTGCTCGGATTACTTTCCCGCCTGGCGCCTCACCTCGTCGAGGGCCGCATTGAATGCATCGCTCGTCCAGCTCGCGCCCGCCACTTTGTCTACCTTCAGACCGGCGAGCGGCTTGCCCACCACCTCGTTTGGGATCGACTTCGCGAACGCCTCCTGATGCCCGCGCGAGATCGACGTGAACGGATGCCCCTCCACGCGCACGGACTCGACCGTGCCGCCTTTCACCCCCACATACACATCGATCGTGTCTTCGCCGACCGGCCCATACTGGCCGATCGCCGCATACTCACCATCGGCGAATGACTGAGGATCCTGTGAGGCATCGGGGGAACGTCCAGCCGTATCCCGCGCCCCGCCGGTATTCGATTGCGTGGACTCAGACTGCGCAGACTCCCCCGAGTTCCCGGCAAACTCGTCGTCCATCGGCCGCGCGGACGGCTCTCCGCATGCCGACAGCAGCGCCAACGTGGCTGCACCAAGCGCCAGCGCGCCGATTCCACGGCTTGTGCGCCGCTTATCCGATTCGCTCATTGGCTCCTCCTTCCGCCGGTCTTCGCCGCTTTCGTCGGGTCAACGAAGGCCACAGATTGTTCCGGCACACGGTCGCCGCTGTACGCAGGCGCACCGTCGGCCGCCTCGTATGCCCGGCGGGCCTCCTCGCTGTTCCACTGCTCACCCACGAGCACGCCGTGATTGAGCATGATCTCACGCTGGGCACAGCTCGCCACGAGAGCGTCGTGGGTGACCACGATGACCGTTGTGCCTTGTTCGTGCAGTTCGCGCAACAGATCGAGCACAATATGCTCGTTCGCTTCGTCGAGATTGCCGGTTGGCTCGTCGGCGAGAATGATCTTCGGATAATTGATCAGTGCGCGTGCGATGCATACGCGTTGCTGTTCGCCTCCCGAAAGCTGGGAGGGCAAGTGCGCCGCCCTGTCGTCGAGTCCCACGCGGTCCAATGCCTCCTTTGCCTGGCGCTCGTCGACGACCGAATGGTAGTACTGCGCGAGCATCACGTTCTCGAGCGCCGTCAGATGCGGCACCAGATGGAATTTCTGGAATACGAGCCCTATCGTATTCTTGCGTACGTCAGCCAGCTCCTTCGCCCGCAGATCGTCGACGCGCGTGCCGTCGAGCACCACCGCTCCCGAGCTCGGCGCGTCAAGGCAGCCGATCATGTTCATCAGTGTCGTCTTGCCCGAGCCGGACGATCCCACTATCGCAAGCCACTGCCCCTGCGGCACGCTCAACGTGAGGTCGTCGACGGCCCGCAGATCGCCGTAGACCTTGCTCACATGTCGCAATTCGAGCACCATGCGGCCATCATCGCCTTCCTGCCTTGCGTTCCTCTCCATTGTCATTCCTGTTCTCCTATTCCTCACGCAACACCACCGCCGGATCGATCGACGTGGCACGACGGACCGGGCCGAGCGATGCGAGCACCGCCAACACCATCGCCATAACCACACAGTCGAATGCGAGCCACCAATCGAAACCGATGTGTCGCCCGAACACGCGTTCGCACAGCATCACCGCGATGCCATACCCGATGCCAGTGCCCAGCAGACCACCAATCAACCCGTAGAGTGCAGATTCCACGAGGAATTCGCCGGCGATCTCGCGCGCCGACGAACCGAGTGCCCTGCGTAGGCCGATTTCGGCACGCCGGTGCGTCACAATCGACGCCATCGTCGTCGAAACGCCCATCAGCGTCAAAGCCAGTGCCACGACCGACACAATCCAGAACAGCATGCGCAGCATCGTGACGATGCGCTGGTTCGATGAGGTCATGCGCGTCACCTGCCGCGCATCGTACGTGGTCGCGGTATTCTCACCCGTCCGTCGCAGTTCCCCGGTGAGGGCGGTGAGGCGGTCGGGCTGCGCATCGGAGGCGAATTCGAGCACGTCCGGGCCACGCTTGCCGGCGAATCCGGTGAGCTCGCCGGTTTCCATATAGACCAGACCGTCTTCGGCCCCACCGGTGTCGAGTATGCCTGAAACACGCATGCGCACACCGCGGTCGTCGAGAATGTCCGTCGAACGACGCCCATTGCGCAGTGTACGGTCCGAGTCGTTGCTGCGCAGGCCGATCGTGACCGTCGAACCGACCTTGACGCCAAGTGCCTGTGCCGCATCGCGCCCGAGCAGCACCGAACCACTGCCGGGCCAGTCCCCCTCCACCGTCCAATGGCGGCTGATGGCGCGCACCGACTGCGGCTCGATGCCCGCCATCGTGTACGGGGCCGTGTTGATGCGCACCGATTCATAGCGGTAGGCCGCTGAACGTGCCGCACCGGCCTGTTCCACCGACCGCGTCACCGTGCGCACCGTGGCATCGTCGAAGCCATTGGGTGCCGTGACAATCAGATTCGCGCCATATGAACGCATCTCGGTATCCATCTGTGCCGGCACCACGAGGCAGATTGTGGCGAGGCACAGCAGTGTCGCGGATCCGATCAGCGATGCGATGACGGCCATGATGGCACGCGACCGCTTGCGGACGGCGGCGAATACGACCATTTTCCAGAACATCCGCCGGTTGGCGGAACGAGCCGGCATTGCACCGGCATGACGTGTGTTATCTGCCATGAAGCACCTGCGCTGGTTGGAGACGAACTACGGAACGGATTGAAGTGAGCGAGGAAAGCAGTACAGTGCCCGCCATGAGCACGGCGACGAACAGCAGCACCATCGGACGCAATGTGATGCCCGTGCCGAACACGATGCGCCCGATCATCTGCGCCACCCCCACACCGGCTGCACCGCCGGCCAACATGCCGACAACGGAGACCACCGCAGTCTCGGCTAGCAGTAATCGTCCCACCGCGCCATCGGAGGCGCCAACGGCCTTGAGCAACGCCAGTTCCCCTGAACGCTCGCCAATGGTCGCGGCCGTCAGATTGGCCACGGCAACGGCGGAGGCGACGAGGCACAGCACCGTCATGACGATCATAACCGCACGGGTTTTCGTCATCACCTCATCCTGCAATGCCGAGACCTGCCGCACCTGACGCGCCACGGCTCCCGGGATCGCTTCCTCGATCTGATAGGCGATCGACGAGGCATAGGCTGTGCAATACCACGTCTCCCATTCCTCCTGGCTCAGCATGGCGGGATTGCGCGAGGCCCGACGAGCCAAGTCGTTCTCGGGAGTCGTAAGCGCCTTGACCTCAATGGAGCCGACCTTGCCAGGTCGCCGGGCGAGCCGCTGCGCGACCGCCGTGGAGGTGTAGACGGCGTCATCGTCGCCGTCGTTCGCCGAGAACACACCGACGACCTGCACACGCACTTCCACGCCATTATGTTCGAGAGAGACGGTCTGCGGCTGCGCGGCAATGACCGAAGCGGATATGCCGAGCGTACGGGCGAGCCTGGCACCGACTACCGCCTGGTCCGTGCCGTCCTGTGGCCATCGGCCGTCGAGTTTCCACCAGGTGCGCATGCCCGAGACGCCGGCGACAGTCGACTCGCCGGTGTCGAGATGCAGCGTGTTCGAGAACCAGGTGCCGACGATCGGCACGGTGCCGGACCTGCCGCCGCTGGCCGCCGCCGCTGCCGATGTATCGAGTCGCGGCGCGAAATTCGTAATGTTGTACGCCCAGAAAATCGTCTTGATATTGCGCGCATCGTCTTCGTTGAGCAGCGCCGTCGACGCCTTTGCAAAGGCGCCTTCATTGTCATCCTCGGTCTCGTAGAGCTCGCTGACGACGGCGTCGGACTTCGGCCGGACCGTGATGTTCGAACCATATGCGGCGAGCTGCTCGCTGAGCTTGTCTTGCACGTCGAACACAATGCCGAGCATCGCCACGCACACGGCCGTCGCGAGACCCACGGTGACGGAGATCAGGAGCCTGCGCCGCGATTGCCTACGCAGCGACCATCCCACAATCCTCAGCAGAAACATGTTTTCCACCTCCCTATCTGCTGTCTCTTCCTTGCGCTGTCTGCTGTTTCTCTCTTGCGCTGTCCGCTGTCTCTTCCTTGCGTAATTGGGGACAAAAACAGGCCAAAACTATCCCAAATTACGCAAAAGAATCCGCCCACCTCTTCTGCGTAATTGGGGACAAAAACAGACCGAATCTGTCCCAAATTACGCAAATGGATCCGCGTACCTCTCTTGCGTAATTGGGGACATCACGCACCCAAAACTGTCCCAAATTACGCAGATTTATGACCGCCCTGTCACGCGCCACGGCATCATTTGAAATGACTGCTCAGTGCATCGAGATCGGCGGTGGCAATCGTGATCGCGCCATTGCCTGCGCGGTACGGCAATGGAATCGGGTTGCAGCCGCCTTTGAAGCCGATCGTCGCGAGATTGATCGCCACATCGCAGCGTTTGCAGATGATCTTGCCGTCTTTCTCGTTATACCCCGCGTCACCGCATGTCTCGCATGCATCGAGCCCGACGCCGTATGCGCCGCCGTTTTTGCGCACAATGATGAACCGCATCGCCGTGCCGTCCTTCGCATGGTATTCGAAGCGGTGCAGATGCCCGTCAGCCACCTGCGCGAATGTGATCGTCGCCGTGCCATTGGTAATCGAATACTGCTCGGGCTCGGAAAGCTGTGGCACCTCCGCGAGCTTTGCATTGCCCCACGCCAGAGTCACCCACGCTGTGGCGATTGCGAGCGCGGCCGCGATCGCGCTGATCCATGCACGCCGGCGGTGTGCCTTGCCCGCGCGTATCTGTGCCGGGTTCTGCGCCGACGCCGGCGTGCGCATGCCCGCCGCGACCGAGGAGACGATCGGGATCGCGAACACCAGAGCCTGTGCAACGATGAGTGCGAGCGCATGGTTGCGCACCCAGATGAAACCGCGGAAGTTCGCGCCATGCAGACGCATCATGCGCATGTTCGTGAGCAACGCGATCAAGTCGACGCCGTGGCGCACGAACTGCACGGTGACGAGCAGCGCGACCGCCGCCGTGAATGTGACGCGCACCGCCGTCTGCCGCAGTGTGCGGATGATTGCCGCGATGGCGATGGCGGTTCCCGTGCCGAGCGCGAAGCCGATCGCCCGCACCAGCATTTGCGAGGTGAATGCGGAATCGCCGGGTTCCACCCAGTTCGTGAGCTGCAGAATCACATCGGGCGTTGCATAGAAGAACGTGGCGGCAAGTGCGAGCGCGGCCACAATGTTGGCGCCGATGATCGCACCGGCATGCTGGTCGGCATGCCGTACGAGCTTCGCGGACCCCAGCACGATGGACAGCAGTGCGACGTCCAGCACCACGCAGCAGATGAGCGTGGGCAGATTCACCGTGGAACGGCGGTCGAGTGTGGCCGTCGCACGCAATGCGGCGAATGCGATGGCGCCAACCAGACCGATGAGCAGGCCGACGCGACGTATGCCGTCGCCGAGGCGCAACGACCTGCACGACGGCCGTTGCGCCGAGCCAAGCAATACGTCGAGTCCTGCGACGAGCAGGCAAGGACCGAGTAGTCCCTGCAGTGCATGCACATACTGTGAGAGCATGTCATCTCCCTCGTCATGAAATGCCGCCATGCCGCATGCTCCCAGTTACACAGACGCGAACCGGGAGCACGCTGCGGAGGCGGGCAGTATCAGATCACCACTGGTGAACGGTGTAGTCCCAGTCGAACGAGGCCTCGAGCGGTTCGTTCCAGAAGCGCCCTTCGACGCCGGTCTCCTTGTCCACATGCAGCATCCAGCCGTTCTCGGCCGGGGAGTGGATCTTGAATGTGAGCTTGTACTCGCCGTCCTTGTTGAGTTTCACATTGGCACCGTAGTGCGGGCCGTCGGAGGCGTTCATTTCCATGAGCGTGCCCTCGATCTTGTTCTTCGGGTCGTTCTTGTCTTGGATCACATAGTCCACGGTCAGCTTTGGAATGAAGTCACCCTCGCCGTAGCCAAGCTTGTTGTCTTTGAGCGCATGGATATCGGCCTCGAGATGCAGGTTTGACTCGGCTGCACTCAGACCCATGCCGGCCGGCTCCATATCGATTGGCTGGAAGTAGACGGCGGCCACGTTGAGCGGACCGACCTCCTGGTCCTGGCCGATCGGAATCTCCTCGAATCCCGCGCCCTTGTTGGAGGACTCCTTCTCGTCGGCCTCCTTGACAGTGCCCGAGGCCTGTGCATTCGCATTGTTCGAACCGGAGCCCGATCCCGAACCGCACGCGGACAGCGAGACCGTCAGCGTCAACGCGGTGAGTGCGGCGAGCAGGGCAGTCAGTGTGTTCTTTTTCATGGTGTTTCTTTCTCTCTAGTTGTTGACTACAAATACGTTTGGCGAATCACTCCGCCGTGGTTTCAATGGCTTCGGCTTGTTCGACGGGCTTCCTGGCCCGCTGCCGCAGACCGCCGACCACGAACATGCCGACCACGATGATGGCGGTGATGACCTGGGCAGCCAGCGTCTGCACGTAGGGGTACAGACCAAGCCAGTCGTTCGTGGGCAGTCCCTCGAGGTAGGTGCCGACGATCAGGTCACCTTCGATCAGCGAATGCACGCCGCCGCCGGCGAACACCACGGCGAGTGCGCTCATGAGCACTGAGGTCACCATGAAGAACGGCCCGATCGGAATGCGCACCGAAGTGAATCTGATCACCACGAACAGCACGGCGAGCACTGCGGCGGCGCATAGGCCTCCCACCCACATGCCGCGGCCATCCTGCGTCATCGAATAGATTGATTCATAGAAGATCACCGTCTCGGCACCCTCGCGGAACACGGCGAGGAAGCTCAGCATCGACAGCGACAACGCGACCCTGCCGGCGACACTCTGGGTGGCGTCGGCCGCGCGGACCGAATCCACCGCCGATTCGGTCTTCTCTCGAATGTAGGTGTTCCACGACTCCGCGGAGCGCTTGGAGAACATCCAATTGCCGCT
The DNA here is from genome assembly GCA_004154635.1 of Bifidobacterium animalis subsp. animalis. Taxonomy (GTDB): domain Bacteria; phylum Actinomycetota; class Actinomycetes; order Actinomycetales; family Bifidobacteriaceae; genus Bifidobacterium; species Bifidobacterium animalis_B. The sequence continues at coordinate 90,324 of RSDC01000010.1, forward strand.
CCAGATGAGCATCACCGTGGCGACAAGCGCGCATACGCCCTCCATGATCTCCTGCTGCGGACCCGAGCCGCCGAACAGTCTGGTGAGCACCACGGCCACGATGCCCGAACCGGCCAGGCCGAGCAACGCACCGGCATAGACCCAGCGCACGAACCTGCGCATACCCGAACGCAGCAGATAGGCGACCACGGCCGCCACGACGAGCAGCGCCTCCAACCCCTCGCGAATCAGCACGAGGAACGATTGGCCCCCGGCGCTCGTCACGAATGACGTCATCGCATTCTTCGAGGAGCCGTCGCCGCCGTCGAGCGTTGCGGCATCCTCGGCGAGCATCGCTTTGAGCTCGGCGACGAGATCGGCGGAGGGACGTCCGGCCACCATCGCCTTGCGGGCCTCCTTGAACGTCGATTCCACCTTCGAGACGCGCGAGCCTCCGATGGCGTTCATCACGTTCTTCTCGAACCCGAGTTTCTCGTAGTACTGGTAGTAGGCGTCGTTGACCTTGGCCGCCCCGGCATCGCCGTCACCGGCGCCTGCGGTCTTCACGGCATCGTCGAGAATCGCCTGCATCTGCTGCGACACCTCGGTCCAGCTGCGTTCGCCCCGGCCTTCGTTCGTACGCACCTTGTTCGCATCGAGGCGTACGCGTTCGGCTTGCATCCGTTGGGCGCGGGCCTGCGCGAAATCGCGCGGATTCGCCAGCGAGTCCGTCGAATCGAGCCGGCGTGCGGCATCGACGAGCTGTGCGGAGATTTGCTGCACGCTCTGTTCGATCTGCGTCGCGCCGTCTTCGCGGTATGCGAGCGAACTCAGGGACTGCAACTGCTTGAGTTGCGCAGCATAGGCACTCTGACCGAGCACGTCGGCCATGGCTTTCGCGAAATTGGAGGCCACGTAGCCGGTGTTGAGCGCCTTGCTGAAATGCGCCGCAGCCGCCGCGTGGTCGCCTGCGGCGTAGGCCGTGCGACCCTCGCTGAGTTCGGCGCGGATTGCTTCGGCCACGGCGCCCCAGGAATCGTAATCGGCAGCGGCATTCTGCATTTGGACGTTCGCATCGGCCACCATATGCGTCTTTGCCTCGTCATCGCAACAGTCGGCGGCCACAGCCATCGGCGCGGCGATCACGCCGGCCAGCACGATGCCTGCGAGCAGTGTGGCGGTGAATCGAAGGAATCTCATGGTTTTCTTTCGCAAACGGAAAATCTGAACGAGACCCACGCTAATATGTGAATTTTCTGAGCAACAGTCTTGTGTTTTCAAAAAACTTGCTGTATGAGAGCATCTTCAGGAACAAGTCGGCGTTGAGTCGTTCCCACACGAATCACGCTCCGGAGGACCGTGATTTCACAATCCACAGAAGTCCACATTATGAGATTTGAATGCTCACGCCCGCATTGTGGACACAGCACGAACGAAATCCCGGCTACACAAAGAACGCCGCGGGGAACCCCGGCGAGCACTGCAGGCGCCCCGCCGAGTCCACCACCGCATAGTCGAAGGCGCTCCCGACACCTCGATCGGACGTAAGACCACGGCCAAGATCGGCCGGCGCTGTGCAGAACAACGCAGTCGCCAGACCGTCAGCCAGCATGGTCGGGCATGCGGGAAATCGCGCCAGCAAAGGATTGGCGGCATCACGGGACGGCACGGCAACCCAGCTCGCCGCAATGTCGTCCACGGGCTCGCCGGCCACGGCGTCCAGCAGATGGTGAACATGGCGGCCCGCGAGATCATGCCAATGGCGGCGACTCGGGGCGCTTGCACAGAACGAACCGTTCGCCAGCTCGGCAATACCAATCGCCTGGCTCACGTCGGAGGGGTGCTCCAACGCGATGCGCATGGGGTGCGGGAGATTGTGGATGCGCAGATCACCGCCGGCATCGATGACGAACGCTACCTCCTCACCGAACGCCAACTCGAGCTGTGCAGCCAGCAGATCCACACAGAGCCCCTTGCCGCAGGCCCCGAAATCCAGTTGCACCGGGCGCTCCGTCATCAGAACGGCGCCGCGCCGGCGAACGTCGGCACACCAATGCGCACGGCTACGCACATCGGAGGAGGGGCCGCCAAAATCCCGCTGATCGGCATGGGTTTCGGCATCCAGCATGTCGAACGACATCGCATAGCCCAAGTGAACCAGGTCGGCGCCCACCCCTGGGTCGATGCGCCCATCGGTCGCCGCGAACAGCTCGTCGTACCAGGCGAACATCGGTTCAGCCCAGTCGGGGAATGCAAAGGAACCCTCATGCTCAGCAATGCGGGCCACGGTGGAATCCGCACGGAATCGCGACAACGTGCGCTCGACGTCCTCGATCACGGCACGAAGCCGCTGGTGCAGCTTCGCGCCGACAGGCCTGTCCGACTGCACGAGGACGCCGCCTCCCAGCACACCCGCAAAAGCGTCGGTATACGGCAGCATCTCCGACGCCGTCATACCGGACACGGCCGAAGATCGAACGGATTCCACAGCGCCTCATTCCACCACGGTGAACGTCGCTTGCCGCAGATCCTCGTCGCGGCTCGAATGCCCCACGAGCACCTTGAATTCGCCGGGTTCGACGATCCGCTCGGCATCGCCGTTCACGATCGTGCACGAATCGACCGGCAGATCGAAGGCCACGCGCCGCGTCTCCCCCGGCTCGAGCGTCACACGCCGGAACAGCTTGAGCTCCTTGCATGCCCAGGTGAACGATGTGACGACGTCGCTGATGTACAGCTGCACGACTTCGGTGCCCGTGCGCGCGCCGGTGTTCGTCAGATCCACTTCGACGCGCACCGTGTCACCCGTGCGGAATTCGGAACCGTTCACAATCTGCGGATCTCCGTATTCGAATGTCGTGTACGAGAGGCCCTCGCCGAACGCAAACGCCGGATCCTGGGTCAGATCCGCGTACCGATTGCCGTGCTGACCGCGGATCTCGTTGTAGAACACCGGCAGCTGCCCGACATGACGAGGGAACGTGATCGGCAGACGCCCGCTCGGCTCGGTCTTGCCGAAGATGATCTCGGCAATCGCACGGCCGCCCTGCATACCAGGATTCGCCGCCCACAGCAGCGCGCCGAGACCGTCCGCCGCGGATTCGTCGACGATCACGCCGTTCTCGCCGATCACACACGCTGGCAGTACCTGCGGTTTCGAACTGACGAGCACGACGATGAGCGGCTTATGTGTTTCACGTGCAACGTTGGCGAGCTCCTCCAGCAGACGGTTCTGACTGCCCTGCAGTTCGAGTGTCGCCGTCGAGCACGTCTCGCCGACGAGCTGCACGACGTCGCCGACCACTGCGATCACCGCGTCCGCCGCACGCGCCTGTTCCACCGCCTCGTCGAGCAGTCGCTGGTCGATTTTCGCGGCCACCGCCATCTTCGGCCGCGGCTGGCCATCCGGGTAGAGCTCACCTTCCGGATCCGGCACCAGATCCACCACGTTCGCGCCACGGGCATATGTGATCTCGCAATCTGCAGGCGCCAACTCGCGCACGCCGTCGAGCACCGTGCAGATCATCTCGCGCGGCTGGCCTTCTGGCATCCACGGCACCTGACCCGAGTTGCCCGCCCAATCGCCGAGCTGATTCTGCGCATCGTCCGCAAGCGGCCCCACCACTGCGATCCTGTGCAGCTCACCGGCATCCGCAAACGGCAGTGCCACGTTGTTGCGCAGCAGCACAATCGATTCACGCGCCATCTCCAGATTGCGCCGCGCATGGTCTGCGGACCCGATCACCGCGTCGATGCGCGCGCGATCGGGCAAACGCGGATCTTCGAACAGACCAAGCTGGAACTTGAGCGTGAGCAGGCGCGCCACGGCGTCGTCCAGCAGACGCTCGTCGAGCAGACCGTCCCTCACCGCCGCGATGGCGCCTTCATAGAAGCCCGGGGTCGTCATGATCAGATCATTGCCGGCCTTGACGGCATCGGCCGCCGCCACCGTGTAGTTCGGCTTGATGTGCTGCTCCCACACGGCACGGCCCACATTGTCCCAATCGGTCACCAACGTGCCGCCATACTGCCATTCGCCGCGCAGCTTCTTGCTCAACAGCCAGGTGTTGAACGTGACCGGCGTGCCATCGATCGACTCGTAGCCGAGCATGAACGTGGCGCAGCCCTCCTTGGCCACACGCTCGAATGGCGGCAGATACCAGCTTTCCAACGCGCGATGCGTCAGATCGGCCTCGGAGGCGTCACGGCCGCCCTGCGTGTACGAATAGCCAGCGAAATGCTTGGCGCAGGCGAGAATCGCATCGTCGGCGAAGGTCTCGCCCGCGGCGGCGTTCTTCTGGTAGCCCTTGACCATGGCGGATGCCATCTCACCGATCAACACCGGATCCTCACCGAAGGTCTCGTCCACACGGCCCCACCGGGTGTCGCGCGCAATGCAGAGCACCGGCGAGAACGTCCAGTGCACGCCGGTGCAGGAGACCTCCTCGGCGGTCACGCGAGCGGCATCCTCGATTTTCTGCGGATCCCAGCTGCATGCCATGCCAAGCTGCGACGGAAAGATCGTGGCGCCCGGCCAGAACGAATACCCGTGAATGCAGTCATCGCCGACGAGCAGCGGAATACCCAGACGCGTCTGGTCGCGCACTATCTGCGCCGCACGCACGAGATCGTCGGGAGAGGTGTGCAGGATCGAGCCCACATGGCGGCCCACAACGAGATCGGAGAGCTCGCCACTGCGGGCGTCGAGCTGCATCATCTGCCCCACCTTCTCCTCGAGAGTCATGCGGCCGAGCAGGTCGGCGACGCGCGCGGGAATCGGCAGGGACGAATCCAGATATGGCATATTTGTTTCACGTGAAATCATAACAATTTCCTCATCGAAATTCGCGGAAGATACATATCCCAGCATATACCGCATCACTTACCGTCGAGTAACCACCCGCGCAAACCGACGAAAACTTCACCAATTCGTCACGCTGCAGGCACAGTGGGAGTCACAGAATCGCGTCGCGTTCCTCGTCGTTCAGGTCAAGCGCACCGGCGAGCATCAGCTTGATCGCCCGTTCGGTCTCCTCCGCCAACCCGATCGCATCCGGGTCGAGCATCCATTGAATCTGCAAGCCATCCATCACTGCGAGAATCGACATCGCCGTGTTGCGGATTGTGGAGTCGTCAACCGATTTGCCGAGCTCGTCGGCCATGATGCGCAGCGCCTTCTCGAGCACGCGCCGCAGATTGCGGTACCGCGAGACGAAGTAGTCGTATGCGGGACTGTCTTCGCGAATGGAGTCCGCACAGAACGCAATGAACGCCTTGACCAGGCCCGGGCGCGCCTCGTTCGCCTTCGCCGTCTTGATGAGATGGCGGAACGTGATGGCGCCATTCTCGGGCATGCCTCCGCGCGCCATGTCTTCCGGGTAATCCTCGAGATCCACCGAATCGCGGTAGATCACCGTCTGCAGCAACAGATTGTCTTTGGAACCAAAGTGATGCAGCACGCCGGCGCGGGTCATGCCCACTTTCTCGGCGATGTCTTCCAACGTGCCCTTCGTGGCGCCCTTCTCACCGAACACCTCGGTCGCGGCACGCAGAATCGCCCTGCGTTTCTCTTGCGTTTCCGGTCGTTCAGCCATGTTCCTCCACCATTTCCGCGCGTCGCACATACGAGGGGCCCCGCCGCACAGACGAAACCTCTCCCAGTCTAGGTGGGGCGACGACCAATTCCGGCAATGCCCAGCAATTTCACCGGGCCACCCATAAAAGATCCCCTGGCGCCACATATGGTCGTTGAGTGAGCAACGTGTCACCTCAACGACCATAATCTCCCCCACTATGGTCGTTTGGTATACGCGGGCGTCAGCAAAACGACCATAGTTCGCGCAAGTTTGGTCGTTTACCGCACACACGCGCCACCAAAACGACCAAAGTCACCCGAAGTATGGTCGTTCACCGCACACGCATGCCGCCAAAACGACCAGAGTTGTTGCTAGTCCTCGCTTGGCGCACCGTCAGACAATGGAACGAAACCAAGTTCACGCAGGAATCCCTCTGTCTCGGCATGCCCGGGGAACACGGCTATGTTGCCCAGGATCCTACGGCAGATACCGGCGACTTCCCGGCGGAGCGCCTCACGTACAGCATATTCGTCAGGCACCGCTTGCTCGCCCAGATCGGCGCGCACTTCGTCCCACGCCAATCTGAACTCGGCGAGATTGCCCGGCAACGCATCGCCGGCCAGCAATGCGCGTTCGAGCTCCCCAAGTTGGGTGACAAGCCGGCCGGGAAGCACGAACAATCCCATCGCCTCAATGAGACCGATCGGCTCCTGTTTGATGAAGAAGTACTCCGGATGAGCATGGAACACTCCGAGCGGGTACTGGTCACTCACCGCATTGTTACGCAGAATCAAACTCATCTCATACGAGGAAGACCCGTCCCCCTCGGAAATGAGCCGTGCAATCGGTGACACCGAGGACTGCGCCTCACCGGCATCGCCATGGGAAGCAATGCCGAGATCGGCGTTGTCATAGCACGACCAGGCTTCACGAATGAGTTCGGCTATGCGCACGATCTGCGCGCTGTTCCGCGAGCGTATGCGTAACGCCGTCGCCGGCCAGTCCACGATCTCCAACACCGCGTCGTCCGCCTCCGGCAACAGGAACCGCTTCCATGCAACCGCCCGCTGCATCGGCATCACTTCGCCGCCGCCCTGGTAATGGTCGTGAGCGAGCACCGAACCTCCTATGCGGGGCAATGCGGCATTGCATCCGAGGAAGTACCCTGGGAATTGGCTCACAAAATCAAGCAGATGCCGGAATGTCGACTCATCGACATGCATGGGCGTGTGCTCCCGATTCACGCATATTCCATGCTGGCGAAAGTAGCCGTAGGGGGAGAATTGCCAGAACCAAGGCGAGCCGTCGAGCTCCACCTGCGCCGTGCGCAACGTGCGTTTGTCCCGCGAGGCGAGACCTTCATTCGCATGGCAGATTGTGCATTGCGCGAAACTGCCGCCCACGCTGTTGCCGCGAGCGGCCTTGCGCATATCCGTGAACTCGGGTTTCGCCGTATTGATGGTGATCACCAGCCCGGCGCTGTTGAAACGGATATTGCGATTGAGCTGGGCGAGCTTGATGTATCCGTTTGCCACGCCGTAATCGTACAGCCATTGCATGGCCTCCATACCGCCGTCGGCGGCACGCAGTCTGCCGAACTCATCCTCCACGCGGGACGGCAATGCGGAAAGCGCTCCCATCACCTCGTCATTGTTCAGCAAAGCCTCTGGAACATTTTCCGGAAGCCCTTTCGCCAGTAGGTCTGCACGCGAACAAAGCTCCTCATTGGCGTTGAACAGCTCAAGCATGCGATTGCGCATCCAGTCCTCGTCACGCGGGTCGAGCAGCAGATTCGCGCGCGCATAGGTCACCAGTCCATCCACGATTCCCAGCACAGCCGACGTATCGGCCTCAGCCCCACGCAGCGCAGTGTCACTCATTGTGGCCTCCTGTGTCGCGGGAGGCCATGACATCGGCGATAACCGCATGCATGCGGGGCATCTGCTCCTCCATTTCGCACACGAGCTGCATCTGCGTATGAGCGCGTACCAGATTGTGCTCGGGGTATTTCGTGGCAAAGTAGACATCGCCGAGCACATAGTCCCCGAGGAAACGCATGCCGCATTCCAATGTCATCAGCTTCGCCGCCACGGGCAGCAATTCGATCTCGCGCGGGGTTGCGGATTCTCCCGCCTCCCGGAGGAATCCGGTGGCATATGCACGGAACAATGGCAGACTGAAATGCACCTTGTCGAGATTCGGTTCGTCCTCCAGTCCGGTGGATGCGCCGAAACGAATGGAGTCGCCGAAATCGAAGAGCATCGACCCGGGCATCACCGTATCGAGGTCAATGATTGCACGGGGCTCGCCGGTCTGCGCATCCATCAGAATGTTGTTGAGCTTCGTGTCGTTGTGCGTCACGCGCAGCGGCACAGTGCCATTGGAGAGGGATTCCATGATCTGCGCGTATTCGCCGGCATGCGCGTCAAAGAACTCGATCTCCTCGCGCACGTCGGCGCCCCTGCCGAGCGGGTCCGCCGCCACCGCCGCCCGGAAATCGGCGTACCGATGCGGGGTATCGTGGAAATGCGCAATCGTCTCGGTGAGCTGGGTGGCATCGAAACGCGCCAATCTACGCTGGAATGCACCGAATGCACTGCCGGCCCGTTCGAATATGCGCGGGTCGTCCACCAGATTGTACGATACTGTGCCTTCGATGAACCGGTAGACACGGTAGGCGTCGTCGCCGTCGACCAGGTACCCGGCTCCGGTTTCGGTGGGCACGAGTTCGAGCGTCTCCTGGCCGTCGTCCCGCAAAAACGCGGTGACGAGCTCAATATTGCGCATCAGATTCGCCGTGTCGGGGAACACCATGGTGTTCATCTTCTGCAGAATGTACCGAGCCCGATCGGTGACCACCAGGTACGTGACATTGATATGCCCGTCCCCGTACGGTGTGATTGAGATGATGTCGCCGTCGAGGGCGAATTGCCCGGCCATGCGCAACAAATCCGTTTCGGGTTCTGACTGCCTACCCATGTTGACCTCCTTGTCGACGCAATGGGCGGATTATTCCAACTCGCACCAAGCGATGGCGCTCGGCGCGAGATCGAATTCATCGACGGTGCCATCCGCGCGCTGCACACGCGTGGACTGTGCGCAATCGGTGTTGTTGACCACACAGTATGTTCGGCGCTCCGGGAAGTAGGCGACCTCGCATTCCGGGTTCGTCGAGCTCCACGCGGCGTAATCCGCCTCGTGGTGGCTCGCATAGAACAGCGCACGCTCAAGCAGACGCGCGTTCGCCGCCGAGTACGGCAACCCCGAGATATACACACCGCGACCGGCCCCATACTCATTTGCGGCAAGCTGCACCGAGCCGTTTTCGGCATGCAGAACCTGCACATGCTCATTGATCGGGTATGTGTTGAGAATCGGCTCGCCGAAGTCCATGGAGTCATGCGCCGTCAAATCCGCAGTGATGAAATTCCCATCCGAGACCTGGGGCCAATACTTGTCCACCGAAAGCGTCTGGAACCGTTCCTGGTCCACACCGAGCACATCGGCGAGCTGGAAGAACCGGCCCTGCCAGTCCGTGGAACTCGGCTGTCCAACGCCCACAAAGGCACCACCCGCACGCACCCAAGCACGCAAGGCCGCCACGAGTTTCGGGTCGCGCCATACCTCTCCCCCGCTGAACGAGGTGTGCTCGGGACCGGCGTTGACGATGACGTCGATATCCGAATCGATGCCGTGTGCAAGCACATCGTCGAAGCTGATGAACCTCACATTGACACGCATGCCGGAAAGCGCCTCAAGGATCCCGTAGTACGAGTATGTCTGCTGGTTGGGCAGCGCATGCGCCACCGTGAAGGCCATCCAACTGCGCATACGCCCCCAGCAGTTGAGCAATGCCACATTGAGCTCGCCTTCGGCCGCCTTGCCTCCGGTGCGGTCGTGAATGTCACGGAACTCATTGGCTATGTCCGTCACGGTATCCACGAATTTCGGGAACTTGGCCGCCAGGGAGAGGTAACCGCCATAGCCCATGCGGGAGATCGGCGAGCGCAGGATCGCACGACGGGCCTTGCGCCAATTGTCGAGGCCCTCGATGCTTGGGTCGTTCCCCTCATGGAAGGTGTCGGGGAAGAAGTACGGCAGGAACCGGCCCTCCGTATACCGCACGCCGGGAATGTCTGCGATCATGCGCAACGTGGTGCCGTCGCCGACGGAGCCGACCACGGCGTCGAGACCGAGTTCGTCGAATCCATCCATGTATGGTTCGGTGCCGATCCATTGGTCGCCGAGGAACATCATCGCCTCTTTGCCGGCGGCATGCGTCTCGTCGACGAGCCGTTTCACATTCGCACGCACGAAGGTGGAAAGGAAGGAGATCCAGTCGCGTTGCGCCTTGCGTGGAATACGCCAGGTGGAATTGTAGCACCCCTCATCCACGAAATCCTCCGGGCGCAGCCGATAGCCGTACACCTGCTCGAAGTCGTCGAGGGCCTGCGGTGAGACGGTGCATGCACAGCCGAACCAATCGACGATCTTCTCGCGGTGCTCCTGGTCGAAGATCAGCGTGAACTGGTAGAAGAACGTGGTGAATCGCACGACATCGGTCTGCGGATTGTCTTTGAGCCACTGTTCGAAGGTGCGGAACACGAAATCTCGTGTAGCGGGATGGTAGATGTCGAAGGGAATCTCGTGTTCCTTGTCACCCCAGTCGTTCGTCAGATGATTGTACATCTCCACCGGGTCCCAAATGATGTAGGCGAGGAACGAGACCGTGTACTCGTGCATCGGTTCGGCGCCGTGCACGCTCACCGTGTCAGAGTCGGCATCGTACTCCCATTGCGAGGTCGCCACCACTTCACCCGTCGTGCGGTCGACGACCTCCCAGTACCTGTGCACGTCCGCGTCGCGGTTCGGCTGCAGCTGCTCCTCGTAGAAGCTCTCCATGAGCGCAATGGTGACGGTCTCGGATTCGGCGAGCACGCGATTGGTGAGCAAGTATACCTGCGGCGTCTCGTCCATGTGCAGACTGATCCACTCGTTATGCGCGCGGGTGGGAAAATAGGCGCTGTAGATTCGCTTGCCGAGCCGTTCCACGGCTTCGTCGAGATGCGTGCCATCCGAATTGCGAATGGCATCGGCTCCCCACAGATCGGCGAGACGGGCGGTCTCCTCGGCGAAGTTCTCTTCGCTTGGCAATGTGAAACGACCGGTGGACATGGTGATTCTCCTTTGAATCTCAGGTGCATGAGCCTGAATGGATGGATGCGATGCATGCCGGAGCGACGAACGTGCACTCACTCCGGGCAAACGAAAGCGCGTGTGCGCCTGATCCGAGGAACGGTGCGTAAGCCACGCGCTTTCGTTGTGAGGATGCGGCCTCAGCCCTTGACGGAACCGGCGGCCAGTCCGGCGCGCCAGAAACGCTGCAGCGTGAGGAACAGAATGATCACGGGGAGCACGCCGAGCAGCGAACCCATCATGAGCGCCCCACGGTCGTTGAACGTGGCCAGTGAGACCATGCCGTACAGGCCGAGCGTCACCGGGTACAGGTTCTCACTCGAGAGCATCATCAACGGCAACAGGAAGTTGTTCCAAGTGGCCACGAACATGAACAGGAATATAGTCACCATGGCTGGCGCAAGCAAACGCAGCACAATGGTGAAGAAGATGCGCGGCTCACTGGCGCCATCGATGCGCGCCGCCTCGAGCAGTTCATCCGGCACCGAGCTCTGCGCATACACACGACCCAGGAAGAAGCCGAACGGCGAGACGCAGCACGGGATGATGATCGCCAGCAGCGTGTTGTCGAGATGCAAGGTGTTGAAGATGGCGTACTGGGGAATGGTGAGCAATGCCGCCGGCATGAGCATGGCACCCATGATGATGCCTATGGTGATGCCCTTGCCACGGAACTTGAATTTGGCGGTGGCGTAACCGGCCATGACCGAGACGATGGTGCCGATGATGGCCGAGACGCCCGAGTAGAGCAGTGAATTGCCCACCCAGCGCCAGAAGTTGTCGCGCGTCCAGCCGAGCAGAATCGAATAGTTGCTGGCTATGGCGTTCGGCAACTCGTCAAGGGGCACCGCGAACCACAGTCCGTTCGAACCGGTGAGCTGCGACGGTGTTTTCGTGGAGGCGATGATGGCCCAGTAGATTGGGAAGAGGAAGTAGACGAGCGCGAAGACGAGGATGATGACGGTCACCGTCTTCGTGACCGGCTTCGGCTTCATGGAGCGCGGAAGCTCGTTCTCCATGCGCTCACGCATGCGCTCGGCCTTCCTCTGCGCACACATTGGATTGCGGAACTTGGTGCGGACGGTGGTTGCGAAGCTCATTGCTCGTTCACCTTCCTTTCGACGAGTGCGTAGATCATGGCGAGCAGGCCTGCGATGATGGCCATGACGATGGCTATGGCGTTCGAGGGGCCGTCGCCCTTCGGGGTGATGGTGCCGCGTGAGGTGTTGAACGCCATCATCATCGGCGTATACGAATAGGAGATGCCCGGATCTGCGGTCTGCATGACCTGCGGCTCATTGAACAGCTGGATGGTGCCGACAATCGAAAGCAGCATCGCGAGCAGGGCGGCGCCGCGTACATTCGGCAGCTTGATCTTCGTGGCGATCTGCCAACCGCTGGCTCCATCGATGCGCGCCGCCTCGTATAATTCGTGCGGGATCGCCTGCAGGGCGGAGAGGAAGATCAGCATGTTGTAGCCGGTGAAGGTCCAGGTGGTGATGTTGACCATGGAGGCGAGCACCACATTGTTGGCGAAGAAATCCACATTGATGCCCAAGGCCGCCAGCCCTTTGACGATTGGCGATATCTGGCCGTTGTAGAGATAGACCCAGATGATCGAGGCGATGACGCCGGGAATCGCGTAAGGCAGGAAGTAGCCGAGGCGGAAGCCGGAGACGTGTTTGACGATCAGCGAGTCGAGTAGCATGGCGAGCACCAAGGCGGAGATGATCATGATCGGCACCTGGATGGCGGTGTAGAGCATGACCCTGCCCATTCCCGCCCAGAACGCACCGGAAGTGATCACGTACCTGAAGTTCTCGAATCCCACGAACTTGTTGACCAGTTCGCCGCCGCCATAGGCGCCGCCACCGGTGGCGACCTGCTGGAAGAAGCTCGAGTAGATCGCATAGAGAATGGGGAAGATAAAGACGAGCAGGAACAGCAACACGAATGGCAGCATGAACATCCAGCCGGTGCGCTCCTCGCGCCTCGCTGCCGGAGACAGCTTCTCCTTCGTCTTCTTCTCGATTGCCTTCGGCTGGCTCTGTTCTGCGTCGATGGCACGGACACCATGCTGCCGGGGTGTCACGGAGGATGTTACGACAACCATTTTGTTTGCTCCTTTGCAACGGTAGAGCGGAGGGGCCTGAGGGGAACAGCCCCTCCGCTCGGCCGCATCGTTGCGGTTACTGCGCGACCGACAGGCCGTAGTCCTTCAGCGTGTCGACGGATGCGGTCTGCGCCGCTTCGAAGATCGATTCCGCCTTCGCCTTGCCGGCGGCGACATCGGCGGCCTTCTCCTTCATGGCAGTGCCCACTGCGGAGAAGCCGGGGATGTAGGAGAAGTTACCGAGGTGCGAGTTCGCCGTGGCGAATTCGGCCATGACATCCTGGCCACCGTAGAATTCGGACCAGCTCGCCGGCGTTTTCGCCGTGCCGGTGGTGGCGGCCACCACAAGACCCTGCGAGGTGAGGTCTTCGATCTGCGTGTTGAACCAATCGAGGAACTTCATGGCCTCGGCCTTATGCTTGATGCCCTTCAGCGCCACGACGCCGGAGCCGCCGTCAGGGCCGGTCTTCTCGCCATTGCCGAACCAATCACCGACCTGGGCCACACGCCAGTCGCCCTTGCCCTTGTCTCCCATGGAATCCATGAGCAACGGGGCCTCCCATGCGGCGCCGATGGTGCCAATGAGCTCGCCCTTCTGCAACGAGGCGTCGAATGACGGGTCCCAACGCGGATTCGTGGTCGCCGCCTTGCCGTCCAGCAGCTGCTGGTACACATCGGCCACCGCCTTGGACCCGGCGGTTTCGGTGTCGACCTTCCATGCGTCGTTCACCACCTGATACCACGGGCCGGACGCCCCGGCCAGACCACTGAGCATATTGCCCGCCTCATCGGCCTGGAACGACATGATGTACTTGCCCTGTTCGGCGGCCTTTTTCGCGCTGGAGATGAGCTCGTCCCTCGTCTTCGGCACTTCGATGCCAAGCTTGTCGAATTCCGCTTTGTTGTAGTAGTACACGAGCGGACCGGTGTCCTGCGGCAGACCGAAGGTCTTGCCTCCGATCGTCATGAGGTCGTAGGTTCCCGCCGCGAAGTCCTTCTGGTAAGGAGCAGCCTCGGACGTTACATCTTCCAGCACGCCCTTGGTGAAGAGCTCCGGAATCTCGGCATAGCCGGCCTGTGCGAGATCCGGCGCATTGCCGGCCTTCACATCCGTCTCAAGTTTCTTGATGAGGTCGGAGGCATTGCCGTTGAAATGGATCGACTTGACCTGGATATTCGGATTCTCCTTGTTCCAGCGCGACACGATCTGCTCGACGGAGGTCATGCCGGACTTGTCTGGCAGTCGGTGGATGTAGGTGATCTCCACCTTGCCGCCCGAGGAGGTGGCGGCGCCACCGCTCGAAGCAGGAGCTCCTCCACAGCCCGCCAACACCATGCACATTGCGCCCGCCGTTGCAGCGGCCGCCATTACGCTCTTGTTCCACTTCATGTCTCTGCACTCCTTTGTGTTCAGATGGGCGAATGGCCGCCCGTTGGATTCGTGGAGCCTTCCACCACTTCCTCGTGGTGATGCTCCTACCATAGCGAGTCGTTCCGTAATTGTCAACTTCGATTACTTTTTAGTTCTCTTTAGGCATACCTTCTTTAAAACCATTGAAATACCAACGTTTTATTACCAGACATCGTTATGTCACCATTCCTACCAAATGCGATATACTCAGAAACGTCATCCTATTCGACCCGGCGCAGGCGCCCAACGACGAGCGCTGCCGCAACACACCAAGGATCCCCATGAGCATCTATTACTGTTCCACATTGCACGACACCCAGCCGCCCCAAGGCCCCGAAACCGTACGGTGCACATTGGCCCACCTTCGCGAGATCGAATTCTCCCCCGGCGACGAGATCCTGCTTGAACGAGGTTCCCGTTTCCAAGGTGAGTCACTGCATCTCACCAATGTTCATGGCACCTCCGACAAACCGGTGACCATAGGCTGCTACGGCGACCCGAATCTGCCGAAGCCCGCGATCGACTGCAACGGCGCAGGCCAATGGCATGAGGACTACCGGGCCCCGATCGGAGGCTCACCACACCGCAACCACGGCACCGTCTCCACCGCGCTGCTCCTGCGCGACTGCTCCCACATCTGGGTCCACGATCTGGAAATCACCAACAGGAGAACGGACGATGCAGATGGCATGCGGTTCAACGACCTGGACGTGATGGACCGCACCGGCGTGGCCGTCATAGCCGAGAACGCCGGCACCACGCGCGACATCACCCTGCAGCGACTGGACGTGCATGACGTCGACGGCAATGTGTACGACAAGCACATGGCCAACGGCGGCATCTACTGCATAGCCCACTTCCCCGAAGACCCGGCGCGCATACGGACGGACATCGCCCGATTCGACGGCATACGCATTGTCGACAATCACGTACGAAACACCAGCCGATGGGGCATCGCAGTCGGCTACACCGCCTACCTCAACATGATCGACCATGGAGGCAGGGACGCAGACGGCAATTGGAACAACACCTTCGACTACGGCGACGGGACCATCGACGACGAACTCATACGCACCTACGGCGCCACGAACGTGCTCGTCGAAGGCAACACGGTCGAGCATGCGGGCGGCGACGCCATCACGGTGATGTACTGCGACCGACCCATCGTCCGCCGCAACGTCTCGCGCGAAGCGGCCGCGCAGATATGCGACGAGATCTACACCGCCACCGGCAACGACAAGGTCGCTGCGGCAATCTGGCCATGGCGGTGCAAGAACGCACTGTTCGAGCTCAATGAGGCCTATGACACACTGAACGCCGACCGCGGCAATGGCGACGGTCAGGCATGGGACGCGGACTACGGCGACGGAACCACATACCGCCACAACTACTCGCGCAACAACTCCGGCGGCTGCGTGATGTTCTGCAACGAGAAGGCCGTGCGTTCGAGCTTCCACCACAACGTCTCCGACCGCGACCGCATGGGCGCCATCGACATCCCCCGGAACCCGGACGCCAGCATCGCCTGCAACACGTTCATCATCGCCGAGGACGCCAATCCATTACGCCTCGACCGCGCTGACGGCGTCGCCACCATACGGGGCAACATCTTCGTCAACGCGGGCGCAGCCCCCAAACACACCGACTGGCATCCGGAAGGCTCTCATGTCACCTATGACGAGAACATCTATCTCGGCTTCGCAACCAACCCGGAAAACGATGCCGAGCAATCTGCTACATCACTGACATATGAAAGCAAAAATACATCAGCGCAAGGAATATAGGCACCACATAATTCAATAAACGCAATGAAATATATAGATTTCTAGCCTAAGCTTAATTATGTATACTTGATTGACATAATATGCTATTCTGTAATCACTCACTAACGACGTCATCGACAAGACGGCCCATTGCAATCACCTGCGACATCGGAGTAAGGAGCACCATGATTATCTCCTCATTCGAGCGAATCCCCACCGACGTGAGCACGAAAACCGTGCCATCGGACGTACGCGCGCACAACATCATGGCGGCGTTCAATCTGCTGTTCCCCTCCATCACCATGTCGCGCAGCGACCTCGGACGGGCGCTCGGACTGTCACGCATGGCGACGACCGAGGTCACCGGCGAGATGCTGAACGACCGCATCATACGCGAAGTGGGCGCCGAGACCCGCACCGGACGTGGCAAGCGCTCCGTCATGCTCGGCATAGACACCGCCTTCTGGCGCACCATCTCCATTGATCTCTCCCAACAGTATGTGATCAAGGGGGCGCTCGTCGATCTGTGCGGACGTATCATCGATCGCACCGAGATTCCCGTGGAAAACAACACCGACGTATCGATCGAGCTCATCTCCACGCTCGCACACCGGCTGCTGGAGATGAGCCCGCAGCCGGTTCTGGGACTGGGGCTGGCAGTGCCGGGTGTTGTGGATCCCGAGGGAACCGTGGTGAACGCCGTGCAACTCGGATGGCGCGACGTGCCGGCGCATGCGTTGCTGAGCGAAGATCTCGGCGTCCCGGTCCTGGTGGGCAACGCCACCAACGCGGCGCTCATCGCGGAACGGTTCTTCGGCGAGGGCGGCATGAATTCCATGCTCATTCGCATCGGCGCCGGCGTAGGAGCGAGCCTGTGCCTCAACGGGCAGATCGTGAACGGGGCCACCTCCATGGCCGGGGAGATCGGGCACGTCATCGTCGACCCGGAAGGCCCGGACTGTGCCTGCGGCAAAAAAGGCTGCCTTGAGGCATACCTCTCCACGAACAATCTGTATGCCCAGATTGCCAGCGACCCCTCGAACCGTTCCGAAGTGCTCACCGGAGCCGGCCAACTACTCGGCCGCGTGATGGCGATGCCTCTCGGCCTGCTCAACCTGCATGACGTGACCATCGACGCCCCCGCCGACATTGGCGGAGAGACCTTCCTCAACGCCATGGCCGGCGAACTGAGCGCCGCGATGAACACACAGTACATCACCATTCCCGAATTGCACCGTTGTCAGGTGGGCGCAGACGCATCGCTGCGCGGGCAGGCGATCAACGTCATTCGCGCACTCGTTCCCTACATTCGTCATATTCATGCCCAGGACCCAGACAAAGTCGTCTGAACCACAGCGCGTTCCATGGGAAGCGCCATATGGAAAGGAGTCGTCATGCCGGACCCAACACAATCCCCACCCATCCTGTTGGGCATAGATGTGGGCGGCACCAAAATCGCCGGAGTCGCCGTCGAAGACCTCCCACACGGCCCCCGCATACTCGCCCAGGCACAGCGACCGGCTCGACGAGGAGCCGACGCGCTCATCGAAGACATTGTCGCCGTCGTGCATGCACTCACCACCCAGCTTGCCGAACACCCGGAACTTGCAGGGCCACAGGCCATAGGCATCGGCACCCCGGGGGCCGTCGACGAGGCGAGTGGCGACGTGCGCGACATCGCCAACCTTGCCATCCCCTATGTTCCGCTGGCGCAGACCATACGCGAGCAATGTGGGCTGCCCACCATAGTGGAGAACGACGTCAACGCGGCGGCCCTCGGGGCAGCACGACTGATAGACGGCACACAGACCGGCACCATCGCATTCCTGAACCTCGGCACTGGGTTGGCCGCAGGTGTGCTGCGCGATGGCGCGATAGACCGGGGTTCAAGCAACACCGTGGGAGAAATCGGCCATATTCCGGTGGAACCCCACCGGTGGAAATGCGCATGCGGGCAACGCGGATGCCTCGAGACAGCGGCAAGCGGTGGTGCCGCCAAACGACTATGGCCATACGCGGATCCGCCGATGCCGGCGATTCTTGCGGCCTCAGCCAACCCAGACGACCCGCGGCACAAGCAGGCCGAAGATGTGAAATCCATTATCATCGGAGCCATCGCCGACGCGATAGACATTCTCGCCGTCACCGTCGACCCCGCGCAGATCATCCTCGGCGGAGGCATGGCGAAAACCGGGTCCTCTCTGCTGGAAGCCATCTCGCAGGAGCTGCATGAACGCGCATTGGAAAGTCCGTTCATCACGTCACTGCAGCTGCCGGGACGCCTGCGTCTCGCCCCCGCCAACATGCCCGTCGGAGCCATCGGCGCGGCATTGTGCGCGGAGCGCATACCCGTCCCCGCGTAACCAATCCACATAACTGAGGTAACCCAAGAGCCCGAATGTGCGGGCCGCCCACCACAAGCATTGCAAAGGAGCAATCATGACCGAAGTCATCATCGTCCATTCCCAGGAAGAGGCCGGTGCGATATATGCACAGGCGGTCGCAAAGCTCATAGAGCGCAAACCGGACTGCGTGCTTGGTCTCGCCACCGGATCGAGTCCACTGGCCGCCTATCGGGAGCTCGCCAAGACGATCCACGAACGTCATCTCGACGTCTCGCGGGTGCGCGGCTTCGCTCTCGACGAGTATGCCGGGCTCGATCCGGAGCATCCCGAATCGTACCGCAGCGTCATCACCCGCACCGTGGTGAAGCCTCTCGGGCTCACACCGGGGCTTGTGCATGTGCCAAACGGAAATCCGGACACCATAGAGCATGCCGGCGAGGAATACGACCGAGCCATCGCCGCGGCCGGCGGGGTGGATGTGCAGATTCTCGGCATCGGCACCGACGGGCATATCGGCTTCAACGAGCCCGGGTCATCGCTGGCCAGCGGCACGCGAATCAAGACACTTACCGAACAGACCCGCGAAGACAACGCGCGGTTCTTCGGTGGCGACATGGACAAGGTGCCCACACATTGCATCACCCAGGGCATCGGCACCATCATGAAAGCGCGCCATCTCATTCTGCTCGCTTTCGGAGACGGCAAAGCGGAGGCCATCGCGGAGACAGTGGAAGGCGGAGTCTCATCGTTCTGCCCGGCAAGCGCTCTGCAACTCCACCCGCATGCCACGGTGATCGTGGACGAGAAGGCCGCGTCGAAACTGCGGAACAAGGATTATTACCGCTACGCCTACGATCACAAACCGGCATGGCAGGGAATCTAGGCACAATCTCATGGCAAGGAGCGAGACATCATGACGGCCATGACAACCACTGAGCGCCGGAATCAGATCGCCGCACGCATCGCCGATTCGTTCACGCACCGCGCATCTGCATTCGCCATTCGCAACGCGCAGCGCATTGACGCCCGCGGCATCGCGGAACGGGCATGGGTCATCTGCGAGAATGGCGTGATCGCCGAGACGGGCGTTGATGACACCGCTTCGCCGTTCACCGAGCTTGCCGAATCACACGGCATTGGCAGTGCGCAAATCATCGACGCCCACGGTCAGCTACTGGTACCGGGTTACATCGATATCCATGCCCATGGCGCGTGGGGCAACTCGTTCGACGACGGTCCGCACGGCATCGCGATGGCACGCGCCGGGCACATGATGCACGGCACCACACGACAGGTATGCAGCCTCATCACCAATCCGTTCGATGTGATGGCACGCAATCTGCGCAATGTGCGCGATGCGATGCGCATGCGGCCCGACATACTCGGCGCGCATCTGGAAGGTCCGTTCATCTCGCCGCTGCACAAAGGGGCGCACGACCCGGCCTGCCTGTGCGACCCCACCGCGGACCGCGTGGACGCGTTGCTCGAGGCGGCCGACGGATGCCTGAGGCAGATCACCATAGCACCCGAGCTCCCACACGGCATGACTGCCATTGCACGGTTTGCGCGTGCGGGAGTCGTGCCGGCCGTAGGTCACACCGACGCCGACTATGCCACCGCCGTGCGCGCGTTCGATGCTGGCGCGCGCCTCATGACCCACCTGTTCAACGCAATGCCCGGTCTCCTGCACCGTAAGCCTGGGCCGATTCCAGCTGCCGTGGAAGACCCACGCGCGAGCATCGAGCTCATCAACGATGGATTCCACGTGCAGGATCCCGTACTGCGCTTGGCACTCGGTTTCGCGCCACAACGTACCGTATTCGTCACGGATGCGATGGCCGCCACGGATTGCCCGGACGGTGCCTACAAACTCGGCGGTCTGGATGTGCGCGTCACCGACGGCCATGCGCGGCTCGTCTCGAACGGCGCCATCGCCGGGTCCACGTTGCTGTTGGAGCACGCCGTGCAGCGTGCCGTGCTCGAGCTCGGCATGGCACCGGCGAGTGCGGTGGAATCCGCCACATTGTCGCCGGCGCGAGTCTTCGGTTTTGACCGTGCGAATCCGATCACCGATGCGCCGCTCGGACTGGTGGCTCCCGGGTATGCCGCGGATCTGCTGTTGCTTGATGCGGCCACATGGTCCGTGCAGCATGTCTGGTGTGCCGGACGTCAGCAGCGCTAGGACGCAGAGAAGATTGCCAATTGCACAATATGGTCGTTGAGTGAGCAACGTGTCATCTCAACGACCATAATCTCCCCAAGTATGGTCGTTTGGCATACGCGGGCGTCAGCAAAACGACCATAGTTCGCGCAAGTTTGGTCGTTCACCGCACACACGCGTCACCAGAACAACCAAAGTTCCCCGAAGTATGGTCGTTCACCGCACACACGCGCCACCGAACGACCATATTGCCCGCTCAGCGCGCGGCCAATTCCGCAATCCGGCGTTCCACCACGGCATTCAGCGACTCCGGTGTCACGCCGTCGTACCCGCCAATCGACATGTACTGCGGACCGTCCGAATTGTCGGTGCGAATGAAGCCGAGTTGCGCAATCGTCGTCGCACCGGAAGCGGCGGCGGAAGTGAGTCCGCTCATCGAGTCCTCGAATGCAACACAGTATGGCATCTGCTCACGGGAGATGCCGAGCTTGCGCGCCGCCTCCACGTACGGCGCCGGATCCGGCTTCTTGGCGACGTCATCCTCGCCGCACACATATCCGGCGAACGTGCCTTCGGGAGCCTGCGCAATGAGATTCTCGGCGAGATTGCGCGGCGATGTCGTCACGAGCATACTCGGCACGCCCGCGTCGCGCAGTGCGACGAGCAGCTCACGCGTCCCCGGAATCCAGGGAATCCGCTCATATTCCGCCTGCGTCACGTATTCGATCATGCGGCGGCCGATCTCCTCCACCGGCAGCGTGCACCCATGTTCGGCGATCTCGCGCGCCACATCCGGCACCGGGCGCCCCGAGCCGTTCCATGCGAGCTCGTCGTTCCACACACCGCCGTTCTCGTGCGCGATCTGCATCTCGCCGGCATGCCAGTACGGCTCGGAGTCGATGAGCGTGCCATCCATGTCCCAGAACACCGCTTTGAGCGTCATTCGCCTCTCCTTATTCGCAGATTTCCTCGTCCGGCCCAGCATAGCCTAGGCGCATAACGCAAAAGCGGCCAGATGAAAAACATCTGGCCGCCAAGGATTGCTGTCAGTGCTTGGCCGTATGCCACAACACCATCGATTTCGACTGCGCGCTTGAGCTCTCCCCCGCCGGCAATGCGTGCACCTCGGCATGGAGCTGCCCACGCCAATGGCGTGCACGATGCGAGCGCGACGTCTGCGTGATGCTGCCGTTCATGTCGGCGGTGAACACGCTGAAGCCGGTCACACCGGTGAGTTCCTGCACTTCATGCCGCAGTTGCCGGTTCTCCTCCTCGAGTTCGAGAATGCGCATCACACCGTTCAGATTGATGCCTTCATCCTGACTCAAGTGCTGCGCCTGCACGAGCCGATCGACGTCGCGCAGACTGTACCGTCGCGAGCCGCCTTCCGTGCGCCCCGGCACCACGAGCCCCTGCCGGTCGTATTGGCGCAGGGTCTGGGGGTGAATCTCGGCGATCTGACCGACCTTGCCCACCGAGAAGACGGGCAGGTCGATGTCGAACCCCACGCCGGCCGCACCTTCCAGATTGGCCCGCTTGGCCACGATGGCCGTCGCGCACATTTCATACAGCTTGCGCTGTGCTGGTGATATGCGCGTCATCGTGATCACTTCGTTTCGGTGTTCTCTTTGGCGAGCTCCTCAACGAAGTCGCCGCACGCCTTGTCGAATTCCTTCGCGGCGTGCTTCTCGCCCATGTTCGGGTGCTTCGGCACGCGAATCTGAATGCGTCCGACGAGGTCGCCGGTGCCGGTGCGCGTCTCCACGCCCTTGCCGCGCACGCGCACTTCCTCGCCGCTCGAGGTGCCCTTCTCGACCTTGAACGTGACGTCGTTGCCGTCGAAGTCCTTGGCGGAGATCTTCGCACCATCGACCGCCTGGCCCACGGTGATCGGCAGATCCATCACGAGATCCTTGCCGTCCATCGTGAACTTCGGGTCTTCGGTCACGGTGACCGTCAGGTACATGTCGCCCGGCTTGCCGCCGTGTTGGCCTGGCTTGCCCTTGCCGGCGATCTTGATCTTCTGGCCGTTCTTCACGCCGGCGGGAACCTTCGTCTTGAACTTCTTGCCCGCGGCCTTGAGCGAGACCGTGGCGCCCTTGACGGCCTGACGGAACGTGAGCGTGATCTTCGAGTTGAGGTCGGCGCCATCCTCGGGCTGCGGTGCCGGGCGGTACCCTGCGTAGGCACCGTCGCCGTAGTCCTCGTAACCGTGGCCGCCGAAGCCGCCGCTTCCCGCGCCACCGCCGAACATCGAGAAGATGTCGTCGAAGCCAGCGCCACCGGCACCTCCACCGTTCGTGGTGAAGCGGATGTGCGAACCGCCGTTGCCGCCGCCACCGCCGAACATGGAGCCGAAGATGTCGGAGAAGTCACCGGCGTTGAATCCGCCGCCACCGGCGCCGCCGGTGAAGCGTGCGCCACCTGCGCCGAAGGAGCGTATCGCGTCGTATTTCTGGCGTGAATCCTTGTCTTTGAGCACATCGTAGGCCTCGGAGATGTCCTTGAACTTCTCCTCGCCTTCCTTCGTCTTGTTGATGTCCGGGTGGTACTTGCGGGCGAGTTTGCGGTACGCCTTCGTGATCTCTTTCTCGTCGGCGTCCTTGGAGACACCCAAGGTCTTATAGAAATCCTTGTTCAGCCAATCATTCTCAGCCATGCTGCTGTGCCTCCTTTCGAGGCTAAAGTCTGGGTTGTATTCGTCAAAAAGTCTGTATGGGAATACCCATGCATGAAAAATGGCCGTGAACCGTAAATCGAATGCGGTTCACGGCCATCTCGCACGGGCGTCAGTTCTGCGGAGATGCGACCACCACGCGTGCCGCGCGAATCACGCGGTCGCCGATGCGGTAGCCGGCCTCGACCACGGTGTCCACCGTCGCCTTGCTGGCCTCCGGATCCGGCTTGTGCAGGATCGCCTCATGCTTGGTGGGGTCGAAGTCCTCGCCTTTCAGGCCGAACTTCTCAACGCCGAACTTCTCGAAGGTCTTGTCGATCTTCGCAGCCACGGCCTTGAAGGAATCGTCCATCTCACCGTGCTCGCGAATGCGGTCGATGTCGTCGAGCGCCGGGAGCATTGCGGTGAGCACATCGATGATGCCCTGCTGGCGGGCACGATCCATGTCCTTCTTCGTGCGGTTGCGGTAGTTGATGAACTCCGCGCGCTCACGCTGAAGCGCCTCGAGGTATTCGGCGGCTTCCTTCTTGGCCTGGCCAAGCGGTGTGAGCGAGGATCCCTCAGCGTCGCCATCGGAGGCGGCGTCTGCGGTGGCTTCGGCAGCTGCCTTGGCGGACTCTTCGGAGGCCTGTTCGCCTGCGGATTGCTCCGCGGCGGCATCCTTGAGCATGTCGTCTTTCAGCTGCTCGCCGGCGTCCGATGGCGCATCGGCGCCATCGGCATCAGGGGACGCCTGCCCATTCGCCAGTTCGTCGGCGTCGGGCAGGTCGTTCAGGTAATCGTCCTTATTGAATTCGGACATTACTTGTTGTCCTTGTCATCGTCATCCACAACCTCGGCGTCGACCACGTCATCGTCGCCACCGTTGTTCGCGGAGCCGTTGTCGGCGGCGCCTGCAGCGCCTTCGGCACCCTGCTGGGCGTAGAGAGCCTGACCGATCTTCTGGGCCTCGGTCATCAGCTTCTCCTGGTCGGCTTTGATCTTCTCAATGTCGTCGCCCTTCAAAGCATCCTTGAGCTCGTTGATCGCGTCGGTGACGGACTTCGCAACGTCGTCGGCCAGCTTGTCCTTGTTGTCGTTGACGAGCTTCTCGGTCTGGTATGCGAAGTTCTCGGCGTTGTTGCGGGTCTCGGCGTCTTCCTTGCGCTTCTTGTCGTCCGCTTCGTGGGCCTCGGCGTCCTTGATCATCTGGTCGATCTCTTCCTTCGGCAGTGCGGAGCCACCGGTGATCGTCATCGACTGCTCCTTGCCCGTGCCCTTGTCCTTTGCGGAGACGTGCACGATGCCGTTGGCGTCGATGTCGAAGGTGACCTCGATCTGCGGGACACCACGAGGGGCCGGAGCGATGCCGGTGAGCTCGAAGGTGCCCAGCGGCTTGTTGTCGCGGGCGAATTCACGCTCGCCCTGATAGACCTGAATCAGCACAGACGGCTGGTTGTCTTCGGCAGTGGAGAAGATCTCGGAACGCTTCGCCGGGATTGCGGTGTTGCGCTCGATGAGCTTCGTCATGATGCCGCCCTTGGTCTCGATGCCGAGGGACAGAGGCGTCACGTCGATGAGCAGCACGTCCTTGCGGTCACCCTTGATGACGCCGGACTGCACGGCAGCGCCGATGGCCACCACTTCGTCCGGGTTCACGGACTGGTTGGCTTCCTTGCCTCCGTCGAGCTCCTTCACGAGCTCCTTCACGGCAGGCATACGGGTGGAGCCGCCGACCAGAATCACATGGTCGATCTGGGAGACCGAGATGCCGGCGTCTGCAAGCACGTTGTTGAACGGCGTGCGGCAGCGGTCGAGCAGATCCTTGGTCATTTCCTCGAAGTGGGCGCGGGTGAGCGTCTCGTCGAGGTGCACCGGGGTGCCGTCAGGGGTCATGGCCAGGTACTGCATGTTGATCGTGGTGGACATCGAGGAGGAAAGCTCCTTCTTCGCCTGCTCGGCAGCTTCCTTCAGACGCTGCAGGGCGATCTTGTCCTTGCTCAGGTCAACACCGTACTTGTTCTTCACTTCGCCGACGAGCCAGTCGATAATGCGCTGATCCCAATCGTCGCCACCGAGGTGGTTGTCACCGCTCGTGGCCTGCACCTGGATGGTGGAGAAGCCGTCGTCGTCCTTGCCGATCTCCAGCAGGGAGACATCGAAGGTGCCGCCGCCGAGATCGAAGACCAGAATGCGCTCGTCTTCCTTGCTCTTCTCCAGACCGTAGGCCAGAGCTGCAGCGGTCGGCTCGTTGATGATGCGCAGGACATTCAGACCTGCGATCGTGCCGGCGTCCTTGGTCGCCTGGCGCTGTGCATCGTTGAAGTATGCAGGGCAGGTGATCACGGCGTCCGTGACCGGCTCGCCCAGGTAAGCTTCGGCGTCGCGCTTCAGCTTCATGAGGATCTGTGCGGAAATCTCCTGCGGAGTCCATTCCTTGCCGTCGATGTCAACGGTCCAGTCGGTGCCCATGTGGCGCTTGACGGAGCTGATCGTGCGATCGACGTTGGTCACAGCCTGACGCTTTGCAACCTCGCCGACGAGAATCTCGCCGGACTTGCTGAATGCCACCACAGACGGTGTGGTGCGTGCACCTTCAGCGTTCACGATGACGGTCGGTTCACCGCCCTCGAGCGTTGCGATGCAGGAATTGGTGGTACCCAAATCAATACCAACTGCGCGTCCCATACTGTATCTCCTTTTGTTATTCACTATTCGTGTTACGTTCTGTGCTCAAGCCCCGCCGGGACTCCGTTCTCACGGTTCCTCGCTAGGCTTTCTAAAACTTGAGCCTACATCACTCAAGTATTTCATTCCATCCTTTATTCCCATTGCAGAACAAAAAATCCCCACATTTTTCCAGATGCCCTGAAATCCGCGGATTTCCAACGATTTTCAGATTCCAAAAAGAGATATTTCAGCAAACGTTCAGATTGCAGTGGGTGACTTCCGTAACGAGCGGCGTCCACGAATCTGGATGGCTCGTTTTGCATCTCCAACCTCAACAAGGCGCCACAAAATGTTCCGCAATCGCCAGTCTGAGACTGCAATTGCAAAAGCGGCACGCGAATCCGCGCTCACTCCCCCTCGTACCGCGAATCCGAGCCGCGCAGCACGAGCTTCGGCTCCAGAATCGCATGCGGCTGCTCAAGCGGGGAGCCCTCCAGCAGCGTCAGCGCCTTCATCGCCGCATTGCGCCCCATCTCATACGGGTTCTGCCGCATCGTCGTCAGCTCCACCGTGTCGGCATACGGGGCGTCGTCGAATCCGATGATCGAATAGTCGCGCGGTGCCCTGTAGCCGTGCCTGGCCAGCTTGATCATGAGCGGAATCGCCATCATGTCCATCTGGCAGCAGATTGCATCGGGGAACCGGTCCTCGCTCAGCACGGCGGTGAGTGCATTGTCGGCGAAATCGCGGCCGCGCGGCACCGTGAGCACCTTCCAGCTGATGTCATGCGTGCTCTGCGCATGCTCACATGCGCGTATGAAGCCGTGCCCGCGCAGGTCTATCGACGCGTCGAGTGTCTCGGCTGCCGCCGAGCAGGTGTAGACGATCCGCTTGTGCCCGAGTTTGATCATATGCTGGGCCGCCCGGTACATGCCGCCTTCGTCGTCGATGGTCTCGGAGGCGTCGAAACGGAGCGGGTCGGGCGTGTTGATGCCGATGATCGGCACCTTCGTGCGACGCAGCTGCTCGATCTCCTCCGGCTCTATCGCGAACGACGCCACGAACACGGCGTCCACGTTGCGCAGCACGGGCAGCTCGGTGAAGAACCGGTCGCGCGTCTCGGCGTCGTTGATGTGCTGGTAAAGCGAGATGTCATAGCCTTTGCCATGCATCACATCGTCTATGCCGGCGAACACCTCGGCATTGAACCAGCTCGTGATGTCTTCGCTCATGAGCAGCGCCACACGGTATGTCTGCCCGGATTTGAGCGCCATCGCCGAGCGTGAGATGTTGAAGTCGAGCTTGTTTGCGGCAGCCATCACCTTGTCGCGGGTGGCTTGCGAGACGAGCTGCGGCTTGGTGAATGCGCGCGAGACGGTGGAGATGGAAACGCCCGCCTCCCGTGCCACGTCACGAATTCCAGCCTTGTGCATTTCGTACTCCTTATATTCCTGCCGCAGCCTTGCGGCAGATTAGTTCGCCATGCCGATCGCCGCGCAGAGCACGAGCATGATCGGGTAGACCGGGTAGAACGCCCAACGCGTCCACCGGTGTGTATAGCCGAGCTTGTCGTTGCGGTAGTGGAGCGCCACCGCACCCAAGCCAGGCGTCAATACGCAGGCCGCTCCGAATATGGCGGCCGTGAACACCATCGTGTTCTCGCGGGAATGCAGGTAGTAGTAGGTCACGCACATGCCGAGCGTCACAATGCCTACGTTCATGAGGCGTTGCGTCTGCCCGATCGACAGCATGAAATCCCACAGCAGGCCGATGATGATCACACCTGCCGAAAGCACCACCTTGAGCACACTCGTGCGCCATGCGTACATGAGGTCGAGTATGCCGAGCACGATCAGCGCGACCACGAGACCGAACACGGGGTTCTGCGAGCGCATGTCGAACGCACTGCCGAACATCACATAGTCGTACGGCACCTCGCACACCAGCGCCAGCACGAGCAGGCGCAGCCCGTAGAGCCATGCGTTGCCCGTCCATTCGAATCCCTGGTAGAGCAGCCACGCGAACATGGGGATCGACGCCCATGAGATCGCCTCGCCGATCACGCAGACGGAGAGCGCGAACATGTTCTCGCGGCTCGGCGTGCCCACGATGTGCGGGAGCACGGCCACCGAGAACGGGGAGAAGAACAGCAGCACATCGGCAAGCACTTTCATGCGGAACTGCGAGAGCCCTTTGCCCTTCACCTCTTTGTTGCGCTCCAAGTGGCGCGTGTATTCGTCTACCATGCCGGTTCCCGTCTGTTATCTGAGCTTCTCTTCCAGAGTATCCGAACATTCGCGCTCACGCCCGTCTTCCGTGTTGGCGCGTTGTATGTAGGCGAGCACGCCCGCGTAATCGGCGCCTTCGAGCGAGCAGACTGCGGTGTCGCACTGCGCCGGCGTGTGATCGTCGGTGTGCAGGTAGATGCCGTCGATGTTGGCCATGCGCGCGCCGTCGATGTCGTTGCGGGGGTCGTTGCCCACCATCACCACATGTTCGGGCTCCACGTTCATGCGCACGAGCGCGCTGCGGAACAGTTCGGCGGACGGTTTGCGCACGCCTTCGTCGCTGGAGATGACCACTTCGTCGAACACGTCGCCGAGTCCGGTCAGCTCGAGCTCCGGCCGCGTGTAGCAGGCCTGCGCGTTCGAGACGAGCGCCACGTGCAGTCCCGCCGAACGAAGCTGCGTGAGCATGTCGAAGACTCCTGGGTACAGGCGGAACTTCGTCGTGGCGGCGCGCCGGAACGCCCACGCCACCTTCCGCGCATGGTCCAGACTGTCGTCGGCCCAGCATGCCTCGAGCAGACCGCGGTAGGCGGGCAGGAAGTCCGGCTCGAACCATTCCGTGCGCGTACGCGTCGCGTTGGCGCGCACCACCTGGCGGCGGAACTCGTTGCGCAGCTGCGTGTTCGTGGCGTAATCGGCGCCGTTCTGGTACAGCGCCGCCCGCAATGCGGTCCACGCGGCGTCAGAATCCTCCTCGGTGTGTATGTCGATCAGCGTGCCGTACAGGTCGAAGAACACGGTTGTGTAGTGTGTCATGCCGCCTCCGTCAGCGTTCACGTTTCCATATGCTCAATGTGCGCGCGGGCATCGGGAATCTTCCGCCGGCGATCCGCATGCCCGTCTGCCGGAACTCGCCGGTCGACGTGCCGCTCGAATCGAGCACGCACACCCACCGCTCTTCCGCGTGGCTCGCGGATTCCGGCGCTTCGGGCAGATCGTCGTGCAGACTGTCGGCAAACGCGGAATCGATGCGCTCGACCGGCAGACTGTATTCCTCGTCGTCCGGATTGACGAGCACGGCGATATCGTCACTACGGTAGGCGACTGCGTTGCCCGGCGCCTCCACGGCGATGTGCTCGGCGTCGAACAGGCTCGGATTCGCGCGACGCACGGCGATCAGGCGGCGGTAGTAGTCCACGAGGCCCTGCATGCGTTCGGCGCGCGCCCAATCGAGTTCGTTCACCTTGACACCCGAGTTGAATGAGTTGTCGTTGCCGAACTTCGTTTTGCCGAATTCCTCGCCGGCGAGCATGAACGGGATGCCCGCGGCCGTGTAGATGAGTCCGGCGGCGAGCGTGTTCGCCTCGAGCACCTTGTGGGTCTGCGGGCCGGGTTCCGCACGGTAGGCGCGTTCGAGCGCGTCGTCGCGAGATTCCAGCGTTCTGTGCGAGTCATCGGCATGCCCGGATTCCGCTTTATTTGCAGATTCCGGCGAGCCGTCGCCGATCATGCTCAGGCACAGCTTGTCCCACAGCGTCCAGTCGTCGTGGGCAGAGACGTACTGGATGATCTGCCCGGCGTTGCCTTCGTTGGTCTCGGGTGCGCGCCATGCGTCCACGGCGAGCTCGATCTGCGGCTTGGTGTCGTGTGCGTTGCCGTTCACATAGCCTTTGATCTGGCGTTCGAACACATGCCCCTTGATCGCGTCGCGCGTGCGGTCGCAGAAATGGCCGATGCGCGGGTCGAGCAGATGCAGGCCCTCCTTGTTCGCGAGCTCGATGCCGGGCAATGTGGAGCTCGGTCCGGCGGCCCACGGCTCGCCGTACATGAGGAGGTCCTTGCCTCCGGGCAGCGCGTCGAGCGACCTGCGCACCGCATTCATCGTGTCGGTGTCTATAAGCCCCATGAGGTCGAAGCGGAAGCCGTCGATGTGGTATTCGCGCGCCCAGTAGGTGACGGAGTCCACGATGTAGCGGCGCATCATCGCACGTTCGCTGGCCATGTCGTCGCCGCAGCCGGAACCGTTCGACAGCGTGCCGTCGGCGTTGCGTCGCACGAAATAGCCGGGCACCACGCGTTCGAACCAGTTGTCGGCCGTGTACATGTGGTTGTACACCACGTCCATGATCACCTTGAAGCCTTGGGCGTGCAACGATTGGATCATCTGCTTGCATTCGGTGATGCGCACGGTGCCGTCGAATGGGTTCGTCGAGTAGGAGCCCTCCGGAACGTTGTAGTTGAGCGGGTCGTAGCCCCAGTTGTACT
This sequence comes from Bifidobacterium animalis subsp. animalis, assembly GCA_004154635.1. Classification (GTDB taxonomy): domain Bacteria; phylum Actinomycetota; class Actinomycetes; order Actinomycetales; family Bifidobacteriaceae; genus Bifidobacterium; species Bifidobacterium animalis_B. Next base: position 120,687 of record RSDC01000010.1, read on the forward strand.
GCCTCGGGTCGTTCTCGTCCACGGAACCGTAGTCGTAGAACGGCAGCAGCTGGATCGCGGTGACGCCGAGCTGTTTGAAGTAGTCGATGCCCGTAGGGAACTTCCCCTTGCCGTCCACGGTGGTGCCAAGGTCGGTGAAGGCCAGGTATTTGCCGCAGTGCTCGAGCGGGAAACCGCCATGCGGGTTCGCGCTGAAGCTGGCCACATGCATCTCGGCCACCATCGTCTCGCCCAATGGGGTGGTCGGGTGCTCGTCGTGCTCCCAGCCGGCCGGGTCGGTGCGTGCGAGGTCGACCACCATGCTGCGCCGGCCGTTCACGCCGGCGCCTTTGGCCCACGGGTCGGCGGTGCGCACCAGGTTGCCGTCCTGTTGTTCCACCAAGTAGTCGTAGTAGGTGCCGTGCAGGTTCTCGTCGAAATGGATCGTCCACGCGCCGTCGCTTTGCAGTTCGGGCTGGTGGGTGCCCACCATGGCGTCGCCGTCCTCCATGCCGGAGCCTTTGGTGAAGAAGCGCAGTGTCACAGACTTCGCCGACGGGGCCCAGATTGCGAACTGGGTGCCATGGTCGTGTACCACGGCACCCAGTTCACGTTCCAGACTCAATGGGAACGGTTCTGCGACACCCGCCTTCAATCCTTCGGATTGCTGTGCGAGTGCCATGTCGTCATCCCTTCACTGAACCGGACATCGACTCCTGGTAGAAGCGCTGCATCACGATGAACAGAATCGCGATCGGGATCGAGATGAGCACCGCGGCCGCCGCGAAGCGACCGAACCAGTTGTTGATGTACTCCTTGTCGAGCATGAGCCACAGGCCCAGGGAAGCCGTGTAGTTCTCCTGGGTGCGGGCGATCACCTTCGCCATGACGAAGTCGAGCCATGGGGTCAGGAAACCGACGATCGCCTGGTACACAATCATCGGGCGGCAGATCGGCACGATGATGATCCAGAACACCTGCCAACGGGTGCAGCCATCGAGCATGGCCGCCTCGTCCAGCGAGGTCGGGATCGTGTCCATGTAGCCCTTCATCACGTAGAAGCCCGCACCGGTGCCGGCCGAATAGACCAGAATAAGCGCGAGGATCGTCGTGCCGTCGCTGGTCAGGCCCATCGCCTTCAAAATGAAGTAGATGGCGACCACCGACATGATGCCCGGGAACATGCCCAGAATGAGCACGAAGTTCATGAAGAACCTACGGCCGTGGAAACGCATGCGGCTCATCACGTAGGCGACGGAGAGCACGAAGAACACGGAGATGATGCAGGTGAAGACTGCAATGATGAACGTGTTCATGAACATGCGCGGGAAGTCGAGCACATCACGCTGCGTGAACAGCGTGATGTAGCTGTCGAACGAGTACTGCGTCGGGAAGAACGTGTCGGTGAACGGGGCTGTGTTCTTGTTGAAGCTTTCAAGGAAGATCCATACGATCGGCAACAGCCATATGATGCCGAGCACCGTCAGCAGCACGTAGGTGAGCACGTCGCCGAGAATACGGCGTGACTTCTGATCCTTCCAGAAACTCTGTCGTTGTGCGTTGTGTGCATCTGCAAGCTCCGAATCGACACGCTTGTCGATGGCCTCGGCATATGCCTCGGAGGCCTTGGCCTGCGCCTTGGTTGCATTACTCACCGGAATGCCTCCTCATTCTTGTACGAACCACTGCTGCGGTAGGTGATCAGCGACACGACCGCGAGCACGACGAAGGTCATGATGCCTATGACGGCGCCCAGGTTGTAGTCGTTGTTGTCCACGGTCAGCTTGTACAGCCAAGTGATGAGCAAATCGGTCTTGCCGGCCGAATCGCCGACCACCGACGGCTCACCGCGGGTCAGCAGGTAGATGACGTTGAAGTTGTTCACGTTGCCGGTGAACGTCGTGATCAGGTACGGGGTCAGCACGAAGATGATGTACGGCATCGTGATCTTCGTGAAGATCTGCCACCAGTTCGCACCGTCGATCTCGGCGGCCTCGTACTGGTCGGCCGGAATGTTCTGCAGAATGCCGGTCACCTGCATGATCGTGTACGGAATGCCGACCCACAGGTTGATCACGATGACGGTCACACGGGCCCAGGTCGCGTTGGTGAAGAACGGCATCGGATCGCTGATCCAGCTCCAGTTCATGAAGATGCGGTTGATGGCGCCCTGGGGCTGGAGCATCTGGTGCATGACGAGCAGCGACACGAACTGCGGAACGGCGATCGACATCGAGAAGATGGCACGCCAGAAGCCCTTGCCGTGCGTGGTCTTGCGGTTGATGACCATGGCCAGGAACAGACCACAGAAGAAGTTGAGGAACGTCGCGAAGAACGCCCAGATCAACGTCCAGCCGAGCACCGACATGAACAGTCGGGCCGAGACGATGCTGCCTGAATTGCTGAACACCGTCTTGAAGTTCTCGAAGCCCACCCAGTCGAACAGCACCAAATGGTTGTGGTCGTAGCTGGTGAAGGCCATCGAGATCATGAAGATCAACGGCAGCACCGTGAAGATCAGAATGCCCAGCGTCGGCAGCGCCAGGAACAGAATGTTCGCCTTCTCGTTGAGCAATGTGTGAATGTCGTCGAGCAACGACGGCGCATGGCCGTTCTTGCCGGCAAGGCACTGCGCCTTGTATGCCGAGCGGATCGCAAGATCCCACCACAGCACGAACACGGCACACAGCACCAGCGTGCATACGCCATACAACAGAATCAGCACCGAGTTGTCCCCGGCCGTATGGACCAGCTTGGCACCCACCCATTCGGTGCTGGCCTGACGCCATCCCAGCGATGGGAGCATCGCGAGGTTATGCGCCCCGGCATAGATCATGAATACGATGAAGCCGATCTCACCTGCCAGGAAGATCACGCCTTTGGCAATCTGGTGACGGGCGAAATTACCCAACCCGAAGAAGATGATGGAGAGCTTCGTGAACACATCGCCGTTCTTCAGCGCTGCGCTCAGCGTGTATGGCGATGGCGCCACATAGTCTGCACCCAACTTCTGGCGGCGCTTCATCTCTCGTTTTGAAAGGGTGACTACTGAACTACTCATTCCTTTCAACCGCCTCTCTAAAAAACAAAACATGCGCAGGGGCATCGCCCATGCATGGCGCCGGCTCTGCGGTTCACGCGACAGTTGCGTGCAGGCGCCGAACCGGCATTGGGAATCCGAATAACTAGTGATTTGAACGTGCATTGTCTGTGCGTTGCGCACAGAGCAAATGTGCGGAAAGCCCAGGTTCCCCTCAGCTTTCCGCACATATACAGACCAGGTTCGGCGCCGGTGTAGCGCCGGATGCCTCACCCAGTCATCGGAGTGTGCTGAGCGGCATCACTGCTTGTTGGCGACGTCCTTCTTCACGCTTGCTATGAAGTCGGCGGTCTTCTGCTTCACGTTGCCCTCGTTGACCTGCTTGCTCACCAGGGCCTTGCCGAAGGTCTCGGCCGGGGACCACCAAGCGGCCATCGCGGAGATGGTCGGCTGTACCACGGAGGTCTTCTCAATCGTGTCGAGCTGTGCCTGCACATACGGCGAGGTGGACATGCCCTCGAGGTTCGTCAGCGTCTTGTCGGACGGAATGATCTGACGCATCTCCCAGTGCTTCTTCTGGGCCTCGGTGGAGCCGAGGAACGCGGCGAAGGCGGAGGCAACCTCAGGTGCCTTCGTGTTCGGGTTCATGCCGATCGCCTTGGAGCCGGCAAGAGCCTTCATCTGGTAGTCCTTGTCGCCGGCCTTGAAGGTCGGGAGGGTGGCCGCACCGTACTTGTCGCCGAGCGCCTTCTGCACGTTCTCGGCATCCCAGGAGCCGGAGACGTAAGCATCGAGCGTGCCGTTCTTCAGGCCCGCGAGGCCGAGCGTGCCATCATCGTTGGAGAAGTTCGGGTTGGCGACGAGCTTGACGAGCGACTCGGAGACGGCGTCGGCGTTCGGGCCGAAGTCGATGCCGGCCTTGGCGTCGGTGCCCTTGTCACCAAACATCGTCATACCTGCGCCGAGGTAGAACGCCGGGATGTAATAGGAGTTCGACAGCGGGTAGGCAACCTTGCCCTTTTCAAGCATCGTGTCGAGCGACTTCACATCGTCGGCGGAGAACTTGTCTTTGTTGTAGTACATGAAGTACGTGTTCGAGGTGTACGGAACGCCGTAGATCTTGCCGTCGGGGCCGGTGACCGAGTCGATCATCTTCTGCGAATTCTGTTCCTTCACCTGCTGGGCCACCACGTCGTTGACCGGGGCGATGGCGTTCTGGTTGAGCAGATCGCCAAGCTGGTCGTTGGCGAACATGTACACATCGGCGGCCGCGGTTGGATCGGTCTTCACGGTCTTGGCCGCGTCACCCTCGGCGACCACGGAGTTCTTCCACGTCACCTTGTATTCGGGGTGGGCCTTGCCGAAGGCCTCCTCCATGTCCTTGAGCCACTCGGAATCCTGGGACGGGCTCCACACGGTCAGGTTCGCGGACTGCGTCTGTGACGGCTTGGATTCACCCGAGGCAGTCCCCCCCCCATTGGCTCCACAGGCGGCCATCGGTACGAGCATGGCCACAGCGGCCGCAAGGCCTACTGCCTTCTTCCATTCGATCTTCATCGATCTCTTCCTTTCCTTCAATGCAACACCGTGCATTTCCTCGGCATCACGTTCGGGGAGTCTCCCTGAAACTGTTTCACAGTCTAGTCATTTTCCTCAGCGAACGACTTTCAATGAAAACGGTTTCGCGCAACGCTCAGTGGCTATACTGTAGCGCATAGTTGCAAACGTTGTCAAAAATTGCCTCCGGACGAATCGCGGGCATGAAACAGACGAAACGGCACGGGGTGCAACACGGCAGCCCCGGCATATACGGCAGGAGATACGGCATGAGCAGCAATCACCAGGTTCCACAATGGCTCAACCAAGCCACGTTCTACGAGATCTACCCGCAGAGTTTCGCGGACTCGAACGCCGACGGCATCGGAGACATCACCGGCATCATCGAACACCTCGATTACCTGCTGCAGCTGGGATGCAACGCGATCTGGCTCAACCCGCTCTACGAGTCGCCGTTCCGCGACGCCGGCTACGACATCAGCGATTACACGAAAGTGGCCGCGCGCTATGGCACCAACGACGACCTCGCCTCGCTGTTCGAAGCGGCGCACGCGCGCGGCATGCACGTGCTGCTCGACCTCGTGCCGGGCCATACGTCGAACGAGCACCCCTGGTTCCGCCAGAGCGCCACGGATTCGCCGAATCTGTACGACGATCGCTACATCTGGACCGGCAACTGGATCGAAGGGGGCGACGGGCTGCCGTTCATCGGCGGCACCGAAGCCCGCAACGGCGCCTACATCGTGAACTTCTTCGCGTTCCAGCCGGCACTCAACTACGGCTTCGCCCACCCGCACAAGGACTGGCAGGCACCGGCACTCGGCGATGAGGCGCTGCGCACCTGCGACGCGATGCTCGACGTGATGCGCTTCTGGCTCGACATGGGCGCCGACGGTTTCCGCGTGGACATGGCCGACAGCTTGGTGAAGGGCGACGATGACGGCAAACCCTATACGATTCGCACCTGGCAATACATGTTCGGGCAACTGCGCGGGGAATACCCCGAAGCCGCATTCGTCTCGGAATGGGGACGCCCCGACGAGGCGTTCGAAGCCGGCTTCGACATGGACTTCTACCTCGACTGGCGCTGGAACGGCGTGGCCAACGGCTACAACATGCTGCTGCGCAACACCGACACCCCCATGCTCCACGACGGCGACCGCAGCTATTTCAACGCGGATTCCGGAACCAGCATCGTGCCGTTCCTCAGGGAATACGAGCCACGGCTCGAAGCGGCACGCAAGGCACGGGCCTACTTCGACCTCATCACCTGCAACCACGACACCGCGCGTCTGGTGCCACGCCTGAGCACTCGCGAGCTGGCCCTCGCCTACAGCACGATCTTCCTCATGCCCGGCGTCCCGTTCATCTACTACGGCGACGAGATTGGCATGCGCTACCGCGACCTGCCCAGCAAGGAGGGCGGCTACACGCGCACCGGCTCGCGCACGCCGATGCAATGGGGCGGCAGCCGGAACCACGGCTTCTCGCAAGCCGCCTCCGACGCCCTCTACCTGCCCGTCGACGAGCGTGAGGGCGCACCGACCGTGGAGGCGTCCATCGCCGACGGCGACTCGCTCTGGCATCATGTGCACGCAGCCCTCGAACAGCGCAGAAGCACCCCGGCCTTCGAACCGGATGCGGACTTCAGCGTGCTGTTCGCCGAGGAGGGCAAGCGTTCCTTCGTGTTCAAGCGCGCGAAAGACGGCGTCTCGGCCATCGTGGCGGTCAATCCGGGCCGCGACAGCGAGACCGTGGTGCTGCCGGACGGCGACGGCTCCGAGGCGCGCACCATCACGCTGAACATCGGTGGCGCAACACTCGACTACACGACGCTCACACTGCCCCCGCAGTCCTTCGTCGTATTGCAGTAGCGGCATACCACGGCGAGAACGGCCGTTGGCTAGACATGCAGCCCCCTGCTGTCTGGCCAACGGATTCGCCATTCGATGAAAACGTAGTCATTGTCTAATCAACGCATATTGTCGCATAGTTTTTGCAATCGATAGCATAATCCATCGCAGCCCCGCTCCCCTCGTGATATGGATCCCGTTTCCATCTTCCGCGTCCAACCGCGAATCACGTGAATTGCAAACGTGGGCGTGAAGAACACGTAAAAACCGCATGCATACCATTCCATAAAGTCGGCAATTTTCGCAGAATATAAGGAAAACAGCGCCTTTTTCGCAATACTTGCAAACGATTTCATACCACGCTATACTGAAAATGGCAGCGCACTCCAATGACGTAACTGCGCACATATGACCAATACCAGAAGGAACGACATGTCTCAGATCAATTCAGCACCCCCGCGCCGCGAAGAGAGCCCCGAGCGACTTGCACGACCGCTCATCCAGCTCGCCAAGGCGTGCGGTGTGGCCACCTGCTACATCGATCAGCTCGGCACCTATGTGGAGATTCGCGATGAAGTGCTCATCTCGGTGCTCGGCGCGCTTGGCGTCGACGCCTCCACCCCCGAGCTCGTCGACATCAATCTCAATGGACGCCGCAACGAGGCCCACGAACGCCTAGTGGCACCCACCGTCGTCAAATTCCTCGGCACGCCCACCAGCGCACAGCTGCGCACCAAGCACGGCGAGCCCCACATCGGACTCACACTCGAAGACGGCAGCGACGCCACCGGCGCCCTCTCGCTCACCTTCCGTGAGCACGATGGCGATGTGGACGTCTACGAGCTCGGCATCGGCGACGAACTGCCCATCGGGTACCACACACTGCATGTTCGCGACGGCGAGACGGGCGGCGAGCGCGACGTCAACGTCACGCTGCTGTGCGCCCCGGCGTCGATTCCGGTGCCCGACGCCGTCGCCTCGCACAAGCGCTGGGGATGGATGACGCAGATGTATTCGGTGCGCTCCCCACAGTCCTGGGGCGTGGGCGATTACGAGGACCTGCGCGAACTGCTGGTGGACGCCGCCGGCTCGGGTGCCGACTTCATGCTCATCAACCCGGTGCACGCGAGCGCACCGGTGAGCCCGATCGAACCGTCGCCGTATTCGCCCATGTCACGCCGCTTCATCAACACCACGTACATTCGCCCGCAGAACATTGCCGAATTCGCCGAGCTCAACGAGCAGGATGCCGCCGCCGTACGCGAATTGCACGAGCAGGTCGCGCCGATGAACACCGAATCGTCGCCTATGGATCTCGACGCCGCATGGAAGGCGAAGCGGGCCGCGCTGCAGATCATCTTCAGGCAGCCGCGCTCCGCGGAGCGCCAGGCCGAGTTCGAGGCGTTCAAGAAGAAGGCCGGCGCCGATCTCGACACCTGGGCACTGTGGAGCGTCGCCTTCGAAGTGCTTGGCGAGCCGTGGGAACCGGATTCCTGGTTCCGCATGGCAGCCAAGAGCAGCGCGCGCATCCAGGCGCTGCGGACCGAGCACGCCGACCTGTATGAGTTCGCCTGCTGGCTGCAGTGGATCGCCGAGGAGCAGATCGACGCCGCCCAGCGTGCCGCGCGCGACGCCGGCATGTCGCTTGGTCTCATGCAAGACATGGCCGTGGGCGTGCACTCCTACGGTGCGGACGTATGGGGCAACCCGGAACGCTTCGCCGTCGGCTCCGTCACCGTGGGCTGCCCGCCGGACTTCTACAACCAGCAGGGTCAGGATTGGGGCCAGCCGCCGCTCAACCCGAACTATCTCGAGCTCACCGGCTACCGCATGTACCGCGAGATGGTGCACCACATGTTCGAGCATGCGGGCGCCATTCGCATCGACCACATTCTCGGACTGTTCCGCCTGTGGTGGATCCCCGCCGGCCAGGGTGCCAAGGGCGGCGCATACGTCACCTACAACTACGATGCGATGATCGCGGTGCTCAGCATTGAGGCCACGCGCGTAAACGGCATTGTCATCGGCGAGGATCTCGGCACCGTTCCCGATTACGTGCGCAATGTGCTCGCTCAGCATGGGCTGCTCGGCACCACGGTGGAATGGTTCGCCCGCGTGGACGACTCCCCGAACGCCGGCGATCCGTACGCGATGCCGCAGACGTACCGCAAGTACTCGCTCTCGTCGGTCACCACACACGATCTGCCGCCGACCGCCGGCTATCTCATGCTCGAGCAGGTCAAACTGCGCGAGGACCTCGGCCTGCTCACCGAGCCGGTGGAGGAGTTCCGCGAATCCGCACTCGCCGAGCGGCAGGCCATGCTCGACCTGCTCGTGCAGGGCGGTTGGCTGAGCCGTCAGGCTGCCGACGATGTGCCGAACAATCTGCAGACCATTGTCGAGGCGATGCACGCCATGCTCACTGACGCACCTTCGCTGCTGCTGCAGGCCGCGCTCGTGGACGGCGTGGGCGAGGAACGCGCGCAGAACCAGCCGGGAACGTCGACGCAGTACCCGAACTGGCGCATTCCGCTCGCCGACGAGCATCTCAAGGTGGTGCCCACGCAGGAGGTGTTCAAGTCGCCGCGCGTGCAGGCGCTGTCGAAGATCATGAACCGCATCAATCAGTAGGCGCGCATACACACTGCGCATGTTGCATATGCGCATGTTGCATATGTAAAAGGCCCATGGGTTCCGCGCCCATGGGCCTTTCGCGTGCCGTTTTTGCAATCCCAGTCTCAGCATGGCTTGTCAGCAACGCCGTACCATGCCATGGTGAGAGCAGACTTGCAAGACAGACACAGCAATCGCCCCTTCCATGACCATGATGAGAACAGATTCGCAAGACCGACACAGTATTCCTCACCTCGGTGCCCAATCTGAGAGCAGACTTGCAAGACCGGCACTGCAATCATCTCTCCATTGCCGTTTTGAGAGCGGACTTGCCTGCAAGACACATCTATGCGCTCCTCGATGAACGTGCCTGCAATCCCAACCTCAGCACAGCATATCTAGCATGCCAGCGGCGTCATATTGAGAGCAGACTTGCAAATGCGGCACGAGGATGCGCGCTCCGGCTGCCCATCTGAGGATGGATCTGCAAGACCGGCGCGGTAATTCATGCCGCCGATGCCAATCTGAGAACAGAGTTGCAAAATGCGACACACGGATCGGCAGCGCATGCTGCCAGGAAACGGATACGAGTCGGCAGTCCCGCGCACGACACGTCGAACACGGGACTGCCGGCGACATGCGCGCGCCTATTGCCGCGTGTACCGGCGCAGTGCGTATTCGAGAATCGGCACGTGCAATGCGAGCATGCAGCCGTAGCCAAGCACAACGAGCAGGAAGAGCCCCTGCGGCATGTAGAACCATGCGGCGACGAGCAGACCCACGAACACGACGTCAATCGCCACGCAGGCGAACGTCGCGGGGAAGTAAACGACGCCGAACACGTAGGCGTTGCGCAGGGTCTGGCCAAGGGGGTTCTCGAAACGCGCCTGCAAATAGAACGCCCATTCGAAGCCGATGGCCCAGATGATCGTCAGCGCGAATTTCGGAATGAGCAGCGGGGTGATCTGCAGCGCGATCCACGAATAGGCGATTGCGGCGCCGCAGATGCCGAAGATGAGCCACAGTAGCGTCGCCTTGGCGAGATTCTCGCGGAAGGCGGCGAAATAGTTGCGCGTGACCGTGCCTTGGCCGCGCTGCGATTTGCGTAGCGCGGTGGAACCGGCACACAGCGCGGCGCCGGCGGTGACCACGGGCAGCGATGTGACCAGCATGAGAATGTTGATCCAGATCGCGTCGGTGAGATCGTTCCACCCCTGCATGAATCTGGAGTCTGGAGACAGGAATTTCATCTGCGTCGCTTTCGTCGGTGCCGGGCACGATCTGGCCGGCGTATGGCATGCACCAGCTTACTCCAGTGCAGTTCGGGAAATCTGGTTGATGTGAATCAGGCCGGCAAGCCGGCATATGCGACTGGGGGCAGCCCGAAAGCCGCCCCCAGTCGCCTTGAGAGAGAAGAGGAAGGAAGACTAGCCCTTTACGGCACCGCCTTCGGCCCTGCACATATCGACCGGCCTACGGCCGGACCCAAACCGCCCTCGCGGCACAGCCGCTCGGGCTGGCGCCTGGGAAACAGCGCACTGCGCTGTTTCCCAAGGGCTGACTCAACGTCAGCCCTTTACGGCACCAGCCATGACACCCTTGACGATGTACTTCTGGCAGATGAGGTAGAACACGATGATCGGAATGATCGCGAGCACGAGGCAGGCCATCATCGCACCCATGTCGACCGAGCCATAGCCGCCCTTCAGGTACTGCACAGCCACCGAGATGGTCTTGTACTTGCCCAGATCGAGCGTCAGGTACGGCAGCAGGTAGTCGTTCCACACCCACATGGCCTCAAGGATGGCCACGGAGACGATGGACGGCTTCATGATCGGCACGACCACCTGGAAGAAGATGCGTGGCACCGAGGCGCCGTCGATCATGGCCGACTCCTCCAGCGACTGCGGGATGCCCTTGACCACGCCGGTGAAGATGAACACCGCCAGACCGGCGCCGAAGCCCAGGTAGATGAAGCACAGGCCCCACGGGGTGTTGAGCTTCAGCATGTCGGCGAGCTTCGACAGCGTGAACATGACCATCTGGAACGGCACGATCATGTTGAACAGGAACAGGGTGTAGAGCAGCTTGGCGGCCCAGTTGTTCACGCGCACGATCCACCATGCGCACATCGACGTGCACACGAGAATGAGGCACACCGAGCCGACGGTGATGAGCACCGTCCAGCCGAAGCTGGCGAAGAAGTTCGTGGATTCAATGCCGCGCTTGTAGTTCTCGAGCCCGACGAACGTGTCGCCCACCGGGAACGCGAAGGCATTGCGCGAGATGTACGCCTTGCCTTTGAACGAGTTGAGCAGCACCAAGAAGATGGGGAACACCCAGGCAATGGAGATCATCGAGAAGAAGATCGTCCACAATGCTCCGTGCTTTGGTTTCTCCTGCATCACGCATCAACCTCCTTGGAAGTGGTGATCTTGTTCTGGATGAGCGCCACAATGGCCACCAGGATGAAGAACAGGACGGCCTTGGCCTGACCCACACCCTCCCAGCCGATGCGGCCATAGAATGTACGGGTGATGTTGAGCGCCAGACCTTCCGACATGTTCTGCGGCGCGCCGTTGGTGAGCGCGAGGTTCTGGTCGTACAGCTTGAAGCCGTTGGTCACGGTGAGGAACGAGCACACGGTGATGCTCGGCATCATGAGCGGGATGATGATGCGGAACATGATCTGGCGTCCGCTGGCGCCATCCACCTGCGCCGCTTCGAGCACGTCAGTGGGCAGCGACTGCATGCCGGCGATGTAGATGATCATCATGTAGCCGATCTGCTGCCAGCACACGAGGATCACGAGACCCCAGAACCCGTACTTCGCCGAATAGGTGAGCGAACGCTCCCAGTGGGCGAGCACGCCGTTGAGCAGCAGCATCCAGATGTAGCCCAGAATGATGCCGCCGATGAGGTTCGGCATGAAGAACACCGAACGGAACAGATTGGATCCACGGATCGACTTCGTCAGCAAATACGCAATGGCGAACGCGACGACGTTGATCACTATGGTGGTCACAATCGTCATGAGCGTGGAGAATCCGAGCGCGTGCAGGAACTCCTTGTCCTTGATGGCGCGCGCGTAGTTGCTTATACCGATGAACTTGGCGTCGGTGACCGTGGTGAACGAGCAGAAGCTCAAGTAGATGCCGTAGATGAACGGCACCAGGAAGCCGATGAAAAACGCGACGAATGTCGGCAGCACGAACAGTGCCCACCATTGTCTGATTGCCTTACCAGCCATGCTGATCATAGCATGCCTACTTTCTCCTCTTCGAGTTCGCCCTACACCACTGTGGGGCGATGCCATGTTCCGCGTCATCTGCAGTCATTGCAAACGATTACAGAACTGTTTTACTCATACGATAGCAACATCATCGCATTCTGTCAAACGTTTGCATTCCCGCCGTGTTGAATGTAATGCTTATTTTCACAAATCACAGATTTTTACTGCATTTCCAGCGTTTTTCGCAATCGCATAGCGTAGACTTGATATTGAAAACGTTTGCGCAAAATGTCTATGCAATCGTAGAGCACGCTGTTGAGGCCACCGACGTCCACCCATGTGCGACCGCGCACCAAACCGACAGTCAGCCATATGGGATGCAACATGCTTGCAATGCGGTATGCATACACGGCATCGACGGGCGCAATCGTATGCTGTATATAGTCGAGCGAAGCGAGGCGACCCGCTTCCCGAACAAGGAGGGCAGAGGTGAACGCAAGCATTCAGGACGTGGCCAAAGCGGCCCACGTCTCCATTTCCACGGTCTCCCGGTCATTCACACGACCCGAGCTGGTGTCGGCGGCCACACGCGAGAAAGTGCTGCGCATCGCCGAGGAGCTCAATTTCTCCACGTCGCGCTCGGCGGCCGCGCTCAAAACCGGCCGTGCCATGCGCGTCGCGCTGCTCATGAGCGACCATATTCGCCTCTGGTTCTCGGCCTCCGTGATCGAAGGCCTCAACCAGGTGCTCCATGCCGAGGGGTACGATATCTCGATTTTCCAGATTTCCAGCATTGAGGAGCGCCGCGATTTCTTCGAGATGCTGCCGGTGCGCCGCAATGCCGACGCCGTGATCGTCGCCTCCTTCGACGCCGATGAGACCGAGATCGCCCAGCTGGCGAGCGCCAATGTGCCGATCATCGGCATCAACTCGGTGATGCCGCGCGAACTCGGATTCACCGCGGCCGTGAACATCGACGACACGCAGGGCTCCATTCTCGCCGCGCGCCACCTGATCAATCTGGGGCACCGCGACATCGCCTACGTGCGCACGAACCGCGACGTCTCACTGCACTTCTCCGTGCAGCAGCGCTTCGATTCGTTCATGGAATGCTGCGCGGGCTCGGGCATCTCCCCCACGGTGATCGTGGCGCAGGAGGGCCCCGATCGCATTCGCCGCGTGCTCACCGATCTCATGAGCCTCGAGCGCATGCCCACCGCCATCGCCTGCCAGGAAGACGGCATTGCGGTGCCGCTCATCTTTCAGCTCGAGCGCAGCGGGTACGAGGTGCCGAACGACATCTCGGTGATCGGCTACGACAACAGCTTCTATGCGAACGACATCGGCCTGACCACCATTGCACAGGATCCGATCGAGATGGCGAAGATGGCCGCTGAAATGACCGTCAAGCTCATCGAGGGCGAGAAGCCCGAGCATCTGTTCCGCATGATTCCGGCGGAGCTCATCGTGCGTTCGAGCACCGCCAAGCACATCGCCTGACGTTTCGCAACACCCCCGCCTCTTACGCACAGGGAAATACGATAAACGACGTAAAAGGGGACAGAATTAGCGTAATTCTGTCCCCTTTTACGCATCTTCATGCCCCGCCAGCGAACGATCCCGGCACTTTCTGCGTAAAAAGAGACAATACGGCAACGCAGATGTCCCCTTTTACGCAGAAGGAATGCTCCTCTTCCTCTCCCTTCCTCATCCTTCTCCCCTCTCCTTACTCCTTCCCCTCTCTCTGCGTAAAAAGGGACAAAAACCACGCCTCAGACGTCCCCTTTTACGCAGGGAGGAAGCTTTTTAATGCAAGAGAAGGAACGTGTCCATATACGCAAAGTCCATGTACGCAAAGAAGAGGGCCACCCCAATGGGGTGGCCCTCCTCTCGCTAGTTATTCAGCATGGGTTCCGCGTGGAAGAAGTGGACGCGGAATCCACGTCCCTATTCGGCGCTCACTGGTTGGCGTGGGCGTTCTCGTACTCGGTCTTCCAGTTGTCGACGAAGGCCTTCTGCACGTCATCCCAGCTGCCGTTACCCTGCGCGTAGGCGAGCATGGCCTGGCCGAGCTGGTTCTTCCACTCCTCCGACGGCATCATCGTGAAGTTCCAGGCGACCTGCTGCTTGCCGGAGTTGGAGTCCTCAACGGCCTCCTCGACGAGCGGGTTGTCACTCTTCACCTTGTCGAAGGTCTTGAACGGCGTGGTGAAGCCCATGTCTTCCGACAGCGCCTTGATGCCCTCGTCGGAGGTGACGACCCAGTTCAGGAAGTCCTTCGAGGCCTTCTGGTCGGCTTCGGAGGCCTTCGCATTGATGCACAGGTAGTTCTCGGAACCGGTGGCCAAGCCTTGGTTCTCCTCGCCCTTGGCACCGATGTAGATCGGGAGCATACCCACCTGATCCGCCTTCATACCGGCCTTCTGCAGGTCGGTCCATGCCCAGGTGCCGTTCTGGTAGAACGCGGCCTCGCCGAGTGCGAACTCGGAGTTCGCGTCATCACCGGTCTTCGAGCTCAGCTGCGACGGAGCGGTGGTGGAATCCTTGAGGTACAAGTCGAAGATGTTCTTGAAGTTCGGCAGGTAGGTGCCCTTGATCGTCTCCGGCTGCGTGGTCACGCCGTCCTCCTTGAACTCATAGGAGAGCGGGATGTTTGCCAGATGGGTCTTGAAACGCCAGTCGGAGCTGGAGTCGAAGCCTGCGGAGGTGAAGGCGCCCTTGATGCCGAGCTTATCCTTCTTGGCCTGCATGTCGTCAGAGACTTCCTTGAGCTTGTCAAAGGAGTTGATCTCCTTGACGTCCTTGATCTTGGCGCCCGGCAGCTTGGTGTACTTCTTGAGCAGGTCCTTGTTGTAGATGATGCCGTAGGTCTCCATGACGTACGGAATGCCCACGACCTTGTCGCCGTCCTTCAGCGCGATGTCCTTGTTGTTGAGCTCGTTGTAGATGCCGGTGTCCTTGAGATCGGCGGTGTAGCCCTTCCAGTTCTGGTAGCCCACCGGGCCGTTGACCTGGAAGATCGTCGGCGCATCGCTCTTGGCGAGCTCGGACTTGAGCGTCTGCTCATAGGTGCCCGAGGCGGCGGTCTGCACCTTCACCTGCACGCCGGTCTTGTCGGTGTACTTCTTGGCGAGCGCGACCCACTGGTCGGCGGCCTCCGGCTTGAAGTTCAGGAAGTAGACCTTGCCCTTGCCGTCATCCGCGCTGCTTCCGCCACACGCGGCCAAGCCGGTCAGAGACATTGCGGCGATCGCCACGAGACCCACTGTTGCTTTCACTGTGCGATTCATCTTCGAACCTTTCCTCATCCCACTTCAGTCACGCACCGAAGTGGTACCGAAGTATTTTCCTGAAGCCGCGCCCTCGCGAACTTCATAGCCCCTTCATTATGCATCATTCTCAAGCAGATTGCAAACGTGGGCATTTCGTTTGCGCACAAATTGTGGAGATTACCGCGCAGATCAGCTCAAAAATGCTTTATTTTCAACACTTTTCATCGCGACACGCAGTATGAAAGCGTTTGCGAACAATCTGCAATTATGAACATTTCGCCCAGCATTACGTCTCCAGACGACACGGCGGGGCGACCGGGCAAACGGTATTACAATGGTTCCTGAATTTGTTTCCAAGAACAAGAAAAGAGCTTCCATGACTGCGAACAACATGCACGACGACTGGTGGAAACAAGCCGTCGTCTACCAGGTGTACCCGCGCAGCTTCCGCGACGCGAACGGCGACGGGCTCGGAGACATCGCCGGCATCACCGAGCAGGTGCCGTATCTCAAGCACCTTGGCGTGGATGCCATCTGGCTCTCCCCGTTCTACCCGTCCGAGCTTGCAGATGGCGGCTATGACGTGATCGACTACCGCAACGTCGACCCACGCCTGGGCACGCTTGAGGATTTCGACAAACTCGTGACGGCGCTCCACGCGCATGGCATGAAGATCGTCGTCGACATCGTGCCGAACCACACCTCGAACATGCATGAATGGTTCCAGGCGGCACTGGCCGCGAAGCCCGGCTCGCCGGAACGCGACCGCTACATCTTCCGCGAAGGGCGCGGCGAACACGGCGAACTGCCGCCGAACGACTGGCAGTCGCTGTTCGGCGGCCCGGCCTGGCAACGCGTGGCCGACGGCCAATGGTATCTGCACATCTTCACAGTGGAACAGCCGGACCTCAACTGGAAGAACCCCGAGGTGCATGAGGACTTCAAGAAGACACTGCGCTTCTGGTCCGACCGCGGTGTGGACGGATTCCGCATCGATGTGGCGCATGGCCTCGCCAAGGATCTCGACAGCAAACCACTCGCCGAGATGGACGCGGACTGCGTGTTCAACACCGACAATCGCAATGGGGACAACCCGCTGTGGGACCGCCCCGAAGTGCACGACATCTACCGCGAATGGAACGCCGTGTTCAACGAATACCAGCCGGCACGCTTCGCCGTCGGCGAGGCATGGGTGATTCCGGAGCACCAGCACCTCTACGCGCGCGAAGACGAGCTCGGGCAGGTGTTCAACTTCGAATTCGCCAAGGCGAACTGGAATGCGGCGGCTTTCAAGGCCGCCATCGAAGACGGCATCCGGTCGGCACACGACGCGGAATCGACCACCACCTGGGTGATGAGCAACCACGATGTGGTGCGTCACGCCAGCCGATACGGTCTGCCGCAGGTGCCCACCACCGGCTACCACGAACTGCCGAATGACTGGCTGCTGCGCAACGGCACCACATACATCGAAGACCGCGAGCTCGGCGCGCGCCGTGCCCGCGCGGCGATCCTGATGGAGCTTGGGCTGCCGGGCTCGGTGTACGTGTATCAGGGCGAGGAGCTTGGCCTGCCCGAGGTGGCGAACATTCCGTGGGATCACCTCGAAGACCCGATTGCGTTCCACACCGACCATGCCGGCGCGCAGAAGGGCCGCGACGGCTGCCGCGTGCCACTGCCATGGCGTGCCGACGACGAGCCCCGGCCTGCAGATTGGGATCCGCTGTTCGGCACCGGAGCCTCCTTCGGCTTCTCGGACGCCCCGGCCGACGGCTCGACGGCCGCCGATCCGCATCTGCCGCAGCCGTTGTGGTACAAGCAGTATGCCGCCGACAAGCAGATGGCGGACGACACCTCAATGTTCAACCTGTACCGGCAGGCGATGCAATTCCGCCAGGAACACCTGACGCCGAGCGACGACACCGACGACATCACATGGCTGCCCGGCACCGATTTCAACGCCCACAACGCCGAAGTGGTCGCCTATACGCGCCCCTGCACGGGTGAGGGCGACAACACCTTCGCGTGCATCGTCAACTTCGGCCCCGATCCGATCGACCTGCCCGCAGGCACGGTGGTCTTGAGCTCCGAGCCGCTCGACGAACCGCACAAGCTACCGGCCGACACCGCCGTTTGGATGCTGCTCGCCTGAGCCGGCGGTAATCGCGAGGGCAGTCGCGAAGCGATGGCGCGGAGGGCGGGCCGGATAGGGCTTCGTCACTGGATCGCAAGCGCCCTTGACGTTCCTCAACCCTATCCGGCCCGCCCTCCGCGCCATCGCTTCGCTCGGCATTACAACCCTCTACCCCTCTTCCCGTCGCCCAAATGTGGGGAAAAGCCATACTCCCAGACCGTGAACACGCATCAAGAGCTGAGGCGTCGGCTGGGGCCGGGCCGAAAGGTTGAGGAACGTAAAGGGCGCGCAGCGATCCAGTGACGAAGCCTTTCGGCCCGGCCCCAGCCGACGCCGTCGCTGTTATCAATCTGCAGCCAGAACCTAGCTGTTCCAGCTATAGATCACATGGTCGCCCTTGTATATACCGAGCACGCTGTAGTGCGCGGTGTCAAGGTGCAGCTTGCGGCCGAACTCCGGTGCAAGATCGAGCCATTGCGACGTCAGAATACGCAGAATATGGGCATGCGCCACCAGCAGCACGTTCTCCCCGGCGAGCAGGGCAGGCAGCACCCGTTCAATCACTGCGCGGGTGCGTGCGGCGGCATCTTCAATGACCTCGCCCTCCCCGTTGACCACGGTGATCTCGGAGCCATCGTCGAACACTTCGACGCGCGTGCCCGACAGCGTCTCGTCAAGCGAGCGCGGGCCGTCACGCCACACGTTCCACTCGTAGCCGGCCGCCGCATTGAGCTGCTCGCGCGTGCGGCCTTCGGCGCGGCCGTAATCCCACTCCTCAAGGTCGGCGGTCACGTTGTGGTCCGCGAATCCGGCGAGCTCTGCGGTTTCCATGGCGCGCGCCAGATCGCTCGTGTAGATGTTGCGCGGCGCGAAACCGTTCGGGAACGTGGCACGCAACCGCTCGCCCACGGCGGCGGCCTGCTCGCGCCCCACCGCCGTGAGCGGAATGTTCGTGCGGCCGGTGTATTGGCCGGACTGGCTCCACACCGTCTGTCCATGGCGGAGCAATACCAATTTGCCTGAAGATTCCACGACGGCACCGTCTTTTCTCTAGGAAACAAACTTGTGCATCACTTTACCGTGTTTCGCAGCCATACGCGAGCGCATGCCCGAATATCCCGCGCGCGTACGGCCCGCGCGTGCTCTACACTGGTGCCCATGGCTAGAAAGTTGAAGACAGCGCCCGATCTGTCCATGGCGACGGCGAAACCGGTGCAGTCGGCGCACACACGCGACACGAACGAGAAACTCGCGAATCTGGACAACACGACGAAAGAGACGGTGCAGCGGATCGACAAGGTGAACAACAAGATCACCGATCTGCACGAGCAGCGCATGCGCGACCCCGACACGTTGGGAGACAAGGCGTTCAAACTGGCATTCCCCGCATTGATCGGCATGGTGGCGGGCAAGGCGTTCCAGTCGGTGTGGAATCTGGTGACGAACAAAGTGCACCCCGGCCCGGAAGACGACGAGGCAGACCGCAAGCAGGGCCTGCTCATGAGCGTGCTGTTCGCCGCCGCCTCCGCCGCGTTCGGCACAGTCGTGACCACCTATTCCGACAAGCTCACCCAGTCGATTGTGAGCAGACTGCAGCGCAAGCGCAAATAGCGCATCTCCGTATGCGGCACATGCGCAGCGACATGACCGACGTTGCGCCAATCGGCTAAGTTGTTGTGCATGTGCGCGGCACCATGAATAATGTGAGCTATGGCAAAGATTATTCACAATGACACCGTGGACGTGCTGCTCGAGCGCGTCTCCATTCGCGCCTTCAAAGACGAGGCCATCGAGCCGGATGTGCTCAACACCATCGAGCAGACCGCACAGAACACCGCATCCAGCCAGTATCTCAACGACTGGTCTGTGATTCGCATCAAGAATCCGGCGGTGAAATCTGAGATCGCGCGCATCTGCAATCAGGATTACATTGCGAACGCGCCCGTGCTCTACATATTCGTGCTCGATCAATACCGCAACTCGTTGATCGCGCAGTCCGAAGGCGTGGCGGCAGACTCCGACGAGTTCACGCTCAAGAACAGCTACCGTTTCTCGCAGGCGCAGAACGACGCCGTGCTCGCACTGCATGCCATGGAGACGGCGGCGGAGTCGTTCGAGCTCGGCACTGTGATTCTCGGCTCGATTCTCGGCAATATTCCCGAACTGGTCAAGCTGCT
This sequence comes from Bifidobacterium animalis subsp. animalis, assembly GCA_004154635.1. Classification (GTDB taxonomy): domain Bacteria; phylum Actinomycetota; class Actinomycetes; order Actinomycetales; family Bifidobacteriaceae; genus Bifidobacterium; species Bifidobacterium animalis_B. The sequence goes on from RSDC01000010.1 coordinate 140,544, forward strand.
CGCACTGCCGAAGTACACATACCCTGTGCTCGGCCTCGCGCTCGGCAAGCCGGACCAGCACCCCGACCCGAAGCCGCGACTGCCGCGCGAGATCCAGTTCTTCGACGATTCGTACAACGCCGAGCCGAACAGGATTCTGGACGGCATTCGCGAATACGACCGCGAAGTGCAGGCCTACTATGACACCCGCGGCAAGGATCTCTCCGAGCGCGCGTACAGCGACATGACCACGAAGAAGGCCACGTCCACCGCCGCGCTCGAGATGGGCTTCGAGCACGCCCGCGCGCAGGGCTTCGACCTGGAGAAGTAGCGAAGTAGCGCGTCAGTCTAGAACGGCATGTTTTTCGGAAGCTTCCGTGAAACCGACCGTATCGGGGCACCCCCGCGGCACGGTTCACGGAAGCTTCCGCATAATGTGCCACGTACAAGTCTTCGCACACGGCATCGTCTCGATCCTTTCCACCCACCTTCTGCAACGCCCCAGCTGGCAGGGCAGATTCCCCCACGGCCGGAAGCCCAGCATCCATCCGTCACGAATCTTCGACTTGGTTCACATACTGCGGTCTACCGCCAATCCTCATCACGCGTCACCCATAGAACCAAAGCATGGGCCAATGTATTTGCCTCTAGCTTTCTCACGGCACGATGCGCTTGGGTACGTATGGAAGATTGTCGGACCCCAAATTCAGAGGCTATGGTCGCATAGTCGTAACCTTGCGACAACAGCTCAAAAATGCGCTCCTCTTGTGGACTGAGTCTCATACGCTTGCTTTCTTTCCGCTGTTCAGCAATCCGCTTATGCGCTGAGGACGGCGGTTGAAACAGGGTGGTCTCTTCCAAGGGGTTGAAGACACGTTGATGGCAGACCGTATTGATTGCAAGCGCCAGCATTTTAGGATCGCCTTTGGAAACAATGCCCTGCGCTCCCGCCTCTGCCAGATCATTCGCATAGTGGTGAAGACTGTACGAGGTCATGCCAAGGATCCAAACAGAGTCATCATCTGCTCGTATGGAGCGGCAGATCTTCACACCGCTCTCCCCTTCCCGGAGCGACAAATCCAAAAGAAGAACGTCAGGGCTTGAATCGGGATTCAGGCATTTCCGCACAGCCTGATCGCCAGAATCCGTATACCAGTAAATCTCGATTCCCGGCACCCATTGAGGCAAGCGTTGCACCAACAGGCTCAAGGCGAGAGGATCATTGTCGACTAGCGCTAATCGGCGTTCTGCATAACTCATACCTGCGCCTTCCCTCGAATATGCACCATACCCTACCAAATATTGTGCATGGCTTAGGGAGCCCTCGCATGAAGGATAGGCAAAGCGCTGCCTGCAATCTAGGCAGCTGGCCATCAAAAGTAGCAAGCGATGATAGACAACGCGAGATTCCTAATTGAGGGGCACCACAGCCAATCTGGCATCAGTCCAACTAAGACATCCTCGTCAGATTGCTCCTCCCCTTTGTATACGCATGTGCACAAAAAACTGATATTGCGGGGAAGAGGCTTTTTCGATACTCGATAATTGAGGCACGCATGGAAGCGTCACGGATGAATGTATGTGATCAATGCAATGCGATAAGGAGGCAACATGAAGACTACCGGAAATCTGTTATCGCAGTATTTTAAACGCACATGGGTCAAGGTCCTGTATGTCCTTGTCGGAATCGCCCTAATTTGGGATGTCGTTTCGTTTATGGCATCGGATCATCATGGGAGCCATTTTCTGATCGTCGCCGCAGTCGCAGCGCTGTTGATAGCAGATTGCGCGTGGTACATAATACGTAAACGTGTGTCCTCGCAGACGACGGATAGGCAGGCATGACCTGGTAGCTTTCTTGAAACACACCGTGTGAAGTCTTCATGCGGCAGATTGTGCATGGTATGCGATCTGGCAATGGGGCCATCGAACACCGCGCACAATCTGTTGATATCGCAAAATCTGCTGATATCATCGACGACGGGGCTTGAAACCCTTCTTGCGCGAATATGGCTTCTGCGAGCGTTTGAAATGGCCCACGGCCTGCGCGAGCGCGGGATCGCGGTGCGTCAGATGCCATTGCCCGCAATACTGGCACTGGTACACCCACAGCTCCACGCCGCGCTCGATGCGGCTCTGTTCGGCCGCCTGCCACGCGGTTTGCCGATCATGGTACATGATCTTCGTCGTGGTCTCGCAGCGTTTCGGCGTGAAGTAGTGCATAAGGCCATACTAGGCGGCCGCGCTTACCGTGGGCGCACTGCTCGCTCAGCGCATGCGTACATGCTGGCGACGTTCGTTGAGGAAAGCGCGCAGATTGGCGAGAATGGCGACGAACACGAACACGGAGACGGCTATGAGCGCCCATTCGCCGCCTTGCTTGGTGGCCTCCATGTAGTCCCGCGAACCGACCTCGCCATGGCCGGACTGCGCGATGGACAGGCAGAGCGCCATCACTGTGGTGCCCACAGCACCGCCGAGCTGCTGCAAAGTATTGAACATCGCGTTGCCGTCGGCATGCAGTGTCGGCGCGATGGCAGCAAGACCGGCGGTCATCGTGTTCGCGAAGCTCATGGTGAAGCCGCACATGTACACGATGTAGCCGATGACCCGAATCCAGATGTTCACGTTCGCCGGAATGAACAGCATGATGAGCAGACCGAGCAATGCAAACGCCATGGCGATCATGATCGGCCGAGCGGCGCCGAATCTGTCGAGCAGTGCGCCGCCCACCGGCCCAAGCGCGGCCCCGAGCAATGCGCCAGGGAGAATGAGCAAGCCGGCGGTCATCGAACTCGTGCCATAGCCGAGCTGTGACATGTTCGTGATGAGATAGCTCATGCCAATGGTGACCGTCTCCAACAGGACATAGGCCACCAAATGCCAGCGGAACGGAATGTCACGCAATACGTCGAGCTGCAGCAGCGGCTGCGCGGAACGGCCGCTCAGACGCACATACACCGCCATGGCAGCAATGCAGAGCACGACGAGACCGCCGAGCAGCCATGCCTGCTGTGTCACATCGTCTGCGGAGAGTCGTGCGCGAATGAGGGCGCCCATGCGGTCGAGCGCGAACACGAACGCAACGAACGAGATGGCAAGGAACGCGAGCTGTACGAGGGGGAACGGCAGGCGATGCACCGGGTGATGTGTCTCTATGGCACGAATGCCCAGAACAAACGCAACGACCATGAACGGAATGAGCAGTGCGAAGATCCAATGCCAGTTCATGTATTCGGCCGCCACGCCGCCCACAGTGGGTCCGAGTGCGGGCGCGATGGCGCAGACCATGCTGGCGAAGCCCATGAGCAGGCCCAGCGAACGTCGTGGGGACTGCTCGAGCACGATATTGAACATGAGCGGGAGTGCCAGCCCTGTGCCGGCACCCTGCAGCAGACGGGCCAGCATGAGCATCGCGAAGTTCATCGAAATGGAGGCCAGGGCGAGACCGGCGACGCACAGCACCATGGCAATGATGAATGTGGCTCGGTTCGTGAATCTGCGGTTGCAATACGATGAGACCGGAATCACCACCGCCACCATGAGCAGATACCCGGTGGTGAGCCATTGCACGGTGGCCGTGGAGACTGCGAACTGTTCCATGAGCACAGGGAACAGCACATTCGTCATCGTTTCGGTGAGGATGCCCACAAAGGCCATGATTCCCGTGGCGATGATCGACAGAATGAGATTGCGTGATATGACTGAGGGGAACTGGCCTAAAGAAAGCGCCTGGGCCGCATTGGCTGGCTGTTGGCCATTGTTTTGAGATTGCTTGGATTGCTTGGATTGCTTGGACACGTGAGGATTCTCGGTACTGGTTTGCACAGATTCCACCGGAGTGCGTGTGCTCATGGAAATGGGACCGTTCCCGGTCCACCTTTCTTGGCCTGGAGGGCGATTTCAAACCCGCATAGTGCCAGGCGTACTGCGGATCCACGCTATCAGCTCTTGTATATGATGTGCCGCGTACACGGCATATTGTGCAGATTGCACAGATTTATCTATTATAACACCGAGACTGGTTTGGGTTGTGTGGTGGTGTGTGGGTATGGGAGGACCCCGGGCCGGTGGTGCCGGTTCGGGGTCCTGTTGAAGTGTGGTTGCGGCGGTGTGCTACTCTCCCATGTCCTCTCGGGCATAGTACCATCGCCGTGCCAG
>RSDC01000011.1:0-6542 GCA_004154635.1 Bifidobacterium animalis subsp. animalis
AACCCCTAGAAAACACACACAACCACCGGCGTGTCGAAAACCAACCAAAACACCAACCAACACCCCCACACGACACCGACAAAAACACAAACCAACCCACAAACACACAAGAAAGAAACCACCACAGCCCCCCAGTCTCTTACCCGCTCCTCCCCCGCCGTAAAAAGGGGACACAAACCACACCACAAACGACCCAAATTACGCAGAAGACAGAGACAGCACAAACGCAAAACACCCCACTCCCGGCGTAAAAGGAGACGGAAACCACCACGCACACGACCCCAATCACGCAACCTCGCACAGACAAGAACGGGACGCACAGCCAAGAAGACCCCCAAGAGCAGGAGACCACCGCATGGAACGGCGTGCCCGACTGGTTCAGGCACAAGGCCCCGCAACCAGGCAACCACAGCAGAACAGACCGCCGCCGGACGGGGTGGTGACGGAGCCGCAGGCTCACCGCCGAAAAGCGTTGTGGCTGCCGCACACGCAGCGACACAGCAGGGTCTTACCCTGACGAAGCGGCGCCCCTGCGGCTCCGCCAGCACTACGCCCGGCAAAATCTACGGCACCTTCCACTTCCGCCTTCACCATATTCGCCCCTGATTCTCCCCCGACCTCAAGAACGCGCGACTACGCTGAGCCGCAGTGCATAATCTGCGATTCATAGAACGGGAGGGAATTCGAATGATTATGAACAATGGCTTCGTCCCCGTGGCGACCGCATCGCCGAACACACGCGTCGCCGATCCGATGGCCAATGCCGAACTGTGTTGCGATGCCATAGTCCGCACCGCGAACGCAGGCGCCAAGGTGGTTGCACTGCCGGAGGTGGTGCTCACCAGCTACATCGCCGATGACATGCTGTACCACGACATCGTGCTCGATGCCGCCGAGGAGGCGCTTGCACATCTCGTCGCCGAGACCGCGAAGCTGGACGTCGTATTCTCGGTGGGCCTGCCGCTATGCGTGAACGGCAAGATCTACAACACGCTTGCCATTTGCCATGCCGGCGAAATCATGGGCGTCGTTCCCAAGACCTACATTCCCACCTATGGCGTTGATTTCGAAGGCCGTTGGTTCAGTTCAGGGCCGGCCGACGTCACCTATATCACCGTCGCCGGCCAGGAGCATGTGCCGTTTGGCTCGCATCAGGTGTTCCGCTGCCGCCAGATGCCGCAGCTATGCCTGGGATATGAGATTTGCGAGGATATCTGGTCGCCTGATCCGCCGTCGATCCATCTCGCTCTTGCCGGCGCGACGATTATCTGCAACGGCTCCGCGTCGAACGCGTCACTCGAAAAGGATCTGTACCGCCGTTCGCTGATCAGCGGGCAGAGCGCACGCCTGCTGTGCTGCTATGCCTACTGCAGCTCGGGCCAAGGCGATTCCACCGGCGACGTGACTGTGGGAGGACAGGAGATCATCGCCGAGAACGGCAGTATTCTCGCGCAAGCCGAGCCGTTCGGAGATGGGTTCGCCATTGCCGACGTGGACGTCGAAAGCCTGTGGGGTGCACGTCGTGGCATGTCGTCGTTCCACGTGGAACCAACCCCGCAATACGCCGATTACCACGAGACCATATTCGACATGACCATTCCCGATCATCCGCTCATGCGGCCGGTCTCCAAGCAACCGTTCATTCCGGCGGACGAGAAGATGCGCGCAGACTGCTGCTCGCTGGCCGTGACGATGCAGGCGCACGGTCTCGCCGCCCGCGTGGGCGCGCAGAATGCCGATCATCTCGTCATCGATACCACGAATTCGAGTGTGGCGAACACAGCGCTGGCGATGCTCGTCGTCGCACGATTCTACGATCTGGAACGCCCCGCCGTGCCGGACATGTACGTGGCGGTCTCCCAGGATGCGCAAAACAGGCAATCTGCAAATGTGAAACTCATCGAACAGCTGGCGGACGCACTCGGCCTGCCGCTCGCCACACTCGCCTCCGCCCAGGCCGCGCAACAGAACGCCACACAGGGCAGCCCGGAGCATCCGGTACTCGATATTCAGGAGCTGATCGGCGACACCAGCTGGCTTATCGTGAATCCGAGCGACATGACCCAGCTGGCACTCGGTCTGACGCAGCTCCCCTTCGATCTCGGCCGCCAATACGGCATCAATTCGCAGATTGCGCACACCTTCGTGCCGGTGATTCTGCGGCAGTACGCGCAGGAGTGCGCAGACGGGAATCTGCAGACGCTGCTCGGCGCGATCTGCGACGCCGACAACGAGCTGCATATACCGGAGCATGACACGGTGAGCATGAGCGAAAGCGCGGAGCTCGGGCCAGCGATTGTGGAGGACTTCTATCTAGATGGCTTCCTACGCGCCCAATACCGGCCCGCGAAAACGTTTGCGCTGGCCAAGCAGGCATTCGCCGGGGAGTATGGCGAACATGAGCTGCTCGTCTGGATGAAGGCGTTCTACGCGCGCTTCTTCGGCTCGCAGTTCCTCCGTCACAGCTTGCCCGACGGGCCGCGTATCGGCTCGGCGGGACTCGACCTGCGCGACGGCTTCATGATGCCGACGTATGCGCAGAGCACGCTGTGGATGAACGAAGTGGACGCGTTGCTCAACGCGGCGGCCAAGTGAGCACGGCACCGCACGCATAAGCAAATGGGGTCGCAGATATGTGATATCTGCAACCCCATTTGTGTCCGCAGGTCAAGCGGAGTATGTTGTCAGCAATGCGTCAACACCAGCAACGAAAGATATGGCTCGAAATTGACTCACATGTTTCACGTGAATCAGTTATTGTGATGTTTCAGTGTGTACATTGAGACATGTTCCCACTACAAGATTGAGAGCCACATGGTTCAATGCAGTTTGGATATGCGCACATACATCCAATCAACCATCTGACGCCAACCAACTGCAGCGAGAAGAACGAAATAAGGCGAGTACAGGAACACATATCTCCCCCTGCATTCGAATATTGTGAGAAACGCACTCAGGAACAGCAATGAGAAAGCCGCCATATTCACATACTTACCGGCCGGCCCTCGTGACAGCAAACAGGCCAACGCTCCCAGAAGGATGGCCAGCCACATAATCTGATATATCGGCGCAATGGGCGAGTCATCGGCACCCAAACCATATATTTTACCGATAAATGTCTTTTGAGCGGGTTCCTCCGCGCGGAACGCTCGAGACCCCCCTTCGAGCTTCCAGGTAAAGGTGCCGTCGGCATAATTGGTGCAGGTCTTGTCAGCTAACAGGGCGACAGTCCGATCAAATCTTGTTGTCGTCAGCCGTTCCTTGAACACACGCAGATTGGCATCCTGCCGTGCCTGCGGATTGAGCTGGGAGGCCGAGTAGTCAAAGTCTTCTCTCGAGTATATTCCACGGTCCTTGAGATTAAAACCCATCATAAGGTAATGCGTCATGGAAAACTTCCGCGCCCCATCCACGCCGTCCACAAGTTTCAGCGAGACATGGCTCACCATCACGCCGCCCAATATAAATCCAAGTAGGGCGCCAGCCATGGACAACATAATCACAGCGGTCCTTCTGGCACCTCCATCAGTCGGCGAAATGACCGTGGGCGTGGCAGAATGCCTAGGGCTCCCTGTGACGCCAAACGTGCGCGAACTTCGAACAGAACCTGTTTTGTGGGAGCGCATGTACCCACTCACGACAGTGAACACTTCGACTGACACAATCGCAAGCAACGCGAAAATTACTGTCGGCTTTATGGAATACCCGATGTAGCTGCATAAGGCTATAGCGAACCAACGAATCGGCATAACCGGGCAACATACATAGCACCATATGATCAGTGTGGTGAACAGCATGCCATAAGTGTCCGAGTAAGGAACGAAAGCCCACGGTGAGAGCTCGATGAATACCGCAGCGACGGCGAAGCACACATAGGCCACGCCTGTTCCTTTCAACCGTTTTGCCACGAATGTCATAAGCACGACCGAAAGAGTCACGCAGAGGCAGCTCCCTGCCACTAGAAACTTATATCCACTTTCCGCGCCCATACGCATACCGAATAATCTCAGTTTCTCAAACACGCCCGCCAAGAACAACTGATTGGGGTATGTCGAAAAGTAGAATTGGTCTTTTGAAGCTTCCGGCGACGTAATGCTGTAGACATCCCATCCAACAGTGAAGGGTGCTTTCCGCAGAATGAGCATTTGCAGAAGAAACAGCGCGGCTGCGCCTACTGAAATAATTACCGGGAATGCCCCTGGCCGACTCCTGTATTTCGCGAGTCTTCCACTGACAATCGGCCCTCTCGCCACGTCGGCTTGCAACCTGCGCATAACAGTCACATGGCAACCTCCGATCAACGCCAATGCGGCCAGAGCACAATACAGGGGATTCATCAATGCAGTGCTTCGCTTATACGCATATGTGGAAACGGGCGCGACACACACGATAAGCACAAATACCGCCACGAGATAGATGCCGAAAAGGCGCTGCCCAACCGTCTCCCAGCTCCAGAAATGCCGAGCATCCCTGTGTCGACCGTCAGTGCTTTTCCTCCGCATGATTGTACCGTGCCCTCACTCTGATTTCGCTTGGAATACATATGCAAAACAATATAAATTGATTATATTTTTGCATATCGCCAACTATAACCATGCATACACCCAGTCCTTCAGATATCGGTCATTGAAGTCACACGTTCTTCGAGACAAAGGCCACTACGACTCAGGCACAGAATTTGATGGAGCCAAAGAAACCACCCATTCCTATGCAATCTGTCTTGATCCTGCTTTGCTAGCGCTTTTCCGTGCCGGTCGCGCAGGCGAACGTGCATGATCACTACTCTTGGCGAAATCGGATAACGCAGATTCACAATACATTCCGGTGCATCACACTACAGTCAAACCGCAGTTTTGCGATGCTTTCATAGAAAGAGATGCATGTCGGCTGTCTCTCATGATGATTGGCCCTATGACTCATAATCCCCGGACTTATGCTGCTGCTGAGTTCCATCTGCGGAATCGTCATGAACCCAGTTGTCGGCGAGCTGTTCGGCGGCACCGACGTACGCCGCATCACCTTTACGGACTCCGTGCCCACCTAGGTCTCCATAATCGTGCTGGTATCTGAGCAATCCACCATGTCACTCGCCGTACCTCACCATCAATGCCGCGAGCACCCATGATCCCTTGGAACATGGGAAGTCGGAACATGCATGGATTCAGTACATCGAGCATGCCCGGCGCTCCGATGTACGTGTACGACGAACCTCCTCTGCGGATTGCGTTCATTCGCAACAGGACGAGTGTCAAACGTTTGCCTACAATCGACGTCAAACATCCCCCCATCGTAGAGAACGTCAAGGTGACGGCATAACGCGCATGTGTGGACGTCACCAATTGTGGTCCTACACATGCATCAATTGCAGTGACGCCCGGAATCGAACCAGGCCTCGGTACTAGCCGCCGAATATCTCCTCATGGGTACCGGTGCGCATGAACACGGCAAAGGAATCCTCCCGCACCCATACCGCAAGCCAATCGCCCGCGTTGCCCACATGACACTCGACCACACCTTGCCAATCCTTGCCTTTGAGTCGGTGCGCCCGATGCCGGACGCGCAGGATCTCCTTGGATTCCTCCGTGTTCTCCAGGACCAGGCGTATGACGTTCTTCAGCTCCGTCAGATCGGCGTGTTTGCGCTGCAGTCGCTTGACGTCACGACGAAAAGCCGATGTGTAGTCCGCTTCCAACCGCGCCATGCTCAGATTCCCAACGAATCGAACATCGCGTCGGCGTCCTTGAACCGGGGCGCCCCCTCCTTGGCCATGCGGCGCGCTTCAGCCAACGCTTCCAGCGTTTCCTCGGGAACATTGCTGTAGGACAGATTCAATGGGATGCGCCGCTCACGCACGATCTGCCGGTAAAACGCGCGCGTGACACTCGACAGGTCGAAACCGAAATCCTCTGCGATATCAGAAGCCTGCTTCTTCGTATCCTCGTCGACCCGGACTGTGACCGATGTCATGCTCATAACCACTCCTTGACAAACGTAAGACAATATTAAGCTCAAGTATTACAATAATCAAATCATTTCTGCGCCTGCTCACTGCTTCCGATCATGCCCGAGCCGGGCACGATTAAGCCGGGAGTAGATTTTCTGATATGACAAATTCATCAGCAAGTCTGCCAAGGTGTGCAAGCAACGGCGCGGTGCAAATGACTAGCAGAAGTATGGATGACCCAGCAAGGTATGGAATGACCCCAGGAGAGTCGCGTAGGTGGGAAGAAAATAGTCAGGAGGGGTTGTTCTTCTGGTTTGGGAAGGTGTTCGTGGGGTGGAAAACGTGGAGGGGAATATGTTCCTCCCGTTTGTCGGGTGCCAGGTGGGAAGAATATCGCGTGGTGTGATATGTTCCTCCCGTGTGCGGAGGGGCGACCGAGCAGATTATTTTGGGTCGGGTATGCCCCCGTTCGGCGGTGGGGGTCGCTCGCCCGGGCCGGGGTTTGGTGTCTGGTTGCCTGTGGTGGTGTGTGGGTATGGGAGGACCCCGGGCCGGTGGTGCCGGTTCGGGGTCCTGTTGAAGTGTGGTTGCGGCGGTG
>RSDC01000012.1:0-17153 GCA_004154635.1 Bifidobacterium animalis subsp. animalis
CATGTGTGAATCGTTCACCATCTGTGCTCATAAGCTTTATGATACCATATTCACTACCATATGCAAGGTGGAAGCGTTCTAACCCGACATTGAAATACCGGGTTTGCGAACGCCAAAATTTCATCAATTACAGTGATTACAGCAACTGCCTGCATGCCTCCACCATACGATCGGCATCTTTCAACGCCTGTTCGATATACTGCTGCATCCATTGCCAGTCAGGTTCTCCCTGCGGATCGGTTGGCAGCATGATGGGAGTGCGTTCCATGGCTTCCTTGCCCCATTTGTCATCGTAGGAGAAAGGTTTGCTTGCCTCCCAGAACAGGGGTTGCAGGAACAATGCGATCTCGCGGGTGAGTTCAAACTTGGGATACAGGACGTTCACGTCATCCGATGCCCAGAATGGTTTGGGCTGCCAGAAGGCCTTCCCCATAGCCTTCTGACCGTTATAAGCAACGGTCATCACTCCACCTGGATGGATATGCTCCGTATTGCCAACATACGCGGTGATCCCATTGTTCTCCAACGTCGCACCAACGAATGGGGTCGTCCCCTCGATCATGTTCGCACGGGTTAGACGTGTCCCCTTCGTCACGACGAACAAATCCTGTATGAGAAAACTTCGCCAGGAAGACAGATCCATGGAATGCTGTCCTAATTCGACATCTTGAAGTTCGTTTATGACAGATACTGCGGATTTCATCGTTCGCTGCATATAGGAATCCATATATTCCCAGTCTGGTTCACCTTGGCTTGTCGATGGCAAAATGATGCAATCATTCAACATGGTGGCTTGCCGCCATTTGTTGTTGTACCCATAGCGACGTCCAATGCTTTTGAGAACCGGTAGAATAAACAACATCGAATTCATCGATATGGGCTGAAACGGTATAAGCACATTCACATCATCAGATGCCCAAAACTCACGGTTCTGATAAAAAGCTTCGCCGACGCTGCCATTATAGCTAACCGTTATCGAACCGGCAGGATGCAAGCATGAATCGTTGCCAATGAAAGCAGTGATGCCATTGTTCTTGGCCGATGCGCCAACGAACGGAATGCTACCGGGGATCATATGCTGTTTGGTCAGCCGGGTCCCCTTTTCTATCTGGAAAAGATCACCGATTCTGAAGTCTTTCCACAGCGTTACATCCAAATCACTCATCTACATCAGCTTTCTTCATGGTGATGGAAATGCTATTTGCATCCTCCTGTATCTTGCTGGAATACATGACTTTTGAAAATAGGTCGTTGCTGAACTCCCGTGCGTCAATCCCACGTTGATAAATGAGATAATCCATTGCGGTTTTCCTGAAATCCTCCTCAGAAATGGAGAACGGTTGCACTGGCATCTGATAGGACATGTGCTCATCCGGGTTCACCCATTGGCAGGTGTCGTCGCCCGCCTGCTTGTCCAACACATCCACCCAATGCTGTTCAATGGACGGCCAATGATTGTGCACATCATGACGGCCTTTGTTCTTCACGGTCTCCAACCCGTCATCCTTCATCCAACAGGCGAAGAACTCGTGACCGTTTTGTGGTACGCCGGTTTCGAAGATGAAAATGCTGGTAGTCACCCCCGTGTTAGGGAACAGGTCTTCGGGAAGTTTGATGACCTTGCGGAGACGATGGTGTTTCTTGATGCGTTTGGTCGCACCTTTTTCCTTTTCCAGTTTCTTGTCTGGCATGATGAATGCGCACATGGTGTGCGCCGGCACGCTATCAAGCACGTTCTCGACAATTTGTATGCACCCATATTTCCGTTCGAACGGCGGGTTCATCAACACTTTGGTGATGTTTTTCGACCGGATCCATGCGGCGGCTTCCTCACTACGGGAATCCATTCGCTCCAAATTGGTTTTACCGTCCTTGTGGATGAGCATGTTCGCGCAGGCCAAGGCGTACACGTATTTGTAGTATTCAATGCCGTACAGATGGCATCGTTTGATTTCCTTCGCTTTGGCGGTGTTCACCCCACCTGCTTCCTGCATCATGTTCGCCATGGCTTTGACAAGGAATCCACCTGAACCGCAGGCCGCATCCAGGACACGGTCGTTCTGATCAACCTCGATGATGCGGTACATGAAGTCGGTGATGTGTTCGGGGGTGAACACTTGTCCTGCTTCTGATTTTTCCCGGTACCGGTTGAATTCGTTGAAGAAGATGCCCATGACATCCTCGCCGCGCCATTTGTCGGAGTTGATGCATTCGGAGATTTCCACAACACAGTCGATGAACGCGTCGATGGCGCTCTGATCATCGGTGGTGTTCATGCGAATGTCGGAATACTGATCCAATAGAATGTCGATTTTCGAGTTCTGCTTGCGATCTTCCTCCAATGATTTAGCCAGGGTTGAATGGATGGACGTGTGGAATGTCTCATATCCAAGCCCTTTGAGTTTCGTCAAGGTGCCGCTGTAGCGTTCCGCAACGAGTGCGCAAGCGGTGAACACCATCCGGTCATACAGATTGGTAATCCCGAAATCGGTGCGGAGTGAATTGTTGATGCGCGCGGTCAGTTCGTAGATGCGTTGCTTGTCGATGCCCTGATCCAGAAACAGATCAATATAGAACTGCTTGTCTTGTAATTCGTCTGGCGCAGTGATTTCCTGCTTGTTTTTGAATACGCGCACAGTGCGTCCGTTGTATAGGATGCCGATGACGTGACGGTATTTCGTCATGGCAATATCAACGTTCTTGTCGAGTTCGTCCACCCATTTCTGGTTGTCGAGGTCGTTTTCCTCGGCCTTGGTTTCAAGGATGATGGCAACCTCACCTGTATTGTAGGGCAGATACCAGCCGTCCGGTTTGTCTATCACGCCGGGGAATCCAAGCTGGTTGAAAGTGGTGATTTGCCCGGTATCGCTCACGGCCTTCTCGTCATCATGGAAACCGAGGATATGCCGTGCCTCATCACGAACCTTATCTTCGCTCCGCATTACGCCTGATGGTCTTACCACTACTGTTCTCCCCTGCGCGTCGGTGTTGGGCAATACCACATTGTAACTGGAAAACCAACATTGGAGATAAGGTGGTTAATGTTTTGAGTATCGGCAGAGATCTGAGCCTTGCGCTCTCTCGGCAATCATTCCAATGTGAGTTCGATATGAGGCATGTTCAGTTACAGGTGCAATCCTTATAACGTCATAAATGTCCTCGCATGGACATTTGCTGCAGGAGTCTAAGGGATGGAGGCCGCTGAATTAAACTGATTGATCATGTGGTTCAACACAACCTTGACGTAAACCATCCGTGTCGATACCCTATTTGCTCTCGCCTTATCCGTGTTTATTTTCTTGACATGCATTATATTGTTTCCTGATATTCTGGTTTTCGTATCATGCGAATGCAGGATAATGCAATCCAGACCGGTCCTTTCGGAGTGGAAACGCCGAAAGGACCGGCAACTATCGGAATCCGCTGCGACCTGCTGCGACATTGCTGTGACATTTGAAGGTCGCAGCAGACTGTCAACCCTACTCCCATAAGGGATTACCGACTAATATGCTGCGATGATGGTGACTTTTGGGGTGATACTCTATTTGGGAGCTACTCACATTGTGGACAGGGTGTCCACAATGTGAGTAGCTCGGTTTTTCACTGTTTTCCTACAAGTCACCGACATCGCAGCGTCATCCCCCTTCACCCCAATCGGCAGTAAGGCTGACTGCCTGCTGCGATCCGCAGCAGGTCGCAGCGGGTCGCAGCAGACGGTTCACCCGCACTCCCAGAGCATGATTGGAATTAAACGACCAATAAAACTAGATCACCCATTCCGCTTCCGACTCGTCGACCACCATGGGGCCGGTCTGTTCCACGCCGGCGATCATGCTCTGTTCGGTCAACCCGGTCAACTCGGGTGGGGCCGGCATGAACGGTGTCAGATCCACGGGCTCCATTCGGGGGAACGGCCCGTACCGGTTCAGTTCGTCGCCTTTGCCCGGCCAGAAGCATTGCACCATGTCCACGCCACGGCCCAACCGTTCATACACGCCACGGCCTTTCGGCATGCCACCCGACGCGGTGGCCTGACGGTGCAACCGGTTCACCTCACGCACATTCGCCTGCGACACGTTCCCCTGCGGCTGGCCGACCCCGAGGAACACGCGTGCCAGCATGCCTTTCGCCGTGCTTGCGTTCGGCAACAAATCCAAATCCCCCGCATTCAACTGCTGCGCACCCAACAGGAGCGTGATGCCCGCGCTACGCGCCTGCGTCAACAGTTTCGACACCCATAGGCCGATCGAGGCGCGCAACCCGTTACGCCAGGCGGCCAACGTGATCTCGTTCGCCACATCCGGGTCATCATTCGGATTGTCCAGTTTCGCCTTGTCCTTCTGCAGCAGCGAGTTGAACTCGTCACAGAATACGAGCATGCGTGGCGGCCGGATGTCCGCAGGCAACATGGACCAGTCGCCGCCACCATGGTCGGCGACCAGTTGGACCCGTCGGCGCATCTCCCGGTACGCGTATTGGAACAACGCGTAGCATCCCTCCAACGACGGTTCGAACGCAGCCAACTTGTCGGCCAACGGTTTGAAATCGTTCGCCCCTTTCGACGGGTCGGTGACCAGCACCTGCCAGCCCGCCGTCAACGCCGCCAACACCAAGGACACGGACACGCTGCTCTTACCCGAACCGGTCGTGCCGGAAGCCAGGAGATGCGGGTCGGACGCCGGGTCGAACCA
Organism: Bifidobacterium animalis subsp. animalis; assembly: GCA_004154635.1. Lineage (GTDB taxonomy): Bacteria > Actinomycetota > Actinomycetes > Actinomycetales > Bifidobacteriaceae > Bifidobacterium > Bifidobacterium animalis_B. The sequence goes on from RSDC01000012.1 coordinate 4,692, forward strand.
GGCGATCGAACCATCATCCTTGACCGCGAACGGCAGCCGCGAATCCCCCGGTTTGACCAGATGCAAATCCAATGATGCCTTGTCGGGCAGCGGGGAGCCTTCACAGACGAGGAGGCTGAACATGCTCGGATCCGCTGTGTCGTTGACCAGGGGGCGGCCATACGCGTAGCCGGCGGCGGGCAGGAACGTGTCCAGGCGGCCGGTGAGCATGTCACGGTCGAAACCTGCGGGCATATGGAAGTCCAGCCGGGTGAGCCGCCCCTGCCATGGTCGGATGTTGACGGTCGTCACGCCCCGTCCGTCCGGGGCGAGGAGTTTCGCTGCCGACCATGCCTCATCCAGGCGGAGCCGCAACGCGTCCCGCTGATCCCTCACCGTATCCCACATATCCGGGTCGGCGGGGCATTGGTCGCCCGCCCAGAGCGTGACGGATGCGGCGTCATGCCAATCCCACAGCAGCATGTCACAGCCGAGCATGGATTGCAGGCGTGGCGCCGCTTTCCTCGCGTCCATGCCCGTGTCACCGCCGGTCAACTGGATGTCGGTGCGCCACATCGTCCACCCCGTATTGTCGGCCGCGCATTGGCGTGGCAAATCCACGTAGGCGGCGTGTTTGAGCAGGTGGGCGAAACCACGGGAGATGATCACCTGCGCCAACGTGCGTTCCGCCAGGCCGTCGCCGGTCAATTGGCGCAGCTGGGTGGGGGTGGCGGGATTGTTCGCGGGCACGGATTGGATGAACTGCATGTACCGGGTGAACCATTTGCCCCGGTTGCGCATGCCGACGATGTCCGCGATCGTCGAATCGCCGAATGCGGCGCGCAGATCCGTTTTCATATAGTCGGTGGCCTGCCAGCCGCCTTTCGTGGGAATGCTCATCGGGGTCTGCTCCAACGCCCACATGCCATCCCTGCTGGTGAGCCGGTCGGCGCCTATCCGCCGGTCGTAGATGATCTGCATGGGTGGTTCCAGTTTGCCGCCCGACAACGCGTCCTCCCAGAGCGCCATGTCCTGTTGGGATTGGACGGCGAGCTTGAGGTAGGCGTGCGTGTCCCCGTCGGTGCGGCTGCTGAACGCCCGGCAATGCTGTTTGGTGGCTTTCGGCTCGTCGAATTGGATGGTGTCCAATGGTTCCGTGTACAGCCATGCATGGGCCAATCCGGGGTCGACGATCATGCGGATGCCGATGAGGGTGCCCCAGTCGCCGAGTTCACCGGCGGTGCTGCCGCGCAGCCAGTCGCGGCGTATCATCTCCCAGTCGGAGTCGGCGCTGCCCCCGTCCATGCGCCATACCCAGCAGGCGGGCTGGTTGTCCCGGGTGCCGACCTGTTGGAGCTGGCTTTTCCCGCCGGTCGCATTGTAGTTGTTGCACAGGCGGGCGGTTTCCATGTTCGCGTAGCAGGTGAGGCTGGTTTTGTCGGCGATCAGCCGGTTGGGGTCGGGGGGTTGGAGTGGGGCGATGTTGACGATCACGTGCAAATTGTCGGCGCCGTCGAGACTGAATGCGATGTCCTGTCCTTGCCGGGTGGCTGGGATGCGGAACTGGTCGCGGATTTTCTTGTCCTGCCAGACGTTGGCTTGGCTGACGGTGAGACGGGCGACGATTTCCCCGTATGGTCCGGTGATCGTGCCATCCAGCCCGGTGGGTGGACGGTCGACTGGGGGTTTGTCCATGCCGGCCAGCCAGTCGTTGAGCATGCGGGCGGCTTGACGGTCGGCGTGGTATTGACGCCGGGAGGCTTTCCATGCGGCGAGCATGGGGAGGGGTGTGAGCAGGCCGATGGGGATGATGGGAAGATACGGGTTGCCGGTGACCACCCATAGTCCGATGCCGGCGGTCAGTCCGATGCCGGCGCAGGCAAGGATGCGTGACGCTTGTTTTCTGGCCCAGGTGACGGGGCGTGGCCCGCAGTGGATGGGACCGGTTTGGGGTGTGGCGGGCCATGCGGCAAGCAATGGGATGGTGGCGGCGAATTGGAGGAACGCCCATGGCTCCCCCCATTTGGCGTGGACGGGCAGGGCGGCGAGGGCGGCGCCGGCGACGATCCACGGCAGGATCGGGTTCGTGGGGTTCAGCCGGCTGGCACACGGGGTGAACCATGCTCGGATGCGCCGCCATGACTTGTCCTGTCGGCGTTCTTTCGCACTGGCGGGGACGGGTTGTTTCCACGCGTCCTGGCCGTTCAGGTCGGGGCGTTTCGCACTGGTGCGGGCGATGGCCATGCCGGTCAGGAGGATGGGGGCGGCGGGTAGGAGGAGGATGCCGGAGAGGCCGGTGAGCAGCCATGTGACGGTGAGGATGATCGGATGCGGTGATCCGGCTGGTTGCTGCCCGGCCCGCGTGTTCCGGCTGGGGCGGCGCCGGGTTTTGGAACGTGTGTATGCCATACGGGTCGGCTATACATGGCAACGGTGTCGGACAAGGGTCTTCAAGCCGAATCGGACGGATGGTTTTATTGACGGAACAATGCCTTTTCTCTGACGAATCATGGTGTCGGAATCTGCTGCGACCTGCTGCGACCCGCTGCGGGCCGCAGCAGACGGTTAAGCTTACTGCCGATTGGGAAAAGTGGATAAAATGCTGCGATGTCGGTGACTTGTATGAAAACAGTGAAAAACCGAGCTACTCACATTGTGGACACCCTGTCCACTATGTGAGTAGCTCCCATATAGAGTATTACCCCCAAAGTCACCATCATCGCAGCAGTTTAGTCGGTAACCCCTTATGGGAGTAGGGTTGAGGGCCTGCTGCGACATGGAAATGCCGCAGCAATGTAGCAGCGGGTCGCAGCGGAATCCACCGATCATCGGCAGCAGGATGGTGCAACCGCATCTTTTCAGTGACGACCACCCTCCCGTCTTCACGATTTCAACGAATATGAGAAAACAATACGATTCCATGCAGGAAAAATAAGCATTCCGTCGGCATGGCCCACGCTCCCATGTGGCGCCTGTCCCCCTTCGCATAGCCAGCTGAAGGACATCATTCACGAGCAAGGCAAGGAGGCATCATGTCCAACCAGTACAGGAAACCGAAAGGTGCGCCGAACTCGGCGGGAGGCCAGTATACGAACGCACCCGACCGGATGATGGGCGCACTGCCCGACTTGGACGATCCCACCGCCATGACTTTGGCGGCGATGAGCGCCGGAATGCGCGCCCAGGCCGTCCGGGAACCACACCCGTATCGCAGCGCGCAGGAAACCCGGGCGTTCCTCGACGAGGCCGCCACCATCCGCATGGACGGTGACGGGCTGATCCTCGAAGACCGGGCGGGTAACCTCCTCTTCCACGAAACCGGGGACACAGCCCGGCTTGACATCGACACGCTGCGCGCCGACCCGCGGGTGCGACGGCTCGTCCGGGACACGCTACGCACCCCGACGGACGGGGTGAGCGCCTTGGAGCAGCGGCGCATGGTGAAAACCGCATGGCGGCTCGCCAGCCCGTATGAACGCAAACGCACGATCGACCAGTCCCCAATGCGCCGGTATGTGCCCGCCAACAGTGTCGCCAACAGTCTCCGGCATCGCCGTGACCAGGAGGAGGCGTTGCGCATCCTCAAGGAACTGCATTACGAGGACGCGGCGGCCGTGTCGAACGTGATCCGCAACGGGTATCCGGGCCCCGACAATCCGAAGGTCGCGTGGGCGTACATCAACTACACGAGCGTGGAACGCTATGCGAAGGATGTGGTCGACCGGGAGACCGGGCAGATCGTGCACCACAAGGGGGATGCGGTCCGTGAAATGCGCATGGTCAACAAGATGAAACCCGGTGGCGGCTACGAGTTGGACGAGCATGGACGGCATGTGAAAGTGGCTCGCATGGTCAACAAGCCCGCCTCCAAGGGTGCGGCGCCACGCAGCTATCTGCGTATGCTCTACCAGCCGGCCAAAGGTGTGCCCGATGAGAAAACGGCACGGAGCATGGCACGCGCGTTCAGAATGCTGGACGATGATCCGCAGGCGCAGGCGGAGGCGTTCTGGACGGTCTGCTACGGGGAGGGCAGCGTGGCCAACCCGTCCGGATCATTGGATACGGCGAAACAACTGCTCGGCCGCCATGCGGGTGGACGGCAGGCGGTCGCTGCGATGGAGCATGCGGGCGGTCAGGGCAATACGGCTCGCATGATCGCCTACCAGCGGGCGCTCACCCCTCAGGCGGCGCGAATCTTCCTGGACATGGAACCCGGTGACGGCCGGTTGGCGAACACGACTCGCACGCACCGGGTGCGCAGCAAGGAGACGGGCCGGATGGAGGATCGGCTGCCGAAACGACTGTCGGAGATGCGTTCGTTCATCCACGCGGTCTACGAAATCTGACCTGCAGGCAATATGGGGGAAGCCCGGGCCACACCTGTGAAGGCGTTTGGCCCGGGCTTCCCCCATCTCCGCACGATGCTTTCCACCCCGGCTTCGCGTGTGTTCCTGTATGCCGGGGCGGCGAGCATGGCCGTTACTCCTGTCCGGCCTCCATGTCGAGCTGCCGGTCCAAATCGTCGGGTTCGATATCCTCCTCATACTCCCATTCGACGGGCACGACGCTGATGCCGTCATGCAATTCGATGCCGGTATCCGTGTTGTCGGCGAGCCCGCAGAGCATGGCGAAGGTGAGTGCCTCCTCCTTGGTGGCATACGTGTTCGCCATGTCCTCCATCATCTCCCATTCCGGGCTGGTGCCGTCCCCCGTGTCGTCGTGCAGCCACACGTGGTCCCTGTCGCGTCGGATTGCGTAATCAATGTTCGCCATGTTGTTGTCCTTCCTATCCATGGTTTCTTCTTGGGTTCCGCCCGCCTCCCATGCCGGGGGCGGGCTTGGTGTTTACAATAGCGTGTTCGCCATGCCCATGGCACGGGTTGCGTCGCGGGCCGCCCGGCCGACCCGGGTTTTCACATCCTCCCCGTCGGGTTGCAGGTCGAGGAGCACGCCGAGCATGCGCACACTGTCTCGTGCCATGGTCGTGTCCAACCATGTGAGCCACAGGTCCGTTTGCGGCCGGCCGTCCTTCAACCCGGGAATGTCGGGGGTCGCGTCCTTGCCGTACACGGTGCGTGAGATCGACCAGACGGCCTTCGACAACAGTTGCAGGATCGGTTCGGCTTGATCCATGTCACCGTTGGCAAGCTGGATGGCGTGGGCGAGGAGATCCTGTCGGCGTAGCCAGCCGTATCCGGCGATGTTGATCGTGTCCGCTCCCAGCCATGTCGGATCATAGGGATGATGCTGTTCGAACCGGTATGGTCCGTGTGCCGGGGCGGAAGCGGCTGTCTCCTGCGCAGACTGTGCCACTGGGTTGGGCATGATGGGGGTGGCCGGGGTGACGGGTTGTGATTCCGTCGTATCCGGTGCCGCTGCCGGGGGTTCTGTCGTGTCGGGTGTCGTGTCCGTGTTGATGCCCCATGCGGCCATCGCCTCTTTGCCCTGATCCGTGGTCCACGGATCAGGTTGCGGTGCCGGTGCGGGCGGGTTCGCCGTCCACTCCGCCGACTGGGGGTTTGCCGTCGAAACCGGGGTGGGGGTTCCGCCCCCGGTGAGCAGGCTGAGCAGACTGTCCGTACCGGTCATGATGGGCTCCTTCCGTATTGCCGCCTCATCCACAGTGGATGCGATGCGTTCCACCGGTTCGCATGCGTCCGCAACCGGCGTGTGTAGAAAAGGGAAGCGTGGGTCGCCTGTTTGGATGGGCTGCCGGTGGGCTTGCGCCATCGCTTTCGCGGACACGACATGGGCTGCCGGGCATACGTTCGCCAACGGGCACCAGCCGCACAAGCCGCCCGGCCTGTACCCGTACCGGTTGCGTTCCACGTCACGGGCCAGGCGTCGTGCCGCCAACACGAGCCCATGCAACGTGTGGCCCATCATGTCGTCGGACAGGTCCACGGGACGCCGGTCACGATGCTCCACGTACACGTCGAACGCCGAATCCACGCTCACCCCGTTCTGCCGGTACAAATGCGTGTACAGGCGCAGCTGGTCGGCATGCCGGCTGTTGGATGGGATGCGCCCGGTTTTCCAGTCGACGAGCACATTCGTCCGGTCACGGTAGTCGCCTCGCCCGTTGAACCGTATCCCCTCCCATTCACCGGCCAACTGTTCCTCCACGCCCGCCGGCTCCAATGCGTGGCCCAACGCGTCCGACAGGCGGAATCCGTCGAGTTTCAACGCGGCGGCCGTCGCCCAATACGTCTCGTCCGTCAGCCGCCCGTCGTCCAATTCGATGACGGGCGCCGGATCGTCACCCCATCCGCGTTGTTCACGTTCCGTTCTGAGCATGCGGATCGCCTCACGGGCAAGCCGGGGCCAATCCGGTTCCTCCACTTGCGGCTGTTGGACGGCGAGCTGCAGCATGCCATGCACGACACCGCCCGTCACCAGCGGATCGTCCGCCTGCACCCTCCGTTCGACCCGTTTCGTCGCCATCCATTTCGCCGGGCACGACCGGTACGTGTCGAGCATGCTGAACGAAAACGAGGCGGGCGGCCGTAACGGGCGGGCCGGGTTCGCCTGCCTGTCGGTGAATGTGATGACCGGTTCCATCAAACCCCTGCCTTTCCCATGAATGCTGACATGCTCCCGTCAATGCGTCCCGCACGGGAAAACAGCCGGATGCCATCGGGGACGTCTGTTCCCGATGGCATCCGGCTGTGAGACGGGTCGTCTAGAACAACGGGTCGGCCGCCCATGCGGCATGATGCTCCGGCGGCGGGCCCGCCCACGCGCGTTCCAATATGCGATACAGGGGCGCGTATTGACGGCCCGCCATGGAGAACGCATCCTCGGGCATTTCCAAGGTGGTGTTCAACCCGTGCAGTTCACGGCGGGACAGGGGCGTGCCCAACAGGCGCAGCCAGTCATGCCGTGCGACCAGTGCGCGTACCTGTGGCGAGGGCCAGCCATCCCGGCCGGGTTCGGGGAGGAGATGATGGTCGACGAGCAGACGGATCATATGGTCGGGCACATGCAGCATGCGGGCCAGCCGGACGGTGTCCATCACGTCCACATGCGCGCCCGTCATGCCAGGCCTTTCACCCGGTCCACATCCACCAATGGGGCGACCGTGCTGACCGTCTGCGCCACATCCAGTTCCGCGCCCGTCCACTTCAACGACTCGTCGTCCGCCAATACGGCCAGGAGTTTGACGACCTGCTTGACCAGATCCGGGTTCTTCTCCTGGAGTTTGATGACCTGGACGAGACGGGTCATGTCCGTCGGATCGGCTTGGAGGTCACGGATCGTTTTGATCGCCGCCGACCATTCGTCCGCCAGGATCCTTTCGACCTTCTCCCCCTCGTCCTTCGCGCCGGTGAGACGGGTGAGCAGGCCGCTGAAATCCTCATCGTCAAGCAGCCGGTAGGCGGCGAGCACGCTGCGGATCTCCTTGAGTGATGGTTTCTCCTTGACACGCCGGGAGGGGCGTGGACGTGGCTTGTGCCGTGGTTTCACCTCCGGTTCGGGATCCACGTCCGTTGTCTCCGGGATGTTCGGCGGCGACACTGGTTCCGGCTCCACCACCGGTTCCGGGATGGACGCCGGCTCCACCACAGGCTCCGGGGCTGCTGTGGAGGTGGAATCCTGGGTGGGATCCCAGTTGTTGTTGAAAAACGCCATGCGACACCCTTTCTGTCCATGGCATGCCGGACGGTCCGGCATGCGCAGAATCATAGGATGCTATGCGTCGACCGGCAGGTGACGCATAGCCGCGTGCATGGGATCAACATCACAGGAGACGCCACGCCGACGGGACACGACCCTCACGTTCATATCCGGCGGCTCCGGCGGCATCGGCAAAAGCGGCAACGCGCGCGCACTCGCCGCACTCCTCGGCCATCACGGCCATCATGTTGTCCTCGTCGACGGCAATCCCGGCCAGCAATCCCAACGCCGCTGGCATGCATTGGACGACACGAGCATGCTGGAGAACGCGCAATGGCTCGGACAATTGGGCAAAGCCCTGATCATGCCCCGCCGATTGGGCCAGACCTATGCGCTCCTGCCCGGCCCCGCCGACCCGCTGGCCCCCGGCATGAACGACCTGTACGGCAAAGCGCTCTACATGCTCAAAAGCATTCCCGCCACCGATCCGGGACATGTCGATGCGATCATCGTGGACACCGACCGTATCGACCAGACCCTATGGGAGCAGAAAGGATCATTCGCCAACCATGTGATCCGCCCGTTCATGCAGGCCGGTCTCGCCTCCATGATCTTCCGGCTCGGCCAGACCGGCTCACAGACCGGTGACGGGCTACGAGCCCTGGCGGCAGTCAACATGCCCGGCCAAGTGTGCGCCACCGTGCAGGCACCCGCCACATTGGCCAAACCCCGGACGGATTCGGAATGGAAACGCATCCTCGCTCCCGTCGCCCGGTATGCGGGCTGTGACCGATGGTCACCCGACAGTCTCGCCGAACAGCAGCCGGGCACCCGGTTGGACCCTCCGGCCACGGACTGGCTGTGCCGGCAGGCCGCGTTCATCGGCTTCCACATCGAACCCGAACGACGGAAAGGACACTCATGGTTCCATCACCGGTGACCGCACACCAAGGGCTGCGGGAGGCAGCCATACGCCGGGCGGCGCTCCTCGCCGAACTCAAACAGTTGGCGGACACGGGCCGTGGCATCGAATGCATCCCTTTGCTCGTCGACCGGGCGGACAGGGACAAGGCGATCCTCGCCTTGCATGTCTGGCAGGCCGACCAGGCGATCTTCGGTTCCAGCCATGCCCGCGCGTGCAAACATCTGGCGCAAACCTGCGACTGGTGCGGCACCCGGCCGAAACACTCGTATGGCACGTTGACGGTCGGCTGGCTGTTGGATGCGCGCACGAACGGCGCCCGGCGGCTCGCATGGCTGACCGCATTGGCGGCGGATCCCATGATCGCCGCATGGACGCCCGACCCGCCGGACCCGTATCGTTAATCGGTGAGCAGCCGGGCCATGCCGGTGCCCAGGATGCGCCACACATGCCATTCCGGGATCCGCATGCATACGGCCAACGTTTCGACCCGGCGGCGCAGCCGATCCCATTCCTCCTCCTCCAATCGCCGTCCCGTCTGCGACGGCCAATACACGTCAGCCGTGTCCCGCCACATGGCATCATTGAACATGGCGGGCAGCAGCCGGGCCTTGACAGAGGATACGGGTGCGAGCATCAGCACGAGCGCCACCTGTGGGTCCAACACGTCCAACGACCCATCCCACAATCCGATCGTCCGCAGTCGTCCCACCAGCTCCCCGGCCCTGATGTCACCGGTTTTCAGCCGATGCCACCGGCCGGCCCATTCCACGCCCACGGGCCGGGGCACCTGCAGGTTCGGATACCGGTCGAACAGGCCGGAGCCCCCCATGTCGGCCTGTATCGTATCCAACACCGGGTTGTGTCCCTCATCATCCTCCCAGGCGCTCATGTCCCGTTCCGGCGGGCGTAGGACACGTTCCGGGTTCGCTTTGCCCATGGCGACCGTCAACCGTCGCAGCCAGCCGCAGAAACTCGTGTTGCGGGTCGGATCCCACAGGTTGTGTTCGTTCCACGCGCTCCGGTTGGACACGATCTCCATGCCGGTGATCTTCTCCATCAACCGTGGCTGCAACCATTCGACCATGCGTGCCGCCTGGCCGGGATTGGGGAAGATACGCTGCACCTGGTCTTCGATCAGGCCGGATTGCACGGCCCATGCGGCGACCCGCATACGCTGTTCGGAACCATAGGCGCACGCCTGTTCTGTCCAGTCGATCGCACGGATCCTTGCATCCAGCTCGTCCCGCTGTTCCCTAGTCAAACCGCTCATGCCCGGCCGGTATGCGTCACGTTCACACGCCGGCGCCCGCGTCGAAATGGGGGACGGACAAGGTGAGGGCGGGCAGGTTGCCGCCATGCGTGTCAGTGGTCCGCCAACAGGCCACATGGGTGGGCAGGGAGCGGATGGCGGCTGTCTGCACGCCCAACACGTCCGCCATGGTCTGCGCGGACGTGGGGGCGAGCAGCACGTAGCTGCCGATCGTGCGGAACCCGGTGATGCAGGCGAGCAGCCGGTCGGACAGTTGCTCCGGATACTGGGTGCCGACCGTCAGTTCCGCCCCGTAGGCGCGGGCACGGGAACGCAGCCATTCGACCGCATCCACGTTGCCGCCGCTGTCCCGGCCGTCAGCGCCGGTGATGTCGGTGAGCTCGTCCACGAAGATACGCACATGCCGGTTCTTCGTCTCCCAGCCGGCGCACAGGGCGCCGATCTCGGTGCGCAATCCTTGGAAGAGGAGCGCACCCACCAGGGTGCGACTGTCGTCCGCCATGGCGGCCACCTGTTCGGATACCGGGTCTCCCAGGTTGATGGCGAGCTGCACGCCATGGGAGAGCAGTCGCCGCCATGTCAGGGTGGGACGGCTGGCGGTGATCGCGGGGGTGGCGGCGAGCAGGCTCATCTTGTTCATCGGCGCATACAATCGTTGGTAGAGCTGCGCGTCGGACACGGCGGGCCGGCCAGTGTTCTCGTTGACGCCGCCGTGCAATCGTTCCACGGCCTGGCGGGCTTCGTCATCGTCCAACAGGCGGCTGATCGCGGCCGCCAGGGCACGGCCCTGCTGGGCGCCATGGCCGAACAGGAGCGTGAACGTGCAATCCACCCAATCGTGTGGCGGGTTGACGCCTTGCGCCTTGCAATGCCGGGCGAACGGTCCGGGTTGCGCCAATGCGCGCAGCGCGAGTTCGACGCTGTCGGCCAATTGGAGCCGGGATTGGGGGCCGATCTGCTGGTCGCCCAACGCGCCGCGCATCAACGTGGCGAACCGTTGCGCCCGTTCATGCGCCGTCCCCTCCCCCAGCAGGGAGACGATCGGGGTGGCGGGGTCGGCGACATCCATGAACCGCATGCCGGGCATCAACGTGTGGAGGATGGGGAAACTGTCACGGCCTTTCGCCTCGAACACGATGAGCGAATCCGCCGGGTGCATGTGGCCGGCGGCCCAATGCTCCAACCCGTGCATCGAATTGGATTTGCCGCCGCCGGGTTTGCCGATCAACGCGACCCCGTCCCATGTGATGTTGGCGGGCATGCGCACGTCGAGTCCGGCGGCGTCCAATCCGAGGAGTGGGCCGTCCGCGGTTTCGAGTTCGCCGGGCCGGTTGGACAGGCCGGTGGATACGGCGTTGCCGGCCTGTGGCGGCGCGGTCAGCCCGGTCAAGGTGTCGGCGGGCAGGGGGAACGTGGAACGTTGATACGCGTAGGCGTGTGCGGTTTTCCGCCGGTTGGCCGTGTGATCGTCGCCTGCGTACCGGCTTTTGTAGTCCGCCGGGTCGCAGCGGCGCATGCGGGGCCTCCACCGCCAATAGTGTCGGGGCCGCTGCCAGATCGGCGCGTCCATGCCCATGCGGGCCCGGCGTATGATCATGGCGGCGAGCAATGGGATGGCGGCAGGCAGGGGCCACCAGACGCCGAGTCGGATGAACAGGAACACGGCGAGCATGGCGCACAGGACGGCGATGATCAATCCAGCCAGCCCGGGGCGGCTGGCATGGGAGGCGACACCGGGTGTGATACCCAGGTTCAACGCGTTGGCGGCGCGTTTGACCTCACGGTGCGCGTCCGCCAGGTCGGGCATGCCCGCGTTCACCCGGCAGACACCCACACCGGTTTCCTGCAAACGGTTCGTATCGGGTGCCATGTTGAACTCGTCGGCCAGCCAGTCCTTCGCCCGGCTGGTCTCCCAATGGCCTTGACGGCGGATGTTCAACACGATGACACCGCCGGCGGGTGGGTCCAGGCGGATGTTCTCGTTGTCCGTGTCGTCGGGTCCGCCGCGTGCGGTGCGTGACAGGGTGGCGCTGGCGGGCATGATCGCATGCGCCCATTTGAGCCGGGTGGTGAGGATTCCGGGTGCCTCGTCGAGTTGGCGGGCTTTGGCATGGCAGGCGGCGGCGAGGATGCGGATCACGTCCGTGTCCACTCCGTCGGGCAGGCATACCCATCGGCCGGTGCGGTCGGCGGCGAGGATCATGCCGTCGTCCCTGTGGGTGAGCATCCGCCACCATGTGTCGATGCTGGGCCGGTCGGACAGGCCGAGGGCGGCTGCCGCCCGCCGCGCCTGTTCCAGGTACACGTGCTGGTCGTCGACGCCTTGGCCGGGCAGGGGTTCCAATTCATACCACATGACGTCCGGCTATACGCCGTTGCGGCCGCCGAATGCGACGGGGATTGGCGGGGTATGGTTTTTATCACCTGTTTTATTCGTTTCCACGGTCGGATCAGGGTGTCATCCGTCCGCTGCGACCCGCTGCGACCCGCTGCGGTCCGCAGCGGGGGTTGAGCCTTACTGCCGATTGGGCTGGAGTGGGATGATGCTGCGATGTCGGTGACTTGTAGGAAAACAGTGAAAAACCGAGCTACTCACATTGTGGACACCCTGTCCACAATGTGAGTAGCTCCCAAATAGAGTACATCCCCCAAAATAGCCGACATCGCAGCA
>RSDC01000013.1:0-5384 GCA_004154635.1 Bifidobacterium animalis subsp. animalis
TGCTTGGTCGTCTTTTATGATGCCAGTTCCGATGCGTGCCTGTGCGGGGGGTTCGTCCTTCGTGTGGGTGGCCCGAGGGGGCCTTGATTCGTGTCGGGGGTTTTTGTGTGACCGTCCTTCCTTATTGGATGGTCCGTCTGATTTCTTTTGAAATGGATTTGAAGAGTCATCTGTTGGATGTCTCCATGATGTTTGTTGTGGAGGGTTCGATTCTGGCTCAGGATGAACGCTGGCGGCGTGCTTAACACATGCAAGTCGAACGGGATCCCTGGCAGCTTGCTGCCGGGGTGAGAGTGGCGAACGGGTGAGTAATGCGTGACCAACCTGCCCTGTGCACCGGAATAGCTCCTGGAAACGGGTGGTAATACCGGATGCTCCGCCTTACCGCATGGTGGGGTGGGAAATGCTTTTTGCGGCATGGGATGGGGTCGCGTCCTATCAGCTTGTTGGCGGGGTGATGGCCCACCAAGGCGTTGACGGGTAGCCGGCCTGAGAGGGTGACCGGCCACATTGGGACTGAGATACGGCCCAGACTCCTACGGGAGGCAGCAGTGGGGAATATTGCACAATGGGCGCAAGCCTGATGCAGCGACGCCGCGTGCGGGATGGAGGCCTTCGGGTTGTAAACCGCTTTTGTTCAAGGGCAAGGCACGGTCTTTTGGCCGTGTTGAGTGGATTGTTCGAATAAGCACCGGCTAACTACGTGCCAGCAGCCGCGGTAATACGTAGGGTGCGAGCGTTATCCGGATTTATTGGGCGTAAAGGGCTCGTAGGCGGTTCGTCGCGTCCGGTGTGAAAGTCCATCGCCTAACGGTGGATCTGCGCCGGGTACGGGCGGGCTGGAGTGCGGTAGGGGAGACTGGAATTCCCGGTGTAACGGTGGAATGTGTAGATATCGGGAAGAACACCAATGGCGAAGGCAGGTCTCTGGGCCGTCACTGACGCTGAGGAGCGAAAGCGTGGGGAGCGAACAGGATTAGATACCCTGGTAGTCCACGCCGTAAACGGTGGATGCTGGATGTGGGGCCCTTTCCACGGGTCCCGTGTCGGAGCCAACGCGTTAAGCATCCCGCCTGGGGAGTACGGCCGCAAGGCTAAAACTCAAAGAAATTGACGGGGGCCCGCACAAGCGGCGGAGCATGCGGATTAATTCGATGCAACGCGAAGAACCTTACCTGGGCTTGACATGTGCCGGATCGCCCTGGAAACAGGGTTTCCCTTCGGGGCCGGTTCACAGGTGGTGCATGGTCGTCGTCAGCTCGTGTCGTGAGATGTTGGGTTAAGTCCCGCAACGAGCGCAACCCTCGCCGCATGTTGCCAGCGGGTGATGCCGGGAACTCATGTGGGACCGCCGGGGTCAACTCGGAGGAAGGTGGGGATGACGTCAGATCATCATGCCCCTTACGTCCAGGGCTTCACGCATGCTACAATGGCCGGTACAACGCGATGCGACACGGTGACGTGGGGCGGATCGCTGAAAACCGGTCTCAGTTCGGATCGCAGTCTGCAACTCGACTGCGTGAAGGCGGAGTCGCTAGTAATCGCGGATCAGCAACGCCGCGGTGAATGCGTTCCCGGGCCTTGTACACACCGCCCGTCAAGTCATGAAAGTGGGTAGCACCCGAAGCCGGTGGCCCGACCCTCGTGGGGGGAGCCGTCTAAGGTGAGACTCGTGATTGGGACTAAGTCGTAACAAGGTAGCCGTACCGGAAGGTGCGGCTGGATCACCTCCTTTCTACGGAGATTATGAGCGGACGCGGTTTGCGTCCGGTGTTCGGGCAGGCTTGGAGTCGGATCGTGGTGGTTCGTGCCTGTCCTGGCTGGCGTGGAAGAGTCATGATTGGTGTGTGGTGTGGTGCGTGCTGTTGGGTTCCCTGGCCGCCACCGGCCCCCCGTGTGTGGGGGTGTGGCGTTGCAGGTTGTCCCCCATGGTGGTGCCTTCCCGCGGGTGTGCGGGGTGGGTGTCGTCGTGGTGGGGTGGTGGTTTGAGAACTGGATAGTGGACGCGAGCATCGGCCCGCCCCGTGGTGGGTGGGGTTGGTGTTCGTACTGTGATTCGAATCCGAGGGATCGTTTTGGTCCTTGGGTTCGTTCGTATCGTTTGGAAGCACGCCGTGTGGTGTGCTTCGTGATCTGATGTCGTTCTAGGGTTTTTCAGTAGTGCTTTGGTCATGATGATCTGTTGTGGTTGTCGTGATGGGCGTATGGTGGATGCCTTGGCAGACAGTACCGATGAAGGACGTGTGGGGCCGCGATAGTCCTGGGGGAGCCGCCGACATGGCTTTGATCCCAGGGTGTCCGAATGGGGCAACCCGCCAGCCGTCATGGGCTGGCACCGCGTTTTGCGCGGGGGGTACGCAGGGAAGTGAAACATCTCAGTACCTGCAGGAGAGGATACTCCGTGAGTAGTGGCGAGCGAAAGCGGATGATGGCTAAACCGTGCGTGTGTGATACCCGTCGGGGGTTGCGCGCATGGTGTCGTGGGAACGCCTGTCCAGCGGCCGACGCCGTTGGCTGTGGTGATAAATGCATGCGTGAGGCGAACCGGGTTGGATACCGGGCCAAAGAGGGTGATGGCCCCGTAGCCGTATGCGCGTGCACCATGGATGGTGTCTCCCGAGTAGCGCGGGACTCGTGGAATCCCGTGTGAATCCGCCCGGACCGTCGGGTAAGCCTGAGTATACCTGTCTGACCGATAGCGTACGAGTACCGTGAGGGAAAGGTGAAAAGCACCCCGGGAGGGGAGTGAAAGAGTTCCTGAAACCGTGCGCCCGCGAACCGTCGGAGCCCCCTGGTGGGGTGACGGCGTGCCTATCGAAAAATGAGTCTGCGAGTCAGTGGCATGTGGCGAGCATAAGCCGTGTGGTGTATGCGTAGCGAAAGCGAGTCTTAAAAGGCGTCTTTTGAGTCGCGTGTCCTGGACCCGAAGCGGGATGATCTAGCCCTGGTCAGGTTGAAGCGCGGGTAAGACCGCGTGGAGGACCGCACCCACTTAGGTTGAAAACTGAGGGGATGAACTGGGGTTAGGGGTGAAAGGCCAATCAAATTCCGTGATAGCTGGTTCTCTTCGAAATGCATTTAGGTGCAGCGTCGGTTGATTGCGTGTGGGGGGTAGAGCTACTGGATGCTTGCGGGCCCGTACCGGGTACCAACAGCAACCAAACTCCGAATACCCATCGCGTCTATTCCGGCAGTGAGTCGGCGGGGGATAAGCTCCGTCGTCGAGGGGGAGACAGCCCTGACCGTCGTCTAAGGTCCCCAAGCGCGTGCTAAGTGGGAAAGGATGTGGAGTCGCATAGACAGCCAGGAGGTTGGCTCAGAAGCAGCCATCCTTGAAAGAGTGCGTAACAGCTCACTGGTCTAGTGGTTCCGCGCCGACAATGTAGCGGGGCTCAAGCACGCCACCGAAGACGCGGATGCCAGCATTGCTGGCGTGGTAGGAGAGCGTCCCACACCGGGGCGAAGCGGCCGGGGAACCGTGCCGTGGACTGTGTGGGAGTGAGAATGCAGACATGAGTAGCGAGAGCAGGGTGAGGATCCCTGCCGCTGGAAGACCAAGGGTTCCAGGGCCACGTTCGTCGTCCCTGGGTGAGTCGGGTCCTAAGGCGAGGCCGACAGGCGTAGTCGAATGGATGAACGGGTCGATATTCCCGTACCGGCTTTCGGACCGACCAACAGCCCGTGTGAACAAGGGCCATCCGATACGGTTGATGGGGGCTTCGGCCTCCTGATTCCGTTGCTGTTTGGCCTGGACGCGCATGGGTTGAGCGTTTCAGGAGTGACGCGGACGGGTAGCCGGCCGGGGAGGTGGTTTTCCCTGGTCAAGCGTGTGGCCCCGCCCCCAGGCAAATCCGGGGGCAATGTGGGGTGAGGCGTGATGATGGGCGCTTTCATGGCGTGATATCCGGTGATCCCGTCGGCCGAGAAAAGCTTCGGCGCGAGGTCCGTTGCCGCCCGTACCCCAAACCGACACAGGTGGTCTGGTAGAGTATACCGAAGCGATCGAGCGAATCCTGGTCAAGGAACTCGGCAAATTGCTCCCGTGCCTTCGGCATAAGGGAGACCCCCGGCGGTGACGGCCCCTTCGCGGGTCGCGAGCGGCTGGGGGTGGCACAGGCCAGGGGGTAGCGACTGTTTACCAAAAACACAGGTGCATGCCAAGACGCAAGTCGCCGTATATGCACTGACGCCTGCCCGGTGCCGGAAGGTTAAGAGGATCCATCAGCGCGTTCGCGCGTGAAGTGGTGAATTCAAGCCCCGGTAAACGGCGGTGGTAACTATAACCATCCTAAGGTAGCGAAATTCCTTGTCGGGTAAGTTCCGACCTGCACGAATGGCGTAACGACTTCCCCGCTGTCTCGACCAGGAGCTCGGCGAAATTGCAGTACGAGTAAAGATGCTCGTTAAGCGCAGAAGGACGAAAAGACCCCGGGACCTTTACTATACCTTGGTATTGGCATCAGGTGCGGATTGTGTAGCATAGGCGGGAGGCTTCGAAGCCACGGCGCCAGCCGTGGTGGAGCCGGCCAGTGAAATACCGCTCTGTCCCCATCTGATGCCTAACCCGGACAAGTGATCCTTGTCGGGGAGAGTGCCTGGCGGGTAGTTTAACTGGGGCGGTTGCCTCCCAAAGAGTAACGGAGGCGCTCAAAGGTCCGCTCGGCCCGGTTGGCAATCGGGTGTCGAGTGTAATCGCACAAGCGGGCTTGACTGCGAGATCGACGGATCGAGCAGGGACGAAAGTCGGAGATAGTGATCCGGTGCCGGCGTACGGACGCGGCATCGCTCAACGGATAAAAGGTACCCCGGGGATAACAGGCTGATCATTCCCAAGAGTCCATATCGACGGGATGGTTTGGCACCTCGATGTCGGCTCGTCGCATCCTGGGGCTGGAGCAGGTCCCAAGGGTTCGGCTGTTCGCCGATTAAAGCGGCACGCGAGCTGGGTTCAGAACGTCGTGAGACAGTTTGGTCTCTATCCTCTGCGCTCGTTGGAATCCTGAGGAGGCCTGCCCATAGTACGAGAGGACCTGGGTGGACGAACCTCTGGTATGCCAGTTGTCCTGCCAAGGGCACGGCTGGTTGGCCACGTTCGGGAGGGATAACCGCTGAAAGCATCTAAGCGGGAAGCCCGCTCCAAGATAAGGATTCCTGGCACCCTTTCGGGGGTGTGTGAGACCCCATAGAGAACATGTGGTTGATAGACCGGACGTGGAAGCCCCGCGAGGGGTGGAGCCGACCGGCACTAACGGTCGAAGACAACCAACACCACCATGACACAAGCCAGGACAACCCCGGCGACATCATCATGGCGGCACGACACACACGGACACCAACATCCGATAACACCCGCGTCCACGATCCGGTTCCCAACCCGCCACCCG
>RSDC01000014.1:0-4713 GCA_004154635.1 Bifidobacterium animalis subsp. animalis
CATGTGTGAATCGTTCACCATCTGTGCTCATAAGCTTTATGATACCATATTCACTACCATATGCAAGGTGGAAGCGTTCTAACCCGACATTGAAATACCGGGTTTGCGAACGCCAAAATTTCATCAAGACGGGGTCGGGCATGGGGGTCATGCCTGTTTTTCACCCGTTTTATTTGGTTCACCGCGTGTTTCGATGTGTCGGTGGTCTGCTGCGACCCGCTGCGACCCGCAGCAGGAGGTTATGCCTACTGCCGATTGGGGTGAAGGGGGATGATGCTGCGATGTCGGTGACTTGTAGGAAAACAGTGAAAAACCGAGCTACTCACATTGTAGACACCCTGTCCACAATGTGAGTAGCTCCCATATAGAGTAATCCTCCAAAAGTCACCGACATCGCAGCATATAGTCCTTACACCCTTTATTCCAGTAGGGTTGAGGGGGTGCTGCGACATGGAAATGCCGCAGCAATGTCGCAGCGGGTCGCAGCGGATTCCACCATCCGAAAAGGATATGACGTCAAAACCGGCTTGGAATCGTGTTCACGCCCCCAAGCCACCCCCCAATCGACCATAGGAGAAAAACAATAAGGAAACAATACGTGTTCGAAGTAAAACAATATCCGTTCGGCGGGAGGCTTGTATTCGGGTCACATGGCCGAGTATCCGCTCATGTCCCGCAGCAGGGGGATGTGGGTGGCGCACCATGGATACCCGTATTCGAACATGATCGTCACGGCGAGCAGGGCAAGCAGGCCGGTCAGGAGCATGCGTATCGGCTTGGGGCCCGGCTGGCAGCGCCAGAGCACCGACATCACATCCCAATCCCGCCCCGTCGCATTCCGCCAAGCAGGCCAACGCCAGACAATGGACGCCCCGATGAACACGATCAGATACGCGACCGTCAGTGCGATGATGAAGGGGTGCAGCGTGCCGAGCCGGGTGAGCATGCCGGGCGTGTCATGGGCGGTGAACGTGACCGTCCCATGCCTGTCCGTGGAGGCAAGCTGTCCGGGGGCACCGTCCGATACGCGCATCCAGTGTTCGAACATGCCGGTGGCAATCCACCGGTGGGTGGGTGTCGTGTATTTCGGCTCGCAGGTCGTCAACGTGACCATGCGCGTCTGCGGGTCGGCGGGCGGGTTGAGGACGCTCGTATCCTCGGGGAGCACGATCCTGTATCCGGTGTACCGGTAGACAAGCCAAAGCGATTCGGTGCGGATGATGATTGGATCGCCCGTTTGGAGTTTGTCGATGCCGCCCAACGGCTGCCCGTACCCGTTGCGATGCCCCGCGAGCGCCATGTTCCCGGTCTGTCCGGGCAATGCGGTGTCCGGATAGTGGCCGAGCCCATGCGTGTTCAACTCGTCCAGGCTGACACCTTGCACGATGGTGCGATGCCAGTTGTCGCCGAACCGTGGGATATACAGTTCGCCGATCAGCGCGCCCATGTCCGGTGTCTGAGTGGTGGCGGGTGGGTTGCCGGGTTGCGGTGGGGCGATCCGTGTGGCATCCGGTTTCGACCAGTCGGCTTGTTGTGTCATCTCGTATTGATGGTGTGCGGATTGGATGCCCGTCCACCATTGCATCCATGCGACGTAGCCGCCGCACAGGATGCCGAACAGGAGGGTGATCTGGCAGAGCGTGAACAGGAGGCTGCGTAGCATGCGACGATCCATATCCTCAAGATTCCTTCCATAACAAGTGTCCTTACTGTTATGCGTCGAATGATGCCTGTCGCATAGGGGAGGGAGATGAATCGTTTCCCGGGAAAGGGGTATGACATGGTGCGACGGCAGCCGCGTAAACCGAAGGGGGCGCCGAATTCAGCCGGCGGACAGTATGACACGTACAATTCGTTCGAACAGGCGGATCTGCCCGCATTGGAGGCGGAGCAGGCGTGGGAGATGTCGCATGGGGAGGGTGGACGGTATGAGCAGGAGCATCCTCTGCCGGTGGAATCATCATCCGATATGGGTGCCAACCGGTACGGGCAGGTGGATGCGTATACGGTATCCCCGGTGCGCCCTGACATTCACAAGGGAAGCCGGGTCGGCGGGGATTTGGGGGCGATCCCGTTGCAGTTCCGTGACCTGGCGCACACCATGTGGGATCATGTGCGGATGTCCGAGGCGAATCTGAACGGCGCGGATTTGAACCATGCTGAATTCACCCATGTGGACGTCCCGGATGCGAATCTGACGCGCGCCGACCTGTCAAGCTCCACCATCCGGCACAGTGACATGCACGGCATGCAGGCGGCGGGGACTGATTTGACGTATGCGCAGGTCACAGACACGGATATGAGCGGCGCCGATCTACGGCATGCTGAACTCCACCGTGCGAAGCTACAG
Source organism: Bifidobacterium animalis subsp. animalis (assembly GCA_004154635.1). Classification (GTDB taxonomy): domain Bacteria; phylum Actinomycetota; class Actinomycetes; order Actinomycetales; family Bifidobacteriaceae; genus Bifidobacterium; species Bifidobacterium animalis_B. The sequence goes on from RSDC01000014.1 coordinate 2,351, forward strand.
AATGTGAACCTGTCCAACGCCCGGCTGGATGGCGTGGATTTCAGTCGGGCGGACACGGTGTCGAACGTGGATCTGACCGGCACCGGGTTGACTGGGGCAAGCGGCACGTTCAATAAGATACGGGCCATGAACGTGCTATTGGGCTCCCCGGACACCGGGGTATGCCGGTATTCACGTGCGGGTGGCGACAGGTATGCGAGCATGTATCCGGCTCATCCGGACACGGATGCGATACCGGATCTGCGCGTGTCCACGGAAACCGACGGACCATTGGATTCACCGTGGGCATCCAGGGAAGCCATGATGGCCTCGGTGGAGGACTGGGGTGTGGACGGGCGGATGGCCCGACGGTATGTGGCGTTGATGGACAAGCATGCCGACTATGAGCATGGCGTGTGGCGTGACACGGACATCCCGTTGTGTGCGCAGACCGTGGCCCGTGACAGTCTGACCCGGCGTCTTCACTCCGCCGGCTGACCGGTCAGCGCCCGGCAGGTGGCCTCCGCCATGCGGGTGGCTTCCGCCATGCGGATGAGGGCATGCGCCCGGCATGCGCCTTGCCCGGCGTTCATCCTGTCGGCCAATGCTGCGATCCGACTGGCCGCATCCCGGCGTGCGATCTCAATAACACCTTTGTGGGCATATCCGACGTCGAGGAGCCTCCACCCGTATTTGAGCATGCCGTACAGTTCGGGTTCATGGTGGCGCAACCATCGGCGGGTTGCCCATGTGCCTCGCATCGTGTTCATGCCCATGGTGATGCGTCACATGGGCATAGGGGAGCGGCGAGTGAGGAGGAGTCATGCCTTTCCGACCGAAACCAGTGAACACCGGTGGCAGCCGGCTGCAAACGGATACGCCCATGCCGGCAGTCGAACCGGCGTCCACGGTTGAACCGGTATCGGTGTCTTCGGAGACGACGGATTGGGAGAGCCAGTGGACCACTCCCAGCCAGACCGTGGCGTCACGGCAGGAAGAACCTGTGGACCCCGTTCCGCCGACGCCATCGGAACCGGATGCCCGGCCGGAAGAACCCGTGGCATCCGCACAGGATCCGAACCCGGCCCCAATGTTGGATGAGCCGGAGGATTGGACCCGTGAATTCCTCACACCTCAGCCGGACGACAAGCCGGAACACCATGACAAACCGACAGGCATGCCGCAGCCTCCTGCAGGCATGCCGGACGATCCGACGGGCACGGGTATCGACGCCAGCCAATGGGACACCGGCCCCGACGCGGACAACACCTTGTTCTCCGACGGGAACCCATTCAATGATGAGCCGGAAGCCGACACCCAACCGGCGCAACCCGTCGCAACACAACAATCCATCCCCGAACCCGCTCCCGTCACGCGATCGGAATCGGAGCCGACAGCGGACGGGTCGGATTGGACGAGCATGCTCGACGGCACGGACACCACGCCCACCCTGCACTTGGCATGGGAGGACCCGGAAGACACCGCCGAAACCGTCCCACGGGAAGAGACGGCCGTGGAAACAGCACCGGCCATCGCCTGGGATACGCCAACCCCCTCCAAGACGGAACGGCAACCGGCCGTCCCGGCCGCCGAATCCACGGATGATTGGTCGAACATCATCAACACACCCGACACGGATGAGGACGAACGCAGCGAGGGACGCCGCCTCCGCCCCCTGTTGGCCGGCATCTGCGCGGGCACGCTCCTCCTGGCGGCCGCCATCTGGGGCACATGGGCGGCCGTCGACCATATCCGCGTCTCACAGGCCGACAAGGCGTGCGCCGCATGGAGCATGCAGGTGGACCGGTACAAGCGTTTGTTCGACCTGGCGCAACCCTACAAGCTGGAAGCAGGCCCTGCGCCCGCAGCCGCCTGCCCCACGGAGAATACGGCGGACAAGACAGTGGATTTGGAACACCGGTTGGACTCGTTGGAATCCATGATCGGCAAGGAGACCGGCATCCGGTGGAAGAACACCCAGTCGGCGCTCAAGGACGCGTTGGCCAAATATCCGGACATGTCAGCGGGCACGAAAACCACGATCAGCGCACTACTCGCCGAACCCGTGGGGGACACGGCCGCATACCGGGCGTTCGAACGGAAAGCCGGGCAGGTGGTTGAGGCGGCGAAGGCGGAACAGGCGAACCATGACCGTCTGGCCGGGCAAAGGAAAGCGGAGGAGAAACGCAAGGCCGACGCGGAGGCGAAACGCAAGGCGGACGAGCAGCGTAGGAAAGAGGAGGAGCAGCGGAAGGCGGACGAGCAGGCGAGCCGACAGGAACAAGCGCAGGCCACCGTCCCCCAATACACGGCACCCCAATACACGGCGCCACAACAACCGGCCGCCCCGCAATACACGGCACCCCAACCCGTCGCGCCGACAC
>RSDC01000015.1:0-1842 GCA_004154635.1 Bifidobacterium animalis subsp. animalis
CCTTGGCACTCCCGTGATTGAAAATCACGGGATTCCTGCGAACTGGGCGTGCTTGGCACTTGGCTTGCGCGCCTGATGTCAGAGGCTTCCCATATTGAGCAGGCTATCCCCGATTGTCGGTCGGTTCCTGTGATGTTCAGTTATATCCGTTCAGGCGCAACGCTTCACCAAGGATGTTGCGGGCGGCGTTGACGTCCCTGTCATGATGCGCACCGCATGCGGGACAATCCCATTGCCGGTCACGCAACGTCAGTCCCGTGTTCTTCCACCCGCATTCGTGGCAGAGCCTGCTGGACGGGTAGAAGCGATCCACCTGCTGGAACGCGCGTCCGTACCATTCCGCCTTATAGGACAGCTTGTCCACGAGGCCGCTCCACCCATCGCGGAGTATGGAACGGTTCATCGCGCGTTTGCGCGCCTGACCGTTGCGCATCGGCTTGCCATCCGCATCTAGTCTTTCCCTCGCCCTTCGCGTCATGTTCCGCACCATCAGGGTCTCCATGCCGATGAATTGGTTCTCTTCGATCAGCCTGTGGGACAGTTGGTGCTGGAAGTCGTCGCGGTAGTGACGGAGCTTCGCGTAGGCTTTGGCGAGCTTTTGCTTTTGCCTGATGTAGTTGCTTGCCCCTTTCTTCCTGTGCGACAGTCGGTGTTGTTCGCGCTTCACTTTTTCTTCTAAATCTCGAAGTCGTGTCGGGTAGTTGATTTTCTCGCCCGTGCTGAGCGTGAGAAAGTCCTTGACGCCCAAGTCGATGCCGATGCATCCCGCCGCTGGGGGTTTCGGCCGGACGTCCACGTCGAACAGGAGCACCAGATAGTACGTCCGGTTCTCACGCTTCACCGTCCAGCTGGACAATGATTCGATAGGATAGCGTAGTCGGTCGCGTTTGCGGATGCGCACCGAACCGAGCTTCTTGGACAACGGGTACCGGTTGCCGTCCATGCGGCGTATGGGCATGGTGTTGCGAAACGATTGGATGTTGTCGTTCCTTGAGGCGAAACGGGGACGATGCTTCTCGTAGTCGGCCTTGCGGAAGTACGCCGACCGTGCCTTGCGGAAGTCCATGATGGCGTTGCTCAACGCGTTCGACGGGATCGGACTGTCCCTGAGCCATCCGTTCGCGTTCTTCATGTCGGTCACGTTCGAATACTCGGGATTCGGGTTCGTCTCTTTGTCGTACGTGTTGAACGCCTCGACTTGCTGATTGTAAGCGAAACGCCTATCTCCGAAACACTGTTCCAACAGTTGCGCCTGCGTTTTCGACGGTGTGAACGGAATACGTTGCGCGATCTTGCGTTTGGTCATGAGCGTTCACGCTCCTTGGTTCTTTGGTTGTCGATGTATCTGGCGACCGCTTGTTCGTTCACTGTGCCGATGCTTTCCACGAAGTAGCTGGGCGACCACAGGCTGCGTTCCCCTTTTCGTTTCCAGTAGGTGCTTTTGAGTTCGGGATGCATGGCGAACAAGCGCAGGCTGCTGGTGCCTTTCAGTTGTTTTACGATGCTGCTCACGCTTAGTTTCGGCGGCGCGGACACGAACAAGTGCACATGGTCATCCAAGCCGACTTCGACATGCGGTATGCGATAGCCGTGTTCCGCCGCTATGGCGTGCAGAATGGTCTTCAGATCCTCGTCCACGCCGTTCGTGAGCACTTTGCGACGATATTTCGTGCACCAGATGATGTGGTAGTTCAGATTATACACTGAAGTTCTACCATGTGTGAATCGTTCACCATCTGTGCTCATAAGCTTTATGATACCATATTCACTACCATATGCAAGGTGGAAGCGTTCTAACCCGACATTGAAATACCGGGTTTGCGAACGCCAAAATTTCATCAA
>RSDC01000016.1:0-1593 GCA_004154635.1 Bifidobacterium animalis subsp. animalis
CGACATCGCAGCATATAGTCCCTACACCCTTTATTCCAGTAGGGGTGAGGGGGTGCTGCGACGTGGAAATGCCGCAGCAATGTCGCAGCAGGTCGCAGCGGATTCCGCCGAATACCGGCATCACAGTCTCCAGCCACCCCGTTTTCGGCTCGAACCATGATCCGAACCCCACCTCCTTCCAATCGGTTGGAAACAATACGCGGACAATACGGTTTTCACGATTTTAATTCGACCTGTCGGATTCACCCCTGTCGGATCGGCATGCGACGCATTACACCATTCGACACCGAACACGTATGGGAAAGGAAGCATCCATGAAACTGCTCATCGACGGCAACCGGCTCCGCGACGCCGTCAAACACACGGGCCTCATCCTCGACCGGGTCAACCGGGAGCACAACATGATGACCCTGACCGCCGCCGACGGGACGCTCACCATCGACACGGTCGGCAGTGAGGCGAGGAGCCGTGCCACACTCGACGACGTGAACATCCTCGAACCGGGGGCGGTCACGGTCAACGGCTCATGGCTGCAGGCCCTCACCGCGAACCTGGGCGCGTCGGAGACCTTCATGCGCACCGACGACACGAACGCCCTCACCTTGGAAACCGGGGCACGGCGTGCCCGCATGCGCACCGCACCTGACACGCTCAGTGTTAACTGGCCCGACCAGGAGGGTGTGACCATCCCATTGCCTGACCATGAGATCATGCGCATGGCGGACGCGGTATGGCATGCGCACGCCACCAACCAGACCCGCCCCGTACTCACCTGCATTCACCTGTCCGGTGACGGTGAGACGATCACCGCCGAGGCGACCGACCGGTATCGTGCCGCACGCATCACCCTCCCGTTGTCCGGTTGGACCGGTGATCTGCTGGTCAATGCGGACTGGTTGAAGCGCATGAGCCGGGATGCGGATACGATGACCATCCTCACCAACCAGAACGGTGAGGCCACGGGGCTTGCCCTGTCGGGCGGCGGCTATCAGGATACGACCGCGGTCACCGCCGGCGACTACCCGAATCTGGACCGGGTGATCCCCGACAAGCATCAAGACGGGTACCCGGTGGAATTGGACGTCAACCGTGCCATGATGTCGAATTCGGTGAAATACCTGAAAAGCCTGAACATGGAGAACCGTGAGGCGCTCCCGATCGGTTTGGCGATGGACGGCGCACAGTTGGCCGTCAGCCTGTCCGGGGATGATTCGTCGGGCCGTGACCTGATTGCCGATGTGACCGTCACGGGTGGCCTGGCGGACCTGCCGGTGGTGAACGCCAGTTATCTGCAGGATGCGTTGGACTCGTATCCGACGGAGCGGATCCGGTTGAAGATCACGGACCCGGTCAAACCGGTCGTGTTCACCGTTGATGATGACACGGATTGGGTGCAGGTCGTGGTCCCCTTGCGTGATCATAGCTGACGTATAGACGCCCGATGGCAGCCGGCATGCGGGCCGACTGTCATCTGAAGGAGATGCAGGCGGGGCCTGTCCGAAAGCGATGCTCGGACAGGCCCCGCCTGCTTTCACATTTCCGCACTGTTGTCGCCTGTCTCTTATACACATCTCCGAGCCCACGAGACATCTC
>RSDC01000017.1:0-1425 GCA_004154635.1 Bifidobacterium animalis subsp. animalis
CTCCGGGTAGGTCACGCCTGCCTTGTTGTTCGCAGCGGAGGAGTCGCCGCCGTTGCCGCCGCAGGCAGCCATGCTGAGCATGCACGCCGCCGCAATGCCGGCAGCCGCAATCTTCTTGACGTTCATTTATTTTCCTTCCTGTCTTCTGGCTCTTCAGGAGCGTGTGCCCTGCTCACCGCTGAGCCGTTGTTCCCGTCGGCGTCTCTGCCTCGCTTATTGGGAACACATCGCTAGAATAACCAATCGAAAAAAGTTTGTCAAGCGCTTAAGTTGTGTCGGGCGTCGCCTGCGAAGATGCACGCACATTCCCCGCTCTTCCCCCTCGGCCCAGACTCCAGTTTTCCGTTGGAAATACAGGCTTTCTGCATTCCCGCGCCAATATACACACTGGCATTCTCCATCTGCCTCACTCAAACACACCACTTAAACTCCTGAAGCGCTTCATGCAAGCATTTCCAACCTCTCTCACCCTTGTTTTGCGCAGTCCAGCGCCCGTCTTCGGCTTCCTCCACTTGGGATGTCTGCAGATTCCCTTCCCTCGCCGCCATCTCCAATCTTCACACTCTCCCCTAATTCCGGATTCACTCGCGCCGACCACCCGTCCATATACCGCCAGCTGAGCAGTCTCCCCGATACGTACCCAGCACACCGCAGATCAGCTCAATCAGCAGATCAACCAGGCGCCTTCCGCGGCATATCCCACTGCGCCGCCGAGCCCGAGACAAAGCAAGTCACAATCCCTCGGATTTATCTCACTGGCAGCCCCCCAGCGAGACAAAGCAAGTGACAAGTCCCGGGTTTGTCTCGCCAGAGCTTCCCCAGCGAGACAAAGCAAGCAGAGGCATTGGAATCTCCTCACTGCCGGCTCGCTGGCGAACACGACGGAGGGCAAAACGACACGCCGTCGGGGAGCAATCTGCGGGCTACGACAAACCCAAATGACTGTAGCGCTTAACTGACTCTTGAGTAAGCATTATCGCTTACCGTACAGTCAGTAACTTTTGACAGCCGTTGGAATTCCAGTTATCTTTGCTTGCATATTCTGCAGCGGCACAGAGGCCGACGCGGAAAAAACACCACCCGACCGAGCTGACACAGGCCGGGAGGAATCTTCGACAAAGCAGCCGAAGAGAAGGAAGGAAAGAAGAATGAACATCAGGAAGATCGCGGCGGTCGGCGTTGCGGCGGCGTGCATGCTTGGCATGGCGGCGTGCGGAGGCGGCAACGGCGGCGGAAACTCAGCGAAAACCGCCGACGGCAACAAGACCGGCATCACCTACCCGGAGATCAAGCTCGGCGAGACCGGCAAGGACATCAAGACCACCATCACGTTCATGAACAACCGTACGGACATGAACCTTGACACCTATCCGGGCAAGAACTGGAAGTCGTACATCGAGGACTTCAACAAGGTGTACCCGAACA
>RSDC01000002.1:0-149885 GCA_004154635.1 Bifidobacterium animalis subsp. animalis
CGGCGGCGTGCATGCTCAGCATGGCTGCCTGCGGCGGCAACGGCGGCGACTCCTCCGCTGCGAACAACAAGGCAGGCGTGACCTACCCGGAGATCAAGCTCGGCGAGACCGGCAAGGATCTGAAGGCCACGATCACCTTCTTCAACGGCCGTACCGACATGGGTCTGGCCTCCTACCCGGGCAAGAACTGGGATTCCTACATCAAGGACTTCAACGCGATGTACCCGAACATCACCGTCAAGTCCCAGACCGACTCCAACTACGCGGATTCCGCTCTGACTCGTCTTCAGGCCAACAACGATTCCTGGGATGTCATGATGATCCCGGCCGTTGATCGTTCCGAGTTCTCGAACTACTTCGTCTCCTACGGCAAGACCGAGGACATGGACAAGGAAATCAAGCTCGCCAACGAGAAGGCCTACGACGGCCAGACCTACGGCATCGCCACCGACGGCCAGACCTCCGGTGTTGTGTACAACGCCAAGGTGTTCAAGGAAGCCGGCATCAACGAGCTGCCGAAGACCCCGGAAGAGTTCCAGGCTGCCCTCAAGGCCATCAAGGAAAAGACCAAGGCCATCCCGCTGTACACGAACTTCGCTGAGGAATGGGCCATGGGTGCATGGGACGCCTACATCGGCGGCAACGCCACCGGCGACCCGAAGTTCATGAACCAGGTCATGCCTCACGACACCACCCCGTTCAAGAAGGACGACAAGGCTCCGGACACCCACCCGTACGCCGTCTACAAGACCCTGTACGACGCGGTTGCCAACGGCTACACCGAAGAGGATTACTCCACCACCGATTGGGAGTCCTCGAAGGGCCGCATCAACAACGGCGAGATCGCCACGATGGTGCTCGGCGCCTGGGCTGTGCCGCAGATGAAGCAGGCCGGCGACCACGCTGACGACGTGCAGTACATGCCGTTCCCGATCACCGTGGACGGCAAGCAGTACGCCACCCTCGCCGGCAACTACTCCATGGGCATCAACAAGAACTCCGACAAGGATCGTCAGGAAGCTGCGATGATCTTCGTCAAGTGGATGACCGAGAAGTCGGGCTATGCCAAGAACGAAGGCGGCATCCCGATCGTCAAGAACGACGACTCCTACCCGGACACCTATGAGCACTTCAAGGACGTCGAGCTGATCGTCGACGACCCGGCCAAGGAAGGCGAGGAGGATCTGTTCGCAGACATCAACTCCGATTCCGAGCTCGGCATCAACAACGGCAACGGCAAGAAGATCCAGGACATCGTCGTGGACGCTGCCAACAAGTCCAAGACCATCGACCAGATCATGGGCGAATGGGATCAGAAGTGGGGCAAGGCAGTCGAGTCCGAGTCCTGATCTGACTGAAGGGCTTCCTTCTCCTCAACCCCGATAGAAATCGAGTCGACCAGATGTTTCTGGCCGGCTCGATTTCTTATTGCTCGTGTTGGTCCGGTTTCGCATTGCATTACGCGCTTAAGTGGCACTGCAGGGCCAGCTTGGGCGTGTCGTCTGTCGGGATATGCGTGCGGTGTTAAATCGCACGGGAATCATGTGCGAATGCGCGGCGAACTCCTTGCCTGCGCGAATCTGGAATCTGCAAGAAGCATTGCAATTCCGCCATTTTGCGTACAGTCAGATAAGTTCACGGAATCGCTTAAGTAACTGAAATAACAGTGTGTATCACATTGTGCACGCCGATGGCGCCAATAAATATTCACAGAGTTAACAGATTTTGCAGAATCCTTGATATTCCAACGAAAACAAACGTTTTCATAGAGAGAAACAGTGGTGTTGACACCGCGATAATGTGTCACATTGCGACACAGTGCAACTTAAGCGCTTGACAAACGGCAAATTCGTCCGTATATTGTAACCATCACTCCAACAGGCAGGCAGAGCAGCCTGAAGTGATCCGACATCAACTCAGCGTTGAGCAGCTGTTCCGGCACTCAGAGTTGAGCATGACGGTACGTGGGCGTCGCAGGCCGGTTCTGGTCGGCAGATGCTCGCGGGAGAGGCAAGGAAGGAAAGAAGAACATGGACGTCAGCGCGATTCATCGAATCGACTCACGCCTGGCAACGTCAGGTAGATCCCCGTGCAATGAAGCAACCGAGCGAGAGAATCTGGATGAGATTTTCCAACTGCTGAGCGAATAACGTACGCACGGCAATCCCGTTTCTCGCATCTTCAATCCACGCCGGCCGTTGAGGCCGAGCATCCGAACCCGTAAGCCAACAGCTTTTCCCAGAAAAGAGATCACCATGACTACCACACAGTCAGCTGCGGTTGCTGCACAGGACATTCCGTTCAACAAGCAGCGTCGCGATTGGAAGAAGATGGGCATCATCGTCCTCTTCTGCATTCTGCCGATTGCATTGCTCCTCGTCTTCACGTATCTGCCGTTCTTCCAGATGTGCGGCTACTCGTTCTACAAGATGAAGTACATCGGCACTCCGAAGTTCGTCGGCATGAAGAACTTCATCGACATCTTCACCCGCCCCGACCTGCTCGGCACGCTCAAGCTGTCGCTGTACTACATGGTCGGCGCGCTCGTGCAGGTGGCACTCGCCCTCTACCTCGCCACCGTGCTGTCGTTCAAGACCCGCGGCGGCTCCTTCTTCAAGGGCGCGATGTTCTTCCCGTACCTGATCAACGGCATCGCCATCGGCTTCATCTTCAAGTTCTTCTACACCCGCGGCTACGTGCTCGACTCGGTGCTCCAGTGGTGCGGCTTCGCCCAGGACCAGCTTCCGTTCTGGCTCAAGGACCAGAAGATCAACAACTGGTCGCTCGTGTACTCCTCGGTGTGGCGCTACCTGGGCCAGACGATGATCCTGTTCATCGGCGCGATCATGTCGATCGACGGCTCGCTCTACGAGGCCGCCGAGATCGATGGCGCGAACAAGTGGCAGCAGTTCAAGCACATCATTCTGCCGGGCATCCAGACGATCCTCGTGCTCAACATCATCCTGTCGATCACCGGTTCGCTCTCCGCCTTCGAGGCTCCGTACGTCATCACCTCCGGCGCCAACGGCACCGGCACCTTCTTCGTCCAGATGGACAAGATCGCGCACTCCGACCAGAAGGTGGGCCTCGCTTCCGCCATGGCAGTGGTGCTGCTCATCATCATCATGATCTGCGCGCTGATCCAGAAGCTCGTCATGGGCTACCTGTTCCGCGATGCAGACGACGGTACGGCCAAGGCCCGCAAGCATGCGAAGAAGGTCGAGAAGGCCCGCAAGAAGGCCATGCGCAACGCCAACCGTGTGTCTGCCACCGCAGCTCCCATCATCAAGAACGGATCCACGGTGAGCTCCAATGACTAGTGAAGTCATCAGCCCGAGCAAACCGGATATGCAGAAAGAAGCGAAGAAAATGGAAGCACAACTCGAAAAGCAGGTTGAGACGGTCAGCCCTCTCTACCACGTTCGCCGTGGATTCATCGTGTTCCTGAAGTACTTCAGCTTGGTGTTCATCACCTTCTGGATTCTTCTCCCACTCGTCTCGTGCGTGTGGACCGCCGCCAAGACCGACGCCGAATACAAGACCGGCAACGTCATGGCGATGCCCCACAACTGGTTCAACTTCGCGAACTACGCCGAAGCGTTCAAGCTCTCGAACATGGCCGTCGCCTTCCGCAACAGCTTCATTGTTCTGGTGTGCGTCTGCTTCATGACGACGATCATCGGCACCCAGCTCGCCTATGTGCTGAGCCGTTTCCAGTTCCCAGGCAATGCGCTCATCCGTGGCGCGTTCATGATCGCGGCCCTGCTCCCGGGCATCGCCATGCAGGTCGCGGTCTACAAGATCATGGGCTCGCTGCACATGATCAACTCCCTCTGGGGCTACATCATCATGTCGATGGGCACCGACGTCATCTCCATCTACATCTTCATCCAGTACTTCGAGAACCTGCCGATCTCGCTTGACGAGGCGGCAATGATCGACGGTGCGAGCTACTTCACCATCTACGGCCGCATCCTGCTGCCGCTGCTGAAGCCGGCAATCGTCACCGCCCTCATCCTCAAGGGCGTCGGCATCTACAACGAGTACTACGCGGCCAACCTCTACCTGCAAGACAAGCAGAAGCTCGGCACCGTGGCCATCTCGCTGTACGCCTTCACCGGCCCCCAGGGTTCCAAGTACAACCTCATCTGCGCCGGCGTGATCGTCACGCTGCTGCCGGCCCTGATCCTGTTCCTGATCTTCCAGAAGCAGATCTACAACGGCGTCGCGGCAGGCGCAGTCAAGGAATAAAGACTTCCTATCCCCTTTCCTCATCAAAGGAGCCGTGCCGATTGGCCAACCGGTCGGCACGGCTCCTTCCTTATGCTTGCACGGCAAGCGCATTCCTCAAGCTTTGAACTGAAGAGATTCCGGACCCGGTCACATCTGCTTAGGATTCTCTTGGTCCACGTTTATTTGATATTCATCAACCCCGTTAGGAGAACACGATGATCCACACCCCAAGCACGTTCGCCCCGCTGAGCACCGGCTGGACGCTCACCGCAATGAACCCGGAGGTCATTCCGGCGGACCTGCGCGACAAGCTCGTCGCCGGCATCCCGGCCACCGTTCCGGGTGAAGCGACGCTCGACCTGCTCAACGCCGGCCTGATCCCGGATCCGTTCGACGGCGACAACGAGAACAAGCTGCAGTGGATCGGTGACGTCGACTGGCGTTTCACCTGCAACTTCGACTGGAAGAACGACGGCAAGACCCGTCACGACCTCGTCGCCTACGGCCTCGACACCGTGGCCACGATCGCCGTGAACGGCGACCCGGTGGGCGAGACCCAGAACTGCCACCGCTCCTACCGTTGGGACATTCGCGAGCTGCTGCACGACGGCGCCAACGAGCTCACCGTCACGTTCATGAGCCCGGTCCGTTTCTCCGACATGGAGGAGCAGCGCCGCGGCTACTACCCGCACACCGAGCACCACGCCTTCAACCAGATTCGCAAGCCGAGCTACTCCTTCGGCTGGGACTGGGGCGTCGACGTCGCCAACGCCGGCATCTGGCGTGAGATCGGCATCGACTCCTGGAGCGGCGTGCGCCTTGCGGAGGTTCGCCCGCTCGTCGACGTCTCCTCCGACGGCACCGGCATTCTCAACGTGCATGTGAAGGTGGAGCGTGAGGGTCACGGCCGCATCATGAGCCCGATGGACGCCCACAAGTTCCAGACCCCGGTTCCGGTGCACGTCACGCTCGAAGGCTACGGCTCCATGCTCGAAGCTGACGGCATGGTCGAGCAGGGCCGCGACGAGACGACCGTGACCATCACCGTCCCGAATGCCAAGCTGTGGTGGCCGCTCGGCTACGGCGACCAGCCGCTGTACTCCGTGGACGTCAAGGCCGGTGCCGACCTTCAGGCCGAATGGAAGGGCCATGTCGGCTTCCGCACCACCCATGTGGACACCCGTGCCGACGACCTGGGCCGCCCGTTCCAGATCTACGTCAACGACGTTCCGGTGCACGCCCACGGCTACAACTGGATCCCGGACGACGCCTTCATCGCCCGCGTCACCAAGAAGGACTACGAGCGCGGCGTGCGCGACCTCGTGGAATCCAACTCCAACATGATCCGTGTGTGGGGCGGCGGCATCTACGAAGATGACGAGCTCTACGACCTGTGCGACCAGTACGGCGTGATGGTGTGGCAGGACTTCATGCTCGCCTGCGCCGCCTACCCGGAGGACGCCGAGACCAAGGAAGAGGTCGAGGCCGAGGCCCGCGAGGCCATCATCCGTCTGTCGAGCCACCCGAGCCTCATCGTGTGGAACGGCTCCAACGAGAACTACGTGGCATACGCCGAGTGGGGCGGCTACAAGCAGGCCGTGCGCGACGACGATCTGCCCGCCAACGAATACGGCTACGGCGAGAAGGGTTGGGGCGATTATTACTACGCCGAGCTGTTCCCGCAGCTGCTCGCCGAACTCGACCCGACGCACGTGTATCTGCCGAGCTCCCCGATGAGCTTCACCAAGTTCACGAACGCGAACTGGGACACCGACGGCACCATGCACATCTGGGATGCCTGGAACCGCAAGGATTACCGCATCTATGCCGAGTACACGCCGCGCTTCGCCGACGAATTCGGCTACCAGGCGCCGCCGGCATGGAGCACCCTCGTTGGCGCCGTGCACGACGAGAAGCTCGAGCCCTTCGGCAAGCAGATGCTCGTGCACCAGAAGGCCATGGGCGGCAACTACAAGCTCGCCCGCGGCATGCGTTCGCACATCACCCCGGGCCAGCTCGACGACGTGAGCTTCGGCGGCGTGGTGAACGGCAAGCCGAGCGACGGCGAGCACAGCTGGCTCATCCCGACCGACAACTGGGACGACATTCAGGATTGGCACTGGGCAACCCAGCTGCAGCAGGCGCAGGCCATGCGCTTCGGCGTGGAGCACATGCGCGGCCTCGCCCCGGTGAACGCCGGCGCGCTCATCTGGCAGCTCAACGACGACTGGCCGGTCGTCTCCTGGGCGGCCGTCGACTTCAACGGCCACCGCAAGCCGGTCTGGTATGCATCCCGCGACTTCTTCGCGCCGCGTCTGGCCACGATCCAGCCGCGCACCTCGGAGGAGTACCGCGAGACCCACAGCTGGGAGGGTGTGAAGGTCGACACCGACCACCTCGAGCTCATCGTGCTCAACGACACGAACGAGCCGTACAAGGGCTCCTGGACGGTCAACCGCGTCGACTTCGACGGCAACGTGCTCGCCACGCAGCAGATCGACGACGTGGAACTCGACGCCGCCAGCCACAAGGGCTTCCCACTGAACGAGGAGATCGTCGACTTCGGCGACGCGAACAACGAGCTCATCGTTGCCGTGCCGTCCGACGATTCCTTCGCCCGCGTGATCTACAACCCGGCCGAGATCCTCACGCAGGAGCTCGATGCCCCGGCCGACGCGTTCACCACGAAGGCCGAACGCACCGCCGACGGCGTGGAACTCACCGTCACCGCGAACGACTACGTGCGTGACCTGTTCTGCATGGTCGACAAGGTCGACGACAAGGCGACCGTTGAGGAAGGCCTCGTCTCGCTGCTTCCGGGCGAGTCGGTCACCTTCCACATCGGCACCGACTACGCGGGCGATCCGGCCGATTTCGCCGCCGCCAACGTGCTGCGTAGCGCGAACGACCTCAAGCGCGACTTCTAGTCGCAAGCTGCGGGGAATCTGCAAACTTCAGTGATTTCAGTTCGCAGATTCCCCACAGATGCCTCTTCAGGCAACCTGGCCGCGCGTATGCAGCGACTGCCTACGCGCGGCATTCCCGTATCGCATATATGTGAAGACTGTGTGAAAACGGGACGCCGGCTACCCGGCAACGTCAACGATGACATAATTTGTTAAGTAACTTTAAGTTACACTGGATACTGATTACTGAAGTATTTCAGTGAATGGGAGCGAGCTATGGTAGCGCAGAAAGCCAAAGTGACGATCTTTGACGTGGCGAAGGCCTCAGGTGTGTCGAGCAGTGCGGTCTCGTATGCGCTCAATGGCAAGCCGGGTGTTTCCGATGCCACGCGCGAGAAGGTGCTGCAGGTGGCGCGCAAACTCGGCTGGCGTCCGAACGGTGCGGCACAGTCGCTCGCGCAGTCGCGCACGCGCAGAATCGGCCTCGTGCTCGGCTACGATCCACAGCTGCTTTCCGTGGAACCCTACATCATGCGCCTCATCTCCGGCCTCGGCTCCGCGCTCGAGGAACGCGACTACTCGCTGCTCGTGCGCATGTCGATGGACGATGACGACGAGGTCTCGATTCTTGAGGACTGGATCGCCACTGGCAACGTCGACGCGCTGCTGCTGCTCAATCTGGAGATCGGCGACCCGCGCATCGAGCTCATGAAGAACAATCCGCAGATGCCGTGCCTCGCACTGGCGGATTCGTCGCTGACGAGCGGTCTGCCCACATTGATGAGCGACGACGCCGCGGCATCGGGCACGATGATCCGGCACCTCGCCTCGCTCGGCCACAAGAACATCGCGCGCGTGGCCGGGCCAGAGGAGCTCGGCCACTCGTACATCCGCGACGCCGCGTTCTCCGAGATCACCACGGAACTCGGCATGCGCTACCGCTGCCTGCACACCGACTACACGCCGGAATCGGGCGCCGAAGCCACCAAGCGACTGCTCAGCGTGGAACCGCGGCCGACCGCGATCATCTACGACAACGACGTGATGGCGCTGGCGGGGGAGAGCGTCGCCTCGGTGAAGGGCGTGCGCGTGCCCGAGGATCTTTCGATCATCTCGTGGGACGATTCGTTCATGAACGTCGCCGCGCATCCGCCGATCACCGCGCTCAGCCGCAACATTCTCGAGTCGGGCCGTCTCGCCGCCCAGCTCATGCTCAAGCTCATCGATGGTGAGGACGTGGAGAACGTGGAGGAGCCGCCGTACGAGCTCATCGAGCGCGCCTCCACCGCGCCTCTCGCGCAATAATATGTGCGATAACCCTGCTTCTGCTGCTGTTCCTGTTTCTCAGATTCTTACGGGCCAAGATTCCTGCTTAAGATTCCTGCTACGGGCTAAGTTTTCCGTTACGGGCCATGCAACCCCTTACGGGCTAGGATTTGCTGTTACGGGCTAGCGGATTGGTGTTGCCATGAGACCATCTCCACGTAGAAAACGGCTATTTTTCAACAATCATGAGTGGGAGGTCACGGGTCAAACCTTAGCCCGTAACAGAAAATCCTAGCCCGTAGCAGGAATCTTAGCCCGTAAGAGGAATCTTAGCCCGTAACAGGGCTCAGTCCTGCGGCTGGAGGTCGAAGGCGCGGCGGATGAGCCACATCTGCGCCCAGGCACTCGCACCGCCGCCGAAGATGCACCAGACGAGCGGCACCCAGGCGACCGCGCTCGGCAGCGTGGCGAGCAGCACGATCGGCAGCGCGTAGATGGCGGCGACGATGAGCGCGATGAAGGGCTTCATCATCGCGAGCTTGGCGGACTGCTTGATCTGCTCGCCGGCGCTCAGCTTGGAACGGCCGGAAAGCGGCAGCAGGAACGCGAACAGCATCGCCACAATGATGAACACTGCCAGCGTGACGCCGTAGAGAATGCTCGCCATGTCGCCGGCCATGCCGCGCGAGATCCACCACAGGTCGAAGGCGCCGAGCGCAATGAGCACACCGAGGAACAGCGTCAGCAGCATGCCGGTGCCGAATCTGCGCTTGATCGCACGCCAGAAGCCCTTGAAAATGCCGTTGTCGCGGTCCTCCTGCATCTCGCGCGCCACTTCGCAGGCCGCCGCGGTGGACACGCCGATCGTCACGACCGGCAGACTGCATACGAACCACGCCACCGAGAGCATGGCGATGTCGCCGACGCGGTTCATCACGGTGTTGTACGGGTTGTCTTGACGGAAGATTCCTCCGGCCATCATTCTCCTTAAACGCTTCATGTGACGGGACGCGCGCGCCCCGGCTGATTGGCGGCGTGGGCCGCCTGACGATGCTTGCTATGGGTTAGTTGTACAGGTATTGGATGAAGTTCTTGGCGGTGTCGAGCTGCTGGGTGTTCGCGACGATGCCGACGAGTGCGTCGTCGTCCGCGCCCTCGATGCGATCCCAGCGCGGCGCATGCTCGAGCAGCAGGCCGTACGGTTCCGATTTGCCTTGGCCGCTGCCCGACTCGTCGATCTCGTCGGTCACGCGCGAGTCGTCGAATCCGTGGAACGCCATGGCGTATTTGCCCACCTTGGCGTATTCCGCGGTGGGCAGCGTGGTCTTGAGATTGTCGAAATACCCGAAGCTCGCCAGTTTCGCGAACACGTCGTGCGGCGCGATGACGACGTCGATCTGCTCATTACCGATCATCGTCTGCAATTTCGAGAGGCCGTCTTTGTCCATGTCGAAGTAGTCGTCGATGATCACGTCTCTGCCGAGTTTCTTCGCATAGTCGTCCTTGAGTTTGTCGGCCTCGCCCATCGGAGTCGATCCGCTCACCACCGCCGCATACAGTGCGGGCCGCGGTGCCGGGCTGACGAGGCGCACGATGACGAAGGTGCCGAGCGCGATCACGATGACGGCGGCGAGCAACGGCACCAGGAAGTGCGTGCGGAAATACGCGGCCTTGTCTTTCGCGGGAATCTTCATGAAGATCTTGATCTTCGATTCACCTTGGTACTGCGGCGTCGACGACAACGTGTCGATTGCTTCGCGCTGCTCGGGCGTGAGCTTCGGCTGCTTGCCTTCCATTCGTCCTCCTATTCGACCTCATCTCATTCTAGTGAGTGCGCTGGGTAAATGCTGGGCGCGGACGGTGTTCTCTACTGTGCGGTCATGTTCGAAAAATCTGCGTTTTGTTGTGGTCTGCAGATTGTTTCCGCCATTTTCCGCGGCTTGTGTGCGACGTGCCCATCTTCGGCGATCAAGGCGCACACAGACCGGTGTTCGTTTGCGTGACTTAACCGCTTAATATATTATGAAATCAAGGAAAAGTCAATGCCCTCACCAAAGTGGGTGAGCGGAGAATCAGGCAAGAGGAGCAATACCTATGTACGACAAGGGACCACATATCGTGCTGCGTCGCGACGGCGTGTGCATCGTCGCGAAGACGCCGGACGGCGACATGCCGCAGATTGAATACTGGGGTCGTGATTTTGCATTCGACACCGCCGAGGATGCGCTGCGCCAGCTCGACATGATGACGCTCAAGGTGCAGACCCCGCGCGAGAAGCCGGACGCCGCGCTGCGTCCGTCGCTGCTGCCGCAGGGGGCCGAGGCGTGGGCCGGTCGGCCGGGATTGGAATGCTATCGCGGCACCAAGCCGGTGTTCGTACGTTGGACCGACGTGCGCACGGTGGCCGAGGACGTCGACGAGTCCGGCGTTGCACGCGGGCTGCGCGTGCATGCAGCCGACTCGGTGAACCAGGTCGAGTTCGAGCTCGTGCTGGCGCTGAAGCCGGGCGGCCTGGCCACCGTCACCTCCCGTGTGACCAATGTGAACATGGAAGACGAAACGCCGCTCACCATCAACTGGCTCGACGCCACGATGCCGATTCCGCGCCGCGCCGACCATCTCACGCAGTTCACCGGCCGCTGGCCGCTCGAGAAGCAGCCGTGGACCACCGATCTGCCGGTCGGCTCCATCACGCGCGACTGCCGCCACGGCAAGACGAGCCACGAAAGCCCGTGGCTGTTCATCGCCAGCGACGGCGAACCGAAGTTCGAAAGCGGCGAAGTGTGGGCATGCCACCTCGCATGGAGCGGCAACCAGACGTATCGCCTCGACAACCTGCCACAGCACGAGCCGCTGCTCGGTGCCGGCGAACTGCTCGGGCCCGGCGAGATCCAGCTGCTGCCCGGATCCGAGTACACGGCGCCGGAGGTCTGCTTCTCGTATTCGGCCAATGGCCTCGACGACATGGCCGAGCGCTTCCACACCTGGCTGCGCTCGCTGCCGAACCATGTGAAGACCGAACGCCCGGTGACGCTCAACACCTGGGAGGCCGTCTACTTCGACCACGACGAGGCCACGCTCATGAAGCTCGCCGATCTGGCGGCCGAAGTGGGGGTGGAGCGCTTCGTGCTCGACGACGGCTGGTTCCACCTGCGTCGCGACGACACCAAGGGTCTGGGCGACTGGGTGGTGGATCCGGCGGTGTGGCCGAACGGCCTGGACGCGCTCGCCAAGCATGTGCACGAGCTGGGCATGCAGTTCGGCCTGTGGTTCGAACCCGAGATGATCAACCTCGACTCCGATTGCGCCCGCGAGCACCCGGATTGGATTCTCGCGGCCCCCGAAGCGGTGCCCTGCCGCGGCGACGTCTCGTACCGCACGCAGTACGTGCTTGACCTGGCGAACCCGGATGCCTATCGCCATGTGCACGACCAGATGGCCGACCTCATTCGCGAACTGGGCATCGACTACATCAAGTGGGATCACAACCGCGATGTGACCGAGCCGGTGCATGCGGGCCACTATGGCCTCCACGAGCAGACCGAGGCCTGCTACCGCCTGTTCGACCAGCTGAAGCAGGAGTTCCCCGGCCTCGAGATCGAGAGCTGCGCCTCGGGCGGCGGACGCACCGACGCCGGCATGCTGCAGCATGCCGACCGCATCTGGGCCTCCGATTCGAACGATCCGCGCGACCGTGTGGACATTCAGCGCTACACCGAGCTCATTGTGCCGCCGGAGATGATCGGCGCACACATTGGCCCCTCGCCGGCGCATTCCACCTGGCGCGCCACCGACCTGAGCTACCGTGCGGCGATGTCGCTCGAGGGCTGCTCCGGCTTCGAATGGAACATTCTCGAATGCACGCCCGAGGAGCTTGAGCAGATCAAGAACTTCGTGAAGCTGGTGAAGGAGCTGCGCGGCATGCTCCACACCGGTTCCGTCAAGCACGCCGATTTCAAGGACCCGGCACTGCGCGCCCGCGGTGTGGTGAACGGCGACGCCACGCAGGCGGTCTGGGTCGTGGCGACCGTGACGAATCTACGCAATGTGCTCACTGAGCGCCTGTGCCCGACCGGCATTGACGAGTCGAAGACCTACTCGGTGCGCCTGCGCCGCGAGATCGGCGAATCCCGCTGGGGCTGGAACACCCCGGCGTGGATGGAGGACGCCGCCACGGACGCTGGCTTCGTGGTGAGCGGCGCGCTGCTCAAGAACATCGGCCTGCAGATTCCGCCGCTGTGGCCCATGCAGGCGATCGTGCTCGACATGCGCGCAATCTGATATCTGATTCGCCAATGCGCGGCGAAAATGCGGGGAGGGCGGCCACGTGAGTGTGGCCGCCCTCCCCGCATATGGAGGTCGTGAAATCTGACACACGATAGGCATTTCGAGCTTGCGACTTAAGCGCTTCAGTGATACGCTGTATGCAGAACGTTTCTGTCAACGACGATGCGAGCGGATCGCAGGTCGCGAACCGGGAAATCTGGAATCTGAAGACATGCGAAGACTCCTCATCCAGATTCCGGCACGGCGGCAGAACAGCAAGATCGGGCCGGTGCGTCACGCGCGGGCCCCTCATTGGAAGGCAAGGGCACATGGCCAACACAGATCCGAAGTACCAGATCGGAACGCCGGAGAACAAGAAGTTCCTCGACATCTCCCGCGACAATCTCATTGCATTCGGTCGTCACTTCCCGGCGGTCGACGGCAGCTCCTACTGGCTGGGCGACGAGGGCACCCCGTGGAAGGACCGCAACCGCGCCACCTGGATCACCTGCCGCATGACGCACGTCTACTCGCTGGCCACGTTGCTCGGTGTGGACGGCGCCGCGGAACTCGTCGACGACGGCATCCGCGGTCTGCGCGGCGTGCTGCACGACGAGGAGCACGACGGCTGGTATGCCGAAATCACGCCGGATATCTGCCATATGCCCACCAAGCAGGCCTACGCGCACGCCTTCGTGCTGCTCGCGGCATCCTCCGCGCTGCTCGCGGGCCGCCCGGGCGCCAAGGAACTGCTCGAGCAGGCCGAGAACGTCTACCTCACCAAGTTCTGGGATGACAAGATCGGCCTGAGCGTCGACACCTGGGACACCGACTTCGCGGAACTCGACACCTACCGCGGTCTCAACGCGAACATGCACTCCGTCGAGGCATGCCTGGCCGTCGCCGACGTCACCGGCGACGAAAGCTGGCGTACGCGCGCCGGCCGCATCATCGAGCATGTGCTCAAGTGGGCCGAAGAGAACAACTGGCGCATTCCGGAGCACTTCAACTCCGACTGGGAGCCGGAGCTCGAGTTCAACGCCGACAAGCCGGACGACCAGTTCAAGCCGTACGGTGCCACCCCGGGCCACGGCATCGAATGGGCACGCCTCATCACGCAGTACGCCCTCTCCGTCTACGGCAAGGACGGCGTGTTGAACGGTGACGGCAAGAAGTACCTCGACGCGGCGGAGCATCTGTTCAACCGCGCGGTCGAAGACGCCTGGGATGCCGACGGCGCGCCGGGCATCGTGTACACCACCGACTGGAATGGCAAGCCGGTTGTGCATGACCGCATGCACTGGACGCTGGCCGAAGGCGTGAACACCGCCGCCACGCTCTACCATGTGACCGGCAAGAAGGAGTATGCCGACTGGTATGCGACCTTCCTCGAGTACATCGACACCTACCTCATGGATCACAAGAACGGTTCCTGGTTCCACCAGCTCAACCGCGAGAACGAGGTCATCGACACCGTGTGGCCGGGCAAGTCCGACCTGTACCACGCCACGCAGGCGATGATGATCCCGCTGCGTGACCCGGCCCTGTCCATTGCGCCCGCCACGAAGAAGGGCGTCGAGGAAGGCCTCAACTAAGACTTTCAGCAAGCCGCCGTCACCAGACTTGTGTTTCCCCTTGCCTGGTAGGTCACGGTGATGGCGGTCGGCTGAAATAGTAAAGCGTCGCATTTGCGGCGCTTTTTCTTTTTCGTGCGACTGCCTGCAGGGGAAGACCGCGGAATCTGATTTGCGTGTGAGACAAACCAAGTACCGTGCACTTAATCTGTCTCGCCAGATTGCGCTCAGTGAAACAGGCTAAGTATGGGGTACTTGGTTTGTCTCACTGACGAGTCTGAGATGAGATGAAACAAGTGCTGATTACTTGGTTTGGCTCGCAGCGCTGCTCTCAGTGAGATGAAATAAGTGCTGATTACTTGGTTGATCTCGCAAAACCGGTCCCAGTGAGAGGAAACAAGTAGACGGTACTTGATCTGTCTCACTGAGGATGGCGGAGTGAGATATAACAAGTTTCTGCTGCTTGGTTTGTCTCACTGGCGAGTCTGAGATGAGACAAACCAAGTAGGAGGCGGAGGAATCTTCTCGCATATAGCGGACGAGGAGCCACTGCGCTGTTCTTCCTGCGTAAAAAGGGTCAGATGGAGCCGCCATACTGACCCTTTTTACGCAGATAGGGCAGATAGGGCAGATGTCGCGGATATCGCAGATGTCGCGGATATCGCAGATATGCCGGATTCCATTTGCGTAAATCGGGACAGTTCGACACTGCATATTGACCCTTTTTACGCAGAGTTGGGGGGCATGACGGCCCGAGGTGAGGCAGAGTTGGGGCATGGCGCTCCAAGCTGGGGCATCGGGGACATGGCGGCCCGAGGGGAGGCAGAGTGGGGAGCATGGCGGCCCGAGTTGGGCAGGGCCGCGCGGTTTCACGGAGTCTCGCACAGGTCGCCGTGTGTCTTACGCCATAGGCAACACGGGGGAAGTCTGCCCATAATGGGAAGCATGAGTTCAGCGCACGATTTCCAAGCGACGGGTGTGACCGCCGTCGTGAACAATGATGCCGGCGGCACACGCACAATCTTCAAAGACCTCTCATTCGAAGTGCACGGCGGTGAGATCGTCGACATCACCGGGCCGTCGGGTTCCGGCAAAAGCACGCTGCTCACCTCGTTCGCGCGACTCAACGTGAACACGACCGGCAAATTCGTGCTCGACGGCGTGGATTCCGACACGCTCTCGCCGCAGCAATGGCGCGAGCGCGTGGCCTACCTGCCGCAGACCTCCGTGCTGATCGGCGACAATGTGGCCGACGCGATCCGTCTACCGTGGTCGTTGAAAATCCGCGTCTCGCAGGATCATGAGACCGCTGAGCAGAAACTGCCCGACTCGCTCATCCGCTCCACGCTGGATTCGATGGGCTGCGAGGACATCGATCTGGCACGGGCTGTGCACGAACTCTCCGGCGGCCAGGCGGCACGCGTCTCGCTCGCACGCACATTGCTCACGCATCCGGGCGTGCTGCTCGCCGACGAGGTGGACGCCGGGCTCGACGAGGAAAACGCCGACAAAGTGGCCGATATTCTGCGCAAGGCGGCAGACAACGGCACTGCGGTCGTGCGCATTCGCCACCGCAAGCCCGATGGCCGCGCGAACCGGATCATGGTGCTCGCAAACGGCACGATCTCCCCGCTGAAGACCGCACAGACTGCACAGACCGCACAATCCGCGCAATCCGCACCCAGCACGCACACGGAGGCCTGACATGCAGCAATACTTCGCCATAGACAACTGGGGACTGCTCATCGCGGTGCTCATGGTGTGCATCGCCGCCGGAATCTCCGCGCTGATGAAACTCGGCGTGGCCAAGTCGCTGCTGTGGGCCACCGCCCGCTCGCTCGTGCAGCTGCTCGCCATGGGCTTCATTCTCGAATATGTGATCCATGCGCAGAACGTGTGGCTGGTGATCGGCCTCATTGTGGTCATGCTCGTCGCCGCCGCGCAGATCACGATGAGCCGCGCCAAAGGCATACCGAAAGGCCTGGTGCCGCTCGTGCTGCTGAGTCTTGCCGTGACGATGCTGCTCATGCTCGCGTTGGTGGGCGAACTGGTGATCCGCCCGAACCCGTGGTATTCGCCGCAGCTGATCATACCGCTCACCGGCATGCTGCTCGGCAACACGGTCTCCGCGCTGGCGCTCGGCCTGAGCCGATTCTTCAATTCGATGCGCGAACGCTACGAAGAGGTGAACACGTTGCTCGCGCTTGGTGCGACGCCGTGGGAGGCTGCCAAGCCGTCGATCACCTCGTCGATCACGCTCGGCTTGCTTCCGTCGATCGCCATGCTCGCCTCAAGTGGCATCGTGACGATCCCGGGCATGATGTCAGGCCAGATCATCGCCGGTCAGAACCCAGTGAACGCCGCCAAATACCAGTTCGTCATACTGGCGGCCGTCTCCGCGCTCACGCTGCTTGCAGATTCGATAATCCTGGCGCTCGTCTACAAGCGCTGCTTCATTTCGTACGACCGCTATTTCGTGCCGCCGGCGCGTGACTCGGTGAGCACGCTCGACCGTATTCGCAGGCAGGCCTCGTCGCGCGCGAACAGCGAGCAGACCGCCGCCAGGTAACAATCTGCTAACAAGACGCGTTCGCGTGTAACACAGCGGTGATTGACGGGCGGTAGAACCGCAGGTGATGGGGAAATCTGCCATTCCCGCAGATTTCAGATTACCGAACAGAAGGGGCACATTATGGCCATCGAACGCGTACGTGAATACTTCGATCAGTTTGGCATGGCGGATCGCATTCGCGAATTCGACGAGTCGAGCGCCACCGTGGCCGAAGCGGCGCATGCCGTGGGATGCGAGCCGGCACACATCGCCAAGACACTCTCGTTCAAGCTGGGCGATCAGCCGATCCTCATCGTGGCGGCAGGCGACGCGAAAGTGGCGAATCCGAAATACAAGGCACGCTTCGGTGCGAAGGCGAAAATGCTCACGCCCGACGAGGCGGTGGAAATGGTGGGGCATGCGGTGGGCGGAGTCTGCCCGTTCGGCATCAACGACGGCGTGCGCGTGTTCCTCGACGAGTCCCTCAAGCGCTTCGACACCGTGTACCCGGCGGCAGGCAGCGGCAACAGCGCAATCGGTCTCACCCTCGACGAGCTCGAGCGGTACTCGGGGAGCGAGGCGTGGGTGGACGTCTGCAAGGATTGGCAAGCGGAGGCCTAACCGCATAGCCACGCGTTCAAGGCGGCGGTGGGCGGCGGCAGATGGCGACAGTCGCGATAGGCATCGGCATAGATACGGCATAGATATACGGCTCGCGCGTAGAATGGCGATACCGCGGCAACGTGCAGGCGCGCGTGCGGCGGTGCAAGAGAGATGGGAGCGTCCGCGTATGCACACGCGGGCTATGCAAAAGGATGCCTATGAGTGCTTCACAGGGTGCAGGGGAGCGGAACGCCGACCCGCAGCAATTGCATAAATCGTTGAAAAACCGCCATATTCAGCTCATTGCGCTGGGCGGTGCCATTGGAACCGGCCTGTTCTACGGGTCGAGCGAGTCAATCGGGCTCGCCGGGCCGTCCATTCTGCTCGCCTACGTGATCGGCGGCGCGGCGATCTTCATGATTGTGCGCGCGATGAGCGAGATGAGCGTGGAGGACCCGCGAGCCGGCGCGTTCAGCTACTATGCGTCGCGGTACTGGTCGAAGCGCGCGGGGTTCATCTCGGGCTGGAACTACTGGTTCAACTATGTGCTCGTGTCGATGGTGGAGCTCGCGGTGGTCGGGTCCTTCGTCAACTACTGGTTCCCGAACACTCCGCAGTGGGCGTCGGCGGCGTTCTTCCTCGTGCTCATCACGCTGCTCAATCTGTTCGGTGTGAGCGAGTTCGGTGAATTCGAGTTCTGGTTCGCGCTCATCAAGATTGTGGCCGTCATCGCCATGATCGCGGGCGGACTGTGGGTGATTGTCGCGAATCTGCCCACCGACTCCGGCGTGCGCGCCTCGTTCGCGAACTGGTTCACTGTGGACGGCGGCTTCTTCCCGCACGGTGCCATGTCGCGCGCGGCCGACGGCCACTGGGATGGCCTGCTCATGGCGCTCGTCGTGGTCATGTTCAGCTTCGGCGGCACCGAGCTCATCGGAGTGACCGCAGGCGAGGTGGAGAACCCGAGCAAGACGATCCCGCGCGCCACAAACGGCATAATCTGGCGCATTCTCGTGTTTTATGTGGCCGCACTTGGCATCATCATGGCAGTCGTGCCGTGGGACCGCATTGACGGCCAGATGAGCCCCTTCGTGCAGATCTTCGATTCCGTGGGCGTGCCGGTGGCCGCCGGAATCCTCAATTTCGTGTGCCTCACCGCGGTGATGAGCGTATACAACTCCGCACTGTATTCGAATTCGCGCATGCTGTTCTCGCTCGCCCGCCAAGGCAATGCGCCGGCATACTTGGGACGCGTGAACAAGCGCGGCGTGCCGGTGGCCGGCGTGCTCACCAGCGCCGCCGTGACCGTGGTGGCCGTCGTGGTCGTGTTCCTGTGGCCGCAGTTCGCGTTCAATTACCTGATGTCGATCGCCACGATTGCCGCGATTATCAATTGGACGATGATCATGATCACCGAGATGCTGTTCCGGCGGCGTGTGGCTGCCGGCGATGGCCCGGGCGAGCTCAACGGATTGCGCGGTGCCGAGGCGCTCGCGAGGATTCGGTTCAAGCTGCCGGGGTGGAACTGGACGCCGTATGTGATCATCGCGTTCCTCGCCATGGTGGCCGTGCTCATGTGCTTCTCACCGAGCTACCGCATCGCGCTCATCGCCGGTGTGATCTGGCTCGCCGTGCTGTTCGCCGCGTATGCGATCGCCTCGCGCGCCTCGGCGAAGCGCGACGCGAAGACCGTGCTCGACTCCACGCGCAAGTAGGCGTTGCCGTCGGCCGCTGTGTGGTATTGCACCGCATTGGCGGGCGGCACGCGGGGGATGGGCACTGTACTCCAGATCGGTTTTCGCATAATCTATATATGTGTGTTGTGCGATGGCGCGCAACTTGTATAGATGGAGGTGGCCATGGCATACATCGAGTTCAATGATGTGGTCAAGGAGTACCCTGCCGGTTCCTCCTCCATCCGCGCGCTCGACGGTGCGAACTTCACGGCGGACGAAGGCGAGCTCAGCGTGATCCTTGGCCAGTCCGGCGCCGGCAAGACGACTGCGCTGAACATTCTCGGCGGCATGGATACCGCCACCTCGGGGCGCGTGATCGTGGGCGGCCGCGACATCACCCACCTCAGTCACCATGATCTGGTGACGTACCGGCGCAACGACATCGGCTTCGTATTCCAGTTCTATAACCTGATTCCGAACCTGACGGCGCTCGAGAACGTGGAGCTCGCCTCGCAGATTTGCACAGACCACTTCGACCCGGCACAGACTTTGGCGAAAGTGGGGCTCGCGGACCGGCTCGGCAATTTCCCGGCGCAGCTGTCTGGCGGCGAGCAGCAGCGGGTGTCGATCGCGCGCGCATTGGCGAAGAAGCCGAAGCTGCTGCTGTGCGACGAACCGACCGGCGCGCTCGACTACGAGACCGGCAAGGAGGTGCTGCAACTACTGCAGGACATCTGCCGTACCGAGCGCATGACCGTGCTCATTGTGACGCACAACTCCGCCCTCGCCCCGATGGCGCACAAGGTGATTCGATTCCGCTCCGGCAAGGTGACGAGCCAGGAGACCAACGAACATCCGGTGCCGATCTCGCAGATCGAATGGTAGGTGGCGAGATGGCACGGCGTAAAGGTGTTCCCGTTGGCGATGCCGACGTGCATGAGCAGATTGCGGATTCCGGCTCGCTGCATGCCGAACATGGGCATGCGCGCGCAGTGGGCTCGGCATTCCTGCTCGATACGATGCGCTCCTGGCTGCATGCGTGGAAGCCGTTCCTGTCGATTCTCATCATCACGATGCTGGGTGTTGCGGTGCTCACCGGCATCTACGCAGGCTGCCGCGACACCTTCGCGGCCGCGAACCGGTTCTACCGTGCGCAGGGATTGCATGACGTGCAGGTGGTCTCCACGATGGGGCTCACCGATGCCGACGTGGACGCGCTGAGGCAGGTGGAGGGTGTGAACCAGGCGCAGGGCATGCGCATGATTCGGGTGAAGGTGGCGGATGGCGACGGCAAGCAGCTGAACGCCACCGTCGAAGAGCCGGCAAGTGGCTCGCCGTCCGCCTTGGACAGGCCCTATGTGAACGAGGGGCGCCTGCCGAGCAAGCCCGGTGAGGTGGCGGTGACCGCGCAGTTCACGCACGACACCCACAAGAAGCTCGGCGACACGGTGGAGGTCGTCGCCGATGGTGAGGATGATGGCGCTCATGGCCTGAAGATCGTCGGCATCGTCACCGACCCCTCCGACCTGACGAATCCGGGTGGCTATTCGGGATCCGCATTCCGCGCGTCGGTGACCAACGACTACACGTTCTACACGGCTCCGGACGGCATTCAGCGCACCTTCGTCAAGGCCGATGGCACACCCATCGCCGCCGCCGACCCGAAGGTGTACGGCTCGATCGTGCTCCGGCTCGATGACGCCGAGAATGAGGATGCCTTCACGGCTAGTTACGACGATCTCGTGTCGGGAACGGTCAAACGCATTGAGAACGGTGTGCAGGCCAAGCGCGAGCAGGCCCGGCGCAACGCCTTGGTGGAGGAGGCCCAGAACAAGCTCGATGCCGAGAAGAAGAAGGTCTTCGACCAGATCGATGCGGCGCAGACCAAACTCGACGCCCAGCGCCGGCAGCTCGACGACCAGTTGAAGCAGCTCGACGCCCAGGCTGCGCAGATTCCGGTCGGCGTTCCGGAGCCGGCCCAGCTCGCCGAGGCGCAGCGCCAATGGGCGGCCGCCGACGCGAAGATGAAGGAGGCGCAGCAGGCCGTAGACACGCAGCGGAACGAGGCATTCAGCACATTCGCCGCCGAACAGCAGAAGGTCGACGACATCGCCACGCCACGCTGGTACGTGCAATCGAGATCGGCGCTCGCCGGGTTCAGCTCGCTCAAATCCGACATCAGCTCGATCGAGTCGCTCGGCAAGGCGTTCCCGATTGTGTTCCTCGTGGTTGCCGTGATGATGAGCCTGACGACGATGAGCCGTTTGGTCGAGGAGGACCGCGGGCTCGTCGGAAGCTACCTTGGCTTGGGCTATGGCCGCATCGCCATCACTGTGCGCTACGCTCTGTTCGCGTTGCTGGCATGCCTCATCGGTGGCGGATTGGGGCTGCTCATCGGCTTCCTCGGCATTCCCGCCTTCCTGCTCGTGGTGATTCGCGGACTCTACGCGATTCCAGACTTGCGGCTCGAATACGACTGGCTCTATGGTTCGCTTGGCGTGCTGCTGTTCGTGGTGGGCGTGCTCGGAGCGGCACTCATTGCCTCGGTGCGCGAGATGCGCCAGATGCCGGCCGCCCTCATGCGACCGAAGGCACCGAAGGCCGGTGCGCGCATTCTGCTCGAACGTGTACGCCCGCTCTGGAGGCGCATGAGCTTCCTGAACAAGGTGACGGCCCGCAACATCTTCCGGTTCAAGGCGCGGCTCATCATGACGGTGGGTGGTGTGGCCGGCTGCACCGCGTTGATCCTATGCAGCCTGGCCATCAACGACACGGTGGCCGCGCTCGGGCCCAACCAGTACCGTGGCGTGGACCAATACGACATGCTCGCCGTGGCCAATGACGGCGACGAACAGGCATTGAGAAAGAAACTCGTTTCCGACGGTACAACGACGGCCATCATGGAGACGCGCATCGAGAGCGGCGAGATCACCAATGCCAATGACCGCGGTACGAATGTTCAGCTGACCGTGGTGCCGCAACGCCAGCTGGGCGAGCTCAACACGATGTTCGATCTGCAGCCGGCGCAGGGCGATTCCCTGCTCGGCTGGGTGCATGGCGGCAACCGAAACCAGCCGGTGCGCCTCGACAACAGCGGCATCATCGTCGCCCAGTCCGCGGCGCAGTCGCTTGGCGTCAAGGCGGGCAGCGAGGTCACATTGCGTGGCGACGGCACCCAGCCGCACAAGGTCAAGGTGGCGCAGGTCACCCGCAGCCTGATCGGTGCGGAGGCGTTCATCTCCGAAGACCTCTACCATCAGCTGTTCCCGGCGCAACAGGGCGGCGATGGCGGCACGGAATCTGCAATCACCTGGAACGCCGTCTACGCCAAGCTCAAAGGGAGCGACAGCGAGCAAAGCGAATACGTGCAGCACCTCAAGAACGAGGCGACCGTCATGAGCGCCACCTCGTGCGCACAGCAGGCCGAGGATTTCAAATTCGACCTCATGGGCGCGGTCGTGGCGTTGATCGTCGCGCTCGCGGGCAGCCTCGCGCTCGTCGTGCTGTTCACGCTCGCGCACACCAACGTTTCGGAACGGTTGCGCGAGATGGCCACACTCAAGGTGCTCGGGTTCTACGACCGCGAGGTGCACCATTACGTGAACCGCGAAATGATGGTGCTCACCGTGATGGGCATCGTCATAGGCCTGCCGCTCGGCAGATGGGTGTCGGGCCTGCTCACGAACGCGCTCAACATGCCCGGAATCTACTTCGAGGTGCATATCTTGTGGTGGAGCTACATCATCACCGTTGTGGCCACGCTCGCATTCGCATGGCTTGTGCAGCTGTTCGTCAACCCGGTGCTCGACCGCATCGACCCCGTCAGCTCGCTTAAGTCCGTCGAATAGTTTGCGGTGTGCGAACGCGATGTGCAACGGATGCCTGCTAGAGTCGGAAATATTATGTCGGATGTGCAGCAACCAGCGGAACCTCATGAGACTCCTCACGAAGAGGAAGTGAACGCCTCGCTCGAGACGCTCGACAAAGACAACGAGATGGAGCGTGGCCTGAGCAATCGCCATGTGCAGTTCATCGCGATCGGCGGTGCGATAGGCACGGGCCTGTTCCTCGGCTCCGGCAAGTCGATCAATCTGGCCGGCCCGAACATCATTTTCGTCTACATTCTCGTGGGCGGCATCATGTTCCTCATGATGCGCGCGATCGGCGAGCTCATGTACCGCGACCCGAGCCAGCACACGTTCATCAACTTCATCCGCTTCTACCTGGGTGACGGATGGGGCAAGTTCGCGCTGTGGTCGTACTGGATCGTGCTCATTCTCATAGGCATGACCGAGATCACCGCCGTGGGGCAGTACTGCGTCACGTTCTTCCGCACGCTCGGGTACGACGTCTCCGCGTGGAAGGGGCTCATAGAACTCGGGTTCCTGCTGCTGCTCGTCATGATCAATCTCATTGCCGTCAAGGCGTTCGGCGAGGCGGAGTTCTGGTTTTCGATGATCAAGATCACGCTGATCGTGGCCATGATCGCCACCGCCGTGATCATGCTCGTCTGCGGTTTCAAATACAACGCCGTGCAGGTGCCCGGGCAGGACCATGTGTCGCCGGCCGGCAGTGTGACGCTCGACAATCTGACCCGTGGATTCTCGCTCGCGCCGAATGGCTGGCTGGCATTCCTGATGAGCTTCCAGATGGTCTTCTTCGCCTATGAGATGATCGAATTCATAGGCGTCACCGTCTCCGAGACGAAGAACCCGCGCAAGGTGCTGCCGAAGGCGATCAACGGCATCATCGTGCGCGTGCTCATCTTCTACGTGGGCGCGTTGCTGGCGATCATGACGATTGTGCCGTGGCGCAACTTCCGCCCGAACAAAGACGGCTCCTTCGCCTCGCCGTTCATCATGGTGTTCGAATACGCGGGCGCGAACTGGGCGGCCGCACTCGTGTTCTTCGTGGTGGTCACGGCCGCCGCCTCGTCACTCAACTCGCTGCTGTATTCGGCTGGGCGCCATCTGTATGAGATCGCCGAGGATTCCCCGTCGCCTACGATTGCGAAACTCGGCGTCGTCTCGAAGACGAAGGTGCCGGCGCGCGCGATCATCGCATCGGCGATCCTCGTGCTGCTCTCGCCAGTCATCGAGATGATCCCGCGCGTCTCGGGCGCTTTCGTCATGTTCTCGTCGGCGTCGTCGGCCGTGATCATCTTCATTTACATATTGACGATGATCGCGCACTACCGTTACCGCAATTCGCCGCAGTTCATGGCGAACGGGTTCCGCATGCCGGCGTACCGCGTGCTCAACCCGCTCACCACCGCGTTCTTCGTGTTCATCTGCTGCACGCTGTTCATTGGGGCAGACACCCGCGGACCGGCGATCGCCGGCTTGGTGTGGCTCGTGGTGTTCGGCGGCTACTGCGTGCTGCATGAGCGCTTCCAGAACCGCGATCTCAAGCAGTCCATAGATTCCGCGGGCGATGCGCACGCGTAGCACACGGCTGATCAGTCGCTGGCCACCGCTTCGAGCACCGGTTTCTTGAGCGCGCGGCTTGCCGGCGAGATGCTGGCGACCAACCCCACGAGAATGGCCGCGCCGAGGAAGCCGAGCAGTTGCAGCCATGGGATGCTCATGGTGGAAAGACCGTTGTCCCGATACGCCTGGCGAACCACCACGCCGGCGCCGAGCCCCACCAGAATGCCGAGCACCGTGCCGAACACCGAGAGAATCACCGATTCTATGGCGATCATGCCACGTACCTGCCCGTTCGACGTGCCGATCGCGCGCATGAGACCTATCTCCTTGGTGCGTTCCGCCACGTTCAGCGCGAGCGTGTTCACAATGCCGAAGATGGCGATGATGATCGACAATGCCAGCAGCGCGTACACCACCGAGATCAGCGAGGAGATGAGCGAACTCGTCTGTGATTTGAACTGCTCCCGGTCGAGCACCGAGATCGTGTAGTAGGGTTTGAGCGTCTTCTGCAGGTCTTTGCGCAGGGTCTCGAGATTGGTGCCGTGCTTCGCCTGCACGTAGATCTGCGAAATCGGCATCATGGATTCGGGGCACAGATCGTGGGCCGTGTCGGTGGACATCAGGATGTCGCTCGTGTACATCGAATCACTGACGATCGCGCCCACCTTGAGTTTCTTGGTTTTGCGCGTCTCCTTCGTTTTCACGAACTGCTTGCGGTCGACGTTGCGTGCTTTGTCGAGAACCTCCTGCGCCTGCTTTCTCTTCGCTTGGGCGCCCGCTTCATCCGATGCCGCCGAGAGTGTCGCGGCGTCTTTCTGCAATGCGGCCACCTGCTCGCCCACTTGCTGTTCGTATGCCGCGATGGCCTGCTTGGTGGCCGCTTCGTCGATGCCGATGTTCTTGGACTCCATTTCCACGGTGCTGCCGATTGCATACCCGTTGGAGTCTGCGACCTTGCGTCCGACGGCGATCTCGCCATGCTCGATGGCCTGCGCCGCATCGCCTTCCTGATGGGTGGCCGGGTACATGGCATCGAGGAGTTCGCGGTCCACCGCCATGGCGGTGAATTGCTCGTTCGCCTGCATGAGCTTGACGGTGGGCAGTGTGCGCATCGCCGTTGTTGCTCCGACTCCGGCCGTGTGCTTCACGTCGTTGACGGCCTTGGGTGAGACGGATTGCGAGAGCGCGGCGGAGACGAGCACATAGTCGGCATGAAGATTGTCGTCGATCATATCGCTCACCGAGGCGCGCATTGACGAGGCGAGCACGCTCAGGCAGCTGACGATTGCCACGCCTACGAACAGGGCGGCGGCCGTGTTGGCGGTGCGACGTTTCGTGCGGCCGATGTTGCGGGTGGCCAGCGTGCCGGTCACCGGGAGTGCGAGCGAGGGAAGCCACCCCAGCACCTTGGCGGCGCCTGTCACCAGAGCCGGGGCGAGCACGATCACGCCACCCACCGTGCATACGCCGCCCAAACCGAGCAGCCAACCCGTACCCACCGTGGTGAGCCATGCCCATGAGACTTTCTTGGCTGCCAGCAGCCAGCACAACAACCAGCACAGTGCGCCGAACGCCACCATGCCGGCACCGATCCAACCGCGTGCCGTCACCGGCTTCTCGGGGTTCATCGTCTCGTTCATCGCCTGGATGGGTGGTGCCGTGGCGGCGGTGCGCGCGGGAATGGCGGAGCCGATGACCGTGACCACCACGCCCACCATGAAGCCGACGGCAACTGCCGTAGGCGAAGGCGTTGGAGAACCGGACAGCGGGAAGCCGCCCTTGCCCAGGCCCCAGTCGATGAGCTCTATGAGCCCCCAGCCAAGGAGCACGCCCAGCACCGAGCCGATGACGCCAAGAATGAGCGCCTGAATGACCACGCTGAAGAACACCTGTGCAGGGGAGGCTCCGACCGAGCGCAGCAGCGCATAGCCGCGCATGGAATCACGCACGATCATCGTGAACGTGTTCGCAATGATGAACGCGCCGACGAAGAGGGCGATCACTGCGAAGATGAGAATGAGCGGCTGGACGAAGCCGAGTGACTCCTGCGTGCTTTTCGTGGCCTCGTCGCGCACCGACTGGCCGGTGACCGCATGGGCCTTGGAATCCTTGGGCAGCGCCTTGTTGATGCGGTCCGCGAGCTGTTGTTGCTCCTGAACCGTGAGTGGGGTGGTGCGGTTGCCGTATACGCCGATCTTGTCTACCTTGGAGGTGTCTTCGCTCTGCAACTGCATGAGCTGATTGACCAGCGCCGGCTGTGCGAGAATGATCAGCACGCCGAGTTCGGCGGTCTGTGTGGTGAAGATGCCCGATACCTTCATGGTGTGCGGCTCCCCGTTGACGATGAGCCGCGTGGTGTCGCCGACCTGGAGTCCCGCCTTCTTCGCGGCGTCCTGGGAAAGGGCGATCTCATGCTCGCCGGTGGCGTAGGTGCCGGCGATGAAATTGGCGGCGCGCCAAGGGTGTTCGGATGATGCGCTGATCATGAGCGTCGGCGCGCCGGTGGTGGCCACCGCATTGCCGTCATGGTCGAGCAACGTGGCTCCTATCGTGCGTTCAGGAGGGCTCACGTTGTCGATGCCCTTGATCTGCTCGATCTGGGTGACGAGGCTCGTATCGATCTTGTTGTAGCTCGTGCCGCTTGAGATCGGCCCGCTGGTAGCGAAGGAGCTGTCGTTCTGCTCTTCGGTGGCGCCGCGCACATACACGTCGTGATCCGAATTGGTGCCCATCAGCTGCGTCACCTGGTCGTTCAGCATGGAACGGAAGCAGAACGAACCGACCACGAACGAGACTCCCAGTGCAATCGCGATGATCGACATCACGAAGCGGTGAAAATGCACTTTGGCATCGCGTAGACCAATGCGGATCATTGTTCCGCGCTCCTTGCCGTTGCAGACTCCACCTCCACCGGACCGTTCTGCGGGTCGTCGTCCTGCGCGAACACCGCGAGAATGTCGTCGTACGACGGATGGTCGAGGTCCTGCACAATGCTGCCGTCCGACAGTACGAGCACGCGGTCGGCGAACGACGCGGCACGCGGGTCGTGCGTCACCATCACGATCGTCTGCCCGTATTCGCGCACGCACATGCGCAGGAATTCAAGCACCTCATGGCTCGACCGCGAATCGAGATTGCCGGTCGGTTCGTCGGCGAAGATCACGCTCGGCCGCTCCATGATCGCCCGCGCACAGGCGACGCGCTGCTGTTGGCCGCCGGACAGCTGGCTCGGGCGATGGTCGAGACGGTTCTGCAACTTGACCACCGACACCACTTTGTCGAACCAATCCATATCGATGGGACGGTGGGCAATCTGCAGTGGCAGCAGGATGTTCTCCTTCGCGGTGAGCGTGGGAACCAGATTGAACGACTGGAAGATGAATCCGATCTCCTTGCGACGCAGCTGCGTGAGCTCGCGTTGGCCCATTGAGGAGACCTCCAGGTCTTCAATGAACACCTGGCCGCTGGTGGGGGTGTCAAGCCCGGCCATGCAGTGCATGAGCGTCGATTTGCCGGAACCCGATGGACCCATGATTGCCGTCAGGGCTTTGCGCCTGAACTCCACGTTGACGTGGTCGAGGGCGATGACGCTGTTGTCTCCTTTGCCATAGCGCTTGCACAGATCGACCGCACGGGCGACGATCGGGTCTTTGCTGTCGCTGTTCGATGCCGTATGAGTGTTCATGGAAGCCTTCCCCAAAAAACAACACGTGATACATGACTCAATACTTGACACCGAAGAATACCGAACATGGTTCACGCAGTATCGCCTGTTATATTTCAGCGAAATTTGACAAATGACGAAAATATGCTAAAAAACTCGCGAATACTTGTTTATTTTGGGTTTTCGGGCGCGAGATGACGTTTGACGCGCCGGTTTCATGTGCGATTCACTGGCGGGGAAGATTTGTCTTACACTAGAAGTAACTTACAGTGTAAAGCAAATATGGGTATCGCATATGGAGCGGCAATGGACTACAAGTTGGAAGCGGTGCACGAACTGATGTTCGCGATGTGGGCGTCGCGTTCGAAGGCGACGCGCTCGTTCGAGCGCGGGGCCCAGGGTGAGATGTTCGTGCTACGTGAGCTCGAGTTTCAGGGCTCCTGCACCCCCTCGCAGCTCGCCCAATCGATGGGCGCGACGAGCGGTCGCATCTCATCGATTCTCTCCGGGCTGACCCGGAAGGGCTGGATTGTGCGCACGGGTGATCCGCAGGACCGCCGGAGTGTGGTCATCGAGCTGTCCGACGAGGGCAGGCGGGTGGTGAAACAGCACAGCGACAAGCTCATCGGGGACCTCTCGTGGGTGTTCTCACAGATGGGGGAGCGTCGTACGCGCGAATTCGTGGGCCTGCTCTCCGAATTCATGACCTACTTGTCGATCTGCGGGCCGAATGAACCTCGCCCCACCGCGCAGCAGGTCGAGGAGGCGTTCGAACGCCGCGCCCAGCTCCACGAACGCATGCGCGAGATGGTGCGCAATGGTGAGCAATGGCATGGCTCGTGCAGGCCGCATGATGCGCCGTCGTCGAACGACGCCGACGGCGATCGCCCCGTGCAATAAGGACGCCGTGCGCAGCTCCGGAATCCGCACATCATCTGTTTGAGAAAAAAGCTTACGGTATAAGGAAAAATATGATACGAATCATGAAATATCTCTCCAAAACGGAGATAGGGCAGCTGGTGTTGTCGCTGGTCACCATTGTGGGCCAGGTGTACTTCGACCTCGAACTGCCAAGCTATATGTCACAGATCACGCGGCTCGTGGAGACGCCGGGCAGCCAGATGCGCGACATCTGGATCGCCGGCGGCAAGATGCTGCTCGTCTCGCTCGGCTCGCTGGCCTGCGCCGTGATCACCGGCTACTTCGCCGCGCGCGTGGCGGCATCGTTCGGCCAGCGTCTGCGTTCGCTCGAATTCCGCAAGGTGGAGTCGTTCGGGCCGTCCGAGATGCACCGCTTCTCCACGGCGAGCCTCATCACGCGTTCGACGAACGACATCACGCAGATTCAGATGTTCATCACGATGGGCTTGCAAATGCTCATCAAATCGCCGATCATGGCCGTGTGGGCCGTATGCAAGATCGCGGGCGAGGGCTTCGAATGGACACTCGCCACCGGTATCGCCGTGGCGATCCTCATCATCTCGATCGCCGTGCTCATGGTGCTCGTCATGCCGAAGTTCAAGGCAATGCAGCAGCTCACCGACGACATCAATCTGGTGACGCGCGAGAATCTGACTGGCATGCGCGTCGTGCGCGCCTACAATGCCCAGGACTATCAGGAAGGCAAGTTCGAGCGGGCGAACAGCAATCTGACGAACACACAGCTGTTCACGAACCGTGCGATGTCGGTGATGATGCCGCTCATGGGCACGATCATGAACGGCCTGTCGCTCGCGATCTACTGGATCGGCGCCTACCTGATCCAAGACGCCGGCCTGACCGACAAACTCACGCTGTTCTCGAACATGGTCGTGTTCTCCAGCTACGCCATGCAGGTGGTGATGAGCTTCCTGCTCATGAGCATGGTGTTCGTGCTGTGGCCGCGCGCCGACGTCTCCGCACACCGCGTGCTCGAAGTGCTCGACACCGACCCGCTCGTCAAGTCCGGCACCACCAAGCGCGGGCTCACGGTGCAGGAGGCCAAGCAGCGCGGAATCATCACGCCAGCGGAACGTGCGCGATATGCCGACGACCTCGAGCTCGCCGGCGAGATCGAATTCCGCGACGTGAGCTTCACCTACCCCGATTCGCGCGAGGCGATGCTCGAGCACATCAGTTTCACGGCGAACAGGGGAGACACGGTGGCGATCATCGGCTCCACCGGCTCGGGCAAGTCGTCGCTCATCAATCTCGTGCCGCGCTTCTACGATGCGACGGACGGCGAGGTGCTCGTTGACGGCGTGAATGTGCGCGAATACGACTTGAAGACACTGCGCGACAAGATCGGCTACGTGCCGCAGCGCTCCTTCCTGTTCAAAGGCACCGTCGAATCGAATGTGAGCTACGGCGACCGGCCCGACGAACCCGAAAACGTGCCGATGATCGACGTCTCGCGCATGAGCGGCCGCAAGGCGGAACGGGAGTTCCTCAAGGCCGACGAGGCGCGCGAGCTCACCGCGCAGGAGGCGAACCGCGTGTGCGAGGCGAGCGACGTCGCACAGGCCACCGAATTCGTGGGCAAGATGCCGAAAGGCTTCCAGTCGCCGATCGCCCAAGGTGGCACGAACGTGTCGGGCGGCCAGAAACAGCGCCTGTCGATCGCGCGCGCCGTGTACCGCGACCCGGAGATTCTGATCTTCGACGATTCGTTCTCGGCACTCGACTTCAAGACCGACCGCGAGGTGCGCGACGCGTTGAAGGAGACGGCGAAGGACGCGACGAAGCTCATTGTGGCGCAGCGCGTCGGCACGATCATGGACGCGGATTGCATTCTCGTGCTCGAGGACGGCAAGGTGGTGGGTCAGGGCACGCACCGCGAACTGCTCGAGACCTGCGAGGTGTACCAGGAGATTGCGAAATCGCAGCTGAGCGAGGAGGAGCTCAGTGCGTGAGTGGGGCGGCGCATGCCGCATGCACATGTATGGGTTTGAGATAGATAGGATGTGAGGATATGCCAGGACCAATGGGACATGGGCGTGCAGGCACGCCCGTGGAGAAAGCCGATGATTTCGGCGGCGCGCTCAAGGAGTTGATGCGCTTCAGCAAACGGTACATTCCGGCGATCGTCATTGCGCTGATCCTCGGCGTCGGCGGCGCGATCTGCCAGATCATAGGGCCGGACTACCTCGGCGATATGACCGACGAGATCACCAAGGGACTGCCCGCGCTCGTGAACGGCAAGCCGGTGCTGCGTTCGATCGACATGACCGCGGTGGCGCGCATCGGGTGGACGCTCGTGGCGCTCTACGTGGGCTACGCACTGCTCTCGTACGTGCAGAGCTGGATGATGGCCACCGTCACGCAGCGCACGGCGCAACGTCTGCGCGCGGCCATCGACGTAAAGATGAACAAGCTGCCGCTCAAATACTTCGACGAGCACAGCACCGGCGACGTGATGAGCCGCATCACGAACGACGTGGACGCGGTGGGGCAGACGCTCGGGCAGTCCCTCGGCACGCTCATCTCGTCGGTCACGCTGTTCGTGGGCTCGCTCGTCATGATGTTCGCGAACAACTGGATCCTGGCATTGTGCGCAGTGGGCGCGAGCCTGCTCGGCATGGTGCTCATGCTCGTCGTGATGAAGTTCTCGCAGAAGTACTTCGTCAAGCAGCAGATGGCACTCGGCGACGTAAACGGCCATGTGGAGGAGATGTACAGCGGGCACACCGTGGTCAAGGCCTTCGGCGGCGAGGCCGATGCGATCCGCAGATTCGAACGCTACAACAACGACCTGTACGACTCGGGATGGAAGAGCCAGTTCATCTCGGGTCTCATGATGCCCATGATGAACCTCGTGGGCAACCTCGGCTACGTCGTCGTGTGCGTGGTCGGCGCGGCGCTTGCCATGAACGGCACCATCGAATTCGGCGTGATCGTGGCGTTCATGCTCTACATTCGCCTGTTCACGCAGCCGCTCTCGCAGTTCGCGCAAGCGTTCCAGAATCTGCAACGCTGCGCCGCGGGCTCCGAACGTGTGTTCACCTTCCTCAACGAGCCCGAGCTCGCCGACGAGTCCGACAAGCAACCGCTGCTCGGCTACGGCAGCAACGGCGAGATCACGCCCGTCGAAGGGCGCGTGAGCTTCGAGCACGTGAAATTCGGGTATGAGCCGAACAAGCTCGTCATCCACGATTTCTCGGCGGACGTGGAGCCTGGGCAGAAAGTGGCGATCGTGGGGCCCACCGGCGCAGGCAAGACGACGATGGTGAATCTGCTCATGCGATTCTACGAGATCGCCGGCGGGAAGATCTCGATCGACGGCATCGACACGAAGAGCGTGCCGCGTTGGAACGTGCACGACCAGTTCTCGATGGTGCTGCAGGACACCTGGGTGTTCAACGGCACCGTGCGCGAGAATGTGGCGTATGCGAAGGAAGACGTGACCGACGAGCAGGTGGTCGCCGCCTGCCGTGCCGTGGGACTCGACCGTTACATCCGCTCGCTGCCAAACGGCTACGACACCGTGCTCGACGAGTCGGCCACGCTGTCGCAGGGGCAGAAGCAGCTGCTCACCATCGCGCGCGCCATGGTGCAGGATTCGCCGATCCTCATTCTCGACGAGGCGACGAGCTCAGTTGATACGCGCACCGAGGAGCTCATTCAGGCGGCGATGGACAAGCTCACCGAAGGGCGCACCTCGTTCGTCATCGCACACCGGCTCTCCACGATCCGTGACGCCGACATGATTCTCGTCATGCGCGACGGCGACATCGTGGAGCGCGGCACGCACGACGAGCTTCTGGCGCGTAACGGCTTCTATGCCGACATCTACAACGCGCAGTTCACACTCGCGCAGTAGAGCACGGCATCTGGGCTCACTGGGTGGCCTCCAGGCCGTCGGCCGGCGCGCTGTCCTGCGCGGTGTCGCCTCGCGCATAGAACACGGTGCCCGGTTCGAGTTCGCCATCGAGCAGCGTGGAGACGGTGACCGGCGTGAATCCGCGTTCGCGCAGGCCGCTCACAATCTGTGGGATCGCTTCGACTGTGCGCTCGTTGCCGTCGTGCAGTGCAATGATCGCGCCCGACGACGCGCTATCGAGCACGGTTTTGGCGATGTCGGCGGCGGATGCCTGCGCGTCCCAGTCGCGTGAGTCGACGTTCCACAGAATCACCGACTGACCGCTGCGTTTTGCGGCATCAGCGACATCTTCGCTCCACGCGCCGTCCGGCGGTCGGAACAGCGCCGGCTTGCCCACGCCCGCGCTTTCGATCACGTCATCGGTGTCGTTGAACCATTTGGTGAGTTCGGCGGGGGAGAGCGTATGCAACTGCTTGTGCCTCCAGCTCATTGAGCCGATTTCGTTGCCCTGTGCGGCCATGTTTGCGAGCAGTTGTGTGTTGCTGCCGGAGACGAACTGGCCCTGCACGAAGAACGTGGCCGGCGCATCCGCCTGCTTGAGCGCGGCGAGCAGCTGCGGGGTGATCTGCTTGTTCGGGCCGTCGTCGAAGGTGAGGGCCACGCAGGCGGCGAATTCGCAGTCGAGCGGCATCGCGTTGATCACCGCGTTCGTGGCGTCGGTGAGCGAGCCGAGCGCATCGTTGACCTGCGGATTCGTGGCCGTGGAGCCCGGTTCGAGCAGTGCGCCCGTGTTGGCGATCTGCGCCTGCAATGCGGCGCGCAGATTCTCGGCTGCCTTGTTCGCCGAGCGTTCGTATGCGGCCTTCGCAATGGTGAGCTGCTTCTGCAGTTCGCCGCGCCGGTTCGAGTTGCGCGCGCCTTCCACGAGTCTGCGCAGCGTGTCGGCGTCGGTCTGCACGTCGCGCATGCGGTTGACCATGCTTGTGCTCGCGGCGCCGTATTTGCGGGTGAGCTCGTTGAGGTTGTCGGTGCTTTGCCTGGCGTCGCATTCGGATTTCACGAGCGAGGAGACCGTATGCGTGTCGTCAATGTGCTCGATTTTCGATGCCAGCGCGGTCGCATGATCCTCGCTGATCGTTTTGCCGTCGCCTTTCGCGAGCTTGCCGGCGTTGGCAAGCGTGGCCCTGTATGTGGTGTTGAGCGTGGCGAATTCCCGCTGCGCGGATTCGCAGTCGGCGAGCGCGGCGGAGTGCGCCTCCTTGGCATGCCGGTGGTTGGCGCGGCTGATTGGAATGATGATCGCGGCAAGCACGCCGACAATGATGAGCGCAGTCACTGCAATGGCGATGACGGCGTTGCGGCGTTTGCGGGGCGCGGTCGGTTCGTATGCGGCGGAATCTGCGGCGGCACCAGTTGTGGTGCTTGAGAATTCGGCGTGCATGGTGTCGAAATCGTCGGCATGCGCGGTGCTATGTTGTGCGGTGTCATGCTGTATCGCGTCATGCGGTGTTTTGTCGTTCTGGCCGGAAGATTTGCCGCCCATATTCGCCCCCTCGCCCCTGCATCGCGTATCCGTTCTACTTTGTCAGTATATCTTGTGAGGAAGTTCGGCGTATACGGGCACTTTGGCAATCTGCGCGGGAAATGCGACGATATGACGAAACTCGGCTGCATATGTCGTCGTGTGCTCGTCCGATTGCGACGATATAGCGAAACCGATTCGAGTATCTCGTCATCTAACAGAGAATCGTCGATTATGTGAAGTTCAGTATACATCATATTCGAACATATGTTCGAATATGATGTATACTGTCAGCAAGTTTCGAACAAGTATTCGATTATGTTGTTAGGGGTGGTTGATTGCCGACGATGTCTGATGTTGCGACAGCCTCAGTGTTGTTGGGTGTGCCTGCGAGTGCGTTGTTCCGCTTCGTCTATGATCTTCGTGGGCGAGGCTTGGAGGAAGTTGCACAGGTCGGCGAAGACGACGATGGGGATGGGCCGCTCCCCGGTGAGGTAGCGGCTCACTGAGACCCTGTGCACGCCGATCGCCTCGGCTATCTGCTCGTCGCTGACTTTGCGGCGCGCCTTCTGTGCGCGCAGTTCGGCGGCGAGTTCCTGTGCGAATTCCTGTCCGTAGTCTGCCATGCTTTCAGTGTACATCTCGCTGTTCCTGAATCTGATAGTTGACAAATTGAAATCATATGGTTACAATCGAGTTTGTCAGGTCACATACAACAGAAAGGAACGGCCTATGACAGATCAGATGGTGCTCGCGACGCAGCAGTGGCTGAACAGGACCTACGGGGCCAACCCGGCCTTCGACAGGGTGCCGGAGAGCGGGCAGACGGGATGGACGACGGTGTACGGCTTGCTGCATGCGCTGCAGATCGAGCTGGGCATCACCCAGACGGCGGACGCCTTCGGCCCGGGCACGCAGTCCAGGTTCGCAGCACGCTGGCCCGAGGGCATCGCCCAGCAGGAGAACGGTGCGACGGCGCAGTCGAACGTGTACGCGATCATCCAGGGCGCGCTGTGGTGCAAGGGGTACGG
Source organism: Bifidobacterium animalis subsp. animalis (assembly GCA_004154635.1). Lineage (GTDB taxonomy): Bacteria > Actinomycetota > Actinomycetes > Actinomycetales > Bifidobacteriaceae > Bifidobacterium > Bifidobacterium animalis_B. The sequence continues at coordinate 35,520 of RSDC01000002.1, forward strand.
CGCCGGCGCGGGGACGATCACCCGGCACTTCTATGGCGGCACGGGCGCGGCGATCCGCGATTTGAAGACGGACATGGGCATCGGCGGTGATTCGACGGTCACGATGGAGATCATGATGACGTTGCTGTCCATGCAGCAGTTCAAGCTCGTCGCGGGAGGCAAAGGTCCTATTCGCCAGGCCCAGCAGCGGATCAACCAGGAGTACCGCGACTACACCGGCATCATCCCCGCGGACGGCCTGTACGGCCGGGAGATGAACACCGCGCTCATCCAGGTGCTGCAAGCGCTCGAGGGATTCACGCCCGACGAGGCGACCGGCAACTTCGGCAACGGCACGCGATCCAGGCTCAAGACCATCACCCCGGACAACGCGTCGCAGCACGCGGACTGGGTGTGGCTCGCAACGGTCGCGCTGGTGTGCAACGGCCAGCTCTCCACGTTCTACGGCGAGTGGAACTCCACCGTGTCAGAGGCGGTGATGGCGTTCCAGAATGAGTACGCGCTGCCGGTGAGCCAGAGCGTGGACGCCTACACGTGGATGAGCCTGCTCACCTCGTGCGGCAACCCGAACCGTCCGGCCGCGGCATGCGATACGCGATTCGAGATCACCGACGAGTTCGCCGAGCAGCTCAAGGCCGACGGATACGAGATCGTGGGGCGCTACCTGACCGAACCGGGGCAGGACGACCTCGAGCCCGCGGACTACTTCAAGGCCATCCGCCCCGGTGAGCTCGACCGCATCGTCAAGCACGGGCTCAAGTACTTCCCGATCTTCCAGGAATACTCCACCAAACTCGAGCACTTCACCCCCGAAACCGGCAAGCGGCACGCGCAGGAGGCCGTCAAGGCTGCACAACGGCTTGGCGTGCCGCCGACTGTCATCTACTTCGCCGTGGACATGGACGTGTACGAATATCAGGTCGAAGACGTGATCGCGCCGTATTTCAAGGCCGTTCGTGACAATCTCGGCGCCGGTTATGGTGTGGGCATCTATGCGTCGCGCAACACCTGCTCGATCGTCGCCGAACATGGATACGCCATCTCCAGTTTCGTGTCCGACATGTCCACGGGATTCTCCGGCAACCTCGGCTACCCGATCCCGGACAACTGGAATTATGACCAGTTCACCGAGATCAGCGGATACCACGACAAATGGGATCTCGACCGCGTCGCCTACGCAGGACGACTGGCGCCTTGCAGTACGGTGATGGCCTTCAAACCAGGTGCCTCGGAACCGCGGGAGACGACTCTGTACCGCTGGCTTCGCGCCGTGGAGGATGAATGCGAGGCCGGAATGGACGGTACGATGAATCCACTTTCTCCGTACAAGGAATCCATCGGCCAGTTCATCCTTGAATGGCTTCGCAAACCCGAGTACTGGTCGGATGGCAGTGGCGATGTGATGTGGCAGGCGTACACGCCGGAACCGAACTCGCCCAGTGAACTGGCGAATGCCCGCTCATTCTGCGCCATGATCTGCAAGAGGCACGCGTCGGATGACGACTTCAAAGCTTCCGTGGGGTATCCGGATATCGCCCATCTTGCCGCCACGGCACTGGGATACTATGTGTGGGGCGTGGAGACACAGTGGAGCAAATACGGTCTGGGCGATCTCGGAGGCTGGCCTCTGGACCTTCTGCAGATTTGGGGTGTCTATGATAAGGGAGACAAATCAACAAGTCTGAAAGCATGGCTGCCGGGCCATCTCGGCAGCAGAACCGATGGTGGCGGGTTCGGATACGCTGATGTGCTCGCCGACGGGGATGCGTGGCTCGTTGCCAAATACATGAAGGAGCGTCCGTCCGGGCATTCACTGTCCGAAGCGTTCGCGGGACTTCTGGGACAAGCGGAATCATACCGCATCTCCCGATTCTACTGGGAACGATTCGGGTTTTCGTCGAGTAATGTCTATACGGCGTTTAAAGAACTGGTGAATGGCATAGATCTGGGCATCCTGAAAGATTCCGCCGTTAGTCGATGGGCGTTGCTGGAGGCGTCGCAAGCGAAGAGACTACCGAATGAAGACGAATCGAACACATTGGCTTGTGCGTATGCTGATTTCCTTAAGAATCCAGCCAAGTCGTGAACTTATACGCGCCATCATGCGGGAATCTACATTGGAAGACTGATATACAGTGTGACAAGAATGAAGAAAATGGAGGATATAAGAGTGGGGGTCATAATAATTATCTTGGCTGCTTTTATTGTGGCCCGCACCTTCTTCTGGTAGGATTCCAGCTGATATTGCGCTGTGACGGGGAGTGGTGTTCGATTGGGATGGCGCCTTTGTTCACGTGATTTCACTATCGGGCAGGCCACCGTCCACAACAGCATGCCTATGCAGAGTGAGATGCATAGCATCTGCGGATAGATCGGCCCCTCCCCATAACATCCATAGCCTGTCTGGGCATCTATCCAACAAACCTTCGTGATCCTATCTTGGCAAAAGCAGATATATAGGCATACGCCTTGCACGATCAGCCCCGCCCACCAAAGAATGGCGGCACCAATGTGCGGTTGTTCCTCAAGACGGATGGCATGTGCCAGCATACGCATTTTCTTGGCGAAGGCAGATGCGCGTGTGTGAGCCGGTCTATAACGAGGCATATCGCTCTCCGTCCAAAGAAACGTATTTGCTCAGGATTACCTTCCTCGAATTGACTATATCAAATTCTCCCGGGAACTATTCGGGTTTTCGTCGAGTGATGTGGGCACGGCATTCCGCAAGCTCGTCAACGGAGCCGATGTGGGCGCTTTTGACGATGTCCTAGGCGGTCGGAATGCCCTGCGATGGGCTTTCCGGGCTCACCGTTTGCCGGAAGGGCAGGAAACAGGCATCTTGTCGAGTGCATATGCGGGTTTTCTGTTCCGGCAGACACATCCATAGACCAATGCCTGAGGGACTGGGCGAGTGTCCTCATGGCGAGGAAACGAATAGTGCGATGAATGCGATGCATGTGGAGACGAGGAGCATGGGGACCATGATGATGATTTTGGTGATCGTCAGGATGATTCGGGTGCCTCTTCGGTATCGTCGCAGTAGGAGCTGACGTTGTTCCGATTGGGGCTGGTCCGCCTTGGTATGGGCGTGTGGGCAGGTGTGTTCCTGCCCACACGCCCGCAGCGCCGGGCAGACGATGATCCACAGGAGCATACCTGCGCACGCCAATGTAAGGATGGCCTGCGGATAGATCGGACCATCACCATGACAGGAATATCCACTTTCGGGCGTCGCCCAGCAGATCTTCATGGAGCCATGGAGGAATCCCACGATGTACAGGCATATGCCTTGCAGGGCCAATCCGACCCACCATGCGATGGTGGCACCGGCATCCTCCCGTATCTCGGCACGGATCGCATCGACAAGAAGGCGCACTGTCTTGATGAATCTGCGGACTCGTGTGCCGATGGGCTTACCGTCGGTCATATCGCATTCCAATGCTCGACGATGCGGCATGCAGGGCCTGACTGGTCATGACACGAGACTATCGGTGATTGAAAAGAAAGGAGCAAGGTTATTCAGGGTATTGATATCAGTAATTGGAGGGCGGATTTCGATCCTGCTCGGGTGGGGTTCGATTTCCTGGTGGTGCAGGTCACGTGGGGTGCGGGCGAGTTCACCGGTAACGGGATCGTGCGTGGCGTGTGGCGTGGTGCGGATGCGAAGGTCCAGTGGTGCATCGCGCATGGCAGGGCGTTTGGGTACATGCATTACATCCGTGGTGTGGGTGCCGTGGCCGAGGCGCGCTTCTTCGCGGCGAACACGGCCGGCTACCTGCATCGGGGCCTGCCGGCGGTGGACTGGGAGGCCGCGGACAATGCCGCGTGGGGCGACGTCGCGTATCTGGACCGGTTCCTGTCCGAGTACATTCGGTTGACGGGCGTGCGGCCGTTGGTGTACGCGCCGCAGTCGGCTCTGGCGTCCGTCGCCCCGGTGGCGGGCCGGCATGATTGCGGTCTGTGGGTGGCGCAGTACGCGGACGACGCGCCCACTGGCTACCAGTCCCATCCTTGGAACGAGGGCGCGTATGCGTGCGCGATGCGCCAGTATTCGTCGCATGGGCGCCTGCCCGGCTATGCCGGTGATCTGGACCTGGACGTGTTCTACGGCGACCGCGCCGCATGGGACAAATACGTGATGCGCGGTGCATGATCTTGCTCTTCACGGATTTCTCGGATGAAAGGAGGTGAGGCCTATTGGATGATATGCAGGAACCGATGGATGACATGCATGAGGATGCGGGGGATGGTGATTTCACGCCCACGTTCAGTCCGCGCACGCGCACGGTGGTGTATGTGGCGTGCATGGCATTGGGTGTGGTGGCGTATGTGCTGACCGTGACCACGTCCGCGATCGACGCGCCCGTCTGGCTGACGGTGGCATGCGCCACCTGCACCGCCGTGCCCGGCTACGTGGCCGCCGCATTCGGCGTACACTACGACGGCATCAACACACCCCGATGAGCCTTCCGCAGAGCGAGCCGTCGCGCCATCTGCCGGCAGATTCCCCTCCTCCCGGCATACGACGAAACTTGGAAGTTGGGTGGGTCCCGGTGGTCGTCGCAACCCTGAAACCTCGGGGCTCTGCGATGATCGCTGGAGCTCGCCCCTGGGTGTCCGATGGCGTTAGTGGGGCAAGCCTAGGAAGATGGCGAATCCGATGAAAGAGACGCCGACGATGATGGCGAGCAGCCAAAGCCAGTTTTTCTTGATGTTTTTGATTCCTGCCACGAGCAGCAGTATTCCGATGATCGCAGCGGACACCATGACGATGAATCCCATGGCTATGCCTCCTGGTGTAGTGTGATGATTCGGCTGTGTTGGTTCGCAACGTAAGAATCGTGGGTGACCGTGATGACTGTGGTGCCGTGGTTCTCATTGAGATCGCGCAAGAGCATGAGCATGCGCTCCTTGTTCTCGTCATCCAACGCGGAGCTTGGCTCAGCGAGTCTCTGAAGATGCAGAAGAAATCCTGCGAAAAAGAAGCAGGCGAAATAGAGATACAGGCAAGCCAACTCGAACGGGCTTGCCCTCCTCATCGGCAATCTACGGATGAAGTATTTCATGGTTCACATGGTAGAAGTGGAGTGGTTCGATGTATAGGCGATGTACCCAATATGGGTATGGCTGTTGGGGTTGATACTCATGTCAGTTAGTTGGCATGGAGGGGTCCGCTGTTTCACCATACTGTTCGAATAGCATGTTTACAATTTGAGCAACGTCTTGAGACGCTTGGTCGAGTCGAGTTCGAATATCTTCATCAAGTTCCAGTATTTGTTCGACATCTGCTGCTGTGGGGGCGCTGAGCAGCGTATGGCTGCGGTATTGCAGCATGAGATCAACATTAGAGAGTGTGCCGGAGACGGCATCATGCAGTTCTTCGGCGGATTCCAGCATCTGCAGTCTCATCTGTGCTATTGCCTGTTGTTGCCGTTGCAGGTGATGGACGAATCGACGCAACGCAGCGCCGAGCAGGGCGGCTAGTATAAACATACTGAAAAAAAGCGGTGCCGTCAGTGGAGCCGCCGCAGTGTCTGTGTTCGTTGACCATACAAGTTGATATGCCGAAAATAATAGTGCAGCGCCGGCCGATGCTGGGTCATTGGTGAAATATGACCATAGACTGATTGCGGTGAGCATACTGTATAGGGCATATGAGCTATACATGGGGGACAATGCATCCCCAGCCATTGATAGTACGGCGAATGCAATTAATGAGGGTATGGGGAACCGGTATGTGCATCCGAATGCTACGATTTGGGCAAGTACCAGCATCCCCAACGGTATTGTGGGGCGATGAATTACGAACGTTTGCCACAATAGTACGGCGGATACGGTGACAAGAATCATGAGCAACCCCGGATGGGCGCAATGGAGTGGGTTGCGAATGCGGCCTACGCTTAGTCGAATTTGAAGAACCGGTTTATGTTTTGCCACTGAATCACTCCTTCCACTGTGTTGTTTGCGCCGAGTCGTTTTAGGCAGTTCTGCCGATGCTTGCGCGCGGTTTCTCGAGTGCAGCGCATGTGCTCCGCTATCTGCTGATCGGTATATCCTTGAGCTATATAGTTCATGATCATGGTTTGGGTACGGGTTAGCGGCATAGGTGCGTCTCTTTGCAGCTGCAATCGTCGGGAAGCATTTTCCGGCGACTCGAAGCCGTCCGGAATGCGACCAGCACGGATGCGTTGGATTGATGTGATGATGTCTGTGATGTCTTTCTTTGCTTGCAAATCCTGCATTCCAGCTTGTTGGGCTGCACTAAGGTAGTGCGTGAGTGGCAGAGAGGTGACGCCGATGATTGGCGTCGTATCGTTTATGCGACGGATTTGCCATGCTACGGACGGCCCCTCGATGTCACCCAGATGCATATCCATGACGACTGCGTCAAACCGATCATAGATTTCGAGATTTTGTAATGCGGCAATTCCGCTGGATATAACATGTTCAATTCTCATCGAGTGCGTTTGCAGATGGAATAGTTGCATGAACAATTTCAAGGCGAGAGGGTCATTCTCAATGAAAATTAGACGCAAAATGCGTTCGGGGGTGCGAGCATCGTTGGTTTCATTATGATTTGGTGATTGCAAAGCTGGTCCCTCCCTCCCCCTTACTGGCTCTTACATACTTAATCTTACATACGTAAAAGGGGAGCAGGTTTTCTGTTCCGGCAGACAGGGTCATCCCCGGCAATCATGTTCCCGTGTGTTTGGGGCGGGAAGGTGATTCGTGCATGCTGGAGACATCATCATGTGTCAGAGGTGCCAATCCAAGAGCATCATTTCGTGTCTAATCAGTATGTCCAAATCCATCATTTCGTGTTTGGGCGGACAGCTGGGACGCGTCAGCTGAGGAGGTGGTGCGCGCTCAAGTAGTCGCGGGCCACGACTGCGGCCGATCTGCCGTTGACCTTCACCTCGTAGTTCATGCGGCTCATCTCCTCGTCGGTGATGCGGCCGGCGAGCTTGTTCAACGCGGCGACGACCTTGGGGTGGTCTTTCGCGAAATCCTCGCGCATCATCGGCGCGCCCTGGTATGCGGGGAACAGATGCCGGTCGTCCTCGAGCGTCGTGAGATTGTACTGGCTGATCTCGGCGTCGGTGGAATAGGCATCCACAATCTGCACATTGCCGTTCGCAATCGCCTGGTAGCGCAGCGCGGGCTCCATGGTGCGCACGCGCAGGTCGAGTCCGTACTTCGATTTGAGACCACGTCCGCCGTCTTCGCGGTCGTTGAACTCGAGCGTGAAGCCAGCGGTCGCCGCATGTTCGACGCCACGCAGATCCGAGATCGTGCGCAAGCCATGTTCGCGCGCGTACTGCTGCGTCACCGCCACCGCGTACGTATCCTGGAATTTCATCGGTTCGAGCAGCACGAGCCCGTCCTGCTCGCGAATGCCGTCGCGCGCCTGCTCATACACCGTGTGCGCGTCGGTGGAGGGTGCCGGAGCGTTCTTCAGCAGACTTTCCGTCACGGTTCCGGTGAATTCGGGGTAGATGTCGATGTCGCCGCGTTTGAGCGCCTCGTACACGAACGTCGTCTTGCCGAAGTTCGGCTTGACCTCCACGCTCACGTTCGCATCGCCGTTCTCGATGAGCTCCTTGTACATGTTCATCAGAATCTCAGGTTCGGGGCCGAGTTTGCCGGCCACGACGATCGTCTCACGGTGGTGTGCCGCCGCCCACATCTGCGGTGCGAACGAGCCGATGAGTGCGACCACGAGCACGAGGAACCCGGCGAGAATCGTACGCAGACGCCGGTGTTCGAGCCAGTGGATCGTCGCACTGAACAGCAGTGCGAGCAATGCCGACGAGATCGCGCCGATGAGAATGAGCGCATTGTTGTTGCGGTCGATGCCGAGCAGGATGAACGTGCCCAGGCCGCCGGCGCCGACCAGCGCGGCGAGCGTGGCCGTGCCTATGATCATGACGGCCGACGTGCGCACGCCCGAGACGATGACCGGCATGGCGATCGGCAGTTCGAACTTGCGCAATCGTTGCCCGCGCGTCATGCCGAACGCGGTGCCCGCCTCCACCAGATTCGGGTCGATGCCGTTGAGTCCGGTGATCGTGGATTGCATGATCGGGAACAACGCGTAGGCGACGAGCGCGATGACCGCGGGCACGGTGCCGATGCCGACGAGCGGAATGAGCAGGCCGAGCAGTGCGAGCGAGGGAATGGTCTGCACGATGCCGGTGATCTGCAAGGCGATCTCGGCGGCGCGACGCCGACGTTGCAGCAGTATGCCGAGCGGCACCGCCACCGCGATCGCGATGAGCAGCGAGACCAGCGAGATCTGCAGATGCTGCAGCAGCGCGGTGAGCCATTCGCCCCAGCGTTCGTGCCAAGTGGAGATCAGCGCGTTCATCGATCCCTCCTTTCGCGCGGCGATGCGAAGAAGTCTGCGACGAAATCATCTGCCGGAGATTGCCGGATGGCATCGGGCGAGTCGAGCTGTGCGATGCGGCCGTCATGCACCACGGCGATGCGGTCGGCGAGATACAGCGCCTCGTCTATGTCATGCGTGACGAACACGATCGTGATGCCCAGCTGCCGTTGGAGTCGTTTGATCAGCTCCTGCAACTGCGTGCGCGTGATCGGGTCGAGCGCGCTGAACGGCTCGTCCATGAGCATGACTTTCGGTTGGGCGGCGAGCGCGCGAATGATGCCCACGCGCTGCTGTTCGCCGCCCGAGAGCTCGCTCGGCATGCGGTTCATGTACTCGCGCGGGTCGAGATCGACCTCGCCGAGCAGTTCGCGTGCGCGGGCGGTACGCTTCGCAGCGGGCCAGTGTTTGAGCTCGGGGATGAGCGTCACATTCTGCCCGACGGTCATGTTCGGAAACAGCGCGATCTGCTGGAGCACATAGCCAATGCCGAGCCGCAGCTCGCGAACGTCCTCGCTGGCGATGTCATGCCCGTCGATGAGAATCTGGCCACTATCCGGCTCGACGAGCCGGTTGATCATCTTGAGCGTGGTCGTCTTGCCGCCGCCGCTCGGGCCGACGAGCACGAAGAACTCGCCGGTGCCTACCGTGAACGAGATGCCGTCGATCACGCGGTGGTCTGCGAACGATTTGCATACATTGCGAAATTCGATCATGCTCGCCTCCTCACAGGCTGGCGCTTGCCGTGTGCCCATATATAGCAAACCGGCATTGCGCGGGCCGTATCGCCTTGCTACCGGCGAATAGTGGGAGAGGTCAGTGCGGCAGATTCGCCGGCGTTGTGCGTTTGAGCAGCGTGCGCTGCATCACCGGCACATAGAACAGTGTGAGCCAGGCGATTGCGAACAGGAAGCCCGCGCACACGTCGCTCGCGTAATGCACGCCCAAATAGACCCTGGTGAACATGACGACCGGCGGGATCAGGCACAGCAGCACGATTGCGGCGATCTTCCCCACGCGGGCGCCCGAATCGCGCGCGGTGTGCCAGTAGCGGTACAGCAGGTAGACGATGAATCCGTAGAACGCCGTGCTCACCATCGCGTGGCCGGAAGGAAAACTGTACCCCTGTTCGAACACGAGATGCGGGAAATCCGGGCGTGGGCGGCGCACAATGTGTTTGATGATCTCGTTGAGCACATAGATGCCCGCGAGATTGACGGCCACAGCCACACCGATTTTCCAGCGCTTCACCATAGCCAGCACGGCGAGCGCGACCGCTGCCACGACGATCACGGTGATCGACCCGGAAAACTGGGTGAGCACGCGCATCACGCTGGTCATGCCGGGAGTCATCACATGCGCGGTGATCCAGCCGTATACTGCGGTGTCCATGCCGAGTATGTGGAACCGGCACACCGCGATCGTGAACCACAGCGCGCCGATCAGGCTCAGCGCGCCGATAATCTGCCAGCAATGTTTCCTCACGAACAGCGAATCCATAGTGCCAGACTAGCGGGCAGCCCAATACAATGGTGTCGACGACAACGATGTACGAAAGACGTGTCAGGAGAGCAAATGAGCGACATGAAAGACCGCATGCACACCGGCGAGATGTATCTGCCGCACGATGAGCAGATTCTCGCGCGCCAGTTCGACTGCCTTGAGCGGCTCTACGATTTCAACCAGACGCGCCCGCACGAGCTCGGCCGCCGTGCCGAACTGCTGCACGACATGTTCGCCGAGATCGGCGACGGGTGCTACATCGAACCGCCGTTCCACGCGAATTTCGGCGGAGCGCACGTGCACTTCGGCAGCGACATCTACGTGAACTTCAATCTGACCTGCGTGGACGATACGCATATCTACGTCGGCTCGCACACGATGATCGGGCCGAACGTGACGCTCGCGACCGCCGGGCACCCGATTCTGCCCGAACTGCGCGAGCGCGGCTACCAGTACAACATGCCGGTGCGCATCGGCGAGAACTGCTGGATCGGCGCGGGCGTGGTCGTGCTGCCGGGCGTGACGATCGGCGACAACGTGGTGGTGGGCGCGGGCAGCATTGTGACGCGCGACCTGCCGTCGAACGTCGTCGCCGTGGGCAACCCGTGCCATGTGCTGCGCGAAGTGGGCGAGCGCGACCGCGAATACTATTTCAAAGACCGCCGGATCGACTGGAATGAGATGCGCGCCGACGAGATGGCAGACTGACGCTACAATATGGGCGAATATGTGCGCCGCGCCGCCGATTGCGTCGCGGTGTGCGGATTCGGCAAGCGGAAGTGAAGTGAGGTGTTGGCATGCGCGCGCTGAGGCGGTTCTACCGGCGCAACCGAACATTGGTGACGTGGGCGGTGCTGTGCGCGGCGTCGATGGCATTGGTGGGCCATGTGACCTGGCTGCCGGGCGCGGACTCGCTGTTCACCCCGGTGAGCGGCGTGAGCAGTTTCGTGCTGAGTCCGGCGGCGGGCGGCGCACTGCTGTGGCGGCAGCGTTCGCGGCGCGCAATCCGCTGGTATGTGGTCGCCGTGCTGCTCGGCGCCAGCATGCCGATGCTGTGGGGATATTTCCGCAACGAGTGGGCGAATCTGCAAATGCCCACGACGCTCGACGGTGTGGTCGCCACGGTTTCGTCGCTCGCTCCGGCGATTCTGTTCGCGCTCGGCGCGTTCTGCGTGTACCGGTATGCGCTCGGCGGCCGTCGACGCCGGCGTTGGTAGCGCGCGTTTGCTGCTGGCGTTGGCGCCTGAGTTTGGTAGTGCGTGTGTCTGCTGCTGTTGCTAGCGCTCGCGTTGGTGGCGCGTGTGTTTGTGAGGTCATGGTTGCAAAAGAGGCACGTCACAGTGTTCTGGAGCGCCTGCTCGGGATTGAAGTTGCAAGGAGAGCACGTCTGTGCGCTCCAGGATGGCTCGCTTTGCAATCCCGCCTCATGTGAGCATATTCAGGCATCTTAGATAGTCAATCTGAGATTATGCCTGCAAAGGCGACACGTGTATCCGCTTGTTATGTGCTGCTCTGAGATTGGTATTGCAAGGGTGGCGCCCTAGTGTGCTGTGCGTGTGCTGTGGTGAGATTGAACTTGCAGGGGCGGCACCTTGGCGGCGTGTGCGTGTGCTGTGGTGGGACTGTGATTGCAAAGGTGGCACGTTGGTGTGCTGCATGCGTGCTGTGGTGAGATTGAACTTGCAAGGGTGGCATGATGGCGCGTTCTGCGTGTGCTGCTCTGCGATTGGTATTGCAAGGAAGACTATTTTCTCTGCGCCTTCGCTGCTCGCGCTCCCAGTGCGATGGTCTGCGGTCTGCCGGCAAGAGAAAAGGCCGGCGGTTCGTGTGCCGCCGGCCTTCCAGAGAGAAGAGAAGAAGAAAGAAGGGGTCAGCTTTTCAGCTGATGTCTATATTGTAGACAAGCAATGCTTGGGGCTAATATAGAGCATCCTGAGAGTTTGCTGTGAAATTGAGCCAGGTCGATTTCCTGCGCTGTTTCGCAGATGCGCGGCATATTGCGTGGGTTTTTCCGTAATCCATGCTGTTTGCAGACCCCGCCGCAGCCCATTGTGCGGACGCTTCCGTGCACGCGACCCCACTGGGGCGCTTTCTTGGTTCCCTTTACGGAAGGGGCTTCCGTGAAAATGACCGCGAAACCGCGGTGATGCGGTTTGTTTTACGGAAAGTTCCGTGGAAACCACCCTGGGGATGGCAATCTGCGGCATGTTGCGCGGATGGTTCCGTAAGCGGTGCCGCGACGGGGGCGATTGGCGGTCGGTCATGCGGAAGATTCCGCGCGATGGGCTGCACAATGGTCAGCGGGCGGTGAGCGTGGGCCACAGCAGGGAGGCCATGTCGTGCGCCCAAGTGTCGTGGGAGGAATCTGAAAGCGCTTTGGCGGCCATCATCGATCCGATGACCGTCTGGAACAGGAACGGCACGTTCACATCTCCGCGGAATGCGCCGGAAGAGACCCCGCGACCGATGAAATCGGCGAAGCGCTGCTGGGCGGGCGTGACCACGCGCTCGGCGAGGTTCGTGAGGTAGTCGTTGCTCGACGACAGCACGACGCCGATCGCCTTGAGCCCAAGCTCCTCGTCGAAACAGTCGACAATGCACTTGAGCACACCGCGCAACCCGTCGAACGTGGTGTCGAATCCGCTGAAATCGAGCGGCTCGCCCACGGCGACCGAGAGGTGGCGCAGCAGGTCGTCGGTGTTCGCATACCGGCGGTAGATCGTGGTCTTCGCCACGCCGGACCTTTTGGCCACGGCCTCGATGGAGACCGCGCCAATGCCTTTCGCGAGAATGAGTTCGAGCACGGCGTGCATGATCTTGCCGTCGGTGCGTTCGCGGCGCAGCCCATGCCGCGGAATGCCAAGCGCCGGGCGAGGGGCGCGAGCGGAGGAGGCAGCGCGCGCGGCGGAAGCAGAAGCAGAAGCGGAGGAAATGGAATGCATGCGCCACCTCATCCCAGCAGCTTGGTGCGCTCGACCCTGGCCTCATACCAATGGTTGAAGCCGAGCAGGGCGTGGCGCAGCACCAAGCCTATGAATAGCAGCGGTACGAGGAACAGGGCGAGCTTGCCCATGGCGACCCAGTAGTCGTTTTCGTAGATGCCGGCGATGGCCCCGCGCATGGCGGTGACCGAGTAGCTCACCGGCAGCCAGGGGCTTATGGCACCAATGAAGTGCGGCAGAATCGAGAGCGGGTAGGCCGCGTTCGAACCGGAGATCTGCATGACGAGGAACAGCACGCCTATGGCCTTGCCCACGTTCGAGAACGTGGAGACGAGTGTGTATGTGAAGAACGAGTACACGATGGAGCTGAACCACCCCACCAGCATGAAGAGCCATGGGTGCACCACCTGCACGCGTAGGAAGAGCAGGGTGCCCGCGCAGGAGAATGTGCTCTGCAGCAGCGCGATCGCCGCGAACACCCCGTAGTGGCCGAGGAAGATCTGCCACGGTTTCGGGTTGCCGAGTTCGCGCTGGCGTTTGCATGAGATGCCGATCTTCAAGGTGACCACCAGCAGCAGCGCGCCCACCCATAGCGGAAGGAACGTGTAGAACGGCGTGAGCGCGGCGCCGAACGTGTCGACCGGGAACAGGGCGACGCGCTTGAGCTCCACCGGCGTGCTCAGTGCGGTGCTCAGCGTGGCGGTGTTGCCGCTGAGGAGCTTTTTGATGGTGCCCATGTTGCCGGTGTCGAGTGCCTTGGTGAACTGGGTGTTGAAGTTCGTGAGCTCCTTCGCGGCGTCGGTGAGCTGGGTGGCCGCGTTGTCGATGAGCTCGTGCACCGAGTCGAGCTGCTTGTTCGCGTCGCTGGCCGTGCCCGACAGGCTGTCGAGTGAGGAGTCGAGCGTGCTGATCGTGCCGTTGAGCGAGTTCGCCGCGTCGGAGAACGCGTTCGTCATCGCGGTGAGGTCGGGCTTGATCGTCTCGTCGAAGTCCTTCGAGATCGATGAGACCGACGATTGCGCCTTGCCTGCGAGATCCTTGATTTCCTGCCGGTTCTCCTTGCTGGAGCCGACCTTGGAGTCGACGTCGTTCGCGGCTGTGGTGAGACGGTCTGCAGTCTGGTTGAGGTCGTCGGCCACCGCGCCGATCCGGTTGATGAACGCCTGCACGGCGGATTTCGCCACCGGTCCCAGATTGTCGGATTTGTCGAGCAGTTCCTGCAGCCTGTCGCGCGTGGTCGCGTACGCCGTCGCCTCGGTGCGCACGTTGCCGGCGAGGTTGTTGATTGCCGCAGACGTGTCGCCGGCCTGCTTGTCGACCGCCGAGAACAGCTCGTCCACACGGTCGTTCAGACTGCCCAGACTCGTTTTCGAGGTGTCGATCGCCGTGCCGAGCGCATTCACGGACGTGCCGAGCGCGCCGGAGAGGTCGCTCACGCCGGTTTTGGCGGCGGAGAGGTCGTCGACGCCCGTTTTCGCGGATGCGCGCGCGTCGGCGATGAGCTTGTTCGAGCTGGCGAGCAGTGTTTTCGCGGAGTCGGTGAGCGACGAGTATGCGCGCAGTGCCGCCGCGCTATCGTTCAGCATGCCCGCGAGGTCGGCTATGTTGCCGTTGAACGACTTGAGCCGCTGCTGGTATTCCGGCTTGTCGAGCATGTCGAGCATGGACGAGGCCAGATTCAATGCGGTGTCGGTGAGCGTTTTCGAGAACGTCTGGTTGATCGTGGCGGCGATGGTGTCGGCACCCTGACCGGTCACCTTCGGGGCGAGCGCGTTGAGTTTCTCGTTGTTGTAGTAGTCGAGTGTGGCATGGTGCGCGTCGTCGGTGAAGAACGTCATCATGTTCTTCGAGAAGTTCTTCGGAATCACCACGGCGGCGTAGTATTTGCCCGATTTCGTGCCGTCGATCGCCTCCGCGCTCGATTTCGTGAACGTCCAGTCGAGCTGCGAGTTCGCGCGCAGCGTGTCCACCACCTGCTCGCCGATGTTGATGCGCATGGGCAGCAGATCGCCCTTGTACCCCTCGTCGTCGTTCGCGATGGCGAACTGCAGGTTCTTCGTGTTTGCGAACGGATCCCAGCAGGCCGCCACGTTGAACCAGGTGAACAGGCCGGGGATCACGATCAGGCCGATCGTGATGATGATCGAGACGATGTTGCTGGTGAGGTGCCGCACGCCATCGGCGAAGATCTTCGCGAGCATGCTCATGCTGAGTGCCTCCCGTCGTGGTGGTTGCGCCGGCTTGTGCTCCCGCGGTGCTTCCTCTGCCGTTCCAGTTTGCGCAGTTCGTTGAGATTGAGGTCGAGCGTGTCTTCCAGATGGTTCAGATCGCGCTCCTCGCGCCTCTTCTCGGCGCGTTCGCGGCTGTTGCTCGCCGCATCTGACCTGAGCTCGTCCGCCGGCACGGTGATGTGGTGCCGGTTGTTGCCGAACACGCCCTGCGCCATGATCATGTCGCGCAACGAATCCTCGCTCAGCGAGCCAAGCTCGGTCTGCCGACGCAGCGATTCGCGGATCGACTCGACCGTCATCAGGAAGATGATGATGATCAGAATCCACGCGATCCATGTGGCGAGCGCCACGAGCTTCGAGCCGTCGGAGGCGCCGACGAACGAGAAGACGATGAACAGGACGATCGGCACCACGAAACCGGCCACGAGCGCGCCGCGCATCAGCCGCGGGTAGAGTGTGGCGAAACGCTTGGCGCGGCGTTCGATGCGCCTGCGGTATTCACCGTGATCGGCGAGCACGTGGAGCGCCTGCGCGAGGTCGAAGCGGTTGGCGGGCATGTACACGCGCTCGCCGACGATCATGTCGCCCTCATGCACCTCGCGGGCGAACAGGTGGTTGAAATTGCCGAGCCAGGGGCGCACCACGAGTCCCACGAAGAACGCGATGGCCGTGAACAGGGCGAGCATGAGCATCTTCCTCAGCCAGTCGCCGTCGTAGAATCCGGCGATCGTCTCGCGGAACGCGTTGATCGAGTAGGTGAACGGGAAGAACGGGTAGAGCGCGCGGTAGAAGTCCGGCATCATCTCGATGGGGTAGAGGCCGGAGGCGCCGGGAATCTGCAGCATGACGAGCGCGACGACGAGCGCCTTGCCCACATGCATGAACGTGGCGGACAGCGCGTAGGCGATGGCCAGGTAAGCGAGCGAGGTGAGCCATGCGGTGAGTATGAAGACGAACCGGTTCGCGCATTGCACGCCTATGACGAGGTCGCCCACCGCGCACACGATGCCCTGCATGCCGCCGACGATCGCCAGCAGCAGGTAGCGGGCCATGTAGGTCTGGTTCGTCGTCACATGGCGTCCTTCAAGGCCTTCGTTGTCCACTTCGAGCTTGAACAGCACCATGAGCATGAACACGCCCACCCACAGTGCCAGACTCGTGAACAGCGGCGCCATGGCGGAGCCGTACGTGTCTATCGGGTAGAGCGTATGCGTGTCGAGCACGGTGGGCGAGAGCATGAACGAGGCGATCCGCGAGGCGTCGAGCGTGCCGTTTTTGCTGCCGAGCAGGTCCGAGAGCACGTTCGTGTTCTCGAGCGTCTTCAGGTCGGTGTTCACGGTGTCGATGCGTGTGATGAACTTGCCGAGCAGGTCGTCGGTGCTGCTGAGCGAGCTGGAGGTGGATTGGCAGATCTGCGTGAGCTGGTCGAGGATCAGGCTCGTCTGCCCGGTGAGCGACTGCGTGCCGGTGAGGAAGCCGGAGAGCGTGCCTGCGGTGCCCGAAAGCGTGGCGAGTCCGGAGTTGAGCTGCGGTATCGCGCTCGAGTTGATCGTGTTGCGTGCGCCGGAAAGCGCGTCGACCGTGGTCGTTGACGTCGTGGAGAACTGGTTGACCGTACCGAGCGCGCTGTTCGCGGCTGCGGTGGTGGAGTCGTTGAGGGTGGTGAGCGTCTGCAGTGTTTGCGCGACCTTTTCGTTCTCGGCGCTCAGGTCGGTGACGATCTCGTTGATCTGGTCACTCAGCGGATTGGCGGGCAGTGCCTTGAGATCGGCGAGAATCTGCGCGTTCGTCTTGTTCACGCTGGTGAGTTCGTTGAGTGCGCTGCCGGTGGCCCCGCTTGCGGTGAGCACGCCGTTGGCGACACGGGTGGCCGATGTGCTCGCCTTGCCGCTGGCCTGCAGGAACAGATTGCCGCCTTGGTCGAGTCCGGTGGACAGGTCGTTGCTGAACGAGGTGATGCCGCCCTGCGTTTTCGTGAGCAGGCCGGATGCGCTGGCGAGTCCTTGGGAGGCGCTTGTGGCGGCCGAGTCGACGCCGGCGAGCGCCTGTTTGGCGGCCGTGGTCTTCTCGTCCACGCCGTCGAGTGTCTTGCGCAGGTCGGCGATCATCGTGCGCGATTTGCTCAGATTGGCCTTCGTAGCGTCGAGCTTCGCCGCGGTCTGTGCCACGGTGGCGTTGCCCTCCTGCGTGATTTGCACATTCGTTTTGTTGATGGTATCGGTGACCACCTTGCTCACGGTGGAGACGAACGCGCTGTTCACTTGGCGGTCCACGGTGTTCGCGCCGACGTCGGTCATTTTCGGCGCGACGGCGTTCACTTTCTCGTTCACGTAGTATTCGAGCGTGGGGCGTTGGCCGCTGCCGGTGATCACGGCGGCCATGTTCTCGCTGAAGTTGCGCGGGATCACGATGGCGGCGTAGCAATGCCCGGATTCCACGCATTCCATGGCCTTCGCCCTGCCCAGGAAGGTCCAGCCGAGCTCGTGGTTCTCTTTGAGCGTGCTCTCGATCTGGTCGCCGAGCTCGAGCTTGCCCATCATTGCGTTGTCGGCGCCGGCGTCTTCGTTCGCCACGGCCACGGTGATGCCTTTCGTGTTGCCGTATGGGTTCCAGAAGCCGATGATGTTGAACCAGGCGTAGAGCGCGGGAATGAAGGTGAGGCCGAAGATGATCACCCAAGCGGCCGGATTGATGATGAGTCGCTTGAGGTCGCGCCGCAGAATGAACCATATGTTGCGCATGACTCCTCTTTCGCTTCCTTCCGCTTGGGGTGCGTGTACTTCTCAACGATACGGTATACGTAGCGCTACGGACATAGTAGCGTTATTCTGCTCAGGGATTCGCGTGGAGCTCCTCGCCATCTCGGATTTGTGTCCGGATTATGGAAATTGTTCCGGTGATTTCGCGAAACCCTTGTGTGCGCGGCGCATTCTCAATACATTGTGAATCGTCCGGAACCGCGGTGCGGGCGATTACGCCACGGGGCTAGCCCGGCGCTACGCGGTGTTGCAGTATGAGGCGAGGAGGCGAAGGCATGGGCGATATGGAACGAGATGCGCGGAGGCGCGAGGTGCAGGCGGCTGGCGGCACACGTCTGACCGTTGCCGATCTGATCAACGTGGGTGTGTTCGGCGCCGTCTATTTCGCACTCGTGGGCGTCGCCGCATTGACGAGTATGGCGGTGTTCGGCGTTGCCGGCAACATTCTGCTGCCCGCCATCGCGGCCGTGCTCGCCGGGCCGGTGTTCATGCTCATGGTGGCTCGGGTGCGCAGATTCGGTGCGATCGCGCTCATGGGGCTCATGCTCGGCCTGTTCCTGTTCGTTTCAGGCCACTTCGCGACTTCGCTCGTCACGGCGATCGTGTTCCCGCTGGCGGCGGACTGCATTGCCAGATTCGGGGCATGGCGTCGCCCATGGGCGCTCATGCTGAGCTACATCGTGTTCAGTTTCGGTTGCACCGGGCCGATTCTGCCGTTGTGGATGATGAAGGACGCCTACATTGCCGGCCTTGAACGCAAAGGCAAGGACTCCGCCTACATTGACGCGCTGTTCGGCGCGGTGAACGGCACGACCTTCGTGGTGGCGATGGTGGCGATTGTGATCGGCGCGCTGGTCGGCGGCCTCTTCGGCATGCGCCTGATGCGCAGGCACTTCCTCAAGGCGGCCGTGGTATGACGGAGGTGGTTGTTCCACGTGAAACCCACGTGCCGATTCGTGCCACCCGCGGTGTGCTGCGCCTCGACCCGCGCGTCAAGCTCGCCATGCTCGTGGTGGCCAATACGATGATGTTCCTGCATGTGGGGCCGTACGCCGGCATGATGGGAGCGCTGCTGTTCTCGCTCCCCATGCTCTGCGGAGGCAAGATCGCGCTGGGCATGGGCATGCTGGCCTGCTATGCGATGTGCCTGGGCGTGGATTGGCTCGCCGTGGCCGTGGCGGATGCGGCACCCTGGCTGCATGTGCCGGGGGCGTTGGCCGCTGGTGGCGCAATGATGCTACCGTGCCTCATCGCCGGCATGAGCGCATTCGCAACCACGCCTCCCGGCGAGCTCGTCGCCGCCCTGAGGCGGTTGCATCTGCCCGATGCGGTGGTGATTCCGGCGATCGTGCTGTTGCGGTTCTTCCCCACGATCGCGCGTGACTACCGCATGATCCGCTGCAGCATGCGTCTGCGCGGCATCAATGTGGGAGGCTGGGCCATGCTGTGCCACCCGATGCGCTCGCTCGAATACGTGCTGGTGCCGCTGTTGATGAACGCGGCGAATGTGGCGCACGACCTCACCGTCTCCGCCCTCACCAAGGGCCTCGGACGGCGACGTGCCACATCCAGTTCCACCATGCTGCACATGCGGGCGATCGACTGGGCCATGCTGGCATTGTGCTGCCTGCCGCTTATGCCATGGCAGGTCTGACACGGGGTGTGGCGGCCGAATGACGGTGATGGCTGTGATATCCAAGGAGGGGTATGAACGGGACTCGATGTGCGTTGGATAGTTGTTCGTTCCGATATGCATCGAATGAATCCGCTGACGGTGTGGAACGCGGAGTGCATGCGATCGACCATGTGTCGCTACACGCGCGTGCAGGCGAGGTCGTGATGCTCGTCGGGCGCAGCGGGTGCGGCAAGACCACGGTGACCAGACTGCTCAACGGGCTCGCGCCCGAGCATTTCCGGGGGAGTCTGCACGGTGAGGCCCGTGTGGGCGGCCTCCAGGCCAGCGTGGCGGCGGTGGAGGACTATGCGACCGAAGTGGGGTCGGTGTTCCAGAATCCGAAAACCCAGTACTTCCATGCGAACTCGACCGATGAGCTCGCGTTCCCCTGCGAGAACGCAGGCATGGAGCCCGGCGAGATCCACCGTCGCATTCGCGAACGGCTGCGTGCGTTCGACGTCGAACATCTGCGCGACCGCAACATTGTCGACTGCTCCGGCGGTCAGCAACAGCAGCTGGCGGTCGTGGCGGCCACGATGCTCGACCCGGGGGTGCTCGTGCTCGACGAGCCGACGAGCAATCTGGACGCGGAGGCCATGGAACGGTTGCGCAACATGGTCAAGCGGCTCAAACGCGACGGCATCGCCATCGTGATCGCCGAGCATCGGCTCGCATGGGTCGCCGATCTGGTCGACCGGTATGTCGTGTTCGATGCCGGTCGCGTGGTCGGCGAATACACCGCGGAACAATTCCATGCGCTGCCCGAGTCCCAGCGGCGTGCATGGGGTCTGCGTGCGCTCGAACTGAGCGGGCCGCGGGAACGGGTCGAGCGGATCGCGCAGCGAGCGGAACCGTCCGACGAGAAGCCGGTGATCGCAACGCGTGGTCTGAAGGTCGGGTATGAGCGGCGACGCCTGTTCGGCCGAACCAAGCGCGGATTCGTGCGCGAGGTGGGCGATGTGAATCTGTTCGCCGGGCAGATCGTGGGGCTCATGGGGCGCAACGGCGCGGGGAAGAGCACATTCGTGAAAACGGTGTGCGGGCTGGTCGAACCGGTGGCGGGCGAGATTCTCGTCGAGGGGAGCGCGGCGAAACCGGGCAGGCTCTCCGCGTTGTGCGCGATGGTGATGCAGGATGTGAACTACCAGCTGTTCGCACCAAGCGTGCGTGAGGAGATGATGCTCGAGGCGATGCAGCATGTGCGCACGTCCGAAGATGCGCAACGTGTGCGCGAGCGCGCCGATGGGATTCTGCGGCAGCTCGGTCTGCTCGACTTCGCCGAACGGCACCCGATGACGTTGTCGGGCGGCCAGAAACAGCGGTTGGCGATCGCAGTGGCGCTCATGGGCGAGAAACAGGTCGTGGTGCTTGACGAGCCGACGAGCGGGCTCGACCGCCACCATATGCTGCAGGTCGGGGCGCTCATGCGCGACCTGGCCGACCGTGGCGTGTGCGTGCTCGTCGTGACGCACGACGACGAGCTGGCCGCCGAGGTGTGCGACCGCATCGTGCGGTTCTGAATGCGCATGCGGGGCCCCGGCCGAATGCGGTCGGGGCCCCGCAGGGACGTCAGTGGGCGAGCATCTCCTTGACAATCTCGTCGTCGCTCATCGACGCCGGGTAGTAGGTGGGCCAGTGTTCCATCTGCTTGATCACCTCGTCGTGGGAGTCGCCGGTGAAGATGTGGAAGTGCGCGGCCTTGCCGGGTGCGATGCCGTGGTCGGAGAACTGCACGGCCTTCGGCGCGCCCTGTGGCACGTCACCGGTGGCGGTGAACAGGTAGCGCACGCCACGGTTGCCCTTCGCATAGTCGAGTATGCGATGGCCGTCGTAGCGGTAGGTGGCCGTCACCTTGCGACCATTGGTTGTGAACGTCATGCGGTCGCCCTCTATGGTGATGGTCCCGGTGTCGGTCTTGTAGCCGGCGTCGTAATAGGCGGTGTATTCGTCTGCGGTCTTGTCGCCGGTGGCTGCCTTGTGCTCCATCACGCCACGCAGCTTGCCGTTCTTGAGCAGCGGGTAGACGGAACGCCATTGGCCGGCGTAGTCGGCTATGGTGCGGTCCTTCACCTGCTGCGTGAGGAACCAGCCGTGCTGGGAATCGTCGGCCAGCGCTTGGTTGGTGATCGTCGTGATCCACCCCAGCAGCGTCTTCTGGTTCTCGGGCAGCTGCTCGGTGACGCTGATGATCGTCTTGCCGCTCTCGCGTGCGGCCGCGTCGAGCTTCTTGGCGAATCCACCCATTTCCTGCGGATTGACGATGAGCATGTCCACATTCGAACTCCTCACCGTGTCAAGCGCGTTCTTGAGGTCGGAGGCCGAGGGCTCGGCGTCGTTGTTCATCGCGTTCGTGTAGGAGTCCGGGGTCTTGTCGGTGGCGCCGATGTAGTCGAGCAGGTGGCCGATGATCGATTCGGTGGCCACATAGCGGCGCTGCAGGTTCTTTGCCCGTGCGCGGTTGACGAGCGCCGTGTATTCGGCGTATTCCGCGTTCCAGGTATTCGAGTGGCGCCGTGCCGTGGCGGCGGTGTCGCTCGTCTCGCCGGCCTTGGCCACATAGGCGGAGGTGATCGCCTCCGACATCTTGAGCACGGCCGCCGGGCTGAACCACAGATGCGGGTTCACCGTGCCGTGGTGGTGATGATGCCCCTCGCCCTCTTCGTGGTCGTGGTCATGGTCATCCTGATTGTCGGCGATGCCCATGAGCGACGATGCCTTCACGATGCGCTGGCGACCTTCGTCGAGCTGCGCTTTCTGGGCCCATCCGTCGTAGCCGGCGCCGTTGAGCACCACGACGTCGGCGCGTGCGAGCTTCGTGAGATCCGCCGGTGTCGCCTCGTAGTCATGGGGGTCTGCGGCCGTGGAATTGATGATCGAGGTCACGTTGACGCAGGAGCCGCCGAGCTGCTGGGCGAGCGAACCCCACTGGTTCACCGACGCCACGACGTTGATCGTGGTGTCGCAGCTGTCGGTGGTCTGCCGTGCGGCTGCGGCCGAGGTCCTGTTTCCTCCGGCGTTGCCTCCGCAACCCGACAGGGTGCCGGCGGCAAGTCCGCACACCGCAAGGCCGGCGAGGAATGCGATCGCGGTACGGGTGATCGGCCGGCGTCGCGGTTCGTCATGCGTTGCGGAGCGTTGGTTTGTAGATTGTTCTGTCATGCTCGTCTCTGTTCTCTCTACATTGTCTTCTATGCCATCTATTGAGAATCGTTCTCAATAACGAGCGTAGCAAATGAGAACGATTCTCAATAATTGAATCTGCATAGTGGACACAAATATGAGACGGTAGATGGTGGGAGTCATCATACGGCATGGCAGGCGGAGTGTGCGACGCAGGTGCAATGCGCGCGGAATTACAGGAAGTTCCGCAGCACGGTCGCGTCGTTATAGGCGCGGTTGTAGAGGTTCTGAATCTTGTCGGGATCCTTGGTGAGCGTGCTCAGGCCGTCGATGCTCTTCGGCGCGATGATGCGCACCTTGCCCTGCGCCTCGAGTCTCTTGCACATGTTGAGCTCGACATTGTAGGTGTGCGCGCGGTTCGCCAGTGCGCGTGCCGCCTCGGGATAGCGGACGGCGAGCATCATCGAGCTCAGGATGTCTTTGTCGGGGTTGCGGTAGAAATCGCGCGGGCGCGTCAGAATGACGACGAGTTTCGTGCAGCCGTCTGCAAATGCCTGGCGGAACGGGATCGGGTCGCTGATCGTGCCGTCGAAATACGGGCGCCCATCCAGCGGGTAGGGTTTGTCGAGCACCGGCAGGCAAGCGGTGGCCTTGAGCGCGTCGTAGTGATTGCGGCTCATGGAGTCGGGGCCAAGGTACTTCGGCATGCCGCTGAGCGCGTCGGTGACGGCGATGCGGTACGGCACGCCGCCGGCCTCGAGCGCATCGTAGTCGAGCGGGTCTTCGCCGCCCTCGTTCATCAGTGTGCCGTAAATATAGTCGAACCCGAGATACGAGCCGGTGCGCAGGAAATTGGCCAGACCCATGTATTCGGAGCGCGAGCAGTACTTGGTGTAGAAACGCAGTGCGCGGCCGCGCTGGCCCGCGAGGTACGAGGTGATGTTCGCGGCGCCGGCTGAGACGCCCAGGCCGTAATCGAAATGGATGCCGTTGTCGAGGCAGTAGTCGAGCACGCCGGTGCTGTAGGCACTACGCAGGCCGCCGCCCACGTCGATGATGCCCACCTTCTCGCGGCGTGCGGGTCGTGTCGGCTGCGTGGTCTGCTGCACCGCCATCACCTCGATTGCGCTCGATCGTATGCATTGATCTGTATTCATTGAAATCGATGAATGAGGTGCCATGGCGGAGGGCGCGCTACAAATTTGCGAGAAATGTCTGCTTTTTTCGTGAGTTCCCGCGGGAGATTCCCTATGCTGGTGCCTATGAACGACGTGAATCCGTATGCGGCTGCGGCGCACATCGAGGTGCTGCCGCTCACGCCGACGCGCCAGTCGATAGAACGCGCGCTGGTGGAATGGATGACGCAGACCGGTCGCCCGGCCAGTGATCTGAGCGTTTCTGCGCTGTGCAAGAAGGCGTTCGTGGCGCGCAGCACGTTCTACGCGAACTACCAGCATATGGGGCAGGTGTATGAATCGGTGGAGAACCGGCTGCTGCGCCAGCTCTTCGAGTGCGCGGTGCCGATGCGCGTGCGTGCAGACGGCGCCGATGAGACGATGCGTTCGTTCAATGCGTTCGTGAAAGTGCTGCATGCGCATGAGAACGAGTTCCGGTTGGTGCTGGTGCGCCAGCCGAGTTCGCGGTTCGTGGCGTTGTGGAAGCAATCGCTCGAATACCATGTGTGGCACCGTCTGTTCGAAGCCGAGCGCGGCGGTGCCGCGGCAGTTGAAGCGGTTGCGGAATGGGGTGACGGCACCGAGCCAGGTGCATCGAATGGCGGTCCGGCAACATTTCAGGAGGGATTGCCGGCTGGAACTGATGCCGATGCGACGAGACGGAATGAATTGCCGGTGCGGCAGGGGCCTGCGACGGTGAACCGGGCGCTCGTGCTCGACATGGCAGCGACGGCGTTCATCGCGGGCGTCACGTTCTGGCTGCGCACGCCGCAGGCGGTCTCGTTGCCCGAGATTCGCGCCTTGGTGGTGAAACTCGTGAACAACATCGACGAGATCTGGTGATTGTTCTCTATTGTTCTCTTGAGTGATCTGCCCCTCTACGATTCGCCTCTGCGTAATTTGGGACATTTCCACCGTGTTTTCTGTCCCTTTTTACGCAGAGAGGGACCTGACTACGTAATTTGGGACATTTGCGTGGTGTTTTCTGTCTCTTTTTACGCAGACGGTGAGGCTCAGAGGATGGCACGCAGATGGCGCCGCCGACTCAGTTCTTGCTGGAATCCGAGCTGCCGGAGTCGGCGTTCGTGTCGGAATCGTTGGACTGGCTGCGGTTGCGCGCATCGCCGTTCGACTCGCCATTGGCGCCGTCTGAATCCTGCATGCCCGGCATCTGACCGTCCGCACGGTAGGAACGGCGGTTCCGTGAGCCGTTGCCCGAGCCGAAGTCCGGCATTGACTCGCCGTCCCCGTCGCTTTCGCCGAAGCCGCGGTCGCCTATGCCGCGCATCATCATGTTCGAATGCGACGGTTCGTTCGACCGGTAGATCGCATTTGTGACCGCCGTGCCCGCAATGCCGGCGACGAGGCCGCACCCGAGGCTGATCGCCGCGATGATGCCGATGGTCTTGCCGCCCAGTTTGCCGCGCAACGTCGCCGTGCCGCGGTTGCCAGGTGCGCCGCCATTCATGGGCATCTGACCGCCCTGCGGATTGTTCGGGACGCCGTTGCCACCCACGTTCCCCATGTTCGGTTGCGCGGTGTTGGCCGCCGTGGTGAAGGGCTGCTCGCCGTTCTGCGGTGCATAGCCCTGGCTCGGCGGAATCTGCTCGCCCTGCTGCTGTGCGAAGTCAAAGGCGTAGCCCTGTGGCTGGGTCGGCGCATCCGCTTGGGTGTGCGCGGTCTGCGCGGTGTTGGCCGCCGGTTGGGTTTGTGCACCGTCCTGCGGCTGGATGATCTCGGTGTTCGTGTTGTCGTGCTGTGCCATGTTCATTCCCCAATCTGTGTCAATATCTGTAGAAAATTCGCAAACCAAATTGCGTATGGAATCAGTACAGCAGCCGAAGTTTGAGATGAACTTTGGAACAGATTGGCGCAGACTGCCGAATTACTTGGGGATTACTGGAAGTCGTGTGAAGAAATTGAAACTCGTGACAATCTCAAATGGGTTATCAACGGTGTGTCCCAGGCGTTAAAGGATAAGACCGCGATTGTGAAAACTGTGAACACGGCACTTGAACCCGTGCAGGGTGAAGTGGATGAGGTGAGGGCGAGTGTGAAGGCGGAGCGGAAGGCGGACGCTCAGGTACGCGCTCGCACGCAAGCAGACTACGTCTCCATGGGGCAATTATCAAGCACCAACAGCACCTCGCCGGGGTTCCATGAATAATGGTGGTGACGGTTCCGCACCAGGCAAGCACGCATAAAACAGCTCATAATCAGAAGAGCTAAAACATGATCCCCCGCACAATGCGGGGGATCATGTGTAAAAGAAGAACTTAACTTATGGCCAAAGTTAAGCGCATAATCTGAGTGCTCGTATTGGGTAATCCTGAACAGACGTAAAAAAGTAAGAGCATATACTGCAGACGAAGAGACGAGAAAATATACATATATCTCAATTCTGCCTTTATCTGTCCATTATGTGGACGCTCAATATATCGGCATGTCACATCGACATACCGTATGCGTGCGCTGAACGGTGCAAGAAGATGAGGAACATCATGAGCAAGAAGAATGGTTCAACTCTTCGAAAAACAGAGACTGCATTTATATGTGAAGTTATATGTGAAAACATTATGCGAGACAAATGCTTTCACTGTGGTGAAGAGTTCCGCAACGAGAATAGGCATCGAGGATCCAACATATTACAGTAAATCTGCACGGTTAGCGGAGTTCGCTTCCCAACTGGGAAAAAATTAGAACTATCAACTTGCCAATCGACGTTATTTATGTGAGAAGAAGATGGCAAAGCTTTATAATATTCTGCTTATGCTTGGTCAAGGCATTTTTATTGCTTATGACATTACGTATTTCCAAGGTGCGGGACTTACCCTTGCTCTCATTACATTAGCGAGTACTGGTTTTGATATTTCCTCATCAATTATGGAAATACCAACTTCGTTATTCTTTGATCGAGTATCCCCGCGTGTGACTCTTGCTGTAGGAAATGTTATACGCCTTGTCGGATTCCTATGGCTTAGGGATCGGTATGTCGAGCACTCTCGTATTCTTCATCATTCCTATCACTCGTGAGGCATTGCGTATGCTTACTTCCACTAAGGAGAAGAAAAAATGACGGTCTCTCAAGAAATTCAAACAGTCGTTAAACAGCATAGAATTATCTTGACAGCTTTGCGTACTCCAAAGTTGCGTGAACGGTTTAAGGAATTACTCGCTCAGCAGGATACAGACGAGAAACAATCTCCTGTGACACAAACCTCGCTCGACAAGCCATTCCAACAAATTGAATGGCTGAATACATCTGGTAGTGAGTCACAGGAAATTCTTGGACATCATATAGATATCTTGAATACATTCCTTGGTGAAAATTCTATTATGTACACCAGGCCTATCAGTGATTTACCTGTTGACTGGGAAGAACGTAAAGCACTCGTTCGCAGTATTTGCAAACGTGTTTTTGCTACCCCTATCGCTAACCGTGACTGGCTCACAGAACCTGAATATAATGCCCGCCTGTCCATGCTTGTCACCGATGCGGTTACCCTACGACGTTACTCCATCGATATGGGCATTGTTACACGAAGTGATCGAGGAGAAAAATACTGGCTTGCTCAATAAAGCATAGCTCTCTACAAATAAAATTATATATGGATAAGGAAATTTGCATATTTAGTGGACCAAGGTAATGAGATAAAGGCGATAATCTGTATGAGGGGAGAGCGCTGTCGTCGCCAGTGTTTGTGCAGGGTACATCAACATTTCTGTGATGGTTAGCACGATGGAAACCAACAACCATGCAACAAGCAAATGCTTCATGAGATTTGATTTCGGCAGAGGGAAGCGCATGAGAATCATTTTCCGTTGAGGCAACGCAAAAGAAACGGTGCCCCCCCAGGGATTCGAACCCTGAACCCACGACTTAAAAGGACGCTGCTCTAACCGTTGAGCTAGAGGGGCAACACCGCACATATTACAACGAGTGCAGGAAAACGCAAAATGCGGGTGTACGCGGTCGGCGTGGCGGGTGAGCGGCGCGCTGAGTAGTCTGTAATTATGTCTTGCACAACGCTATTGGTAGGAAAATCAGCGAGTTATGACGGCTCCACGATCATTGCCCGCAACGATGACTCGGGAAGCGGCACCTACGACCCGAAGAAATTCGTGGCGGTGCGGCCCGAAGACCAGCCGCGGCACTACCGCAGTGTGATCAGCCACATGGAGATCGATCTGCCCGACGATCCGAGCCTGTACAGCATTGTGCCGAACGTGCGCCCGAATCGCGGCGTGCTTGCCGAAGCGGGCGTCAACGAGCACAATGTGGCGATGAGCGCAACCGAGACGATCGCCGTGAATTCGCGCGTGCTCGCCGCCGATCCGCTCGTCAAGCTCGTGCCGGCGCACGGCGAACCCCGTGACGCTGACTATCGCGAGGAGGTGCCCGGCGGTTTCGGCGAGGAGGACATCATCACGCTCGTGCTGCCGTATGTGAAGACGGCGCGTGAGGCGGTCGCGCGCATCGGCGAGCTGCTCGCGACCTACGGCACCTATGAGTCGAACGGGATCATCGCCAGCGATGTGGATGAGATCTGGTATGTGGAGACGATCGGCGGCCATCACTGGATTGCGCGCCGCGTGCCGGACGACTGCTACGCCGCCATTCCAAACCAGCTCGGCATAGATTTGCTCGACATCGACGATGCGATGAGCGAATGCCGCAACAATATGTGCAGCGCCGATCTGGCCGATTTCATCGAGGCGAACCATCTCGACCGCGCCATGCCCGACCCCGAGTTCGCAGACCACACCGCGCAGCATATCAATCCGCGCACGGTGTTCGGCACGGCGACGCCGAAGGACGCGATCTACAACACCCCGCGCGCCTGGTACATGCAGCGGTATCTCAACCCGAGCGACGACTGGGATTCGCCGGCCGCGCAGTGCCGCCCGGATTCGCAGGACATGCCGTGGGCGCGCGAACCGGAGAGCAAAGTGACCATAGAAGACGTCGCGTTCCTGATGGGCTCGCATTTCCAGGGCACGCCGTTCGACCCGTACGGCACGACCGGCACCGCGGAATCCCGGCACCGCTACCGCCCGATCGGCGTGAACCGCACCGGGCAGATGGTCTGCATGCAGATTCGCCCGTATGCGCCCGCCACCTATCGTTCGATCATGTGGATCTCATACGGTTCCGGCGCGTTCACCACGCCCGCGCCGTTCTACGCAAATGTGACCGATACGCCGGCTTATCTGCGCGACACCGACGGCGAGAATGCGTCGACGAACTCGCTGTACTGGACGAACCGCATACTCGCGGTGATGGCCGACGCGCATTACTATGACACGGACGGCGAGATCGAACAGTACATCGAAGATGTGCAGGCGCATGGCCACCGGCTGGTCGCGGACACTGACGCCTCGATCCGCGCCGATGCCGACGCGCTGGCGGCCGATTCCGCGCATGAGGGGCTCAAGGCGGTGCGTCTGGAGTTGCAGACCGCGAATGAGGCGATGGCAGATTGGCTGCAGACGCGCACGCAGACGCTGCTCAATCAGGTGCTCTACACGACGAGCAATCTCATGCATAACGCGTTCAAGATGAGCGACCACTGGATGAGCTGAGTGCAGGCCGTTGCGTAATGGGCGCGGCCCGCTACGCAATTCCTCTGCATGAGTGCAGTTCTCTTAGTGCAGTCCTCTGCGTAATTTGGGACATTTGCACGGTGTTTTCTGTCTCTTTTTACGCAGAGGGGCTTACGCAGAAGGCCTTACGCAGAAGGGGCCGGTTTGCGTAATTGGGGACATCGCGGGGTTGCTTTCTGTCTCTTTTTACGCAGAAGTGCTGGTGTAGAGCTGCAGGGCGGTGGCGGGCATGGCTCTGATGTGTAACCATCACCCTAACTACGTAACCATCACCCTAACTGCGTAATTGGGGACATCGCGGGGTTGCTTTCTGTCTCTTTTTACGCAGAAGGGGCTTACGCAGAGGGGCTGGCGCGAAGGGGCTTATGCAGAAGGGGCTTCGGTGCGGATTTCTTCCGCTTCGCCGTCCTCGGCTGCGGCGGAGGTTGGTTCTACCGAGTCCTTGGAATCCGCGGGCTCGGCGGATTCCTCGCCGTCGTCCTTTTTCGCGGCTCGCTGCGCCGCCTTTTTCGCCTTCTCGCCCTCGAAGCGCAGTTCCGGCTTCGCCTTCATGCGTGACAGGCCGTTCCATGCGAGGTTCACAATGAGCGCGGCGAGCTGCTCCTTGCTCACCTTGCGCTGGTCGGCCCAATACTGCCCGGTGAACACCGTCATGCCCACGAGCATCTGCGCGTAATACGGCACGCCTTTCGTGGGGAGCTTCTGCTTCTTGAACCATTCGCTCAGGATCTCGCCGACGCGCATCGACACATCGCCCAGCAGCGACGAGAATGAGCTCGACGGGTCGGTGCTCGGCGAATCACGCACAAGCACCTGGAATCCCTCGGCGTTCTCCTCTATATAGGTGAGCAATGCGAGCGCCGTGCGTTCCACGATCTGCCGCGGATGCACGTCCTGTGCCGACAGCGCGGTCAGCAAGGTATCGTTGAGCGCGCGCATCTCGCGGTCGACCACCACCGCGTACAGGCCTTCCTTGCCGCCGAAATGCTCATAGACGATCGGCTTGCTCACTTTCGCGGTTGCCGCGATCTCCTCCACGCTCACCGCTTCGAACCCCTTGGCGGCGAACAGCGAACGCCCTATATGCAGCAGCTGTTCACGACGTTGGTATGAAGACATTCTCGAAGCATTGGCCATGTGCCCATCTTTTCACGCGCGCTGGAAATCCTAAGCATATGCATATGCGACACGCTTGGTTTTCCAACAGATTTCAGATTCGCGCGGATCCGCGGCACTGTCCGTTGCGCTTTTTACGCTGGGGTTATGGATACAAACACGATTTACGCCATTGTGATCTTCGCGGTCATCGCCGCCGTGCTGATCATCGGCAGCTGGCTCATCGGCCGCTCGCGCCGGAATGCGATCAACAAATCGACCGAGCACGCGAAGGCGGCCGCCGACGCGCGCCTGGCCGCAGAGCGCGCGCAGGCCGAGCAGGAGGAGCGCGAGGCACACGAACAGGCGAAGAAGCCCGAGGAAAGCGGGGCGCGGCAATCTTCCGGCGGCAAACCGGCGGAGCGGACCAATGAAGAGAAGATCGAGACCGAGGAGCCGGCGATCTCGCACGCCGAACTCGAGGCGCAGGAGCGTGAGCGGCTGTCCCAGACGCCGCCGAAGCTCGCCGCGGCGGAGGAGGTGCCGGGCGAGGAGTCCGCACAGGCGGAATCTGTGGTCGAAGACCTCGCCGTGGTCGAGGAGGTGCCGACGCCCCCGGCCGAGCACATCGAGAAGCCGGCCGGCAAGAAGAGCCGACTGCAGCGGCTGCGCGAACGGCTGAGCAAGTCGAGCAACCCGTTCGGCAAGGCTCTGTTCAACATTCTCGCGAAAGACCAGCTGTCAGAGGCGGACTGGGAGGACGTCGAAGACACGTTGCTGCTCGCCGACGTGGGCGCCGAGGCGAGCGAGGAGCTCGTGGACAAGCTGCGCACCGACGCGCGCGTGACCGGTGAAAGCGATCCGCAACAGCTGCGCGACGCATTGCGCTCCGAGCTGCTCGCGCTGGTGGGGCCCGACATGGACCGCACGCTGGAGGCCGAGAAGCCGGATGCGAAGAAGCCGAGCGTCATCATCATGGTGGGCGTCAACGGCACCGGCAAGACGACCACAGCGGGCAAGCTCGCGCGTCTGTTCGTCTCCGAAGACAAGACCGTGCTGCTCGGCGCCGCCGACACGTTCCGCGCCGCCGCTGCCGACCAGCTCGAGACGTGGGGTGCGAAGGTGGACGTGCCGGTCGTGCGTTCCGACCGCGAGGGCGCCGACCCGGCGTCAGTGGCCTTCGAGGCGAGCGCGAAGGCGAAGGAACTCGGTACCGACGTGCTCATCATCGACACCGCAGGCCGTTTGCAGAACAAGGCCAATCTGATGGACGAGCTGGGCAAGATCCGCCGCGTGACCGAGAAGAACCTGCCGGTGGACGAGGTGCTGCTCGTGCTCGACGCGACCACCGGACAGAACGGCATGGCACAGGCGAAGGTGTTCGCCGAGGCGATCGGCATCACCGGCGTCGTGCTCACGAAGCTCGACGGTTCGGCGAAGGGCGGCATCGTCATCTCGGTGCAGAAGGAGCTCGGCGTGCCGGTCAAGCTCGTCGGCGTGGGCGAGGGACCCGACGATCTGGCGCCCTTCGACCCGGAGTCGTTCGTGGACGGCATTCTGGGCGAGTGATCTGCATTCGCGCGCCTTTCCCTCAACCGCCGCTGGCATTCTGGCAATGCCGGCGGCGGTTTTCGTTATGCACTGCAACCACAAAAGCGGAATGGGCTCATATGGTTACACTCTCGTAACGCGTCGTAACGTTTTCAAAACTCGGCGGGGGTTCCATAGCACATGTGGGTTCCGTAGGCCCCTCGCCGAGCGGAGCCGCGAAAGAGAGTTATCCGTTGTAGAGGCGGATGGAAAGTATAGAAAAGAGAGGGGTGTTCGCATGAGTCAGCTTGATTCCGGCAACGCCGCGTGGATATTGACGAGCGCCTGCCTGGTGTTTCTTATGACGCCTGGCGTGGCGCTGTTCTATGGTGGCATGGTCCGTGCCAAGGCCGTGCTCAACATGCTCATCATGGAGGCGGCGGCACTGTCGGTCACCATGATCATCTGGGGCCTGTGGGGCTGGTCCATCGCCTACGCCGGCAATTCGATCGGCGGTGTGTTCGGCGACCCGGCCACCGGCTTCCTGCTTCGTGACACCATGGTTGCACAGGATGGCGTGTTCACCTCCGCCAGCCTCAACAGCAATGCCTACCCGGCCAGCGTCGACGTCGCCTTCCAGGCTGCGTTCGCCATGATCACCGTCGCGCTCATCTGCGGCGCCATCGCCGAACGCGTCAAGTACAGCACCTGGATGATCTTCGTGGCGCTGTGGATCACCTTCGACTACGCTCCGATGGCACACATGGTGTGGAACGGCGGTCTGCTTTCGGCTGGCGGCCCGATCTCCCAGGCGCTCGGCGCCCAGGCCCACGACTTCGCAGGCGGCACCGTCGTGCACATCAACGCCGCAGTCGCAGCCCTCATCATCGTGCTCATCATTGGCAAGCGCAAGGGCTTCGGTGTTGAGCCGATGCGTCCGCACAACGTGCCGTTCGTCATGCTCGGCGCCTTCCTGCTGTGGTTCGGCTGGTTCGGCTTCAACGCCGGCTCCGCATTCGCCGCCAACGGTGTCGCCGGCTACGCCTGGGTCTCCACCTCGCTCGCCGCGGCCGCCGCAATGCTCACCTGGGGCTTCACCGAGAAGATTCGCACCGGCCACTACACCGCAATGGGTGCCGCTTCGGGCATCGTCGCCGGTCTCGTCGCCATCACGCCGGCCGCTGACGTGGTCTCGCCGATCTGGGCCATCGTGCTCGGCGCCATCGCCGGTGTGGTCACCTGCCTGGCCTGCTCACTCAAGTTCAAGCTTGGCTACGACGATTCGCTCGACGTGGTTGGCGTCCATGGCGTCGGCGGTCTCGTCGGCACCGTGCTCCTCGGCTTCTTCATGGAAGGCACTGGCCTCTTCTACAGCGGCAAGTGGAACCAGCTCGGTGTGCAGCTGATCATCGCCATCACCGCCATCGCGTTCTCCGCGGTGATCACCACGATCATCGCCTTCGCACTCGAGAAGACCATTGGCTGGCGCGTCACGCAGGCCCAGGAAGTGGCCGGCATCGACTTGGCCGATCAGGGCGAACGTGCCTACGATTTCGCTGGTACCGCCAGCTCTGTTATTAGGGAGATGAAGTGAGATGAAGCTCATTACCGCAATCATTCAGCCACATAAGCTCGACGATGTGAAGGAGGCGCTCGCCTCCGCCGGCGTGCACGGTCTCACCGTCTCCGAGGCGAACGGCTACGGCCGCCAGCGTGGACACACCGAGATCTACCGCGGTGCCGAGTACACCGTGGACCTCATTCCGAAGGTGCGCGTGGAAGTGCTCTCCGACGATGCCGATGCCGAGACGTTGGTCGATGTGATCGTCAAGTCCGCCGGCTCCGGCACGATCGGCGACGGCAAGGTCTGGGTCGCCCCGCTCGACATGGTGGTGCGCGTGCGCACCGGCGAGACCGGTTCCGCCGCGATCTGACGCCTTTACGGATTTCTCCAGATAACCCTAAGTGACATCCCCGCCACGCACGGCCCGTGTACGGCGGGGATTGTCATATTCGCGCGTGGCCTCCCTGCGTAAATTATGTGGCCTCCCCTCCTCCCCCTGCGTAATTTGGGACATATGGGTGGTCTCGGATGTCCCTTTTTACGCAGCCTTCCTGCAACGACCTCTGCACAATAAGGCTTTTTGCGTAATTGGAGACAGTTTCAGACTGAAATCTGTCCCCTTTTACGCAAATTACCTACCTTTACTGTCCTTTACTGTGCGTAATTTGGGACAATTTAGGGCTGCAGTCTGTCCCTTTTTACGCAAAGTGATGAAGTGGTGATCTGCGTAAAAAGAGACAGATCGACGCCGTAGATGTCCCTTTTTACGCAAGTTGCCTTTTACCTTTTTCCTTACGTTAGCTTTTACTCTGCGTAATTAGGGACAGTTCCGGGTTGCAATCTGTCTCTTTTTACGCAAAAGGGGTGTGCATGCGAAGGGCACGGCAAGCGCAACGAAATGAGAAGAGATGAGAACATGGCGATGAGCACATTGAAACAGCAGTTCCTCGAGCTGAGCGAGCCGGATGCCGACGGCGTCTACCGCAATGGCAGCGCCAAGCGCATGGCCCGCACGAATCTGGCGATGCGCGAACTCGAGGCATTGTGGAACGAGGCCGTGCACGCCGTGCCGTTCCAGATTCCCGACTCCGGCATCGGCCTGGCCGCGGTGGGCTCGCTCGCTCGCGGGCAGATCGGCCCCGCCTCCGACCTTGACCTCGTGCTCATCACCGCTGACCATGTGGCGCTCTCCACCGCGCAGCTCAACGAATTCGCGAACAAGCTGTGGTACCCGATCTGGGACAGCGGGCTCGACCTCGACCATTCGGTGCGCACGGTGAGCCAATGCGAATCGGTGACCGACCACGACCTGCCCGCTGCGATGGGTTGGCTCAACGTGAACCCGATCGCCGGCGACCGGCACCTGATCGAGACCACGGCCACGGCGATCCTCGAACGGTGGCGCAAGGCGGCGCGCAAGCGGCTGCCCGAACTGCTGGAATCTGCAAACGTGCGCAACGAGCGCTTTGACAGAATGTCGTATGTGAACCAGCCCGACATCAAGGAATCGCGCGGCGGTCTGCGCGACACGGTGCTCCTCTCCGCGCTCGCCGCCTCCTGGCTCGCCGACCGCCCGCACGGCCGCTATGACGACGCGGTGGAACGCCTGCTCGACGTGCGCGATGCAATCCATTTGATCACGCGCAAAGACACGAACAGATTGCTCACACAATACCAGGCCGAGGTCGCCGCGATGCTCGGTCTCGCCGATCCCACGCTGCCGGAGGGGGAGCGCGAGGCGAAGTCGATCGACGACCTGCAGACGCTGCTCGCGAGTCTGAGCCGCACGATCGCGTTCGCGCTCGATTCGACCGCCTCACGCGCGCAGCGCACGCTCGTGCACGACAAGCCACGGTTCTCGTTCTTCCAGATTCTCTCACCGCGCGCCGGCGGCAAACGCGAGGCGCCGAAATTCGAGACGCTCGCGACGGGCGTCGCCAAACACGAGCAGGAGATTGTGCTCGCCCCACAGGCGGACCCGCTCGCCGACCCCGCGCTGCCGCTGCGCGTGGCCGCGGCCGCCGGGCGTGAGGGCCTGCCGATCAATACGTCCACACTGGTGAATCTCAAACGTGCGCCGATCCACGACAACGCGTGGAGCGACGAGATGCGCCGACTGTTCGTGGAATTGCTGGCGAGCGGCGAGCGGTTGCCGCAGGTGTGGGAGGAGCTCGATTTCGTGGGAATTCCGGGCAGACTGATGCCCGAATGGGACGCGATTCGCAACCGGCCGAGCGCCTCCGCGGCGCACCGCTACACGATAGACCGGCATATGCTCGCGGTGACCGCGCAATTGGGGCGCGAGCGGCCAGGCAACGGCGGCGCGTTCGATGACGCCCACTACACGGCGTTGCTGCTCGCGGGGATTCTGCACGACATAGGCAAGCGGCCGGGCGTGGCCGATCATGCGGCGGAGGGCGCGCGCCACGCTGCGGTGATCGTGCGGCGCATGGGATTCGACGATCAGATGGTGGATTGGGTGCGCCTGCTCGTGCGCGAACATCTGACACTCTCGGATTTCGCCAGCTCGCGCAACCCGAACGACCCGGAGGTGGGCGCCGAGCTGGCGTCGCGGGTGGGCGGCGACCCCCAGTTGCTCGACATGCTGTTCGCGCTGACGAAGGCCGACATGTCGTCGTTGGGCGCCACCGCCGGCGAGACGATTTCGAACACGGTGGGGTGGAGCAAATGGCGCGCGCGTCTGGTGACGCAGATGGCCGCGTTGGCGCGAAACGCCATGTGAGCGTTTCGCCACTGTGATTATCCACAACGGGAACACGGTCGTGTGGATAACTGCACAGGTTATCCACAGGGTTATCCCCATCATGTGGATAACTCGAGGATTCTCCCACGGTTATCCACCGGCACCGTTCCTCCGAGCCCCTTGGCTGCGACGCACTGACCCCATATAATCGAGAGCTATGGCTGACGGATTCCACAACACCACTCGCACCGACACCAGCGCCAATGCCGCTGGTCTCTTCGACCGCGTCCCCCCGCACGACGACAACGCCGAGATGGCGACGCTCGGCGGCATGCTCATGAGCAAGGACGCTATTGGCGAGGTTTCGCAGATCATTTCGGTGGATGACTTCTATGAGCCGAAACACCAGACGATCTACGAGGCGATCATTGGCAAGTTCTCCGCATCCGAGCCCGCGGACGCCGTCACCGTGGCCAACAGGCTGAGCGACTCCGGAGACCTCGACAAGGTTGGTGGCATCGACTACCTGCATTCGCTCATCGCCTCCGTTCCCACGGCTGCGAACGCCTCGTATTATGCGGAGATTGTGCACCAGCGCGCGCTGTTGCGCCGCGTGATCGCCTCGGGTACGAAGATCGCGCAGCTCGGCTATGACGCCGAAGGCTCGCAGGCGCAGGATGTGATCAACATGGCGCAGGCCGAGGTGTATGAGATGAGCACCGGCCGCGTGCGCCAGGACTACGCCCCCGTGCAGGCCGCCGTGCACGATGCGCTCGACCAGATCGACAGCATTCAGAAGGGCGAGCTCCAGGCGGGCGTGCCTACCGGCTTCCAGGAGATCGACGAGGTGACCAAGGGCCTGCAGCCGGGCCAGATGGTGGTGGTCGCCGGCCGCCCGGCCATGGGCAAGTCCACGCTCGGTGTGGATTTCGCGCGCTCCGCCGCCATTCACCACCACGACACGACCATCCTGTTCAGCTTGGAAATGAGCAAGGTCGAACTTGCGCAGCGCATCATCTCGGCGGAGACGGGCGTGCCGCTGGCCGCCTTGCGCAATGCCGACGACATTGACCCGAACCGCTGGAACACGCTCAACAACTTCTATGCGAGGCTTCAGGACGCCCCGCTGTTCATAGACGATTCGCCGAACATGAGCCTCATGGAGATCCGTGCGAAATGCCGCCGGCTCAAGCAGACGAACGACCTGAAGCTCGTCGTGATCGACTACCTGCAGCTCATGACCTCGGGCAAGGCGGTGGAGAGCCGACAGCAGGAGGTCTCCGAGTTCTCGCGAGCACTCAAGCTGCTCGCCAAGGAGCTCGAGGTGCCGGTGGTGGCGTTGAGCCAGCTCAACCGTGGCCCGGAAATGCGCAACGACAAGAAACCGCAGCTTTCCGACCTGCGCGAATCCGGCTCCATCGAGCAGGACGCCGACGTGGTGTTCCTCGTGCACCGCCCGGACTTCTACGACGAGGAGGACCGCCCGGGCGAGGCCGACATCATCATGGCCAAGCACCGCAACGGCCCGACGCGCACCTTCGGCCTGGTGTTCCAAGGCCAATACTCACGCTTCAGCGACATGAACCGCGAGGTGTGACGCGAAGGCATCTCACGGGTGGGCGCGGCATGCGAGTATGAATTGGCATAACAACAGCGAACACGATTGACGACACGATTGACAAGAGGCAGGCATATGGCAGATTCCGGCACCTCCAATGCGAACCCGGTGCGCGCGCACGCACCCTGGTATGGCTTTGCGACCCCGTTCGTGGGCAAATCCGTGCGCTGGGCCTCGCGCCTGCTCCATCACGGCGGCAGCGCGTTCCCCGGCAAGGTGGTGGAACGGTTCGACCCCACGTTCCTGAGCCGCACGCTGAGCACATTGCCGCTCGGCGTGGTGCTCGTCTCCGGTACGAACGGCAAGACCACCACCACCCGCATGGTCGCCACGATGCTCGAATCGCTGGGCCTCAAGGTGTTCACGAACCCGACCGGCTCCAACTTCACGCGTGGCGTCGTCTCGTCGATCCTCACCGAAGTGCCGTTGAACGGCCGCTTGGACGCCGACATCGCCGTGCTCGAACTCGACGAGGCCTACGCCGTGCACTTCGTGGAGCAGGTGCAGCCACGCTATGCGCTGCTGCTCAATGTGATGCGCGACCAGCTCGACCGTTTCGGCGAGATCGACAACACCGCTCGGCTTCTCGGCCATGTTGCCGCGGCGACCCGCGGCACCGTGGTGCTCAACCGGGAGGACCCGCGTATCGCACGCCTGCGCGACGTGGTGAAGGACGGCGTGCGCACCCGCTACTTCGGCTTGGCCGAAGGCCTGCGCCACTATTTCCCCGCCGACGACGATATGACTACCACGTTCCAGGTGCAGTCCGCAGAGTCGGCGCAGGCTCCCGAAGCCGTGGATGAGCAGATCGTCGACGTCGCGCATGATGTCGGCAGCGCGCACGAGCTGCACGCCGACGTCATGCTCACCAAGGTGGGCGACCACCATGCGCAGATGATCGTCGACGGGCGTGAATACGAGTCCGACGTCAAGCTGGAAGGCGTCTACAATCTGTTCAATGCGGCCGCCGCGCTCGCCGTGGTGCGCGCCGTGCAGGCCGACCTGCGCAAGCCGAACGCGGTGGGGTATGCGGCCGCCCAATTGGGTCGAGCAGATTCCGCCCGCGCATTCACCGCGCGCGCGAACGCATTCGCCGACGCCGACACCGACGCGCTGTTCGCCGCGCTCGCCGACGTGACGCCGGCATTCGGCCGCGGCGAGGTGATCGACGTGAACGGTTCCCCGGTGGAGCTGTTGCTCGTCAAGAACCCGATGGGCTTCCGCCTGGCGCTCGCCTCGTTCCCGCCTGAAGGCGCCGACACGATGATCGCGATCAACGACCAGTACGCCGACGGCCGTGATATGAGCTGGCTGTGGGACGTCGATTTCACGAGTCTGCGGTCCACCGGCGTCGCGATGGTGTCCGGCGTGCGCGCGTGGGACATGGCATTGCGTTTGGAATACGATCAGGTGCCGGTGGCGAGGGTCGAACCCGATCTGCACGCCGCCGTGCGCGAGTTCGTCGACGCGAATCCGGGCATGCCGAAACACATCTACTGCACGTACACGGCCATGCTCGCCATTCGCACCGAGCTCGCCGCCGTGGCCGACGTGGCCGACGCCGGCGTGGGCAAGTAATCGGCGATGCAACACAGCAGTTTTCCGATTGGGCAATACGACAGGAGCAGGGGAGGAGCCGGAATGAGCAAGGCAATCGACGTGGTGTCGCTCTACCCGAAAGATATGAACATATACGGCGACAGCGGCAATGTGCTCGCCGTGGAGCGCAGGCTCGCACTGTACGGGTACGAGCCGCATGTGCATGCCGTGAACCAGAACGACCCGTGGCCCGAGCATGCCGACATCATTCTGGGTGGCGGCGGCCAGGACACCGGTCAGAAGAAGATCATCGAAGACCTCTTCCGCCGTGCCGACCAGCTGCGCGACCTCGCTCAGAGCGGCGTGCCGATGCTCATGATCTGCGGGCTCTACCAGCTGTTCGGCGAGTATTTCGAAACGATCGACGGCACGAAGCTCGAGGGCATCTCGATCATTCGCGCCTACACGGTGGGCCGTGACGTGCGCATGATAGGTAATCTCGTCGAGCACAGCGCACAGTTCGGCGATGTGATCGGCTACGAGAACCACTCCGGGCAGACCTTCCTGCGCGAGGGCGTGCAGCCGCTCGGCACGGTGGACGGCGACGGCACGGGCAACAACGGCGAGGACCACACCGAGGGTGCGCGTGTGCACAATGTGATCGGCACCTACATGCACGGCTCGCTGCTGCCGAAGAACCCGAAGATCACCGATTTCATGATCCGCACGGCGGCCGAACGCCGCTACGGCGCATTCGACCCCGAGCAGACGGACGCCCAGCGCGCCGAGCTCGCGCGCATCGACGAATATGCGGCACACGCCCGCGAGGCGGCGGCCACACGACCCCGGTGAGTGTGGGAATCTGTGCTCTCGGGCAAAAACATCGAGGCGCGAATGTCTGCGTTCGCAGGCGTGTAGAGTTGGGAGATACCAGCGTATAGATACACCCAGGAGGGCGATATGACAGACGAGAACAATACCGAGAACAAGACGAATTCCGCAATGCCGGACTTCGGAGAAGGCCTGCGCAAGGTGTTCCTTGCGGGCGTGGGCGCCATTGCAGCTACTGCCGAGAAGGGTCAGGAGCTCGTGAACGACCTCGTCAAGCGCGGTGAGCTCACCGTGGAGCAGGGCAAGAAGCTCAACTCCGAACTCGCCCACAAGGCCGGCGAGAAGTCCGACTCGCTCAAGGAGAAGCTCGCAGACGCCTCCAACACCGTTCGCGATG
The DNA here is from genome assembly GCA_004154635.1 of Bifidobacterium animalis subsp. animalis. Classification (GTDB taxonomy): domain Bacteria; phylum Actinomycetota; class Actinomycetes; order Actinomycetales; family Bifidobacteriaceae; genus Bifidobacterium; species Bifidobacterium animalis_B. The sequence continues at coordinate 76,193 of RSDC01000002.1, forward strand.
CGGCCGCCGGCCTGAGCGACCAGGCCGAGCAGACGATCAAGAAGGCCACCGAGAAGAAGTCCGACGAGCAGTGATCCTGTGATTCCCCTACGCGTGCGCCGTCTGGATTCAGGCGGCGCACGCGTGTATGTTCACCCGTATGCGCCGGCGACGCCGGCCTCCCGACTGGGTAGGATTCTTATATGAGCGACAAGAACAGCGACAAGTCCAAGCGAGAAACCGAGGCGGCGCGCGAGGAGCGTCACGAGGCGCATGAGCTCAGGCGTGACGTGCGACGCGAGGAGGCCGGGCAGCGCAGGCAGCAGCGCAAGGACGCCCGCGAGGCACGCCATCTCGAACACGAGGAGAAGCACGAGACCTCCGAGCTCATCGACCTGAGCAACCGCTTGGAGAACCAGGAAGCCCACAGCGACGGGCCGGCCTTCGACAATCCGACCGACGACGCATTGCGGGCGACGGTGGAGACCGCCGAATCCGAGAAGATCCTGCATCTTGGCGATGAGGTGGACGAGCAAGGCGCCACCATCGAACACAATCTGCAGCGCGAGGAAGCCGAGCAGTCCGGCGGAGAGACGAGTGAAACCGCAGCACAGCCGGAAACGCCAGCGCCGCAATCTGCGCAGTCCGAACGCCCGGCGGACGCGCACACCCACGACATTCCGGTGAGCATCGCGCGCAGGCAGCAGCCGCAGGTCGAGGAGACGATCGGTCTGTTCGGCGCGCACAAGCGCAATTTCTCGAGCGAATACCACCTGACGCGCATGAGCAAGGCGAAACGCCTCAAGCAGATCGGCAAGATCGCGCTCGAATACGACGCGCTGCGCGGACTCACGCCGGTCAAGATGCGCCTCATGTTCGAAGCGCTCGGGCCCACCTTCGTGAAGGTCGGCCAGATCCTGTCGATGCGGTCGGAGATTCTGCCCGAGTCGTTCTGCGCCGAGCTTTCCAAACTGCGCGCGGACGCCGACCCGATGCCGTACGCGATTGTGCTCGAAACACTGGAGAACGAATACCAGCGGCCCATCGACGAGATCTTCGAGCACATCGACACCACGCCGCTCGGCTCCGCATCGCTCGCGCAGGTGCACCGTGCGACGCTGAAAACCGGCGAGGACGTGGCCGTGAAGGTGCAGCGGCCGGGCGTGCGCGAAACAATGGCGCAGGACGTCTCGATCATGCGCTCGCTCGCCAAGGGCGCCACGAAGATCATGCACAGCTCGCAGGTGGTCGACTTCCGCGGCGTGGTGGAGGAGCTGTGGGAGACCTTCGACGAGGAGACGAACTTCCTCAACGAGGCGCGTAATCTGGCCGAATTCAAACGGTTCTGCTCGCACTATGCGTACATGGACTGCCCGACGCCGTTCACTGACCTGTGCACCGAGCACGTGCTCGTCATGCAATACATCGACGGCATACCGATCTCGCATACGCGCGAGCTGATCGACGACGGCTACTCGCTCAACGAGATAGGCACCAAGCTCGTCGACAACTACGCCGCGCAGATTCTCGACGCCGGCTTCTTCCACGCCGACCCTCACCCCGGCAACATAGAGATTCGCGGCGGCAAGATCATTCTGCTCGACCTCGGAATGACCGGCAGACTCGACGCGCGCACCCGCGTGGCCCTCAAACAGATGCTGTTCGCCGTGGCCAAGCAGAACTCGGCGGATCTCGCCGACGCGCTGCTCCGCTTCGCCGGCACCGATGTGGAGCGGGCGGACTACCCGTCGCTGCTCGGCGATCTCGACGGCATTGTGGAGGAGTTCGGCACCGTGGACCTCGCCGACCTCGATCTGGCGGCGTTCATCACCTCGCTCACACAGATGGCACGCCGGCACGGCATAGAAATCCCCAGCTCGGTGACCACAGTGGGCCGCGCGCTCGTGACGTTGGAGGGTCTGCTCGACGAGTTCATTCCGAACGTCAACATGATCGAGATCATCTCCCAGCACATCGAATCGTCGAAAACGCCGGTGGAGATGGTGAAATCCGAGGTGAAGAGACTCGGCATAGAGAGCGAGCAGGCGCTGCACAGCGGGCTCAAGGGCATCGTGGACGCGCAGACCGCCCTGCACATGCTCACGCGCGGCGAACTCAAGATGAATCTCGAGCTCGTGGGTTCCGAGGAGCCGCTCAGCCAGATGAGCGACATGGTGAACCGTCTCACGATGGCGCTCATTGTGGTCGGCCTGTTCATTGGCTCCTCAATCGTGTATTTCGCCGGCATGAAGCCGATCATCTTCGGCATACCGGTGGTCGGATTCGCCGGGTATGCGGCGGCGTTCGTGCTGTCGGCATGGATTGTGATCGACATTCTGATCAAACGGCACGCGGCGAAACGCAAGACGCGCAAGTAACCGCATAGCTTAGCGCGTAGGCTGCGCGCGTGCGCGGATTCGGGTAGTCTCGTGCATAGTGACGTGCTTTCGAGTTTAGGGAGGGCAATATGGCCAATGCATTGAAGAAAGCGCTGATTGGCGGCGCAGTGGCCGCGGGATTGGGCGTGTGGGCGGTGGCCCCGCGCACCTTCAACAACAAGCGGAAGAACTACGTGCCCACGCTGCCGGATGTGCTGTATGCGCACCGCGGTCTGCACGACGCCGGCTCCGGTCTCTCACAACAGCATGCCGGCGAAAGCGGCGAGTACATCGCACTCGCACGCCGCATGGCACTGCGCGCCGGGTACGGCTCCATCGACGAGCCCGGCCCGCTGGCACCTGAGAACTCACTGGCCGCGTTTGCAGCGGCGGCCGAGGCGGGGTACGGCATCGAGCTTGACGTGCAGCTGACGCTCGACAACAAGGTGGTCGTGGCCCATGACCCCGATCTGCTGCGTGTGGCGGGAGATCCGCGCAACATTCGCGATCTCACCTACGATGAGCTCGTGCGCATCCCGCTGTTCCCCACGGCGGCTCCCGGTGCTGAGGTCTCCCCGCTGCTGCCTGGCGCCACAGAGAATCCGCCGCTCGTGACCACGCCGTCGCAGGCGCCGACCGGGTATTACCAGCATGTGCCGCTGCTCGAGGATGTGCTGCGTGTGGTGGACGGCCGCGTGCCGATCATCGTCGAATTCAAATTCGAGAACTACCGTACGTGGGACGACCGCGACGAGGAGCTCATGCAGACCGCGGCCGATCTGCTCGACGCCTACCAGGGACTGTATGTGGTGGAGTCGTTCAACCCGGCCGCAATGAACTGGTACAAGCGCGAGCACCCCGATGTATGCCGCGGCCAGCTCGCCGAAGACACGGCGTTCACTGCGAACCCGATGCTGTGGATGGGCGGCAAGCTCATGTTCAACGAGATCTCGCGCCCGGACTTCGTGGCATACGATTTCAAGAACGGCGACGGCGCCATGCTGCGCTTCGTGCGCAGAATGGGCGCGATGGCCGTGGCGTGGACCGTGCGCACCTCCGACGAGCTCGCGGGCGCGCAGCCGTATTTCGACCGCTTCATTTTCGAGGCATTCGTGCCGAAGCAGTGAGTCTGAGCATTTTCTGACCTGTACCCCTCAACAAAAGACTGTGCCCCCGAACATGAGTAGATCTGTTCGGGGGCACAGTTTGCCGCTAGGTCAGTCGATGACGCCGTAGAGGCGATCGCCGGCGTCGCCCAGGCCGGGGACGATGTAGCTCTTGTCATTGAGGCCTTCGTCGACGCCGCACACGACCACGCGGAAGTTAATATCCTCGCGAATGTTCTCCTCGACGAACTTGATGCCCTCGGGGGCGGCGATGATGCAGATCGCCGTGACGTCCTTGGCGCCCTTGTCCATCAGGTAGTGCGTCGCGGTGACGAGCGTGCCGCCGGTCGCGAGCATCGGGTCGATGAGGAAGCACTGGCGACCAGAGAGATCGTCCGGCAGACGGTTCGCATAGGTGATCTGCTGGGTCGGGTGCTCCTCGTCGCGCTTCATGCCCAGGAAACCGACCTCGGCGCTCGGCATCATGCGCGTCATGCCGTCGAGCATGCCCAGACCGGCGCGCAGCACCGGCACGATGATTGGGCGCGGCTTGGCAATCTGCTTGCCGACCATGGGCGCGACCGGGGTTTCGATTGGCTTGTCTACGACCTCGAGATTACGGGTCGCTTCGTAGGCCTCCAGCGAGACGAGCTCGGAGACGAGTTCGCGGAACGTGGAGGAGGGGGTGTTCTTGTCGCGGAGCACCGTGAGCTTGTGCTCGATGAGCGGGTGATTGAGTACATGCAATTCCATAGTTACTAGAGTAAGCCTTGTTTGTGTTCGCGGGTGACAAAACACGAAATTCAGTGTCGAATTATGCGTTCAGATTGCGCACGCTGCCGTTGTCGATGAGCTGCGGATCGAATGAGATATGCTGAGTGAGCCCATCGGGGTCGCTCAGACGCCACAAGAGCAGTTGCAGGGAGGCGCGTCCCAGTGTTTGCGGGGATGATTTGAGCACGGTGAGCGGCCGGGAGCTCAATGAGGCGAATCCGTCCACTGAAATCATCGACACATCATCGGGCACTTTCAATCCGTGTTGCGTGAGGGATTGTGCAATGGCAATGGCCAGGTAGTCCGAATGCACGAAGATGCCGCTGACATGCGATTCGATGATTTTCTCGACCACTGCGTTCACTTCTTTTGTGTTGTAGGGCTGTACATCGGTGCAGATGAAGGGGCAGTCGATTGCACTTCCGCTCTCCACGGCGCTTTGCCACCCTTTGCTGATGAGCGACGAAGTGGGGGAGTTCGAGAACGCCGCGGCGACGCGGGTATGCCCGTTATCGGCGAAGTGCCAGTAAGCCTTCCACGCGCCTGCCGGATGGTTCGTGTTGACGGAATCGGCAAAGAAGCCTTTGGCGCAGGAGGGATGTGAGCGCTCGACCACGACGATGGGCAATGGAGATTCCTGAATCCAATTCCAAGAGGCGCTTTCGAGTTGTTCGGAAGGGGTGGGGGCGATGATCAGTCCGCGCATGCCGGGTATTGCCGCCAGATCGTTGAGTTGTTCCACTTCGGAAGTGGTGCCGTAACTGGTTTCGCGGGGCACGACGTTCAGATGATGTCGCCGCGCCTGCATACGGATTTCGTCGACCACTTTGGGCCAGAGGAAGCTCGGTTCCGGGAAGAGCAGGCCGATTGAGTCGTCGTCGGGCGCCTCCTGCTGTGCGGAGGGCTCGTTGGCGGACGCTTCGGTCGGTGGTTCCGCCTGTTCGCAGGCGTTCAATGACATCGCACCGCCGCGTACGCGTCGTAGCAAGCCTGCTTCGGCGAGTTGCGCAAGGTCGCGTCGAACGGTGATTGGTGTGGTGTGGAGCAGCTGTGCGAGTTCGGGCACTTTCACCACGGATTGGCGGGTGAGCAGACTCAGTATTGCGTCTTGCCGTTCGGCCGGCAGATATTCCTTATTGGTGGCGTCGTTCATTTCGGTCCTGTCATCGGCACATTCTGATCAATATTGAACAGAACTGATTATACGTGAATTCGCTAGGGCTGGCATATGAACCCGGCGGATAATGCAATACGCCATGTCGGAGTGCGCGGGCCCTTTCGCACAGACTATGCGAAAGGGCCCTTTGGCATTGGGAGTGTGGCTCAGAGCTTGCCCTGCGCGTGGCGCTCGGCCAGAATCTGAGCGTTCTGCTTGGCGATTTTGCCCGAGAGCGGGTAGAAGGCAAGCAGAACCACGGCAATCAGTGCGTATCCAACGGCGGGGACGATGGTGGCTACATCGTAGATGCGGTCGAGTACGGCCTGAGGCTGCACGATGTCTTGGCCGGCGGTGGCGGACATGTACCCTGTCCATGTGACGGCAGCGCCTGCGAACAGGCCCGAGAGCGCCTGGCCGATCTTACGGAAGAACATGTAGCCGGTGTACACCGTACCGTCTTCGCGGGTGTGGGTCTTCACCTGAATGTCATCGGTGATGTCGGTGATGAAGCTCCAGACCATAAGGCCAAAGAAGCCATTGCCAAGATTGGCGACGAACGAGAGTGCCACGAACACCCATGGATTCGTGATGTGCATGAAGTACATGAGCAGGAACACCACAGCGGAGACCGCGAGTGTGACCCCGCAAGCGCTCTTCTTGCCGAAGCGATCGCAGATGGCCGGTGCGAACGGTGCGATGATCAGCGCCGGCACATTCTGGAATGCGAGGATCGACAGTGCGAACGTGTTGTTGAAGTAGTCCTTGTACAGGTAGTTGTTCACCGAGCCGGCGAACAGCTGGGTGAGAATGAGCAGCAGTGCCGCAGCGACAATGGCGACCATGGCGCGATTGGTGAACATGGCCTTGAGCGCCTTCCCCAGAGGGACCTGGCTCTCCTCGTCGGACTTGTCGATCTGGATGCGTTCCACCGTGGAACGGAGGGTGAATTCATAGCACAGCCACATCAGTGCGACGAAGACGAGCGCGATCCACACAAAGATGCCGCCCTGCAATGTTTTGTGGCCATTCACGGTCTTGTAGACGAGCAGCGGAAGGAAGAAGCCGACGATGATGCCTCCGGCCGTCGAGCCGAAGCCGCGTCCCGAAGCCATGGCGTCACGATGCTTGACCACAGGCGTGGAGACGGATGCGAGAGAGCCGTAGCCGGCGCCGATGGCGGAATAGAACACGACAGTGAGCATGTAGAGCAGCGTGCACCAGGTGATGCGCAGACCCATCGGCATGTGGGCGACCTGCGGCAGGAAGAACAGCACCATTGTGATCATGAGTGGGTAGCGGAAAACGCGGATGAACCAGTGGTAGCGACCATCCTTACGGAGCTTGGCCTTGTCGGAGACGCGTCCGAACCCGAAATCGGTGAAGGCCGAGAACAGTTTGGCTATGAAGATGATTGCGCCCGCGACGGCGGCCCCGATGCCGAGCGCGTCGGTGAGATAGATGAGTGCGTAATTGGAGACAAGCTGGAAGTAGAATCCGTTGCCGATGTCACCGAAGGCATAGCCGATCGGCTCTATTTTTCTGAATGCCGGCTTCTCTTCAATCTCGACGGCATTGTCGGATATGGTTGCGCTGGACATATCTGTTCCTTTCTTCACCACTATCTTTCGGGGTGCTCTTGTCTCTCGTTGAGTTGTGAACGGCTGGATGGCGTCTTCGTCATTCGGCTTGCAACGAATATATCACAAATGAGCATAAATGAGCAAATCTGATTAAAAGTGATTGAAATAGAAAAAAGTTTGCTATAATGAAGCTGTCTGCAGACAGGCATCAACGAAGAGTCCGGTCATATGCAGCCAAAGATAAGCAAATCTATGATGTTTCGGAGGACCAAATGAACGCGGTACACCCCTTCGCCAATGAATACTGGACCGAGACGAGCGGCGATCTCGCGACACGCCGTACACCGGTCGACACGCCGCCAGTTGTCGGCACATTGGACGGTGCAGTGCCGATTGTGCTGGATGCAAGCGAACAATATCAGCTGTGGGAAGGCGCCGGTGCGGCGATCACGGATTCGTCGGCGAGTCTGATGATGCATTCGATGAGCGCCGAACAGCGCCACTCGTTGCTCGAAGAGATGTTCAGCCCGGAACAGGGTGGATTCTCTTCGGTGCGCATCTCCATCGGAGCCTGCGACTTCTCCAGCCAGAAGTACTACACATACGACGATCTGCCGGATGGGGTCGCCGCAGATGGGGGACTCAACTATTTCTCCATCGGGGAAGGCGAGCCCGGCGCGCCGGATGCCACCAAGGACATGAAGAACGTGGTGCCTGTTCTGCAAGAGATCGTGGCAATCAATCCGGCTGTGAAGATCATGGCGTCGCCGTGGAGCGCCCCGGCCTGGATGAAAACCTCGAATCGCCTTGACGGCTCCGGTCGCCTGCGTCTGGGGGAATATGTCGGCAACGGTTATCGGTACCAGGACACGATTGACTATGTGTATGCCCAGTATTTCGTTAAGTTCATTGCCGCCTATGCCAAGCTTGGCATTCGCATCCATTCGGTGACCATGCAGAACGAGCCGAGCAACGGTTGCCCGTGGCCGATCACCATCTGGACTCCGGAGGAACTTGCCAAGTGGGGCAGTGAATATCTGCGCCCGGCACTCGACCGCACCTTCCCCGACGTCGAAATATACTTCGGAGATGACTCCCTGCGTTTCTGGCAACGTCCGGCATCGGATTACATGACGCTCGCCCAGGCCAATGCGTTCGCCGGTGCGGCATTCCACACTTACTCCGGTCTGCCCGAATGGGTGCATAATGGCGCTCGCCAGTTCCCGAACTGGAAGGTCGCGATGACCGAGCGCCGCTGCATGCTTGACGAAACGGTGGACGAGGCGAGCCATGTGATGTTCGGTGAGATCGGCACTTGGCTCGTGCGCAACGGTATGGGGCTCATCAACCTGTGGAACATGGCGCTCGACGAACAGGGCTTCCCGAGCTACGCAGGCACGTCTGGCCGACGTGGTGTGGTCACCATCGACTCCTCGACAGGCAAGGTGAAGCGCAATCTCGAGTACTTCATGTTGCGCAACTTCGGGCAGGGCGTCCCAGTGGGTGCACGACGCATCTCGAGCACGAACTACACGCCTGATGGTCGCAAAGGAGGTTTGGGCTCCGTCGCGTTCATAGCTCCGGACGGTGGCCTGAGCGGCATCCTCTACAATCCCACGGGGTCGGACATCAAGGCGGCCGTGGCGATCAACGGCGAAGGTGCGCGCTGGCAACATGTGACGGTCCCGGCTTACGGAACCGTGACCTTCGTGAAGTCGAACGATGCCATCAATGAAACCGAGGCCCCCTCGGATGACGAATTCACGATTACTTACACGCCGCACCCGGCGGATGACCATGACGAAACACTCTTCTGATTGATGGGTGCCCATGCCGACGCCGTATCGGTAAAGAAAAGGATGGTGCGCGTCGGCATGAGGCATTCCCGTGAACCGTGGTACGTTGTTGATTGGGACTCCACGATGGTGTGGGCGCACTGGAGGAGATGGAGCAATGAAGCTGGCGAAATGGTGCAGGTCAGTTGTCGTGTCCGTCATGGTTGCGGTCATGGTGGTCACGGTTGCAGCGTGCTCCACTTCAGGCGGAGTCGTGACTGGACCGCCTGAGGACGCCGTGACGATCACGCTTGCAGGTTGGACGCTCAGCACTCGTCCGGAATTCCAGGCATTGGCCGATGGCTACCATGCCACACACCCGAATGTGGTTGTGCAGGTGAAGGAGTACAGCGCCGATGACTATGACAAGCAGCTGATTGCCGACCTCTCGGCGAAGAAAAGCACCGATGTGTTCCCCATAAAGAATCTGCGTATGTTCTACACTTACGCCCAGCCGGGCGCGCTCGCAGATCTGAGCGATCTTGCCGCCGATTATGAGAACAACGACGATCTACGCGGTTTGGACGATTATCGGATTGATGGTAGAACCTATGCAATGCCATACCGTCAAGATGTGTGGGTGCTGTTCTACAACAAGACGTTGCTACGAAAACTCGGTCTGGCGGAACCCAATGGCACCTGGACATGGGCGACTTATGAATCCCACTGCCGTACGATCGGACGGGCGCTCAAAGAGCACGGCATGAACGGCGTATACCCTACCTACCATCACACGGCATGGCAGTCGATGCCTCAATCCATAGTGCTTTCCCAATATGGCGGGGACAGTGCGAGGGATCTGTTCTTCTCGGGGGACTATGCCTATCTCGAATCGTTCTATGCGCGTATGACGCGTATGGAAGCCGAAGGCCTCACACTGCCCTACAACACGATCTCCTCGTCAAAAACCACCTACCAGTCGCAGTTCGGCACGCAGAAAGCCGTGCTGTTGCCCATGGCCACCTGGTACATGGGACCGCTCGCGGACGCCCAGCAGAGCGGCGATGCCGAGGATTTCGAATGGGGCATCACGACACTGCCCCAACAGACCGCCGGGCAGACGCGCCACCCGCGTAGCTTCGGCGATCCCACGGGTTTCGCGATCCCTGCCACGCTCCGCGGCCGCGAACTGGAGGCGGCCAAGGACTTCGTACGTTGGGCGAGCGGCGAACAGGGCGCTCTGGCACTGGCGAAAACCGGCACATTGCCCGCCTACTGGTCGCAAAATGTGCTGAACACGTTCCTCAACCGGCCGCACATGCCGCAAGGTGCGGAGACCCGCGACGCGATCACACGCAATACATTGGTTCCCGAGAACCCGGTGGGGGAGGCGACGCAGCTCATCCAAGACGAATTGCAGATCGCGCACACCTCGATCATGTCCGGCACCGCCGAGCCGCATGCGGCACTCGAACGCGCCTCGCACGCCATACAGTCATCGGGGTTGCTGCCCAAGCATGCCGGGCAATCCGCGGAACCATAGAGCCGGGGCATAGCGGAAAGGAGCAGGTATGTCCATCACACCAACCGCGCAGGCAGTGCCGGAGCGTGATGTTGAGCGCATTGTGCGCAGACGAAATCTGCGTAATGGTCTGCTGTTCATCGCGCCGAACTTCATAGGATTCGCATTGCTCGTACTGGCGCCCGTGCTCACGGTGTTCTATACCGCATTCACCAAATGGAGCGCCTTGGGCAGTCCGGAATTCAACGGAGCTTCGAATTTCAAACGCATGCTCACCGACGTCAATTTCCACGCCGCCCTGAGGAACACGCTCTACTACGCCATGGTGCATATTCCCGTCACCCTCTGCCTGGCATTCGCGCTCGCCGTGCTGCTCAACCGCAAATTACGCGGCCGCGCATTCTTCCGCACCGTCGCATTTTTCCCGTACATCACCGCGATTATTGCGGTCGCCGAAGTGTGGAGCATGATGTTCGATCCGAAATCCGGCATCATCAACCAGTTCCTCAGACTGTTCACTGCCGATCCTCCGGGCTGGCTCTCCTCGACGACGTGGGCAATGCCTGCCGTGATCATCGTAGGCACCTGGCGTGAGGTCGGATACTTCATGATTCTGTTGCTCGCCGGTCTGCAGACCATACCCAAGGAACTCTATGAAGCCGCCGAGGTCGATGGTGCGAACGCATGGCAACGGTTCTGGAAGATCACCGTGCCCTGCATGAGGCCCACGCTTTTCTTTGTGACAATCACGCTCACAATCACGTCGTTCAAGATCCTCGACCTCACGCTCGTCATGACGAACGGTGGTCCCGGCACATCCACGCTCGTGCTCGCGCAGTACATCTACCGCGTGGCGTTCGAACGTGCCGATTTCGGCTATGCCTCGACGATATCGCTCGTACTGTTCGCGCTGTGCTTGGCTGTCACCGTGTTCCAGTTCTGGGTCAACAATCTCAAGGAGAGATCATGAATGGTATGAGCTCAGCAGACGCGACGCTCCATGCGGGTGTTGGGTTGCGAAAGGTCGGCGCGTTCGCACGCGTCGCTGAATACCTGCTGCTCATTGGCATGACGATCGTTTTCGTGCTGCCTTTCGTCTGGATGGTCGTTGCGTCGTTGATGACGAACAACGAGATCTCCGCGGTGCCTTTTCAGTGGATTCCAGAACAGTGGCAGTTCCGCCATTATTCGCAGATCTGGACTCGTACAAACATGGGCGTGTGGCTTGGCAATACCGTGTTTTTCGCGCTTGCCGTCACATTCCTGCAGGTGTTCACCGGATCATTCGCGGCCTACGGGTTTTCGAAGATACGATTCCGTGGCCGCCACGCGCTGTTCATGTGCTACATCGCGACAATGGCGATTCCCTGGCAGGCCTATATGATTCCACAGTTCAAGATGCTCTCTGCCGCCGGTCTCAACGACACACGATGGTCAATCATCCTGTTGCAGGCGTTCGGCGCGTTCGGCGTGTTCATGATGAAACAGTTCTACGACACGATTCCGGATGACCTGTGCGAGGCGGCGAGAATAGACGGGTTGAGCGAGTTCGGCATCTATCTGCGGGTTATTCTGCCGCTATCGGGCCCATCGTTGGCCGCATTGGCGATCATCACGTTCACGAACACATGGAATGACTACATGGGACCGCTGCTGTACCTGCGTTCGCCTGATCTATACACAATCCAGCTCGGCTTGAAAACCTTCATCTCGCAGTATGACGCTGATTATTCGATGATACTGACTGGCTCGGTGCTCTCGGTGCTGCCGATCGTCATCGTATTCCTGCTTGGGCAGAAGCAGTTCATTGAGGGCATCGCCACCAGTGGTATGAAAGGGTGAGTGATGAGGCATGGAAAACCGGAGAGTTCTGAATAAGACCCGAATCGTGAATGGCGCCATGGATTGCCTGCATGCGGTATACGTGCTGTTGCTGCTGTCCGTATGCGTGGTGGTCGCGGCGCTTCCGCTGATTGTCGCATCTACGGTGTCGATGGTGTCAAGCATTCCGATGCCCGTTGCCATGCTCCTGTGGACGTTGGGTGCGGCAGCGAGTGTTCCCGGTGTGGCCGCCGCGTTTGCGGTATGCAACGATCATCCAATGTTGCACGCGCGACATGATGACCGCAATGAATCGAGTGAATCTGCAGATTCGCCGGACTGGATTGCATCGCCATATGTGCACGAAGGCGAGGATAGGGCGGTATTCAGACCGTTTATGCGGGCATATGCAAGAATCTGGAAGCGCGCACTGGCGATCGGCGCGGCTTTTGCGGGCATTGCAATGATTGGGGTCTGGAATCTGCAACTGTTGGCTCAACTGAATTTCGGTGCATTGCTGATGCCAGTGATCTGCGTGGTGCTGGCAGTGAGTGTACCGGCAATGTGCGTGGCGATCGAATTGGTGGTGCGCTATCCGAAGGCAAGATTCCTGGCCGTGCTGCGAAACGGATTCGTTCTCGGCGTGCGCGGATGGCCGCTGAGCGTGCTGACTGCCATTGCGATTGGCGCTTATGTCGTAGCGCTCTTGCGCTTCCCGGTGCCGGCAGTTGTTCTGGGGACGGGGCTGCTGGCATTTGTCTGTGCAGCCAATGCGAGATGGCAGATCAATCCGCTTGACGAAGCATTGCGTGCGTGATGTGCGCGGTTTGCGTTTCGCATTTTGTGGGAGGGAGGAAAACGCCGGACCGCAAAAGCGCCTGTCGGCGCAAAGGCCGCTCGCAGCGGCAAAAAACGGAGCCCGGGGCTATGTACGGCCCGGCGCAACACTCAAGCTTACACCCTTCGCCAAGGTGTGTCGGCCTGCAGCGCGCTGAACGATGAATCTGCGATTTCATATGACAAATACGCGCGGGTGCACACGGGTTTGTCGCGCTAGCAATCTGCAGATATGACAAACCCGTGCATCGGCACACCTGTTTGTCATGCTGGAGAGGTGCAGATGTGACAAAGCAGTGCATGCGTGTACGGCATTGTCGCGGGAGCGGTCTGCAAACATGACAAACCCGTGCATGGGCGCATATGTTCGTCATATTGCGGGCCTGCCAATGCGACGAATGCGTGCAGATTCGCACTGGTTTGCCACGCGGGAAGTGCGCGCCCCGCAAAACCGGCCGGCTACTCGAGCTTGCCTTGGCGCCACAGAGCCGCGCCGTGCTTGAAATCCTTGCTCGTGATGTTCAGATTCGCCGCGGTGTGCAGCAGTTGCGCGGCCTGCGTGCGCCGCCGCTTGCTCTGCTCGGCGGTGAAATCGATCGGATTCAGATTCGCCCGCTGCGTGAGATTGCGCGCCTCGACGCGTAACCCGAGTGCGACGATGCCAACGAACACCGATGCGCGCGTCAACGCGACCGCGAAATCGCCGCGGAACGCGCCGGTGAGAATCGAGTCGGCAGTGCGCGCGATGTCATCTTCGGTGGGGGCGGAGTCCACGCCGGCGATTGCGGAGGCGGAGGTGGCGATCGGCTCGCCCAAACGCCACAGTCGGGCGATGGTGTCGCGTTGTTTGCGCATCCACGACCGCAGCAGATACAGCCGCCACAGCACGCCGGGCAGCGAGTCCGGCTCCGCCTTGCTCCACAGTTCGGCGATCACATCGACCCCCTCGCGGTCCACCAGCGTGAGCACGCGCTCCACAATGGCGGGGTCGTCGGTCTTGTGCACATTGCTCAGCAGGGCCCAGGCGGTGGTGTGGGCGACTTCGCGCAGGCGCTCGGGATCGACGTCGCTGGCCAGTCCCTCGGCAATCGCCTGATCGAGCTGGCCGGGGCGTGCGGGGCGCGGCGAGCCGGTGTGGGTGAACGCGGAACGGCTCGCAATCACCGAGCCGGAATGCATGGAATTAGTAGACAATAGGCGTCACTTTCTGTATGTCGATGATGCGCGGGCCATCTTCGGTCTGTACGAAGAACAGTGCGAACGCGTTCGCCGTGGCCATGTACGGCGATTTCGCAACGAGTCGCTTGGCCAGCGATTTGCTTGCGCACAATGGGCGCAGATGTTCAAACATACCACCGATCACCGGCCTGTGCATGCACACCGCCATCGTGTTGCCGGTCTCGAGCACATGTTTGATCTGCTCGGCGAAGCAACTCCAGGCCGCCTGCGGGTCGTGCTCGAACGCCTCTTCGGTGAGCGGCGGCAGTGCGCGGCGCTCGCGTTTCGTCTGCCAGGAGAGCATTTCGATGGTCTGTTCGCAGCGGGTCCACGGCGAGGTGGCGAGTTCGACCGGATTGTAGCAGGCGAGTTCGCGGTCAAGCGCATACGCGGCGGCGGCGCCCTCCGGTGTGATCGGGCGGTGCGGCTCGGTGCCGTCCCACTGTTTGCGCGACTCGGCTTTGGCATGGCGCACGAGCAGCAATGGCGTCGCCTTGAGCGCGCCCTCCTCAATGCGGTCCACGAACAGCGCGAGCATGTCGCGGTCGGTGGAATGCGTGAGTTTCTTGCGCGCCTTGTCGAGGGAGAGCCACGCGATCTCGCTCACCTCGCCCAGGTCCACCGCGTGAATCGGGCCGAAGGCTTCGCGGCGGTGCCAGTTCTCGTCGTCGCTGATTTGCGTGGCCATCCAGTACAGCACATGCTTGGTCGCGTCCTTGCCGTCGTTGTGGGCGGCATGGCGTGTTTTCTTGCCCTCCGACGAAAGCGGGTACTCCACTTCGCCCAGGAACGGGCCGAGCGCGACGGGGAAGCCGGTTTCCTCGCCGATTTCGCGCACCGCCGCGTGCCGGTGCGATTCGTTGATCTCCAGTTTGCCTTTCGGCCAGCTCCAGTCATCGTATTTCGGGCGGTGCACGAGGCACACCTCCACGTCGTTCGCGCTCAACGGAGCCATCATTGAGCCGATGCTGCGCACAATGCGGTACACGATGCCGCCCGCAGCCTCCACAGTTCGTTTCTCACTCATGGTTTCAGACTACGCCATTCGCTGCGTAAAAAGATTCCTCTGCGTAAAAAGCTGCCTTGTGTAAGAGCCGCACTGGTGTGAAAATCTCCTTTGCACAAAATGCGGCCTCCTCTGCGTAAACTTCCGCTGCGTAAAAAGGGACAGATAGGCGCCGATAATGTCCCTTTTTACGCAAGAGGTGGGGTGTCAGCTGGCAAGATGAGCAAAACCACTCTGCGTAATCTGCGTAAAAAGGGACAGATAGGCAGCAGAAATGTCCCTTTTTACGCAAATGGGGGCGCATAGGCAGGGATGGGCGACATCGTATGGTGGGCGATTCAACTGGTGGGCGAGTCTGCTGGTGGGCGAGTCTGCTGGCGAGTGACTCAGCTGGCAGGCGGCATTCTGCGTAGACCGCCCCCTCTCTGCGTAAAAAGGGACATTGTCGCGCTCGCAATGTCCCTTTTTACGCAGAGGAATCTTTTTACGCAGATTGGCGGCGGATCAGTTCGTGACCTTCTTGCGCATGTGCTTCTTGATCAGATACTCCTGGCAATCGAGCAGCGGCTTGCCTTCGGCGTCCTTCGAATGGCGCACGTAGGTGCCGTCGGGCTGCATATGCCAGCTCGACGTGGTGTCGGCCATCTGCAGGTCCACGTAGTCGATGAGCTCCTGCACCTGCTCGGGCGCGGTGATGCGCACCAGCGCCTCGACACGGCGGTCGAGATTGCGGTGCATGAGGTCGGCGGAACCGATCCACACCTCCGGTCCGGAAACCGGGCCCTCGCCAATCTGCGGACCGTCGGAATTCGCGAACGCGTAGATGCGGCTGTGTTCGAGGAAACGGCCGAGAATGGAGCGCACGCGAATGTTCTCGGAAAGCCCGGGTACGCCTGGTTTGAGCGAGCAGATGCCGCGTTCGACGATGTCGATCTTCACACCGGCCTGGCTGGCGCGGTAGAGGGCATCGATCGTCTTCTCGTCCACGATCGAGTTCACCTTGATTTTGATCCACGCCTCCTTGCCGGCGCGCGCGGCCTCCTCCTCGCGGCGAATGCGCTGGATGAGGCCGGAGCGCACGGTGCGCGGCGCGACGAGCAGACGGTGGAAGCTCGACTTCGGCGCGTAGCCGGAAAGCTGGTTGAACAGCTTCGTCATATCCTGCCCCACCACCGGGTCGCAGGTGAGCAGGCCGAGATCGGTGTACTGGCGCGCGGTCTTCGGATTGTAGTTGCCGGTGCCCACGTGGCAGTAGCGGGTGAGGCCGTCCGCCTCCTGACGAACGACGAGCGAGAGCTTGCAGTGCGTCTTCAGTCCGACAATGCCATAGACGACGTGCACGCCGGCGCGTTCGAGCTTGCGTGCCCACGCAATGTTCGCATCCTCGTCGAAGCGCGCCTTGAGCTCGACGAGCGCGAGCACCTGCTTGCCGGCCTGTGCGGCGTCGATGAGCGCGTCGATGATCGGCGAGTTGCTCGACGTGCGGTAGAGCGTCTGCTTGATGGCGAGCACCTTCGGGTCGGCGGCCGCCTGCGCGAGGAACGCCTGCACCGACGTGGAGAAGGAGTCATACGGGTGGTGCAGC
Organism: Bifidobacterium animalis subsp. animalis; assembly: GCA_004154635.1. Taxonomy (GTDB): domain Bacteria; phylum Actinomycetota; class Actinomycetes; order Actinomycetales; family Bifidobacteriaceae; genus Bifidobacterium; species Bifidobacterium animalis_B. Next base: position 92,933 of record RSDC01000002.1, read on the forward strand.
AGAATGTCGCGCTCGCGAATCGCGGCGAAGATGTCCTGCGCACGGCTCGACTCGACCTCGGCGATCTGCCGGTTCGTGGTCGGCACGAACGGCGGGAATTTGAGGTCGGGGCGGTCTATGCCGCCGAGTTCGAAGAGCACGGTGGCGTCGAGCGGCGCCGGCAGACGGTACACTTCGTCCGGCGAGACGCCCATCTGGTCGGCGAGCAGCTGGGAGAGGAACGGCGAGGTCTCATCGGAGATCTCCAGACGGATCGGCGGTCCGAAACGGCGGCGCAGCAGTTCCTTCTCAATCGCGTTGAGCAGATTCTCGGCGTCGTCTTCCTCCACCTCGATGTCTTCGTTTCGAGTGACGCGGAACGAGCGCGCCTCCTTGATGATCATGCCCGGGAACAGCGTCTCCAAATGCGCGATGATCAGGTTCTCCATCGTGATGAAGCCGTAGCGCACGTCTTCGGCCTCGTCTTCGGTCATGTCGTCGACGGGAACGAGGCGGTCGAGATTGTCGGGAATCTTCACTCGTGCGAAGTGGGACTTGCCGGAGGTCGGGTTCTCCACGAGCACGGCCAGATTGATCGAACCGCCCGAAATATAGGGGAAGGGGTGCGCCGGGTCCACCGCGAGCGGCGTGAGCACCGGGAAGACCTGCTGGCGGAAGTAGCGCGAGAGGCGCTCCTGCTCGGCGATCGTGAGCTTGTCCCAGCCGAGCAGCTGAATGTTCTGTTTCGCGAGCTCGGGCAGGATCGTGTCGACGACGTAGTGCGCATGCTCGTCCTGCAAGCGGTGCGCCTGCTCGGAGATCGCGCGCATCTGCTGGCGCGGGCTCAGTCCGCTCGCGCTCGTCACGGCGATGCCGGAGTCGATGCGGCGCTTGAGACCGGCGACGCGGACCATGAAGAACTCGTCGAGATTGCTGGCGAAGATTGCCGCAAAGCTCGCGCGCTCGATGATCGGGATCGTCTCGTCCTGCGCAAGTTCGAGCACACGCTTGTTGAATTTGAGCCAGCTGAGCTCGCGGTCGAAGAAGCGGTCGGGTGGCAGCGGGAGCTCGCCCTCCTGCGTCTCCCGCTTGTCGCTCTTGTCCGTTTCGGCGATATGTTCGGCAATCTGGCTGCGCAAAATCGCCTTCGATGGTGCGTTGAAAATCTGTGACATGGTTCTACTTTAGAACGAGCGAGCTGAAAAATCACTGAGTTCACGAAAGAATTCGGAATATGTCTACAGATGGGCCCGTTTCGCGGTGACGAACTGCGTTGTTGGGCGGCGCTGATGGGCTGTATTGGCGGACTGCATGCCAGTGCGTGCGTCCCCTCTGTGTAAACCGCCTCTGCGTAAACCGCCTCTGTGTAAACCGGCTCTGCGTAAAAAGGGACAGATTGGTGGTCAGTGTTGTCCCTTTTTACGCAGAGGAGGGGAGAGGGAGAGTGGCAGAGGAGGGGAGAGGGAGAGTGGAAATCCTGAGGAAGGTGGGGATGGTGCAGGCTGCTTCGTCTGCGTAAAAGGGGACGTGTCGACGAGCTGCGTTGTCCCCTTTTACGTAGAAGGAGGGTGAGGGTTCCGCGGAAGCTGGGTGCAAGCTGCTTCGTTTGCGTAAAACTTCGTTTGCGTAAAAAGGGACAGATTGGTGGTCAGTGTTGTCCCTTTTTACGCAGAGGAGGGAGAGGGAGAGTGGCAGAGGAGGGGAGAGGGAGAGTGGAAATCCTGAGGAAGGTGGGGATGGTGCAGGCTGCTTCGTCTGCGTAAAAGGGGACGTGTCGACGAGCTATGCTGTCCCCTTTTACGCAGGAGGGTTTTACGCAGGGGGCGTTCAGGGGGCGTTGAGGTCTGCGCGGGAGATTGTTGGATATTGCGGCTCGCCCTTCGCACAACAAAACACCATGGTACATTCGCGAACTTCGTATGTTCGTGGAAATGTGAGATTTTCGGCGAACAGTGAGCGACACGCCGAAGTATTGCCGCTGTATTTGAGCGATTGAACATCTAGGCAGCTGAAGTGAACAGAATATGCGATTTTCTCTGTGAGATTCTTCGTTGAAATGAACACGGAAAGATAAAAAGAGCACATATGTTCAGATTGTGACGCATGGGCGATTTCGATTTGCGTAATTCTAAATTCCGAGCATAATTGCAAGTACAAGGACAACCGAAGAGCAGACCCACAAAAGTAGATGATCAGCAAGATTATTACGTTGGGCGGGCATTGGAAAGACTTACCGTTACAACGATGAGGTTGTGCAGAGATTCTGCCTCGTTGGACTTGGGAAAGAGACCCACCTCGTGTGGGTCTCTTTTTTATTTCGCGAAAAAACGCCTTTGTTTTGAAATAGTTCTTGACAAGTAGTCTGCGGCGGTGTATGTGACTCGGCAGCGGCCGCGTTATCCACATGCCCGGCGACCCGCGATGTGGATAACGCGTTCTCCGACCACAATGCCCCGTCGAGATTGAACCGGCTGCGGAACCCACGTTCAATGCAACTATGACTATGCAGATCAGTGTTGGGGCGCCGTATACCGAGCGCCATGGGTGGTCGTTCCATCGGCCACAGGTAATGAACGGGGCATGCGCGCGCGATGTGCGCATGCGTGACGCGCGCACATGCAGGCCGTGGCAGGCGGAGTCTGCACGCAGGGTGCCGGCATACCAGCCAGTGCACGCGATGGCGGAACCTGCGTGCTCTCCGCAGCTGTCGCCGCCCGCGCGCCGAACTCATGCGGGGGCGCAGCATGCACGCATGCCGGTGTGTGCGACGCAGACGCCGTGCGAGAACGTGATCACGCTGTCCGGCGCGAGTGGCGGTGCAGGAACGACCACGTTGGCCGCCATGCTGACCCGCGAATTGGCGAAGCGGGAGAACGACTGCGCAATCGTGGACGCCGACGTGCGCGCGGGCGGCGGCGGTCTTGACGTGCTGCTCGGGATCGAACATGAGTCCGGGTCGCGGTGGCATGACATTCATGCGCCGCTCGGCGAGCTCGATGGCGAGGCATTGCGTCGCAGATTGCCGCATTGGGATGGCGTGGGCGTGCTCGCATACAACTGCTGGGTGCAGGAGGCGCCGGCGTGGTTCGAGATGCAGGCGGCACTGCAGTCGCTGGCACAGGTGAGCGATGCCGTGGTGGTCGATGCCGGCCATGGATTGGAAATCGAGCATGTGCCTGCTTTGGTGGAGGCCTCGCACATCGTGGTGGCGGAGCTCACCGTGCTGGGATTGGCACGTGCCAAGGCGCACATCGAATGGCTGCGTCGCAATGGCGAGCGCAATGCGGCGCGTGCGCAGGAGCCGCCGCGATCCGGGGAGGAGTGGAAGCCGATTGTGGGCGTGCCGGGGCATGTGATCGGCGTGCTGTGCGTGGAGCCGCCTGCGGTTGCGAAGGGCCGTGGGGCGGTGTCGTTGGAGGAGGCGCGCAAATACTTGCAGATGGAGCATATGGAGTGCGAGCTGATGGGCCCGGTCCGCTCCGATGCCAGACTCTGTGGCGACATTCTGGAGGGCTTGGGAATTCGGCGCGTGCATCGGCGCAATGCGCGCGTGCTCGGCGATGTGGCCGAGATGGTGGAGCGTGCGTGCGGCATAGGAGGCAGATGATGTGGCAGATTGTAGGGCCGAATGGAGTGACGAACACAACCGGCGGCGTGGCGGTTCCGCTTCCCGATGCGCCGACGCCTCCGGATACGGCACCTCGGCATGCCGGTGTGGGTGCCACTGTGGGTGCCGCTGCGCACCCCACTGCGCACCCCGCTGTGCGTGCCGTGACGGCCGTGGACGCTGTTCGCCCGGTGAACTTCGGCCCGTTGAAACGGCTGGCTGCGGATCCGCGCGTCACCGACATTCTGGTGACCTGCGATGGTGCCGTGTGGGTGGAACGCGGGCTTGGCATAGAGCTCGAGCACCCGTCCATTCCGCTGGATTCGCCTGCCGTGGTGCGTCGCCTGGCCGTGCAGCTGTGCGCGCAATTGGGTGAGCGGCTCGACGACGCCCGCCCCATAGCCGATGCGAGCGGTGCTGACGGCACCCGCGTGCATGCGGTGATCGCGCCGGTGGTGCCGTATGGCGCGTCGATTTCGATTCGTCTGCCCTCACGCATGAGCGCGACCATGGATGCATTGCAGCAGGCTGGTTGCTGGCCTGCGCAATGGCGTCCGATACTGGATCGCCTGGTGCTGGCCCGCGCCAACATTCTCATCACCGGCAGCACCGGCTCGGGCAAGACGACGTTGCTCAAGGCGCTGTTGCTCAATTGCCGCGCATCCGAACGCATTGTGCTCGTCGAGGAGGTTCGCGAGCTGCAGGGGCTCGGTGACCTCAACACAGTTTCACTCTGCGCGCGCAACAGGAACGTGGAGGGTGCCGGCGAGGTGACGATGGGCGATCTGGTGCGTTCCACGCTGCGTATGTACCCGACCCGCGTGGTGGTGGGCGAATGCCGTGGCGAGGAGGTGATCGACCTGATGCGCGTGCTCAATTCCGGCCATTGCGGCGGCATGAGCACACTGCACGCCAGCGGGGTGAGCCGTGTGCCCGGGCGCCTGATCTCGCTGGGACTGCTCGCGCATGTTGAGCCGAATACCATGGCGGGTCTGGCCGACGGAGCTTTCGACGTGGTGCTTCATATGGAAAGACGCCCCGGCAAACGGTACTTGGCGCAGATCGGCATTCTGTGCACGGTGGAAGGCAGACTCGTCGGCCGCACGGTGTGCTCGTGGGATGGCCGTGGCGAGCCTGTCGCCGGCGAGGCATGGCGGCCGTTCGCCGAACGTTGGGGCACCAAGCGGGCGCCGGAACGAAGGTGAGACGAATGGCATTCGTGGCTGCGCTCGCGACGGCGCTGAGTGTGCTGTTGATGATATGGGCCGCCCCTGCGGCGGTCTCATGGCGCCTGCAGACGGTGGAATCGGGCGTGGCTGGCCATGTGCGTGAGCCGGCATGCGGCATCAGCGTCATGCTCTCGTCGATCATCGCATCGCTGCAGGCCGGTGCCGCATTGGAGCCCGCACTCGAACGCGCGTATGACTCGGTGTGTGCGCCGCGAGTTGGAAGTGGCCGTGCGCACCATGTGCGTGCCCCCACCGCGGCTGGAGCTGGGCGTACCGCAGGCGTGTATGCCGTTTGCGATGGCGAGGGCAATGTGGATGCGGCGCAGATGGCACGCCTGTTCGCAGCCTGCAGATTGCCCCATGAGCGCGCCTCCCACTGCACGCAGGTGGCCTGTGGGGTCGCCGTGGCCAGTGCGGTGAGCCTGGAACTGGGGTGCCCGGCCGCGCGCTGCATCGAAGCGGTGCGCGCAGGCTATCTGCGTGCCCGTCTGCAAGACGATTTGCGTGCGAATGCCTTCGCGATGCCCAAATCCACGGCACGCATGCTGCTCGCGCTGCCGGCAGTGGTGGTGTTCCTGGGAGAGCTGCTCGGCGCGGATCCGTTGGGCATGCTGTTCGGCTCGGCACAGGGGCTCGCCATGCTGTGCCTGGGCACGATTTGTTATGTGGGCGGACTGCTGTGGATGCATCGCCTGCTTGCCGCGGACGGGTAGTCCTATGGCTGGATTCTGGGCGTGGTGTGCCGCGATGTGCGCGGCGCTCGCCTCCTACTTGCATATGGTTGGGGACGAGCGGATTGCTGCACGTCGGTTGCGCGAGCTTGACGGGCTGGCGCGCTCGCAGATTGCGCTGGCGGGGCGCGGCAATGCCTTGCAGCGGCGATTGCTCGAGGTATGCCCCGGCTGGGAGCCGTCTCCTACGTTGCTGTTGCAACTGCTTGAGGCGGCGATTGCTCAGGGCGTCGCGATCCCTCGGGCATTGGAGTGCATTGGCGCATGCTGCGGCGGCGCATGCGCGCAGGTGCTGGGGCATGTCTCCGCTGCACTGCTGCGCGGCGTGTGCTGGGATGAGGCGTGGGCCGTGCTGGAACATGATGGTTCCTCCCCGGCTTCCTCGGCATTGGGATTGGCATGCCGCACATTGCGTGCCGCTTGGGAGGATGGCGTCTCGCCGCTGCCTCAGATTCATGCGGCCATTGAGCAGATGGACGGCAGTGAACGCGCGCGGATCGAGCAACGGGCGTCGCGATTGTCGGTGCGGTTGCTGCTGCCTATGGGACTGTGCCTGCTGCCGGCGTTCCTGCTCATCGCGGTGGTGCCGACGATCATGTCGTTCATGCGTATGTGAGGAGCATGCGCGGAGGTTATTCACATTGCCGGCGACCTGTGATGTGGATAACGGTGAAGTTATCCACATGCGTTCGTTCGCCTTTACACCGAAGGCTGGCGGCCGCATAGTGGAATCATCTGGGAGACCAGATGGGAAACACAACATACAGGCCAACGAAACAGGCAAGGAGAGATATGGAACACAATGAGGTGATCCTGTTCGAACACAGGAGGCATGGCGTGGGTGAACGCATCAATGCGGCTTCGGACCGGCTGCTGCGGGCGCAGGTCGGTTTGGAGGCGAGATGGCGGGCACTCATGGCCCAACCGGAGGAGGGCGCTGCAACCGCCGAATACGCGGTGGTGCTCGTTGCGGCGACCGGATTCGCCGCCGTGCTGGTGGCGCTCATGAAATCCGACACGGTGAAGACGCTGCTCACGAACATCGTGAAGAAAGCGCTGAGCGTGTGATGCCATGAGCGGCCATGCATTCGGGCATGCGTTGCGTCACCTGCAGCGCGATGACGAGGGGGCGGCCACCGCGGAATTCGCGGTGGTGCTCCCGGTCATCGTGGTGCTGGCGGCCTTGCTGCTCTATTTGGGCCGGGCGTCCGTTGTATCGGTCGGCTGCCAGGATGCGGCGGCCAACGCCGCGCGGGCGCTGATGGTGGCAGGGAATGCCTTGGGATCGGGCTCGCAGGCCGTGGCCCAGACCGCTGCGGGCGATGGCGTTCGCATACAGGTGCGCCCCGCCGGAAACGGGTTCGAGGTGATCGCCCACTGTGCGGTGGTGGCCGACCCTTGGGGCGTTGTGCCGAGAACGGTGACGGGGCGCGCGCATGGCATATGGCAGGAGGAGTCATGAGGAGCATGGCGAGTCAACGCCCGCGCGGCCTGCGGGCGCACGATGCCGGCAACGCCTCGATGGGTGCGGTCGGCATGGTGTTCCTGGTGGCTGTGTTGCTGTGCACCATTGCGGCCGGAGCCAGAATCGCCATGGCCAAGGCGCAGGCGCGCACCGCAGCCGATATGGCGGCATTGGCCGCCGCCGACGCCTATTGGAACGAGGCGGCCGCCGATCCCTGTGGCATCGGCTCTGCCGTGGCGCGCAACAATGCGGGAGCCGCGGAATCATGCGAGGTGATCGACATGGATGTGGCCATGGAGGTCAGCACCGCAACAGGCGTGCCGTTCGTGGAACGGGTGAGCGCACGCGCGCGTGCCGGACCACGGCGATGCGATGAGGTCGACGCAACACGCGGCGCATCGCAACCGTGATGCCGGGGCATCATTGCCGAGTGGATTTTGATGCCCCTCACGCGCTAGGTTATATAGCACATCGGTATGCGGCACGAGACCGCCATGCACTGCTCCGGCAGGCATGCCGGCCACTCGGGCATACGCATTGCACACAGACGGGATTGACATGGCATTGGCGTTGTATCGCAGGTATAGGCCCGACACCTTCGAAGGGGTGATTGGGCAGGACCAGGTTACCGTGCCCCTCATGCACGCCTTGGATGAGAACAAGCTCACCCACGCATACCTGTTCTCCGGGCCGCGAGGATGCGGCAAAACGAGTTCCGCGCGCATTCTGGCACGGTGCATCAACTGTGTGAAGGGCCCCACCTCGCACCCGTGCGGCGAATGCGACAGCTGCAGGGATCTGGCGACCGGGGGACCCGGCTCGATCGACGTGGTGGAGATTGACGCGGCGAGCCACAACAGCGTGGACGACGCCCGCGAACTGAGGGAGAGGGCCGGGTTCGCCCCGGTGCGTGACCGCTACAAGATCTTCATTCTCGACGAGGCGCACATGGTGACCCCGCAGGGCTTCAACGCGCTCCTCAAGATCGTGGAGGAGCCGCCGGAGCACCTCATGTTCATCTTCGCCACCACCGAGCCGGACAAGGTGATCGGCACCATACGCTCACGCACCCACCACTATCCGTTCCGTCTGGTGCCTCCCGAGATCATGACCCCGTATTTGGAGCATGTATGCGAGCAGGAGCACATCGAGACCGAGCCCGGTGTGCTCAGGCTCGTCACGCGTGCGGGCGGCGGGTCGGTGCGAGACACGCTTTCGGTGCTCGACCAGCTCATGGGCGGCTGTGTAGACAACGACATCACCTACGACTCCACCGTAGCGTTGCTCGGTTTCACGCCGGACGCGCTGCTCGGCGAGGCGATCGACTCGATCATCGAGCAGAATGGCGCCAAGCTGTACGGCATCATCCAGAAGGTGATTGTGGCCGGGTTCGACGCCCGCAGATTCGTCGAGGACCTGCTTGCGCGCACCCGTGACCTGCTCGTGCTCACACTCGGCGGCGATGAGGCCGAGCATGTGCTCAGCGATGACGCCGAAGCGGAGGACATGAGCGACCTTCACCGGCAGGCCGATGCGCTGGGACTGCAACAGCTCACCGCCATGGCCGAGATTATGGACGACACCTTGGGGCACATGGCCGGCGCAGCCTCGCCGCGTATGCGACTGGAGCTGCTCGCCGCCAAGCTGCTGGCCGGCAGGGCCTCGGGCTTCGCCACGGAGGCTCCGGTACTCGCCGGTGCAGGGGCACGCGGTTCATCTGCTGCCCCCTCGGCGACGCAGGCATCTGCCCGCGGCGGGTTCGTCGACGCACAGCAACCCTCCGGTTTCAACGATGGCACCACGGCAGCGCAGTCCGGGCATGGCACCCCCACCCAAGCTGCCGCTCCCGCTGCCACGCCACAAGCCATCCAGGCCGCCACCACGGAGCATGATGCCGATTCGCAGCCGCAGCCAGCCTCGAACGTTCCCTCGATCCCGGAGGACATTCAGCGCAACGGCACCGTGGATGAGCGCTGGGACGCCATTGTGGCGGCACTGCCGCTGGACGTGCGCGCCTACATCAACCGCGAGCGTGTGCCGCGCGTGATGCTCGCCATGGACAGGAAATCCGGCAGGCAACGCTTGTGGATCAAGTTCGAGACCCCGCTCGACAAGTACGCCTTCGCACTGGCGGTGAGCAAGGAATCGATCGGGGGCACCACCAGCGTCGTCTCGATAGTCCGCACGCAGGTGCACAACGTGTTCGGCCCCGACGTCGCCTTGGCGCCCACCGAGAAGATGGCCAATGGTGAATCCGCCCCTCCGCTGAGCAAGCTGCCGCCGGAGGAGGCGCAGCGGATCAAGGCGAAGCTGCTGCAGCAGTCGCTGCAGGGCATTGTCGCGCACCCGCGCGAATCATCCGATTCCGCGCAGCAGGCCACCACGTCGGATTCCTCCAACGATGCGGAGGCGCATCAAGCCGCCGTCCCAGCTCCGACGCCCGCTGAGCCGTTCCAGCAAGCCAATGGCAATGGTTCACAGACGTTGCCGGACGACGACCCCTGGGCCCAACCGGTGAAGCCCGTGGGCCTGCGCCCTCAGGCATCGGACCCCGAGGAACAGGCCCACGAGGAGCCGAACCGGCAGCAGCCAGCGCCGGAGCACCAGCACAAGCATGTGGCGGTGCCGGACGTCTCCGATGGCATAGACCCGTGGAGCATGCCGGTCGACGAGCACCCGCACATCGACTTCGGCAAGGTGCAGTCCATCGAACAGCAGCACGAGAGGCCAACACCCGCGCCCGTCCATGGCGACGACCCATGGAGCGCCATGCCGAACGGGCCACAGGGCTTCGGCACAGCGTCCCCTGTGACGGGCGGTCAGGCCATGAGCGTCGAGGATGCCTACGGCATGTCACCTCAGGGCATGCACATGGCGGATGCAGGATCCACGGGTGTGGCGGGTGGTGAATCCCAACCGCCCGCACCGCAGGTCGATGCCGACGACGACGTGTATTCGATGGACGACGCCCATGTGCAAACGCATGATGTGATGGACCTGAAGGCCGTCGAGGAATTTTTCGACGTGAGCAAGGTTGAGCACTTTGCGGCCGACGATGCGAACAACCCGCTCAACCAGAAGCCGCGCCGAATGGAACACGGCGACTCGTGACGCCGCGTGGCATACGCTTGAGGAGGGTACATGGCATTGGCATACGACGGCGCCATCCAGCGGCTCATCGACTCGTTTGCGAGTCTGCCGGGCATAGGGCCCAAGGGCGCGCAGCGCATCGCCTTCTACCTGCTGCAGGCACCGGATGTGGAGTCGCAGCGCCTCGTCGATGCGATCAACGAGGTGAAGGAGAAAGTGCGGTTCTGCGAAGTCTGCGGGAATGTGTGCGAAACCAGCCCATGCACAATCTGTTCGGATCCGCGTCGTGATCACAGCACGATCTGCGTGGTGGAGGAGCCGAAGGACGTCATGAGCATCGAACGCACGCGCGAATACCGCGGGCTCTACCAGGTGCTGGGCGGCGCCATCAACCCGATGGCCAACGTCGGTCCGAGCGACCTCAACATCGCGCAGCTGCTCAACAGACTCCACGACGGCGAGGTCAAGGAGATCATCGTGGCGCTCAACCCGAACATCGAAGGCGAGGCGACCACCACCTACCTGAGCCGCCTGCTCGCGCCGCTCGACATCAAGGTGACGCGTCTGGCGAGCGGTCTGCCGGTGGGCGGCGACCTCGAATACGCCGACGAAATCACGTTGTCTCGCGCGCTCGAAGGGCGTCGTGAGGTGTGAGCGGGCGTGCGGATTTCGCATCGTGAGCCGAGAATGAGACACCCACAGGTGCATTCATATAATAATCGTGCTTCGTGCGTACACTGAAAACAAATCGGCAATCTCACAGAGGGAATGGGTTGTGGCTCTTATCGTACAGAAATACGGTGGTTCGTCGGTGGCCGACGCCGACTCGATCAAACGAGTGGCACGCCGCATCATCGAGACGAAGAACGCCGGCAATGACGTCGCCGTCGTGGTCTCGGCGATGGGAGACACCACCGACGACCTGATCGACCAGGCCATGAGCATCGACTCGAACCCGCCCGCCCGCGAGATGGACATGCTCATGACCGCAGGCGAACGCATCTCGATGAGTCTGCTCGCCATGGCGATTCACGCCGCCGGTTCTCACGCCTACTCGTTCACCGGTTCGCAGGCCGGTTTCATGACCGACGCCCGCTTCGGCGCCGCCCATATTCGCGCCGTGAACCCCGACCGTGTGCGTCGCGCGCTGAACAAGGGCAGTGTCGCGATTGTGGCCGGATTCCAAGGGCAGAGCGAACGCGGCGACGCCACCACGCTCGGCCGCGGCGGTTCCGACACCTCCGCCGTCGCCCTGGCCGTCGCGCTCGGCGCCGACGTGTGCGAGATCTACACGGACGTCGATGGCGTGTTCACCGCAGACCCGCGCATTGTGCCCACCGCGCGCCGCATCCCGGCGATCGGCTACGACGAGATTCTCGAAATGTCGTCGTGCGGCTCCAAGGTGCTCGCACTGCGATGCGTGGAATATGCGCAGCGGTTCAAGATGCCGTTGCATGTGCGCAGCTCGTTCTCGCACCGCCCGGGCACGCTCGTGCTGCCCGACGGCGTGGACCCGAACAGCCTGCCGAACGTGCGGTAATACAGAATCTGCAAACAGATTATTCAATACAATACGAATTTTTATATAAAAATCGGAGTATGGAGACAGACAATGAGCGACAATACCGATCAGTCTTTGGGTGACCTCTTCCCAGACCTTGGTCAGGAAACGCCGATTATTTCGGGCGTGGCGCACGACAACAGCGAGTCCCTCGTCACCGTGCGCGGCGTGACCGACGAACCGGGCATGGCCGGCAGGGTGTTCACACGCCTCGCCGAGCTCGGTGTGAACGTCGACATGATCGTTCAGGCGGGCGCCTCCACCGGCACCGCCGACATCTCCTTCACCATCCCCGGCTCCGACGCCGCCCGAGTGGAGACGGCACTCACCGCCGCGCAAGACACGTTGGGGTACAAGTCGTTCGACGTCAATCCGAACGTGGGCAAGGTGGCCGTCGTGGGCGTCGGCATGAAAACCCACTCCGGTCTCGCCGCGCGCTTCTTCCAGGCACTGAGCGATGAGGGCATCAACGTGCTCATGATCTCCACCTCCGAGATCCGCATCGCCGCCCTCGTGCCGCTCTCGCAGCTCAACGACGCCGTGCGGGCCCTGCACAGCGCGTACGGTCTGGACGCCGACAAGGTTGAGGCCGTCGTCTACGGCGGCACCGGCCGCTGAGCGGAATCTGCAAACTCACAACAAGGTATTCGGCGGCAGCCGGAAAAGGAGCCGAAATGGTACAGATCAACGATCGTGGCGTCAATGTGGCGGTATTGGGCGCAACCGGCCAGGTGGGCATGGTGATGCGCCGCGTGCTCGACGAGCGCGACTTCCCGGTGAAAGACCTGCGATTCCTCGCCTCCGCGCACTCCGCGGGCAAGGTGCTCAACTGGCGTGGGCACGACATCACGGTGGAGGATGTCGCAACCGCCGACCTGAGCGGCATCGACATCGCGATCTTCTCGGCGGGCGGCGGCACCTCCAAGGTGTGGGCGCCGAAGTTCGCCGAAGCGGGCGCCTACGTGATCGACAACTCCTCGCAGTGGCGCATGCACGACGACGTGCCGCTGGTCGTGGCCGAGGTGAACCCGGACGACCTCGACGAGATCCCGACCGGCATTGTGGCCAACCCGAACTGCACGACCATGGCCATCATGCCGGTGCTCAAGCCGCTCTCCGACAAGTTCGGCCTGAAGCGCCTCATCGTGAGCTCCTATCAGGCGGTGTCGGGCGCGGGCCGCGCAGGTGTGGAGCAGCTGATGAACGAAGCCAAGGCGGCCGTTGACCAGGGCGCCGACAAGCTCGTGTTCGGCGGCGACGCCATCGACTTCCCGGAACCCACCAAGGTGGCGCGCACCATCGCGTTCAACGAGGTGCCGTTCATCGGCGACATCGTGGACGACGGCTCCCAGGAGACCGACGAGGAGCAGAAACTGCGCAACGAAAGCCGTAAGATCCTGCATCTGCCCGATCTCAAGGCATCCTGCACCTGCGTGCGTGTGGGCGTGTTCACCGCACACGGCATGAGCGTCAACGCCGAATTCGAGAATCCGGTGAGCGTCGAGGAAGCCAAGGAGGTGCTCGCGAGCGCCCCCGCCGTGGAGCTCGCCGACATTCCCACCGCACAGCTCGCCGCTGGCAAGACGCCGAGCTTCGTCGGCCGCATCCGCGTGGATCAGGCCGTCGACGACAACAAGGGCCTCGCGTTCTTCGTCACCAACGACAATCTGCGCAAGGGCGCCGCGCTCAACGCCGTGGAGCTCGCCGAGATCGTCGCGCGCAAGCATTTCGCAGACCAGCTCTGAGCGCGAGTCATTCCCCTTCAGGGTCGCTTACGGGCCAAGATTCCCCTTACGGGCTAGGTTTTTGGGTTACGGGCTAGCGCTCTGTGTGGTATGAAACACCCAAATATGTTGAAATATGCCGTTTTGTAGATGGCGATTCCCGGCGAACTGCCGAGAATTCCTAGCCCGTAACCCAAAAACCTAGCCCGTAAGGGGAAACTTAGCCCGTAAGGGGAATCTTGGCCCGTAATCCAAAGTCCAGTCTGTGGGGAATAGCCCGGCGCATCCCGTATTTCATCGCCGGCACATTCGCCCACCGGTTCGCACATGGATGTGGCTAAGCTGGGAAGCATGTCAATGGCATCGATCGAAGCGAACAAACAGCTGGAACGACTCGTGGCGCTCGGCTACCCGGACGTGGCCGACATGAGCGAAGACGCCTTCCGCGCACTGGCATGCCCGCTTATTCGGGCACTCGAGCGCAGTGATCTGGGCGCCGACATTCTGCTCGTGCCCACACGCGAACTCGTCACGCCGGAATCGCTGATCGCGCGCACCAGCATAGACCGCATGGCCGGCTTCACCACCATGCCGCCGCGTGACATCGTCAGCTTCCTGCCCACCGACGGATTCGAACCGCCGGAAGGCCCCTTCTACCTGGTCATCGAGCCGCACACCGGCACCTGTTATACGAACCGCGAGCCCGACGTGGCGCGCAAGCTCATCGAATCCGACGAACGCCTGCCGCTCACGCTTGAGGAGGGTCTCGCCATCGCCACGCAGCATCCGGAATGGCTGCTCGAGAAGAACGGATTCAATCTGCTGGGCTCGCGCAGTGCCGACGGGCGCGTGCCGAGCATCTGGATGAGCCAGAGCGCCCCTCGACTCGGCGCCGTCTGGCCGAATTCGCGCCATACCTGGCTCGGCAATGCGTACTGCATCGCGCGCCGCGGCGTGAGCCTCATCGAAGGGCGCGGCTGAGCGCGGCGGAGTCTGAAAACGGCAGATTCCACGGAGCTTTTCCGCAGGCGGTGCCGCAAGCGACGCCACAGCCCGTGCCGCGCGGCGCGAATTGTATGCAATGTTTGTAAAATCCCTGCGTGGGATGGCCGAAATACGGACTGTCGCAAGCCCCTCCCTTGCTAGCGTGTATATGGTTATTGTTTACGCGCGCGTGCGCGTCACAAAATCTGAAAATTTTACACTCTCGAAGGAGGAGAAGATGGGTCAGGGTCAATCTTCGGTGTTTGATCTCGCCGCCGTTGCCGCGGCATCCAATGGAGGGAACAACGACCCGCTGCTGCCTCCGGCACGGTACATTGGCGCCCCGCAGAAGCCGAGCGATATGCCGTACACCAAGTACGTGGCATACGACAAGCAGGTGCCATTCGACTACCCGGAGCGCACATGGCCGGGCAAGCGACTGCACAGGGCGCCGCGCTGGTGCTCGGTGGATCTGCGCGACGGCAATCAGGCACTCGTGAACCCGATGGACTCCGAGCGCAAGCTGCGTTTCTGGAACATGCTCGTCGACATGGGATTCAAGGAGATCGAAGTCGGCTTCCCGAGCGCCTCGGAAACAGATTACGACTTCATTCGCATGCTCATCGAGCGTGAGCTCATTCCCGACGACGTGACGATCGTCGTGCTCACGCAGGCCCGCGAGCACCTCATTCGCAAGACATACGAATGTCTGCACGGCTGCAAGCGCGCCATTGTGCACTTCTACAACTCCGTCTCCGTGCTGCAGCGCGAGGTCGTGTTCCGCAAGGACCGCGCGGGCATCAAGAAGCTCGCCACCGATGCGGCGCACCTGTGCAAGGAACTCGAGGGCGACGCCGAGGGCATCGACCTGTACTACGAGTATTCGCCGGAATCGTTCACCGGAACCGAGCCGGAGTACGCGGTGGAGGTGTGCAATGCGGTGATCGACGTGATCAAGCCCACGCCCGAGCATCCGATGATCATCAATCTGCCCGCGACGGTGGAGATGACCACGCCGAACGTATTCGCAGACGAGGTCGAGTATGTTTCCAACAATCTGCGTGACCGCGATGCCGTGGTGCTCTCGCTCCACCCGCACAACGACGAGGGCATGGGCGTCGCCGCGGCCGAACTCGGCATGCTCGCCGGCGCGGACCGAATCGAAGGCTGCCTGCTGGGCAACGGCGAGCGCACCGGCAACGTGGATCTCGTCACGCTGGGCCTGAATCTGCTCACGCAGGGCATTGATCCGCAG
The DNA here is from genome assembly GCA_004154635.1 of Bifidobacterium animalis subsp. animalis. Classification (GTDB taxonomy): domain Bacteria; phylum Actinomycetota; class Actinomycetes; order Actinomycetales; family Bifidobacteriaceae; genus Bifidobacterium; species Bifidobacterium animalis_B. The sequence continues at coordinate 108,558 of RSDC01000002.1, forward strand.
CTTGATCTCTCCGACATGCCGGGCATTCGCAAGACCGTCGAATACTGCAATCAGATCAAGATTTCCGAGCGCCACCCGTACGCCGGCAACTTCGTGTTCACCGCGTTCTCCGGCTCGCACCAGGACGCGATCAAGAAGGGTCTCGAAGCGCGCGAGATTGCCGCCGACATGGCGGGCGTGGACGTGGAGAACTTCGTGTGGCTCGTGCCGTACCTGCCGATCGATCCGAAGGACATCGGCCGTTCGTACGAGGCGATCATTCGCGTGAACTCGCAGTCCGGCAAAGGTGGCATGGCCTACCTGCTCAAGGCGAACCACAATCTCGACCTGCCGAAGAACCTGCAGGTGGAGTTCGAGAAGGTGGTGCAGCAGCATGCCGACACCACGAAGAAGGAAGTCAAGGATGCCGATATTTGGCATCTGTTCAAAGACGAGTACCTGCCCGTCGAGGAATCCGGTGCGATCGAGGCCGGCGAACTGGTTGCCGACACGCATGACGAGACACTCGACCAGTGGGGCCGTCTCAAGCTGCTCAAGGTGAGCATGTCGTCCGGCGAAGACGGTTCAGACACTCGCCTGACCGCCACCGTGCTCGACCGCGGCATCAACGTGGGCCGCGAGCCCGAGGTGACGCGCGAGATCGAGGGCACCGGCAACGGCCCGATCGCCGCGTTCCTGGACGCGCTCAACAGCTTCGGCGTCGTGGCTTCCGTGCTCGATTACGCGGAGCACACGATGGGCGTCGGCTCGGACGCGCGCGCCGCTTCCTACGTGCAGTGCGAGGTCGGTCAGGAAGACGAGGAGAAGCGCGTCGTGTGGGGCGTGGGCATCGACTCGTCGATCATCACGAGCTCGCTCAAGGCGATCATCTCGGCGATCAACCGCTCCAACCGCTGACGTTGCACTGACGTTGCATTGACGGCCGACCGGCGAATACGCCATGCCGGCCGTCGCCATGTGAGTAATAAGCATGCGAGCCTATGCAAAAGCCGCGGGTGTTGTGCCCGCGGCTTTCGCATAGGTGGCTCCGCTATCGCTGCGTTTGCTCGCCGTTTCCGGTATTGTTCTGGCTGCCGTTGTTGCCGCCGGTATTGCCGTTCTGATTGCCGGAGTTTCCGGAATCGCCGGAATTCGAACCGCCGTTGTTGCCACCATTGTTGCCGCCGGTTCCGCCGCCGCTATTGCCGTTGGTGCTGCCGTTCTCGGGCTGCGACTGCTCGGGTCTCTTCGTGTTTTCCGGCGTGATCTGTTGCTGCTCGTTCTGCTTCGCATCGCCGCTGTTCGAGGATTCGTTCGAGGTGTTGGAATCGTTCGACTCCTGCTTGTTCTGCGAATCCTGCTGCTGCTCGTTCTGTTGCTGTTGCTGCGTGCCATTGTTCGTGCTCGGCACGTACCGCTGGCCACCCAGCCCCCAGTCGCCGTTCGGACCGCCGATCTTGCCATTGTCGACCGGCGTCGCGAAGGTCTCCGCCGGCTGCCCGGCGAGCGCCTGCGCCATGAACTCGGTGAACAGGTGCGAAGGGTAGCCGGTGGAGCTCACGCCGTAGCCCGCGAATTCCGGCACGATCTGCGATTCGCCGTTCTCACCCGGATTCCAGATGGCCCACACGTTCATGAGCGACGGCGTATAGCCCACGAAGGAGGCCGCCGTCTCGTCGTTCGCCGTGCCCGACTTGCCCGCGACCTGCCGGCCGAGCGTGGCCGCCGTGCCTGCCGCGGTGCCGTACTGCGTGGTGCCGAGCATCGCGTTCTGCACGAGCTGGCAGTCGTTCGCGTCGAACACCTGCTTGGTGCCGAGGTCCGGCTTGTACATCTCCTTGTCGCCCTTGAGCACGCGGTCGACAATGTGCAGCGTGTTCTTCGTGCCGTCGTTCGCGATGGTCGAGTGCCCCTGCGCGAGATCCCACACGGTGAGCGAGTTGATGCCGAGGATGTTGTAGAGCGTGTCTTCCTGAATGTCGCCAGTGATGCCCGCGTCATGCGCGATCTGCGCGAATTTCTTCGGCGTCAGGTGCTGGTTCACGTTCATGAACACCGTGTTCACCGAGTTCGCGGTCGCCTGTTTGAGATTGATCGTGCCCCAGCTCATGTTGAGCGCGTTCGGCACCTCCGCCCACGTGCCCGGCGTCGTTTCGAAGCGTTCGGGCGAATTGCCGTTGAACATCGTGTTGAAGTTCACGTCGTCCATTGCGGCACCGAGCAGACCGAAGGGCTTCATGGTGGAGCCCGGCTGGAAGTTCGCCTGCGTGGCGTTGTTGAGCTGGTGCTTGAGGTAGTCGCTGCCGCCGTAGATCGCCTTCACCGAGCCGGTCTTCTGGTCGAGCGCGATGCCGCCCACCTGAATACTCTCCGGCATGCCTTCCGGCCGGTCGTCTCCCACCGTCTGCATGATCTTCTGCATGTTCGGGTCGAGCGTGCTCACGATCTTGTAGCCGTCGGTCTCGAGCTCGTCTTTGGTGAACGCCTTGCTCGCCACGAGCTCGTTCTCCACGGTGGTGAGCAGGTAGCCGTTCGGCCCGGCCAGGTCGTTGCTCACCGACACCGGCTTCGTCTCGGGGAACTTCGCCTCGCTGGCCTGCTGGCCGGTGATGTAGCCGTCTTCGCGCATGATGCCGATCACGCGCGTGAATCTGCTCTTGGCCTGCGCCTCGTTCACCGCCGGGTCCCACATGCTCGGCGCCGGGATGATGCCGGCGATCATCGCCGCCTCGTCCACGGTGAGATCTTTCGCCTCCTTGCCGAAGTACGCTTTCGCCGCCGCCTGTATGCCGTATGCGCCGCGGCCCAGGTAGATCGTGTTCATGTAGTTGCACAGCACCTGCTGCTTGTCCTGCGAATTCGCGATCTTCATGGCGAGTATGGCCTCGCGAATCTTGCCCGAATACGAGGTGGTATCGCCCAGATAATACCGTTCCGCATACTGCTGCGTGATCGTGGAGCCGCCCTGCCGCGATCCCGTGGTCAGATTGTTGTACAGCGCGCGCGCCATGCCCATGATGTCGATGCCGCCGTTGCGGTAGAACGAGCGGTCTTCGGAGGCGACGATCGCGTTGCCCACGTAGTCCGGCAGCACGGAGCAATCTATGATCTCGCGGTTCTGCTCGGAGAACGAGCCGATCTCGGTGGTGCCGTCGTTGTAGTAGACCGTGGTCTTCTCGGCGATGGCGACCTTCTCCGGCTGCGGAATGTCGGTGGTCACATACAGGTAGGTGAACAGGCCGATGCCGATCGCCAGCAGACCGCCGAGCACGCCGAGCAGAATCTTCCACCAGAGTCCCTTTTTGCGGTTCGTGCGCTTCTTCGGGCCTTTCGGGGCGTTCTGCCCGCGCTTGGGCGCGCGGTGCGACGTGGACGCCTTGTGCGCGGCGCGCGGCGAGCTTGAGCTTGAGCTTGAGCTGACGGTACGTGCTTGGTAGACCATGCGTTCCACGGTAGTCAAAGACCCTGAAAAAACTCAAGAATACAAGAGGAATCTGCACAAGCCAACCCGTGGTGTGCGGTTTTGAGATGCCGGCCGGGCAACAGATTGCATGGCGGGTGTCTGGCTGGCGAGGAACTGTAATCTGAGCGCGAACTTACGAAAGCGTAGCTTTGGCGGCGTTTTCCAGCATACCGACTATCTTCGGTATATATCTCTCGAATTGCATCGTGGGGATAAGAAGGTATGCTTAAAGGCGGAAAATCGCTCACGAGTAACACAGATTATTAGAGGAGTCGTTTCAATGAGCATTCGCGTGGCTATTGCCGGTGTGGGTAATTGCGCCTCGTCACTGGTGCAGGGTGTCGAGTATTACAAGGACACCAAGGACGAAGACAAGATTCCCGGCCTCATGCACAACAATTTCGGCGGATACCGCGTTCGCGACATCGAATTCGTGACCGCCTTCGACGTTGATGCCGACAAGGTTGGCAAGGATCTCTCCGAAGCGATCGGCGCCTCGCAGAACAACACGATCAAGTTCGCGGATGTCCCGAACCTCGGCGTCGAGGTGCTGCGCGGACCGACCCACGACGGTCTGGGAGAGTACTACCGCGAGATGATCACCGAGAGCGACGAGGAGCCGGTGGACGTGGCCCAGGTGCTGCGCGACAAGAAGGTCGACGTGCTCGTCTCCTACCTGCCGGTGGGTTCCGAGGAGGCCGACAAGGCCTATGCTCAGGCCGCCATGGATGCCGGTGTGGCTTTCGTCAACTGCCTGCCCGTGTTCATCGCCTCCGACCCTGAGTGGGCCCAGAAGTTCCGCGATGCCGGCGTGCCGATCATCGGCGACGACATCAAGAGCCAGGTCGGCGCCACGATCACGCACCGCGTGCTCGCCCGCCTGTTCGAAGACCGTGGTGTGCGTCTCGACCGCACCTACCAGCTCAATGTGGGCGGCAACATGGACTTCATGAACATGCTGCAGCGTTCGCGCCTCGAGTCCAAGAAGATCTCGAAGACGCGCGCCGTCACCTCCGTGGTGCCCCACGAGATGGATCCTCACAACGTGCACATCGGACCGTCCGACTATGTGGCGTGGCTCGACGATCGCAAGTTCGCATTCGTGCGCCTCGAGGGCACGACCTTCGGCGATGTCCCGCTGAGCCTCGAATACAAGCTGCAGGTGTGGGATTCGCCAAACTCCGCCGGCATCGTGATCGACGCCGTGCGCGCCGCCAAAATCGCCCTCGACCGCGGTCTGGCCGGCCCGGTGCTCGCACCGTCCTCTTACTTCATGAAGTCCCCGGCCGTCCAGCATGAGGACACCGAGGCTCGTCAGCTCGTCGAAGCCTTCATCAAGGGCGACGTCGAAGCCAACGAGGAGGAGCTCAACGCCGATGTCGCAGCCGCCAAGGCCGCCGGCAAGGACGTGTGGAAGGCCTGATTCGGCTTCCTGTAGCCTATGCAACCGTGAAAAGGGTGACGCCTACGCGTCACCCTTTTGCTTCCCCACGCAATTCTTCCTCCTTCTTTTCCTTCTTCTCCTTTGCATAATTCCTCCTTTGCGTAATTTGGGACATATAGAGGGGCTATCTGTCTCTTTTTACGTAGAAAAGAGCGCAAGGGGTGGCCAGAAGGGTGCCCGGCTTCTATTGCGTAATTTGGGACATCCACGGACCTCCATCTGTCCCTTTTTACGCAGAGGAGGGTTTGTGCCTTGTATGCGCTGTCTTCTTTGCGTAATTTGGGACATCCACGGGCCTCCATCTGTCCCTTTTTACGCCGGTTTGCTGTGTGTCGGGCAGTTTTGCGTAATTTGGGACAAATATGGGGGTCAATCTGTCCCTTTTTACGCAGATGGGGATTGCGTCTCGTGTGCGCTGCCTCTGCAGTCTTGCCTCCATCTGCGTGCTGCTTCCTGTGCGTAATCGGAGACATCTGCAGGCCTCTATCTGTCTCTTTTTACGCAGACGGGTTTACGCAGACGGGTACGGGTGCGCGCGTTGGGTTGGCATTGGGGGAGGGGTGGTGTACACTGGCTTACGCCTCCGCGTGGCACTATGTCACCCAATCCCCCCAGGGCAGGAATGCAGCAAGGGTAAGTGGCCTCTGGTGGGTGCGCGGAGGTTTTTCATATCTGCCCACTGTTCAGTTCTGCACGTATCGTGAATAGCATGAGCGAGCACGACGAGACGAACATCAACGCACAGGGCGCGCCGCAATCTGCGCCATCCGCACCCACACACTCCACTCCCGCAGACGACACCCAGTGGAGCGTGCTGCAGGAGCGCGTCGAGGTGCGCGAAGACAATCCGAGCCCGCAGGACCCGCGCATCGCCGCGCAGGTCGACGCCGCCCGCGCGCGCGGCTTCGTGCCGCTGTCCGAAAGCGAAAGCGAGCGTGCTCGCAAGAATTCGCCGGAGGATCTGCAAGCCCAAATCGAAGCCGGGCTCACGCAGGTCGATCCGCTGATGATTCGCCCACGCACCTCGAGCCGCATCCTGTGCGCAGTGCTCGCGCTCGTGTTCGCACTGCTCGCGTTCGGCTCGTACTGGCTCGGCGTGCACACGCTCAAAGGCCAGGGTTACGAAGACCTCGTTATCGACAATTTCGCGAACTACACGCCGCAGTGGCTGCTCGAACATAATCTGGGACTCACCGATTCCGTGGTCGTGATCAGCGTGAGCATCGCGCTCGGTGCCATCGCCGTGTTCGTCGCGCTGTTGCGGCGCCGTTGGTGGCTCGCCGGCCAGCTTGTTGCATTCGCCGCCGTGAGTTTCGCCTGCGCACGCGTGCTCAAACCGGCACTGCCGCGGCCACTGCTCATGCAGATTCATTCGTCCACCGCGAACTCCGCGCCCAGCGGACACACGATGCTCGCCATCACCGCTGGCCTCATGCTCGTCTGTGCGGTGCCCCGGGCGTGGCGCGCCGCCTGCGCTCTGCTCGCCGCCGCCTATTCCATGCTCGTGGGCGTCTTTGTGATCGCAGACAAATGGCACCGCCCCTGCGACGTGCTCATGGCCGTGTTCCTTGTGGGCGCGCTCGCGATGCTCATGTTACTGTTCACGCGCAGGAGCGGCATGGACCGCCCCGGCAAGCGTGTCTCGTCCGCCAGCGTGCAGATTGCATCGACCGTGCTCATCACGCTCGGCATCTGCGGTTTCGCCTACGCCGGCTATATTATTTGGCAGATTTTCCCCGGACTCGAATACGGCGTCGCCTGGTCGACGGGCGGCGCGTGCATGTCCGCCGGAGTGCTCGTGATTGCGGTGAACGCGCTCGTCGTCGGCGCTGTGCTGGCCGTGCGTCAGCTCACTGCGTCGCCGCTCACGCGTCTGGGCCAGATCGGCGCCCCGCCCGCGCCTCCGCGCCGCTGATCCCCTGCTACGGGCTACCAAAATCGTTACGGGCTAGGCCGCCCCTTACGGGCTAGTATTTTCTGTTACGGGCTAGGATTTTCCGGAGTGAAAACCATAATCTCCGCGAGGAGGAGTCCGCAAAACCGCCATTTTCCAACGTTGTGGCGTCATATGATACCCAGTGGCTTTTAGCCCGTAACAGGAAATCCTAGCCCGTAACAGTTACGCTGGCCCGTAACGGTCGGGTTAGCCCGTAATGGAAAACTTAGCCCGTAGCGGGCAGGGAAGTGCGGGAAGTGGGGGAGGCTCCGTATTCCGTATAGTGTACGTGTATATCGTGTATATATGGCGGCATGCCTTGAACAATGGGGCCATATGGGGCGCAATAGCTCGAAAACACGCTCCGCGCGCAAAAGTTGTGAGGAACGTGAGTAGTATGTGGACTCGTCAGGGAAAGTAAGGAGAGCGATCATGACCACCGGCAGCAAGCTCGTCATAGTGGAGTCTCCCGCCAAGGCGAAGAAGATCGGCGGGTATCTCGGAGACGGCTACACCGTTCTGGCTTCGGTGGGCCATATTCGCGACCTCGCACAGCCAAGCCAGGTGCCGGCGGACGAGAAGGCGAAGTTCGGCAAGTTCGGCGTGGATGTGAACGACGGGTTCAAGCCGTACTACATAGTCGGCCCGGAGAAGAAGAAGACCGTCTCCGAACTGCGGTCCGCACTGCGCAATGCCAGCGAACTCTACCTCGCCACCGATGAGGATCGCGAAGGCGAGGCGATTGCGTGGCATCTCGTGCAGACGCTCAAGCCGAAGGTGCCGGTCAAGCGCATGGTGTTCCACGAGATCACGCCGGAGGCGATCCGCGCATCGCTCGACCACACGCGCGAAGTGGACAACAACATGGTGGACGCGCAGGAGACCCGCCGCGTGCTCGACCGCCTGTACGGCTATGAGCTGTCGCCGGTGCTGTGGCGCAAGGTGGGGCCGGGCCTGTCCGCCGGCCGAGTGCAGTCGGTGGCCACGCGCCTCATTGTGGAGCGCGAACGCGAGCGCATGGCGTTCGTGCGTGCGCCGTACTGGGACGTTGTGGCGACGTTGTGCGCTCCGGACGCGCTCGGTGAGATGACCGATTTCGAATCGCGCATGATCGCGCTCAATGGCACCCGTCTGGCCACGTCCAAGGATTTCAAGCCGGACGGCACGCTCACGGACGCCGCGCGCACGGATGGCGTGGTGCAGCTGGGTGAATCGCAGGCCGGCGACCTTGCGGATGCGCTCGCCGACGCCCGCTTCCGCGTGATCTCGGTGGAGAAGAAGCCGTATCGCAGGCGTCCGCAACCGCCGTTCACCACGTTGACCATGCAGCAGGCCGCCGGCAACAGGCTCGGCATGAGCTCGCGGCAGACCATGCGCGCGGCGCAGAGTCTGTACGAGAACGGGTACATCACCTATATGCGAACCGACTCGGTGACGCTTTCGCATGAGGCGATCGAAGCGGCGCGCGAGAGCGTGTCGAAGAACTTCGGCGCACAGTACCTTTCCGAAAAGCCCAAGCAGTATGCGACGAAGACCGCGGGCGCGCAGGAGGCGCACGAGTGTATTCGCCCCGCCGGCTCGCACTTCCGCGATCCCTCGCAGCTCGCCACGTTGCCGCCCGATCAGCTCAAGCTGTATACGCTGATCTGGCAGCGCACGCTCGCCTCGCAGATGGCCGACGCCACCGGTTCCACCGCCACCGCGCGTTTTGCGGCATCGGCGGGCGGACTCGGCGAGGCGACGTTCCAGTCGTCGGGCACGGTGATCGAATTCCCCGGCTTCATGCGCGTGACCGGCGAGCGCGGCGGCTCGGGCAAGAAGGGCGAGGAGAGCGTGTCGCTGCCGCCGCTCGCCGAGGGGGCCGAATTGCCTGCGAAGAGCGTATCTGCAGACGGTCACGAGACGCAGCCGCCGGCACGCTACACCGAGGCGTCGCTTGTGAAGACCTTGGAGGCCAAGGAGATTGGGCGTCCGTCGACGTACGCGAGCATCATCTCGACGATCATCGACCGCGGGTACGTGTACGAGCGTGGGCGCGCGCTGATTCCCAGCTGGCTCGCCTTCGCCGTGACCAAGTTGCTCGAGACGAAGTTCCCCAAGTACGTGGACTACCAGTTCACCGCGGATATGGAGAACGGTCTCGACCAGATTGCGCACGGCAATGAGACCGGTCGCGAATGGCTCACCCAGTTCTACTTCGGTTCGGGTGCGGATTCCGCCCGTTCGGCCGACGAGGCGCATGAGGGCCTGCAACGTCAGGTCGCGCAGCTCGGCGAGATCGACGCCCGTGAGATCAACACGATTCCGATCGGCGACGACATCCATGTGCGCGTGGGGCGCTATGGCCCGTATTTGGAAGACACGAAGGATCTGGACGCCGAAGGCAATCCGAAGCGTGCCTCGATTCCCGACACCGTCGCCCCCGACGAGCTCACGGTGGGCGAGGCTCGCAAGCTCATCGCCAGCAATGCGGGCGGTCCGCGCATGCTGGGCACCGATCCGGCCACCGGAGGCACCGTTGAGGTGCGCAACGGCAGATTCGGCCCGTATGTGGCGTTGGTGGCGCCGGAATCTGCACACGAAAGCGCCCCGACCGGCAAGAAGAAGGCCGCGGAGCCGAAGCCGAAGATGGCGTCGCTGTTCAAGAGCATGAAGCCGGAGACGGTCACGCTCGACGACGCGCTGCGTCTGCTGAGCCTGCCGCGCACCGTGTGCACGTATGACGAGGTGGATGCGAAGACCGGCGAGACGGTCTCCGTCACAATCAGCGCGAGCAACGGCCGCTACGGCCCGTACCTGACGAAAACGCGCGCGGACGGCGGCGCTTCGGAAACGCGCTCGCTCGAGTCTGAAGATGCGATCTTCACCGTCGACGAGGCCCATGCGCAGGCATTGTTCGCGCAGCCGAAGTACGGTCGTGGGCGCGGTGCCGCGAAGCCGCCGCTGCGCACGCTCGGGCCCGACCCGGAGTCGAAGCGCGAGGTGAGCATCAAGGAAGGATTCTACGGCGCGTACATCACCGACGGCGAGACGAACCGCTCGCTGCCCAAGCAGTACGATCCGAAGACCATCTCCGCTGAGGACGCGTTCCGCCTGCTCGCCGAGAAGCGTGCCGCCGGCCCGGCCAAGAAGCGGGGCCGCAAGGGCAAGGCCAGCGCGAAATCCAGCGCGAAGGGCACAGCGAAGGGCAGGAAGGCCACGCCGAAGAAGTCCGCCACCGAGACGGCCCGCGACAAGCGCCGCGAGCAGGTGCGCGAGCTGGCGGCCAAGGGGTGGGCGAACACGCGCATCGCGAAGGAGATCGGCTCCTCGGCCTCCACGGTGAAGGCCGACGTCGAGTACTTGGAGGCGAACGAAGGCTTCACCCGCCCGCCGGTCGTCCCCGCCAAGTAGCCGGATATGCAACCGCGTCCCATAAGGGAAAATCCTAGCCCGTAATGGGAAGTTAGCCCGTTACAGGAATGCTAGCCCGTAACGGGCTATAAGTTATCCCTTACGGGCTAAGATTTCCTGTTACGGGCTAAGGCCGTAGCTCGTATTCAGGATACAGATTGTTGAAAAATGGCGGTTTTGTGCAGCCGATGCAGGGTACCCTACTCATTTTCGTTAGCCCGTAACAGGAATTGCTAGCCCGTAACGGGAATCCTAGCCCGTAACAATCCTGACCCGTAAGGTTCGTAAGGGTTGTGGTAGCCCGTAAAGGATACTCTGGCCCGTAGCAGGTATCAGCTCCGTAGCAGGTACAGATAAGTATCAGATAAGGAGAGGCGATGAGCGACGGACTGTTCATTTCGTTCGAAGGCGTGGACGGCGCAGGCAAGACGACGCAGGTGAATCTGCTCGCAGACCACCTGCGCGCACTCGGCCGCGAGGTGGTCGTCACGCGCGAGCCGGGCGGCACCGCGCTCGGCACGCAGATCCGCGCCATGCTGCTCACCGCGAATCCCGACGAGGAGATCTCCCCGCGCACCGAGGCGTTGCTGTTCGCCGCCGACCGCGCCCAGCATGTGAGCGAAGTCATCCGCCCGGCGCTCGAGAGAGGCGCGGTCGTCATCACCGACCGCTACCTCGACTCCTCGCTCGCCTACCAGTCCGGCGGTCGCGAGCTCACCGCCGACGACATTCGAAACCTAAGCATGTGGGCCACGAACAATCTGCTGCCCGCGCGCACCTACTTGCTCGACATCGACCCGCGCGCCTCGCACACGCGCCTCGAGCACGCCGAAGACCGCATGGAATCCGCCGGCGACGACTTCCAACAGCGCACGCGCACGGCGTTCCTCGAGCTCGCTGCCGCGCAGCCGCAGCGCTTCCGCGTGATCGACGCGCAGCAGTCCGTGGAGGAAATCGCCGGATTGATTTGCGACGACGTCGCGAATCTGCTTGAGTAACACCTATGAGTGTGTGGGATGCAATCGTAGGGCAGCCGAAGGTTGTCGAGGAACTCAGGCGCGTCGCCGAGGGTGATGGGCGCGGCGTGGCGCAGTCGTGGCTGATCTGCGGACCGGCCGGCTCGGGCACCATGCAGGTCGCGCACGCGTTCGCCGCCGCGTTGGAGAGCCCCGACCACGGCGAGAGCGAGCTGCCGACGAAGATCACCTCGCAGATTCTCGCAGACCGCTTCCCCGACGTCGTCACGCTTTCCACCGACAAGGTGACGATCGGCATCGACGAGGTGCGCGATCTGGTCACGCTCAGCGAGCAGATGCCGAGCACCGCGCCTTGGCGAATCATCATCATCGAGAACACCGAACGCATGCTCGAGCGCACGACGAACGTGCTGCTCAAGGAGATCGAGGAGCCCTCCGCGCACACGATCTGGCTGCTGTGTGCGCCGAGCGCGCAGGATGTGCTGCCCACGATCCGTTCGCGCACGCGGCTCGTCACACTTGGCGTCCCCGTGGCCGACGAGATCGCGACCTGGCTGGAACGCGAGGTGCGCGTGCTCGAAGACCCCACGAAACGCGAGCGCGCGCGGGCAAAGGCGAGCGGCGGCCGGGCTGATGCAAAGGCGGCGCGCGCCGGGAAATCCGCGAAGGCGCCCAAGCCGGCTCCCGATCCCGAACCGCGCCCAGTTTCACGTGAAACGGCAGTGCGCATTGCGCGGCTGTGCGAGGGGAATCTCGACATCGCGCGGCTCTACGCGCAATACCCGAGCGTGCTGCGCTCACGCGACCAGCTTGTGAACAACGTGCTGAAGATGACCCGCGCATCGCAGGCGGTCATCTTCGCGGGCGAACTGTATGGGTCCGCGCAGGAGCAGGCGAACGAACGCGCCGAGCAGGCGGCTGGGGCGCGGCAGGCGGAGTTCCGCAAACTCAACGGACTCGCGCCCGACGAGACGGTTCCCGCCGATCTGCGCCGCGCATACACCGCGCTCGCCAAGAAAGACGACATCAAGCGGCATGCCACGCGCATGACCCGCGATGTGCTCGACCGCGCGTTCACCACGATCGCCAGCATCTACCGCGACGTCGCCGTGTTCCAGAACGATGCCGAGGGGTCGGTGGGACTCATCAACATCGAGAGCCGCGACGCCATAGCCGAACTCTCCGCACAGCTCACCCGCGAGCAGACCCTTGCGCGCATGGACGCCATCTCCACCGCACGCCGGCGCATCGCGGGCAATGGCAACGCACTGCTCGACGTCGAAGCGCTGTTCTGCGCGCTGCTGCCCGAAGGCCGCTAGTCCGGGCGGTGCCTGCGCTGGGCGGCGCAACGCTGCAATCTGCGCCGGTCCGCGCGCTGGGCAGCGTGGCGTGGTGTGCCATGTGCGCGTGCTCGGCGTGAACACGAAACGCGAGGGCAACACCGTGCGCGATACTGGAATCATGTTAGTTTCCGCAGATTTCAACACAATCCCCGAGCAGTATGCCAAGAATGCGCCCGAAGATGCCCGCGTCGACGGCGTGCCCTGCGTCTCGTTCCCGTTCTACATCGACCATCTCAACCCGGCTGCCAAGTATTTGCATTGGGAATTCAGCGACCCGGATTCCATTCCGGTGTGCGGATTCGAATGGATCCACTGGACCATGGCGAATCTGCCGGTCGCCGCGCTCATGTTCGACCCGTCCGACGCGCACGCCTTGCAGATTCCGCCGGACTTCTCGCGTCGCGTCACCGCGATGATCCCGGAGGCCGTGCAGGGCCGCAATTCGCAGGCGTCGCCGCTGTACGGGCAGGATCAGCAGAATCTGCAGCTCGTCGCACACTACACCGGTCCGCAGCCTCCGGACAAGGACCACCGCTACGTATTGCAGATCTGGGGCACCACCTCGCCGATCGAAGGCCTGAAGCCTGGCTTCTGGCTCAATGAGATGCTCCACGGACTCGAGCGTTCGCAGGTCGTCGACGGCGGCGGCATCACGCTGATCGGCAAGTGCTGAGGAATCTTCCCCCGGTCTGTTTTTGCGGAGTTTGCCGTGCCGCGGTACGCAAAGGCGCGGTAATCTGCAAACCATATGGGCGCCCACATATCCACCTACGGAATAATTACCCGCGCGGCAGTGCCGGTGCGCGGCAAAGCGCGGTAGAACACTAAAGGAGCGAAGAGAAACCAATTCGGGAAATCGAGGAAGCAAAATGGCATGCACTACAATTCTGGTGGGCCGCGGCGCGAGCTATGACGGGTCGACGATCATCGCGCGCAATGAAGACGACGAGCCCGGCTCGTTCAACAACAAGAAACTCGTCATCGTGCGGCCCGAGGACCAACCGCGCACCTACACGAGCGTGAACGGTCACCTGACGATCGAGCTGCCCGACGATCCGCTGCAGTATTCCGAGACCCCGAATTCGTTCACGAGCGACGGCGTGTGGGGCGAGGCCGGCATCAACGAGGCGAATGTGGCGATGACGGCCACCGAGACGATCACGTCGAACGCGCGCGTGCTCGGCGCAGACCCGCTCGTGCCGTACACGCCGGCAATCGGCAAGCCCGGCGATGCGAATTACGTGCCCGCAGTGGCCGGCGGCATTGGCGAGGAGGATCTCGTCACGATCGTGCTGCCGTACATTCACACCGCTCGCGAGGGCGTGGAGCGCCTGGGCTCACTGCTCGAGGAATACGGCACGTACGAAAGCAACGGCATCGGCTTCTCCGATTCGCATGAGGTGTGGTGGATTGAGACCGTGGGCGGTCATCATTGGATCGCGCGCCGCGTGCCGGATGACTGCTACGTGGTGAATCCGAACCGCCTGGGCATCGACGAGTTCGATTTCGAAGATGCGTTCGGCGAGCAGCGCGACTACATGTGCTCCGCCGATCTGCGCGAATTCATGCGCATGCATCACCTCGACGTCGACTATGCGCTCGAAGGCCAGTTCGACCCGCGCGACGCCTTCGGCTCGCACTCCGACATGGACCATGTGTACAACACGCCGCGCGCGTGGATGATCGAGCGCTACTTCAATCCGCTCGACGAGACGTGGGAGGGCCCGGACGCCGACCTGACGCCATCCAGCGACGACATTCCGTGGTGCCGCCAGCCCGACCACAAGATCACGATCGAAGACATCGACTACGCGCTCGCCATGCACTACCAGGGCACGAAGTTCGACCCGTACGGCAAGCTCGGCACCGAGGCGACCCGCCACCTGTATCGCCCCGCCGGCATCAACCGCACCTGCGAGCGTTCAATCATGCAGATTCGCCCGTACGCTCCGCAGGCCGACCGTGCGATTCACTGGATCACGTTCGCCGCCACCCCGTTCAACGCCACCGTGCCGTTCTTCGCGAACGTCGACGCGATGCCGGACTACGTGAGCAACACGACGCCGGAGGTCACGCTCGACAGTTATTACTGGGCGAGCAGATTCCTCGCCGTGCTCGGTGACTCGGATTACGCCGGCACTGCCGAGCAGATCGCCCACTACAAGCAGACCGTCGCCGCGCTCGGTCACCAGATGGTCTTCGCCACCGACGAGCAGCTCGCCCGTCTCGGCGGCAAAGACACGCGCGCCGCTGCCGCTCGCGAACGCGAGGATGAGGAGGAGTCGCTGCCTGCCGACGTGGAGCCGATGAAGCCCGCAGACGTGGTGAAGGCCACGCGCAATGAGAAGACCCGCGAGGTGCTGGCCGCCGCCAACGAGAACATGGCCAAGCAGCTCAAGGCCCAGACCCAGACGATTCTCGCCCAGTGCCTGCAGGCCACGAGCGTGAACATGAAGGACGCCTTCAGCATGGCTGACTTCTAATCTCCCATATGGCGTATGCGTTCCCTCCATTGGGGTCGCGTCGCTGTTCATATGCAAGTGGGGCATGCGATCTCTGACCGCATGCCCCACTTTTCCGTTGCGTGTACGTGTTCCGTTACAGGCTAGGGAACTTCTTACGGGCTATACCAACCCTTACGGGCTAGTTTTGTGCTTACGGGCTAGGATTTCCTGTTACGGGCTAAGGCGAATCTCCGGATTCCGGAGTATTCGTGACGCAAAACCGCCATTTTCCAATGCCTTGATTTGGGATTTGGGACTTTTGCCTTAGCCCGTAACAGGAAATCCTAGCCCGTAAGAGGCTTGTTGGCCCGTAAGAGGTTTGTTGGCCCGTAAGCACTATCATGCATGCCATGCATGCGGCAGGAAACGCTCTGCCGCGGCGCACAATCTCAGCATATGAACTTCGCATATCGCATCATGGGTGGCGCATGTGTGGAGAATCTGTAAACTTCTACAATGTTCGAAAACAACAGACGAGCTGAGGAGAATCATGAGCTGCACCACACTGCTAGTAGGCAGAGACGCGAGTTACGACGGGTCGACGATCATCGCGCGCAATGAAGACAGCTGCAACGGCGAATTCGACCCGAAGCAGTTCATCATTGTGAAGCCGCAGGACCAGCCGCGCACCTACCGCGCGGTGATCTCGCATGTGCAGATCGAGCTGCCCGAGGACCCGCTGCAGTATTCGAGCGTGCCGAACGCGGACCGCAAGCAGGGAATCTGGGGCGAAGCCGGCGTGAACGAGGCGAACGTGGCGATGAGCGCCACCGAGACGCTCACGACGAACGAGCGCGTGCTCGGCGCGGACCCGCTCGTCGAGTATGTGCCAGCGCAAGGCAAGCCGGGCGACGCGGACTACGAGCCTGAGGTCGCCGGCGGCATCGGCGAGGAGGACTTCCTCACCATCGTGCTGCCGTATGTCAAGACCGCGCGCGAGGGCGTCGCGCGCCTGGGCGCGCTGCTCGAGGAGTATGGCACGTACGAGATGAACGGCGTGGCGTTCAGCGATGCGAACGAGATCTGGTGGCTCGAGACCGTAGGCGGCCACCACTGGATCGCGCGCCGCGTGCCGGATGACTGCTACGTGACCATGCCGAATCAGCTCGGCATTGACGAGTTCGACGTCGAAGACGGCACCGGCGAGCAGGTCAACTACATGTGCAGTGCCGATCTGCTCGACTTCATTGAGGAGAACCATCTCGATCTCGCGGTGGAGGGATCCACGCCGTTCTCGCCGCGCGACGCGTTCGGCTCGCACTCCGACTCCGACCATGTGTACAACACGCCGCGCGCGTGGTACATGCAGCGCTATTTCAATCCGCTCGACGAGGTGTGGGACGGCCCGGATGCCGACCACAAGCCGGATTCCGACGACATTCCGTGGTGCCGCCAGCCCGATCGCAAGATCTCGATGGAAGATGTGAAGTACATTCTGAGCTCGCACTACCAGGAGACCCCGTTCGACCCGTATGGCTCGCTCGGCGACACGGCGTCGCGCACGCGCTTCCGCCCGATTGGCATCAACCGCACGAACCATCTGGCCGTCATGCAGATTCGCCCGTACCGCCCGCAGGTCAACCGCGCGGTGCAGTGGCTTGCCTATGGTTCGAATCCGTTCAACGCGATGGTCCCGTTCTTCCCGAACGTGGACGACACCCCGGCCTACCTGCGCGACACGACCACGCGCGTGACCTCGGAGAACTTCTACTGGGCGAACCGGCTGATCGGCGTGCTGTGTGACGCGCAGTTCGCCGAGACCGCGAACGCCGTGGAGACCTACCAGCAGAAAGTCGGCGCGCTCGGCCATGCCATGGTGCGTGCCGCCGACGAGCAGGTGAACCGTTTGGGTGGCGCCGCCGTGCTCGAGGCCGCGTCCCGTGAGCGCGAAGCCGATGCCGAGTTCGTCGAAGACGAGCTCGTGGAAGACGTGCAGCCGATGAGCCCGGATGAGATCATCGCCGCCGTGCGCAACCCGGAGGTGCGCGAGGTGCTGGCCACGGCGAACGACGATTTGGCGCGCAAACTCAAGAAGGAGACCGAGAAGCTGCTCGACTCCGCGTTGTTCACGTCGAGCCTCGCGATGAAGAACCACTTCGCGATGTCCGACAACTGATTCACACCTGCAGTCCTCCCTCCGGGGCCGCTCGCCTCCCCACCCCACGACAGTCGTGGGGTGGGGAGGCGAGCGGCCCCGGAGAATGCTTTGGTGTGGCGTTTCCCGCTTTGATGTGACGGTGCCACCCAGAGAGCCGAACTGCGAATGGCGGAATTCCGCCATTTTGGAATGCAGGCAGCTCAGCCGACCGTCACACCAAAGCGGGAAACGCCACACCAAAGCAGATTCATGCACAAGGGGAGAGCACGGTTCATGCAAATTGCTGAGTAGAACTCATGCAAATTGCTGAGTAGAACTCGTGCAAATTGCTGAGTATACTGTATGCATATTGCCGAATATGATTCGTGTAAATCGCTGAGTAGGCACCGGGAGGTTGACATGCCGTTGATTCCACGTGAACTGGAGCCGATGCTGCTCGAACGAGCCCGAGCCTACCCTGCGGTGACGCTCACTGGTCCGAGGCAAAGCGGGAAGTCGACATTGGTGCGGGAAGCCTTTCCCGACTACGACTACGTTTCCTTGGAAGACGTCGATATGCGTGAATTGGCGCACGACGACCCGCGCAGCTTCCTGCAGCGTTACTCGAACCATGTGATTCTCGACGAGGTACAGCGCGTGCCTGAGCTCTTCTCGTACATGCAACGCGTAATGGACGAGCGCAATGAGCCCGGGCAGTTCATTCTTTCCGGATCGCAGAACTTCCTGCTGCTCAATAGCATCTCACAGTCCCTGGCGGGTCGTGTGGCCATTCTGCATCTGCTTCCGCTTTCTTACACGGAGCTGACGCACGCTGGCGAAACCCCGTCCAACGACGAGTTCGTATTCCGTGGCGGATATCCGCGTCTTTACTCCTCGTTGGCTACGCCGGCAGATTTCTACCCCGGCTATATCGCCACATACATTGACCGCGATGTGCGTGCTGAGCTCGGCGTGAAGAAAATAGACTCCTTCAACAGATTCCTTACGCTCGCCGCACTTCGTATAGGTGAGGTGATGAACGTGTCTCACCTTGCCGACGAAGCCGATGTGGACAGCGCCACCATTCGCAACTGGCTTTCCATACTCAACGCGAGCTTCATCGCTTTCCAACTGCAGCCGTACTACCGCAACTATGGCAAACGACTGGTGAAATCTGCGAAACTGTATTTCTATGACACCGGTTTGGCGGCGAATCTGCTTGGCATTGAGAGCGCGGACCAGCTGTTCGCGAGCCAGTGTCGCGGGGCGTTGTTCGAGAACGCGGTTGTGCTCGAAATAGTCAAGCAATACCAGGCGCAGGGGAAGGAGCCGAAACTCTATTATTGGCGTGACAGCGGCCAAAAAGAGGTCGACCTCATTATTGAGCGTGGGGGGAATCCCTATTTCGTGATCGAGATCAAATCGTCGGCCACGTACCGTCCGAAGTATTTCGAAACGCTGGATGACATCGCAGAGGCGATGGGTGTGCCCACGGAGCGCCGTTTCGTGGTGTATGGCGGCGAGGAGACGATTCCCACACGGCACGGCACGGTAATTGGCTTGCGTGACATCGGCAGATTGGTGAGGTGACACCCAGCGCAGTGCCGCCGCGTTCGCACAGTGACACGCTCACCTCGTGCGCCACGGTGTGCTGATATGTTGAAAGGGCAGCAAATCCCGCGGAAAGGAACGTGTAGTGACGCTCATCGAGAACTTCACCAAGCCTTACGGATTGGTAGACAAGATCGACGCTTTCGATTACCTCGACTACCTGAAGAACAACCCCGACGCACCGCGCAAGCAGGGCAAGGTGGTGCTCGTGACTGCGGACACCCCACTCAAGGCGTCGCGCGGCGAGGGCAAGACCACCACGACGATCGCGCTCATCGACGCGCTCAACGAGCGTGGCATCGATGCGGCCGCCGTTCTTCGCCAGCCGAGCATGGGCATCACCGCAGCCGGTTCGAAGGGCGGTGCCTCCGGCGGCGGCAAGGCGTCGCTCACGCATCCCGAGCTCATCGACTGGGGTCTGTGCGGTGAGATGGGCTCCATCGAGGCCGCGCAGAATCTGCTCGTTTCCTTCGCCGAGAAGGCGATTGACGACGGCCTGCTCGACACGGTGCTCGTCCCGCGCGTCTCCGAAGTGCCGTCGCGCTCGCTGCGCCAGATTACCGTGGACCGCGGCAAGGGCAATGTTCCCGAGCGCGTGGTGCTCACGCCGACCTGCGAGCTCATGCAGATTGTGGTGCTCTCGCGCTCCATGGAGGAGATCGCGGACCGCGTGGCGCATATGATCGCCGGCACGAAGGACGGCAAGGCCGTGACCTTCGGCGAATTCATTGACCTGTGGCGCATCACGAACATTCTCACCGACGCCGTGAAGCCCGCGAAAACCGAGACCGTGAACGGCTCGCCGGTGTATGTGCACGGCGGCCCGTTCGCGAATGTCTCCATTGGCATTCCTACGCTTGTTTCCGTTGAGATGGCGTGCGCGCTGCACGACGTGGTGATCGTCGAGGCCGGCTATGGCGCCGACGCCGGCGCACAGAAGTGGCTCGACATCGCATGCCGCGAATACGGCGCGCAGTGGCCGAGTGCCGCGGTTGTGGTCACCCGCGCGACCACCTGGCGTGACGATCCTGCCCTGCAGTGGCGCTACCCGTTCCATGTCGATCGTTTGGAGAAGCTCGGCATTCCCACCTTCCCGCTCATTAATCTGTGGGAGGGCGAGGACGACCAGATTCCCGCCCTGCGCGAGACTGCGGAGGAACTTGGCTTCCGCGACCCGATTGTGGGCAATCTGTTCCGCGATGGCGGCGAGGCTCTCGCGCCGCAGCTCGACGCGTTTGTCGAGGCCGTTTCCGACGAGGCGCTGCCCGGGCAGCCGAAGAGCTTCAAGGGCGAGTCGCTGCGCGAGAAGATCGAGTTCGTGTGCGGCAATGCGTACGGTGTGCCGGCCGAGCGTGTGATTGACAAGGCCGGTTTCGCCGAGTCCGAGGCCGAGGCGGAGCGCCTGTGCGCCGATGCCGGCATCGACTTCAACGATCTCGCGTTGGTGGCCGTGAAGTCGCCGGCTACAATGACCGACAACGACGCCGCCCCGGCCGACGAGCGCACCGTGACGCTCAAGAAGGTGGAGGTGCATTCGGGTGCCGGCCTTGTGCAGGTGAACCTCACCACGAGCCTGACCACCCCGATGCCGAAGATCGTCTGAGTCGTTTCGGCTGTTTCCCGAGTACGGGCAATCTGCTTCCAGATTGCCCGTATTTTCTTTCATTGCTTCCGTCCATCTCCATGCAAATATGTAACGAACCGTGGTAAAATGCTGGCATGAGACGAATCGAACAGAAGTTGTTGCCCATTGCGCGCAAATGGGCGGGGAACATTCCGGTATGGGAGGCGCGTCGCGCCGGCATAGATGATTCCGCTCTCCGACATTGGGCGAAGGATAATCCCGCCGTGCAGAATACGGGGTATGGGATTTACACGTGGTTCTGCGAAGATTCCCGGATTGACTGGAATTATAGTGAAGTCGCTCGTTTGGTGGGGCAAGCGGGTCCGGGTGCGTATCTCTGGGGGCCGAGCGCATTGGAGTTGATGGAGGTGGGCGACGTCATGCCGGTTGAATGCTCCATTGCGGTACCCACACGGCGTAGGATTCGTGCAGGGGTTCGCTGGATTACTGGAAAGAAAGCTCGGCATTCCACCCCTTCCGACTACAGGGGAATTCCGCTCCAATCGATGAGCGATGCATTGGTGGATTCAATGCCTTTGCTGGAGATGGACAAGCAGACTTCTGTCTTGGAGGATGCGCTCCGTCGCTTCCCTGAACTGGAGCCGCTCATCTGCGAGCTGAGACGAGAGTATGGTCTTGAAGCATAGTGTGCCACCACGGAGTGTGGCAGAGCTGAATCAATGTCTGACCGAATTGGCGTTGCAATCAGATCATCTCACTCAAGGGCGTGCCCTGCGCAAGAATTTGGCGGCTTTGGTCATTGCGCAACTCTTGCCTGACAATGCCTACCTCAAGGGTGGTTCGGCAATCAGCCTGCGTTATTCACTCGAGGAATCGCGTCTGTCGCGTGATGTGGACTCGGTATACCGCGGTTCCAAGGAAAGGTTCCTCACTCGGTTTCGGCTCAATTTAGCTGAGGGATGGCATGGTTTTACCGGTGTGGTGGTCGAAGAAGAGAGGAAGCGGACGCCTGAGGGTGTTCATCTCACCGCTACTTTTGTGACGTTATTCTATCGTGGAGGGCGCTTCGCCAAGGTGAGTCTCGAGGCATCTCCCGAGCTTATAGGTGATGCCGTTCATACAGAACACGTTTTGGATGGGGAGATGAGGCAGCTATATACCGCCCTGGGATTTCCTGTCGAAGATGCAAGGGTCTTGGGCATCGACGAGCAGCTGGCGGAGAAACTCAATGGCGCGACGAATCCTGAGTATCCGAGAGGCCGCGATTTGAGGGACATAGAGGTAATCATGCAGCACCACAGGCCCAATCTGGAAGCACTGCGCTCACATGTAAGAGCAAGTGAGAGGCAGGAATGTGGCCATGCCGTCGCGATGATTATTGACCGTTCTGTGGAGGATTACCGAAATGGCTATCGCGAGGCCGGCGGAACCACGTTAGAGCATGCCTGGGGGCTGACTCAACGACTGCTTCAACAGGTTGATGTTGCACATCAGGATGAGTGGCAGGCGCAGTGGCAATAACGCTATGGGCCATGCCGGTCGAATGCTTACGGGGTGTCACCATCCGTTACGGGGTGTCACCATCCGTTACGGGATGTCAGGCCTCAAGTAGACTTGTGCCAAGGTGTTCATGATTCCACCTGTGATGTTCTTCTCGGTTTGTTTTTATCGTCCGTTTGATAGGTTTTGTGCGGTTGATCTTCTTGCCGGAGGAAAGAAAACATCCCGTAAGAGTTAGTGACATCCTGTAAGGAGTGGTGACATCCCGTAGGGAGGAGGGGATCGAAGGGCCTACACCCTCGCAGTTGCGCGCTTGTACTCGGATTCCAAGGCATCGCGTAGCGTATGCGAATAGTTCACGCCTGCCTTCGATGCCCAGGTGTCAAGCCATGCGGGAATGGTTACGTTCTTTCGCACGGCTCGGTTGCCGTATTGCTCGGCATATGCATCCATATCGAGCAGAATGAGTGTGGTGAGATCCCTCGAATCATCGGTGTGTACCTGATGGAGCGGTGTCGCTTCGGGCGCTGGTTTGCCGTCTTCGAGCTCGGTGAGCACCCACCCGCTAGCTGCGTCGATAGCCATGGCAAGCGCTTCGTCGAGTGTGCTGCCGAAGGTGACGAGCCCTGGTAGATCCGGCGCGGTGACTGTATAGCCGCCCTCTTCTTCCGGTTCCAAGACGATGGGGTATGTAAGCTTCACTTTGTTTTCTCTCCTTGAATGCCTGCTTGTTTCCAGATTGCGCGCACGGTGCCGGGAGGCAGATCGCCGGCATGGGTGGGTACAGTCACTTTCCCGCTTTTGACGGGGTGAACGTACTGCCGGTGACTTCCCACCTGTGTTTTCACGCGCCAGCCATCCCTAAGTAAGATGCGTTCGACCTCCTTGAATCTCATTCTCTGATTATACGTATAATACGCATGGTAGTGTAATCGGCGTTTCTGTGAGCATGTTGATCCATCCCGCTGCGGTATGTCACTAGCCGCTACATAATCACTGCAGATGCCGCCGTCGCTAGATGCCGCTGTCGCTTACAGGGCGACCTTTCTGTTACGGGCTATTCAAACCCTTACCGGCCAGCACAACCCTTACGGGCTAGCCTTTTCTGTTACGGGCTAGCAGATTTCTCCCGGTTTTCATATTTTGTCGTCTCGCTCTGATTTGTTGGAGTCTGGGAAACGGCTATTTTTCAACGTTTCTTATTTTTTGGTGCCGTCGTGGCTACTCGGTTGGTCTTAGCCCGTAACAGAGAATCCTAGCCCGTAAGGAAAGTGAGACGAAAACGACCGTCAGTATATACGAAATTATTCGTCTAGACGAATAATTTCGTATATACTGACGGTATGAGCATTCGATTGAACCAGACAATGGCCACCACTGCGGAGGCTGCGCGGAAGCTGTCCGTCAGTCAACGCCGTGTGCAGCAAATGGTTGCCGATGGCGCCTTGGAGAGTGTGTCGAGTGACGCCCGTAGCTATCTCATCCCGGTACCGGAGCTTCGGCGCGCTCGTCTGCGTTCGGGGAAAGTCGGTCGCCCATACTCTCCCTCGCACGCTTTGGCCTCTTTGTACCTGCTGTCGGATCTCCCGGCTTCATGGATTGGGGCGCAGCAGCGGTATCGGATCAAG
Organism: Bifidobacterium animalis subsp. animalis; assembly: GCA_004154635.1. Taxonomy (GTDB): domain Bacteria; phylum Actinomycetota; class Actinomycetes; order Actinomycetales; family Bifidobacteriaceae; genus Bifidobacterium; species Bifidobacterium animalis_B. Next base: position 131,998 of record RSDC01000002.1, read on the forward strand.
AATTCTCTGCTGAACACCAGAACCGCAGAAGAACTGGTTCATAGGGTGTGCAATCGCGCGCGGACGGAAGAATACTGGTGCGCGGCTCATCATCTTGAAGAGCTTCGCCACAGTCTTGCGCTTTCAGGAATCTCGTCGCCGTATCGCGACTCTTTCCAGCTCTTTGAATCCACGGCGGTTGAAGGTTACCTGAGTGAATCCAATCTCGCGGAACTGGTGAGGCGGCATCGCTTGGATTCGGATGCGCCGACGGCTAACGTGCAACTCCATATAGTGGAACCGTCATTATGGGAGAAGATGCGCGCTGCTGAGGAGGTGCCGCTTGCCGTGTGCGCGGCAGATCTTGCGGAGTCCGTGGACTTGCGTGAGAGTCGAGCTGGTCTTTCCGTGCTCGAAGAACTACTGCTGCAATACCAATCTGAACAAGGAGTGATGCATGGCGAATCCGATTCTTGATCTGCCCGCCTATGTGCATCCATGGAGCACACTGTTCGAATTAGCGTGTCGTACGAAGGATCCGACTTCGTGGAGACTGGGCGGCGGCCTGATGGTGCAGGTTCATGCCATGCTCCATTCCATGGATGCTAGACCGACGACGGATGCAGATCTCCTTGTGGATGTGCTGACTCACGCGCATGCCGTCCGTGAAGTGAGTGGCTCGCTGTCACGTTTGGGATTTTCGGTTCAGGTGTCAACACTCAGCGGATATACCACGCGGATGCGTAATGGTGATTTTGAAGTCGACCTGTTAGTAGACAATCACCTCAGCAAGCCGCTGAGGGAGAGGGCCCTGCTGAAAGGGCATCCCATGCTCGGAATGCCAGGGTCGAGAAGGGCAGTGATGAGAAGCGTGCTTGTCGATCTGCGATATGGGGAAAGATGTGCCACCATGTGCATTCCTGACTTACTTGGTGCGCTGCTCATGAAGGCCGCTGCATTCCGTGAGGGCGGCGGCTATGGTCGTGAGCGTCATTTGATGGACGCCGCGCTTCTCGCTTCAATGATTGATAGGCCGGAGATCGAGTTGCTCCGTTTGGACAATCGGAGCCGTAGCGATAGGAAGAATGTACGGACGTTAATTGCGGGACTGCTGGGGCCAGACGCTTATGAGTACACGGAATATCTGACCGATGAACAGGTTGCGCAGGAGCGCGCTGTGATTCTGGAATTCTCCCGATTGTTGGAGATGCCCCGCAAGCATGGTCACACGGCTGATTACGCGTGAGTGTGGGCTTGTTTGACTCTTACGGGATGTCACTCTCTCTTACCGGCTAGCACAACCCTTACGGGCTAGCCTTTTCTGTTACGGGCTAGCAGATTTCTCCCGGTTTTCGTATTTTGTCGTCTCGCTCTGATTTGTTGGAGTCTGGGAAACGGCTATTTTTCAACGTTTCTTGTTTTTTGGTGCCGTCGTGGCTACTCGGTTGGTCTTAGCCCGTAACAGAAAATCCTAGCCCGTAAGGGGTTCGCTAGCCCGTAAGGGGTTTGCTAGCCCGTAACAGGGGAGGATGGCCCGTAAGGGTTGTGCTGGCCTGTAAGAGTTTGTGCTGGTCTGTAAGGAATATGGCAGTTCATGAGGCGCGGAGGCAACGGATGAGGGGCTCTAGCGGCCTCTGGCAGTCCAACGGCGTCTGTTAGAAGGGGCACCGTTGGCAGAAGGAACGCTGGAAACGGACGAGGGCCGGTAGGGGAAGCGTGTTGCTGTGCTTGGCAATTTGTTAGGCGGGTGAACCAAAAGACGGCGCAGTGACGGCGCGGACAATCCCGCGTCGGTGTTCAAATACTAAGACTGCATCGAAAGGTCTTCAAACATTGCCCACATGTGTGGGATGTTTGTGAAAATCGTTCTCCCGCTTGGGTTTTTGATTTTTCTGTGAAGAAGCATCAAACGTTTTTTCGAATCTGGGTGGTGCGCGGAATCCCTGGTAAACCCCAAATTGGGCACTTGAGGGTAGATAAACCAAATCGCTGCTGTATAATTTCCTTAAGCGCTTAATTGACAAAAAGGTGACGACATTCACCGTTGGAGTGTCGTGTTAGTTAAGCAAATGGCTTAAAAACAAGGAAAATGGGTTAAGGAGAACGGTATGGGAATGCGCAAAGGGCGCTCGGGTGAGTCTCCGCACGAGAAGAATTGCGGGATGAGGTCACGGTTGGCCGGCGCGGTGCGTTGCCTTGTCCATGCATGCCTCACGGCTGCCGCGAACGTCGCTGCCCTGTGCATGAAGGGCTGGAGGTGGATGCTTGGCGCATTCGCCCGCACGCGTACGTCCGCGAAGCGCACGTTGACGAACATTGAAGGTGTGCTCGTCACGCTCGCGCTCATCGCGACGCTGGGCATCGCCTCCCCGCTGGCTGCCGGCGCGGTTGAGCCTGTTGAGGATCCGACGCCGGTCTCCGGTGTGCTCGACGCCGACGGTGCGCAGATTGCCGATGCCGCCGATTCGGATGACGTGACCGATGAATCCGATGTCGCAGACTCCGATGAGACCGCGAAGGACGATACCTCCGCCGATCAGGATGCAACGGAAGGCGATGCCGCCGATGAGGCGACCGAAGATGCCGGCACTGACACCGATGTCAGCGAGAAGGATGCCTCGACTGATGGAGAACAGTCTGATGGCGCTTCGGATAACGCCTCCAAGGATGGAATGGATGCCGTAATATCTATGGGCGGAACTGCTGGAGAGTCCGTAGAAAAAAAGAGTGAAAATATCGAAGCTAGAGCATCCGATGATGAATGGGCTAACAGCAACGGCGAGGTCATTCCGGAGGGGCACCGTGCTGCCGGCACTGATATCTTTACGCATGACGGTGGCTACTATAACCCATTGGGATACATCCTCTCGAATTATAATGCTTTTGTGAAGGAGGATCTGGGAGGGACGGCCTCTGACACAAAGACTGGCCACATGGTGGGACCGGTGTTTGTGGGCAGGGACTTTCACAATAACGCAAATGTGTATGGAAATGGTAACTATGACCACAAAGTTTCCTCCTATGTAGGCGGAATCTGGGAAAAAACCGAGAATGGCGTGCAGACAGATGATAAAAAATCCAATCCATTAGGCCTGCATTTGTATCTCGGGAAAGACAACTATAACCAAGAAAAATGGTCTTATACAGGTGATGCTACAGAGAAAAAGTATGGCCCTCTCCTGAATGAAAGTAAAGATGGTATTCGCTTTACTAAACCTAACCAGTATGTGGCAGACATCGATGCGATGTTTACGGGCATCCAAAATCAAGCCACTGCATTAGCGGCGGCTAGCGGAGTGATTGACGTTAGCACAGTGGAGAATACAAATAACGTTCAATTTGGCGAGAATGCTGCTTCGACAAATGAGTGGGGGCACCTCTATTTGAAAGCGGGGCATACCTATAAGATTAGTAAAGATATTCTCAATAAGCGCCAGCACAAAGATGCTGGGATTATATTGACTGTTGACCAAGTTGTTTCAGACGCCTCTAAACTTCCCGAAACTATTATTATCTGCGAAGATGAGAGTGATGATCCAATAAAAATCCCAGTCCTTGAACAATACAAAGTGGAAGGAGAAGAGAAACCCCGGAATTTCAATGTGACTGAGGGGAATATTGAAGCGTTCGAAGGACTCCCGCTTGTATTCATGTATCCCAAGGCCACTAAGGTTGAGCACCCCGGGGCAGGACAGGAGTTTGGTCATGTCGTTGCACCGAATGCGGCTGTGAAGATCGGGACTCAGTTCAATGGATGTGTGATCGCAAAGAGCGCTGTACTCACTTCAGAAGGCCACATGTGGCCGTACAACGGTACACGTCTCTCTGTGCATAAGAGTGACAAATTCACTCTACGTGCCAACAAGGCAATGATTGGGCGCTCGCTCAAGGATGGTGAATTCACTTTCCAGCTATGGGAAGCTAATGCCAACTGGGGACACTCGGGTGGCTCGCCGATTCAGACGACTACCAATGATGCCAATGGTGCAATTAATTTCAATGAAATTACTGTGACCAGGAATAATGTGCATGTGCAATGGTCCTGTCTCGTTCCATTCTTGACTGGGCAAACATGTACTGAGACGAAGACTCTGCGATATATTGTCGAAGAAGTGAAGCCTAATAATGCTGATTCATCCATCGCTTATGATGCAACTGTGTTCCGAGTTGAGGTAAGCGCCACCCTTACGGCGGACTATTCTAAGAATCCCCTTGATCCGGACACAACTATTGTCGTGGCTGAACCGGTGTACACCCCTGTGAACGTGAGCAACAATGCTGACCACCTGCAGGGGGGTAAGCCCCTGTTCACGAACAAGGTCAAGACCACCAAATTGAAGGTGAAAAAGGACGTGACTGGCGGTGATGCTGGTAATGAAACCTTCACCTTCAATGTGACACTGACGTTGCCGTATGGGACTGATCCCAATGCGCTTTCGAGGCTCAACACCACGTCCACTTCCTCTACGGCAGGTAAGATTTTCTTCGACGCTGACGAGTCCCATACCGGAACCAATGGTACGTATGGATATGCGTGTATGCCGAATTCGGCGCAAACCGCTTGCCTTACGGATAGCAGTGGTATCGTCAAGTTGCCGTTGCTTGTGGACAGCGCGGATAAGATTGATTTTGTGGACACAACGAAGTTCGATATAGAGCTTGTGCCATTTTCCCAGAACTCTCCGGTGAAGTATTTGAAGCTCAAGCCAAAGGGAGACAATAAGGTTCCTAAATATATAGAGCGTTCTTCGCTGGCTGGTGCCGATTTCATGGGGTATACCTCCGTGCAGTGCCCTGCGGATAATCAGAAGCAATGTCTGCAGAAGACCATCAGCGTCAGCATGACGGCTGGTGGGGAAGAGGAGCTGGATAAACTTCCGGTTGGCACGACTTATACGGTCCAGGAGACGAACATTCCGGAGGGATTCGAGCTTGTCGGATTCAATTGTTCGGCGAATACACGATCGGCCTCTACCTCGGAGATAGGATGTTCCGGTGCATTGCGAGTTGACCAGAGCGGCAACCCTGTGCAAGTATCGATGCTCGCAGTGAACAAGCGCAAGACCGTGCAATTGTCCATCAAGAAGATTGTGGATAACTGGGACGAGAATGAAAGCAGCATGTCTGACGATGAGAAGAATTCGAAGTTCACCTTCTCGGTCTCGCTGTACGACAAGGACGGCAAGGCTCTAAGCGGTTCCTATGTCTATAAGGTGTATGACGAAAACAATAACCTAGTGAAGGATGCTGGCGGTACCTTGACTTGCTCGACAACGAACGGTAGCGCCATGGGCACGTGTGGCACCCTGGAACTGAAGCACAACCAGAAGGCGGTCATTGAGGGGCTGCCATATGGCACGCGCTTTGTGGTCAAGGAAACCGACCCCAGCGACCCGTTCGAGTTTGTTAAGCAGGAAGTCAACAACATTTCGGGCTCTAATTGTCAGGAGCAGAATGCTGCGTGTGCAGTCACTTCGACCGGCGTTTTAGTGACGGTCCACAACCGCTATGAGCTCCGCGTCGTGCTCCCGGAGACCGGCGGCAAGGCTCATCCGTTCATGACCATGCTGTTCGGTGTGGGTGTGGTGTGCGCTGGTCTGCTGATCACCGCCATCTACATGCGCAGGCAAGGCATGGCGATGCTGCAGTGATCCGCACTGAGTAACCGTATCCCCCATCCTCCATCTGATATGCCCTTCCGTGAATTCGCGGAAGGGCATATCGCATATCTGCGAGCAGTGGCATCTCCATCGCATCTCTTATGGCTGCGCTACTGCTTACGGGCTAGGCTTTGCCGTATTTCTTTCGTGTAGTATCGTCAAACGATTTACCCTCCTGTCGGCTGTGGAACTTTTGTGGAGCGTGGACTTTTCCCAGTCAGGCACTTGTTTTCCCTGAATAGGATTGAGAAGAAAAGTTGTGATTCAATCCAAAAATGTACGTGCATAGGGTGTGCGCAGGAAACACACCGCGGGGGATGAGGGTGGAACATGCTGAATCGGTACGCGCAGCCGAAGCGGTTGGACGGAGTTATGCAGGCGGTCTGGCGCATGGTCGCCGCCTTGCTCGCCGTACTGCTGGTCGTGGGCGCATTGGCCGCCACGCCCGTCGAGGCCATTGGCGCAGACGGATTCCACACCATCACCGACGACAAGCTCAACCCGCATAACGGCAACGCCAGTGTCTCAATCAGCCTCAAGGTGCGGGACGAGCACGGCAATACCCAAGACATCACACTGCCCACCAACACGTGGCCGGCGGACAAGAAACTTGAGATCGTGCCGAATTCCGACATGAAGATCAGTGTGAAAGGCATGTTCAAAGACGATGCCATCACCAATGGCAAGCCGTCGGAGTACGACCAGTTCAACCTGAAGTGGGAGTATCCGCTGCCGTTCTCGAAGGAATCCGCAGGTGATGGCAACAAGCGCCAGGACGTGATGGATGGCTCCGAACAGGTCGGTTGGATCGAGCTGGTGGAGGGCGAGAAGGGCATGGCCGCCATTCGCCTGGAATATTACCTCGATTATGTGAAGAACAACAGGAAAGACAACAGCTTCTCGTTCAGCTACAGCATGGATCTCAAAGTGACCGAGAAGCTCGTTGAGGAACTCAAGAAACACGATTGGAAGTTCCCTGGGGCGGATGACGTCATCAAGCTTCCCGAGGGCGGCAATATCGATGTCGGACTCGGCAAGCACAAGCTGCGCCCCACCAAGAGTGTGGAGTATGTGGGCGATTCGCTCACCGAGCTGAAATGGCAGTCGCAGATTCACGCCGACGCCGAGCTCGTGAACGTCGTATTCGAAGACACGTTCGGTTCCGACCTCATCATCGACAAAGACTCATTCGTGCTCAAAGACAATGCGAATCATGAGATTCGCCCGAGCAGTGTCGAATTCACGCAGAGTGAGCCGGGCCGCCAAGGCCATATGAAGCTCACGTTCGCCAAGGTTCCCTTCGGCTACAACACGATCACCTACACGGGCCGCATTCGCGAGGGCGCGCAGATTCATGGCGACAAGTACACGCACGGCTCGAACACGGTGTCTTGGCGCGCCGACAATGCCGATGAGGGCTCCGCTCACTGTGATCTGCCGGTGCGCAGGCATGACTATTCGTATGTGCGCAAGCATACAGGCAACACGCTTGATGCCGACGGGAATATCACATGGACTGTCGATCTGAACGCGGGCTCGCACAAGTTCGACATGGGCAATTTCAAGTTTACAGATACCCTCTCGCATGCCGATGGCAAGCATGTTTACGTTGGCGACCTGAAAGTCTACCGTGTGGAAAACGGCCAGGAGGAGTTGATTGACACCGTCGCTCTGGATACACACGCGCACCATTTCGAATACCGGTTCCCGCATGATGCCGGCAAGCACCAGTACCGGCTCGTGTACCACACGAAGCCGGAGGCTCCGCAGGTCGGCCGATCCGTATACAGGAACAAGGCCGATCTGTTCGATCAAAACGGCCACCACAAGGGTGAGGCCAACGGCGAGTTCGTCATCGATGCCAAGGTGGATACGCAGCTGCTGGCCAAGCAGTTGAACGGCACCGCTGTAGCGCTCGAAGGTCATACAGGCATCTACAAGCTCGACTGGATTGTGAATTTCAATCCGGAATTGCTGGGTGACCTCAAGAATCAGGTGACCGATTTCGAATTCACCACCGACGATCTCACACTGGCGAACGGTACTGCCACCACCAACATGTGGTTCACCAAGACCTACCTCAACTTCACGATCGAGGAGCAACAGCCGGGCGGTGAGTGGAAGACCATCTCCACCACCGACACGGGCTACAACGGCAGCGACAAGTTCGTGATCGACCGTGTGAGTGAGCCCTCCGGCTACGATCTGCCGGAAGGCGTGAACAAGCCGCAGCGCAACAGCGCCGGCTTCAAGCTGACGTACCGTGCGAAACCCCAGGGCAAGGTGTTCGACAAGCCGCTGCGCATCACCTACACGTCGCTGTTCGACGGCACAGCCGAGGAGTACAGGAACACGGCGAGCGTGACGTTCAAGGTGTCCGGTGCCGAGCAGAACCAGCACGCCAGCGCGAACTACAAGCACGAAGGCGGCAACAACTACGTGGGCAAGACCGCGGATCCGAAGAGGCCTGGGGCGAACAATTCCACCACCGAAGCCACGTGGTATTCGGCTGCCGACTACCGCGCCGGCAAGATCTCCGACGAGCGCTGCGAAAACGGCTGCTGGGTGGCCGATTGGACGGTGTGGGGCAACGGCGTGAAGCCTGAGTGGAGCATTGTCCCTGCCGACTCTAACAAGACCTACTACAAGGGGGATTCCCAGCTCAATGGCCTGCAGAACCTGTCGGGTGTCAACACCATCACCGTGACCGATACGCTGCCGAAAGGCTGGCTCATCGACGAATCGTCGGTGGGCGGCTATTTCGCGGCGGCACCCGTGTTCGACGAGAACAAGGGCGACCGGCCGGCTGAAGGCCTGTGGAAGTTCGACTACGACCGTTTCGACACAACCAACGGCTGGGATGCAGTGCGTTTCAAGTCGAACCAGTGGCAGCATTTCAAACTCACGAAGAACCAGAACTGCCAAGTGGGCAACGGAGGAAACGCAAGGAAGGCGGTGTGCGGAACGTGGTCGGAGGAATCTGCAAACGGAACGCAGACGGCAACGTTCATCGTGCCGAACAACGGCACCCTGAGCAGATTCAACGACGCCGATCGCACCAGTGTCACCGGAACCGTGGGCAGGCAGTCGCGAGCTGTCGTCGTGATCACCTACCGTACGATTCTGCCGGTGGGAGACGTGGAGAATCTGGAAACCATGAAGAAACTCGAATTCACCAACCACGCGTCGATGGCCTTCGACGGCGAGCCGGTGGGCGAGGCCTCGGCGAAGGTGAGCGCGGAGAACAAGCTGCCCGGAATGCTCGGAAAAAACGGGGTGCAGAGCGGCAATACGGTGAAATACAGTGTGACCGTTCGAGGCAAAGACATTCCGCATTTCTTCGACTCGGACACCTTCACCGTGAACGATGCGCTCAGCGGCGAATCGGGCAAAGCGCCATACGCGGCGTTCTCGGGCAACTTCAAGGTGCTCGTGGGAGAGCACGACCTCACCGAAACCGCACGGCAGACAGGCAAGTTCTCGGCGACGGTGTCGGTGGGGGCAAACGGATGGCAATCCGCGGAGATCGTCATTCCAACAGACCTCTCGAACGGAACCGTGAGCACGCGCACGCATGACATCATCGTGCAGTACGAAGTCAAGCTGAACGGAATGATAGGCGATAATAGGGAGCTGCGTAACAGTGCGCAGATTCAAGGCAGCTACCCGCTCGCTTCGTCTCACCGGGCATCGTACACCGTAGTGAGGGAATCGGGAGCGCTGCAGGCCGCGGGGTCGATGCGCGTGACCAAAGTGGACGATTCCATGAACGCCATTGCGGGAGTGGGCAAGGCCGTGGCGAAGTTCAGCCTGTGTCAGGTGAACCTGAGTCTTGCACCCAATGGGGAGCGGCCAGAGGAGACATGCTTGGGTGGGCCGGAAAGGCAGGCTAGCCTGAAGACCGACGCGAATGGGCACATCTATCTGGCGGTCAAGCCTACGGGCGGCAACAGCAGCACCGACAGCACCATACCGCATGAGTCAAAGCTCGAACAGCTCGACTACAACACGTTGTACATGCTGTGGGAAACCGAGGCGCCGAAGGGGCATGAGCTCGACTCAACGCCGCGGTACTTCATGCTGCACAACGAGGACGCAGGGCATGGGGTCAGCGGATGTCCAGCGTGGAGGATGATTGAACATGTGAAGAAATACCGCGATAAATACGGCATCGCGGTGACCACGCAGACGAGGATCAATGTGATGAATCCGAAGACGCCTGAGCCGGAGGTCGTGCTGCCGGAGACCGGCGGCCGTGGACGCTCGCTGTGGGCGGCCATGTTCGCCACGCTCGCGGTTGGATTCGGGGCGCTGATGGCAATGCGCGTGCGCAACGGTGACTGAGCCTGCCTCTGCCCAGTGCTGAGTGCGATGGGACCGGCACGGAGTGCGATCGAACGGTGCTGAGTGCAGCGCAGCGGTGCGAATAGCACCATCCTCTACGATTCCTGCCGTGCTCCCTACCTCCGTTACGGTCCAGCAGCCCTTACTACGGTCCAGCGCCCAGCCGTTACGGGCCAGCCCAGCCCTTACGGGCTAGCCTTTTCTGTTACGGGCTATCACTCTTCTTGGAGCATGGATGTTGGATTTCACAAAATCTAACAAATGGGAGTTCGAAACAGACTACCAGGGACATGCGTTGCGGCATTGCGAACATTTTCGCACATGGCTACTTGGGGCTCGATATCCCGTAACAGAAAATCCTAGCCCGTAAGGCTTGGGCTGGCCCGTAACAGCTGGGCTGACCCGTAGGAATCCAAACGGATTCGATTTGATGGGCAGCAAAGTTTTCCTATTGGCTCGCGCGTGCAAAATGTGTATGATGTTACAGTTATAAGTGTAAGTAGATTCAGATGTATATGAACTGCTTATACAAGTAAAGCATGAAATGTGCGTTGGCTATCACCAGTCACCCATAAGGAAATAGTGAAAACGAAATGAGAGGGCGGTGCAAGATGGAGATTCTGGATAAGATGGGCTCCACCGCAGTCATGGTTGACGATGCCCAAGTTCGTGAGGAGGCGAAAGACGCTCTCGAAGAAATCGCCGATGTTCGCGCGAATGTGAGTCTGAAAACACGTGATAAGGAAATTGAGCTGCCCGATGCTTTGGCGCGCTTGGTCATGAGTGTCATCGAAGGGGTGGGCCGAGGAGACACGGTCACGATTTCCACCATCCCAGAGGAGATTAGCGCGCCGACCGCTGCGAGCATGCTCGGCGTCTCGCGCCCGACGTTCCTGAAGTGGGCGAAAGAGCGGAATCTGACTGTGAAGAAAGTGGGGTCGCAGAAGCGCTTCCTCTCGAAAGAAGTCATGGAACTACGTCGGAACCACATTCGTGAACAGTTGAAGCAGTTTGAAGATCTGCAGCGTCAGATGGAGGAGTATGGGGTGTGAGGGCGGCATGCACAATGCTGTATATCGCACTACGATTATTGTTCCCGCGCCTGTATTCTAGACATTATGCAGAGAGTGTTCGTTGATGCGAATGTGCTGATGTCAAGCACACTGCGAGGCTGGTTGTACAATCTCGCGTTGCAGCCTGATCATGCCATGTTCGCAATATACTCCAGCGAAGACGTCATTGTTGAGGCTCTGTATCACTTGCGCCGTAATAATCCGACCATACCATCTGATGCGATTGAGCGCTGGAAAAGTCAGATGATGCAGACCGTGGAATTAGTGTCGCATTATGACCCGCGTCGGTTTGCTGACGATTACCGGGGATCGGATATCGACGACTTGCATGTGCATGCCGCCGCGATGGAAGCCCGGTGTGACTATTTGCTGACGAATGACCGGAAACTGTATAAGAATCTTACGCCGGATGAGTTGGACCAACTTGACTATGAAGTCATAGGAGCCGATGATTTCTTCTGCTTGGTCGCGGATTCCTCTCCTGTGGTGATGGATGTTGCGCTCGGATTACAGATGAAGTATTCCAAAGGGAAAAGTCGCACTTTAGAGGAGCAGCTGAGAGCCTGCGGTTGTCCGCGCTTCGCATTGCGTGTGAGACGTGCGCTTATGCGAAAGTCCGGCATGGCAATTTCGGAGATAGAGCAGCAGTGCCCACTGCCGGCCGATGAGAGGTTTGTGAACAGCGCCGAATATCTTGAGCAGATTACGAAAGAATAGCAGGTACTCAAGCTCGGGATTATCCTCGGGTGAGATTGGTCGATTCTACCGATTGGTGGTTGCGTATGATGGATATTCGTTATGCTTTCTCGGCCATATGAGATCGCCGAGTCCTTGCCTCTTACGGGCTAACTCTATCCTCTACGAGCTGCCATGGTCGTTACGGGCCAATGCAAGCCTTACGGGCTAGCCTTTTCTGTTACGGGCTATCACTCTTCTTGGAGCATGGATATTGAATCTCACAAAATCTAACAAATGTGAGTTCGAAACAGACTGTCAGGGACATGCGTTGCGGCATTGCGAACATTTTCGCACATGGCTACTTGGGGCTCGATATCCCGTAACGGAAAATCCTAGCCCGTAAGGCTTGGGCTGGCCCGTAACGGAAGGGCTAGCCCGTAAGAGCTAGCCCGAACATGTTTTAGGCGGTCACCTCTCGATGGTCAGTTCCAGCACAGGCGATTCGCTATTGGGATGTGTTTGTGCCCAAGCTGCAATCAGATTTTGCACACCCTGCAGGTTGATCGCATTGCCCATATGATTCGCCACGACATACCCGCGCGTATCATCGACGGACACTTCGGTGGCGCGAATATTGCTTTGCTTCAGTGGCTTTCCATCTTCACGACGAATGCCGTGCTCCTGATACTCCTGAACCTTCTGATCGTCATCGAAGTACCGGAAGTTCCGGTGGGTGAGTGTGTTGTTCGATCCGTCGCTGATCTGGTTGTCACGCTGCTTGATCAGGCCTGCATACTTTTTGATGAAGTAGAACGACAGCGCACTCCAACTTGTTGCATCCACAGGGGTTCCGTCCAGTTGGGCGTCCGTGATCTTGGCTCCCGCCACCAACGATTTCTTGTACTTGGAATTCTTGCCCTCGGCTTCTACTACTTCAATGCCATGAGCATTCACTCTCAGCTTGAGTTGCTCTTTGGCGATATCTGCGGTGTTCTCTCCTTGGCTGTCATTAGAGGCCGATCTGATTGCAGTGACGGCCACGTTCCCCAGCGCCTGGCGCAAACGCTGCTCTGCAGATTCGTTACCTGAATCGTTTGAATCGTATGAATCTTTTTCGGAATTACCATAGCCGAACAGTTTTCCAAATTCCACCAGCATGCGGGTGAGCGAGATGCGGTCGTTGCGGCTCAGATGCTGCCAAGAATCGGATTCATCGGAGAGGTTGCTCTCCAAAGCTGTGAGATAATCGGTCACCGTCTGGTCACCGCGCGTCTCCATCACCATATCGTCAAAGACCGTCGGATATTTCTTCTGGAAGCACAGCATGGCGAATGTCTCTTTGTCTCGTTCAGTGGAATCATCGGATTCCCTCGATATGGAACGAGTCAGATTGAACGTATTGAATATACGTTTGATGGATCGTGGATTGTTGCCTACGGTGGTCTGCAATATGCGTACATACTGACGAATATCGGCATTGCGGTCTTCGTCGGAACGATTTGCAATCTGAGGAATATAATCCTGCACATATTCGCTGAGTGAGTACACGCCAACAGGCAGATTGAACGGAATCTGAATGATCTTGTCGAAGAATGCGCGTGCCTTCTCTTCGGTGAAGTCGGCCCCGTACTTCTTGCGTACGCCACGAAGCACCACATTGAAGTCGATGGCGAGAATGAATACGCAATTTGGCACATTGAGGAATGTCTTGAGTGCCTCCATCACCTCGACTGCACGCTCGGGTTCGAGGCGATCGAGGTCATCCACCATGACGTAGATTCGGTGATATGGTTGCCCGTCAGCGGTAATCTCGAGAATATACTTCTCCAATTGTTTTCGCAGATCCGCCAGCAGCGAGGCGGGAGAGGTGTCGTGTTCGTACACGCTGGAAAGCATCGGATCCTGTGCCCGATGCTCCTCAATGATCGCTTCGGCTTCCTTGGCGGTTTCCTGTACTACTTCCACCGCATCGTCAACCCCGATTTTCTTGGATGCGTAGTGCAGGAGAGGACTGGTCAACCGGCCCACGATGCTCATGAGTTCATGCACTTTGCGGAATAGTTTTTGGGAGTTGTTGTCATTGGATTCAGGCTGCGGCAGCCGTTCGAATATGCTGCGGATGAGTGAGAATGCGAGATCGTCGCCCAGATTGAACTGCGAATATTGCCAGGTATTGAAGTTCAGGATGATGTTGCCGGCATCCTCTTCCAGCTGCTGCGTAATGTAATTCATTGCGGAGGTTTTGCCGCTGCCCCAATCGCCTTGGATTGCTGTGGTCATGGGGGTCGCGCAGTCGCGAATGAATGCGGTGAAGCCGTCGAGATACTTCTTCACTGCCAGTTTGTCGGCAAGAATTACATCGGCTGTGGCTGGCTCGTCGTCGAACGCGATGTATCTCACGGTTGAGTTTTCGGACATCGTTGCGCCTTTCTATTGGTTGACCTCAAGACAGATAGTAGCAATATTTATTTTTCTAAGGCAGCAAAGTCAGTTAAAAATGAGAAATTTGCGCCTGAGATTACATATTTTGTGTGTATGCCATAGAGTGGCGCTACTGCATGTTGCCATGCTCTTGGCTCTTGTCCCCATTTTTGAGGGCAGAATTAATTTCCATTTTTAGCATGACAAGCCACTTCGCCATCACATCGGGATGTCTCTTTGTGAACTCGGCGGCTTCATCGGCTAGGGCATGCAATTCATATTTCTCGGCATCCGTGTGGATCTCAAGGCGGAATACACTGAGATAATCAAATGGTTGAAGTGAAATCAGTGAGCGGATAAGAAGGTAGTTCAGGAATCCAATGCCAATTCGTTGTGTCTCGTTGTATGTCTCCATAGTGATGGGACTGTGGTCGGAATGCAGACGCAACCGCAGCTTTTGTATGTATTTCCACTGCAGGCTGCGATGTCTGTTCCTTGATATTCTGAAAAAGGGAATTTGGCCTTTTGGGTGCAAGGGAGCATTCCGCGAAAAGGTGACGCAGTGCAAAGGAGTGCGCCTAACTGCGCGGTAGGGCTGGCTTCCTCTAAGGTCAGAAATCAGGTGAGATTCATGAACAGACCAGCGGTTCCATCGGAGAATTTGCGCCAAAGTGCCCGGCTTCCCGTGCGCGTGCTGGCTATCTGCTGCGGTTTCGCCACATGTTTGGCCAACGAACTGGGAGTGCATCCTGGCGTCCGCACGGTGTATGCGTTCCTGTATCTTGCGGGTCTACTGATTTTCTTGGTGGTGCTGGCATATCTATGTTGGCGCTCTGCGCGCAGATCATTGGTGCTCCTCCTGCCGTCACTGCTGATTCCGTTGTGCATCGTGCTGCTGTACAACCATGATCTGTCTCGCATGCTGCTGTGGCTGTACTACGTGATCTGGTGTATGTGGCTGGTTCGTAATTCGATGAGTGGAGACCTTCCCCGCGAATGAGGGTCAGCTCATCTAGGGACTCTCCCCGCTAGTGTCGGCCGCTTCGGCACGCGATTGCGCGATATTGCTTACGGGATGTCTGTCGCAAAGTAGGCCTGTGTGAAAATATTCGCAATCTGATTATCTGTGTCCTTTTGCGTGCGCCAGATTCCGCTGTCTGTTAGATTTTGCGCAGTTCAAAATATATGCCTCGAGCAAGAAAACATCCCCTAGCAGATGGTACGGGGGTGGTGGGTCGACTGCCATGTCGGGATCGCCATCCCAGCTGTTCTTGTCGTCGAACCTGCCAAACGGGCAAATTTCAGGAAAAATCCTCAATACCCCAATACAGTGAGAATTATGCCTCATCTACTCGTTCTGTAACGAAGGAGCAGATTCCACCCTGACGCCAAGGCGATGCTTCTACCATCGCGCATGCTGCCCAACGGCAATCAATTATCAAGGAGGATATATGAAGAAAATTTTCTCGGATACAGATGCAACGTTATTGGTTGTCACCATCATCTGCTTGCTCGCATTGACGACTGTTCTCATTCTCACGCACGATATCACGCTCATGATTGCAATCATTGTGGTCATGCTTGCGAACATTGTGTGTATGTCGGCAAGGCTCTTCAAGAACGGCAAATAATATACGCATTGTCGACGCAAGGAATCTTGGTCGTCGGCGCGAGCGCGGAATGACGACTGTGGGCGAGGTCTGGCGCACTGCGCTTACGGGCTATCAAACTCGTTACGGGCTAGGATTTTCTGTTACGGGCTAGGGAAAATCTGCCAGGTAGAGCGTATCCGACGAATTTCGGAAATGGAGATTCGCTATTTTCCAACGATTCCCGATGGCTGTTACTCGGATGTTCTTAGCCCGTAACAGAAAATCCTAGCCCGTAAGCGTTTTGTTAGCCCGTAACGGCTGGAACGCTCGTAAGTAACCGGGTAAGTCATAGGAAATCTCGCGCCTTGTTGGCCAGATTTCGCGCGGGGAAACGAAATGGCCGATGAGGGGAAGGGGCTTGCTCGCCGGTGAGACCGCGCGGGGAACGACCGACCGCTGGGAGATGTCCAACGGGATGCTGCGGGAGCGGTCGCTGATGAGGAGGCACGCTCGCTGGTCAAGAGCTGCGCATGGGAGCACAAAATGACCGTTGGGGAGGTGCGCTCGCTGGCCGAACTGGGTATGTCTGCACAAAGTAGCCGGCGAGGTCAACGAAAGCGTCGCCCGGGGATTGGCGGGAGGGACTATCGCAAGCCCGCACCCTGCTGTTGCGGCGAGTCGGGGGATTCGGGCCGCTCGCGCAGCTTATACACCAGAAATACAATGAGAACCACTGCGGCCGCGAGAATCTCCAGAGTGTTCATCGTGGACGGCGTCATGCCGAAGAGGGTCCACCCGCGGCTCATGACCGCTATGTCAAGCCATAGCACGGGCCACGCAAACATGTAGAAGATGACAGACAGCTTCGAATACACCTTCTCGTAATACACGTAGATGCATCCCCACAGCCCGTATGCAATCCACAGCGCCCACCACCATGGGGTGGTCGGCAGTGCGGCGACTGCGGTGCCGAGTGCTATGAATACGATCCAATAACCTATGATTTGCAACATTGCGCGTGTCATTTCTCCAGCTCCTCCTTGAACCAGATATGAACAGCATATTCAGAGTACGGCAGGAGAGCGGGCGCGTAAATGGGCGAAACTCGGGGGAACAGTGTCTTTCCGGTTGGCATAATCATTGACGATGCCGTTGTCTCATTACAGCCCCGCGTTATCGATGCGCTCCTGAAGGGATTGCAATTGCCGGGTCTTCTCCGCGATTTCCCGGTTGAGGTCATCAAGTTCGTAGCGCCTGTCTTCGATGGCGCTCTCCAGCTCCACGAGATCCCCCTCGGCGTCGAGAATCCTGTTGAGCAGTTTGCCGTACTCCTCCCTTAACTCCCGATTATTCTCCGCCATCGCTCCCTCCCTCTTGGTTAGGTGTGAACAGCATTTTCAGAATACAGGGGGCGAGTGCGCGCGTAAACGGGCGAAACCTCTTGGAATGGCGGCTTCTCAGCTGGAGACCGCCGATGTCGCGCTTCGTTGCACGCAGGTGAGCAGATTGAAATCAGTCTGATGGTTCCCTGCATGGTGCCGAAGCGTTGGGGCGTATGGATGCGGGGGCTAGCAAGCGATGGTTACGGGCTACCATCGTGCTTACGGGCTAGGATTTTCTGTTACGGGCTATCGGGGTCCAGATAGGCATGTGCGGGATTGTTCGTGGTCTGGTTGTTCGTGTTCTCATTGTGGTGCCATATGGTCTCTTTTGGGAGATTTCGGGCAATCGGCGCTTTGTGTTCGGGGAAGGTGGTTATCCCGTAACGGAAAAACTTAGCCCGTAACAGAAATCCTAGCCTGTAACAGAAAAATATAGCCCGTAACGGGAAGGTTGGTCTGTAAGTGCTTCGATATCCCGTAGCATGGGGGAGAGGTTGATATTTCTTACGGGCTAGGATTTTCGGTTACGGGATATGCGGCTCCGAGTAGTCATGTGTGGAATTGTTCGCAATCAGACCATTCTTGTTTGCATTATCATGCCATGTGGTCTCTTTTGGGAGGTTTCAGGCAATCTGCGTTCCGCATTCGGGGAAGGGGGTTATCCCGTAACGGAAAAACTTAGCCCGTAACAGAAATCCTAGCCTGTAACGGAAATCCTAGCCCGTAACAGAAAATGTGGCGGGGCGGGCGGAATGGGTT
>RSDC01000003.1:0-98440 GCA_004154635.1 Bifidobacterium animalis subsp. animalis
AAACTGCTCAACAGGATTCTCGACGCCGAGGGGGATCTCGTGGAGCTGGAGAGCGCCATCGAAGACAGGCGCTACGAACTTGATGACCTCAACCGGGAAATCGCGGAGAAGACCCGGCAATTGCAATTCTCTTGAATATGTATAGTTTTTCTATGAAATTATTTTCTTGTAGTCTTGAGGCGGGAAACGCGTGGATTCTGGCTTGATTCCTTGTGTGACCGTCGAACACCCTCGACTTGCATAAGGGCGAGCCCGACTCCTTGCTGGCTCCCGTAATATACAAAAACCGTTGATTTGTCTCTGCTGGCGGCGCAACCTGCATGCTTGCGCGCAGGTTTTGCAAAACGACCAAAATGTCACAACGTGTCTCGACCAACATTATGCGGGGTTTTGACGCATAATCGCAGGTAGAGAAAAATCTTCTATATTGCGTTTATATATGTTTCTATGTATGTAAAGAAATTGTGCATAGGGCTGTGAGTCGGTAACCACCGATGTGAGAGAAGCTCGACGATATCAAAAGCAACGACATTGACTTGAGGAAAGAGTAGGGAAGGGGGAAGTGTGCCTCATCTTGATGGCGCGTATCGCCAACTGTCTAATCGCCTGACTCGGTGGCTCGCAACCCGCTTCCGTGCGCTGCGTACACGGTTTGCCGGCTGGCGCACATTGGCAAGCCGTGGGCTCGCCAGGCTGGGAAGTGCTGCCGCGGCGCTCGCGATTGCCGCGACGCTGGGCATCGTCTCGCCATTGGCGGCGAACGCCGTGGATTCCGCGAATCCCGCGCAGTCGGGCACGCCGCCTCCCACCACCGTTGAGAACGGTGCCATTTCCGGCGAGGGAGCCAGCGACGCAGCCGGTAACGCAGCCGGCGAGGAGGCTGGCGAAGTGCCGGGCTCCGCCGAGGCATCCCGGGGTGCAGGCGAATCTGACGCCAATGCATCCGCCGCCAATGAATCGGTTCCTGCGACTCCCAGCCCGCAGCTCCGCTCTGCGGTTGGCTCCCGGGACGCCGCCGGCAATGTCGATTTCAGTGAGATCCCCGAGCAATGGCAGGCCAAGGGGACCAATATTTTCCAGCAGGACGGCGGGTATTACAATCCGCTCGGCTATATTCTCTCGAATTACAATGTGTTCGTACAAGGTGACGCGACCAATAACAGCCATGTCATCGGCTCGGTGTTCGTGGGCGGCGATTTCCATACGGCGGTGAATGTGTTCGGTAACGGCCATTTCACGCATCGTGTGTCGTCATACGTAGGCGGCCTGTGGCGTAACAAGGATGCGGGCCTGTACCCGGGGAGCAACACCACGAACAATCCGAACAACGTGCGCCTGTATTTGGGGAAGGTGAATTACGACCCCGCCATACAGGAGGGCCGGTTCAAACCGCGGTTCGCCGACGGCAACGCCGGCATACTGTTCACGAATGACAATCAATATGCTGGCGATCTGAATGCCATGTTTGCAGATATCGCCGCGCAAACGGAGGCGCTGGGCACTGCGGAGTCGGGCGCCATCACGGTGACCGATGGGCAGAGCGGCGAGCATGTCACGTTCGGGAGCGACGGCAATCTGTATTTGGATGCCGGATTCACGTACCTGTTCACGGCGGAATTGCTGGCGAAGTACCCGCATGCCGGGCGCAAGATCATACTGCGCGTGACCAAGCCGATTGACGATGTCTCCCAGATGCCGGAGACCATCATTGTGAGCAATGATTCGCGCATCGCCATGCCGGTGCTCGACAGCTATGTGGACGCGTCAGGTGCGCGGCATGATTTCACCACGGGAGCGGAGTCGTTCAAAGGTCTGCCACTGGTGTTCGCGTTCCCGAAGGCGACGGCGGTGGAGAGCAGCGGGTCTGCCACGGAATACGGGCATATTGTGGCGCCGAGAGCGCATGTGACCATGAATCTGCAATACAACGGCTGCGTGCTGGCGCAGAGCGCCACGATGAGCGGTGCGGCGGAAGGCCATATGTGGCCGTACAACGGTACGGTGTTCGCGGTGCATACGCAAGACACGTTCGCGTTGCAGGCGAGCAAGTCACTGACCGGGCATGCGTTGCGTGCCGGCGAGTTCCGGTTCGCAATCTGGCGGGCGAACGAGCAGTGGGAGAAGGAGGACGCCGATCCGCGGCAGCCGGGAACCAATCCGCTCAAGGAAGTGGTGAACAATGGCAGCGGCGAGGTCGATTTCGGGTCGCGCACGCTCGGCGATGCCGATTTCGGTACGTGTGCGCCGCAGCCGGGCGGCTCGTGCGCGCAGACCAAGGACTTCCGGTATGTGATCGAGGAGGTGCGGGGCGGCGATCCGTTCATCACGTACGACCCCTCCGTGTACCACATCACGGTGCCGGCCACGCATACCACGACCTATAAGGCCGGAACCGCAGATGGCAAGCATGACACCAAGGTGAAGGTGGGCGCGATCACCTATGAGAAGGTGGGCGGCGGCACGGGCAATGTGAGCGGCGCGGCGTTCACGAACGAGTACAAAGACGCGACGCTGAGCTTGGCGAAACGGATGCATGGCGATGTGCATGGGCAGACCCCGCAGTTTGACTTCGAAGTCACGCTGTACTTGCCGAAGGGAACCGACCCGCAGAAGATCGAGTCGATTGCAGGATTCGCCGCTCCGCAGGGCGTTGACTGTGTGAATGGCATGAAGGATTGCGTGGTTCGCAGAGGCACGGTGAACGTGGCTGCCGGCGACTCGGTTTCGCTTGCCGGACTGCCGCTCGGCACGCGGTATGCGATTACCGAGCGTGCCGTGGACGGCTACCGGCTGAGGGAATTCGCGGGTTGTGTGGCCACGGTGTCCGGCGATGGCGTCACCACTTGCTCGGGTGAGCTCGGCGAGCGGAGCGAACAGGGTGGGCGCCAGGGTGCCGTCGCGAATGTGACGACGGTGACGGCGACCAACGAACCGCTCGCGCCGCCCGAGGAGCACCCCAAGACACCGGTGGTGTTACCCGAAACGGGTGGACCGGGGCGGTCGAGGATCACGCTGATTGGTCTGGGCATGGTGTGTGTAGCGCTGCCGGCCATGGTGTTGCTCGTGGGTCGGCGGTCGTCTGAGTCGTTGTCCCGTAACAGATTTCATTCCCGGTGACAGGAACCGTAGCCCGTAACGGAAAAGCTAGCCCGTAACAGGTGGATAGCCTGTAACAGGTGGATGGCCCGTAATGGGGGAGGAGGGGTGGACAAGTGAGGAGTGAGAGTTTAGGTGAATGGAGAGGAGTTGTATGACGTGTTTTTACTTTGGGTAAAACTCTGGGCGCGGAAGTGAACACGGCAGGTGTTCATATGGTGGATATTGGTTTTGAGAACGAATTTATGCAAAACGGCTTGATTCCGCGGAAAAGAAGTGTTGCGAATAGCGGGGTTAAGCGCTTGAGGTTGCAGAAAATGTGAAAGTACCATATAGTCCATTACAGAGTCAACGCCCGAAAGCTCAAAGCTTAGAGAATTCGCGCAAGGCTTGATAATTAAACCGACTGCCGCGCAGTTGGGGAGATATGGCAAAGGTACCAAGGATCCCTGATTGCAACCGTGTTCGGGACTGTAGATTGTAGTACAGCGACGAACAGCTGCGGGGGTAAGCGTCCATCGCTTCCATACGCACGCTTGCAGTTCACCCGGCCGGGCGGTCGGGGCAATATGTTCGGCGCAGATCAGTCTGCGTCGGGAGATATAAGGAGATTACATATGAAGAAGGTTTGGAAGGGCGCGGCTGCTGTTGTTGCAGCTCTCTCGCTCGGCGTCACCGGCTTCGTCGGCGCCTCCAGCGCCTACGCGACGGTTACCGATGAGGGAACCGTCACATTCAACAACTTCGTGCAGGGCGATGAATTCACCGCTTATCGCATCCTCAACATCGAGTCCGAGGCGACCGACGAAGACGGTAATAAGACCTATGTGTACTCGGTGAACGCCGACAACAAAGCAGCTGTGATTGCTGGTTTGAATGCGGTTGCAGCGGGTACGGCAGCGAATGATATCAAGGATGCTGACCTGATTAAGAAGGTTGTCGAGACTCTTAAGACCAGCGATAACGTCGAGACCTTCGCCAAGACATTCGTGAAGACCGCAAAGGCGACGGGTGATCCAATCAAGACTAATACTGGCAAGGTGCAGCAGGGCTACTACCTGTTCGACATGACCAAGACCGGTGAGAATACCGGTGAAGCTGATAAGCGCACCAAGTCCAAGTACATGGTTGATACTGTCGGTTCGGCGGGCGCTACCTTCACGCTGAAGAACGGCACCGTCACCCTTGAGAAGAAGGTCAAGGACAACGCTGGCGATCCGGGTAACGCGACAGATGCCCAGGGCAAAGACCTGAATGCCGACTGGAACGATTCCGCCGACTACGCCGTTGGTGGCACCGTTCCGTTCAAGCTGACCGGTACGCTGCCGGAACAGTATGACGCCTACGAGACCTACTACTATGAGTTCGTCGATACGCTGTCTACGGGCCTGACGTTCCAGAACGACATCAAGGTTGAGACCAACGGCAAGGATATCACTTCATGCTTCGACACCACTAAAGGTCTGACCTCCATCAAGGCTGCGAACTTGAAAGAATGCTCTGTTGCCGATGCGAATCTAGGCGCAGGCAGCGAAATCGTTGTCACTTATACTGCCAAGGTGAACGACAATGCCGTAATCGGTACTGAGGGCAACTCGAACACCGCCAAGCTCGTGTTCTCGAACAACCCGTATTCGCAGGGTGACGGCGACAAGGGCACCACGCCTGACGACACCGTTAAGGTCTTCACCTACAAGTTCCAGGGTACCAAGACCTTCTCCATCACGCCGAACGACAATGATCTGCCCAAGTTCACGCTGACCAAGGGTACGGGTACCGCAGATAATTGGACTGCGGACAGCACCTTCGCTGCCCGTGAGCTTAAGGTCGAGAAGCAGGCTGATGGTTCCTATACGTTCAACACCGAGCGTATCGATGCCGGTACGTATAAGGTTGAAGAAACCTACGTCCCCGCAGGCTTCAACAAGGCTAGCGACGTCGTCTTCACCATCACCGCGGTTCACGATGTCACGTCGGACAACCCGAATGTGACGGTCACGGTTACCGGTGCGCAGCCGATTGCCACGCAGAATAACTCCGGTGCCGCACTGACGATCAACAACAATGGTGGCAACAAGCTCCCTGATACCGGTGGCATGGGCACCGTCGTGCTCTACACCGTGGGCGGCCTGATCGTCCTGATCGCCGGTGTTGGTCTCGCAGTCGCTCTCCGTCGCCGCCAGGCCTGAGAGTCTGCACACCGAAAATCTGAGGATGAGCGAATAGCAATCCGCTAGATTAAGGACACACATGCACAAGCGGGCATTCCACTCCAATACACGGAATGAAATGCCCGCTTTTGCGGCATTCTGAACAACTTCACGGAGGGGAACGTGGGAAAGCGCGCAGCAGCGAAGAAGAAGAGCAATCTGGTGAGCAATCTGTTCATCACCTTGTTCACGCTCATTCTGCTCGTGGGCATAGGCGTGCTTTCCTACCCATCGGTCGCAGACTGGTGGAACCGCATGCACGCCTCGCGCGCCGTGGCCGGGTACGTCGAACAAGTCAAGAGCATGGAACCCGAGCGGCGGGCGGCAATGCTCGCGGAGGCAGACAAATACAATGCGGACCTGCCGGGCGTGACCGACCGCTGGCATCTCGCAGACAATGCGGAACAACTGAAGAGATACAACGAGACGCTCGACATCACCGGCACCGGAATCATGGGCTACCTGTCGATCCCGAAGATCAACGTGCAGCTGCCCATCTACCACGGCACCGACGAAGCCGTGCTGCAGATCGCCCTGGGGCACCTGACCGGATCGTCACTGCCAGTGGGCGGGGAAAGCTCGCATTCGGTGGTCTCCGGGCACACTGGACTGCCCTCCGCCAAGCTGATCACCGACCTGGACCAGCTTAAGAAGGGCGACCTGTTCCAATACACGGTGCTCGACCGCACATTGACGTACGAAGTGGACGAGATCAACGTGGTGCTGCCGGGCGAAATGGACAAGCTCGCCATTGAACCTGGGGCCGACTACTCGACGCTCATCACCTGCACGCCCTACGGGGTGAACTCGCACCGGTTGCTCGTACGCGGGCACCGGGTGCCGAACCCGCCCGCGGAGAAGGTGGGCGCGCACTACGACGAGCCGGAGTCGATGCTGTGGACGGCCATCGCAATAGGCGCAGGCGTGCTGCTCGTGCTGTTGCTGCTGGCAATCTGGCTGGTGAGGCGGCGCGGGAAGAAGCGCAAAGCCGCCCAGGCGCTCGAATCTGCAAGCGGCAACCACGGAACAGAACAGCGAGCCGACTCCGGAACGGAAACAACGGAACACGGCAACAGAACTTGATTCCGCGCAATGCGCGGGAATACTCTTGGCAACAGAGTGAGTGAAGGAGAACACCATGAACATCATGCAGCGCAGCAAGCGCGCAGGATTGATCGGCACGGTATGCGCAGTGCTGGCCGGGCTCGGGCTCAGCGGCATCATCGGCGCAAGCGTGCCGGCCGCGCAGGCGGAGGAGACGGGGAGCATCACCGTCAACTTCAGCATCAAAGACGACAAGACGCCGGAAGCGATCGCGGGCGCACAATTCAACGTGTACAAGATCGGCGCATGGGACGGGTCGCAGGGCAAGTACGTGCCAGTCGCACCATTCGACGCCGACCCGTTCGACAAGATCGGCGGAACGAATGAAGATGGCGACCATATTGGCATCGCAGACATCATGGGTGCGAACGCCGACCAGCTGCGCCAGCTGAGCACCACGCTGAGCTTCACAATCAAGCAGCTCGGGCAGTCCGGCACCGACATCGAGGCAGTGGCCGACGGCAAGACCAACGCGGACGGCGTCGTACGCTTCGACGGCCTTGCGCGCGGGCTTTACCTGATTGATGCGCCGATCCACCAGATCGAGGGCAAGACCGCACAGGGCAAGAAACAGGTCGACCAGTACGTGATCTCGTCATCGCTCGTAGCCCTGCCAAATGTGAACTCCGATTCGCCAATGGACGTGGCGATCACGGCGAAGGCCATGCATTCGAACGGCATCGACCCGATTCACGTTGAGAAGGTGTGGAAGAACGACGACCCGAACACGCGCCCGAAGTCGATCAAGGTCTCGCTGTGGATGGAAGGCGAGGATGCGCCAATCGGCACCGCCGAGCTTTCGGCCGCCAACGACTGGAAGTACGTGTGGGACAACCTGCCGGTGGGCAACCGCTACTTCGTGGTGGAAGACAACGTGCCGGACGGGTACCACGTGTTCATCGACGAAGACATCATCAACCCGGAGACCGCCGACTTCACGATCACGAACTCGAAGCCCGAGAAGCCGACGAAACCGGAACAGCCGACCACACCTACTACGCCTACATCTCAGGTGACGCCGGGCAAGCCGGCACGCACCGGTGCAGACATCGCGGTGGTGGCGATCATGGCCGCCGCGGCAATCGGCATCGCGGTGGTGCTCATTCTCGAGGTGCGCAAGGCACGAGCCCGCGAGAAGAAGTAGCCGCCGGTATGCGGTGCGGCCATGTTGCGAGCCGCACCACAATCTGCGCCGTGAGCGCGCCGACGACAATATCATGTGCGTTGCCGTGCCGTCGTGCTGTGAGCGACATGTGACACCATGCCTGCCGAGTTCGGGTGCCCTGCGCCCCGTCACATCGCAACAGGCACTGGTGAGAACGACGATTGAGCCCGCGTAGCCCCCAAGTGTGCGAGCTCAAGTGAATCCCAGAAAGACCCCGACCCGTTTCCTCCTTCCGGGCCTGGGTCTTTCTGCGTGTGGGAGGTTTGGGTCTTTCTGGGTGTGGGAGGGTGGAAGCGGTAGTCATTGGGTGCCAGTCATTAGGCGACCGTCATGCTGAGCTCGTGCTAGTTGTTACGGGCTAACATCTCTGTTACGGGCTAGCATTCCCCTTACGGGCTAGGATTTCCTGTTACGGGCTAAGGAAAATCCGCCGGTTGGCGAGTATCCGGTGAATGGTCAAAACACAAAACCGCCATTTTCCAACGATCTTTTTTGACGGATACAACGGTCGTTTTAGCCCGTAACAGGAAATCCTAGCCCGTAAGGGGAATGCTAGCCCGTAAGAGGATATTTGGCCTGTAATGGTGTGGTGGCTCGTAAGGGTGCGATGGGCCGTAAGGGTGCGGTGGGCACAAGAGGTTGTAGGGGTGAGTAGGACAATCGGGGGATGAGAGGCGGTAAGGGTTCTAGGAGCGGTCGGCCAGGTACGCGTCCATGCGCACGATCAGCTGTGCATCGGTGCACTGCTTCGCATTCTGCAGATTGATATTGATGTCGCCGAAGCCCATCCTTTTGTTCGCGGCTATGGCCTTCTTCTGGAAAGTGGACAATCCAGAGAACAGCTCCTCGGGATCCCGCAGATATATCGAGACAAACGTCTGCCCGGCAAGACTCTTGTTCTCGATCTTCTCAATCTGGTCCCAGGGAATCAGCAAATCCCTAGTTGCCGTTGCGCTTGTGTAATCGAAGAAGCCGTCGTCGGTGAGCACGACCAGCTGTTTGCCAACAAACAGCTGCCTGATAATCACCACTGTGCAGAAACCAAAGAACAGCAAACCAATAAGACCCACCAATGCGACAACATACTGGGGCTCAACCAAGCCGCCAACGAGCACGAACAGACTCGCCAGCGTCATGAGCACGCCAAGCAACGAAAGTCCGAACTGCTTCCATTTGCTTTGATACACCACGTATTCAGTCCCCATAGCTGTCTCCCTCGCATATGCGCGGCCTCGTTCGGCTCCTGTTGGGCGGCGAAGCGCAGTGCAAGGAACCGTGGCCGATTTGGTCACTTCAGTCGCATTCGCGTAATCACGGTAGCATCGCGCGGGTGAGTGGCGCGGGGGAAATGCGCGACTCGTCGGAACGGGTACGTGATTGGTGGGGGCAGGTTAGTCGGGTGCGAAACCAGGGCGGAATTGTCAGGG
This sequence comes from Bifidobacterium animalis subsp. animalis, assembly GCA_004154635.1. GTDB lineage: Bacteria > Actinomycetota > Actinomycetes > Actinomycetales > Bifidobacteriaceae > Bifidobacterium > Bifidobacterium animalis_B. The sequence continues at coordinate 9,003 of RSDC01000003.1, forward strand.
CGCATGAGGAGCGGCAGGGAGAAAGGAAAGTGGCCGGTGATTGCACCTTGTTGCATGCAGTCACCGGCCACCTTGAAACAGCGGGTTAGAAATTGCCGCCGTTCCAGCCCCAATCCGGGGTGGCGGTATAGCGGATATAGGTGCGGTCGGCGGAGATTTGCAAGGTGTCTTGCAGCGCGTCCATGATCGCGGGCGTGAGCTTCTGCCACGCGGACTTCGGGACCGAGCTGCCGAAGACGTTCACCTCCACATAAGCGACCGGGGCGTCATTCGTGCCGCCGAAGTACATCGGGACGTCGCTTTCGAACAGGCACATGAGCCAGCCCTCGGACTTGCCTGGGACAGCGGGGATGGCCTGGCCGAACGCGGTCTTGAGGGCGTCGCGCTGCTCGGCGGTGGTGGGGACGGAAACGTGTGTGTGAATTACTGGCATTGGTGCTCCTTTGAGTGATTGGCAATTGAGCCAGTTGAATGTGGTCGCTTCCAGTGTAGGCCAGTGTACGTCGGTGAGCGGTGAGGTGTTGGTGGTGGCGTAATCATTAGTGCCGATGCGGATGCATCGAGCGCTGAGGGTGGCGTGGGTTTTCAGTGCTAAATGGGCCGGACCTCGTTCTCCTTACGAGATCGTTCTCCTTGCGAGCTAGCACAGTCCTTGCGGGATACCCACTGTTTTTACGGGCCAGCATTCCCCTTACGGGCTAGCATATGGCCTACGGGCTAGGATTTCCTGTTACGGGCTAAGGAAAATCCGCCGGTTGGCGCGTATCCGATGAGTATTCAAAATCGAAAACCGCTATTTTCCAACGATCTTTTTTGGAGGATACAACGGTCGTTTTAGCCCGTAACCGGAAATCCTAGCCCGTAACAGGGATGTTGGCCCGTAAGGGGGATTTTGGCCCGTAACCTTAACCCGTAAGGGGAATGATGGCCCGTAAGGGGATTTTTGGCCCGTAATCCTAGCCCGTAAAGGGGTGGTGTGAGTAAGGGGCGGTGTGGGTGGGGGATGGTGTGAGTTGTAGGGGAAACTTAGCCTGTAACAGAAGAGTTCAGCCGGTGAAGGTGGGATGGCTTGTTGTGGATGACACGGTGGAGAACATCGGCGGTTATCCACATTCTGCATGAAACCACGTCCTCCGACCACAATGCCCCGTCGAGCTTTACCCGCACTCGATGAACTGCTTGGCTGTATGTATGGATACAGAAGCAGAAGAGAATGAAGGAATGAAGAGCGAGCTCAAGGCAGAGTCTGCGCGTGCTAGCAAGCAGTACTCTGACTTCGTCAAAAAGCGTCGGAAGTCTGCAACATGTTGCTTGGTCTTCGCCTTGAAAGTGATGGGAATAACCACACCGCAGTTGTTGCCCCCATACCGGGACTGGACACGGGACGGTTTCGTTCAGGTGTTGGGGGCAGAGCGGTCCAGTCGGCCTCCGCTGAAGAAGAAGTATGGGGCTGCTTGCTACTACATGAACATCCCAATGATCACAATAGAGCCAATCAAAGGAGTCTACTGCACCGATCCCGTATGCACATGGTTCATGCTGGCGCAGTACGTCGAGTTGGATCAGCTGGTTGCCTTGGGAGACAACATACTGGGGTGCCAGAACATGCTGGAGAAAATGTATCTTCATTATCGCCTGTGCGATTTCGAAGACTACATCGCGCAGGTGCGTGAGTGGTCGGAATCTGCAGACAGTGGGCGAAAGCGGGCGCCGCGCGGCATAGAGAAGTGCGAGATGGCGGTCGTGCTCATGCGGGAGCGCGTCGATTCGCCAATGGAGACAAAAGTGCGCCTGGAAGTGATCATCGCGCATGATCTGCCCGAGCCGAAAATCAACTATGTGCTCACATTGCCAAGCGGGCGCACGGTGTATTTGGATATGGCGTATCCGGAGTGGAAAATCTGCGTGGAGTACGACGGCAAGCAGCACGCGAAAACCTGGGCGGAAGATGCTCAGCGGCGCAACGAGATCGAGGCGGCCGGCTGGGGATACGTGCAGGTGACGGCCGACGATATGCGCACGCGGGAGAGCAAACTGGAGTGCGCGCGGAGAATCGCGGCGCGTATAGAGGAGCGTACGCACAAGCCAGTGCTGTTGTTCGAGGAGGGATATTTGATTGAAGAGGTGGCGGCGATGATGGCCGGCAAGCCTCTGCCGCCGAGGAAGCGGCGGAGGCGAGAGTGATGTGAATGGCCGAGTGTTTGGCGAATGGACGTGACTTGGCGTTAGCGGGTGTGAGCTGGTACGAGCTGGTACGAGAGAGTGCCCAAAGGTTGAACCGCGCTGCTTACGGGCTAGCATAGCTGTTACGGGCTAGCATTCCCCTTACGGGCTAGGATTTCCTGTTACGGGCTAAGGAAAATCTGCCGGTTGATGAGTATTCGGTGAATGGTCAAAACACAAAACCGCCATTTTCCAACGGTCTTTTTGGGGGAATACAATGACGATTTTAGCCCGTAACCGGAAATCGTAGCCCGTAAGAGGGATTCTAGCCCGTAAGGAGATTTCTGGCCCGTAATTCTAGCCCGTAAGCGATATGGTGGCCTGTAAGGGGAATGGCGGCCCGTAGCAGATAGGGCGGCAAGCCTTTGCGGCCGAGGAAGTGACAGCGGAGAGAGTGGCCCCCCGGGTTGCTACTCCCAGCCTTTGGGCGTGTGCTCGATGCTCCACATGCCCAAACGGTGCGAGAAACTCTTCTCCCACTTCGCCTCAAGCTCCTCCTCGGAAAGCACGTTGCCCTTGCGGCGCAGTCGGTTCATGGCGTTCGTGTGCGTGTCGTCGAGCAGCCACTTGCGAATGATGAAGTTCCAGATTGCTACAATCACCGTGGCGACGAGCTTGCCCATGTTCGTGCGCAGCAGGTACTCGGCGTGCTGGGTGATGAACGCGTCGCGGTTCATGCCGTAGGTGGAGAGCCAGATGATCAGCCCGTTGAGGAACAGCCCGACCAGCGAGGAGAACAGGAAGATGGCCATCTCCATCCAGCGCGCCATGTCGGGGCGGTGTTTGAACACGTATTTCATACTCGCGAAATAGTTGAACACCAGAGAGATGAAGAACGAAATGGTGCCGGCGATCACGTTATGCATGTGGAAGATGCCGACGAGCAGATTGAGAATGCCCCAGTCGATGACGAAGGCGATGGCGCCGACCACGCCGAATTTGAGGATCTGTTCAATGAGTTTGCGCACGGGACGATTGTACTCAGAGCGGCTGAAAGCTTGCTTGGAGCGTGATATGCGGGTGAGGTGCGACGGTTGGCAGTGGTTTGTGGGGCGTCGCAGCCTGAGGAGGCTTCCGAGGTGTGAGTATAGGAGGTATAGGAGAGGGGAAAGCCAGCGTCCATTTGCGTAATTTGGGACAAATTGGGGTGTGTTTTTGTCCCAAATTACGCAGAAGGAAGGGAGGGCGGTATGCGCCGCGGGGAGGCCGGTCTGCGCGCGGGGTCAGAGCTCGACTTCCGGCTTGGACGGATCGTCTTTGATATGCGCGAACTTGGCGGCGAGGGCCTCCTTGTTCTTGCGCTCATCCTCCTCCTTGGCGGCGCGCTTCGCCTCGGCCGGGTCCCACAGAATGTCTTCGCGGTGCTTGCGCCACTCCGCCGCGGCAAGCGGGAGTAAGGATTCGGCGAGTACGCGGGCGGAATCTGCGGGGTCGTCATCGCCATTCGGCGTGGCGAATGCGGCGAGCAGACCGTGCCATTGGCCGGCGGTCACGCAGATGCGCGGCACGCCCAGCGTTTCAGCGAGCTCATTGACGAACGGGAGCAGCGGGAGGGCAACGCGCTCGAGATGGCGCACGCGGTCTGCCGACGCGCCGCCGGTGTGCGGGGAGTCGGCGCCGAGGTGCGCGGTGATCTGCGTGCGCAGTGCGCGGAGCATCTGCGCGAGCGTGACCAGCACCACGGCGAATCGGCGGTCGAGATCGGTGACGCGCGCCTGCTCGGAGTTATGAATATATGCAGTGCAGTCATCGAGGATTGCGCCGAGCTGTTTTTGCGTCGCCTCGCTCCAGTCGGCGTCCAACGTCTCGGCGGCCTCGAACAGGAGACTGGAATCATGCGAATCTGAGTACGGATTGAGCTGCTCATAGGCGTCATTGGCAGCGAGAAGCGCGTCGACGACTTCCTGGGGGCGGCCCGGAATCGCATCCGCGCCCTCGTATACGAATTCGGCGTCGGGAAGCGTGACCTGATCGCTGCCGACGAGCACGCGCGCCATCGTGAGCGTGAGCCTCACCTGCAGATTCTCCGCGTAGTTCGCGTCGTTATCCATACGCTCGGCGGTGGTGAGCGGCCACAGCTCGGTGAGGTCGGTGCCGCTGCGCGCGGCGGTCTTCATTGCGGGCAGCGATGCGACCTGCTCGACGGCGTGTTCGGTGTCGAAAGCCATGTAAAACCTCGCTTCTTGTGCGCGTAAGTGGCGGGTTTGCGAACCTGCCTATGTGCAGGAACCATCATAGTCGAGCGCTGGCGGGTTTTTGGGGCAGTGGCGTGAGTGCCTACAGACAACATAGCCGTTACGGGCCAGAACTCCCCTTACGGGCTATCACAGCGCTTACGGGCTAGGACTTTCTGTTACGGGCTAACGAAAATCTGCCAGTTGGCGAGTATCCAGTGAATGGCCAAAATACAAAACCGCCATTTTCCAACAATCTTTTTTGCCGAATACAATGACGGTTTTAGCCCGTAACCGGAAATCCTAGCCCGTAAGAGAAATCTTGGCCCGTAAGGGGAGCTCTGGCCCGTAATCCTAGCCCGTAAGGGGGATGGTGTCCCGTAAGGGAAGTTTTGGCCCGTAAGCTTTAGCCCGTAGCGGGAAGGCTAGCCCGTAACGGGGAGGCTGGCCTGTAACGGGAAGGCTGGCCTGTAGCGGGAAGGCTAGCCTGTAACGGGGAGGCTTGCCCGTAACGGGTGGCTGACGTGGCATTAGTCGACGTCTTTTGCGGGGTCGGCGTAGGTGATCGAGAGCACCTTGCCGGTTCTGGAATCGTAGGTGATGGAGGTGACGGACGCCAGCGCGGTCTTGCGCAACAGCATGTTGTGCTCGGGGTGGCCGGTTTCGAGCATGTGGCGGTACGACCAGATCGGCGACTCGTGTGTGACGACCACAATCTGCTCGCCCGGGTATTCGCGCACCTTCTCGAGCGCGAAATCCTGCACGCGCGCGGCGATCGACTTGTAGCTCTCACCCCAGCTCGGCGTCCACAGATTGCGCACAAGCTTGAGATTCCGCGGCTTCCACAGTGCGCCCTCGCCATGCCCGATGCGCGTGCCGCGGAATTCATTGCCCGCTTCGATAATCCGCTCGTCGGTGAGCAGACCGAGCGCTTCCTGACCACGCTCGGCCCGCACCTTGTTGAGCTCGAGCAGAATCTCGTTCGCCGTCTCGCGCGTGCGGTCGAGCGGCGACGAGTAGACCGCCACCGCCGTGTTCAATTGCGGACTCTGTGCGATATACCTGCCGGTCGCCTGCGCCATGCGTCGACCGCGCTCGGAGAGGTGGAAGTTCGGCAGTCGCTCATACAGCAAATGGTCTGGGTTGTACACCTTGCCGTGACGCACGAAATTGATAGTGGTGGCTGGCATTCCGGGCTCCTCGCTTGCATAGGTCACATGTTCGTTGTGCGGTTTTCGGCCGCGCGGAATCATTATGAAAAAACTTTGTCGCCGCTACCAATCTACCGCGTGTCGCGATGGTACCCCTCTGTAGTGTTGCGATGTTTGCCAAAACAGCGCATACGTGCTGGGAATCTGGCAACAAAATAATCCCGGCGAAACATAGCGGGCCGCGACGCAAAGCGGCGCAGTCGGGAGTGGTAGTGAGCAGAAAGGAGCGGCACATGTCGTTACTGCAAGGTGTGAAAGACGTGAACCACCGTATTTTCGGCGGGTACGCGGAGTTGTTGAGAATCCCGCATGCGGCGAGGTTCACGGTGGGATCGGTGATCGCGTGCATGCCGTTCCCGATGGTGGGCATGACCATGACGATCATGACCCAGCAATACTACGGCAATTACTCGCTCGCGGGCGCGCTCACCGCAGTGCAGGCGATCTCCGGCGCCGTGGTGGGGCCGCTGCTTGGCACGCTCGTCGACCGGTTCGGGCAGCGACAGGTGTCGATCCCCACGATTGTGATCTGGATGCTCGCCGCCGTCTCGTTCGTCACCTGCGTGCACGCGCAAGTGGCGCCGTGGATTCTGTTCTGCATCGTGCCGTTCTTCGCCGCCGTGCCGCCGTGGGGTGCCATGAGCCGCGCGCGCTGGACGTACCTGATGGGCAACAATCGGCAGGGCGTCAACCGCGCGCTTTCACTCTCGGGCGTGTTCGACGAGGCGATGTGGGTGGTGGGCAATCCGCTCGCGTCGACCTTGGCCGTGATTTCAGGATTCCTGGCGATGTCGTTCACTGGAATCTGCGTGGTGATCGGCGCGCTCATGTTCCTCACGGAGATGACCACGTGCCCGCCGAGCCAGTCTGACCTCGCGCGCGAAGCCGGGGTCTCGCGCAAGGAATTCCGCGAGCGTGAGGCGGCGAAGGCGAAGGAACTGCGCGCGCAGACCGCCGCCGACGACGCCCGCGTGCGCGCGAAGTCGCAGGGACTGTCCGAGGCGGAGGTGGAGGCCGCGGGCAAGGCGGCGTACGAGCGTTCGATGAGCGGCATCAAGGACTCCATTTGGGGTCCGGGTCTCATTGCGGTGTGCGCGACGTGGTTCGGACTTGGCGCGTTCCAGTCGGCGGCCGGCATTTCGATCATCGCCTTCGCCACCGAGGCGAACATGAAGCAGTACACCGGATTCGTCTTCGCCTGCTTCTCGATCTCGTCGCTCACCGGCGCGCTGCTGTACGGCGCGAAAAACTGGACGATTCCGTTGTGGAAGCGCTTCTACGTGTGCGTGGCGGTGCTGAACATTGGCATCGGCTCGTTCCTGTTCGCGCGCCACCTATGGGTGATCATGGTGATTTACCTTATTATTGGCGTGTGTCAGTCACCGACGTGGATCAATGGAAATCAGCTCATGCTGCATCTCGTGCCGCAGACCCGCTTCACCGAGGGCATGGCGTGGATGGGCGCAATGAACTCGATTGGCGCTTCGGCCGGTTCGGCGGTCGCCGGCGTATTCATCGACCGCGCGGGCTCGCACGGCGGTTTCGCAGTGGTGACGGCGCTCGCGTTCGTGTCGCTGGCGATTGCGCTGCTCGGCTTCAAGCAGATCAAAACGAGCACCGAAACCCCGGTGCTCACCGAGATCTCCGCGTAGCTTACGGGCTACAATTCCCCTTACGGGCCAAGATGTGCCTTACGGGCCAGGATTTCCTGTTACGGGCTAAGAAAAACCGGCCAGGTGCCGAGTATTCGGCAACTTCTCGAAACGCAAAACCGCTATTTTCCAACGATCCTTTTCGACGGATACCATGACGGCTTTAGCCCGTAACCGAAAATCCTAGCCCGTAAGGGATGTGATAGCCCGTAAGGGTTAGTTTGGCCCGTAAGGAGGGGTGATGGCCCGAACTGGGAATCTTGGCCCGTAAGGTTAGTTTGGCTCATAGCAGATGGCCTGCAGCAGATAGAGGCAGTCGAATCGGCATCCCCGCCAAAAGCACAGCGCACGTCGGGTTGGCGGGGCAGAATAGTGGGCATGAGTGAATCTGAAAACAATGAGTCGAATCATGTGAAACCCGAGCTTCCCGAGAACGTGCGCGTGAGGTTCTGCCCGTCGCCAACCGGCATCCCGCACGTGGGCATGGTGCGCACCGCGCTGTTCAACTGGGCGGAGGCGCGGCACACCGGCGGCACGTTCGTGTTCCGCATCGAAGACACCGATGCGCAGCGCGACTCCGAGGAGAGCTTCAACCAGATCATCGAAGCGCTGCAGTGGCTCGGCATCGACTGGGACGAAGGCGTGGGCGTGGGCGGCCCGGACGGCCCGTACCGCCAGTCCGAGCGCGGGCAGGTCTACGCGGACGTCGCGCAGAAGCTGCTCGACGCGGGCTATGCGTACGAGTCATACTCCACGCCGGAGGAGATCGAGGCGCGCAACGAAGCGGCAGGGCGTCCGAAGGCGTTCGGCTACGACGGCTACGACCGCAATCTCACCGAGGAACAGAAGGCAGCGTTCCGCGCGGAGGGCCGCAAGCCGGCACTGCGCATCAAGATGCCCGACGAAGACATCACCTTCAACGATCTCATTCGCGGTGAGATCACGTTCAAGGCCGGTTCGGTGCCGGATTACGTGATCGTGCGCCCGAATGGCGACCCGCTGTACACGCTCACGAACCCGGTGGACGACGCGCTCATGCGCATCAACGTCGTGCTGCGCGGCGAGGATCTGCTCAGCTCCACCCCGCGTCAGATTGTGCTCTACCGTTACCTTATGGAACTCGGCATTGCCAAGGAGATGCCGCTGTTCGGCCATTTGCCGTACGTGATGGGTCAGGGCAACAAGAAGCTTTCCAAGCGTGACCCGGAGTCGAATCTGTTCCTGCACCGCGAGCATGGCTTCATCAAGGAGGGCCTGCTCAATTATCTGGCGCTGCTGGGCTGGTCGATCGCGCCGGACCGCGACATCTTCTCGATGGACGAGATGGTGGAGAAGTTCGACGTGCGCGATGTGAAGGCGAATCCGGCGCGCTTCGACATTGACAAGGCGATCTCGATCAACGCCGAGCATATTCGCATGCTCGAGCCTGCCGATTTCCTGGAGCGCTCGGTGCCGTATCTGTTCCGCGATGGCGTGGTCTCCGCGGATTCGTGGGATGTGCTGAACGAACGCGAGCGTGACATTCTCACTGCCGCCGTGCCGCTTGTGCAGCCGCGCGTGCGCCTGCTCGGCGAGGTCGCGGGCATGGTCGGTTCGCTGCTTTCGGACGCAGACTACATTCCGCCGGCAGATGATGCGAAGAAGCAGCTCAAGGATTCGGCCGGCGCTGTTCTGGATTTGGCGATTGCCGCGCTGGACGCCGTTCCGGAGTCTTCGTGGCAAACGGATACGCTGCATGAGACGCTGAACAAGGCGCTCGTTGAGGATGGCGGCTACAAGCCGCGCCTCGCGTTCGGCCCGGTGCGCGTGGCGATGAGCGGTCGTCGTGTTTCGCCGCCGCTGTTCGAGTCGATGGAGATTGTTGGCAAGAAGATCACGCTGGAGCGCCTGCGTGGTCTGCGCGAGCATCTCGCTGAGATTCAGGGCTGAGCGATTAGGTCCGTTTAGTCGTGAGACCGTTAAGCAATGAAGTCGAGGTGGGAGCCTCGGCTTCATTGCGTTATGGCGTGAACAAACGGCGTTATGGAGTGAACAAGGTCAAAAGTTGCAGTTGGTCGAACCATTGATATTCCAAGGAATCTGCGATTGGTGATCTTGACGATGTTCACGCCATAACATCACATTGTTCACGCCATAGCGTGCGGGGGCTGCGAGGGCGCGCGAGGGCGCGCAGGGCGGCTGAAAATTGGGGGGCATGCGGGTGCGACACGCCGGAGTTGCGCACATTCGGGGTTTCGAGTATATTTTCTATCTGTTGCTTCACGGAAGCGACGAGATGATGCCCCCATCGTCTAGCGGTCTAGGACTACGCCCTCTCACGGCGCCAACACCGGTTCAAATCCGGTTGGGGGTACGAGTTCTTCGGGAAACCGAATGAACATGCCAAATTGGGATGTGGTGTAATTGGCAACACAGCTGATTCTGGTTCAGCCATTCTTGGTTCGAGTCCAGGCATCCCAGCGAATGAACCTCCACTCAGTGTGGAGGTTTTTTGTTTTGTCCGCTCTGCTTGACGCGGGAAATGAAAAGGCCGTCGGAGTGAACCGGCGCCCTTTTCTTAACTGGGCGGGCGTACACAGGAACACCCGACGGTAGGGCATCTGCTCCGAGGAGCAGGTGACGGCGCCCTGCGTGTCCCCATATATACGTGTATGCGGGTGCCAGCTGACGCGACGACATCTGGAATCGTAGGTGGGGCAGTTGTAACCGCTGTGCTTATCGCTTACGGGCTAGGATTTTCCGCTACGGGCTAGGGGATTTACGGTGATTCCAGGGAAATATGCAGATTTGCCCGAACAAGAATGGCTATTTTCCAAGGATTACATTTGTCTGATACTCAGGCGGCCCTAGCCCGTAACGGAAAATCCTGGCCCGTAAGGAGAATTCTGGCCCGTAAGAGTTGGCTAAGAGTTGGCTAAGAGTTGGTCTAGCCCGCAAGCGGCGGTGATTGCGGGCATTGTTCCTGAAAGTAGTCCTCGATTCTGAATGAGGTGAAGCTCAACCGGCGTGCGAATGCGCGGGCGATGGGTTAGAGTAGGCGGTATGAGTGAGCAGTCTGCGGAAATGAGCGAAGCCAAGCCGGTGTCGGTGTCGCGCCGCCTCGGGCGCTTGCAATTCCACAAATCGGGGAAATTCCGCGTGCTGCAGCTGGCGGACGTGCAAGACGGCCCGAAGGTTTCGAAAGACACGATTGCGCTCATCAGCGCCGCGATTCGCGATGCGCGGCCCGATCTCGTGGTGTTCTCGGGCAATCAGATCGCCGGTTACGACCCCGCGTTCGCCGCGACGTTCACGAAACGCCGGTGGAAGACTGCGGTGGGCGCGGCACCCAAGCCCGCGGACATCGCCCACACGCGCGAGCTCGTGCGCGGGCAGATCGAGCAGATGGTGCAGCCGATGGTCGACGCAGGCGTGCCATGGGCGGTGACGTACGGCAATCACGATTTCCAGTGCGGGCTCACGAACGCGCAGCTCGACGAGATGTTCCGCGAGTTCCCGCTGTGTGTGAATCCGCCGGAATCGGCGAAGTTCGGCGCGGAGACGTGGTCGCGCGCGCTGCCGAAGGAGCGCGTGATCGCGAGCGGCGAGCCGGGGACGTTTGCGATGCCGGTGTGTGATGAATCTGGAAACACTGTTTTCGGAATTGTTCTTGTAGATTCCGGAGATTATTTGGAAACCGGCGGCTATGGCGCACCGTCGCAGACCGCGTTGCGCTTCCTGCGCACCGTGCCGCAGTGGTTTGGCGAAGGTGTAGAATCCATAGTTTTCCAGCATATGCCGCTGCCGCAGTATTACCGCGTGCTGAAACCGGTGCCGAGGACGACGGATCGGTCTGTAGAGGGGTACAGAAATTATTCCGGTTCATACTTTGTGCTGGACGACGCGAAGACCGAGCGCGGCGGCTACTTGGGCGAGGGCGTGAGCTGCCCGGATCTCGACTCGGGCGAGTTCGATATTCTGCGCGATTCGCACGCCTACTTCGCGGTGGCGTCCGGGCACGACCACCGCAACGCGTTCGCCGGCGAGTATGCGGGCGTGCAGATGATCGCGACGCCGACGTGCGGATTCGACTCGTACGGTCCGATTCCGGAGCGGCGTGCGGCGCGTCTGTTCGAGTTCGACGAGCGGCACCCGTTCTCGCCCCGCACGCAGCTGCTGCAGTTCGGCGAGCTCGTGGGCAAGCCAAGTTCGAAGAAGGCGTATGTGTATGGCATGAGCAGCGCGTCGAAGCCGAAAAGCGAGGGCGTGAACCTGCTGCACAAGCCGAGCGCAGTGAGCAGATTCTGGCATTCCGTGGGCAACTGGCTGTTCAATCACTGAGGATTGGGCGGTTTCCCTGGGATTGGGCGGCGCTTCTGGGGGCTGGTCGGCGTTGTTGAGGATTGGGGGCGCTGGGATTGGGTGATTGCTGGGGATAGGGGGATTGCCGGCGCCAATTTTTCGTGTTACGGGCTACGTCTTGCCTGTTACGGGGTAGGTCTTGTCTGTTACGGGCTAAGGTAGCCGTTACGGGCCAAGATAACGCCTACGGGCCAACTTTCGGCTTACGGGCTAGGATTTTCGCCTCAGATTTCCCTCTACGGGCCACTATAACCCTTACGGGATAAGATTTTTGGTTACGGGCTAAAAGGGGCGTTGTATTCGGCAACAACAATCGTTGGAAAATGGCGGTTTTGTGTTTCGGGGAATTGCTGGATACTTACCAGGTTGCAGATTTTCGCTAGCCCGTAACGGAAAAGTTTAGCCCGTAAGGGGTTTTATGGCCCGTAAGGGGAATCCTCGCCCGTAAGGGGTGGGACGGAGTAGGAGAGTGAGAGAGTGAGAGAGTGAGAGCGAGTGATGGATTTGTGAGGGTTGTGGAGGTTGTGTCGGGATGGTGCTGAAGCGCTTCAGTCTCATGGGTGTAGAACGTTATACTCCGTAGTCGGATAACTATACGCAAATATGATGCTCGCATGGTAGGGGATGCCGGCGAGCAGGTGAAAAGGACTGATATGACGCGGGATTCCAAGGAAACCATGCGCCACGGCGAGCGCAGGAAGTTTACGCAAACCACCAGGTCGTTGCCTGCGCGCGCAGCCGGCGCAAAACTACGATTGGTGTTTGCTCTGATCTCAGTGATCACGTATGTCAAAGGAGCACACATGCCCCGCATGTATGGGGAGAAGGCACGCACTACGATTTCTCGCTGCCGTGCCTCTATGGCAATCCTGCTGGCGGCTGCGATGGTATTGGGGGGAATGGTCGCAGTCGATACGGCACACGCGCTGACTTTTCCAGTGACCAATGCGGCTGATCTCAATACAGTCAATAACGGCCTCGCGAACAACGGTCATGGTGGTCTCAAGGAACCATCGCGCGGTACCATCGGTGGCGAAAACAGCACCTCGACCGACGACCACGGCGTCGCTACATGGGTCGGGGGCAACATGTATGTCGGTGCGCCCAAGGAGGGTGTTGATTCATACGGCACTGATTCGTATATTAACGAAACCTACGCGGTCGAGGCGGAGGGCTTGACGCTAGTCAACGGCAAGCTCGCGATGAATCTGGTCAAAGGCAAGTGGCGGCAAGTGCAACCTGCGGACAACATAACGTTCGACCGTTCTTGGCACCGCAACGGTTTCCGCTTCGGCGTTGTTGGTTTCGGAGGTCAGGTGCGCCCTGCCAAATACGCGACCGTACTGTCCGTCGGCAACAATATTGCGGATAATTCACTCACCTTGACGGATAGGAGCGGCAACAACGTCAGCGTCCTTGGATTCGACGAGACGGGGCGGGGATTCGTCGACGCCAAGGAACAGTACTGGATTGACGTCAATGGATCTCAAAGTACAGCTATTGGCAGCTACGATTTCTACAATCACACAACGGATTCACTGTACGTATTCGACCCCACGTACGGAGACAACGGATTCGTCACCGGCAACAACCCCGGATACAAAACCAACTGGAATTATCAGGACAGCATCAAGAAAGAGAACATCTTTGCGCAAGTAAATTACCGGGAAGGTGGCACCGAAAACGGCGAGTTGAAATCCCGCGACTTCTCACACTTCCAAAACACCGTCGAAGATATGTCCGCGCAGATCTCCGGTCTGTCCAACACTGGAACGACTTCGATCGACGTTGCACCGTCAACCACGACGCCATATGTCCGCCAGAAATACAACTACTACCAGAAACAGGACTATACCCTCGGCATGGGCGGCGACGGCAATCTCAGCAAGTACCCCGCTGGTACGAACGAATACAGTCTGGAACTCACGTTCAACGAGCAGTACAAGGAGAAGCTCATCACCTTCCATGGCGACGGCATGAGCACAACGCAGGTGTTCACGCTCGATGCTGCCCAACTGTCCTGCGCGGGCGGCTATAACGGTGTGTCCTTCTCCTTTGAGAATATTCCGAATTTCGGTACTGCCGAGGATCCAAAATACGCCGCGGTCATCGTCAACATTGAGGGACAGGTTCCGGACGATTTCCATGTCGGATGGCGCTTCTGGTGGAATACCGAGGACGTCAGCAACGGTTACGTGATGCCGCCGAGCGGCAACGTGGACGGCGTGAATCACGATGCTCTCACCCTTTTGAACACGAAGTATTCCCGCGTGTCTGAATCGATCATGTGGAACTTCAAGGATGCCACGAATCTGAAAATACTCGGTGGCAAGGTCTTAACGGGTCAGGCGGTCTGGCAGGCGCCTAAGTGGAGCATCGGTTGGCATAAGAACTGGGCCGATGGTGGGCAGGAAGGCATCTACTATTATTATGATGGTACGCACAAATACGGTGCGGGTCAGTCAGATACGATGCAGGTGTATGTCGATGACGATCCGGCGGCTGCGATGCTCGGTAGCATCATGGTGCCGAAAGGCACCCTCGAGTCACATGTGACGACGAACGGCCGCGTCTGGGTTGGAGGCGACTTTATGATGTACAACCCGACCGGCCTCGAGCGGTACGCGGTGCCCACCTGGAACGCTGCGGAGAGCAAGCACGGCGACGGTTCGTGGAACTTCGAGGACATCAGTGCCTCGCTTGTCTGCATGGATCAGGAACGACACAACTTCATCTGGTCGGCGGACTACACCGAATCGGCGTCTACGATCACTTGGAGCAAGACGAATGAATCCGGTGATCTCATCGGCGGTACCACATGGGGCGTCTACGCCAGTCTTGACAACGCGAGGAACAAAACCAACGCACTCGTCAGCATCACCGACAATGGCATCACCGACATGGATCCGACGGTCGGCGTATTCAGGACGCAAGGTCTGGTGCGCAATGCGAACTACTACATCCGCGAAATCGCGGCACCTGGATACGAGGTCAACTCACGTATCTATCAGATCAACACGAACGACGGGGCGGTAGCTGATCAGATCGTCGCCGTCTTTAACGGCGACGGTAACTTGATTGCCGATTCCAGCGACTTCGGTCTGACCAATGTCACGGATTCCAACCCACGAAAGCAAGGCATCGCCAACCGCAGGCTGCCGAGCGCGGAATGGGAGAAGGTGGACAGCGAGAGCAAGGCATGGCTAAGCGGGTCCGCATGGACGCTGAAGAAGGAAGGCGACACGGCGACGCACACCATTACTGACACAACGTCGACACGCGTGTACTTCAATCCGACGACGGCGAACTGGACGAAGAATGACTACCGAGTCCAATATCGAGTGGGCGATGCCACGGATTGGGTGGCACAGACCGTATCGATGGAGCGTTGCTCCACCAATACGAATGATGCCTGCAGCAAGGAGTGGTATGCCGACGTTCCCTCTTCCGGCAATGGCTTCCAGTTCCGGATTCTTTCCGGCGATATGAACAACCCGGAGACTTATCAAGCATTGATTGGAGGACAATCTCAGCCATTCACCGTTCCGGAAAGCGTCGGCTACTTCAGCGTCGTCAGCAGCAGCCGCACAATCAGGAACGCGCCTGATTGCGCATATGAGAGCACGCTATGGCGAGACGGTGACCCGGTTGCCGGCAAGTTCCACGTTCCTGGATTGACAAACGGTACCTATGTGTTGACGGAGACAGCGGTTCCCACTGGGTATCAGCGTCCTTTCAATACGTCGTATACGTTCACGGTGGCGAACGGTACCGTAACATGGTCCGAGGGAGCTGATTGTGATTCCTTCGCCGACGGTGTGCAGATCGGCAACACGCGCAAGCCGGGTGAGGTGACGTGGGAGAAGATCGCACAGCAGTCTCAGCGTCAGCCCAAGCAGGGACAGGTCGACGATCCGGATACGCCGGCGGCGCTCTCGGAAGAGGGGAACCATCAGTTGCTCGCGGGGGCGGAATGGAGCCTGCAGTATACGCCGTATCAGCAGACGACAGGTACGGTGACGCTGACGATCAAGGACTGCATGCCGGCTGACAACGGTTCGAGCGATGTCAATTGCACGGCTACCGATAACTCGCATTCCTGGGCTGTGGATGGCAATCACAAAGCTGGTGAGTTCAAGATCAGCGGCATGCCGTGGGGCGACTATGTGCTTACCGAGGCTAAGGCGCCGGACGGGTATAACCTCGATGCCACGCCGCATAAGTTCTCGATCGGTGTGAAGACCAGCGAAGATGGCAGCACAGTGGTAGGAACGGGTGGCACCGTCACTGACGGCAATACCACCATCTCGATCAATCTCGGCAAGATCGAGAACGAGCCGGGTGTGATGCTGCCAGCAACTGGCGCCGAAGGCCGCCATTTGTGGCCAGCGATCGTTGGCGCGCTGTTTGTGCTCGCGTCGTTCGGCTGCGCGGTGGCGCTACGCATGCGCGAGTGATGCAGGCAGTGTTACAGGCTTGGGCGGGTGCGTGGCGGTGCCGGCGCTCGCTGTGAGTAAGTAATGTAATAAGGAGAAGAGATGCAGGCCGGGTGGCGTTCGCTGCCCGGCCTGTTCGTATAGGTGTCATCCTTGTGGGTTCCGCTCCTGTGGGCACTACGGGCCACATTTTCCCTTACGGGCCAGGGTTTTCCGTTACGGGCTAAGGAAATCCTGTAATTTTGGCAGATTGTGAGGATTCGGAGATACAGAAATGGCTATTTTCCAAGGATCAGATTTGCGTGATACTGGGCTGGGCTTAGCCCGTAACAGAAAATCCTGGCCCGTAAGGGGAAATTTAGCCCGTAAGGGGTGCGCTGGCCCGTAACAGATATCGACATCCCGTAGCAGTTGGTGACATCCCGTAGGAGATTATGACATCCTGTAACAGAAAGTCTTAGCCCGTAACGCTGTATGAGGCGGAGACGCGAAAAGAGAAAGGCGGCCAACCTTGGGGCTGGCCGCCTACTTGCGAGATTGCATATCAATTATGAGTCGGCTGGGCGCCTGCTCATAGCGATGAATCAGATGCGTTTTGTGTATCGGGGTACCGGATGCTGAAGTTGGTCAGCGCGAGATGCTGGCCTTGATCAGGGCATCCGAAAGGTACTTGCCGGCGCCCATGACCAGTGGCGCGAAGCGGTGGCCCGGGTTCGAACCCATGCGTCCCGAAGGGCCCGAGATCGAGATCGCGGCGATCACTTGGCCGGAGGCGTTGCGAATCGGCGCGGAGATGGAGCAGACGCCCTCATCGCGCTCGTTGATCGAGTCGGCCCAGCCGCGCTTGCGCACCGTGGCGAGCTTGGCGGCCGAGAACTTCGCGTGACGCAGGCCTTGGTGAAGGCGTTCGGTGTCTTCCCACGCCAGCAGAATCTGGGCGGCGGAACCGGCCTCCATCGACAGCATGGCGCCGACCGGAATCGAATCGCGCAGTCCGCTCGCGCGCTCGACGGCGGCGATGCACACGCGCTGTTCGCCCTGACGGCGGTAAATCTGCGCGCTCTCGCCAGTGCGGTCGAGCAGCGTCTGCAGAATTGGGCCGGCGGCGGCGAGCAGGCGATCCTCACCTGCGGCGGCGGCGAGCTCGGCGAAACGCGAGCCCAGCACGAAGCGGCCGTGCTGGTCGCGCACCACGAAGCGGTGGCGTTCCAGCGCGATCGCCAAGCGGTGCGCGGTCGGGCGCGCGAGGTGCGTCGCCGCGACGAGCTGGCCGAGCGTTGCGGGGCCGGACTCGAGCGCATCGAGAATCTTTACGGTCTTGTCGAGCACGCCGACGCCGGAATGAATCTCGTTGTCGTGTGCAGGCACATCGTTGTGATTGGACGGATTGTTTGTGCTCGTCTCAGCAGACGGAGCAGATTTTGCGGTAAGCGTATCTGAAGTCATATTGAAATTATTGCATCTCAGTATTCGAAACGCAAAACGACAAACTGGGCATTTCTGTTGGATTAGTCTGCTTAAGCGCTCAAGTTCCGCGGAAAATCGGGTGTTTTACAGTGCGAAAACAATCTGATACATCTTTGAAAAACCTTCACATCTCGCATTCTGACATAGTACGCGACCGGCGATTCTCCAGCCTTTAGTCTGGACAGACAAGCTCGCGTGTGGTAAGCGAGCGGCGCGGGAAAGCAAGGGAGAGCGCGCCCCGCACACGCGACGACACTAGGAGGAACAGGTTTATGGGAATGACATTGGCCGAAAAGGTTTGGGCCGATCATTTGGTGCGCAAGGGCAGCGACGGCGCTCCCGACTTGCTGTACATCGACCTCATGCTGATGCACGAAGTGACCAGTCCGCAGGCGTTCGAAGGGCTCCGCCTGGCCGGTCGCAAACCGCGGCACCTCGACCAGCTCATCGCAACCGAAGACCACAACACGCCCACGGTTGACATAGACAAGCCGAACCCGGACGAGACAAGCGCCACGCAGCTGACGACGCTCGAGAAGAACTGCCGCGAATTCGGCGTGCGCCTGCACCCGCTCGGCGACGCGGACCAGGGCATCGTGCACGCGTTCGCGCCCATGCTCGGTCTCACGCAGCCCGGCATGACGATCGTGTGCGGCGACTCGCACACCTCCACGCACGGTGCATTCGGCGCGCTCGCGTTCGGCATAGGCACGTCTGAAGTCGAGCATGTCATGGCCACGCAGACGCTGTCACTGAAGCCCTTCAGAACCATGGCGATCAACATCGAAGGCGACCTGCCGGCAGGTGTGAGCGCGAAAGACATCATTCTCGCGATCATTGCGAAGATCGGCACCGGGGGCGGCCAGGGATACGTGCTCGAATACCGCGGGCGCGCCATTGAGCAGCTGTCGATGGACGCGCGCATGACGATCTGCAACATGTCGATAGAAGCGGGCGCGCGCGCCGGCATGATCGCGCCCGACGAGACGACGTTCGAATACCTGAAGGGGCGCCCGCATGCGCCGAAGGGCGAGCTGTGGGATCAAGCGGTTGAGTACTGGAAGACGCTGCGCACCGACGACGACGCCGTGTTCGACGCCGAGGTGACGCTGCGCGCGGAGGATCTCGAGCCGTTCGTCACCTGGGGCACGAACCCGGGGCAGGGCGTCGCGATTTCGGGAACCGTGCCCGCGCCGGACGATTTCGCGGACGCCACCGAACGCTCCGCCGCCGAGCGCGCGCTCGACTACATGGGACTCGAGCCGGGCACGCCGATCCGCGACATTCCGGTGGACACCGTGTTCATTGGCTCCTGCACGAACGGACGCATCGAAGACCTGCGCATCGCCGCCGAGATTATGAAGGGGCACAAGAAAGCGGATTCGATTCACCGCGTGCTCGTGGTGCCCGCTTCGTCGCGCATTCGCCTGCAGGCCGAGCGCGAGGGGCTCGACCGGATTTTCAAGGACTTCGGCGCGGAATGGCGCAATGCCGGCTGCTCGATGTGCCTGGGCATGAATCCGGACAAACTCGTCGCCCACGAACGCTCGATCTCGACGTCGAACCGCAATTTCGAGGGGCGCCAGGGCAAGGGGTCGCGCACGCACTTGGCATCGCCGGCCGTCGCCGCCGCCACTGCGATCCGCGGCACAATCTCGACGCCGGCGGATCTGTAAATCGGGAATCGGAACAAATACGAAATAGGGACTGTTATGGAAAAACTTACGACTATCACCGCCACCGGCGTGCCCCTTCGCCGCTCGAATGTTGACACGGACCAGATTATCCCCGCCGTGTTCCTGAAGCGCGTAACCCGCACTGGTTTCGACGATGCGCTGTTCTATGCGTGGCGTCGCGACCCGAATTTCGTGCTGAATCAGCCGGAATATCGCGACGGAAAGATTCTTGTGGCCGGGCCGGACTTCGGCATCGGATCGTCGCGCGAGCACGCTGTGTGGGCGTTGCATGACTACGGGTTCCGCGTGGTCATCGCGTCGCGTTTTGCAGACATCTTCTACGGCAACACTGCGAAAAACGGCGTGCTGGCGGCGATTATGCCGCAGGAGTCGATCGAGCTGATCTGGAAGATGCTCGAAGAGGAGCCCGGCAGGCAGATGACCGTCGATCTCGAGACGCGCACCGTGACCATCGACGACGTGGTGCTGCCGTTCGAGGTCAATGATTACGTGCGTTGGCGCCTGATGAACGGTTACGATGACATTGACCTCACGCTGCAGCATGAAGATGACATCGCCGCATACGAACGCATGCGAGCGGAAAAATTCCCGTTCAAACCGAAGACGCTGCCCGCGGTCACCGAGGAGGCCGAGACGGTTGAGTCGGCGCGCGAGCCTGAAGCGGTTGAGTGGGCGGGTCCGCTCGCCGATCGCTGAGGCGAGGCGCTCCGGGGGGCGAATGTGACGTCGCATCGTACGTCGTGAGTGCTTACGGGGCAACATAATCGTTACGGGCTATCACGGTGCTTACGGGCTAGGATTTTCGGTGTGGCTGCGCCGTGCGTGAGTCGTGCGGAATGCGCCGGCGCTGCGCAGGGTATCGTTGAAGGAACAGGAAGTCGTTCTAAGGAGCCGAGATGGCAGATGCGATCGTTCTCATTACCACACAAGCCGACAAGGTGAGCGATGCGGCGAAGAAAATCGTTGAGATTCCGGGCGTCAAGGACGTCTATTCGGTGGCGGGCGACGTCGATCTGGTGGCGATTGTCTCCGCCGACGATTTCGACGACCTCTCGACGATCATTCCCGACGGCATCGCCAAGGTTCCCGGCGTCGCCGGCACGCAGACGTTGATGGCCTTCCGCACCTATTCGCGCGAAGACGACCTTGCCGCATTCGATCTCGGCGGCGACTGAGTTCGCCGGCTGTGCAGTTAGATTCCCTTGACGACCCTTCCGCACGGAGGGGTCGTTTTCTTATCCCCTACATCCTTTGCAGCTTCATCCAGCGCCTTACAGGCCCATCCGGTGTCTTACGGGCTAACAAACCCCTTACGGGCTAGGATTTTCGGTTACGGGCTAGGGCAAATTCGCCATTTGGCGGGTATACGGTGAGTGTCGGTCATACAGAACCGCCATTTTCCAACGATCTTTTTCGCTCGGTACAACACTCATCTTAGCCCGTAACAGAAAACCCTAGCCCGTAAGAAAGTTGTTAGCCCGTAAGGGGTTTGTTAGCCCGTAAGGGGATTGGTGCCCGTAAGGGGAAGGAGAGGCAGAAGGGGAAGAAGGACTCCCGGAGGCGTCCCTCTTGGGGGTGTCTCCCCTTGAGGAGCTCCTGTTGGGGGAGTCCGTGCTGGGGAACTCCCCCTCGGGAGGGCATGCAGGAGTTAGCGCTGCTCGGCCGCGGCCTTCGCGGCGACGGCGCCCACGTAGTAGACCGGCTGGTCGAAGTTCGGCTGGAACAGGAAGTCCACATTCGCCAGCATGTCGATGGTGAACTTCGCTTGAATCGCAACGGAGACCACATTCGCGGCGCCGGCCACCTCATCGGTGGTCGAGCAGAACTGGGCGCCCTTGACCAAGCGGGTCTGCGGATCCCAGGTGAGAATGCACGAGACCGGCGCGGTGGAGAGCATGAATGCCGGGCGGTAATCTTCAAGCAGCTCGGTGGAGCGGATGTCGAGATCGTGGTTGTTCGCGTAGGTCTGCGTCATGCCCGAAGCGGCGAGCGACAGGTCGTAGAGCTGCACGGCCGACGTGGCCTGCGTGCCCATGTACTTGCGGGTCGGCTTCTCAATGTTCAGGCCGACGAGCTCGCCCTGGCGCACCGCGTTGGTGGCGAGCGGAATGTAGTCGAGCTTGCCGGTCGGGTTGAACAGCACGGTGGCGGAGTCGCCGGCCGCGAACACATCCGGCACCGAGGCGCGCATGAACTCGTCGACCACAATCGCGCCATTGTCAAGCGTCTCCACCTGGCCGCGCACCAAGTCGGTGTTCGGGCGGAAGCCGACGGCAAGCACCGCGTACGGTGCCGTGTACTCGCCCTTCGTGGTGACCACGGTGATGCTGTCGCCGTTGTCGCGGAACGCCTTGACCGCCTCGCCGAGCGCCAGCGTCACGCCATGCTCGCGGTACTTCGCCTCAACCTGATCGGTGATGAACTTGTCGAAATTATTGGCGAGCACGCGGTCGGCGGCGTCGATCAGCGTCACCTGCGTGCCGCGCGTGGAGAACTGCTCGGCGAGCTCGGCGCCAATGTAGCCCGCGCCGATCACGATCACGTTCTTCAAGTCATGCGCGCGTTCCTTGATCTGCACCGCGTCATCCCAGTTCTTGCACAGCTGCACGCGCTTGGAATCGATGCCGGGCAGCGACGGCACGATCGGGCGCGAGCCGGTGGTCACGACGAGCTTGTCGTAGGCCATGGTCTGCGTGTCGCCAGTCTTCAGATCGCGGAATTCCAACGTTTTCGCGGTGGTATCGACATCGGTGACGTCGGTGTGCATGTGCACGGTCGCGCCCGCCTGCTCAAGCGCGGCGGGGGAGGAGTAGAACATCTTCTTCGGGTCGGAGACGTGGTCCCCCACCCACAGCGCGATGCCGCAGGAGAGGAACGAGACGGTCTCGTTGCGTTCGAACACGTGCACCTGCCAATCAGGGTGTTCGCGAAGAATGGAATTGGTGGCGAAAACGCCGGCGTGAGTGCAGCCGACAACGGCGACAGTGGTGGTCATGATGCTCCTTTGAGTCCCGGAAACACTAGTGCTACCTGAGATGGTAGGTGTGGGGTGCGGGCGGTGGCGCGGGGTTTCGCAACTGGTGAGCGCGCGGGAATCCGCACAGACACCGAACTACATGGTGTGTGGCAGAATGGTGGGGAATTGCGCTCGCGGGCGGTACCGAGGCGGTGCCGAAATAAAACGCGCGCGGGAACTGTTGGAAGCATTTAGAAATCCCGAATCGTGTGCTTGAAAGAGGTAGACGTGGAGAAAACTGACGACGTACTGCATGTTGTGGGCGGCAAGCCGCTCAACGGCACGATCAAGGTGCGCGGTGCGAAGAACTTCGTAAGCAAGGCCATGGTGGCGGCGCTGCTCGCACCGGGGACGTCGGTGCTCAAAAACGTGTCCGAGATTCGAGACGTGCATGTGGTCTCGGATCTGCTGCGCCTGCACGGCGTGAACGTGGACGTGAACGGCGACGAAGGTATTGTGACGATCGACGCGAAGAACGTGCAGCTGGCCGACGTGGCCGACGTGGACACGCTCTCCGGCTCGTCGCGCATTCCGATCCTGTTCTCCGGCCCGCTGCTGCACCGGCTGGGCGAGGCGTTCATTCCCGCGCTCGGCGGCTGCAACATTGGCGGCCGGCCGATCGACTTCCATTTGGAGACGCTGCGCAAACTCGGCGCCACCGTTGACAAGGAACACAAGGACGGCATTCACATCACCGCGCCGAACGGCTTGCATGGCGCGAAGATCCACCTGCCGTACCCGTCGGTGGGCGCGACCGAGCAGACTCTGCTCGCCGCCGTGCTCGCGGATGGCAAGACCGAGCTGTCCGGCGCGGCGACCGAACCGGAGATCATGGACTTGGTGGCCGTGCTGCAGAAGATGGGCGCGATCATCTCGGTGGACGTGGACCGCACGTTCCGCATTGAAGGCGTGAAGGAGCTCAAGGGCTACACGCACACGGCTTTGACCGACCGCATCGAGGCTGCATCGTGGGCATCGGCCGCGCTGGCCACGCACGGCGACGTGTTCGTGAAGGGCGCGACCCAGCCGGAGATGATGACGTTCCTCAACGTGTTCCGCAAGATCGGCGGGGAGTTCGACATCACCGACCGCGGCATCCGCTTCTGGCATCCGGGCGGCGACCTGAAGCCGGTGGCCATTGAGACCGACGTGCACCCCGGCTTCATGACCGACTGGCAGCAGCCGCTCGTCGTGGCGCTCACTCAGGCGAACGGCCTGAGCATTGTGCATGAGACCGTGTACGAGAACCGTTTCGGTTTCACGAAGCCGCTGGTGGAGATGGGTGCGACCGTGCAGCTCTACCGCGAATGCCTCGGCTCGCTGCCGTGCCGCTTCCAGCAGCGAAACTACAAGCATTCCGCTGTGATCTTCGGGCCGACCCCGCTCGAGGGGCGTGACATTGACGTGCCGGATCTGCGCGGCGGATTCAGCCATCTGATCGCGGCGCTGACGGCCAAGGGGCCATCCGACGTGCGTGGCATCAGCCTGATCGACCGCGGGTACGCGGACTTCCGCGGCAAGCTCACGGCGCTCGGCGCGCAGATCGACTAGCACGCAGGCAGCGAATCTGCGAATCTGCGAATCTGCGAATCTGCGTAAAAGGGGACATTTACATGCTGGTAAATGTCCCCTTTTACGCAGATTTTTTGTTGTCGTAATTGGAGACATCGTGGCCGGCAAATCTGTCTCCTTTTACGCAGGGGAGGGTGCTGCTTTTACGCGGGGAAGGTGCTGCGTATTCATTTTGCGTAATTTGGGACATTTGACCGGTGAATCTGTCTCTTTTTACGCAGATTCTTGTCGGCAGTTTTTTGTTTGCGTAATTTGGGACATTGCGCGTGGTGGATTTGTCTCTTTTTACGCGGAGGAGGGGGCGTGGCAGAATGGGGGGCATGGTATCGAAAGGTAAGCCGTCGCCAAGGCGCGCCGTGAAGCCGCTCAGCGACGCGCAAGTGCGCAAACTCGCCGCAGAATATGCTCTCGTGGACCCAACGCGTCCGTTCCCGATCGGCAGAATGGAGCCGAATCAGAAAGAGATAGACGAGCTCAATCCGAAAATCACGCACCGCTTGGTCGAAGGGGCGGCGAAAGTGCTGCGCGCAAGCTGCAAAGTGCGCGCGTGGGGCTTGGAAAACGTGCCGGTGGAAGGCGCCTACATCACCTGCGCAACGCACGTCACGCAGTTCGACGTGTTCGTGCCCATGGTCGCGATGTTCCAAATGGGCCGTCGCCCGCGCTACATGGCCAAGGCGGAGATGGGCAAGTGGCCGGTCATAGGCAAATGGTTCCGCGCGGTGGGCATGCAGCCGGTGCCGCGACGTAGCGGCAAGGCGCGCGAGATCGAGGAAGCGTCGGTAAAGATTCTCACGAGCAATCATGCGCTGACGATCTGGCCCGAGGGAACGGTGACGCGCGACCCGCAGAAATGGCCGATGAGCATGAAGAACGGCGCCGGATTCATCGCGCTCGAGGCGTCGCGCCGCGTCGGACACCAGATTCCGCTGTTCTGCGCGGTGACGTGGGGTGCGGCGAGCATCAATCATTGGTGGCCGTGGCCGCGCAAGAACGTCGTCATGTGCTACGACACGCAGCTGGATTACTCCGATCTGCTGGCGAACATGGACTCCTGGGGCGAGGAGCCGCCGGTGGAGCTCGCGAACGAACTCGTGCGGCGCGTGCGCGTGCGCATGAAGGAGGTCATGGCGAACATCCGCGGCATTCAGGCGCCCGACACGTTCTACGATTACCGCATTGAGAAGGAAGTGCCGGAGGTGCCGCCGTTCAGCGACCCGCATGAGATCGACAAGCGCGCGGAGGAGTCTGCAACTCGCTGAATTTGCGCTAGCAACGCAATGCGCGGCCGTGGCGGCGAAAGCGAGCAACAATCGAGAATAGTTGTGTTCAAGTAAGGAGTAGGCATGGCGAATATCACAGTTTTGGGTGCCGGCGCGTGGGGGACCGCCTTCGGGCAGGTGCTTGCCGATGCGGGCAATGACGTGATGATGTGGGCGATCGAGCCGGAGATTGTGAAGGCGATCCAGACCGAGCACAGGAACCCGGTGCGTCTGCCAAGCGTGGAGAAACTGCCGGACAACATGACGGCGACCGGCGATCGCGCTGAAGCGGTTGCGCACGCCGACGTGGTGGTCGTGGCGATCGCCGCACAGCACGCACGTGAAGCGCTTGAGCAGTTCAAGGGACTCATTCCGGATTCCGCGCTCATCGTCTCGCTCATGAAGGGTATTGAGCAGAGCACGGGCAAGCGCATGGACCAGGTGGTCTCTGAAGCGCTTGATCTGCCGACTGAGCGGTTCGCCGCGGTCTCCGGGCCGAATCTGAGCAAGCAGATCGCCGCGCGCCAGCCCGCCGCCACCGTGATCGCCTGCACCGACATCGACAACGCGCGCATGATGGCCAAGCTGTGCACCACCGACTACTTCAAGGCGTTCATCACCTCCGATGTGATCGGCCTGGAACTGTGCGGCTCGCTGAAGAACGTGGTCGCGCTCGCCGTCGGCATGAGCCACGGCGCGGGCTATGGCGAGAACACCGCCGCGATGATCGAGACGCGCGGCCTCACCGAACTCACCGCAGTCGGAACCGCCGCCGGCGCGCTGCCGGAGACGTTCCACGGATTGGCCGGCGTGGGCGATCTCATCGCCACCTGCGGCTCCCCGCTCTCGCGCAATTACACGTTCGGCTTCAACCTGGGCAAGGGCATGAGTGTTGCCGAGGCGACGAAGGCGAGCGACGGCGTGGCGGAAGGCGTCGCCACGGCCAGCGCGGTCGTCGAGCTCGGCGAGAAGTACCACGTGGACACTCCGCTCGCCAAGGCCGTCACGCGCGTGCTGAACGACGGCATCTCCTTCGACCAGATGGTCTCCGAGATGTTCCCGAAGGACATCACCGTGGAGTGAGCCGCTCGAATTCGCGTATTTTTGCAGATTGGCGCGTCCGCACATTGTGTGCCGGCGCGCCTTTGCGTATGCGGGGCAGCCTTAGCCGGTAAGAAGTATGGTAAGAAGTATCTTGGCCCGTAACAGAAAAGGCTAGCCCGTAACAGAAATGGTTAGCCCGTAACGAGAAGTCTAGCCCGTAACGGATGGGGCGGATTCCTTCCCGGGATTGAATTCTGTTACGGGCTAGGATTTTAGCTTACGGGCTAAGCTGCAGATGGGTTCCTCGGGATTCCGAGATTTGTAAAACGTTGGAAAATGACGGATTACTGGAATCGGGCATTTGGATGTTGGGTGTTTCACGTTAGCCCGTAAGAGAAAAGGTTAGCCCGTAAGGGAAAAGCTAGCCCGTAAGAGAACGTAAGAGAAAAGGTTGGCCCGTAAGGGGAATGTTGGCCCGTAAGGGGAATGTTGGCCCGTAACAGTTATCTTGGCCCGTAAGAGCGGCCCGTAAGAGTGGCCCGTAAGACCCGCAAGAGCGGAGGGCGGGGAGAGCGGCTAGTATTCTTGGGAGGCAGCGCGGGCATCGCGTTCCGTTCACTGCGGAGGCGGCGGCTCACAAGGCATGGAGCAGAATCCCGGGCGCAATATGCCCGGGCATAAGGAGATGGCAATGGCGAAGACACGGGTGGCGGTTCTCTACGGCGGCAAGGCGGACGAACATTCGATTTCCTGCATCTCCGCAGCCACATTCATGCGCGCGCTCGACCCGGAACTGTTCGAGGCCGTGCCGATTGGCATCACGAAGACCGGCACCTGGTTCGTAGACGGCGAGGACCCGCTTGGCTGGAATTTGGCCGAAGGACTCCCCGAGGCGGTTGAGACGCCCGATTCGCGCGAAGTGGTGCTCACCATTGGCGACGGCGGCGACGGATTCCACGCCCGCAATGCCGACGGCTCGCTTGATTCGCTCGGTCATATTGACGTGGTGCTGCCCGCCCTGCACGGCCCGTTCGGCGAGGATGGCACAATCCAAGGCCTGTTTGAGATGATGGGCGTGCCGTACGTGGGCTGCGGCGTGCTCGCCTCGGCCGCGTGCATGGACAAGCACTACACCAAGGTGCTGTTGCGCGCCGCCGGTATTCCGGTGGCACCGGGCATCACGCTCGACACCCGTCACTACGACGCCTCCGACGAGTTCGCCACCGACGGCGAGGAATTCCTGCGGCAGGTGAACGAGGCCGGCTTGCAGTATCCGTTGTTCGTCAAACCCAGCCGTGCCGGCTCCAGCTTCGGCGTGACCAAGGTGGAGCAGATTGGCGACGCCGCCGCACTCGCCGCCGCCGTGTTCGAGGCGAGCCGGCATGATTGGCGCGTGCTGGTCGAACAGGGCATTGACGCGCGCGAAATCGAATGCGCTGTGGCGCGCATTCACCCGACCGACCCGACCCGTGCCGCTCTGCCCGGTGAGATCGTGCTGGACCGTCGCAGCGAGGGCGACGACCAGTTCTACGATTTCGACAGCAAATACATGGACTCCCAGGCAAGTCACACCGAGATCCCGGCGAAGATTGGCGACGACCTGATCGCGCGCGTCCGCGAGACCGCCGTCCGCGCATTCGACGCGGTGGACGGCATGGGACTGAGCCGTGTGGACACCTTCGTGACCGCGGATGGCGACGTGCTCGTCAATGAGATCAACACACTGCCAGGCTGCACTTCGATCTCGATGTTCCCGCAGGCGTGGGAGGCCATGGGCATTCCGTTCCGCACCGTGGTCACCGACCTCATCGAAGGCGCGCTCGCCTGATCCTTCATATCTTGCGGCCGCCCATATACGGTGCAATATAGGAGTCCAAACTGCACAAACAAGGAGTGACGGGGGTGCGACCGGGTCGATTTTGGTAGGCTGATGCTGATTTTTCGACAGAGGGAGAATAATGACACAGCCTGAGAACCCGAACGTGCAGCCGGATTCCCCGCAGCCCGTTCCCCAGCCGATGCAACCGGGTACACAGAATGCGATGCCGGAGCAGACGACACCCCAGTTCACCGGCAACGAGCCAGCACAGCAGCCATATGACGCGCAGTCGGAGCCCCAGATCAACTATGGTGCCCAGCAGAACCCGGCACCTACGGCACCGTTTGGCGCGCAGCCGTCGTACGGTGCGCCGTTCGGTGGAGCGCCGGCCGGTGGTGTTCCCCCATACGGCGGTGGTCCGCGCGGTCCGGTCGGTGGTGCGCAGCCATTCCCACCGCAGGGTGGTTATGATCAGTACCCGCCGCAGGAGCAGACCGACAGTTATAGCACGATGACGATTGTGGGTCTCATTCTCGCAATCCTCATCCCACCCGTCGGCCTGATCATCTCGATCGTCGCGATGGTGAACATCAACAAGCACGGTGCCAGCAAGTCGAGCAGGACCCTCGCGCTCGTCGGTACGATCGTAGGCGCCGCGCTCACTGTGGCGTCGATCATTCTGGCAGTCTTCATGCTGAGAAACGACTCAACCGTTGTGGTCAGAACCGACTCGCTGAGATCTCCGGGCGTCACCCAGTCGCAGACTCCGGGCGCCACGGGTTCGGACGATAGCGATGCCGCGGACAGCGCCGACAGCGACAGTTCCATCAGCTCTGACGGTTCCGGCGGTGCGGGCAGCGGTGCGGGCCGCGACCCTTATGGCAGTCTGAGTGAAAGCGACCGCAACGAACTCGACAACGTGCAGCAGCAGCTCAACAATGGTGAGATTACGCTCGAAGAAGCATTCCGGAACCCAACCGTCAAACGCGGAATAGAGGAAGCGCTCTCCTCCCAGCTGCCGAGCGGTACGAAAGGCAGCATCTCCGCCAAGGGCAACACGCTGATTTACACCATTGATGTGGGCACCTCCTCCTCCGCGTACTCCGAGTTCTCAACGGAGGTCATTGACGCGACAGGCAGGCTCATGGCCACCCAGATGAACAAGAACAGCAAACAAAAGTTCTCGGTACGCTATGTGCTTCTATCGGACGGCAAGACGATCTACGACAATACCTTCACCGGCAGCAACTAATCCCACCATTCTGAGCATCCACGTAAACGGGTGGCGTCTCCAAGCACGGGGCGCCACCCGTTTTCGTATGGCGAGAAACAATCTTCAAACGACACAATCTGAGAAAGCAAACTATAAAAACATGGAATGATTGACTAGACACCAAGTGCGAATTTGATAGGCTGTTGCTGTTTTTCGACAGAGGGAGAATAATGACACAGCCAGAAAATCCGTACACCGGTGGCGAACAGCCAGCACAGCCGATCACGCCGCCGGCGGATCCGTACGGGCTGAATCCGAATACCAATCCGAACCCATACACGCAGCCGCAGGAACCGGCACAGCCATATGTACAGAACGCAGCGCCGGAGCAGGGGCGCGAGGCATACGGCAACTCGAATTACGAGCATGCCGAGTCTGCGCCTCAGTTCACCGGCAACGAACCGGCACAGCAGCCGTACGGCACCCCGTATGAGCCGGCCGGCACGCAGCCGACGACCCAGATCAATTACGGCACCCCGCAGAACGCGGCACCGCAGTATGGCGAGCAGCCTGCGTATGGAGCGCCGTCAGGAGGTGCGCCGGTCTACGGTGAACCGGGCGGCCCCGCATACGGCAGCCCGGCACAGTTCCCGCCACAGGGTGGCTATGATCAGTACCCGCCGCAGGGTCCCACCGACAAGTACAACACGATGGCAATCGTCGGTCTCATTCTGGCGATTCTGTTCCCGCTCATCGGTCTGATCGTGTCGATCATCGCAATGGTGAACATCAACAAGCACGGCGGCAGCAAGTCGAGCAAGAATCTTTCACTCGCCGGTACGATTGTGGGCGGCGTGCTCACCGTGGTCTCCATCATTGTGACAGTCATTGCAATCAATGGCGTGCTGGCGGCGACGAACGAGATCGTCAGCGATTCGAAGTCGCCGAGCGCCACGCATTCGCAGACCCAGAGCACCACGGATCCCGACGAAGACATTGATGAGGACATCGACGAGGATATCGACAACGACATCGACGACATCGGCGACCAGCTCACCGACGGCTCGATCACGCTCGAAGAGGCGCTCAAGAACCCGACCGTGAAGAGCGAACTCGAAAAGCAGATCGGCGACCTGCCCGACGGCATGAAGGGAAGCGTCTCCGCAGAAGGCAACACGCTGATTCTCACCTTTGACCTGGATTCCTCGCTCGCGGCGTACTCCGACACCTTGGCCGAGAGCCTGAATTCAGTGGGCAAGTCCGCGGCGTCGCAGCTCAATGAGGACGGCGGCAGCACCTACTCGGTGCGCATCGTGATCACGTCGGAGGGCAAGACGCTCTACGACAAGACCTCCACCAACGACTGATCCGCGGCAGATTTGCTTGCAGATTCGCGCGACAGGGCGGCATCCGGAATTTCGGGTGCCGCTTTTTCTGTGCTCTTTTGCAGCGGCGGCACACTGCCGAGCGGGATCAAGTACGGTTTACTTGGTTTGTTTCGCTGGGAGGGAGTCTGGTGAAACAGGCCAAGTATGGGTGACTTGGTTTGTTTCGTAAAACTGGGCAGAGCGGGGGCGAGCCCTGCACATAATGCGCACGCCGTCACCAACTGGGTAAGAGCGGGCAGATATGGAACAGGAGGGCGGCGAGCAAGGCGGGTTTGGTAATCTGAGGCTATTCCATGGCAGATGAGCGCAAGGAGCACAATGACCGAACCGGGACGCCCGCAGAGTCGGCAGCAGAACACACGGCCGGGTGAATTCCAGCAGGCGTGGCAGGGCGAGTTCCAGCAGCCGCAGTATTGGCAGGAACCGCAGCAGAATCCTTGGCAGCCGCCGATGAACCAGATGGGCGAGCGGAATGTGGTGGAATCCGCGCGCAGGTCTTACTCGCGCATAGGGGCGTCGTTCAGCGTGATGATCGTGGTATGGATGGCGCTCGTGTTCGTGCTCGGGCTCGGCATTAGCACGCTGCACCGCGAAGCCGCGCACTGGATGTGGGTGTCGCTGCTCGTCTCCGATTGCTCGCTTTACCTGGTGGCCGTGCCGCTCGCCTACCTGATGCTCAAGAGCGTGCCCGAGGAGCCCACGCGCAAGTTCGGCATGACCTTCGGCGAACTGTTCGAATGGTTCCTTGTGAGCCTGGCCATCGTGTTCGTGGGCGGACTGCTCGGCAACGCGCTTGCCGCGCTGTTCTCGGGCGGCATGGCACAGAACCGTCTCGACAACATTGTCGGCGGAATCCCGGCATGGCTCAATATTCTCGCCGTGGTGGTCGTGGGACCGATCGTGGAGGAGTGGCTGTGCCGCAAGCAGATCATCGCGCGCGTACGCCGCTACGGCGAGCGGTTGGCGATAGTGGTGTCGGCGCTCATCTTCGCACTGTTCCACCTGAATCTCTACCAGTTCTTCTACGCGTTCGGTCTCGGACTCGTGCTCGGGTACATCTATATGCGCACGAGCCAGCTCAAATACACGATCGGCTTGCATATGGCGATCAATTTCCTGGGCAGCGTGGCCGGTCCGTTCTTCAGTGACTGGAGCGACGCCCATTCCGCCGCGCTCGAATCCGGCGAGGCGACCGGACCGGCGCTCATCATGGGCGTGCTCTCCATGCTATACATTCTGCTGTATTTGGTGGCGGTGGTCGCGGGCGTGGTGCTGCTCATTGTGAAATGCCGCAGACTCGAGTTCTACGTCGCGCCCGCGCAACTGCCGAAAGGCACTGCCTGCTCGTGCGCGTTCGTCAACGCCGGCATGGGCGTGTTCATCACGCTGACGGTGTTCGGCACGGTGTTGGCGCTTATGAACGTGATGTAGATTTGCTGGTGATTGCGCCGCTTTCGTCAATGCCGACCAATGAGGACGCCGTGAAGTTCAGATTGAGCTTCGACTTGTGCACCGCGCGGGCGATGGCATCCGACAGCGCGGTGAGCGCGACGCCGTGCTTCGCGTAGGCCACGATGTTGCCGCTCACGCCGTCGCTCGTGAAGCCGGTGTAGCGTACGACCGCCTTGTATTTCGGGTTCATGAGCGAGCGCGCGTGCGTGTTCACCGTGGTCAGCAGATCCTGCGCGAGCTTGGCGGTGTCTACATCCGGCTTCGCAGTGAACGGGATCGTGACCATGCATTCGTTCGCCGGGTCGAGCTTTTCCAACGCCGTCGTGTTGAGCACCGAGTTCGGGATCATCATGATGTTGCCGTTGCGCTCGCGAACCACGGTCTGCCGCCAGTTGATGTCTTGCACCACGCCGGTGGTGCCGGAGATGCTCACCGTGTCGCCCGGCTGGATCACATGCGAGAACATGAGCGTGAATCCGCCGATCGTGTTCGCAATGGAGTCTTTCAGACCGAGCGAGATGGCCAGACCACCTATGCCGAGCGCGGTGAACAGGCTTGCCGGGCTCACGCCGAACACCGGGTGCAGCACGATGGTGAGCGCGATCACCCAGACCACCACGCGCGCGATGTTGATGAAGATCGACGCCTGTGGAATCTTGTTGTGCTCGAGCACCTTGCGCAGCCCCTTGCTGAGCAGGCGCGTTACGACGAGCGACAGACCCACGACGATGACGAGAAGAATGATCTTCCCGCTGTTCGCCTTCAACCAGTCAAGCACATGTTCCATGCGTAACAGCGTAGCGTGCGGTGGTCACCGGCCGCGCGGAATCCGCGCGACGGTGCCGAATCTGCACACTAGCGCAGCGAACGCGTGGACTGGTGCCGCGTGCTCGCCGCGAGCGCGGTGCGCAGATTCGTGGCCACGGTGGCGATATCGGGATTCGTCAGATCGTTGGTCGACAGACGATGCTCGATGTTCGGCCAATCGCGCAGCACGCCGACGATGCCGCCGACTGTGAAATCGAGCAGCAGGCGCGTGCTCAGGTCGACGTGATCGTAATCCATGTCGAAATTGCCGAGCAACGTCAGGCGAATGAAATCGCGGAGTGCCTCAGTGAGCTCGATCGTGCTATGTGGGCCGGCCAGCAACGCGAGATGGTCGAACTGCTTGCGCATCTGCGGGTCGTTGAATGCCACGATGCATGTACGCTGCCATTCCTGCCGCAGATTCTCGGCGGAGGTGGCGTGGTCCATGATCGGTATGCTTTCAACGGCATGCATGATCGTGGCATCGGCAAGCTCAGGCAACCCGGAGAAATGGTAGTAGAACGAGTTACGGTTCACACCGGCCTCCCGGACGATGTCGGTCACCGTGATCTTCCCGTACGGACGCTCCCGCAGGAGCGCCCAGAACGCATTCTCCAAGCGCTGCTGCGCCGGTAAAACTTCGGGGTCTCGACGCGGCCTTGGCATTAGAACTCCTCACCTATAAGGACATGCACGATATGGTGGTGGGATAATCTGCGAGATGCTCATCAACACTGCATATGTATGCACATCATGTGTACCTTCAGTCTAGTGTTCATGGGCTTCATATGGCCGGAAAATCAGCTTGTGGCAATGCCCTGGAGCACGTTTGGTCGAAGTCAGTGCGTGAAACGCGTCCCGGCCAGGAGCATAATGGCCTGATTTATGTAATGGCGGTCCTCACTGTCGAGTCCGACGTAGGAGGAGAAGAGCCCCGGAAGCGCCTTCATGCCATCCGTGCGCAGCTGGGTGATGGTGGAGTGGCCGCCGGAGGAGAGCACGCGGAACAGCGCCTCCACGCCATGCTCGCGCTGACGTTGCGTCATGCCGTTCAGCCAGGTGTTCAACGCGTCACGGAAAGTGCGCGAACTTTCCGACAGCGCGGGGAGTGTGTCGAAGCGGTCGCCGTTCATGAGCCACGTGTAGCAGGAGTGCTGCATGAGTCCTTCGGCGTTCGATTTGACGACGATCAGATGCTCGCGCGGGCTCGACTGCAGCAGCATGCCGATGATGGAGGAATCCGGAACGAGTTTGATGATGCGGTCGACTATGGTGCCGTATTCGTAACTGGAGACGACGTCCTGATTGAAACCGGGCGAGTCGAAGACGCAGATGCGTTCGATGCGGTCCTTGACCTGGTCGCGCGCGTTCATGGCCGCGTAGATCGCGATGTTGCCGCCTTTGGAGTGGCCGGTGAGCATGATGCGCGCGCTCGGCCAGAGCTTGCCCACCTTCTCGAGATAGTCGGCGGCCTGCTTTTGCGCGGGCACCGGGTAGGTGAACGCCATGTTGAAATCCTCGCGCCAGCCGGTGAGCGAATCGTCGGTGCCGCGGAACGCGACGACCAGCGTGCCGTCGGGCAGTTGGAACGTCTCCGCGGCATACTGGGTCTGCTGGGTCGGGTCGAAGATCTCCTCGGCGGCGCTCATGCGGGTGACGGCGAATCGCGGATTGCGTTTGATCGAGCGGTAGAAGCGGTGCGGGGTCTCATCGTCGCCGGAGAAGCCGGAATGATGCTCCCAATAGGGGTGGGTGAGCTCGTATTCGTGCAGCCGCTCCTCCACCTCGCGCAGCGTGGGGCCCACGAACGGCGTGCGCCACAGTGCGGCGAGCGAACGGCCGGGGTGTTTGAAATTGAAGTTGCGCAGCTTGCTGGAGGTGGAACCGAAGCATTCGAGCAGGGTGCCGATCTGCGGCACCTCTTGCGGAATCTTGTCGTAGCTCAGAATCGCGTAGACCAGCGCGTCGGCAACATGGAACGGGTATTCCGAGAAGTCGCGCGTCTCCTGCGCCACGTAGTCGATGATCGTTGCCATATTGCCCTCCGATTGGTCACTTCCATAGTAGGCGATGAATAAGTCCGGCTGTATCGTTGCCAGCGCAACCGGGTATGAGCAGCACAGTTGTGGGCAGCCTCCTTTGCGTATGCGGGGAGCCTCCTTTGCGTAATTGGGGTAGCCTTCTCTGCGTAATTTGGGACAGATTGGGCGCATTGTATGTCCCTTTTTACGCAGGGGTGGGGTGGGCGCGGTGCGACTGATTGCGGCGGGGTAGCGCATCCCCTCTGCGGAATGCCGTTCCTTCTGTGTAATGCCGTTCCTCTGCGTAATTGGGGACAGATTGTGGGCGGGATTTGTCTCTTTTTACGCAGATTGGCAGATTGACGGATTGATAGATTGGCAGATTGTCGGATTGTTGGACTGAGGGATGGGGTAATGGGACGCAATGCGGTCTCGGCATGGAGGGTGATACGGGGCGTATGAGACAGTGAAGACATGTGGCTTGCAGCAGTGGAAAAAACGTTTTTATGGTTCCTCCTCTACAGTTTCGTCGGATGGGTGTGGGAGACCGGACTCAACATAGTCATGAAGAAACGGTTCGTGGACCGTGGCATATTGAACGGCCCGATCTGCCCGATCTACGGTTTCGGCGCGGCGCTCGCGATCTTCGTGTTGCACGACGAGCATTCGCTCATCGCCGTGTTCCTGAGCAGCGGTGTGCTCGCCTGCACGCTGGAATACCTCACTTCGTGGGGCATAGAGAAACTCTTCCACATGCGGCTGTGGGACTATTCGAACAAGCCGTTCAACATCAACGGCCGCGTCTATCTCAACGGCTTTCTGTTCTTCGCCGCGGGGTGCACCGTGGTGAAGGAATGGGTGCAACCGGCCGTTATGCGCGTGCTCGACCGCTTCGACCCGCTGTGGCTCAACATAGTGAGCATCACGCTGTTCGTGGTGCTCATGGCCGACGTCGCCGTGACTCTCGCCGGGTTGGTGAGCATGAACAGCAAGCTCGGCCGCGCCGAGGAATATATCA
The DNA here is from genome assembly GCA_004154635.1 of Bifidobacterium animalis subsp. animalis. GTDB lineage: Bacteria > Actinomycetota > Actinomycetes > Actinomycetales > Bifidobacteriaceae > Bifidobacterium > Bifidobacterium animalis_B. The sequence continues at coordinate 44,816 of RSDC01000003.1, forward strand.
AATCTGTGAAGAAAGAGCAGATCGCCAAAATGGACGTGCATATCACGGCCGCAGACGAGCGCATCGAACAGATCGAGCAGCGTGCGCAGGGTGCCGCAGACCGCGTGAAGGAAACCGTCGCCCGTACGCAGGTCGCCGAGCGTGTGAGCGGCGGCGTGGAGAGTGCGAAGGCACGCAGTGCGGAGCTGTCTGCAAAACTGCATGACAACTTCAACTGGCAGCAGCGCAGGCTCATCGACGCCTACCCGGAGATGAAGCCGGAGCGTGGACGGTCGGTGCTCGGCGAGATCCGCGCGCAACTCGCGAAATACGGCAGGAAACATAACGCGTGACGTGTGGGCATAGGATGGGTCTGGAAATCTTCGGATACCTATTACACGGCACAACGAAAGGCTCGGCATGATCAACGAGAAGTACAAGGAAATGTTGGGTGAGAAGTCGGTGATCCGCATGATCTCGGAGCGGGCTGCGGCGCGGCGCGCGGAGATCGGCGCCGACGAGGTGTTCGACTTCTCGATTGGCAACCCGAGCGTACCGTGCACGCCGGCGTTCACGAACGCGGTGATCGACCTGTACGAGAACGAGACGCCGCTCGCGCTGCATGGCTACAGTCCGTCGGTGGGCATCAAGTCGTTCCGCGGCGCCGTGGCGGACTCGCTCAACCGCCGCTTCGACATGGATTACACCGAGAACCACATCTTCCCCACATCGGGCGCCACCGGATCGCTCGCGCACGCATTCCGCGCGGTGACCAAGCCGGGCGACGAAGTGCTCACGTTCGCGCCGTTCTTCCCCGAATACATCCCGTACGTGGAGGGCACGGGCGCCACACTTACCGTGGTGCCGCCCGACACCACTGCATTCCAGATTGATTTCGAGGCATTCGAGCGCGCGCTCAACCCGAACGTGACGGTGGTGCTCATCAACACGCCGAACAATCCGTCGGGCGCGGCGTACTCGGCGGCCACGCTGGAGCGTCTGGCTGGCATTCTGCGTGACAAGCAGGCCGAATACGGCCACGACATCTTCCTCGTGAGCGACGAACCCTACCGCGAGATCATGTTCGACGGCACCACGCAGGCATACCCGGCGAAGTTCTACGACAACACGCTCACCTGCTACTCGTTCTCGAAATCACTCTCGCTGCCGGGTGAGCGCATCGGCTACGTGGCGGTGAACCCGCGCGCGACGGACGCGGACGTGCTCGTGCCCATGTTCGCGCAGATCAGCCGCACGATTGGACACAACTGCCCGAGCTCCACCATGCAGCTCGCGGTGGAGCGCGTGATCGACGACACCAGCGACCTCTCCATTTACGAGACGAACATGAATCTGCTGTATGACGCGCTCGTCGACCTCGGATTCGAAGTGGTGCGGCCGAGCGGCACGTTCTACATATTCCCGAAGGCGCTCGAGAGCGATGCGAACGAGTTCGCGCGCAAGGCGATGGAATACGACCTGTTCATGGTGCCGTCGGATTCCTTCGGCATGCCGGGCTACTTGCGCCTCTCGTACTGCGTGGAGACCGATCACCTGAAGAAGGCGATCGTGCGCCTCAGGCAATTCGTGACGGAGGTGTACGGACGCTAAGACGCTGTGGCCTTTCTTGCTGCTGCGGCTGTTTGAATCCTGTTACGGGCTAAGAATCCCCTTACGGGCCAGGATTTTTGGTTACGGGCTAAGACGAGTTCTGTATTCGGCAAAATAGATCGTTGAAAAATGGCGATTCTGTGTTTCGCAGATTCGTCGGATACTTGCCAGCTGGCAGATTTTGCTTAGCCCGTAACCAAAAACCCTAGCCCGTAAGGGGATTCTTAGCCCGTAAGACTCGTAACACCCTGGAGAGCGCCTTGGAGGGGCGCTGTATGCAAGGGGAAGGGCGCGGTGAGCTGACCGTCTGCCTAGTCTGCGTAATTTGGGACAGTTGGGGGCGTGCAATTGTCCCAAATTACGCAAAAGATTGGCTAATCGTGATTCATTTGCGTAAAAAGGGTCATTTGGGGCGCGCAGATGTCCCTTTTTACGCAGGAAGGGGCGGGGCGCTGTAGGTAGGGGAGGGGTGCGTTATGCAGGGGATGTAGGCAGATGGGGCACGGGTAGAGGGTCGCAGTGAGCTGATCGTCTGTCTGGTCTGCGTAATTTGGGACAGTTTGGGAGCGTAACTGTCCCTTTTTGCGCAGGGGCGGGGCGCAGATCGGGGATCAGTTGGCAGGACGCTCGGAGGCGAGCACGGCATCCTCGTCGAGCACACCGAAACGCAGACTCATGCGCAGTGCGCCCAGTCGGTCGTCGTTGCTCAACGCGCCAAGCGCCCACACCGCCTCGTCGGCGGCGAGCGGGAAGCCGGCGTCGACGAGTCTGATCGCCGCCTTGGCGAGCAGCTCGGTCTGTGAGGTCAGCGGCGCCACCGGAATGCCATGCTTGTTGAGCGTGTGCGTCACCGCATCCATATCGGGCAGCGAATCGACGCCCATCTCCTGCATGAGCTCACGCACCTCGGCCTCGGCCGCCTCCTCGTACTGCGCATGGAAGTGCATGCCCAGCATGAACGCGTAGCAGGCGAGTGCCGCCTCGCGATTGTTGGTCTGCCACAGTGAATAGGCGAGACGGTAATACATGAAGTTCACGTCGCCCGGCATCACCGCCACCGCAAGACCGCGGGTGAGCACATCCGCGCCCTTCGCATGGTCGCCGGCGATGTCCACATAGGTGATCGACTCGTCGACGAACGGCTGCGCGGTGGTGGGCGCGAGCGCGAGCGCCTGCTGCAGCTGGGCGAGCGAACTGTCGAGATCGCCGGAATCACGGTGGATGCGAGCCAGCGCGATATGCGAGTTGTACAGCGCGTCGGGCGCTTTGACGTAGCGGGTCTGCGGCGTGTGGTCAGGCAGATTCGCGACGAGCAGGCGCATGAGCGGATGCTCGCAGTACAGCGGCTTGCGCTCGCCGAGATCGGGCATCTCGCTTTGCAGTCCCATCAGCGCGGATTCGATCTCCAGCGACGCGGACATGGGGGAATCCTCGTTCTGCTCGGCAATCTGGAAGATCTCGCCGCCCTTGATGCTCGCGCCGTCGTACATCACATCGAGGTCGCGGCCGAAATCGGCGCCCAGCAGCGACTTCAGATCGTCGGGCAGCTCGCGGTCGTCGCGCCACAGCGGCACACGATGCGCGAGAATCGACTGCGGGATCGGCAGCGCGGTGATCGGCGTGAGTCCGCGGTCCGGGCCGAAGGAGATGACCTGCGCGGAAGGGCGCAGCATCTGCAGCACGGCGGCCGGGTCGCTGTCGAGCGCGGGATTGTTGAACTGGCCGGCCACGAACGCGGGCACCGTACCCATCATGAATGGCGTGCGCGTGAACGCGAGCGAGAGCACGGGCGCGCCGGTGACCGAGCCGAGCGTGCCGTTCACCGTAAGCGACGTGATGTTCGTGCCCGCGGTGAACGCGGCCTGGGCGATGATGCCAGCGAGCCGCAGCGCATAGGAGGCGGCCTGGGCGGCGCGCTGTTCGCGAATGTCAACCCAGCCGGAGTCGGTGAGCACGCTGGCCGGCATCATAAGCGAGGTGGGAACCGTGAAATTGACCACCATCTCGCCGGTGTCGGGATTCGCGTCGCAGCGGTACTCCACGCGGTACGACATGATGAGGCGCTCGCAGATGTCGACGAAACTCGACATGACGTCCCACATGCCACCGCGCGCGGCCGTGGTGCCACGCACTGTGAGATTCGAATTCCGGGCGTCGGCGCGCGACTGGATGAACGAGGCATGCGTGTCCCACTCATGCAGTTCGTCGAAGCCGGCACGGTAGTTCTGTGCCTCGGTGAGCGTGGTGACCAGGCCCATGCCGTTGTCATGCTTGGCGGCGATGCGGTTGGCGGCGGCGAGGCGGTTCAGCGCGCCCTCCACCGAAAGCACGATGTCACGCTGCAGACCGGTGATCTCGTTGCGGTTGAATCGCATCCAGAACTGGCCTGTGCTGTCGAGCTGCACGACGTCCAGATTGTTCTCGGCGGTGATTTCGCGAATCTGCCCGGCTCCCGCCTCGATGAGCTGGCGCGCGGCGAACCGCTCGAACGGGCTCGCGGTGTTCGAATTCGTGGTGCCGCGCCAGATGATCTCATCGAGGGCGTCGGCGAGCGGCTTGTTCTGCATATTTTGGAAGATTTCGACGATGCGGCCGGCGCCCATGCCCAGTTGTTCGCCGCGCAGCTTCGGGAAGTGGGCAGCGGCGAGCCAGAATGCGGCGAGCAGTGAATTGAGCGCGTGCTTGGCGGATCCGGTGTTGGCTGCGTGTGCTGGGGCGGCTGGGTTGGTTGCGGTGGTTGCGGCGGTTGAGTTGGTGGGGCCGTACGGGCCGAGATCGACGGAGGAGGCGGTGGCGATGCCGTTGAGCGAGCTGGTGGAATAGCCGCTGCCGGAGAAATCGAGCTGGAGTTCGCCGATCGTGATGGTGCGGTCGAGCCCGTCGTTCGACTGGATGCGCACGGCGCCGAGGTTCTTCTGGTCGGTCCAGGCGTCGAAATGGAGTTCGCCCTCGACGTCGTTGGTGCTCGGGTCGTTGGTGAGCGGCACGGTGGTCGGGTAGACCTTGAGGCTCTTGGAGATCCAGGCGATGATCTGCACCAGCTTGTTGTTCTGCCTGCCGGTGGCGGGATCGTCGGCGAAACGCACGATGTAGCCGAGGCCGTCCTGTGGCTGCGAGGCGTCTTTGAGCCGCATGACGATGGCATAGCGCGAGTTCGTGGGGTCGCCTGGAATGGGCGCGAGCTTGGAGACCTTCGCCAGGAAGGGAAGCTGATGGGTTGGCGCTGGCTGGTTCGCGGGGGCGGATTGCCCTTGGCCTCCGACGGAGACCGGGGTGACCGGTGAGAATGGATCGGTGCCAAGGTTGGCGGCGCTCTGCGCGCTCTGTGTGCTCTGTGTGCTCTCGGGATTCTGGTACGGGTTGCCCAATGGTTCTTGCATGTTCCTCGTGTCCTCCGGCATCAGCGTCGGCATCGCGTGATGTGCTGCGTTTTCGGATTCGGTTTCCGTTGTCTGTGCGATATATCGCGTGATCTGGTGGAATCGTAGCATGTTCGACACGGCGCGTGCTGGATTGTTCCATATCCGCGAGCGTGCGCATTCGTGCGCACATGTCGCCGTCGGTGTGCTGAGTAATTGTGGAGACAATCTGCGTAATTTGGGACAGTTTGAGGGATGGTTCTGTCTCTTTTTACGCAGGGAGGGAGCAGAGAAGGAGTTGCGCGGAGAGGCAGGTGCGTAGAGGAGCGTAGAGGAGATTGGTACTGTTCCAGTTGACGTAATTTGGGACATTTGCTGGCGTGATTCTGTCTCTTTTTACGCAGATGGAAAGGCAGGCGGAAGGATGGGAGGGTGGGCGGCAAGGTTGGCGTAATTTGGGACATTTGCAGGACTGGTTTTGTCTCTTTTTACGTAAAGGGCGCGGAGAATACGTAAAGGGCACGGAGAATAGAGTACGTACAGTTCGCTCCGTTACGGTTTGCATGGAGTTCATGTCCATTCTCATGGAGTTCATGTCTGCTCTGAAGATGTCTCCACGTAGCATATCTGGTACGCTTGCATCCTGCATGGCGCAGACAATGCACTGAAATGTTGCGATAATCAGGAATTCGCCAGTTCGGTGAGAGGCGGAAGAGGGGTTATCGGAGCGTGTGAGATGTGGTGAGCCTTACCTGTGTAGCTGGATAAACGTCGTCGGACACCACCACAACACGTCCCAACCCATCGAGCGCCCGTGAGAATGCACACAGCAATGGGGTTCCCGTGGCCAGCTGGAGCTGTCGTGCCGATCTGCCGAATCCTGGAATGACTTCGATTGTCTCCTCGACCGACTGGATCGTCGTCCCATAGTTGAACTGCAGCATCTGATAGATGGATTGTGTCAAATTGAACTCCAGAAAATCCGGATATGCACGCAGGTCGACGTATGTCTGCTCATACGACAGCGGTTGACCGTCAACGGTTCGCAAGCGCTCCACGCGAACAAGCTGCTGTGAAGTAGGCACATGGAACGCCTGGCACACCCTCTCCGAACAATGCTGCACTCGTGCATCCAGCACCGTCGTCACGCACTCCATTCCCTGTGACGCCAGCATATGGGGCAATCCTGCGGTACTGCCCGCTGCGCGGTCGATGATTCTTGCAGACTTTGCGTTCACCCTCACCCTTGCAGGACTCGCCAACGTTGCGATATCTTGCACGATGACGGTGCCTGCACGCCCAGATCGCGTGACGATCTCACCTCGTTCACGCATATGTTCCAGTGCCAGTCGCACCGTGGACCTCGACACCTGCAGACGTTCGGCGAGCGCCCTCTCCGCCGGAAGATGATCCCCCGGTTTCAGTTCATCCACATATGCCAGCAAGTGTATGTCGTGCACTGCCCGCATCATCGCTGGTTTCAATCCGTTCGCAGATCCCATCGCCACTTCCTCACTCCCAGACGAGGCAAGCATATCCTCCCAATGTAAAGTTGGGGATGCTCTGCGTCCCATGACGAATTTGGCTACGGGATATGCGCGTCAGAGTGCTTCGTCGCCACGTTCGTTCGTCCGAATCCTTACAGCTTGCTCGATGTTGCGCACGAATATCTTGCCGTCGCCGAAGCTGGAGGTGGACAGACGGTTGACGACGGCGTCGATGATACAGTCCACCTCGTCATCCGGAATGACGGTGCGTACGCTGATCTTCGGCAGCAATGCCACACCTTGGCGGTCATCGCGCGTATACACCTGCTTGAGTCCGTGCTGATGGCCGTAACCCATGGCTGCTGTCATCGTGATGCCACGGTTGCTGTATTGATCGAGCACATGCTTGAGTGCTTCCAGTTTTTCGCCATTGATGATGAATTCAATTTCCTTCATGGGAGTTCTCCTTCGTTGCGGATTCTCAATATGCGAGAGTGGGCGCCACGGTAGGGTGCGAACCGTGACGCCCGGAAATGAGTGGTGATGGTCAGTGTTTCACTATCAGTATTCGGTGACACCTTCCGGGGTGCGCATCCACACCACCGAATTCTTTCCCCTGACACGCCACTTGGCGAGCATGCAGGCCCAGAGCGCCAGTCCCACGCCCATGTAGCCGAGGAAGCCCATCCACGTTTGCTCACCGATGCCAATGCAGCAGAACACGGCTACGGTGAGGGAGATGACGAGAGATGCCACCTTCATCGCGATGCCGCCAGGTGCGCGGTAGGGGCGATCCCATTCGGGATGGCGGATGGTGAGCAGGATGGCGGAGATGCTGCTCATCGCGTAGCAGATTGCGCAGGCGAAGGCCATCAAGTCGAAGAATGCGGTGATTGACTGCATGGCCAGGAAGCCGATGCTGATGGCGAGAATGAGGATGTTCGGCAGGATGGGCTGACCATAGCGGTTGCACTTGGCGAACACCTTTGGCAGGAAGTTCTGGCGGCCCATCGCAAAGAGCATGCGCACTGCAGAGTACCAGAAGCCGAGCACAGAGGTGCCGATTGGGAACACGACCCCGAAGATGCCCAAGGCGATGACAAACCAGCCCATCCAGCCGGCCCCGCCGAACACGAGCTTCAACGTCTCGAAGGTGACGAACGGGGCGCTGTCGAAGGTGTAGGAGCTCCAGTCGATGCAGCCGGCCTCGGCGAGGTAGAAGATCGCGTAGATGATGCCGCAGGTGAGCACAGAGCCAAGGATGGCCTTCTTTTGGTCCTTGATGGGGAATGTGCCCTCCTCTACCATGGCCGGCACTGTTTCAAAGCCGAAGTATGGGGTGATGAGAAACGCGCAGCCGATGATCCAGCCGAGTCCGATACCGTAGTCGCCGGCGTTCTTGTTGGCGAAGAACGAGGAGAAGTTCGCGATATCCCAAGAGCCGGAGAAGAAGAACATGCAGGCGGTAACGAGCAGACCGCCGATGGCGATGAACAGCATGGCAGTCTGCAGGCCACCTGCCACGACGTTTTTGCACAAACTCACGCCGCACCACAGGCACAGCAACACCGCGCCGACGATGACCGCATGGGTGCCGTTCAGGTTGTAGTCGAGGAACTGGTAGTTGAGCCATTCAAGAATGCCGAGCACGCCTGCCGCGGGAACTGCCAGCCATGCGCACATGATGAGCCATGCCGACCAGAATCCCGCATGCTTGTTTATGCCCACCGTGTTAAACACCAAGCAGGAGCCGGTGCTGGGCAGCATCGTGGAGAGTTCCGCGTACACGAAGCCGATTGGCAGCACCATGGCCGTCATCAGCAGGAACCCGAGCCACGTGCCCGGTCCGCAGTAGGACAGGAAGATACCGTCCCAGTAACAGACGAAGGTGAAGATAGCGCCTGTGGCGAGTGTGTACACGAACAGCAGTCTGAGGCTTTTCTTAAGACCTCCGCTCGCACGTGGATCGACTTGCGCTTCCTTGACTGGTGTCGGTGTGTGTTGTGCCGTGGCAGACATAGCTGCTCCTCTCTCGTTATTGCATCGTTATGTGCTCACCAATATGTTTCATTGAGTTGCGGGTGTCAGGAATCTGCGATTTTGATTTGCAGATTGTTTTGTTGGGAAGGGAAAGGAATCAGCCGAATAGCTTCAAGTAGCGTTCGGCAAGTTCCGTGGTACCTTCAATGAAGCCGTAGGCGAGTTCCTTGACCGGATCGGAGTCCAGATGGGAGCCGATCCAGGCCATGAGCTGAAGCCTGCGCATCATGATGAAGGTGTCGATTTCCATGAAATCGGTGTCGGTGAATGGCATGACCTTGCGGTAGCCGTCGAGCCATGCGTTCACCAAATCGGGGACAATCGGCTTCGTTTCGATGAACGAGAGCGCGCTTGCCAAGTCGTGCAAATACCAGCCGAAACCGCAGTCGTCGAAGTCGATGACTTTAATCTGTTCGCCTTCGACGAGCAGATTGGCCACGCGAAGGTCCGCGTGGATGAGGCCATAGTTGTGCTCGTTGCGGCCGTAGCGGTCAAGACGTTTACGGATGACTTCGCAGCAGCGAGAGAACTGCGCAATATTCGTGGCGGTGAGGCCGGGCATATTGCGCCAATCGCCCCAGATTGCGTGGTCTCCGAGAATCGTATCGTAGTTCCACTGCCAGCGGGTGAGTTGGCTGGTGCCATTCCAGATTTCCGTTTGGCGGTGCAGATAGGCGGTGGTCTCGCCAAGAGCACGGAACTGGCGGATGGCGTTCTCCTCGTCGTTCTCGTCGGGAGACGTGCCCTCAAGGAACTCGTACATGACGCAGAAGTAGTTTTCGCCGTCGTTCGCGTGGATGACCTGGATGTCGGATCCATCGGTGGTGCACAGCGGATTGGCCACGATGAGTGGAGTGTAATCGTTGATTTGACGTAGCCAAGCCATCTCGCTCTGGTACTCCTCGAGCGTGTGGTAGCCGGGACGGCCTACGCGCAGGATGCCTTCAGGCTCGCCCTTTGAGTTTTCGACCAAATAAGTGGCGTTCTCGGACAGCTGCAGCAGGCGTGCATGCGCGCTTTTGTCTAGCGGGTAGGCTTGGAGGGCTTCGTTCGCCACGCCGTCGAATACGTCGGTGCTTTCGAACACGGACATCGCTTGCTCCTTTCGTTGATTTCATGTACAGATTTGATGGGTTGGCAGGCGGAACATGTGCCATGGGTATGGCAGACAGATCACTGGCCCATCGATGTGGTCTCGGGAAGCGTGGAGCCGCCGTCGATGACCACCTGCGTGCCGGTGATGTAGCTTGCTTCGTCGCTGGCCAGGAATGCGCACAGTTCGCCGCATTCTTCGGGGGTGCCAAGACGACCGAGCGGGACGGCGCTTGCGATGGCGTCGATGGCGCTCTCCGGATTGCTGGGGTTGGACTGCTCGGCCATGCCTTCGACGAGTGGTGTGCGAATGTAGCCGGGGCAGATGCAGTTGACGCGGACGTGCTGTTCGGCGAATTCGCGGGCCAGAGCTTTCGTGAGGCCTATGAGCGCGGCCTTCGTCATCGCATATGCGGCCTCGCCTGGATCTGCCACCATGTCGCCGGTCACCGACGACGTGATGACCACTGCGCCTCCGCCAGCCTCGATGATCGAGGGTATTACAGCCTTGCAGGCATTCCAGACGCCGTTGATGTTGACGGCGATATGGGCATCACGCCACGAGTCGCCCTCGTCGAGAAAGCTGCCCAAGTGACAGATGCCCGCATTGCAATCGAGTATATCGATGCGGCCATAGGTGTCGAGGGCGGTCTGGGCGAGAGCCTTGCAGTCCTCTGGTTTCGTCACATCGCACTGAACCCCGATGGATTCGTAACCGGCATCGCGCAGCTCCTGAGCAAAATCGAGTACGCTGCCGCCGCGTGCGGCGACTACCAACTTGGCGCCCTGCTGCGCGAAAACACGGGCGATGCCCGATCCGATGCCTTTCGAAGCGCCGGTGATCACTGCCACCTTGCCGTTGAGTTTTCCGGTCATTGTGAGTTCCTTTCAAGCCGGTCCGAGGAAGTTTATGATGAGATTACAGACCCATCGTGGTTAGGGAATCATTCAGGGCGGTCATGTAGCGGTCCACATCCGCGGCGCTGAACACCAAAGGGGTGCGGATTTTTAGGATGTTGCCGTAGGATCCGCAGTTCGATGTAAGGATGCGGCGCTGGCGCATCAGCTCGATGAGCTCGAGCACCTCAGCACTGAGGGGATAGCCGGTTATCGGATCGTCGAATTCGACGCCTATATAGAGACCGGCTCCACGGACATCCGCGATGGAGGGATGATCCACGGCTAAGCCTTCGAGCTGTGACTTGAACATCGCGCCGATGCGGTTGGCATTGCCCATCAGGTCCTCGTCGTCCATCACTTCGAGTGTGGCTTTCGCGGCTGCCATAGCCACTGGGTTGCCGGCGAAGGTGTTGAAATATGGGATTTTGCTGGTGAATGCGTCAAGGATCTCATGGCGTACGGCGGTGGCTGAGCAGGCGATGCCGTTGGCCATGGGTTTGCCCATCGTCACAATGTCCGGTGTGAACCCGTGGCGCCCGAAGCCCCAGAACGATTCGCCGGTGCGGTTAAAGCCCGGTTGCACCTCATCGGCTATATAGACGCCGCCGGCCTTGTGCACCGCATCAGCCAGCTTCGCCAGCCAGCCGGCCTTGCCGGGGAAAATGCCGTCGGATGAGAAGATTGAATCAACGAGCAGACCGGCGAACTTAATGCCCTTGGATTCCATGATGTCGATTTGCTCGCGCAGTTTGGCCACCATGAAATCTGCAATCAGTTCATCTCCGTGAATGTGGGTATCCGGCGTGGGCAGGATGCCGCAGTCCGGGGAGAGTTCCTGACCCATGCCGATGGACGGGGAGAATCCAGAGACGAGATCCGTGTTGCCGTGGTAGGCCTCCTGCGTGACGATGATACCGGTGCCGCCAGTGTAGTTTCGGGCAATGCGAATGGCCAGATCGTTGGCTTCGGAGCCTGTGCACTGATAGGTAATGCGGTCGATTTCGGGAGGAAGCTTGGCTAGCAGCGCCTCCGAATAGTCCAGGATTGTCTCGTGCAGATAACGGGTGTGCGTGTTGAGCAGAGAGGCCTGCTTGCTGATTGCCGCGACCACGTGGGGGTGGCAATGGCCCACAGAAACGACGTTGTTGTAGGCGTCGAGGTAGTCGTTGCCATGCTCGTCGAACACATGGGAACCTACCCCACGCACGACCTCGATGGGATTCTTGTAGAAGAGGCGGTAGCCGTTTCCCAGCGCAGCACGTCGCTCAACGAGTGAGCGTTTGTGCGCGTCGAGTGCATCCAAATTTGAGGTGTCGAATCTGTTCATGTCTAGAATCGTTGTTTTTTGGTTCATTGCTATTCCCTCTTAATCGACTCGTCATGTAGGTTGAGCGGAGGTTCCGTTTTGGTCTGGTGAGCGGCGAACCCCGCTTTGCTGCGTATGTGGGCAAGCTAAGTTTGTTTTGTTTCCAGTGCGTATCTGCGGAATTTCAGAAGGGGATTTCATACCAAAAAACAGACCAAAAGTAAGTGGAACAATGACATGGCGGGGGAAATATGGGGCGGTCCAGATAGGGATGTGCAATTCAGGCAACAGTCAACGGGCCAGGCAGAGAGGGTGAGGGGGGCAAGGGATTCTAACGGAATAGGGAGCGATGCCGTAGATTTGCGTAATCGGGGACAGTTGGCGAGCTTGTTTGTCTCTTTTTACGCAGGGGGCAAATGCGGCAAATGCCAGGAAGGTGGGGAGGGCGCGAGGAAAGACATGCGTAATTTGGGACAGTTTGAGGGTTGGTTCTGTCTCTTTTTACGCAGATACGCTGAGAGTGGTGTTGCGCAGCGCATATTCGAGTCTGCGTAATTTGGGACAGTTGCAGGCCTGGTTTTGTCTCTTTTTACGCAGAGGGAGAGCTTTTTACGCAGAAGGAGAGCTTTTTGCGCAGAAGGAGAGGCTGCGGGGTGGGAAATCTGTAAATGTGGGCACGGAGACATATGCCGAGGGGCGAGTGGTGCGTATACTGCGTGTCAGTGAAGCAATGCAAAGCAGGAGTAGGGGATATGGCAGAACAAGAGAGTGCGCTCGATTTCATTGAGGCCACGCATCTGTGGTCGCAGCACGCGCAGTTCGTGAGCAGGGCGGAGGGTGCGCCGAATCCGTTTCGCGCAATCTACGGCGTCGAAGCGCAGCAGGGCGGCGTGTGGGATGTGATGACGCGGTTCCACACAATCTGCGAACGGTTGCAATTGCCGTTCCACGTAAGCACGAGCGTCGAAGTGAACCCGGCGACCGGTGACATGGCGGTGGCGTTCGGCACGCCCGAGCCGACGCAGTTCCCCACCGCAGTGCCGGATGCACAGGGCCATGCGCGCGACTGCACCGGTAAGCGGGCGCAGTGGGCGGCGGCATATGCGTTGCGCTTGGCGGCGTTGCTCGCGAACATCGGATTCGCGGTGAACGCGGGAATCGTAGGCGTCACGGTGATCGCGCGCGCCGGCGAACCGGATGGCCAGACGCTGTTCTCGCTCGGGTTCAACCGCGTCGACTTCCATTTCGCCACGGCCAAGCTGTTTGCGGACGGCACGATCGACGACGCCCAGTTCGACGCCGACCCCGCGCAGCTGCTCGCCGCGTTCGACGTGGACAGCGCGCGCGTGGAGTTCGACGCCGACGGATGGTTCGCGCCGACGGAGGATCCCGAGCTGCCGGAGTCGCTGCGTGAACTGCGCACGCCACTCGGCGAGGACGCGCGCGAGTTGCCGGATTCGCTGAAGAGCCTGCTGCGCGCCGACCGCGTGTGCGATCTGGACATTGCAGACCGGGCGAGCCTGAGCATTCGCGACATTCACCAGATCGCCCAGGAGAACGCGGATTCGCCGGTCACCGCCGTGGTCGAGCTCGGCGGGGCGCTCACGACGCTCAAACAGGAGCTTTCGGTGAGCACGTCCATTCGCCAGCCGCTGTACTGCGAGCGGGAGGCGTTGCGGTTGCTGGTCTCCGAGGCGGCGGGTGATGCGGCGACGCGGTACCGCACGGTGCCTGGTGCAATCGCCGCAGTGCGCTCCGAGCTCGCGCGCTTCGACATGAAGCTTGGTCAACTGGATGACGCACTGCGCGAGCTGCAGGAATTGCAGCGCATCTCGCCCACCAGCGTGCAGGGCGGCATTGCGGAGGCGATGGCCTACTCGATGGCCGGCGACACGGCTCGCGCGGTGGAATCCATTCGGCAGGCCCTCATGCTCGCGGTGGTGCCCGACGAGGTGGCCTTCCTGTACTGCCTGCTCGGGCAGATGTTCGCGATGGCGAGTGAGATCGAGACGGCGATCGACTGCTATTATGTGGCCTCCACGGTGGGCGTGCAGACCGAGTACACCGGCGTCGCCCGCCAGGCGATGGAGGCGTTGCTGGCGCAGATTGGCGCCGCGCGCGACGGTCAGGATGGCCAGAGCGAGCGCAGTTTCACCGCCACAGTGGACGCGCGGCCCACCGCGCCGTCGCGCGAGCACGCGCTCGGCTCACTGCAGGCGGCCGGCATTCCGATCGCCCCCACGCAGTCGGTGATCCAGACGCTCACGCGGGCCGCGATGATGCTCACCGATGCCGGCGTTCCGCTGGCCGCCTACGACGGCGTGGAGATTCTCGCCGAGTATTCCGCCGAACCGACGCTGCTGTGGATGTGCCGCGCACTGCAGGAGGGCGCCGGCTGCGCGCGCTGACCGGCGTCAGTCGGCGTGCTCGGCGTCTTTGAGCGCCTTCGTGACCAAGGCGACCGCCTCGTCGTAGGTGGGACATTGCGGCACGCCGTTGATGCCCTTCGTGATTGCGATCGACGCGGCGGCGTTCGCAATCTGCACGGCGCTTTCCAGATTCCACCCATTCGCCAGCAGCGCGCACAGCGCACCGGTGTGCGTGGGGCCGGCCGAGCGAATATGCGTAGCCTTCGTCTCGAATCCGTCGATGTGCTGCACCGGTTCGCCATGCCGACGCACCCACGCGCCGCGCGAACCGGCACGCAGCACGACGGGCGCGCGCAAGACATCAGCAAGCCCGTCGCACAGCGCGCTCATCGAATCGTCGAAGCCGCCGTCGACGCGCATGGTGGCCGTCTCATCCACCTCGATGCCGAGCCGGTCTGCAATCGCGCGCCCCTGCTGCCGATTGAGCACCCAGATCGGGTGCAGCAGCACGATGTCTTCAAGCAGACGCTCGTTCACCGTGGACATCATGCTCGTGGGCGTGAGCACAATGCGGAAGTCGCGCACATCCGGCGCGCATTCAGGCCGTGAGATGAACGATTCCACCGCCACCGCGCCCGTGTTCATCAACGATGCGCCACTGACGTGCACGACGTCGCCGGACTTGGGGTGCACGTCGTCGAACGTGTGCGCGTCGGTGCGCACCTCCGCGCCGGGAGCAGAGATGAACGAGCGTTCCTGTCCGTCGTTGATCACCAGCCGCAGGCCATTGTCGAGCCCCTTGTTCGTGATGCCGGTATGCCTCACATTCACGCGTTTCAATGCGCGACGGATCATGTCGGACCACGGGCCGGTTCCGAGAATGCTCGCGAGCTCGGTCTGCGCGCCCATGCGGCTCGCCGCCTCGAGCACCGCGAAACTGCCGTTCACCGATCTGGCGATGCTCTCCGCGTTCATGAACGAGCCCGGCACCGGGAACTCGGGAACCTTGATCATGGAATCCACCCACACCTGACCGAGTGAGATCACGGTGGGTTCGTGGTCACGCTTCGCCTGGATCGAATGAAGAATATCGCTCAGCATAACGCCCCTTTTCCTGTGTGTTCTGCCGCTTCGCAGATTTTCTCATCGTTATGCGCCGATTCTACCCGACAATCTGAAAACTTGCTGAAAATACCGCAGATCACCGTGAAATGAACGGTCTGTGCGCAGTGTGGTGCACAAAGAGAATCATGTGCTTGCATTGTCGGCACGGTTCATGTAATATTGTGAAGTTGCGTGTTCGACTGTGCTTCGTGTATGCGGAACATACGGGCATGCAGACTTGCAAGTCAATAGTAATATAGGGAGTCCATTATGGCAGCTCGTTGTGCAGTGTGCGGCAAGGGACCGCAGACCGGTTATACCGTTTCGCACTCGCATATTCGCAATAAGCGCCGCTTCCTCCCGAACCTCCAGCCGGTGCATACCACCGTTGACGGCAAGAATGTGCGCCTGCGTGTGTGCACGAAATGCCTCAAGGCTGGCAAGGTTCAGCGAGTGAAGGCTGCGTGAGCGTAAGCGATACAGTTACAAGACCCCGGTGAGTTCAGCTCCCGGGGCCTTTTCGTATGTGTGTGCTCCTTTCTCTGCGTAAAAAGGGACAGGCAGGGGCGCTTAGATGTCCCTTTTTACGTAGGAGTGGGACGTAATTGGGGACAGGTAGCGCATGTGGATGTCCCTTTTTACGCAGAATCTGCAGAGGATGGTGGAGGAGTGGTGTTGTCTTGCGTAAAAGGGGACAGATAGGCGCGCTTAGGTGACCCTTTTTACGTAGGGAGGGGACGTAATTGGAGACATTTGGCGTACCTAATATGTCCCTTTTTACGCAGGAATGGGACGTAATTTGGGACAGATAGCGCGTGTAGATGTCCCTTTTTACGCAGATGGGGGCTTTGCGCAAATGGGGGCTTGGCGCAAATGGGGGCTTGGCGCAAATGGGGGCGCGGGTTTCGCAATCTGCGGGCGTGGGATAGACTATGACAACAAGGAGGCGGCAATGGCACAGCAGAACGGTACGCGCGACGTGACGCTCGAAACGCCGCTGCACGCCCTGCTCACGAACAAACGCCGCGTGAGCGCGCTGAAGAACCTCGGCGTGCTCGATGTGCGCGACGCGCTCACGTATTACCCGTTCCGCGTCACCGATCCCGTCCCGGTGCGCGCGCTCGTGCAGGCCCAGCCCGGACTCAAGGAGAAGATGGCGTGCGCCGTGCGCGTGCGCAGCGTGCGCGTCACCCCGATGAACGCGCGCGCCGGCTACCGTGTGGAGGTGCTCGTCGACGACGACGAGTTCGCCGCGATGCTCCATGTGCGCGGTTCGCTGGCCACGCTCGTGTTCTTCTCGCACCGCAAATCGTACGTGGACTGGCTCGCCGGGCGTCTGCGTGTGGACGGCCACGTGGTGATCGCCGGGGACCCGACCATATATATGGACCGTCTGCAATTCACGCACCCCGAACTGCTCACCGTGGGCGGCGCGAATCTGCGGGCCGATGTGAGCACGGTGGCGGAGGGTCTGCAGCGCGTCTGCCGGCCGCGGCCCGTCTACCATGCGAATTCGCGTATTTCAAGCGAGCATATTCACGATACGATCCTCTATGTGCTGCGACTGCTCGCCGGCGAAGACCCGGCGGCCGCGCTGCACGCCGACGACGAGACCGCCCAGCCGCACATGCGCACGCTGTATGCGGAAAATCCGCAGATCCGCGAGCACTTGGATGCCGCGATCCCAGACATTCTGCCGGAGAATCTGATAGCCGAACTGAATCTGATGCACCGTGCGCAGGCATTCTCGCAGATTCACGACCCGGACTCGGTGGGCGCGTTCACGCAGGCAATCACCACGATGCGCTACGAGGAGGCGTTCGTATGCCAGAGCGCGCTGATCCGTGCCCGGCACGACGCGCGCGAGCACAACGCGTACGTGTGCTCCGACGTGCAACTGCGCGATGAATACATAGACACGCTGCCGTTCGCACTGACGAAAGGCCAGCGCGAGGTGGTGGACGAGATCAGCCACGACATGTGCCAGGACCACCCGATGCAGCGCCTGCTGCAAGGCGAAGTCGGCTCGGGCAAGACGGTGGTGGCGGTCAGCGCGATGCTGCAGGCGGTCGGGTCGGGGCACCAGGCCGTGCTCGTCGCGCCCACGCAGGTGCTCGCCGAGCAGCACTACAAATCGATCTCGAACGTGTTCAACCGCGCGCCCGTGCTGCTGCTCACCGGCGGCATGAAGCTCGCCGAGCGGCGCAAAGTGCTCGGCACGGCGGCAAGCGGGGAGCCGTGCATAGTCGTGGCCACGCACGCCGCGTTCTCGAAGTCGTTCCAGGCGCCGAACCTCGCGCTCGCGGTGATCGACGAGCAGCACCGCTTCGGCGTGGAACAGCGTGAAACACTGCGCTCGAAGTCGGACGTGGACCCGCATCTGCTGGTGATGACGGCGACACCGATTCCGCGCACGGCGGCGATGACCTGGTTCGGCGACCTCGACATCTCCTGGCTCACCGAGTTGCCGGGCGGACGCAAGCCGATCCAGACCGTGGTGATTCCCGAGGTGAACGCGCCGCTCATGGCCGAGATGTTCTGGCATATTCGCCACCGCATAGACGCCGGCGAGCGCGCGTATATTGTGTGCCCGCGCATCGATGAGCAGACCGAGGACGCCGAGGGTGGCGGCAATGGCGGTGATTCCGGTGGCACTGCGGGCAGCGCCGGCGATGCGCGCGCCGATTTCGACGACGGCATGCTGCTCAGCGACGAGGACCTCGGCGAGACGAATCCGCGCGCACCGCTGCATTCGGTGCATGAGATCTCGGAACGACTGCAATCGCTGCCACAGTTCCAAGGCGTGCGGTTCTGCGAGCTGACCGGCCGTGACGACGACGCGACGAAGGAACGCGTGATGGCCGAATTCGCCAGCGGGCAGACGCCGGTCATGGTGGCGACCACCGTGATCGAGGTGGGCGTGGACGTGCCACAGGCGAGCTGCATCGTGATCTTCGACGCCGACCGGTACGGGCTCTCCCAACTGCATCAGCTGCGCGGGCGCGTTGGCCGTGGCGGCACGCACAGCTGGGCGTTCCTGGTGTCGCAGGCCGAGCCGAACAGCATTGCCGAGCAGCGGCTCGACGTGATCTCGCATTCGCTTGACGGCGCGTTGATTGCGCAAAAAGACCTCGAATTGCGCGGTGCCGGCGATGTGCTCGGAGATACACAGTCGGGCGGCCGCTCGAGCCTGAAACTGCTGCGCGTGGTCAAGGATGCCGCCATGATCACCGATGCGCGCAAACGGGCCGAGCTGCTGTTGGACGCCGACCCGACCCTCGAGCACCATACGCAGCTCGCCGGCGCGGTGCTCGATTTCTCGCGTGGCAACGAGAAGTTCCTCACCAGCAACTAGTGCAGTTCGGCGCAGTTCGGTGCAGTTCGATGCAGTTCGCAGATTCAGCTCGTGCGTAATTGGGGACAGATAGGTGGGGGGATCTGTACCTTTTTACGCAGAAGAAGGGGACGAGAGTGAGGATGGCTGTAGCGGGGATCGCTTTAGCGGGGATGGCTTTGCGTAATTAGGGACAGGTACGTGGGTGGATTTGTCCCTTTTTACGCAGAAGAGGGCGGGAGAAGGAGGAGAAGGAGAAGAAGGAGAGGAAGGAGAGGGGCACAGCCGAGGGGGGAGGGGTCTGGTAGGCGCTTTGCATGATTAACTGCGTAATTGGGGACATGTTTGGTGGTTGATCTGTCTCTTTTTACGCAGAGAGGGGGAGCGTCAGAGGGGATGGTTCTGCGTAATTGGGGACATTTTCGGTGGGTGATCTGTCCCTTTTTACGCAGAAGAGAGGGTGGCTTTTACGGAGAGAAGAGGGCATTGCGCAGACGACGGGGGTTTGCGCAATCGCGGAACAGAACATGAGTCTGATTGGCTCAATCAAGCATTCGCGGAAGCCATTCGCTCAATCTGCTGGCACCATGTGTGGTGAGGAAGAAAACCGAACAGCATGCGTGCGAATTCGGCATGTTGTGCTGCTCGATTCCTGCGAAAAGGGTGAGTTCGTTTCTTAGGCAATTGCCGTTGCATGCCTTTCTCGCGGGTCTCAAATAGGAGGAAAGGCATAGGATATATGCAACCTACACAGAGTAATCGGAGCCCTATCATGGGTGCTCTCACCAACAACATGGGCAAGATCTTCGCCTGCATTGTATCGCTCGTGACCATTGTCGCGATGGCATTGGCCGTGGTTCCGGCGCACGCCGAAGACAACCGCGTGGCCGATCCGAGCACGCACGACGGCTGGCAGCATTTGGGTGTGCCGGCGAATCCGGCAAGCACCGGACGTGTGTGGACCGACAAGTCGGTGTACACCGGCAACGCGACGTTCGACACCGTGGGCAACGGACAGGTGACCGTTTCGTCAAGCGATTCCCAGCGATTCCTGGTGGGCCTCTCCGCGCTGTCGAGCACACTGCGCAGTCGGGGCGTGAACAATGTGACCAAGCCGGCCGACGTCATGCTCGTTCTCGACACTTCCGGCTCCATGCGTGAGTCCATGGACGGCGGCTGGGGAGGTCCGAGCCGTCTCGACTCGCTGAAGCAGGCCGTCAACGGATTCCTTGATTCCGCAGAGGAATACAACAAGACCGCGCCTGAGAATCTGAAGAGCCGCGTCGGTCTCGTGACCTACGCCAGCGACAGCTACATCCACAACAAGCTCACCACCGACCTCGGTGCAGTGCGCGGCACCGTCAACTCGCTGCGTGCCGATGGCGCGACCCGCGCCGACTACGGTGTGCGGAGCGCTCAGGAGGCGCTTGCCAATAGCAATGTGCGTGCCGACGCCAAGAAGATGGTGGTGTTCCTCACCGACGGCGTGCCGACCGTGCGCAATACATTCTCACCGGAAGTCGCCAATGGTGCAGTGGCAACGACCAAGACGCTGAAGGACGCCGGGTACACCGTGTACTCCATCGGAATCTTCCGCGATGCCAACCCGGGCAACGTCGACAACGGCACCAGCGATGCAAATCGCTTCATGCACGCCCTGTCGAGCAACTACCCGAATGCGGTCTCATATCGCGATCTGGGCGAGCGTGCGTCCAACGATTACTATCTGACGGCAAACAATGCCGGTGCGCTGAGCAAGGTGTTCGAGCAGATCTGGGACAACGTCATCACGAATCCGACGTCGCCGATCGCGGCTGGCGCGAACGGTGAGAAGGGCTACGTGACGATCACTGACACGCTCGGCTCGTACATGACCGTCAAGAACATGAACAGCGTGGTGTTCGCCGGCCAGAAGTTCGAGAATCCGCAGACCACCACTTCGCCGGATGGCAAGACCACCACGTACACATTCAGCGGCGCGGTCGCGGGCAATGCGGTGTTCGGTGGCGCCGATCTCAAGGATCTGCAGATTACCGTCACACATAACGAGGGTGCGCAGGGCGACGTGGTCACCGTGCGCGTGCCCGAGAATCTGCTGCCGCTGCGACTGCACGATGTGAGTGTGGACAAGAACGGCGATGTCGCGACGTGCACCACCGACGCGGATCCGATTCGCGTGTTCTACGAGGTAGGTCTCAAGGACGGTGCCGAGCAGCTCGTTGCCAAGCCGGACGACGCGATGAAGCAGTACATCGCCGGCCACAGCGCCGACGGCAAGGTGGACTTCTTCACGAACCAGTACGAGGAGGCCCACAAGACGAACGGCAGCACGACCGCCGAGTTCACTCCGGCGAACACGAACGACTACTACCGCTTCGTCTCCGACACCCCGCTCTACACGGCGCAGGACGAGAAGGCCACGGCGACCTCGTTCGACGAGAACGGCTCGTACTACTACAAGCGCTCCTACTACGAGGGCAACCGGCTCAACGACCAGTGGGTCAACGTGTCGGGCAAGATGCTCGCCGGCAAGGTGGCGCGTAACAATGCGGGCCGGTATCAGGTGACTGCCGGCCAGGCACGTGTGGGACTGCTTGTGGGCGACACCGCCGCCAAGGCGTCCAACCCCACCGGCACCTCGGCGAACAGCATCGCCACCGCGTGGGAATCGTCCGTCGTACGCCAGCATCTTGGTAACAACGGCAAGCTCACGCTGGCGATTCCGACACCGGAAGAGCCGAAGCCGGAACCGAAGCCGGAGCAGCCCACGCCGGGCAAGCCGGAACAGCCGAATCCGAACAAGCCTTCGGAGCAGCCGAAGCCGGAGCAGCCGAAAGCCGAGCAGCCGAAGCAGCAGAAGCCGTCGAAGGTGGCTTCGACCGGCTCGTCGGTGGCATATATTGCGCTGGCCGCGGCCATTTGCGTCGCAGCTGGAGTCACGCTGATTCTGGTGCGCGAGCGCAAGGCCTAGCCGTTGCGGATTCTGCCGCGCGTCCGTAAGCGCACGGCAGTGAGTAAGTAGCCAGCAGGTCGTGGCTCGGGGGAGTGATCCTTCGGGCCACGACCTGCTTTATATTGCCGGGGCCAGCATGCAGCGGCGTGTGCGATGTGCGGCGTGTGCGATGTGCGGCGTGCGAGATTTGCGTAAATTGGGACAGATTGGTGGGTGGATTTGTCTCTTTTTACGCAGGTGGGCGCGAGGTTGGTGGGTTGGCGGGTTGGTGGGTTGGCGAATCGCTTACATGCGTAAAAAGAGACAGATAGCGATGCGAATCGTCCCTTTTTACGCAGATACCGACAAATCAGATATAGATAGATATAGCCAGATATAGCTGTACATGCGCAACGGATGCAGATGCTGTGCGTAAAACGGGACATTTGGACGCTGAATTTGTCTCCTTTTACGCAAATTACGCAAAGAACATCATGCAGAATGCTTGGAAAGAAAATAAAACGTACAAGGGGCGTGGGAAGCACGCATGCATGCCTGCGGCGAGAGGGCGGGATAATCTGAAGGCATGCGTGTGATTACAGGACGATTCAAGGGCGTGCCGCTCACCACGCCGCGCTCGGAGACGCGGCCGACCACCGACCGCACGAAGGAGGCCATGTTCTCGCGCCTCGACAGCACCGACATTCTCGCGGGTGCGCGCGTGCTTGATCTGTTCGGAGGAACCGGCGCGCTCGGCATCGAAGCACTGAGCCGTGGCGCGAACGAATTGGTGGTGGTGGAGGCATCTGGCCCCGCTGCCAAGCTCATAGCGCATACGCTGACGGCACTGCGGCACAATCCCGCGTGGGAGGAGTCGATGAATGCGCGCATCGTGCACGCGAAAGCCGAGCGGTACGCGGCGAAGGCGAAGGTGGGCGAGCCGTTCGACGTGGTGCTCATCGACCCGCCGTATGCGTTCTCCACTGCCGATTGCGAACGTCTGCTCGGCGATCTCACTGCGCGCGGCTTGGTGGCGCGCGACGGCATGATCGTGCTCGAGCGGTCGGTGCGCACCGAGCGACCCGAAGCGCCCGCCGAATGGCAGATCACCGACGCGCGCGACTACGGCGAAACCGCCGTGTACACCTACCGCGCGCAGTGAGTGCAGTGAGTGCAGTGGGGGCGTGGGTGGGCGTCAGTCGTCGAGTTTGCGAGGGTGCTCGCCGGAGACCTCCCAGCCGAGCGACATGAGCGTCTTGCGGTCCTGCTTGTCGAGCGCGTGGCAGTCGAGCCGCGCAATGAGGTCGGGGCGCAGGCGCGACGTTTTCTCGAGGGCCTCGTCGCGGCGGAATCTGTTCACCTTGCCGTGATCGCCGGAGATGAGCACCGGCGGCACGTCGATTCCGCGCCAGCTCGCCGGTTTCGTGTACTGATTGTGCTCGAGCAGTGCGTTCTCGCCGGTGTATGATTCCTCGACAATCGAGTCGGCGTTTCCCATGAAACCGGGCAGCAGGCGCGTGATCGCCTCGAGCATCACCGAGACGGCGACCTCGCCGCCGTTGAGCACATAGTCGCCGATCGAATATTCGCGCACGTCGACGCCGCGTTCGCGATAATACTGCGGAATGCGCGCGTCGTAGCCCTCGTAGCGGCCGCAGCCGAAGACGAGGTGTTCGGCGTGCGACAGCGCGGTCGCGTCCTGCTGCGTGAACAGCGGGGCGGACGGGTTCGGGAAGATCAGCACGGGGGAGTCGGCGGCCGAGGCGGCGTTCGCGTTCGCGGGAGCGTCGGCCGGGATGCCGAGCAGCTCGTCGAGGCATTCCGCCCACACCTCGGGTTTCATCACCATGCCCGCGCCGCCGCCCACCGGGGTGTCGTCGACGGACTGGTGCACATCGTGCGTCCACTGCCGCAGATTATGCGAGCGCACGGTGAGCAGACCCCTCTCCTGCGCTTTGCCGAGCAGACTGAGATTGAGCACGTCGAAATACTCGGGGAAGACGGAAACGATGTCGATGTCCAAGCGAACTCCTTTGAAATGGGCAGTGGGTGGGATAGCGGGGTGGAATAGCGGGGTGCGGTGGGCTTCCCCTCTGCGTAAGGCTTCCCCTCTGCGTAAAAGGGGACAGATAGGTGCTGGTAGATGTCCCTTTTTACGCAGAAGTAGGAGCGTAAAGCAGAAAGTGAAGTAGGGGCGTAAAGCAGAAAGTAGGGACGTAAAAAGAGACATATGGCGGTCGTAGATGTCCCTTTTTACGCAGAAGTAGGAGTGTAAAAAGGGACGGATAGCGGGTGCAAATGTCTCTTTTTACGCAGAAGGTAGGGACGCAAAAAGGGTACTGTTACGCAAGCGGAGCGGGGTCGACGGTGTCGGGGGTGCCGATTCCAGGAATCAAGCCGCCGGGCGGATCCACGGTGAGGTAGCCCTCCTCGAGATTGACCTCGGGAACCAGTGCCTCCACGAAGGGCAGCAGGAAGGTCTCGCGGTCCGGCATGCGAATCTTGAGCAGCCATTGGGCGCCCTCGATCACGTCGACCACCTTGCCGAGATCGGTGAACTCGAATTCGGCGCCTTCCGGGGCGTCGTCGGCATTCGCCGCGGCCACCTCGGATTCCAGGTACACTTTCAGGCCGAGCAGATCCTTCGGGTAGAACTCGTCGTCATCGAGCTCCTGCGGCTCGCCGTACAGCACGGTGTTGCGCAGCGCCTCGGCGGCATTGCGGTCATCCACGCCTTCGAAGCGCACATACCAACGGTTCTTGAATGTGCGCGCGGCGGCCACGGTGTAGGGGCGCAGTGCGTCCGCAGCGGATTCGCGCGCGTAGAGCACCTCGCCGGGTGCGAAACGGGCATGCGGGTCGTCCGTATACAGTTCCACGGAGACCTCGCCCTTGAGTCCCTGAGCCTTGCCAATACGACAGACCCGCAACAACTCTTGGGGCTGTTGCGGGTCTGGCACGCTGTTCGTGTGCATGTTCACTTGCGTACGTCCATGATGTCCACGCGAACCTTGTGATCGGAGATCGCCTGGATCACCGTGCGAACCGCGTTCGCAGTGCGTCCGTTGCGGCCGATCACACGCCCGATGTCCTCCGGATTCACGCGCACGCGAATCAGTTCACCGCGGGCGTTCTCATGGGACTTGACTGAAACGTCGTCGGGAAAATCGACGATGTTCTTGATCAGATGTTCCACGGCTTGAGCAAGCATGGTCTCACACGCTTTCCGGTGCGGATTCTTCGACGTCGGCGAGCTCGACCTTCTCGTCATCGTGCTGGACCTCGGCCGGGGTCTCGGCTTCGGCTGCCTTGGCGGCGGCTTCGGCCTTGGCGGCCTTGAGCTTCTGCGCCTTGTTCTCAGCCTCTTCGACGAGCACGGCGGCTTCCGGCTTGGCGGCGGCGGTCTTCAGCGTGCCCTCGGCACCCTTGAGGCCCTTGAACTTCTGCCAATCGCCGGTGATCTTGAGCAGGTTGAGCACCTGGTCGGTCGGCTGTGCGCCGACGCCGAGCCAGTACTGTGCGCGATCGCTCTTGATCTCGATGGTGGAAGGCTGCGTGTTCGGGTTGTACAGGCCGATCTCCTCGATGGCGCGGCCGTCGCGCTTCGTGCGCGAATCCATGACCACGATGCGGTACACCGCATAGAACTTCTTGCCCATACGCTTCAAACGAATCTTGGTTGCCAAAGTGGCTCTCCTTGTTAACTAGGGTGTGTGTTTCGCCGGTCGTGTGGGGACAGGACCCGCTCGCACACGTGTTCCTTGCACATGGGGCATGAGAGGGCTCCCCGTGCACAAATAACTTCACTAGTATAGCGTGCGGGGGTAGATAATCTGCACATGGGCGTAACCCGCGGAAATACCGAGCTCCCCATACCATGTTCTCATAACAGCGGTGGAGGCAAAGGAGACGGCCGTGTTCATTCCGCGGTATTTTGAGGATCTTGATACGTTGCATGTGGGGTGCGAGCCGAATCGCGCGTATTTCGTGCCGGCGTCGGCGCCCACCGATACGCGGTTCGCCGCGCGCGAGCAATCCGACCGCTTCCGTCTGCTCAACGGCGAATGGGATTTCAAATACTATGCGAGCGTCTACGATCTGGACGCCGAGGTGGACGCAAGCGCCCAAGCGCACGAGCCGGTCTTCACCGAGCCGATGTTCGACGCGGATTCCTATGACCAGATTGCCGTGCCGAGCGTGTGGCAGACGCACGGCTACGACCACAACCAGTACACGAACACGCGCTACCCGTTCCCGCTCGACCCGCCGTTCGTGCCGCACGACAACCCGTGCGCGGTGTACCGCACGACCTTCGACTATGCCGTGGACTCCGCCTGCCCGCGCGCCTTCCTGAATTTCGAGGGTGTGGACAGCTGCTTCTACGTGTGGCTCAACGGCGACTTCGTGGGCTATTCGCAGGTCTCGCATTCGACGAGCGAGTTCGAGGTGACTGACGCGCTTGACGACGGCGAGAACACGCTCGTCGTGCTCGTGCTCAAATGGTGCGACGGCAGTTACCTGGAGGATCAGGACAAGTTCCGCATGAGCGGCATCTTCCGCGATGTGTACTTGCTCACGCGCCCCGAACATGCGATTCGTGATTTCTATGTGCGCACCGATATCCGGTTTGCAGATTCCAGCGCGCGTGCGGTGGCCGCGCCACAGGCCGTGAGCGCGGACGTGGCCGTCGACTTCGACTTCCTCGACGGCGTGCCGGTGGACGGCATCGACGTCGTGATCGGCGATGCGGCGGGCAATGTGGTTGCGCAGGGCGTGACGGAAGCGGTTCAGTCTGAAACGGGCACGGTGGGGGAGTCTGCAGCACACCGAACGCAAGCGGTTGAGAACGGCAGCGCATTCCCGGCGAAGGCGCGCGTGAAACTCACCGTGGAACAACCCGTGCTGTGGAATCCGGAGGTGCCGACCTGCTACACGCTGATGATTCTGAGCGACGGCGAAAGCATCACGCAACCGCTTGCGCTGCGCGACATCGCCGTCGTGGCGCCCGACGGCCGCCACCAGACCGTGCTGCTCAATCGCAGGCCGATTGTGATCCACGGCATGAACCGGCACGACAGCGACCCGGTAACCGGTTATACGATCTCGCCGGAGCAGTTCCGAACCGATCTGCTGCTCATGAAGAGCCACAACGTGAACGGCGTGCGCACCAGCCACTACCCGAACGCGCCGCATTACTACGATCTGTTCGACGAGCTCGGGTTCCTCGTGATCGACGAGGCCGACATCGAGGCGCATGGCGTGGCCGACGCCGTGTTGCCGAAGTCCGGCGCGGAATCTGCGAATATGGAGGAATGGCAGCGCGCGCAGCTCATGTGGAACGGCCTCATCGCGAACAATCCGCGGTTCGCGCCGGCCATTCTCGACCGCATTCAGCGCCTCGTGGAACGCGACAAGAACCGCGGATGCGTGATCTTCTGGTCGATGGGCAACGAGTCCGCCTACGGCATCGGGTTCGAAAAAGCGCTTGAGTGGGTGAAAACACTGGATTCGCAACGGCTCACCCATTACGAGAGCGCGCGGTATGTCGAAGAAGGCGGAACGCTTCAGCATGACTACGGCAACATAGACGTGCACAGCCGCATGTACCCGAGCATCGCCGAGATCGACGCGTATTTCGGTGAATCCGGGCCGAACAGGGACGGTGCGAATGGGGAGGACGGCACCGCGGAAAACGGGCAGGTGAAGCCCTACATCATGTGCGAGTACTGCCACGCCATGGGCAACGGGCCGGGCGATCTCGAGGACTACTTCCAGTGCATCGAGCGGCACGAGGGCCTGCTCGGCGGGTACATATGGGAATGGTGCGACCACGCGATCTACGCCGGCAGGAACGCGCACGGGCGGCAGGAATACCTGTACGGCGGCGACTTCGGCGAATGGCCGAACGACGGCAATTTCTGCGTGGACGGCATGGTCTCGCCGGACCGCACGCCGCACAGCGGCCTCGACGAGTTCAAGAACGTGTTCCGGCCGGCGCGCGTGGTGAGCGTGGATGCCGAGCGCGGCGTGGTGAATCTGCGGAACCATTACGACTTCCGCGAGCTCGATGAAGCGGTTATGGTGATGTGGGAAGTGTATGTGGACGGCGTGATGCAGACGTACAGCCTCGTCGAGCCGGGCACGTTCTCGATTGAGCCGCATGCGGTGGGCGAAGTGCGCTTAAGCGGTTGGGAGAGCGTGTGGCCGGTCGCGCAGCCCGGGCGGGTCACCCTCGTGCTGCGGTACCTGGCGCGCGAGGCGCAGTGGGGGCAGGAGCAGCTGTTCGAACTCGGCTTCGACGAGGTGGAGGTGCCGAATCCGACCGGAGACAACAGTTCGCAGTGGGTGCGTCACCAGGTGGAAGACATGCTCGCCGGCGACGAGATCGGCGAGTCGGTGACGTTGGAGGAATCCGATGCGCGCATTGTGATCAACGGCGCGAACTGGCGGTACGTGTTCGACAAACGCACCGGCCTGTTCAGCGAGCTCGTGTACGCGAACCGTACGATTCTCGCGACGCCGATGACCCTCGACATCTGGCGTGCGCCCACCGACAACGACCGCAACGTGCGGCATGAGTGGGAGCGCTGCGGGTACGACCGCGCGTATGCGCGCGCGTACGACGTGCAGACGCGCACCGTGGTCTCCAGCGGAATCGGCGAAGCGGCACTCGGCATGGACGGCGGCGCGTACGGCGAAGAGACGGCCGTGGAGGACGCCGAAGGGCCGATGGCGGTGAACGCGGTGGAAATCAAGTGCTCGATGGGAGCGGTCGCGCCCACGGTGCAGCCGATCGCCCGCATGGACACCACGTGGACGGTGCATGCAGACGGTTCCGTAGCGCTTCACATGGACGTGCGCAAGGATCCGGCGTTCCCCTTCCTGCCGAGGTTCGGCATTCACATGCAGCTACTGAAATCCATGAGCAACGTCACCTATTGCGGCCTCGGACCGAATGAAAGCTATGTGGACAAGCGGCGCGCCAGCTGGCACGGCGTCTTCAGCGCTTCAGTGAGCCAGTTGGGCGAACGCGAGATCAAACCACAGGAGAACGGCAACCACCACGATTGCAGCTGGGCGAGAGTGCAGGGCGACGGTGTGGCGTTGATGATCGTGCAAGGCGAGGGCACACAGCCCGAGAGTCTCCCGGAGCCGTTGCGCGGGTTCGATTTCCAGGCGCTGGAATACACGGCGGCCGAGATGACGCGCGCACGGCACAACTTCGAGCTGCAGCCGAGCGGATTCACCGAAGTGAGTGTGGATTACATGCAGTCCGGCATCGGTTCGAACAGCTGCGGGCCGGAGCTGCTGCCGCAATACCGCCTCGATGCGCCGGAATTCGACTTCGCCGTGACGCTGCGCCCGCAGATTGCCTGAGTCCTGTTGCCGCAAGCGTTCGTTGTGCCGAGCGCGGCGGTTGCGCTAGGGTGCTGGTGGTTGCGCCAGGGTGCCGGTGCGCCAGGGTGCTGGTGGTTGCGCCAGAAGCTGTAATCGTGAATCGTTAATCCTCTGCGTAAAAAGAGACGTATGCATGCCGCCATCTGTCTCTTTTTACGCAGATAGAAGAGATGAAGAAGAGATAAAGAAGAGATAAAGAAGAGATTAAAGGGACTCGCTGCATTTTCCTGCGTAAAAAGGGACATTCCGACACCTTCGAATGTCCCTTTTTATGTCGTAAAGCACGGACAAATGATGGAGATTTCCCTCTTTCCTGGCTCTCCTGCGTAAAAGGGGACAGACGAGCATCGCCATCTGTCCCCTTTTACGCAGATGAGAGGGAGCTTTCCCATCTCCTTGCGTAACCCCCTCCCCATCTCCTTGCGTAATCTCCTTGCGTAAAAAGAGACATTTGGGTATGCCAAAATGTCCCTTTTTACGTGGGATTATTGGGATTATTGCGTAATAAGGGATGTATGCATGTCATGGTCTGTCTCTTTTTACGCAGAAGATTGCGAACAAGAGACGTAAAAAGGGACGTGTGGATATGTCTATTTGTCTCTTTTTACGCAGACAGGGGCAGACGCTGGATGTGTGGGCGATTAGTCGGCGGTCTTTTGACGCGACTTCGCGGGGAGCGGCGGCAACGAGCTCGGCCAGGATTCGCGAGCGGCGGCATTCGTCTGCGTGCGCGTGTCTCGAATGGTGAGCGTGGCGGTGAGACCAAGGTGGTCAGTGCCATCTATGAACACGGCGCGCACGTTGGAGGCGGTCATGAAATCGGTGAACAGAATGTGGTCGATCACAATGCGCGGCCATTTGAGCCAGCTCGGGTAGGTCGGGTGTTCCCCGCGCGCCTCGACCAGGGCGGCGTCGTGGAAGCCGCTCGCGAGCAGCTCGCGGAAGCTCGGGTGCACGATGCTCGAGTTGAGATCGCCCATGAGCACGGCGATTTCGCGATTGTTGCACGAGTCGTCTGCGTTCCGGTCCCGGTCCTTGTTCGCAGATTTCGCCAGCGCGCCAAGCCCGATGATGCCGGCGGACCAATCCTTGCAGCTGCGTTGCGGCGATTTCGGGTGGGCGCTCGCGAACGTGATGTTGAACGTCGACGTGACCGGCAGCGTGACCGTGGGGACGTCGGCGGCGGGAATCGGCACGCCGGTGGGCGTCTGCTCGGCCGGTTCCACGCGCAGCCACAGGCCGTTGAAGCCGCCGTTGTCGGAGCTGCTGGGGTCGCCGAATTGGTGGAATGGCAGCAGATCGTCGAGTCCGGCATCGTGCAGCTCGGTGACGAGGTCGGGGCTCATTTCCTGCAGGGCGAGCACGGCGATGTCGTTCGTGCGCACCGTGTTCACGATTTCATGGGCGTTGGCTTTGCCGTATCTGCAGTTCAGGGTGAACACGTTGAAATGGCCGTTTGCAAGATTTTCAACGGCAGCCGAGTTGGATGAAATGGTTGAGTTCTCGGATTCCCTCTTTTCGGCGAGTTTGCGGGCGATGAGTTCGCCGGTGTTGGGAGTCTTCAGGTCATTCATGTAATACGCGGTTTTGCGTAGGAGTGAAGCGATCAAGCCAACGATTGCACACGCCATAAGCGGCCATTCGCGCAGGCAGCCGGACCAGATGGCGACGGCGGTGAAGCCGATCCACGCGAACGGCGAGAGCGCGATGAGGTAGGGCAGCGGCGCGTGGCCATCCCAGCCGGCGGGCAACTCGCTCAGCGAGATCCAGACCAGCAGCAGTACCAGAATCACCCACAGTGCAATGATCATGCGTTCTCCTCGTTGCTCGGGCATGCAAGGCCCACGCCCCGCAGCTGAGCATATTGTACGCGAGATGGCTCAAAGGTGCGCTCAGAGGAGAGTGAAGTGCGCAGAGGATTCGTGGTTTTTTTAAGGCTTCCTTAAGTCTTACGGGCTATCCAACCCCTTACGGGCTAAACCTAGTCCTTACGGGCTAGCCCCGCTGAACTGTGTGCGTGAGGAAATGTTCGCAACCCAGCCTTGGGTGTTCTTCTCGTGTTGCAATATGTTGGTATTTGATGTATTTTACGCAACTTTTCTTACGTGCCGCAGAAGAGACGCTAGCCCGTAAGGACTAGGTTTAGCCCGTAAGGGGCATGCTAGCCCGTAAGCGGTAGGGTAGCCCGTAACAGGTGGGATACCCTGGGTTGCGTTGGGTCTGTGAGGGTGCGTGCTTCAGGCCACTCAGTCGAAGACGAAATCGACGTTCACGAGGTGCAGCTTCGGCTCGAGCGCGCGCTCCATCTGCTTGCGTGCCTCGACGAGATCCTCGACCCGCACGACATCGCCGGTGCCGTTGACAATGATGTCGATGTCGAAATTCATGCCCGTCTTGAATACGTGGATCGTCTGCACCCTCACGCCGGCCGGCAGATGCGCGGACACTTCGCGGGAGACGAGTTCGGAGACCTCCTCGTCGTCGTGCGTGCCGCCGACGAGCTCCACGAACGCATCGCGCAGCACGGTCACCGGTTCCTTGATCGTGAGCGCGACGATGATCGTCGTGATGAAGAAATCGCCGGTGTAATGCAGGAAGTCGAGCGGCGTGCCGTTGGGTAGGAAATACAGCAGCACGGCGACGATGCCGATGCCGAGCGAGATCATGCCATCGATCCAGGTGCCGTTCGCCTCCGCCTTGAGCATGAGGCTCGCGTTGCCGAGCGTGCGGTTGCGTGCGCGGTAATACGCGACGAGCGCGATGCAGACGGCGACGGCGAGAATCTGGTAGATGATCACCGGGCCGAATTCGAGACGCTCGCCCTCGCCATGCACGAAGTAGGCGATGGCAATCTGCGCGACGTCGAGGAACGAGAACAGCAGCAGGCAGATCGTGAAAATCGATTTGCAGATCGCATAGATCGGCTCGAGCGCGAACATGCCGTTCGGAAAGCGGTCGCTCACGCGCACCGTCTTCTTCGACAGGTATGCCGCGACGCCGCCCGAGATCACCGAGATCACCGTGAACGAGGCGTCGAGGAACATGGACTTGAGTCCGGTGAGGAAGAACACGAAGAAGCCCGCGAGCACCATGACGATATTGACGACGATGCCCACCTTGAGCGCCTGCTGTTCGATCTTCTTCTGGTGCATGCTTTCTCCTGTCTTGCGAATTCCCGGATTCCAGCTTATCGAATTTGCGCAGTGGTGTGGCAAGTGTGCAGGCAAGCTCCACGATTTCCCCTCTGCAAGCTAGAATTGTGCGCATTATGGCAGCATTTAGTTCGTTAACAGATCGTCTCTCGAATGCATTCAAGCATCTCAAGAGCAAAGGCAAGCTTTCCGACGCGGATATTGACGGCACGATCCGCGAAATCCGCCGCGCGCTGCTCGACGCCGACGTCTCGCTCGACGTGGTGCGCTCGTTCACCGCGCGCGTACGCGACCGCGCACTGAGCACCGAGGTTTCCGAAGCGCTGAATCCGGCGCAGCAGGTGGTGAAGATCGTCAACGACGAGCTCACCGACATTCTTGGGCAGGGAGTCGATCGCCCGCTCAACTTCGCGAAGAATCCGCCGACGATCATCATGCTCGCCGGTCTGCAGGGCGCCGGCAAGACCACGCTCGCCGGCAAGCTCGGCTACTGGCTCAAGGACTCCGGCCACACGCCGCTGCTCGTGGCGGCAGATTTGCAGCGCCCGAACGCGGTGACGCAGCTCGAGGTGGTGGGCGAACGCGCCGGCGTGCCCGTGTATGCGCCGGAGAAGGGCGTGCAGTCCGCGGGCGGCGATGCGGTGTCGGCACCCGGCGAGACCACCGGCGACCCGGTGAAGGTAGCGCGCGACTCGATCGAATACGCGCGGCAGAAAATGTACGACACGGTGATCATCGATACCGCCGGCCGCTTGGGTGTTGATGAGACGCTCATGCAGCAGGCGCGCGACATTCGCGACGCCGTGCAGCCGAACGAAGTGCTGTTCGTGATCGACGCGATGACAGGTCAGGACGCGGTGCGCACTGCGCAGGCCTTCGACGAGGGCGTGAACTTCACCGGCGTCGTGCTGTCGAAACTCGACGGCGACACCCGCGGCGGCGCGGCACTCTCGGTTGCCTCGGTGACCGGCAAGCCGATCCTGTTCGCGTCGAACGGCGAGGGTCTCAAGGACTTCGAGGTGTTCCACCCGGATCGCATGGCCTCGCGAATCCTCGACATGGGCGACATTCTCACGCTCATCGAGCAGGCACAGCGCGAGTTCGACGAGGAGGAGACCCGCAAGGCCGCCGCGAAGATGGCGGAAGGCGAGTTCGGGCTCGACGACTTCCTCGCCCAGCTGCAGCAGGTGCGCAAGCTCGGTTCGATGAAGTCGCTGCTCGGCATGATTCCCGGCATGGCGCAGCATCGCAAGGAACTGGAGATGTTCGACGAGCGCGAGGTGGACCGTACCGAGGCGATCATCCGCTCGATGACGCCCGAGGAACGCCGTAACCCGAAGATCATTGACGGGTCGCGCCGCGCGCGTATCGCCTACGGTTCCGGCGTTTCGGTGTCGGCCGTGAACGCGCTGCTGCAGCGTTTCGAGCAGGCGTCGAAGATGATGAAGCGCATGACCAACCGCGCAGGCATGGGCGGCGGTATGGCAGGCGGATTCGGAGGATTCGGCGGCTCAAGCAGCTCGAAGAAAGGCAAGAAGGGCAAGAAAGGCAAGAAGGGCGGCAAGTCCGGCAACCCGATGAAGCGCGAGGCCGAGGAGAAGGCATTGCGCGCCAAGCTCGCCGGCAAGTCGAACTCGGGCGGCTCGGCGTTCGCGAAGAAACCGCAGGCCGACGAACTGCCAGCCGGTTTGCAGGACATGCTCGGTGGCGCTGACATTCCGCCGAATCTGGGCGGCGGACTCTCCGGTCTGCTCGGGTGAGCTCCAGCGGCTGGTGTGGCTAGGCGTGGCTAGGCGCGGCTGGGCACCAGATTTTTCTCTGCGTAATTGGGGACAGATAGCGGGTCTATCTGTCCCTTTTTACGTAAGTGATAGTTACGTAAGCGGTTTCGTTTGCGGTGACACCTTGCGGCACTAGTCTGAGACGTCGGTCTGCGGCACTAGTCTGCAGCATCAATCTGGGCGGCATCAGTCTGCGGCATCAACTTGGGCGGTGTCAATCTGCGTAAATGGGGACATTTCAGTGGTGCAATTTGTCCCTTTTTACGTCTCTTTTACGCCTCCCTGTATGTCCCGTTCTCTGCGCGAGGGGGAGGTGCCTCGTTCGCTGCGTAAAAAGAGACTGCCAGCAGCCTCGTCATGTCTCTGTTTACGCTTTCTCTGCGGCTTTTCTGTGGTCGTATTTGCAATTGGGTATTGAGTAGGGCACTCATCGGCAGTTTGGTTGGTCGGCGTGAGGTTGTGGTTGCAAAGGTGACGCATACGGACGTTCTTCGATGGTCGGTGACAGAGCAGAGTTGCAAGGATGGCACCTGAATCTGCCTATATTGGTCGGTGGGAGATTGGAGTTGCAAGCATGACGCCTCTGCGAGTTGCTGGATTGCTTGTTTTGCAATCTGGATCTCGGAGTGACTCGTTGGGGCGCGCTCAGTAGCTTGGATGAGATTCGGTGTGGAAGGGTGGCACACGGAGTCGTTCTGGGATGGTCGGGGCGGTGTTGAATCTGCAAGCGTGGCAATGCTGGGCGTCGCCTGCTGGCCGGGGCGTGACTCGGTATGCAAAGGTGGCGCGCGAATCTGTGTTCAATGGTCGAGGTGTGGTCAGATATACAAACTCGGCGTTTTTGAGACTGTCGCTGGAGAATTGCGGACTCCCATTGGGCGGGTCGCGGGTCTATCTGTCCCAATTTACGTAAGAGGCGGTCTTTGCGGTAGCAATCTGCGTAAATGGGGACAGTTCAGTGGCACAATGTGTCTCTTTTTACGCAGATGGATAGATGGACAGATGGGCGGCTGGGCAGGTGGGTAGCGGGGCCGATGAGGCAGATGGGCCGATGAGGCAGATGGGGCGATGGAGAGATGGACAGCTGGACAGATGGGACAGATGGGTGGGTGTGTGGAATTTGGTGTGTGCGAGTCTCCTGAGCATAATCACAAAAGATTTGTACAAACTTTTTGTATAATGAAGTCAAGCGGAAGGAGACGCGATGGCGAAACAATCAGCGAAGTCAACATCGAAGGGCAGCGCGAGCGCCCAAACCGCGCATGCTGAACTGGCGGAAGACCTGAAGAAACAAGGTGCCGCCGTATTCACCGCGGAAAGTGCGGGCGGTAATTCCGAGGAGGCGCTCAAATGCATGGCGCACCCTGCGCGCATGCGCATTCTCGGTGCGCTGCGTGTGGGCGGCGTGCAGACGGTGGGGGAGCTCAGTGCCAAGATCGGCGAGGCTCCGGGAGCGGTGAGCTATCACCTTGCGCAGCTTGAGAAAGTCGGCTTGGTGGACAAGGCGCCGTCTCCGGACGGGGACAAACGCAAGAGCTACTGGCGTGCGCGTCACCGGAAAACCGCCGTGTTGCACGACAGTGCGGATGCGGACGTCATCGACGCGTTCAGCAGAACGGCGGCGCTCACCTATCAGATGGCCTACGAACGATTCCTCGATGTGCGGCCCACGTTGCCGAAGGAATGGAACGAGGCCTGGGGCGCGGACGATCGCGTGCTGCGACTCACGGCTGAGGAGACGCGCAAGATGGTCTCCGAACTCAACGATGTGGTGAGCAAATGGGAGCGCGTGAGCGAGGAGCGCGCCGGCGACACAGTGCCGGAGAACGCCGCGAGTGAGGCGGCTGCGGCGGCCGCGGAACATGCGGATCCGGGCGTCGAGGCGGTCGCAGTGGTCAGGCAGGTGTTCCGATGGGTGCCGTGACGGTGGGGGCAGAGGCGCGCCGTTCCTTCTGGCAATCGCATAATTATGCGGCCTGGTTCACCGCGGACACGGCGTCGGCAGCCGGTTCGTCGTTGCGCGCGCTCGCCGTGAGTCTCACCGGGTACGCGGTTTCGGGTTCCACAGTCGCGGCAGGCTGGCTCGGCACGGCCGCATTGATCGCGCAGCAGGTTGCGGGAGTGTTCGGCGGCACTTTCGTGGACCGGCACGAGCGGCGCAGACTGATCATCGCGAACGCCATTGCCGGAATCTGCGCATGGGGCGCGGTGGCAGCGCTGCTCGCCATGCATATGCTCACATACCCGGCACTCCTCGTCATCGCCACTGCGGGGTCTGCGGTGAGCGGTTTCCTCGGCAGCGCCACCGACGCCATGCTCAGATCGATTATCGACGTGCGTGATTACCCCAAGGCGCTCAGTCTCAACCGTGGGCGCGATGCGACGATCAACATCGCAGGTAGTCCGATCGGCGGCTTTCTCTACGGCGTGCGTCCTTGGCTGCCGTTCGTGGTGACGACGTGCCTGTACGCGGTGTCCGGCGCGGCGGCTCGCAGATTGCGCGAACCACATGCCACCGCAACACACACTGACTCGCGCGGTTCCTTTCTCAAGGATTTTCTGGCAGGCTGGTCATGGACACTGCGCAAACCAGTGCTGGTGCGAATCATGATTGCGGCGGCCGTGCTCAACTATGGTGTGAACGGTGTGGAATATGCGATTCAGCTGCATCTGATGTCCATTGGCACGGACGCCACGCTCATCGGTGCCATGGGAAGCGGCATTGCGCTCGCGATGCTCGTCGGCGCGTTCCTCTCCGCGCGGCTGAGTGACCGCGTGCCCGTGGGCAGATGCGTCTGCGCGGGTTTTGTGTTCCTGTGCCTGTGCGTGGCGCCGATGCTGTGTGCTTACGGATTCGGCATATCGGCAGGTGCGTCGTATGCGCTGGTTCTGATTGCCAATTCGGTGATGGGATTACCGTTCCCGATCATCGACGCGTTGCTGCTCGGTTTCGTCTTCGCGAAGGCGCCGGCGACGATGCAGGGCAGGATCAACGTCTCGCTGAGCGTTCCCGCGCAGGCGTTGTCTGCGTTCTGCAGTGCGAGCGCCGGCATGATGCTGCCGTCGCTTGGTTTTCGCGGTACGGTCGCCGTGTTTCTGACGGTGCTTGTCGTCGCCGCGATTCTGGTGATCGGCAGTTCGCGCATCCGCAGCATTCCGCGGGCAGATTATTGGAACACCGCGGAGCTGTGAATCTGGATCCGAATTTGAAATGAATCTGGATCCGATCTTTGCGTAAAAAGAGACAGATGGAAGCGCACAATGTCCCTTTTTACGCAGGAAATAGAACGCTGAATTGGTTAGGTAGGGAATGGAACGCTGAATTGTGGACGTAAATGGGGACAGATTGGTGCGCTATCTGTCCCTTTTTACGCAAAGAAGGCAAAGAAGTCCGCGCCCCCGGTGGGACTCGAACCCACACTGGGTGATCTGTCCCTTTTTACGCAGGAAATAGAACGCTGAATTTTTGTGCCGGGGATAGAACGCTGAATTGGACGTAAATGGGGACAGTTAGAACCGCTATCTGTCCCCATTTACGCAGGAAATATGCAGGGTTTCGCAATCAGCGGGAGGCGGCGAGGGTCCAGGTGGAACCGGTGGGGCCGTCTTCGATTGTGATGCCGGCGGCGGCGAGAGCGTCGCGAATCTGGTCTGCCTTTGCGAAATCCTTGTTTTTGCGGGCTTCGGCGCGGGCGGCGAGCTGCGCGTCGACGAGTTCGCCGAGCGTTTTGAGCACGCTGGAGTCGCCGCCGACCTCGTCGCCGCCGTCGATCCACGGGCTGGCAAGCGGGTCGAGACCGAGCGTGTCGAGCATCGCGCGCACATTGACGAGCGCGGCACGCAATGCGCTGCGGTCCGCGCCGCCGGCGTTGCTCGCGAGGCGCGCAAGCAACGTGTTGCCTTCGCGAATCTGCGTGAAGATCGCCGCGGTGGCGCGCGACACATTCACGTCGTCGTTCATGGCAGCGACGAAATCCACGGGCAGATCGTCGGCCGAGACGCCGGTGATCTCATCACGCGACGGCTGCTCGCCGAGCGCGTCTGCGGCATGCCCGATGAAGTTCATGATGCGCTCGTATGCGGCGTCGGCTTCGGCGAGCGTCTGGTCGCTCCACTCGAGCATCGAGCGGTACTGCACGGAGCCGAGCGCATAGCGCACCACCCACGCGGAATGCTCGGCGAGCACGACCGGCACCGACAGGCCATTGCCGAGCGACTTGCTCATCTTCTCGCCCTTGGCGGTCACCCATGCCGAATGCATCCAGCGGTTCGCCGTGCGGTAGCCGGCCGCGCGGGTCTGCGCCATCTCGTTCTCGTGATGCGGGAAACGCAGGTCGAGACCGCCGCCGTGAATGTCGAACATGCCGTCGAGATAGCGGTAGCTCATCGCCGAGCATTCGATATGCCAGCCCGGGCGGCCCGTGCCGAACGGCGTCTTCCAGCGGGCGTCGGCGGGATCGGTCGGCTTCGAGCGCTTCCACAGCGCGAAATCGCGCGGGTCGCGCTTGTTCTCGGAAAGGTCGGCCGGGTCGGCAGGATTGTATTTGTCGTCTCCGGAGGCATCCACCGACGGGCCCATGCGATCGGCCACGGCGGCGGCCTCATCTACCTCGGCGGTCTGTTTCTGGTGCGTGAGCTCGCCGTAGTGCGGCCAGGAGGCGACGTCGAAATACACGTCGCCGGTCAGTTCGCCGTGCTCGTCGCGGATCACATAGGCGTGGCCGTTGTCGATGATGCGCTCGATCAAGTGGACCATGTCGATGATATGCCCGGTCGCGCGCGGCTCGTACGTGGGTGCGAGCACGCCGAGCTCGTTGTACGCGTGCGTGAACTCGCGCTCGTAATGGTATGCGCGTGCCCACCAATCCTCGCCCGCGGCGGCGGCCTTGTCGAGAATCTTGTCGTCGATGTCGGTCACATTGCGAATGAACGTGACCTTGTAGCCGAGCCGCTCGAACCAGCGGCGAATGATGTCGAACGCGACGGCCGCGCGAATATGGCCGATATGTGGGGCGCTCTGCACGGTCGCGCCACACACGTACATGCCCACCTCGCCGGGTTTGATCGGCTCGAAACGCGAGACCGCATGCGTCGCCGTGTCGTAGAGCTTCAGATCGACGGCCGCATTGGCAACGCCGTGATCGCCGGCGGCGAGCGTTTCATCAAATTGGTCGGTAGTGTGTGATTGCGCGTGTGTCATAGTCTGAGCGTATTGCTCTTCGGCGACATATGCGTTGGCTGTTACGGGCCAGCATTGGTGTTACGGGCTAACATTTTCCTTACGGGCTAGGATTCTCGGTTACGGGCTAGGGCCATGGCGAGCATTTTCAAAAGAGATTGTTGGAATATGGCGGTTTTGCAGATTCCATACCCGGCAACTGCGAGTATTTCCCTAGCCCGTAACGGAAAATGCTAGCCCGTAAGGGGAGAACTAGCCCGTAAGGGGAAGAGTGGCCCGTAACGGACGTGGGGGTGGGTCACTTGCCGAGTTGCTCGGACAGATCGAACCACTCGGTCTCCAGCTCGCCCTGCTGCGTCTCCAGTTCGGCGATCTGCGCGCTGAGTTTGCCGAGCCCCTCGTAATCGGTGGGGTCGTGCGCGTTCATCTGGGATTCCAGCTCGCCTTTCTGCTGCTCGATCTTCTCCAGTTTGCGCTCGATCGCCGAAACGCGGCGCGATGCCTGTGCATACTCCTTGCCGGAGAGCTTCGGCTGGTCTGCAGACCGCTCGTCGGCAGATTGCACGTTCTCGGATTGCGCAGTGTGCGCAGATTGCGCCGCGCCCGCGGCATCGGCCTGCGGGAGCGACTTGCCGCGCTTGAGATCCTCCACCATATCGAGATAGTCCTGCACGCCGCCCGGCAGATGCCGCACCTTGCCGCCGATCAGCGCGAACTGCTCGTCGGTGACGCGTTCGAGCAGATACCGGTCGTGGCTCACCACGATGAGCGTGCCCGGCCAGGTGTCGAGCAGGTCTTCCATCACGGCGAGCATGTCGGTGTCGAGGTCGTTGCCCGGCTCGTCCATGATGAGCACGTTCGGCTCGTCAAGCAGAATGAGCAGCAGCTGCATGCGGCGCTTCTGGCCGCCGGAAAGGTCGCGGATGGGCGTCATGAGCTGCGCCGCCTCGAATCCGAGACGTTCCATGAGCTGGCCGGGCGTCACCTCCTTGCCGTCGACGATGTAGGTGGGCTTGTAGCGGCTCAGCACCTCCTTCACCTTGTAGTTGCCGAGCTTCTCCAGTTCGTCGAGGCGCTGCGAGAGCACCGCGAACTTCACCGTCTTGCCTATGTTCACGCGGCCGGCGGTGGGTGTGAGCGAGCCGTCGAGAATCTTCAGCAGTGTGGATTTGCCGGCGCCGTTCGCGCCGACGATGCCGAAACGGTCGCCGGGGCCGATGAGCCAGGTCACGTCGTCGAGAATCTCGCGGCCGCTCACCTCGATATGCGCGGCGGCACTCGTGGCGTCGGCGCCGGTGTTCGCGGCCTCGTTCGCAGCGAGCTCGTTCTCGGTCATGCCACGCAGCGCGTTGTAGCCGGTGACGGCCTCGCGGGCCTTGAGACCATGCTCGGCGGCGATTTGCGCGGCACGCGAGCCGAATGCGGAGACGAGGCGCGGGTCGTCCGCATCGTCGACGTCCATCGTCACCGAGCCGAAGGCCTGCGGTTCCTGGATCATCGGAGTGACGATGTCAATCTGCGTTCCGGCGGACGATTCGGAGTCCGTGCCCATGCGCTCCATGTCGGCGATGTCGGGGTCGATGTCGGCCACGGCATCCTGTTCGCGGTCGAAAATCTGCGTCACATCGACCAGGTCGACCACCTGCTTGCCAAGGCGCGAAGTGGCCATCTGCTTGAGCTCGAGCGAATTGCGCATCGGCGGCACGTCGGCGATGAGCTCGCGCGCGGCCTTCACATGGAACTTCTGCTTGGTCGAGCGGGCACGCGCGCCACGCGACAGCCACGCCAGCTCCTTGCGGGCCAGATTGCGCCGCTTCGTCTCGCGCACGTCGGCCTGACGGTCACGTTCCACGCGCTGCAGCATGTATGCGCTGTAGCCGCCTTCGAACGGCTCAATCTGCCCGTCATGCACCTCCCACATCGACTCGCACACCTCGTCGAGGAACCAGCGGTCGTGCGTGACGATCAGCAGCGCGCCGCTGCCCTTCGCCCAACGGTTCTTCAGGTGTTCGGCGAGCCAGTGGATCGTCACGACGTCCAAGTGGTTCGTCGGCTCGTCGAGCGCGAGCACATCCCAGTCCTTGAGCAGCAGGCGGGCGAGATCGGCGCGACGGCGCTGGCCGCCGGAGAGTGTGCCGATCTTCGCATTGAGATTGAGGCCGCCGAGCAGCGCCTCGACGATCTCGCGGGACTCCGTCTGCGCGGCCCATTCGTAATCCTCGCGGCCTTCGAGCGCGGCCTCGCGGATCGTGGCGTCATCGTCGAGCTGGTCACGCTGGTCGAGCATGCCGAACGTCAGGCCGTTGCGCGTGGTGACACGGCCGGAATCCGGGGCCTGCGTGCCTTTGAGCAGGTGCAGCAGCGTGGATTTGCCGTCGCCGTTGCGGCCGACGATGCCTATACGGTCGCCTTCGAACACGCCTTGCGTGACGTCGGTGAAAATGGTCTTCGTGGCGAAGTCGAGCGAGACATGTTCGAGTCCCAAATCAAAAGTTGGCATGGCAATCTTTCATTGTTCGTGACATCCCGTAAGAGTTTATGACATCCCGTAAGAAAACAAATCACGGGGGAGATGGAGGAAATTTCAAGGAATCTCAAGGAATTCCAAGGAATATCAAGGAATCTCGAGGAATCTCAGAGAACGTCACGCATTCTGAGATTCCTTACGGGATGTCGTCAGCTCTTACGGGATATCAGGGTGAAGCTAGCGGGCGAGGGAACGGGCGTAGGTGCTGCAGCGGGCGGCGAAACCGGAGAAGACCTGTTCGCCGAGCGGTTGGATTTGCGGGTAGCTGGCGGCGAACGCCTCGCGCAGCTGCGATTTCGAGCCGCCGGAAGCCTTGAGTTGCTTGACCATGCCCGGTTCGTCAAGCCATTCCTCGAGCAGTTGCGGCGTGACCTCCAAGTGGAACTGCATGCCCAGCGCGGAGCCGAAGCGGAATGCCTGCACTTTCGTGTCGGAGGAGCGGGCGAGGAGCTCGGCGGAATCCGGCAGCGAAATGCAGTCGCCGTGCCATTGGAGCACGTTGAGTTCCTTGCTCCACATGGAGAAGAAGTCGTGTTTGGCCACGCGTTTGATGGGCGCGATGCCGATCTCCGGCGCGCTGGCCTTCTTCACCTTGGCACCGAGCGCGGCGCCGATGAGCTGATGCCCCAGGCAGACGCCGAGCACCGGCTTGCCTGTGCCTATGGCCGCGCGGATGAGCTTCATCTCGGCCTTGAGACCGGGGTAGTCGTCGAAATCGGCGGCACCCATGGGGCCTCCCATGACCACCAGTCCGGCCACTTCGTCGAAATCGGGAAGGTCGGGTTTCTTCTGCTTCGATATATTGAGCGTCTGCGTGGGAAGATTGATCTCCTCAAGGTCGGACAGAATGAGTCCTGGTTTCTCCCACTCGGCATGTTGCAGAATAAGAACTTCCGGTTTCGTCATGGTTTCATTGTCTCATTGCCCTTAACAATTCGGCTGTCGGTGTGGGGACGACGGGTGAATGAATGCGGAAAACAGGTGTCAGCATGCGGAAAGCATGCATCAGAATGCGTAAAAGGGGACAGTTGGAGGAGCGGTTGTGTTTCTTTTTACGCAAAGGGGGCGCTCAAGGAGTGGATGTGGAATGCGCAATGAAGTGTGTGATGAAATGCGTAAAAGGAGACAAATAGATGGCCCGAAATGTCCCTTTTTACGCAAAATGGTGCGGTGGCATATGGGTCGCAAAATAGTGCGGTGCCATATGGGATAGGTGCGTAATTGGGGACAGATTTCGGGGTGGATCTGTCTCTTTTTACGCAGAATGAGTAAGTAAGTATGTGCGTATGTGCGTAAAAAGGGACAGATTGAGTCTTCTCACTGTCCCTTTTTACGCAGATTTTGCACGCAGCTTTTATGCGCAAACTTTGTACGCAGATTTTGGAACGCGGATTCAGCGGCCGGTGATCTCGCTGCCGACCACCTTCTCGCTCAGCGCGCGCGGACCGCGGGTCATCGCGACCGCGCCGGAACGCACGAGCTCGATGATGCCGTAGTGGTCGAGCAGACCGAGCAGCGCGTCGATCTTGCCGCCGGCGCCGGTCGCCTCGATCGTGAGCGACTCGGGATTGACATCGACGACGCGCACGCGGAACAGTCTGACGATCTCAAGCACATCGGAGCGGTTCGACTGGTCCGCGGCGACCTTAATGAGCACGAGTTCGCGCTCGACAGTGGTCGATTCGTCGAGGTCGACGATCTTCAACACATGCAGCAGTTTGTTGAGCTGCTTGATGATCTGCTCGAGCGGCACTTCCTCGACGTCGGCGGTCACCGTGATGCGGGAGATGTCGGGGCGCTCGGTGGGCGAGACGCTCAGCGAGTTGATGTTGAACGCACGACGGGCGAACAGGCCGGCGATACGCGCGAGCACACCCGGGCGGTTCTCGACGAGCACCGACAGCGTATGACGCTGGGAACCCGGCTTGGATGCTGGATATGAAGCCATTTCGACCTTCCCCTTTCAGTCCTGTTCCTCGGTGATGATGGCGGCCGCCTCATCTGCCTGGGCATCGGAATCCACCGGCATGGCGGCAAGGCCGTCAGCCTGGTGCAACGGTTTGATGCCGGGCAGGTAGGTGACGTTGTCGTTCGAATCGCCGGCGGCGACCATGGGCCACACCA
The DNA here is from genome assembly GCA_004154635.1 of Bifidobacterium animalis subsp. animalis. Lineage (GTDB taxonomy): Bacteria > Actinomycetota > Actinomycetes > Actinomycetales > Bifidobacteriaceae > Bifidobacterium > Bifidobacterium animalis_B. Next base: position 88,490 of record RSDC01000003.1, read on the forward strand.
TGGCATCCTTCCACACACGGAAATCGACGAGCACCGGCCTGTCATTGATCTCGTTGGCCTGGCGAATCGCCTCGACCGCCTCGTCTTTGGTGCGTGCGCGCAATGCAACGCAGCCGTACGCCTCGGCGAGCTTGACGAAGTCCGGAACGCCCTCCAGACCAGTCTTCTCCTCCTCATGCAGAATCGTTGCCGAGTAGTGGTTGTTGTAGAACAGGGTCTGCCACTGGCGAACCATGCCATACACGGAGTTGTTGAGCAGCGCAATCTTCACCGGGGCGCCCTCGAGGAACGCGGCGGCGAGCTCCTCGCTCGTCATTTGGAACGATCCGTCGCCGTCGATGAGCCACACCGGCTTCTTGCCGTCGAAGTAGCGTTGGGAGCCGATGGATGCGCCGATGGCCGCCGGCAGGCCGAAGCCCATGGTGCCCAAGCCGCCCGAGGAGATCCACTGGTGCGGGTGCGAGAAATTGATGAACTGCGTCGCCCACATCTGGTGCTGGCCCACGCCGGACACCCAGATCGTCTCCGGATTCGCGGCATGCGACAGCTCCTCGACCACCCACTGTGGGGCAAGCGTGCCGTCGGTCGACTCCTGGTAGGTGAGCGGGTATTTCTCGACCCACGAGTTGATGAGCCCCCACCACGTGGTCAGATTCGGCTTGCCGTGAATGGCATGCTGGCGTTCGATGCGCGGCATGAGCGCGCTCAGCACCGTCTTCACATCGCCGACGATCGGTACGTCGGGAGTGCGGTTCTTGCCGATCTCGGCCGGGTCGATGTCGATGTGAATAACGCGTGCGCCGGGGGCGAAGGCCTCGAGTTTGCCGGTCACACGGTCGTCGAAGCGCGCGCCGATCGCGACAAGCAGGTCGGAGCGCTGCACCGCGCCGGTCGCGGCGATCGTGCCATGCATGCCGAGCATGCCGAGCACGGCGGGGTCATCATCCGGCACAATGCCACGCGCCGGCAATGTGGTGACAATCGGGGCGCCGGTCAGATCGGAGAGCGCCTTCACCTCGGCACCGGCGTCGGAACGCACTGCGCCACCGCCCACGTAGAGCACCGGGCGGAACGCGTGCTGGAACAGTCTGGCGGCATCGTCGAGCACGCGGCCATGCGCCTCGGTGGTCGGATTGTAGCCGGGCAGAATCATGCGCTGCGGCCACGTGTAGTACATGGTGCCGTTCTGGGCCGTCTTCGTCAGATCCACGACGACCGGGCCGGGACGGCCGGAACGCGCGATGTAGTGCGCCTCGGAGAGCACACGCGGAATGTCCCGCGCGTCGGTGACCAAGTAGGAATGCTTGGCGACCGGGTAGGTGGCACCCACGATGTCGGCCTCCTGGAACGCGTCGGTGCCAATGGCGTTGACGCCCACCTGACCGGTGATTACGATCATCGGGATCGAATCCATGTTCGCGTCGGCGATGGCGGTGATCACGTTCGTGGCACCCGGGCCCGACGTGACGATGCACACGCCCACCTCGCCGGTGGCCACGGCGTAACCCTCCGCCGCATGGCCTGCCGCCTGTTCGTGGCGCATGAGCACGAAACGGAACTTCGTGTGCTCGTCAATGGCGTCGTACACGGGCAGAATGGCGCCGCCCGGAATGCCGAACACGTCTTTGACACCCAGGTCTTCCAGCGAGCGGACCAGCGCCTGTGCGCCGGTCATCTTCTCGCCGTCGACAATGGTGCGCTTGTGCGTATGCTGGTTGGCGTTCGCTTTGGCCACGCCGCTGAACGCCTGCAGGGGTGTTGGTGACACGGTTTCCTCTTTCGTGAGATGTCTTGTATTCAAGGCATCGGCTGCGGGTGCCATTCGCGTCCCGCGCCGGGCCTTGCGTTGATATCCTACTGGATTTCACCGTGGTGCGGCTTCTGTGACCGCATGCTGAATGCATTTATGGATATGCCCTGCTTCTTCCTGTTACGGGCTAGCATTTTCTGTTACGGGATAGGGGCATGCAGATTTTCTTCAAAAATGGCCCTTGGAAAATGGCGGTTTTGCAATTCCGACGAGGGAATTCTTCGCGTTAGCCCTATCCCGTAACAGAAAATGCTAGCCCGTAACAGGAAAATTGGCCCGTAACAGGAAGGCTAGCCCGTAAGGTGTTGGCTGTGCGGCGCAGGCTGTGCGGTGTTGGCTGTGCGGCGCAGGGTGTGCGGCTCAGGCGTCGGCCAGCGGGCGGCGTTCGCGCTTGCGCTCGGGCTTCGGCGCATGCTCACGCTCGTCGAGCACATGCCACGCCTGTTCGGCCGCGGCCAGCTGCGCCTTGCGTTTGCTGCTGCCGTTGCCCACGCCGAGCACCTCTTTGGAATCGCCGAGCATGGCGAATGCGGTGAATTCGAGCGCGTACTCCGGTCCGCCGACGGACATCTGGTACCGCGGTTCCGGCAAGCCCATCTCGTGGGCCTTCACCGTGAGCGACGTCTTCCAATCGAGCGCCGGACCCTCGGTGGCCACCTCGGCGAGTGTGTCGTCGACGAGATGATGCACGACTTCGCGCGCCTTGTCCACGCCGTACTGCACGAAGGTCGCGCCGATCAGCGACTCCACGATGTCGCACAGAATCGAGCTTTTCTCGGCGCCGCCCTGCTCGCTCTCGCCGTGCCCCAACAGAATGTAGGGACCCACGTGCAGCCGGTCGCGCGCGATCGCGCTCAGCGACTCCTCCGACACGGCCTTCGCGCGAATCTTCGCCAACTGGCCCTCGCTTTTGTCGGGATACTGCTTGAACAGCGTCTCGGTGACGACGAATTCGAGCACCGCGTCGCCGAGGAACTCAAGCCGCTCGTAGTTCTTCACACCCTCGTGCTCGTGCGAGAACGAGCGGTGGGTGAGCGCCTCGACGAGCAGATCGGTCTCCAATGTGGTGCCGAGCGCGGTGAACAGCTCCTGCATTGCCGATTCGCCGATTTCCTGCGTGCTTACACGAACACTCATAATGCTCCAGATTCCCTCGATTTGGCTTCCTTGCACAGTGTAGTCTGTGTGCCCTACGCGCGCCCTCCGTACAGGGAGAAGATTCCTTTGCGTAATCGGGGACGGTTTGACCGAATAATCTGTCCCTTTTTACGCAGGGTGGGAGATGCGGTGGGTATAAGAGATGCAGTGGGTGTAGGAGATGCAGCGGGTATTGAGAGATGCAGCGGGTATGAGACATGCAAGGTGAGGAGAATCTGCGTAAATGGGGACAGTTTGAGTGGGTATTTTGTCCCCGATTACGCAAGTACAACCGAAACAAGTAAAACCGAAACGATCTGCGCGCATAAAAAAATCCCCGCCACCCGTCGATGGCAGGGATTTCGTGAAGTTCAACTCACTTGGTGTGGGCGGAACGGATCGCCTCGCGGTAGACGCGGCCGCGGTAGGAGCCGCAGCTCGGGCAGGCCACGTGAGCGAGCGTCGGAGCGCCGCAGTTCGGGCAAGTGATCGTCTGGGCAGCCTTGGCCTTCCAGGTGGAACGACGCGTACGCGTATTGGCGCGCGACATCTTGTACTTTGGCAGTGCCATTGTTTATCCTCTGTTTCGTTCGAACATATGAGCTTAAGCGTTCAGAATCTTAACGCATATGCTGTACAAACGCGCGTCTCACTCGCCCTGCTCGCGTTCGAGCTGCTCTTTGAGCGCCTCCAGATCGGCGAAACGCAGGTCGGTCACCTCATGCACATGCTCGGGATTCTCGTTGAGATCGAGACCGCACTGCGGGCACAGACCCTTGCAATCCGGCTTGCAGAGCGGATTGAGCGGCAACGCGCTCACGAAGGTGTCACGCAGCAGCGGCTCGATGTTCGCGAACGCGCCGTTGTCGATGAGCGGGTACGTGTCGCCCGACTCCTCCTCGCCGGCGATGATCTCCACATCTTCGTTCTTGGTCTTGTCGGCATCGGCGTCCTCATACGGGAAGAACGCGGTGACCTGCTCGCTCCAGTCTCCGCTCAGATCCTTGTCGCACCGCGCGCACACCGCGGTGACCGGCGCCGTGAACGTGCCGGTGAAAATGAGCCCGTCGATAATCGAGTCGAACCGGCCGTTCACATGGATCGGTTCGCCCTCCTTGACGCCCACGATCGAGTCGCCGATGCCGCCGGGTGCCGGGAAATCGCGGTCGACCTGCATGGTCTGGCCCGCGCGCGAGCCGACCTGGGCCACCGGAACCGTCCAATCTGTGTATTCAATACGTGCCATTCGCCTGTTCCACCTTGCTTGGATTACTTGATACGCTCAGTCAACCCGTGCCGCCGTGTCGCTATTCCGCGGGTCGCGAAAGGGAGCGTGCATGCGGTGCCGCACGTCAGTCCTGCGGATAATCGGATTCCTCGGCGTGCGGGAGCTCCTCGCGCGCCTTCGCCTCGCGCTCCTCGAGCACGTTCAGGCCGCCTTCGACGTCGCGCGTCATCTTGCCGAGCTGGCTGTGCAACTCGTTCATGATCTTGATGCAGTACTGGTCGGCGCCCGAGGTGAGACGGTCGCTTGCGGCCTGCGCCTTGTCGATCATCGTCTTCGCCTTCTGGCGCGCGATCTCGGTCACCTTCTCTTGGGAGGCGAGATAGTCCGCGCGCTCGTTCGCATCGCGAATGATGTTCGCCGCTCGCGCCTGCGTGGTGGAGATGATCACGTTCGCCTGCGAATTCGCGTTCGCGAGCCTGCCCTCCGCCTCGCGCATCAGCGCGCTCGCACGCTCGAGCTGCACGGGCAGCTTGGTTTTGAGATCCTCGAGCTTGTCGAGGAAATCGTCGCGGTCGATCTTCACGCTGGACGGGGAGAACATGGATCCCTTGGCGCTCGTGATCATCTCCTCGAGCGAGTCGATGATGTCGTACACCGTGGTGAACTCGGCCTTGCGCAGCGCATCCGGATCGGGGGCATTGTCGCGCAGATCCGGCAGGTCGTCCATGTTGAACGCGGGTCTGCGGGCGGAGGAGTCCTGTGGTGGTTGCGGGGCGTCGTTGCCGCCGTCGTGAATGGTCTGCGTGCTCGAATCGTTCTGAGTCATGCTCTCTCCTCTCAACGCGGGCGCATACCCATAGGTCCGCGGTCGCGCTGCTAACGCAGCGCCTTCTCTAATAATGGCACAACATAGTCTGGAACCATACCGGTGATGTCACCGCCATGGCGTGCGACGTCCTTCACCACGGAGCTCGAGATGTGCTCCAGCACGGGATTGGCGGGCAGGAACATCGTCTCCACATCGGCGAGGTGACGGTTCACGAGCGCCATGCCGAGCTCGGCCTCATAGTCGCCGTTCTGGCGCAGGCCCTTCACAATGACGGGGGAGTCGACCTTGCGGCAGTAGTCGGTGATCAGGCCGTCGGTCCATGCGACCACGTAATTCGTCATGCCGGAGTCGGCCAGCGCGTGCTTGATGATGTCCACGCGTTCGGTTTCGGTGAACAGCGGCTTCTTCATGGCATTCACCGCGACCACCACATGCACTTCGTCGAACAGGCGGCAGCAACGCGTGATTACATCGATATGGCCGTTCGTCACAGGGTCGAACGAGCCGGGGCATACAGCGATTGTCATACCTCTACAGCCTAATGGTGGGGCTATGCAATTGGCTGGCCGGGAAATTCGGGAAAGAGATGCGGCACGGGGCGATGAGATGAGACGTAGATGGGGCGAACTGGGCTGGGCGTAGAATCTGTAGACAGGAATAGAGAACGAAGTTGCAGGATTGTATAGCCGAATAGGAGGAATCATGAGCTTTGCATACAATGACGCGCTCGACGACAACACGACGGCGGCAACCGAGCCGAGCAGCGACACCGGCACCGCGGTGCTCGAAAGGCCGAAGGCGGAGGAGCGGCGGGCGGACGACGGCGACGCCGACCGGTTCGCGCATTACGTGTCGCGTGACCGCATCGCCGAGTCGCGCCTGACGGGCCGCCCGGTGGTGGCGCTGTGCGGCAAGGTGTGGGTGCCGAAGCGCAACCCGAAGGACTACCCGATCTGCCCGGAGTGCAAGCGCATTTACGAGGAGATGACGAAGTAATCCATCGCCGCCAGCTGTCTGTTACGGGCTAGGGTTCCGGCTTACGGGCCAGGGCACACACCACGGAAATCGGAGTGTGTGCCCTGGCCCGTAAGCCGGAACCCTAGCCCGTAACAGTATTAAGTAACAGTGTGAATTAGAGCGAGATCGAATCGATCTTGGCGAGCTCCTCCGGCGTGAAGTGCGTGTTGTTGAGCGCGGCGATGTCATCGAGAATCTGCTGCGGTTTCGAAGCGCCGACGAGCACGGTGGTCACGGCAGGGTCGTTGAGCAGCCACGCGAGCGACATCTCGGCGAGCGTCTGCCCGCGGGAGAGCGCGAGGTCGTTGAGTTCGCGAATCTGGGTGAGACGCGACTCGGTGAGCGCGGACTTGTCGAGGAAACGCGCGTCGTGCCCGATGCGACTGTCGGCAGGAATGCCGTTGAGATACCGGTTCGTGAGCAGTCCCTGCTCAAGCGGCGAGAACGTGATGAGGCCCTTGCCGAGCTTGCGCGTCGCCTCCTTGAGCCCATTGCGTTCGATGGTGCGGTCGAAGATGTTGTAGCGGTTCTGGTTGATGATGAACGGCACATGGCGCTCGGCGAGCATCTGCGCGGCCTGTTCGAGCAGCGGACCATCGTAGTTCGAAAGCCCCACATACAGCGCGCGGCCGCTCGTCACCGCGGTCTCGAGCGCGCCGACCGTCTCCTCCAACGGCGTGTTCGGGTCGGGGCAGTGATGGTAGAAAATGTCCACATAGTCGAGACCGAGCCGCTCGAGCGACTGGTCGAGGCTCGCGAGCAGGTATTTGCGGCTGCCACCGACGCCGTTCGGTCCCGCCCACATGTCGAACCCGGCCTTCGTGGAGATGATGAGCTCGTCGCGGTACGGGCGCAGGCTCTCGCGCATGATGTGCCCGAAATTGCGTTCCGCGGCGCCGTACATGGGGCCGTAGTTGTTGGCGAGGTCGAAATGGAAGATGCCGTGGTCGAACGCGGTGAACACGACCTGCTGCATCTGCCCATACGGCGTCAGGTCGCCGAAATTATGCCACAGGCCGAGCGCGATGCGCGGCAATTGCAGACCGCTCGTGCCGACATGCGCGTACTGCATGCGGTCGTAGCGGTCCGGGGCGGGCGAATAGTGCGTGATGAAATCTGGCATCGGAACCTCTTTGTTTGCGATTTGTATAGTGCCGATTCCAGAATACCGCGAACGTGCCGCGAATTGCGGATCAGAGCACCTCGAGCTTCGTCGGGATCACGGGCTCGCCTCGCATGAGCGACTGCGCGGTGATCGGCAGCTTGGCGAGCGCCTTGGCATGGTAGTCCTGCGCCGCCATGAGGCCGTCGTGACCCTGGAACTGCGGGTCGACCGTGCCATTGACGACGAAGTCGGTGAGCAGATCTTCCCAGCCCTCGCCCGGCACGAAGTTCTCGAGCGCGCTCTCCGAGCCGGAGATGACGTGTTCGCAGTCGGCGAGCGAGTATTCGTATGAACGGAAGGCGAGCTTGGCGCCCGGTGCCGTCGCCTTGTCCACAGACTTCTTCGCCACCGGTTCCATGCGGCCGTCTTTGTTCGCGCGTTCGGTGAGTTTGTAGACCATGGCGCAGGTGGGCGCTCCCGAACCGGTGACCAGCTGCGTGCCGACGCCGTAGGAGTCGACCGGCGCGGTCTGCAGCGAGGCGATCGCATACTCGTCGAGGTCGTTCGTCACCGTGATCTTCGTATTCGTGGCGCCGAGCGCGTCGAGCTGGTTGCGCACACGCTGGGCGAGCGCGGCGAGATCGCCGGAGTCGATGCGCACGCCGCCCAGATTCGGCCCGGCCACCTCGACGGCGGTCTTCACGGCCTCCTCGATGTTGTACGTGTCGACGAGCAGCGTCGTGTTCGTGCCGAGCGCGGCGATCTGCGATTCGAAGGCCTGGCGCTCGCTGTCATGCACGAGTGTGAAGCAGTGCGCGGCCGTGCCGATCGCCGGCAGGTCGTACAGTTTGGCGGCGAGCAGATTCGCGGTGCCCTTGAATCCACCCACGATCGACGCGCGCGCGGCGGCGACGGCGGCCCACTCATTCGTGCGGCGACCGCCCATGTCCATGCACGGGCGGTTCTTCGCGGCCGTGACCATGCGCGAGGCGGCCGCGGCGACGGCGGAATCGTAGTTGAGGATCGACAGAATGAGCGTCTCGAGCAGCGTGCACTCGCCGAAGGAACCGCGCACCTGCAGAATCGGCGAATTCGGGAAGTACACCTCGCCCTCGCGGTAGCCGCGGATCGAACCCGTGAAATGGTAGTTCTCAAGCCACTTGACGGTGTCCCGGCTCACAATATGGCGGTCGGAGAGGAACTTCAGGTCGGCGTCGTCGAGATGGAAGTCCTCGAGCGCGTCGAGCAGACGTCCGATGCCGGCGACCACACCGTAGCGTCGTCCCTCGGGCAGATGCCGCGTGAACACCTCGAACACGCAGGGGCGGTTCGCCGTGCCGTCCTGCAACGTGGCGTCAAGCATTGTGTACTCATACATGTCGGTCATGAGCGACGGGTCGTAAACCACCATGGTGTCTCCTGTGTTAGCGGTGCGCTTCTCTTGCGCGATCTCTTCGCGATTGGCCGGGGCGGCCATGGATTCGCCGCGCGCGGATGTCGTTGTTCCCCAGCCTAGTCGAATGAGAGCGCAAATATGCGCGGATGTCATTATTCGGGGTCTTACTCGTGCGGGGATGAGGTTTTTCTGCTCTCTCTGCCTCTTGTTGCGTAAAAAGGGACAAATCGGAGACCTGTGTGTCCCTTTTTACGCAAAAGGGGAGTGGCGTGTGTGGCGTGCAGGGGACGCTCGGCATATGGGCCGGTAGGATGGGAACATGCGATATCTTGCGGGAATCTGGAGACTGGCCATTGCTGCGCTGTGCTTCATCGGCACATCGCCGGCATGGCATGCCGTGAGCCTTTGGGCGTTCCTCATGTACCAGATTGGCTTCATCGCCGGCATCGTCATGCTGTGGAGTGGCTGTGCGAGCATTCTGCGCGGTGTGCAGCCACCGGCATGGCTGCGCGGCTTCGTGCTCACCTACGCGTTCTCGCTGGCCGCCGTGCATTTCTTCGTCACGCCGGCTGCGGAGTTCGGGGTGCCGGCGCAGCAGGTGATCCCACTCAGCGCACAGGTGCTCGCGTTGATCGTGGTGGGCATGCTCGCCGTCGACTTCTTCGCATTCGAACCGCACCGTGCGTTCAAGCCGGTGTATCCGCTCGTCTGGCTTGTGTACCTGCCGCTCTATGCGGCGTTCGCGATTGCGCGCGCCTACTGGTTCCCGCATTCCGGCCCCACGGCGAACGCCTACCCCTACGACTATCTCAACATCACGCAATTCACCTGGGCCGGCGCGGGTGTGGCCTGCCTCAAGATCGTCGCCATCTATCTCGCCGTCGGCGTGGTGTTGTGTCTGTTCGACCGCGCGCTTCCTGCGAAATCGGCGGCGGAGTAGGCGTCCGAACGATTGCAGATGGGCAGATTCTCGCGGCCCGCTTCTCGCTACCGGCTATCCCACCCCTTACGGGCTAGGCTTACGGGCCATAACTCTCCTTACGGGCCACCAGATGCCTTACGGGCTAGGGTTTTCGGTTACGGGCTAAAAGGGACGTTGTATCCGCCGGAAAAGATCGTTGGAAAATGACGGTTTTGCGGTTTGGTCATTCACTGGATACTCGTCAACTGGCGAATTTTCCTTAGCCCGTAACCGAGAATCCTAGCCCGTAAGGGTTGTGCTAGCCCGTAAGAGGGATTTTAGCCCGTAATCTTAGCCCGTAAGGCATCTGGTGGCCCGTAAGGCGGATTATGGCCCGTAACCCTAGCCCGTAAGGGAGGAGATCCGTGAAGGGTTGGAGTGGCTTGCAGGAGTGGGGTGTGCCGGCGCCAGGTGGCGGCAGATGACGGTTGAACACATTCGTTCGCATTCGGCCGATGTTGCCTCTCG
>RSDC01000004.1:0-67247 GCA_004154635.1 Bifidobacterium animalis subsp. animalis
CCTAGCCCGTAAGGGAGGAGATCCGTGAAGGGTTGGAGTGGCTTGCAGGAGTGGGGTGTGCCGGCGCCAGGTGGCGGCAGATGACGGTTGAACACATTCGTTCGCATTCGGCCGATGTTGCCTCTCGGCCTATGATGTGAGAGAACAACGAGAGGATTACCATGACTGTTACCCGAGCAGACGGCCGTGCATACGACGAGCTGCGACCCGTGCGGATCACCCGCGCATTCACCGACGTCCCGGAAGGCTCCGTGCTCATTGAATGCGGCAACACGCGCGTGATGTGCACCGCCACGTTCACCGACACCGTGCCGCGCTGGCGCAAGGACTCCGGGCTCGGCTGGGTCACCGCGGAGTATTCGATGCTGCCGCGCGCCACCGCACAGCGCACCGACCGTGAATCGGTTCGCGGCAAGATAGGCGGCCGCACCCATGAGATCTCCAGACTCATCGGCCGCTGCCTGCGCGGCGTGATCGACATGAAGGCGCTCGGCGAGAACACGATCCAGATGGATTGCGACGTGCTCCAGGCCGACGGCGGCACGCGCACCGCGTCGATCACCGGCGCGTACGTGGCCCTCGTGGACGCCCTCAACTGGGCGAAGCAGAACGGCAAGATCAAAAGCGTGAAGAACGTGCTGCTCGACAGCGTCTCCGCCGTGTCGGTGGGCGTGATCGACGGCGAACCGATGCTCGACCTGCCGTATGTGGAGGACTGCCGCGCAATGACCGACATGAACGTCGCAATGACCGGATCCGGCAAATTCATTGAGATCCAGGGCACCGCCGAACATCGCCCGTTCAGCCGCGACGAGCTCGGCGTGCTGCTCGACCTCGCCACCAAGGGCAATAGGGAACTCCAAGCCGCACAGCAGGCCGCGCTCGACGCCGACCTGCGCTAGCACATTCGAATAAGGGAATGGTGGGCATATGAAAATCGTCGTCGCCACGCACAACGAAGGCAAACTGGTGGAGATTCGCGACATTCTGGCCGAGGAATTCGGCGATGGCGCGCACGGCATTGAGCTCGTCTCCGCAGGCTCGCTCGGGCTGCCGGACCCGGTGGAGACCGGCATCACTTTCGAGGCGAACGCGCTGCTCAAGGCGCGCTTCGTGGCCGGGCTGACCGGTCTGCCGGCGATTGCCGACGACTCCGGACTCATCGTGGACGTCATGGGCAACGCCCCCGGCATTCTTTCCGCACGCTGGGCCGGTGAGCATGGCAACGACGCGGCGAACATAGACCTATTGCTCGCCCAGATCGAAGACATTCCCGACGACGACCGCACCGCACGCTTCCGTTGCGCCGCCGCACTCGTGGTGCCGATCGGGGGCGCGGACGACACAGACGGGCTCGTCGACGCCCGTGAACGCGTGGTGCTCGGCGAAATGCCCGGCACGATCGTGCGCCACCCGCACGGCAGCAACGGATTCGGCTACGACCCGATCTTCATGCCCGACGAGCAGCCTGCCGGAGCCGAGGAAAGCGGCGAACTGCTCACCTCGGCCGAGATGACGCCCGAGCAGAAGAACGCGATCTCACATCGCGGCAAGGCGCTGCGTGCGCTCATGCCGGCGATCCGCGAACTCGTGGAGAACGGCGAGTGAGCCGGAAGCAATCTGGAAACCCGAGACCGAATACAGGACATATGCGCAAGTTTTCTTTTGAAGTGTTGAACGAGCAGGAATTCCGGGCATTCGCGGAGGCGTCGCCGCAGTCGAATTTTCAGCAGACCGTGGAGATGGCGAATCTGCGCCGCATGCATGGCATGGACGTCGACTTCGTGGGCATGCGCGAGGACGGCGAGATCAAGGCGGGGGCCGTGTTCGCCACGCACCATGCGCCGATGGCGACGTTCTGCAGCGTGATCAGCGGCCCGCTGTGCGACTACGATGACGACGAGCTCGCCGCCGAATTCCTGCGCGCGCTCGCCCGATTCGCGAAGAAGAAGGGCGCCGTGCACCTCGACATCGCGCCGAACCAGCGCTACCGTGTGCGCGACGACCACGGCGAGGCGCTGCCCGAGAGCGACGGCGGCGCGCCGGACAAGCGCATGATCCGCAACATCGAGCAGGCGGGGTACGAGCACGGCGGATTCGTGCGTGGCTACACGTCGACCGTGCGCTGGCGGTTCGCCAAGGACATGACCGGGATCGGCGACGAAAGCGAGCTGCTCAAGTCGTATTCGAAACGCACGCAGTGGAGCATCAAACGCGCTAGGTCGATGGGTGTGCATGTGCGCGAGATCGGCGTCGACGAGCTCGACACCTTCGCGCGGATCGAACAGCAGACCGCGGAACGCCGGCATTTCGAATTCCGCGGACCGCAGTATTTCAAGCAGTTCGCGCAATGCTTCGGCGAGCGTGCCCGATTCGTGCTGGCCGAGATCGACACCGCCGAATACCAGCGGTCGATGCAGCGCAAGGCCGACGATCTGCGTGCGCTCGTCGACGGGCTCGAGGCGAAGATCGCACAGCGCGAGACGACCAAGCTACGGCGCAGGCTCAACGAGGAATCGAGCAATCTGGCCGCCGCGAACAAGCGGTTGGCGGAGGCGAACGAGCTGGTGGAGAAGGGCGACCTCATTCCGGCCGCCGCCTCGATGTTCGTGCTCGGCCCGCGCGAAGTGGTCTACCTGTTCTCGGGCAGCGTGGAGGAATACAAGCCGTTCTATGCATCGGCACTCATTCAGCACGAGGCGATGCTGCGGTACTGCGTACAGGGCGTGGAACCGTTCGGGCATGTGGATCTGTACGACTTCTACGGCATCGACGGCATTTTCGACGACCCGGATGATGAGGGACGCGGCGTGCTCGAATTCAAGCAGGGATTCAACGGCTACGTGGTGGAGATGCCGGGCGACTTCATGAAGGTGCTGCGGCCGGTCACCTACCGCGCCCAGCGCCTCGCGCACAAGCTGCTCGGCAGGTAGCCGAGGCGTCAGCCCGTAATGGTGCCGAATCAGATGATGCCGGCGGCGATCATCGCGTGGGCGCCGGTCATCATGCCAAGACTGATCACCGCGCTCACCGACAGCGTGAAGCCGGCGAGACGGGCGTTGCCGAGCACCTCGTCGGTGAACAGCGTGGAGAAGACGGCGACCGGGGCGAGACAGCACATCATCGTCGCCTCGCGAATGCCGGCGTCGAACGGCAGCAGGAACCAGGCCACGGCGGCGAACGCCAATCCGAAGGGAAGACGCCAGGCGAGCACCTTGAGCACGGCGAAGGTATCGGAACGGTTCGCGGGCAGATCCATCATCATGCCCACCATGAGCATGGCCACGCAGGCGTTCGCATTCGACAGCGGCCGGAAGAGATCTGCGAACCAGGCGGGCAGCGACAGTCCGCAGACCATGAGCACGATCATGATCACATACGTGTCGAACGGAATGGAACCCACAAAACCCCTGAGCACCGTGCGCAGCAGCGAACGCCTGGCGAGACGCTTGGCATCGCGGTCCGTGGGGCGCGTGTAGGGGAGTGTGGGAGCGTCGCCCGCACCCTGCTCGGTGAGGGGACGGCCGGGTTGAATGTGCAGGAGCGTCTGCGTCATCACATTCGTGCCGGCGGCCACCATGATGCAATTGCCAATGTCGAACATGGCGGCGGGAACGATCGCCTGTTCGCCAAGAAACGCCTGCACCACCGGGAAGCAGAAGCAGCCTATGTTGAGACCGGTCGCGTTGAGCATGAGGAACGCGCGCTGCGTGACCGGCGAGTGACGGGTCGCCGAGAAGATCACGAGCACCGGCACGAGCGCCACGACGAAACCGAAGGCCGAAAGCCACAACAGCGACGGATCGTGCGGATTCGTGGCGAACGAGTAGACGATGGCACCGGGCAGCACGAGATCGAAGAGCATCACCTGAATGATGCGGTAATCGCGCTGGCCGAACAACCGGCAGCGTTTGAACAGGTAGCCGGCGATGATGATGCCCAGGAGGGCGATCGGTTGTAGGAGCGTCACGGAGTACAGCCTACGCCGGAATATGGCTCGGGTGAGGGGAACGTTCACGGGATAATCGGGGAACATGGGGAGAACGTGGAGAAGGGTGCGCGAGATGGGACTCGAACCCACACGACCGAAGTCACAGGAACCTAAATCCTGCGCGGCTACCAATTACGCCACTCGCGCGCGTTGGATATGCAAAACCCTAGGCGGCGGACGCGTTTGCGCCGACGTCTAGGGCAAGGGAGCCACTTGACAGAATCGAACTGTCGACCTGCTCATTACGAGTGAGCCGCTCTACCGACTGAGCTAAAGTGGCACATGCTTGGTGCACAAGAAATACAGTGTAGCCGAATTGCTGGATTTGGCGAATCGGCGTGTCGCGTTTGGGCAGCGTGAGGGAGCCGAATGCGCGCGAGCGGATAGAATGAGGGCATGAGTAACGGATTCGACGATTTCTACGCCATCATTCCCGCGGGCGGCACCGGGACGCGTCTGTGGCCGCTGAGCCGCGAGGCCAAACCGAAGTTCCTGTTCGACCTGCTCGGGTCGGGGCGCACGCTGATTCAGTCCACCTTCGACCGCCTCGCCGCCATCGCCGGCATGGACCATGTATGCATCAGCACCGGCGAACGGCATGTGGACGCCGTGGAGGAACAGCTGCCCGAGGTGGCGCCGGAACACATCTTCGCCGAACCGGCACCGCGCGACTCCACGGCCGCCATCGCGCTCGCCACCGCCGTGCTCGCCCGCAGGCACGGCAACGACATTGTGGTAGGATCGTTCGCCGCCGACCATGTGATCCGCGGCAAAGTGGCGTTCGTCGATGCCGTGCGGCAGGCAGTGGCCACCGCGCGCGCCGGCTATGTGACCACCATAGGCATCGCCGCCTCGCGTCCGAGCACCGCATTCGGCTACATTCACGAGGGCGAGTCGCTTGCCGCCCGCGTTCCCGACGCCCCGGACGCCGTGCTCGTGGAACGCTTCGTGGAGAAGCCGAACGCCGCCACCGCGCAGGCCTACCTGAACACCGGCGAATACCGCTGGAACGCCGGCATGTTCGTGATGCGCGCCGATGTGCTGCTCGACCACTTGCACCGGGTCAAGCCACAGCTCGCGCGCGCGATCGATGCGATAGCAGACGCCGTGATCGAAGACGACCGCGATCTCGCCCGCGCGCAGGCCGAGGCGCATGAGCGTGGCGAGAACGTGCGCGAGACCGTGAATCCCGACGACTTCCACGCCCACCGCGATGAGGCCATGCGCAGGTACTGGCAGGGACTTGAGAAGATCGCGTTCGACTACGCAGTGGCCGAGCCGCTGTCGGTGGAGGGCGGCGTCGCGATGATCCCGGGCGACTTCGGCTGGGATGACATTGGCGATTTCAATTCGGTGGCGGCACTGTTGCCGAGCGTGGACGAGCGGAATCTGAAGATACTGGGCAACACCGAGCAGGTGGTCACACTCGACTCCGCCGGCGACATCGTGGTGCCGAACAGCGAGCGAACCGTCGCGTTGCTTGGCGTGAACGACATGGTCGTGGTGGACACGCCGGATGCGTTGCTCATCGCGCCACGTGCGCGGAGCCAGGAAGTCAAGTCAATGGTGAAAACGCTCGCGGAGTCGGGGTGCGACGAACTACTGTGAGAGCCAATAACTGAAACGAGACACAGGCTTGCGGATGACGCCATATGCGCGGGCGAATGTTTGAAAACGATTTCATAGGTTTGCCTGCGTGAAAGCGAACAGCGAAAATGTTCGCTTTCGTCCCGATGTTCGCACTGTTTACGATTCGTGTGCGGTCGTGGGGCAAAACTGTCGTATTTTGTGAGTATTGTGAAGATTGATAAGCAAATGCAAACGTATGCCTTGCTAGTCTGCAATGCAGCACGGGCAACGGCGCCGCAGTGCTTGTCTGATGATGAAAGGAACACGAATGGCAATCAATCCTCCTGTCGACGCCACGGGCACCGCGGCGTGGAAGAAGCTGCAGCAGCACTATGACGAGCTGCAGGCACAGGGCATCGATCTCAAGCAGTGGTTCGAGGACGATCCCACGCGCGTGGACTCGCTGTCTTTCGACGTGGGCACGCTGCGCTTCGACTTCTCGAAGAACCTGATCAAGCCCGAGACCCTCGCACTGTTCGCAGAGCTCGCCGATGAGGTCAACCTCAAACAGCGCACCAAAGACATGTACTCCGGCGTGCACATCAACAACACCGAGGACCGCGCCGTGCTGCACACCGCACTGCGCCGCGACGCCAGCGACGAAGGCAAGCTGATCGTGGACGGTCAGGACGTGGTCAAGGACGTGCGCGAGACCCTCGACCGCATGTACGCCTTCGCCGACAAGGTCCGTTCCGGCGAATGGAAGGGCGTGACCGGCAAGGAGATCGAGACCGTGGTCAACATCGGCATCGGCGGCTCCGACCTGGGCCCCGTCATGGTGTACGAGGCGCTCAAGCCGTACGCCGACGCCGGCATCAAGGCCCGCTACATCTCGAACATCGACCCGAACGACCTCGCCGAGAAGACTCGCGACCTCGACCCGGAGACCACGCTGTTCGTGGTCGTGTCGAAGACCTTCGGCACGCTCGAGACGCTCACCAACGCCCGTCAGGCCCGCGCATGGCTGCTCGAGCAGCTGCAGGCCTCCGGCGCCATCGACGGCACCGCCGAGCAGAAGGCCGAGGCCGTTGAGAAGCACTTCGTCGCCGTTTCGACCAACCTCGAGCGCGTCAAGGACTTCGGCATCGACCCGGCGAACGCATTCGGCTTCTGGGATTGGGTCGGCGGCCGTTACTCCGTCGATTCCGCCGTTGGCCTCACGCTCGCCATTGTGTTCGGACCGGCCCGCTTCGAGGAGTTCCTCGCAGGCTTCCGCCAGGTCGACCAGTACTTCGCCGAGACGCCGTTCGAGAAGAACGCCGTGGTGATCATGGGCATGATCAACGTGTGGTACCGCAACTTCTTCAAGGTCGCCTCGCACGCCGTGCTGCCGTACGACCAGTACCTGCACCGCTTCCCGGCCTACCTGCAGCAGCTCACCATGGAATCGAACGGCAAGTCCGTGCGCTGGGACGGCACCCCGGTGACCACCGAGACCGGCGAGATCTTCTGGGGTGAGCCCGGCACCAACGGCCAGCACGCGTTCTACCAGCTCATCCACCAGGGCACGCAGCTGATCCCGGCCGACTTCATCGCGTTCGCGAACACCCCGAACCCGCTCAAGGACGGCGACCAGGACATGCACGAGCTGCTGCTGGGCAACTACTTCGCCCAGACCAAGGCGCTCGCGTTCGGCAAGACCGCCGACGAGGTGCGCGCCGAGGGCACTCCGGAAGACATTGTTCCGGCCCGTGTGTTCTCTGGCAACCGCCCGACTACGTCGATCTTCGGCGTGCGTCTCGATGCCTTCGCACTCGGCGAGCTCATCTCGCTGTACGAGATGGTCACGTTCGTCGAGGGCACCGTGTGGGGCATCGACTCCTACGACCAGTGGGGCGTTGAGCTCGGCAAGCAGCTCGCCAAGCAGATCACGCCTGCGATCTCGCAGAACGACGAGGCGCTCGCCGCTCAGGATCCCTCGACCCGCAGCCTGATCAACTTCTACCGCAAGGTGCGCGAGTTCTGATCCGCACACGCTGGCTGTAATTCGCGGCGGGGCGGCGATTCACGAATGTGGGTCGCCGCCCTTGCCTGTTGTGATGCAAAGTCGGTCCGCATGACTTGGTTTGTCTTACAGAGAGTGGGCATCTGAGATGAACTCGGTCATGGCGACTTGGTTTGTCTCACTGAGCAGTGGCTAGTGGGATAAACCAAGTCTGTGTTGCCTGTTGCCGGATTTGTCTTACTGAAATCATCTGAGTGAGACGAATCTAGCTGGGGTGACTTGGTTTGTCTCACTGAGAACAGATTAGTGATACCAAGTCGGTCTGCTCAGCTTGTTTTGTCTCACGGGGGAGTGGCTAGTGAGACAAAGCAAGTAGGTGATGCTGAGTTAGTCTCGCTGAGCAGTGACTAGTGAGACAAACCAAGTCTGCATTGCTGAGTTTGTCTTACATAAGGAAAGTCAGCGAGACTCAGTGAGACGAAGTAAGTCCGCGTGACTTGGTTCGTCGGAGGCCGTGGGTAATCCAGTGCGCTTTGTATAATGTGGAGTCGCTGTGCCGGCACGCGGATCGCCGCATGAATCCGCCTGCCCACGAGTCCAGCCGAACCTGACTTTCGGCGGATCGGCACGCGCGTCGCAGACAAATCTGCGGCGATATTCCAGACATCCGCGGGCATGCGAATGTCGCGACCATACGCTGGCATGCGGCAGGGTAGAGGAACACCATGGTTAACGCTATTGAGGCATTTGACGCCAAGCACATGAAGCCGGCCGACGAGATCCCGGCATTCCGTCCGGGCGACACCGTCGACGTGAACGTGAAGATTCAGGAAGGCAACAACTCCCGTATCCAGACCTTCACCGGCGTGGTCATCGGCCGTCAGGGCGCCGGCGTGCGCGAGACCTTCATCGTGCGCAAGATCAGCTTCGGCACCGGTGTGGAGCGCCGCTTCCCGCTGCACTCCCCGTCCATCGACTCGATCAAGGTCGTTCGTCGTGGCCGCGTTCGCCGCGCCAAGCTGTACTACCTGCGCAATCTGCGTGGCAAGGCAGCTCGCATCGTCGAGCGCCGCGACAACTCCGCCAAGTGAGTTTCGCCATAACGGTCTTGTGAAAGCCGGGTTCCGTGTTCGGGCCCGGCTTTTGCTTGTGCGGGCGTATATGCGGCGATCTGCGGCAGAGAGCAGTATGCGCGCCGGCGTTTTGTCGGCCGTGGAACATTTGTTGTGAATGGTGAACGCCGCAATGGGTCTCCGCCGAAAATGATACATTGGAGTGCGGTAATCATTTCGACAGGAGGGGTCATGGATTCTTCGAACGAGCCCATGCCGCAGAGTCCGGCGCCAATGGAGACGCACGGCAATCGCGATGCGGGGACGGTGAATCTGGACTCCGCCGGGACGGAGCAGCAGCTCGCCTCGACAAGGGGGACGGCAATACGGGATTTCTTCCTGTGGTGCGCGATTCCCGTGGCCATTGTGGTGCTGCTGCGCATCTTCGTATTCGGCATGTATGTGATTCCGTCACGCTCCATGGAGAACACGATCATGCCAGGCGACCGTGTGATCACCACCAAGCTCTCCCCGCGGCCGGTCGCGCTCAAACGCGGCGACATTGTGGTGTTCAAAGACCCCTCCAACTGGCTCGCGAACGAGGAGACCACCTATCACAGCGACTACTTGATCAAACGGCTGATCGGACTGCCCGGCGACACCGTCGAATGCGAGGGGGCGGGCCAGCCGGTGAAGATCAACGGTGTGGCGATTGACGAATCCGCGTATGTCAAGCCCGGCGACCAGCCCAGCACCTTCCCGTTCAAGGTCACCGTGAGTGAGGGGCATGTGTTCGTGATGGGAGACAACCGGAGCAATTCCGCGGATTCCCGCTTCCACTTGAACGACGCGCAACATGGGCAGGTGCCCATTCGGGACATCGCCGGCGTCGCCTTCGCGCGGTACTGGCCGCTCAACCGCATCGCGTGGCTGAGCAATTACAGCGACGTGTTCGCGAACGTGCCCGACGCGGGCTGATCTGTGCTGGCATCTGCGCGGGTTTTCGGAGTCGAGAAAGGGGCGGTATGGCGCCGTCGTTTGCATTGGAACGGCAGATTGCCGCCGATGGGTTCAATGTGATCGTCGGATTCGACGAAGTGGGACGCGGGTCGCTGGCAGGTCCGGTGATGGTGGGCGCGGCCGCGTTCCTTGCGCGGAATCTCGGCGAAGCACAGACCGCCATGCCGCAGTATCTCGCAGATTCCAAGACACTCACCGAGCATAGGCGCGAGAGTCTGTACGAGCCACTGCAGGCGTGGGTGGACGGTTTTGCAATCGGTTCGGCGAGCAATGCGGAGATCGACGAATGGGGCATCTCTCATGCGCTCGGCATCGCCGCACTGCGCGCACTCGATGGTGTGGAACGCGCCCTCGGCATGGGTAGCCCGGGTGACAGCGAGATGCACGGTTTCGACGCGCGCCGCAAATACTCGGGAACATGGGCGTATACGAAGCACGATCCGCTGCAGCATGCGGGTGGGCTGCACGTCGGCGCGATACTCGACGGGCCGAACGATTACATATCCAAGGCATTGGGCACTTTCGAAGCTCCCGCGGTGCCCGTGCCGGCGCAGGTGCGCACGCTGGTCAAGGCGGATGCGCAGTGTGCCAGCGTCGCAGCGGCGGCGGTGCTGGCGAAGGTGACCCGAGACCGTCTGATGGAACAGTTGGCGCGCGAGCATGCCGAATATGCGCGCTACGGGTGGGATCGCAATAAGGGGTACGGCTCGAGGGCGCACCGCGAGGCGATCGCGCAATGCGGGCCGAGCGATCTGCATCGCGTGAGCTGGCATCTCGCCTGATATGCCGGCGAGCATCATCCTTAAGGCTGAGAGCGGGCGTGGTCTGCCGGGGAATTCATCCCGTTGCATGATGGGGCGTGCGGGCGCGACACCGTAGCTTGGAAGCATGAACGCAATGCAGAACAACAATCCCGGCGCTCCGATGCCGCAGGCGCCGCAGAGCGCGCCGCATCCCATGCCACAAACCCCCGCAGATGCCATGCCCCACAACGGGTATGCACCGCAGCCTCCAATGACCACGGCACCCATGCCGTACCCTGACGGAGCGCCGATGGGCGGCCAATCGCTCGCGCTGCAGGGAATCGACCTGGTGATGGATTACAACACAGGCGCTTCCGGCAACCCGGCGGCGGGGACGCAGCCCGCGGCATGGCAGATGGGTCAGCCACTCGCGCTGAACCACGCGAACTTCCAGCTTGGCGAGGGCGAACGCGTGGCGATCATGGGACCGTCGGGTTCGGGCAAATCGACGCTGCTGCATGTGCTCGCCGGCATCACGAAGCCGACGGCCGGCCAAGTGCTGTTCCGCGGTGCCGACATCGACCGCATTCCGGACGCCGAACGTACCCGCATGCGCAGGCAGGCGTTCGGATTCGTCTTCCAGTCCGGGCAACTGCTGCCGGAACTGCCGGCGATCGAAAACGTGGCATTGCCGCTCATGCTCGGCGGCATGGCGTACTCGCAGGCGACCGATCAGGCCGCCATGTGGCTGGAACGCATGGGATTGCGCAATCTGATGCGCAATCGACCCGGCCAGATGAGTGGCGGCCAGATGCAACGCGTCGCCATTGCGCGCGCACTGTGTGTGAATCCGGCCATCATCTTCGCCGACGAGCCGACCGGCGCGCTCGACCAGAACACCGGGCACGAGGTGATGAATCTGCTCATGCAGGCGGCGGCCGCGAACAATGCCGCAGTGGTGCTCGTCACCCACGACCCGAACATCGCCGCATACTGCGACCGCACCGTGAGCATGCGCGACGGCATGATCCTCGACGCGGCCAACCGGCGCGCAGGCATGCAGCGCCAACCGCAGAACGACGCCTCGGCACAGGCAGTGCAGATGGGCGCCCAACCACAAGGAGCGTTGCAATGAGCACCTTCGCACTGTGGAGACTCTTCCACCGGCACATGTTCCACCATGACGACGAATCGGATGCGCCGCGCGACCACACGGGCCTGCTCGCCGTCATCGCCTTCGCCGCGGCGACCGCGATCTTCCTCACCGTGCTCGGCGGTCTGCATGGCTTCATCTGGCGTGCGTCACCAGACCACACAGTTGGCTGCTTCTTCAATGATTCCGCCTGCTCCACGCACGCCAACGTGAGCGTCAACGGCGAGTTCTACGTGGTGCTCGCCATGTTCGCCTGCGTGCTGCTCGTGGTGCCCTTCACCACGCTCGCGGGCTCTGCGGCGCGCCTTGCCGCCACACGTCGCGACGAACGACTCGCGGCGCTGCGACTGGCTGGCGCCACGACGTCGCAGGTGGTGCGGCTGACCGCACTCGAAGCGGTCGGACAGGCCGTGATCGGCTCTGTGCTGGGCATTGCCGGGTATTTCGCCGTGATGCCGCTCATCATGATGCTGCACTTCGAGAACCGCACCTTCGACTTCGAACAGCTGTGGGTGGGGCCGTGGGCGCTCATCGGCACCGTCGTCGGCGTTGCCGCACTGGCCTTGGTCTCCGCGCTGCTCACGTTGCGCAAGGTGGCCATCACGCCCTTGGGCGTCACCGCGCGCCAAGGTGCCGCGATGCCCGGCAAATGGCGCGTGGCGCTGTTCGTCGTCGCCCTCGTGTTCGGTTTCGCCATGCTCAACAACATGAACCTCGTGGCCGGCGCCGGTGTGGCGGTGGCGTATGGGGTCGTGTTCGCGATCATCGGCGGCTGCTTCATGCTGCTCAACGTGATCGGTTCGTGGGTGATCGCCGCCGTGGCGAAGTCGCGTGCGCACCGGCCGAAATCCGCCGCCACCATGATTGCGATGCGCCGCATTCTCGACAACCCGAAGCGTGCGTGGCGCAATGTCTCGGGCATCGCGCTCGCCGTATTCATCGCGGGCATCACCGCCATATGCGGCGCACTGGGCACGGCATCGGGCGATGCCGACCCGGAGACGCTGATGATGATGCACGACATCTCGCTCGGCGGTACGCTCACGCTGGTGTTCGCCGCCGTGCTGGCCGCGGTGAGCTCGGGCATCATGCAGTCGGCCAGTGTGTTCGACCAGGCCGACGAATACCACATGCTCATGCTCGAAGGCACCGATGCGCTCACATTGCGCAAGGCGCGGTTCTCGGAAGTGCTCACGCCGCTCAACACGGTGATCGTCATCTCCGCCGGCTGCTCGTTGCTGCTCATGCTGCCGCTGGTGGGCTCGATGCTCAGCGACCCCGCCGTGATGCTGCGCTGCCTGTTCGGCATTGCGCTGTGCTATGCGCTGGTGACCGTTGGCGCGGTGAGCGCGAACCACACCGCCACGCGCCTCGATTCGATCTCGCGCCGCCGCGACGATTGAGATGTGGTGGGATACGAGACATCTGTTACGGGCTACGGTTTCCCCTTACGGGCTGGGATATCCCAGCCCGTAAGGGGAAACCGTAGCCCGTAACAGATGGGATGGGCAGTGGGAGGGCCTGCGGGAATCTGCTAGCTGAGGAGCGCGGCGATGATCGCGATGAAGATGGGGCTCGTCATGGTGGAGATGAGTATGCCGTCGCGCGCGAAGGTCATGCCAACATTGTAGCGGGCCGCGTAGTTGTACACGTTCTGGCCGGTGGGCAGTGCGGCGAGCACGACACAGCCGTACAGCGTGGGCCCGCGGAAGCCCATGGCGAATGCGATGCCGAATGCGATGAGCGGCATCACGATGTTCTTGAGCGCCGCCACCGTCCAGATCGCCGGCAGATTCGACTTGTTCTGCATCGGCTTCGTGCCGTGCAACGACATGCCGAATGCCATGAGGATCATGGGTACCGCGGAATCTCCGATCATGTCGATCGGGTCGAACAGGAAGTTCGGCACAATGAAATGGCCCACCTTCGACGAGACGACCGAGACGATAATGCCGAGCACGGTGCCGATGAGCAATGGCTGGTGCAACGGCTGCTTGAGCACCTGCTTCACCGAGAACTTGCCCTTGGTGGTCACGTCGAGCACGGTGAGCCCGACCGGCGTGAACAGCGCCTGCTGCATGACGAGAATGGGCGCGACGAGCGCCGGGTTGCCGAGAATGTACGTGGCGATGGGAAGGCCGATGTTGTTCGAATTCAAATACAGCGAGTTGAGCACGCCGATCGTGGCATCCGGTGCCTTGAGGTGGAAGAACAATCTGTTGAGCACGAGGAAGACGAGTCCCACGCCGACCGCCGAGCAGAACGCGACGATGATCGTGGAATCGAACAGATTCGTGATGTTCTCCTGCGCCAGAATGGCGAACATGAGGCAGGGGCTCGCAATGAAGAAGCTCAGCCGATTGAACACGTACTGTGCCTGGGCGCCGCCGATCTGCAGGCGCGCGGCCACATAGCCGGCCGCGATCACGATGCCGATGACGCAGAATCCCTCCATTGCGCTGATGAGGCCGCCCATGCTTCTCCCTATCCCTTGACGTTCGTGTGTCAGTATATGCGCGCGTTCGCACATGTTCGGCGAGCCGTCTCATTCGCGCCCCCCGCGCGCGACTGCGCAGGGCACTGCAAGATGCCTAGTGCGACGCTTTGCTCATCTCGGTATGATGTGCCTAAATTGGTCCGTTATGCGAGACGTGCAGGCCATACTATGAGATTTTTGGATTCGAGGAGGCGACGTGGACGAAACGATGCAGTGGAAGGAGCTGCCGCCGCGGGTTCGATCGGTATGGATGACGGTCGCCGGCTTGGAATCCTTCGCCTTGATTTGTGTGGCCGTGGGCTGCGTGGTGTGGTCGGCGATGAATGGTTGGGGGATCTGGCAGATCGTAGCCGCTATTGCGGCGGTTGCTCTCGCTGGGGTCGCACTCATCGCCGGCAGGTTGCGCTGCCGCTATGCCTACGCATTCACCAGATATTCCATTGGTCCCGACGACATATGCGTGCGCCATGGTTGGCTGTGGAAGACGACGGAGATCGTGCCTTATAACCGCGTCCAGCATGTGGATATAGAGCAGGGGCCGGTGCTGCGTTTGTTCCACCTCTCCTCGATCAGCATCAGTGTGGCCGCCGGCCAGCAGCGCATCGAAGGCATAGACCCGCGGGAAGCGCAGGAGGTGACCCGGCGCATCCTCGAGCACGTGCGCACGGCGAAGGAGGACCTGTGACGACGCCGGCATCCTCCCCATCCACCTCGCCGATGCCCTCGGATTCCTCCTCGCCGCCTTCGGACGCCCCTTGGCGGCATCTGCATGTCGTCTCGCTCGCGTTCTCGTTCGTCGAGGTGGTGCGGCCGGCGGTCGGTGTGGCGGTGACGCTGGTCGCCGCGCGATGGTGGATGCGGCATGAGATGGCGCTGCCTGCCGTTGCCTCCATATTCTTCGCCGTCGGCGTCCTCTACGCTGTGATGAGTTGGCTGTTCACCGGGTACCGGCTCACCTCACACGGTGTCGAATGGCGGCAGGGTATGTTCAAACGCTCCCACCGTTTTGTCTCCTATGACCAGATTCACGCCATCGAGACTTCCGCCTCCCCGCTGCGGCGGCTATTCGGCAGTGTCAGGCTGGTGTTGATGACCGGTGATTCCACTGACGGCGGCATTGTGCTGGAGGCTGTGCCCGAACGGTTGCGCGACGACATAGAACGGCGGCGAACCCGGCATCTCGCACAGCACCGTGTGGAACCTGGAGTGAATGCCGGTGAGGGAGACAGTGCGGGCGCGCGGGAATCTGCTCGCACCGTTCTCGCAGACCCGGCAGTGCGCACGCAGACACCGCGCAGGTCGGCGCAACCGCATCCGGCTCTGCGCGTGTCGACTGGCGACATCGTCAAGTTCGCGCTCACCGATGTACATGTGATCGCAGTGGCGTTGGTGCTGTGGCAGGTCATCGCGAAATTCGGCGACGTGCTGCCCGACTGGATGAACAGGCGTGTGGAACATATGCAGGAACAGTTCGTGGAGACGGCGATTGGCAATCCGGCGTATGCGGCGGAGATGCTGGCCGTCGCACTCGTGGCGTTGCTGACGTTCTCATTGCTGCGATGCCTTGTGCGCTACCATGGCATGGAGGTGCGGCGCGAAGGCGACATGCTGGTTATCGAACGCGGACTGTTCACGCGCAATCACGCCATGATACCGGTCCACCGCATCCGCACGCTTGTCGTGGAACGCTCGCTGCTCCGCCGCATGGCGCACCTGAGCAGCGTGCGCATCGGTCTGGCTTCGGGCGAAGATTCCGAGGGTGCCGGTGATTCCGTGACCACCATGCTCGTGCCGGTGATCGCCGATGCCCGCGTGTACGCCACGTTGCGCGGATTGCTCCCCGAATGGCGCATCTCCTGCCCGCCCATCCAACGCACCGGCGCCGGCCTGCTTCGCTATTTCGTCGCAATGCCCGTCGCCATGCTCATACTTGGTATTGTCTCCACCGTCGCGTTGGTGTGGACGACTGGCGATATTCGCTGGTGGGCATTCGCATTGATGCCATGCTGGGCGTTGTGGTGGCTGGCGACCCGTGTGGTCAAATACGATGCCGAGGGGTTCGCACTGCTTCCCGACGCCGCCGACGCACTCCCGCATCGTATTGCCATGCGTGCCGGCAGGGGCTGCGGGCTGGTCACGCTGTTCACACGCCGCTCCTGCGCACAGATGTCACGCATGACTGTGCCCTTCTGGCGCATGCGCAGCGGTATTGGCAGGTTGCGCATAACGCTGTTCGTCGCCAATGGCCCCGACACGCTTATGTTCACACGCATTCGGCGCACCACCGCCGATACACTGAGCGCATGGGCGCGTGCGGCCACGCCGGCGGCAACGAGTCCGAACAAACCGGGACTGCAGATTCGCGCAGATGAGCGGGCTGGAACGCGGGTGGAATCTGCAAATTCGCATACCGAAACTCCGCGCGACGGTCGAGAGTGGAACACCCGATAGCTTTGCATATTCCGCACTGGTAGAGTGTGTGCAGGCGCGCATGGCGAACCGGAGCCCATGCGGGGTGTGAAACGATGTTGGGAGAATGAGGACATGGAGATAATCGATCGCGCAGGGGAGCCGCTCAAGCTGACGGTGGACGCCGGTGTGGGCGAGCAGGACGCGCTCACCGACCTGTGCATGCAGGTGATGCGCGTGTACTCGGTGAGCGACGACGAACGGCATCTGACCGACATGACCGAGGCGTTCCTTCGCACACTGCCGCATCTGGACGTGCAGCGGCATGGCGACACGCTCGTCGCGCGCACGAATCTCGGCCGTGACAGGCGCGTGGTGCTCGCCGGCCACCTCGATGTGGTGCCGGTGATCGACAACTTCCCGCCGAAACTGCTCGAACCCGGCGACCCGCTCATTCTGCCGGGCGTCGCGGAGGCGCATCCGGGCGAACGCGTGGTGTGGGGGCGTGGCGCCACCGACATGAAATCGTCGGACGCCGTGCTGCTTTACCTTGCCGCGACGCTGACGAACCCGAAATACGACCTGACTTACGTGTTCTATGACCACGAGGAGGTGGCCGCCGAGAAGAACGGCCTGCGCAAGGTCGCCGAGGCGCACCCGGACTGGATCGCCGGCGATTTCGCGATTATAGGCGAGCCCACCTCATGCGGCATCGAAGGCGGCTGCAACGGCACGATCCGCTTCGACGTGGTCACGCACGGCATAGCCGCACATTCCGCACGCGCGTGGATGGGCCACAACGCCATTCACGACGCCGCCGAGATTCTGCGCCGTCTGAACGAGCACACGGACGCCACCGTGAGCGTGGACGGTCTCGACTACCGCGAAGGGCTCAACGCGACGCTGATCAGCGGCGGCAAGGGCACCAATGTGATCCCCGATGAATGCCGCGTGCACGTCAACTACCGTTTCGCTCCCGACAAATCGCTCGCCGAGGCGAAGGCGCTGATGATGGGCGCGGACTGCGGCGCCGAACTCGGCAACGGCGAGCACCGGGCGACGGGCGGCGTGTTCGAGGGCTTCGGCATCGAGATGAAAGACGAATCGCCGTCGGCACGACCCGGCATGGATTCCGAACTCACGCGCTCGCTGGCGGCTCTGGTGAAGGAACGCACCGGCAAGGACCCCGAGGCGAAGCTCGGCTGGACCGACGTCGCCCGATTCTCGCAGCTCGGTGTTCCGGCCGTTAACTTCGGCGCCGGTTCGCCACTGCTCGCGCACAAGCACGACGAGCAGGTGGCGGAAGGCGAACTGACGCTCATGGCCGGCATTCTGCGCGACTGGCTGAGCTGAGCGCGGCAGCATGAGAACACGGCGTCTGTCTTTCCTTCTCGCTCTTTTGCTCTTCCCTGCGTAATTGGGGACGTTTGCAGGCCTCTATTTGTCCCCTTTTACGTACAAAGACGTAATTTGGGACATCTAGCGGCTGCTATCTGTCTCTTTTTACGCAGAGTGGGGCGTAATTTGGGACATTTTCTGGTTACAGTACGTCCCTTTTTACGTAAGGCGACGTAATTAGGGACGTTTGGAGATGAAATTTTGTCCCTTTTTACGTAAAGCGACGTAATTTGGGACATTCAGTGGCTGCTATCTGTCCCATTTTACGCAGAGGAAGGGGTGCGAGGGGAGAGTGGATGACGTCCGCATGGTGGCGGAATCATCTCGCATTGCCGTACAGATGTGAACAGATTGTTCAATCTGCATACCTTGTGGCATACTGGGCAGAGAGCGGTGCTGCAACGCCGCTCCGCAATCGATGGCGTCGATCCCGTCGCGGTTGAGCCGTACTGCATGCGTTGTGCATTTCGACGTGCACGCGCGCACACGCTTAGGTTCCCCGCACGCTGGTGTCCGCCCTCGACCATTTGACTTTTGGATGCTTCCATGGGCGCGAAGCGCGACTGCCGTGAGAGGGCAGGGTGACACCGTGCGAAGCCATGATTCGCGACGCCGTTGCAGCGCGCCGCACGAGGAACATATGCCCGATTTGACCGAGAACGGCTTGGGTTCGCCCGAGTTCGACAATACCGATACCACCAACACCACCAACGATTCCACCCCCACACGCCGCCGTCGCGGCCGCCGTGTGGTGAGGGGCGCCGGAGAGGCGGGCGCCCAAATGCAGCTCGAAGTGCACGACCGCGTGCCGCTGTTCCAGGAACCAAGCGCCGCAATCGAAGCCGGCAAGCCGGCCAAGGCGCTTCCTGCGGGCAGCCACGAGGAGGAATCCGAGGAATCCGAAGACTCCAACGAGCCTACGGCAACGCGCCGCCGCTCACGCCGTGCCAGCACCTCCACCAGGTCGCGCAGCACACGCACCGCGAATGACGAGGCAGAGGAGCCCACGACGACGCGTTCGCGCCGGGGCCGGGGCGCGGCACAGAACGATGATGAGGAGCCGACCGTTCATACGCGCCGCCGCTCGCGTGCGCAGGCAGACGAAGCCGAGGAGCCGCGCAGCACCCGTTCGCGTCGAAGCCGCCGCACGGTGTCCGACGAATCTGAGCAGACCAATGACGACAGCTATGAGAGCCGCACCCAGCATGTGCTTGATGCGTTGGATGAGTCTTTCGACGACGATGCCGAGACCCACGAGACCGGCCGCGGCCGTTCACGCTCGCGTTCCCGTTCCGCCTCCCGTTCCCGCACAAGCCGTCGTGAGGTGCTCGAAGACGCGGATCAGCATGAATCTGCAGATATGGAGAACGACGAGGAGGAAAGCAGCGCGCGCGGCAATCGCCGTGGCGGCCGCCCGATGACCTCCCTGCTGTTCCAGGAGCCGGTGCTGCCGGCACGTTCGCGTTCCACCCACGACGAGGAGAATGACGAAGACTCCGACGACGAGCCGCTGCACGATCTCGATCTCAACGAAGGCAGCACCCGCTCCCGCAAGCGTTCACGCAATCGCCGACTGAACGCGCAGGAGCGCCGCGCGGCCGCCGAAGTCGAGCAGATCGAGGAAGACCTCGTACTTGACGACATCGTCTATGCGCCAATCGACGACGAAACCGGAAAGGCGGCCGACGAATCCGACAGCGAGGAGAGCGGCACCCATACGCGTCGCCGTCGCCGCCGCAAGTCGCAGGAGAACGCGAATGCGGAACGCGAGGAATCCGAGAACGAGGAGGGCACCCGCACCCGTCGCCGTTCGCGCGCCGAGGACGACGAGGAGAACGACGAGAGCACGGTGACGCGTCGCCGTCGCCGTCGCCGCAACTCGAAGGGCGGCGAGGAAGAGGAACAGCCGCGCCGCTCGCGCAAGCAGCAGTACATCGATGAGATCACCGATGTCGAGGGCTCGACGCGTCTCGAGGCGAAGAAACAGCGCCGTCGCGACAACCGCCGTGAACGCAGCCGCCAGAACCAGCTGCTCGAACAGGACTTCCTCGCGCGCCGCGAGAACGTGGACCGGCTCATGGTCGTGCGTGAACGCGGACGCCATACGCAGATCTCGGTGATCGAAGACAACGTGCTCGTCGAGCATTACGTCTCCGACATCCAGGAGGTCGCCACCGTGGGCAACATCTACCTCGGTCGTGTGCAGAACGTGCTGCCGAGCATGGAGGCCGCATTCGTGGACATCGGCCAGGCCCGCAACGGTGTGCTGTATGCCGGCGAGGTGAACTGGGACGCCACGCGTTTGGAGGGACAGCCGCGCAGGATCGAGCTCGCATTCAAGTCGGGCGATCCGGTGCTCGTGCAGGTGACGAAAGACCCGATCGGGCACAAGGGCGCACGTCTGACGAGCCAGGTGACGCTCGCCGGGCGCTTCCTCGTGCTCGTGCCATCCGGCGGCATGACCGGCGTGAGCCGCAAACTCAGCGACCGCGAACGCAACCGCCTGAAGTCGATCGTCTCGAAGATCGCGCCGAAGGACATGGGTGTGATCATTCGCACCGCGGCCGAAGGAGCGTCCGAAGAGGCGATTGCGAAGGATCTCGAGGGGCTGACCAACCAGTGGGCCGAGATTCAGCGCAAGCGCGAGGAGTTCCTGCACGGCAAGCGTCCGAAGCTGCTGCAGGGAGAGCCTGACGTGGCGATTCGCGTGGTGCGCGACATTTTCAACGACGACTTCAACAAGATGATTGTGGAAGGCGACGGCGTGTACCACCGCATCGAGGAGTACCTCGACCACATGGCACCCGATTTGCGTAACAAGCTCGAGAAGTGGGACCCGGAGGAGCACGGCGGCAAGGACGTGTTCGACAAGTGGCAGATCGACTCGCAGCTGCGCAAGGGCATGGAACGCCAGGTCTACCTGCCCAGTGGCGGCTCCATTGTGATCGACCGCACCGAGGCGATGACGACGATCGACGTGAACACCGGCCGTTTCATTGGCAAGGGCAAGTCGCTCGAGGAGACGGTGACGCGATGCAATCTGGAGGCGAGCGAGGAGATCGCACGTCAGCTGCGTCTGCGCGACATCGGTGGCATGGTCATGATCGACTATGTGGATATGGTGATGCCGGCGAACCGTGACCTCGTGCTGCGTCGTCTGGTGGAATGCCTGGCCCGCGACCGCACCAAGCACCAGGTGGCCGAGGTGACGTCGCTCGGACTCGTGCAGATGACGCGCAAGCGCATTGGTCAGGGCCTCGTCGAGGCGTTCTCCGAGGAGTGCCCGGAGTGCAAGGGGCGCGGGTTCATTGTGCATGACGAGCCCACGATCTCCGCGGAATTCGACGATCCGTACGCGATGAAGGGCGGCGATCCGTTCGTGCGCACGAACAAGCACGGGCATGGCACGCCCGAAGTGCATGCGCCGAAGGGCTCGTCCGCAGCGGTCAAAGCCAAGCTCGCGCAGATCGCCGCCGCGGCGGTGGCCGCGAATGTGGCGGCGGAGGCCGAGGAGACCGTGGAGGCTCCGGCGGCCGACACGACGGAGGAAACCACCAAGGTCGACGTGGCAGTGGAATCCACTGTGGAATCTGCAACAGACTCCGCAGATAATGCGAACGGCTCCGAACATGTTGATGGGGCGGTCGAGCAGGTCGAAGGCGAAGTGATCGACGACGCCGAGCAATCTGCCGATGACGCCGCCGCGGTGACGGTGGAGGACGTGGCCGAGGAATCCTGAACCTGGCGCCGGTTCCGCGGGCGGGCGAGTGCGAACAAGCGTGAAAGAGCTGTGAAGCATGGGCGAATACGCCTGCCCGCGCGGCACAAGGGAGCATAATAGAGGTTGTGGCGGTTCACCCCTTCTCCAAAGAACTGCCGACATATTCGTGATGGCCGATTACCCAACCGACTGTTATGATATCTCCTTCTCTCTCTGGGGCGACCGTTTTCCCGCGGCCGCCCTTCCTTGTATCCGGGCACTTGAGCATCACTCGACACCTCTGGCCAATGACGGAACGGGGCAGGTTTTCGCCGTTTGCCGTGGGAATGGTGAATATGCCGGCATATCGCGGAAAATTTGCGGAATGAGACACGTTTGTGGAACGATTTTGCGGGTATTGTGAAGCAAAGCCGAAAGATGTGCCTGACGCTAGAGTGCTCCGCTACAGTGGTCCATAGAGAAAATGCCCACATCAACGGCGATGTGGCGTTTTCCTGTACATGGCATGTCTTGCGGCGTCCGGAAATTCGCGGATCTCGTAATATGCTCGTATTAATTCAATTCCGAATGCATTGCAAAATGTCAGCAAAACCAATGATTTCAGTGGGTTTCGAAACACTCTCTATGTGGACACGCTTCTTGGCATTCGAGCGCGAGCTCGCGTATGATAGACAAAGCAGTTGAATCCCGATTCTAGTAGGTTCTACTAGTAGGTTCTATTAGTGTTGAGACCCAACTCTTCTCCTTATATCGACCGGGGCTGTTTCCACCTTCCATGCCCCGGTCTTTTCTTTGCCGCATGTAGGCATGTGCTCTCCCTGTCGTCTGTGTGCCGGAGAGCGCGTCGACCGATGACGAGTCCGATGGCGGCCCGATTCGTGAAAAGAGCGTGAACGTTGTGCGGATCCTGTGTGGAATTCGCGCGCCAACGGTTGATTTCCATGGTAATTCCCAGATTCGGGCATGCACGCTATATGCACCATGCCGGAGCTGGGCATGGGAAGACGCATCTGGACCCGATGCGGTGATGTGCAAAGAACCAAGGAGCATACGGATATGGCACGGCATGCAGCGGTACGACCCCGTCACGGCGTGTATCGCCGCAGGGTCATCGTGGCGATTGTGGCCATGCTTGCCGTTGTCGTGCTGTCGCTGGGCTTCCCCTTCGCCACCGCCGCGCTCGATGTGGACGCAGATCCGTACGACGTTCCGGTCTCCGCAAATGACGCAGATATGGCAGATTCCGCTGGCGAACAGATTGACGACGCCGCGGCTGATGCCGATGCCGGCGGTGCTGCCGACGGCGATTCCGCAGAGATCCCTGAGGCCGTGGGGGAGTTGCAGGAGGTGGACCCGAGACGCTCGGTGCCATATGTGCGCTGGGGTCGTGCCGACGCCGGCAACCTGCCCGATGCCGCAGACTCGCAAGGACTTGGCGGCTCCGAATGGGAGCTGCACGTCATCACCAACGGCGAGTGGAGCGCTGTGCCCACCGAAACCATTCTGCTGGGCACCGTGGTGGATTCCACTTCGAAAGTGCAGACCGAAGAGCAGATCGAGCTCGCTCGTGAGAAAAACTCGACGGTGCTCGTGGATTATGATCCCACGCCGGGTGTGCTCGCCGTGACCGGCTTGCGCACCGACGGCAAGTTCCATATGCTGCGCGAGACCAAGCCTCCTGCGGGCTACAAACCCTGCACGCTCAACGCCCGCTTCAAGGTGGCCTCCGACGGCAAGCTGAGCTGGATGTATTCGTATGGCGTTGACCAGCCGCACTTCGTGAGCGGCGATTCCGGGAACAACCAGAGCGAGAAGGACATGAGCGAGATCGCGTGGTATTCCGGGGCCGTGGATCCGGACTATCAGGCACCTGACCCCGCCCCGGAGCCGGAACCCCAGCCGCCGCTGACTCCTGATCCAGAACCTGAGGAGCCGGATCAACCCGACACCCCGATGCCGGACCCCGAACCTCAGCCGCAATATGGCACATGGACGGCCGCGGTGGCCACTGTCGATTGGAAGTACACCGACCAGCAGGTTCCTGGCACCGCATGGTCAATCCAGATGTGGGGAGTGAACCCGGAGAACAACCGCACCCAGTACTACACGATCCAGCAATACATCTGCGACAAGGTCGGCGACGGATACCAATGTCCGCCGGGCCTGAACCAGAATGCCGAGCGAGCGTTCTGGGACACCGACGAGCGTGCAGGGTATTTCGCTGTGAATCTGTCTGCTCTCGCACCAGGCAAGTATCGCTTGCTTGAACGAGAGCGGAAGAATGCAGATGCACAGCCGATCACCATGTCCGGCTATTTCTTCTACTTCAGTGTGGGTGACGGCGGACTCGGCGAATTCGGCCTGCAGATCGCCGGAGGGGAGAAGAACGTCGACATCGACGGGCAAGGCAATGTGCTGCGTGGCACGGCCGCGAAGGACACGGACGGCGACGGGTATCTCGATCTCATCAAGCGGCACCGTGCGAAGACCGTCACGCTGGCGGCGGTCGAACGGCAGTCTACGGCCGCGCGCGACAGCAAGACGTATCTCGGCGGTAGCGAGTGGAATCTGCAGATGGTGCAGCGCAACTGGTCGGAGAATGTGCCGAAGATTGAGGGCGAATGGACCGTGATCGACTGCGTGGACGGGGCGCAAGGCCGGACATGCGCACAGATCGCCGCGGAGAACCCGACGGCATGGAATCTGGACTCGGATGGCGCGGCAGGCAGGATCGCGCTCGCGAACCTACCGTGGGGCGAATACCAGCTCGACGAGCGAACCTCCCCAGCCGGCTACAACGCGACGAATTACACCACCAGGTTCACGGCGGGCGGCAACAGCGCGGTTGAGTCGAATCCGTTGCTGTTCACCGTGGAATATGATTCGGGAATCGTGCTGCCATCAACCGGAGGCAACGGCATGTGCGATGCGGCACTCGGCATGGGAATCGCGGGAATCGCATTCGTCTGCATCGCTGGTATTATGGCACGCGGAACTCGCGGGAACGCATGTGCGTGTTGAAGGTTGCGTTGTTCGCGGGGGTGTGTATAGTTGATTGATGGTGTCTGGCCGTGAGCTCGTGCGTGCTGGGCAGTAAGCTTTCCAAGTGAATAAAGGAACGGATATGTACGCAATTGTGAAGGCCGGTGGCCATCAGGAAAAGGTCGAGGTTGGCGACACCATCCTCGTGAACCGTCTCGACGCCAAGAATGGCGAAACCGTGGAGTTCCCGGTTGCGCTCGTGGTCGACGGCGAAAAGGTCATCATCGCCGCTGCCGATCTGGCAAAGATCTCCGTCAAGGCCGAAGTCGTGAACGACGACGCCAAGGGCCCGAAGATCCGCATCCAGAAGTTCAAGAACAAGACCGGCGTTGCCCGCCGCAAGGGCCATCGCCAGAAGCTGACCCAGCTCAAGATCACGGCGATCGCCTGAGCAAGCTGACAGCAGGTACAGGTACCGAAAGGAACAACAATGGCACATAAGAAGGGCGCGTCCAGCTCGCGTAACGGTCGCGATTCGAATCCTCAATACCTCGGCGTGAAGAAGTTCGGCGGCGAAGCGGTTGTCGCCGGCAACATCATCGTTCGCCAGCGCGGCACCAAGTTCCACGCCGGCAAGAACGTGGGCGTCGGCAAGGACCACACGCTGTTCGCTCTGGCTGACGGCAACGTGCAGTTCGGCGTGCGTCGTGACCGCAAGGTCGTCGACGTCGTCACCGAGTGACGCATTCGCGTACAGCATACTTTGAAAGCCTCCGCCCGTTGTGGCGGGGGCTTTCGTGTTTTCGGCAAGGTCGTCGAATGCGCGCGCATACTCTGCGGTCGGGCACGCGGTATGGAAATGGTTCGGCGCCGGAATCTGTAGAACAGTGCGGCAGATAGGAACACACCGATAGAATGAGGCGTTATGAGTGATTTTGTGGATAGAGTGACCGTACATGTGAAAGGCGGCGACGGCGGCAATGGGTCGGCCGGCATCCGCCGCGAGAAATACAAGCCGTTGGCGGGGCCGAACGGCGGCAATGGCGGCAAGGGTGGTTCGGTGATCCTCAAAGCCGACCAGAATGCCACGTCGCTGCTCGACTTCCGCTTCATGCCGCATCGCACGGCGGATTCCGGCACCATGGGCTTGGGCGATACGAAAGACGGCTCGAATGGCGCGGATCTCGTGCTGCCGGTTCCCGTGGGCACTGTGGTGTTCGAGGCGCGCGGCGCGCAGGGTTCCCCCAAGAAGCCGGGTGCGGTGCTCGCCGATCTGCGTCATGCCGGCGACACGTACGTCGCGGCGGCGGGTGGCGCGGGTGGCCTGGGCAATGCGGCGCTGGCGAACAAGACACGCCGTGCACCCGGGTTTGCGCTGCTCGGCGAACCGGGTGACGAACGCGACATCATTCTCGAGCTCAAGTCGATTGCAGACGTCGCGCTCGTGGGCTTCCCCTCGGCGGGCAAGTCGTCGCTGATTGCCGCGATGAGCGCGGCCAAGCCGAAGATCGCAGACTACCCGTTCACCACGCTCGTGCCGAATCTGGGCGTCGTGCAGGCCGGCGACATGCGCTACACCATCGCCGACGTTCCCGGGCTCATTCCGGGGGCCTCGCAGGGCAAGGGCCTGGGACTGACGTTCCTGCGGCATATCGAACGCACCGAGATCATTGCGCATGTGATCGACTGCGCGACGATCGACCCCGACCGCGATCCGCTCTCGGACTACTACGCGCTCGAAAAGGAGCTCGGCGAATACGCGGACGACCTCGACCTGCCGCTCGGCGCGATTCCGATTCCCGAACGACCGCGCGTGATCATTCTCAACAAGATCGACGTGCCCGACGCCAAGGAGCTCGCCGATTTCGTGCGGCCGGAATTCGAGAAGCTCGATCTGCCGGTCTATGAGATCTCCACGGCCTCGCATGCCGGTTTGAAGGAACTCAACTTCGCTCTGGCCAAGCTCGTGAAGGAGATGCGCGCGCAGATCGCCGAGCGCGAGGAGAGCGTCGACGAGGAGCGCGTGGTGATCAAGCCACTCGAGGAACCGGGCACGCAGCGCCGCAATGGGCGCAATGCGCAGGTGCGCGAATTCGAGATCGAACGCGAAGACGATGGCCATGGCAACTTCTGGTTCACCGTGACCGGCGTGAAACCCGAGCGCTGGGTGAGGCAGACGAACTTCGACAACGACGAGGCCGTGGGGTACCTGGCCGACCGTCTCGCCAAGCTCGGTGTGGAGGACTCGCTGCGCAAGCACGGCGCCCATGCCGGCGACGAGGTGCGCATCGGTCGCGGGGAGCGTGCCGTCGCCTTCGACTGGGATCCGACGATCGCCGCCGGAGCCGAGATGCTCGACGGCACCCAGCTCGGTTCCCGCGGCAAGGACCTGCGTTTGGAGGAGGAGGACGGTCGCAAACGCCGCCGCACCAACTCCGAGCGACGCCGCGAATACCACGAGATGATGGACGCCCGCGCCGCCGTGCGCGCCGCCATGCAGGCCGAGCGCGCCGCAGGGCATTGGGCGGACCCGTCGATCGACGACGACAGGCACGACGAGCAGTCGCTGTTCGGCCGCGGTGAGGCGGAGGAATACGAGGACGAGCCCGGAGCTGACGGGTCGCGTCAGCTGGACTGAGATCCGGCACGGTAGAGGAAACAGCAGCGAGAAGACGAGAAGAACAGTGAGTGGAGCAGCTATGCAGACCCCGTCTCAGGAGGAAGTACGCCGCGCGGTGGCGGCCGCGCGAACCGTGGTGGTGAAGGTGGGGTCGAGCTCTCTCACGCAGCCGTCCGGGCACTTGGACGTAGATAAGCTCAATGCGCTGGTGGGGGCGATTGCGCAGGTGCGCATGCTCGGCGGCAACATCGTGCTCGTCTCGTCCGGCGCCATCGCCGCGGGCTTCGGTCCGCTCGGCTTCGAATCGCGCCCCACCGATGTGGCCACACAGCAGGCGACCGCGTCGGTGGGGCAGGGGCTGCTCATGGCCCAGTACGAGATGGCGTTCGGCCGCTACGGCATTCGCGTGGGGCAGCTGCTCATCACCGCCGAAGACACAATGCAGCCACGGCAGTACCGCAATGCGCGGCGCACCATGGCCAAGCTGCTCGAACTCGGCGTGGTGCCGATAGTCAACGAGAACGATGCGCTTGCCAGCAACGAGATCCGTTTCGGCGACAACGACCGGCTCTCCGCGCTCATCGCGAACATGGTGCGTGCCGACGCGCTGATTCTGCTCACCGATGTCGACGCGCTCTACACCGCACCTCCAAGCGAGCCGGGCTCCCATAGAATCGGCTTCGTGCCGAACATCACCGAACTGCTCGACCAGGTGCGTGTGGGCGGTTCGGAGTCGGGCGTGGGCACCGGCGGCATGGTCACGAAGCTCGAGGCCGCGCGCATGGCCGCCGTCTCCGGCATTCCGGCCGTGCTCACCGCCGCCCGCAACGCCGGCCCGGCACTCATGGGCGATGAGGTGGGCACCGCATTCGCGCCGGTGAAGCAACGCGGTTCGGCGCGCAGGTTGTGGATCAAATTCGCGGCCCACCCGCGTGGGGTGCTCGTGGCCGATTCCGGCGCGGCCAAGGCGGTGCGCGGCGGACGGGCGAGTCTGCTCGCTGCGGGTGTGCTCGAATCGCGTGGTGATTTCGCCGCCGGCGACCCGGTGTGGATCGACGACGAGGCGGGCAATCATCTGGCGCGCGGTCTTGCCGGTTACGATTCCGAGGAGATTCCGAACATGCTGGGACGCAACACCGCACAGCTGCGCCGCCTGCTCGGCGAGGAGTATGCGCACCCGCTCGTGCACCGCGACAATCTCGTGCTCGTGTGATTGCCGGCTTGCCGCCTCGCGGGCAGATTCCGGCCATTGCGGCCGTCTCATATGCCGGCGCGTCGGTCTTGCACCGTGGGCAGCTTGTTAGTGTTTGGCAGTAGCATGGAGCCATGCCTACAGATCAGACGAAACTCCCACTTTCCAACCGTATTGACAACGTCGCGCCGAGCGCCACGCTGGCCGTCGACATGAAGGCCAAGGCCATGAAGGCGCAGGGCATTGACATCATCGGCTTCGGCGTCGGCGAACCGAACTTCGCCACCCCCGAGGCGATTGTGGAGGCCGCGGCGGCGGCCGTGGTGAACCCGGCGAACTACAAGTACTCGCCCACGCCGGGCCTGCCGGAACTGCGCCAGACCATTGCCAGCAAGACGCTGCGTGATTCCGGCTACGAGGTGGAGCCGGAGCAGGTGGTGGTGACCAACGGCGGCAAGCAGGCCGTGTACGAGGCATTCCAGCTCATCATCAACGATGGCGACGAGGTGATCATTCCGTCGCCGTATTGGACGAGCTACCCGGAGATGGTCAAGCTCGCCGGAGGCAAGCCGGTGGAGGTGTTCGCCGGTGCCGACGTGAACTACGAGCCGAATCTGGACGATATCGAAGCGGCGCGCACCGACCGCACGAAGGCGATCATTGTGACGAGCCCGAACAACCCGACCGGTGCCGTGTGGAGCGAGCAGACGATCCGCGACATCGCCGAATGGGCACTCGACCACAACATCTGGGTGATCAGCGACGAGATTTACGAGCACCTCACCTATGACGGCGTGAAGACCACGCACATCGGCGCTGCCGTGCCGCAGATTCGCGAACAGCTGATCGTGCTCGACGGCGTGGCCAAGACCTACGCGATGCCGGGGTGGCGCGTCGGCTGGATGGTCGCCCCGCTCGCCGTGGCCAAGGCCGCCTCCAAGCTGCAGGGCCATATGACCTCCAATGTGAACAACATCGCCCAGCGGGCCGCCATCGAGGCCGTGGGTGGCCCGCTCGACGCCGTGGCCATGATGCGTGATGCGTTCAATGTGCGTCGTCTGGCCATAGTCGCCGCGCTCAACGACATCAAGGGAGTGCATTGCCCGATGCCGGAGGGCGCGTTCTATGCGTTCCCGAACGTCGAAGGGCTGCTGAACCGACCGATGGGTCCGAACGGCACGACGTTCACCACCTCCGCCGAGCTTGCCGAGGCATTGCTCGAGGAGGGCCATGTGGCGGCCGTTCCCGGCGAGGCGTTCGGTGCCCCCGGTTACATGAGGTTCTCCTACGCGGTGGCCGACGAG
Organism: Bifidobacterium animalis subsp. animalis; assembly: GCA_004154635.1. Classification (GTDB taxonomy): domain Bacteria; phylum Actinomycetota; class Actinomycetes; order Actinomycetales; family Bifidobacteriaceae; genus Bifidobacterium; species Bifidobacterium animalis_B. Next base: position 29,657 of record RSDC01000004.1, read on the forward strand.
GAGATCACCGAGGGCATGCGCCGGTTCAAGGAGTGGGCCGAGGCCTGAGCGACGTGGCCGGAGCCGTTTGCATGCAGCCTAAAATGTGTGCAAACGGCAAAGGCGGCACGCGCGAGTGGACTTCGTCGGAGCAATCCGCTACTATTTCTTCTTGGCGGTTTTACCGGCCCGGCGACGAGCTGGTGGAAACACTTAGGGAAGTGGCGCAATTGGTAGCGCAACGGTCTCCAAAACCGTAGGTTGTGGGTTCGAGTCCCGCCTTCCCTGCAAAGGAACTCGAGTAAGTTCATCTGACGCCAATGGAGGGTGTATGGCACGCAAGACCGATCACGGTGAGGAAGTCATCAAGCCGAATGTGTTCATGCGCATTGGCCTGTTCATCAAGCAGATCATCGACGAACTGCGCAAGGTGGTCACCCCGACCCGCAAGCAGCTGTTCTACTGGTCGCTCGCCGTGTTCATCTTCGTCGCATTGCTCATGGTGTTCGTCACCGCAATGGACTTCGGACTCGGCAAGCTCTCATTCCTCATCTTCGGCTGAGCCGATATCCCGCAAATCGCCTACAATACCGTTAGCAATGAAGAATTACTAACGGTATTGCCGTTAGTAGACACTGGAAAGTACCGTGTTCTCAAGGAACGCGTAAGAATCCCCACGAAAGTGAAGCCGCATGACTGACGAAGTGAACTTGGAAAACATTGACGATCTGCCGATCAATCTGGACGCCGTCTCGGCCGACGACGACACCGCCGACGCGCAGGAAGTGCAGATCGACCAGGTCGAGGCCGCTTCGGTAAGCGAGGACATCGCCGAGGGCATGGCCTACGATGCCGTGAACGCCGGCGACGACGCGGAACCGTCGGACGAGGCCGCCGCGCAGGAGGATTCGCTCACCGATTCGGTGGACGACTCCGCCGCAGTGGATTCCGCCGCACATTCCGAAGGCACCGCCGACGAGTCCACCCAGCATGCCGAAGCCGAGGAGGCCTCCGCGGACGAAGCACCCGAGGCCGCCGCCGAAGCCGAGGAAGAGGCGGAGGAAGACGCCGGGGCCAAGGCCGTGAAGGAATTCTCCAAGTCGCTGCGCACGCTCGAAGGCAAGTGGTACGTGCTGCACACCTACTCCGGCTATGAGAAGCGCGTGAAGAGCAACATCGAATCCCGCGTGCAGAGCTTCGGTTTGGAAGACACGATCTTCCAGGTCGAGGTGCCCATGGAGGAAGTGGAGAAGCACACCGAGAAGGGCAAGAAGGTCGTCACCCGCGTGCGCGTGCCCGGCTACGTGCTCATTCGCATGTACCCCGATGAGAACGCCCGCCGCATCGTGCGCGAGACCGAAGGCGTGACCGGCTTCGTCGGACCGTCCCGTGAGCCGGCTCCGCTCAGCCGCAAGGAGGTCGTCTCGATGATGGCCCCGATGATCGCCTCGCAGGCGCTCAAGGAGGCCGGTGACAAGCCGGCTGCCGCCAAGAAGCGCACGCTCGAGGTCTCCTACAAGGTGGGCGATCAGGTCACCGTCACCGATGGCCCATTCACGTCGATGTCGGCCGTCGTTTCCGATGTGGAGCCGGCCACGCAGAAGCTCACCGTGCTCGTGTCGATCTTCGGCCGCGATACGCCGGTCGAGCTCGGCTTCGATCAGGTGCAGCGGCTCGACGCCTGAGCCCTGCCCCGTCGCCGCACACTCATTTGCCGAACGCATCCCGCGTCCCATACGCGGGATGCGTTCCGTTATTCAGACAACCCGTGGCGTACGCGGGAGTCGTCCGGAATAGGTGGCATAATTGTGGGGTTGTGTGTGGAGTGCGACTTCGCACACACAGGAAATATCGATTGCGGAAGGCGTGCCATACGGCCGCCGCCACTACCGCGTCATAGAAAGAAGAACCATAACATGGCTCCAAAGAAGAAAGTCTCGGCGCTGATCAAGCTCCAGATCGAGGCTGGCAAGGCCAATCCTGGCCAGAAGCTCGGCCCGGTCCTGGGTTCCCATGGCGTGAACATCATGGACTTCTGCAAGGCGTACAACGCTGCCACGCAGGACAAGATGGGCCAGGTCATCCCAGTCGAGATCACCGTGTACGAAGATCGTTCCTTTGACTTCGTGCTCAAGACCCCGCCGGCTTCGGATCTGCTGAAGAAGGCCGCCGGCGTCGCCAAGGGCGCTTCCAACCCGCTGACCGACAAGGTCGGCTCGGTCACCAAGGCCCAGGTCAAGGAGATCGCCGAAACCAAGATGGCCGATCTGTCCGCTCGTGACATCGATGCCGCAATGAAGATCATCGAGGGCTCTGCGCGCTCGATGGGCATCACGGTGAACGACTGAGCTGAGAGGATAGAGACAAATGGCTAAGCACTCCAAGAAGTATCGTGAAGCGGCCGAGCGCATTGACCGCAACAACCTGTACACGCCAGAAGAGGCCATCGCCCTGCTCAAGAGCATGCCGGCCTACAACTTCGACCAGACCGTCGAAGCCGTGCTGCGTCTGAACGTCGACCCGCGCAAGGCCGACCAGCTCGTGCGTGGCTCCGTCAACCTGCCGAACGGCACCGGTAAGACCGCCAAGGTCCTCGTGTTCGCACGTGGCCCGAAGGCCACCGAGGCCCTCGAGGCTGGCGCCGACATCGTCGGTGACGACGATCTCGTCGAGAAGGTCGCCAACGGCTTCCTCGACTTCGATTCCGTGGTCGCCACCCCGGACATGATGGGCAAGGTCGGCCGCCTCGGCCGTGTGCTCGGTCCGCGTGGCCTCATGCCGAACCCGAAGACCGGCACCGTGACCATGGACGTCACCAAGGCGATCAAGGACATCAAGGGCGGCAAGGTCGACTTCCGCGTCGACAAGAACGGAAACCTGAGCTTCCTCTTCGGCAAGCTCTCGTTCTCCGCCGAAGCCCTCGACCAGAACTTCCGCGCCGTGGCAGACGAGGTCAAGCGCCTCAAGCCGGCCACCGTGAAGGGTCGCTACATCACCAAGGCGACGATCTCCTCCACGATGAACCCGGGTATCCCGGTCGATCCGGCCTCGATCTGATCCAGATCAGCCCTCTACGGCGCAACGCCAATCCGTTCGCCGTCCAGACACCCCGTGCAGATTCTGCACGGGGTGCTTGCTATTACGCCCACGATTTAGGGCGTGAACCGTACACTTGAACCATGACCAAATTCGAACATGCGGACATTCTCGATTTGCTCGGCGGTGACATCGACGACAATGCCGTGATGCGACTCGTGTTCGAATGCCTGATCAGCGGGATCGACGACGATCGCGTGGTCTCTCTGATGAATCTGATCGGCTGGCGGGGTTCGTTCAGCTGCTTCGCCCTCGGGGGAACGCCGGCGGAGTCCATGGGCGCCACATTCGCGCAGATCAGCTCGGCGGTGCGTGATTTCGGTGGCTCGCATGCGATCTTCGGCATGTACGGGCGGTTCGTGATCGCCTGCATCGAGCTGGAGGCGGCGGTGAGCCCGGAGATAGTCTGCACGGCAGCATTGCCTGCATTCACGCAATCCGAGGCCGTGTATTTGAGCCCGGTCCGTGAGGGTGTGCCGGGAGCCTCGCGCGCGGTGCGCGAGACATTGTTCTCGCTGCAGGCCGCGCCATCACTGAACACGCCGTCGCGGCCGCTGCGCGCCGACGAACTGCTGCCCGAGCGCGCACTGCTCGGCGACGAGGTGGCGCGCGAGGAGCTCTACCGCAACGTCTACCTGGTGTTGCATGGCGACAACGAAGACGACCCCTCGTACATCACCGTCTCCACGTTTCTGCGGCACGGCGGTTCGCTTGAGTCCACCGCGAAGGAACTCAACGTGCACCCGAACACCGTGCGCTACCGTCTGAAGAAGGCGGCGGAGACCACGGGCTGGGATGCCACGGATCCGCGCGACGCATTCGTGCTCAACACCGCGATCGCGCTGGGCCGCATGCGCAGTGCGTGGCAGTAGTCTGCTCACATATTGACCGGCAGCACGCCTACGTCGGCCGTGTGCACAATCTCAAGCTGGTCGTCGCGATTGGTGATCGACAGCGACGCGTCGGCATTGATGGTGCGCGCGATGCCGGTCTGCGTGGTGCCGTCCGCGTAGTGCACAAGCACCGGCTTGCCGAGCGTCCAGCATTCCTCGAGCACACGTTTGCGCAGATCCTGCGCGTAGTTGGCCGGGTGCAGCCCGAATTCCCACAGACGACGTTCCATGCTCCTCACCGTGGCGGCGGCGATTGCGTCGGTGAGGCTGATCGGGGTGGGAAAGTTCGTGTCGGGCTCAGGCTCGGTGATCAGCTGCAGTGACGTGCTCTGCGGTGTGGGCAACTGCTCGGGCGCGATGTTCAGATTCAGTCCGACGCCGAAGACGACCACGCTCGTGCTCGGGTCGTTCGGCAGCGGTACGAGCTGGGAGAGTATTCCGCCGAGCTTCATGCCGTGGTAGACGATGTCGTTGGGCCATTTGAGCTGCACGGTGTCGGGCGCATCGTCGTCGATGTCGTCAGGGCGCCATTTGAGGCCGTTGTTGGGCACGATGTGCTGCAGGGCGTCGATCACGCTCATGCCGGCGATCATTTGCAGCCAGCCGTTGAGATTGGCGTCGGTGGCAAGCTGTGTGCCCACCGCGCTCATGAAGGAGGCGATGAACGAGCCCCCGGGTTCGCTCACCCAGGTATGACCGAGACGGCCGCGCCCCGCCGTCTGCTCGCGCGCGAACACGACCGTCATGCCGTCGCGGTCGAATTTGCCGTCTGCGACGAGTTTCGCGGCGACGTCGTTCGTGGAGGTCGTCTGTTCGAGGGAGATCACATTCGCGACGGAGCGTGTGTTCGGATAGTCATTCATGTTCACTGTGCCCATGGTTCGATTATTGGCGCAGGTGGGGATGTTCTCGCATATGCCTTGTTCGTGGCGGGTGCGCCGCCTGTCGCATATGCGTGCGCGGGAATCTGCAACCATAGGATTCCCGCAAGATGAGTCCGCACGCAGTCGGCCGCGTTCGATTGCTCGGCGCAGGAACCGACTGCGTGCGAAGGAAGACTCAGCGGGCGGCTCCCGTGGATTCGGCGGAGGCGAGCACGGGCAGTGCCAGCAGCGAGGCCACCGTGATCTTGAGCAGATCGCCGGGCACGAAGACGAGGGTGGAGGCGGCGGTGACGCCCAGAGGCATGCCGGTGACGGTGGATTGGAAGGCGGCGCCGAAGCCGTAGCCGACAATGAGGAACCCGAATGCGCAGGCCATGAAGCAGGCGATGAAGCGGGCTGCGGCGGCAAGTGCCGGGTTCATATCGTGCTTGGTGCGCAACGAGATGATTGCGCGGTTCGCGGCGCCCGCAAGCACGGCGGTGAGAATCACCGACGGCACGAATCCGAAGAGGAATCCGCCGGAGGGGCCAATGAGAGACAACGTGGAGCCGCCGCCCGAGAACACGGGCAGCCCGGCGGCACCCAGACCCAGGTACAGCACGGTGCCCGCGGTGGCGCGACGCCAACCCAAGGTGAGCGCGGCGGTCATGAGCACGAAGGTCTGCAAGGTGATCGGTACGGGCGTGCCGGGGACCGGGATCTTGCCCACCATCGTCGAGCCGCACAGCAGCAGCGCCACGATGAGCGAGGGGGCGAGGGAGCGCACGAGCGCCCTGAGATTGACGCGGGTGACGCTATGCATAAGTTCGTGCATAAGTATTCCTTCCGTCTCTGTGCGTGACCGGCATGTGGCCAGTGTGGCGCATGGAAATTGTGAGTGTGCAACGGGAACGTTACGGTTCGGCAACGGGCGGTGAGATTGCCCAGCCTGCGCAATACTTACCAAAATAGGCGGAATCATAAGGCTTTGCGGGCATGCTCCCGGGTGCTGCTCGTAATCCTAGACGCAAACGCAGGTGTGCATTTTGTAGAGGTCACCAAAAACGAGCGGTCAGATTTGTTCAAAGCGACGTTTCGCGAATATTCAAAAGAGAGCAAAGTTATGCACCATGACCGATACTGTCTCCAAACTACTCATCGCCAACCGCGGCGAGATCGCCCTGCGTGTGGTGCGCACCGCGCGTGAAATGGGCATACCCACCGTGGTCGTGTACGCCGAGCAGGACCGCCATTCGCAATATGTCGAGATGGCGGACGAGGCATTCCTGCTCTCGGGTGACACGTACGCCGACACCTATCTCAACGAAGACCTCCTCATAGACATTCTCAGGCGCTCCGGTGCCGACGCGGTGCACCCGGGCTACGGATTCCTCTCCGAGGTGCCGAGTTTCGCCGACAAGGTGATTGAGGCCGGCGCCACATGGGTCGGCCCGTCGTCGCGCGCGCTCACCGATCTGGGAGACAAGATCAGCGCACGCCGCGTGGCCGTGTACGCCAAGGTGCCGCCGGTGCCGGGCATCTCGCATTCGCTCGGCGACATGCGCGTGCTGCTCGACTTCGCACACACGCACGGCTACCCGCTCATGCTCAAGCGCGCGGACGGCGGCGGCGGACGGGGCATCACGCTCGTGCGCGACGACGACGAGCTGCGCGGCTTCTACCTGAACCACAACGCCGTGCAGGGCGGCGACCTCGACGAGTACTTCGTGGAGCGTTTCATCGACCACGGCAGGCATGTGGAGACCCAATGCGGCCGCGATTCGCACGGCAACTTCACCGTGTACTCGACACGTGACTGCTCGGTGCAGCGCCGCAACCAGAAGCTCATCGAGGAAGCGCCCGCCCCGTTCCTGGGCGACGACGTGGTCGAGCAGCTGCATGCCTATTCGCACCGGCTGTTCGACGCGGTGGACTATGTGGGCCTGGGCACCTGCGAGTTCATGGTGACCGATGCGGGCAAGGTGTACTTCCTGGAAGTGAATCCGCGTCTGCAGGTCGAGCATACGGTGAGCGAGGAAGTGAGCGGGCTCGATTTGGTTCGCGAACAATTGCAGATTGCCGCCGGCGGCACGGTCTCGCCGGAACCGACCTCGCGCGGCCACAGTTTCGAACTGCGCATCACCAGCGAGGACCCGAAGACGAACCTGACCCCCAGCTCCGGCACGCTCGAACGTGTGCAGTGGCCGGCAGGCCCCGGGGTGCGGGTGGATTCCGGCGTGGTCGAAGGAGACACGATCTCGCCGAAGTTCGACTCGATGATGGGCAAGCTCATCGTGACGGCGCATACCCGTGAGGCTGCCGTGGCCCGTGTGAGGCGCGCGCTTGACGAGCTGCGCATCGAAGGCGCGCCTACGCCCGTCGAACTGTACCGGCAGGTGTTCGGAGACGACGAGTTCACTGCCGAGCACGGCCATGGTTTCGAAGTGAGCACGAAGTGGCTCGAACGCAAGTATCTGAACCATGAACCGGCCACCGTGCACGGCGGCCAGCCGGCTTCGCTCGATGCCGTCGCAGGGGCGGCGGAACCCGAACTCGACCATAGCGAGCAATTCGTGATCGAGATGAACAATCGGCGCGTGGTGCTCAATGTGCCGAGCGACATGTTCGCCAATCTCACCGGCGCGGCCCGTCCGCACGGCGAACGCAGGCCCACGCAGCCATTACGAGGCCAGGGCTCGCACCATGTGGACCGCGGCAACGCGCGCACCGCCGAACGCCCGGGCGTCATCTCCGCGCCAATGCAGGCACTGGTCACGCGCATCAACGTGAGCGAAGGTCAGCAGGTGGCGAAGGGCGACCTGCTCGTGGTGCTCGAATCCATGAAGATGGAGAACTACGTGTATTCGCCCACGAACGGCACGGTGAAGGAGATCTTCGCCTCACCGGCCACCGGCGTGGAAGCCGGCGAAACACTGCTGACCATGGAGGTCGCCGGAACGTCGAAACCAGCCAACCCCACCACCGACACCACCGAGGAGGCGTGACATGATCGACAGCATCGATGCCAATCTCGCCGCGGTAGAAGCCGCCGACGCCACCGCAGCCAATGGCGCGGACGCGCAGGGGGCCATGCGCCAGCCGATCCGACCGGCGGTGCTTAAGGCCGCGGAACTCGCGCGGGACGCCGAGAACAGGGCGCGCGACCGCCAGCATGTGAAAGGCAAGTTCACGGCGCGTGAACGCCTCGACCTACTGCTCGACTCCGGAACCTTCGAGGAGATCGGGCGGTTCCGCGGCGGCGACATCAACAAGGGCGTCGCCGGGTCGGCCGTGATCACCGGATTCGGCGAGGTCTGGGGGCGCAAGGTGGCCGTCTACGCACAGGACTTCTCGGTGCGTGGCGGTTCCCTGGGCGTTGCGGAAGGCCGCAAGATCTGCCATCTGATGGATCAGGCGCTCGCGCTGCGCGTGCCGATCATCGCGCTCATCGACTCCGGCGGCGCGCGCATTCAGGAGGGCGTCGCGGCGCTCACCGAATACGGCAACATCTTCCGCAAGACCTGTGAGGCCAGCGGATTCGTGCCGCAGCTCTCACTGATTCTCGGCCCGTGCGCCGGCGGGGCCGTGTATTGCCCGGCGCTGACCGACCTGATCATCATGACCCGGGAGAACTCGAATATGTTCGTCACCGGGCCCGACGTGATCAAGGCCTCCACCGGCGAGTCGATCAGCATGGACGATCTCGGTGGCGGCATCGTGCACAACGTGAAATCCGGTGTCGCGCACTATCTGGGCGCCGACGAGGCGGATGCAATCGACTACGCGCGCACGGTGCTCGCCTATCTGCCGGCCAACAGCGGGCAGACAGCTCCGCGCTACGCCTACATGGCCACGCGCGCGGACCGCGACATCGCCGAACGGCTCGGCACCGTGGTGCCCGAGAACGAACGCCAGCCCTACGACGTGCTCGACGTGATCCGCTGCCTCGTCGACTACGGCGAGTTCGTGCAGGTGCACGAGCTGTTCGCGCAATCCGCCGTCGTCGGCTTCGCCTGCATGGACGGCCAGCCGGTGGGCATCGTCGCGAACCAGCCGAACGTGAACGCCGGTGCGCTGGACGTCGATTCATCGGAGAAGGTGGCGCGCTTCGTGCGCCTGTGCGACGCGTTCAATCTGCCCGTCATCACGCTGGTCGACACACCCGGGTACAAACCGGGCGCCGAGCAGGAGCACGCCGGCATCATCCGCCGCGGCGCGAAGGTGATCTACGCGTATGCGAACGCGCAGGTGCCGCTCGTCACCGTGATCATGCGCAAGGCCTACGGCGGTGCCTACATCGTGATGGGATCCAAGGCGATTGGTGCGGACCTCAACTACGCGTGGCCCACCAGCCAGATCGCCGTGCTCGGCGCGGCGGGCGCCGTGAACATCATCCATCGCAAGGACCTGCAGAAAGCCAAGGACGCCGGTCGTGACGTCGAAGCGGTGCGTGCGAAGTACATCGCCGAGTACGAGGAGATGACGGTGAACGCGAATCTGTCGATGGAGATCGGCCAGGTGGACGCGATGATCGATCCCGAGCAGACCCGCGAGGTGCTCGTGGACTCCCTGAAGACCCTCGCCTCCAAGCGCCGTGTGAGCCGCACGGGCAAGCACCACGGCAACCAGCCGCTCTAGCTCGGGCCCAGCATGCCGGGTTATCCACACCAGACCGTGTGCATTTGTTGACGCGCGGGAAAAGTTATCCACGATCCACATCCGCAGAACCCATCCGTAACCCACACCCACACAAGAAATGAGAGACAGCAGTATGAGCACCCCGGAATTCTTTGTGAACCGACTCAATTCGGAGCCACACGCCCTTATGTTCGCCGGCCAGTCCACGCCATGGGTCGTGGCCGTCAAGCAGCTCATGGACGATCCAGAGCTGGCACAGCGGCTCACCGACCATGTGGCGGCCGCCCACGACCTGCTCACCCCGGTTTCGGCGCAATTGCTGGCGACGACCGGCCGTGAGACCGATCTGTTCTCCTTCGAAGCGAACCCGGCCAAGCTCGGCCCCGCAGCCGATGCCACCGCCAGCATCGAAGGCATCGCGCTCGCGCAGCTCGGCGCCCTGCTCGACCTCGACCAGCTCGGCTACACGCTGGCCGGCGCGAATCCGGTGGCCTTGCTCGGTCATTCGCAGGGCATTCTCGGCGTGCATATGGCGCAGGCCATCATCGACGCCGGTTCGATCGAAGCCGCACGCCCGCAGATCGACGAGATTCTCGCCATCGCCGCACTCATCGGCGCGGCAGGCACCCGCGAGGCCCGCGCCCACGGCTTGGTGCGCAAGTACGGTGACGCCACGCCGATGCTTTCGGTGAAGGGCATTCTGCCGGCCCAGGCCGACGAGCTCATTCACCGCGTGGACGACGCCCGCGGGCCAATCGCCGTGGCCGTGATCAACTCCGCCAACCACGTCGTGCTCTCCGGCCACCCGCAGGACCTCGCCTCCTTCGCCGTCGAAGTGGCCAAGGAGCACAAGCACCAGGCACAGCTGCGCGCCGAGAAGGTGCGTGGCGGCAGCGTGTTCGACCCGGTGCTCGAATACCTCGAGGTGACGCTGCCGTTCCACAGCCCGATCATGGAACAGGCCGTCGAGCAGACGGTGGCCTGGGCGGAGGAATGCGGCATCGACGTGGCCCGTGCCCGTGTGCTCGCCGGCGAGGTGCTCGTCAATCAGGTGGATTGGAGCGCGCAGGTGGCGAATCTGTTCAAGGAGAACGATCCGCGCACGTTGTGGGCCGTGGATCTCGGTCCCGGCACCACGCTCGCCAAGCTGTTCGGCACGGTGGCCGAAGGCACCGGCGTGGGTGTTGTGGAGGCGGCGAACGTTGCCGACCGCGCCAAGCTTGCCACGGAGACCGATGCCCCCGCCCGCATGCAGGATTGGACGAAGTACGTTCCGCAGGTGGTGCGGACCCCGCAGGGCGAGCGCATCGAGACCGCGTTCACCCGCCTGACCGGCAAGCCGCCGGTGCTGCTCGCCGGCATGACGCCCACCACCGTGGACCCCGAGATCGTGGCCGCGGCGGCCAATGCCGGCTACTGGGCCGAGCTCGCAGGCGGCGGCCAGGTGACCGCCGACGTGTTCGACCGCCATGTGGCCGAGCTCGAGGATCAGCTCGACGAAGGCCGCACCGTGGAATTCAATGCGATGTTCATGGACCGCTACCTGTGGAACCTGCAGTTCGGCACCTCCCGCATCGTGCCGAAGAAGCGTGCCTCCGGCGCCCCGATCGACGGCGTGGTCATCTCCGCCGGCATCCCCGAGCTCGACGAGGCGGTGGCTCTGGTGAAGGAGCTCAACGCCGAGGGATTCCCGTATGTGTGCTTCAAGCCGGGAACCGTGGACCAGATTCGCCAGGTGGTGCGCATCGCCAAGGCGGTTGCGCCCGCGAACATTCTCGTGCAGGTCGAAGGCGGCTCTGCCGGCGGCCACCACAGCTGGGAGTCGCTTGACGACCTGCTGCTCAACACGTATGCCCAAGTGCGCGAGCAGAACAATCTTGTGCTCGTCGTCGGCGGCGGCATCGGCACCCCGGAACGTGCCGCCGACTATATTTCGGGCGAATGGTCCACACGCTACGACCATCCGCTCATGCCGGTGGACGGCGTGCTCGTCGGCACCGCGGTCATGACCGCCAAGGAGGCGCACACGTCGCCGGAGGTCAAGCAGCTGCTCGTTGCGACGCCGGGTATTGCCGACGCCGATTCCGACACCGCAGCCGATGTGTTCGCCCCGCTCGGCGAGGCCTGGGTGCCGAGCGGCAAGGCCGTGGGCGGCGTTTCCAGCGGCCTGAGCCATTTGCACGCCGACATTTACGAACTCGAGAACGCATCGGCCCGCTGCGGGCGCCTGCTCGTGCGCGTGATGAAGCACCCGGAGGAGCTCGAAAGCCGCCGTCAGGAGATCATCGACGCCCTGAACGAGACCGCCAAGCCCTATTTCGGCGACCTGAGCGGCATGACCTACGAGGATTGGGCACGTCGGTTCGCCGAACTCTCGTTCCCGTGGGCCGACGGCACGTATGCGGACCGCTACCTGCACCTGCTGCAGCGCATCGAAGCACGTGTGATCGACCTCGAACAGGGCGAGTTCACGCCGATGTTCTCCACGCGCGCCGACGTGGAGTCCGATCCGTTCGCCGCACTCGCCGCATTGGTGGAGGCCTACCCGCAGATGGGCGAACTCAAAGTGGTGCCCACTGACGAGGCGTGGTTCATCGAACTCGTACGCGAATACCCCAAGCCAATGCCGTTCGTGCCGGCCATCGACAACGACCTGCTGCGCTGGTGGGGGCAGGATCAGCTGTGGCAGAGCGAGGATCCGCGCTATTCCGCAGACTCCGTGCGCATCATCCCCGGCCCGATCTCGGTGGCCGGCATCACCACCGTGGACGAGCCCGTCGCCGACATTCTGGGCCGCTTCAGCGATGCGATGACCGCGCGTGTGGCGTCCAACGCGACTTCCCAGACCGATCGCTTCGCATTGCTTGCCGACTGCGAGGACGCCGAGGACTTCATTCGCCGCAGCCCGAACATCTCGTGGATCGGCCACCAGATGGCCAACCCGGCCTTCGGCACCGCTCGCGGCGATGCGAACTACGAACTGAAGTACCTCGGCCGCGACGAGCAGGCCGGCGTGGAACAGTTCGACCTCGACATCCACCTCGACACGTTCTGGGACGACGACCCGGACGGCGGCCTTTCCAAGCACGCCGTGCGCGACATCGTCATTCCGCTCAACGTGACGCTCGACGCCACCGGCATGATCCCGGTGGTCGACCGTGAACGCCTGCCCGAGCACGTGTACCGCATGCTCGCCGACACCGCCGGCATCGGCAACACCGCCATCACCGGCGACAAACTCGAGGCGATGCCGCAGATCACCGAGGTGGCCGACACCGAGACCTTCCCGTTCGGCCAGGCGCATGCGAGCTACACGCTCTCCGCCAACCTCGGCTTCGACCACGAGGCGGCCACCGGTGGCGCACTGCCAATGGATCTCACGCCGTCCCGCATCGCACCCGACGCACTCGTGGGACCGGCATGGCCGGCCATCTATGCGGCGCTCGGCTCCGTCATGGTGGACGGGTACCCGGTGATCGAGGGCCTGCTCAACGCCGTCCATCTCGACCATCTCATCGAGCTCGAGGTGAGCGAGGACGAGCTCCTCGCACATACCGGCGAGGAAATCTCGCTGACGAGCTGGGCCGAACCCTACTTCGAATCCGCCAGCGGCCGCGTCGTCACCATCCATGTGCGGCATACGGCCGCCGACGGCACCGTGTTGGCCAACGAAACCGAACGATTCGCCATTCGCGGCCGTGCCTACAGCGACGCCCTGCCGGCCGCGGCACCCGACTTCGGCGGCATCGATGAGCAGATCGCCTCCACGCCACGCCGCATGCTGCGCCGCGTGAACGTCAAGGCACCCCATGAGATGACCGCGTTCGCACGCACTTCGGGTGATTTCAATCCGATCCACACCTCGCACCGTGGCGCGGCGATCAGCGGCCTGACGCAGCCGCTCGTGCACGGCATGTGGCTCTCCGCCACCGCCCAGCACGCCGTGCAGGCGCTCGACGAGCAGGGTGCGCACTACGAGATCGCAGGCTGGACCTACAACATGTACGGCATGGTGCAGCTCGACGACGAGGTGGAGATCTCCATCGAACGCATCGGCCGTGTGGCGCACGCCGGCCTCGTGCTCGAGGTGACCTGCCGCATCGACGGCAACATCGTCTCGCGTGCCACGGCGATTGCCCGTGCGCCGATCAGCGCGTTCGTATATCCCGGCCAGGGCATTCAGCAGCAGGGCATGGTGCTCGACGAGCGTGCCAAGTCGACGGCAGCCCGCGACGTGTGGGAGCGCGCGGACAGGCTCACCCGCGAGCGCCTCGGGTTCTCGATTCTCGCCGTCGTGCGTGACAATCCGAAGGAACTCACCGCCAATGGCGTCACCTACCGTCACCCGGAGGGTCTGCTCAATCTCACCCAGTTCACGCAGGTCGCGCTCGCCACTGTCGCGTTCGCGCAGACCGCCCGCATGCAGGAGGCGGGGGCAGACATTCGCCCGTCGTACTTCGCCGGCCATTCACTCGGCGAATACAATGCGCTGAGCTCCTTCGCCCATGTGATCCCGTTGGAGACCGTGCTCGAACTCGTGTTCCACCGCGGCTCCACCATGCACCACCTGATCGACCGTGACGCGCAGGGCCGTTCGAACTACCGCATGGGCGCCCTCAGGCCGAACCAGTTCGGCGTGGACGACGCGCATGTGAAGGAATACGTGGAGTCGGTGGCCAAGGCGAGCGGCGAGTTCCTCGAGATCGTCAACTACAATCTCGCCGGCCAGCAGTACGCCATTGCCGGCACGATCGCAGGCCTCAAGGCGCTCCAGGCGGATTCCGCGCGGCGCGTGGCCGAATATGGCGGCAAGCCGGCGTTCATGCTCGTGCCCGGCATCGATGTGCCGTTCCATTCAACGCTGCTGCGCAAGGGTGTGCCCGAGTTCCGCGACAAGCTCGACGCGCTGCTTCCCGCCGAGATCGACTACCGCGGCGCGCTCGAAGGGCTCTACATTCCGAATCTCGTGGCCGCGCCGTTCGAGATGACGAAGGAGTTCGCACAGAAGATTCTCGACGTGGTGCCCAGCGAGCGCATCGCCGCCGCATTGGCCGACGACGCCGTGTGGGATTCCTATGCCGCCGACGACCAGAAGCTCGGCCGCCTGCTGCTCACCGAGCTGCTCTCCTGGCAGTTCGCCTCGCCGGTGCGCTGGATCGAAACGCAGGCGCTGCTGTTCGGTTCGGCCGAACAGGGCGGCTTGGGCGTCGAGGAGATTGTCGAAGTGGGTCTGGGCAATGCGCCCACGCTTGCGAATCTTGCCTCGAAGACGTTGCGTCTGCCGGAGTTCTCCCGCCGCCATGTGACCGTGTACAACGTGGGTCGCGACGAAGGCCGCGTGTATATGACCGATTCCGACTCGCTCGTGCCCGAGGTCGACGATGTGCAGACCCCTGCAGCCGAGGCGGCCGCCCCCGCGCAGGCAGTCGCCGCGGCGAACGCCTCCGCGAGCGTCGTCGTGGAAACCGCCGAGCCCGTGGCACCCGTGGCACCTGCGGGTGGTGTTTCCGGCGCCAATGTGCCGGACCTTGACTACCGTGCCCATGACGCCATCGAGATGCTGCTCGCCTACGCGGCCAAGGTGCGTCCGGAGCAGATTGGCGAGAACGACACGACCGACACGCTCACCAATGGCGTCTCCTCGCGTCGCAACCAGCTGCTCATGGACATCAGCTCCGAGCTCGGTGTGACCAGTGTGGACGGCGCCGCCGAGGCGAGCATTCGCGACCTCAATGCGTTGGTAGACAAGGTTGCGCCGAATTACAAGGCATTCGGCCCGGTGCTTTCCGACATCGTACGTGACCGCGTGCGCAGTCTCTTCGGTGCCGCCGGCGTCAAGCTGCCGCAGATCACCAAGCGCGTGACCGAGACCTGGCAGCTCGGCGAAGGCTGGGCAAACCATGTGGTGGGCCAGCTCGTGCTCGCCACCCGTGAGGGCGCCAGCTCCCGCGGCGGCGATCTGGCCACGCTGGGCACCGATGCGGCGTCCAATGCGGCGGCTGCGAACGCGCTGATCGATGCGGCCGTGCAGGCCGTGGCCGCGGCACATGGCGTGCAGGTGGCCATGCCGAGCGCCGGTGGCGCGTCCGGTGGCGTGGTCGATTCGGCTGCCCTCGACGCCTACGCGCAGTCCGTCACCGGTTCCGACGGTGTGCTCGCCGCCACCGCTCGTTTCGTGCTGGGCCAGCTCGGTCTCGCCGAACCGAACGCGGTGGAGGAGGAAGACGAGAATGCCGCCATCGTGGCCACGGTGGAGGCCGAACTCGGTTCCGACTGGCCGGCACAGGTGGCCCCGCGCTTCGACGAGCGCCAGGCCATTCTCTTCGACGACCGTTGGGCCTCCGCCCGTGAGGATCTCGCACGCGCCTACTACAACGGGGAAACCGATGCAATCACCGGTGATTTCACCGGTGCGGGCGCGGCAGTGGCCCAGCAGGCGGCATGGTATGCCCAGCAGTCCGCGGGCAGCGCGCTTGCCGAGCAGTACGAGCGTATTGCACAGCAGGCCATGGAATCCGCGCAATCTGCACACCTTGAATACGACGGCGAAGTGGCGGTGGTCACCGGTGTGGCTCCGAACTCGATCGCGGCGCAGGTGGTGAACGGTCTGCTCGCAGAGGGCGCCACGGTAATCGCGACCTCGCACAGCTTCAAGCCGAGCGTCAAGGCGTGGGCGCAGCGCACCTACCGCGAGCATGCGCAGGGCGATGCCAAGCTGTGGCTCGTGCCGGCGAATCTGTCGAGCTACCGCGATGTGGATGCGCTCGTGAACTGGGTGGGCCACGTGCAGAAGAAGACGAGCGGTGCCACCACCACGGTGCTCAAGCCGGCGTACGAGCCAAGCCTGTTCTTCCCGTTCGCCGCGCCGCCGGTGCACGGTTCGCTGGCCGATTCGGGCGCGTTGTTCGAATCGCAGGCGCGTCTCATGCTGTGGGGCGTGGAACGTGCGATCGCCGGCTTCGCGGCGATCGGCGCCGACACCGACGTGCAGCACAAGCTCCATGTGGTGCTCCCGGGTTCGCCGAACCGTGGCGTGTTCGGCGGCGACGGCGCGTACGGCGAGGTGAAGAGCGCCTTCGACGCCATCGTCAACCGTGCGCGCAGCGAACAGGTGTGGTCGAATCGCGTCACCTTCGCCCATCCGAAGATCGGCTGGGTGCGCGGCACCGGTCTCATGGGCGGCAACGACCCACTCGTCGAAGTTGTGGAGCGGCACGGTCTGAAAACCTATTCCACCGAACAGATCGCCGAGGAGCTGCTCAAGCTCACCACGACGGCCGCGCGTGAGCAGGCGCAGGTGGCGCCACTCGACGTCGACCTGACCGGCGGCCTTGGCTCGGGGCCGATCGACATCAAGGCCCTGCGTGCGGAGGCCCTCGCCGACGCGGCTCTTGACGCGGCGGAGGAGACGTCGGAAACCGAAGCGGCCGCGCCGATCAAGGCATTGCCAAGCCCTCACGTGCCGCATCAGGCCGCCGTCGACCTCGCCGAATGGGAGCGCGTGAGCGCGAAGCCGGAGGACGAGATCGTCATCGTCTCGATCGGCGAACTGGGCCCATGGGGATCCGGTCGCACCCGTGCGGAAGCCGAGCTCGGCATCCATGCGGACGGCGAGGTCGACCTCTCGGCGGGCGCGGTGCTCGAACTGGCATGGAACATGGGCCTGCTCAGCTGGCAGGATTCGCCGAAGCCAGGTTGGTACGACACCGACGGCAATCTGGTCCCCGAAACCGACATCGCGGAACGCTACCATGACGAGGTCGTGGCGAAGTCCGGCGTGCGGCCGTTCGAAACCGGCATGGGGTCGGATTACCGCGGCGGCACCGACGAGGAGGAGGCCGAGGTCTACCTCGACCACGACGTGACCTTCGGTGTGCCGACGCGCCAGATCGCCGACGAATACGTGGCGATGGACCCCGAGCACACGAGCCTGGCGCAGGACGGGGAGAGCGGCGAGTGGAACGTCACCCGCCATGCCGGATCCATGATCCGCGTGCCGCGCCGCGCCACGATGACGCGCACGGTGGGCGGCCAGTTCCCCGACGGCTTCGACCCGCTCAAGTGGGGCATCCCGGCCTCCATGGTGGGCGATGTGGACGAGATCGCGCTGTGGAACATCGTCACCACGGTGGACGCCTACCTGTCGGCAGGATTCACGCCAGCGGAGATTCTCGAGGCCGTGCACCCGTCGATGGTCGCCTCCACGCAGGGCACGGGCTTCGGCGGTATGTCGAGCATGCGCAAGCTCTATCTCGACCGGTTCCTGAACCACGAGATCCCCACCGACATTCTGCAGGAGGCATTGCCGAACGTGGTCGCCGCGCATGTGATGCAAAGCTACATCGGCGGCTACGGCAACATGGTGCAGCCGGTCTCGGCATGCGCCACGGCGGCCGTCTCGCTCGAGGAGGGCGCAGACAAGATCGCGCTCGGCAAGGCCGACTTCGTGGTGACCGGTGCGATCGACGACATCGGCGTGGAATCGGTGATCGGCTTCGGCAACATGAACGCCACCGCCAATTCGCAGGAGATGCTCGACAAGGGCATCGCGCCACGCTTCTTCTCGCGGGCGAACGACCGTCGCCGCGGAGGATTCGTGGAATCGCAGGGCGGCGGCACGATCCTGCTCACCCGCGGCGACATCGCCTTGCGTCTGGGTCTGCCGGTCGCCGGCGTGGTCGGATTCGTGCATTCGTACGCCGACGGCGCGCACACCTCGATCCCGGCGCCCGGTCTCGGCGCCCTGGCCGCCGGCATGGGTGGCCGCTCGTCGAAGCTCGTGCGCGACCTGGCACGGCTCGGAGTCGACCCCGGCGACATCGCCGTCGTGTCGAAGCACGACACCTCCACGAACGCGAACGACCCCAACGAGTCCGAACTGCACAACACGCTGGCCCACGCCATAGGCCGCGAGGACGGCAATCCGCTGTTCGTGATCTCGCAGAAGTCGCTCACCGGCCACGCGAAGGGCGGTGCATGCATCTTCCAGGTCAACGGCATCACCCAACTGTTCAAGAGCGGTGTGATCCCGGCGAACGCCTCGCTCGAATGCGTCGACCCGAAGCTGGCACGCGACGACTTCATGGTGTGGCTGCGCGAGCCGCTGCACATCGGTTCGCGCCACACGGTGAAGGCGGCACTGGCCACATCGCTCGGCTTCGGCCACGTGAGCGGCTTCACGGCCATTGTGCACCCGGGCGCCTTCGAGGCGGCCGTCGAGCACACCGCCGGCACCGAGGCCCTCAAGGCCTGGCGCGCACGCGCCAACGAGCGTCTGGCAGCGGGCCGCCGCCACTTCGAGGAGGGCATGATGGGCCGGGCGGCGCTCTACGAGCCGATCGACAACCGCCGCTTCCATGAGGACGGCCGTGGCTACAATGCCCACGAGGTGGAGAAGGCCATGCTGCTCGATCCGGACGCGCGTCTCGGCGCCGACGGGTACTTCGCCTGACGGTCGCCCACCGCGGGAATAATCCAAATATCCACGGGGAGGCCACTGTGCCATGCCTGCATGCCACGCGTCTGCATGTCACAGTGGCCTCCCCGCAATCCTCTGACGACAACGAAACGAGTGGGTGTGACGGTGATCCTTGGTCTGGGGCACGATGTGGTCGACGTCGGCGCGTTCGCGGAACAGCTCGAGATGCCAGGCACGCGTATGCAGCGGCTCTTCTCCGCACGCGAGCGCCGGCAGGCGAGTCTGCGCGCGTCGATCAAGCACGACGGCGAGGCGTTGCATCTGGCGGCGAAGTGGGCGGCGAAGGAGTCTGTGGTCAAGGCGTGGTGCGAGGCACTCGCCGGCCGCGGAATCACCGAACGGCCATACACAGTGGACGACACGCCATGGTCGCGCATCGAGATCATCAACGACGCCACAGGGTGCCCACGCGTCGTCATGGCACAGGACGTCCATGTTGAGCTGTGTCGTTCACTGGCAGTGACGGAAAGCGCCGAACCGGTCTGGCATGTGTCGATTTCGCACGACGGCGGCATCGCATCGGCGGTGGCCGTGCTCGACATGCGGGAATGACCGCCGTGGATTGCCTGCTGGGGGAGGGTTGTGTATAATGGCAACGTTGCCTCGGCACACGCGGATGTAGCTCAATGGTAGAGCCTCAGTCTTCCAAACTGATTACGCGGGTTCGATTCCCGTCATCCGCTCCACTCGAAATGGCTGGATGTGAATCCAGCCATTTTCGCTATATGGCAGAATATGCAGCAGCACGAGCGGGGAGGGCACGCTATGCCGGATTCCGAGCAGCAGGAGATCGCCAGGCTCCGATCCGAGCCTGCCGCCACACCGACGACGCCGAGCAGCGCGGGCGTGATGGCCCAGAACGTCGTCTCGAAGCACCCCGAGGCGACGATACCGGAATCCGACATCTCGCTGGCCGACATCGAACGCAAGCAGTCGAACCCGGTGAAGTGGACCGTGTCGATCGTGCTCGTGCTCGCCGCGCTCATCGCACCGTTCTGGGTGGGGCGCTCGTTCGCCGTGCACAGCACCGCCCGCGTGATTGAGCAGCTTGGCCGCTTCACCTCCTACGGCATCGCATTGGTGAGCTGGGGTGTGACCACGATGATTTTCGTCTCGCTCATCATGATGATCGTGGACAACCGCCGTATGCCATGGTTCGGCTCGTTCATCGTCTTCCTCTCGCTCGAACAGTTCATAGGCGGCGTCTCGCTGTTCAAACTGAACTTCTGGAGCTCCACGTACGTGATCTACGGCAGTCATGCCTATGTGGCGAATGCGGCGAATCTGGGCATCATCGCGTCGGCGATCGCGCTCGCCGTGTTCGCGATTGTGTGGGTCGGCCTGCTCGTCATGATCCGCAAGGATTCACCGCTCAACGTGCTCACCCATGTGTGGGTCTCGTTCATCATGTTCCTCGTCTTCGAGCTGATTGCGCTCGCGATTCTGTTCTGCGGCGGATTCATGGCCGTCGCATAGCACACCCGGTTGCCGTACCTGGTTTGTCTCACCAAGAGGACACCAAGAGGAACCGAGAACGCGGACGAAGTCGGATCATAGAATATGCGTGCGCGCAAGGTTCTCTTTCACGTGTGCGCAGCTCTGATGAAATTCGTCAATCTCCGCGTCGGACAGATCGAGGTGCATGACCTCCTCCACGCCGTCGGCACCCACCACGCACGGCAGTGAGATGAAGAAGCCCTCCTCGCCATATTCGCCGGTGAGCAGCGTGGAACATGCGGTGATGTAATGCTCGTTCGAGATGACCGCGCGCACGAGTCTGCACGCGGCGTCGGCCACTGCGAACTCGGTGCACTGCTTGCCGGCGTACGTGACATAGCCGCCCTTGCGCGCCTCGGCCTCGAGCTCGTCGTAGTCGAAGGCGAAGCGCTCCGGCTGCTCCACGGCAAGCTGGGAGAGCGGCTTGCCACCGAAATACACATTGCTCCATGCAGCGAACTGGCTGTTGCCGTGCTCGCCGAGCATGTATGCGGTGATCGAATGCTGGTCGTAGCCGGTGACGCGCGACAGCACATACTTGAGTCTGCTCGAATCGAGCGCGGTGCCGGTGCCGATGATGCGCCGCGGATCCATGCCCGATTCCTTCCAGATTTCGGTGGCCACCACGTCGCAGGGATTCGCGATCGTGATCCAGATGCCATGGAATCCGGCGTCCGCGATCGTCTTGATGAACGTCTTCGCCGTGTCGGTGGTGAAGAAGAGCTCGCCGTCGCGGTCCTTGGACGAGAGCGAGACGTCGCCGGCGCAGTTCACGATCACATCGCATTGCGCGAGCTGCGCGTAGTCGTCGCCGCAGTTGTGCAGCGCCACATTGTGCGGGCAGAATGCGAGCGAATCACCGAGGTCCTGCACTTCGGCGGCGAGTTTCTTGCTGCGGTCGCGCTCGCCCGAGCAGATCTCGGTCATGTACAGTTCGTCCGCGATGCCCTGCAACACCAGACTGTTCGCCACATGCGCGCCGACGTGACCCATGCCGACGATGCCGATTTTCGTGCAGATTCCCATTTCGCTTTCCTCTCTTCCGGCGTCTGTGACGCGATCGCGGCCGTCCTGTCGTGACGGATTGCAATGCCAGAGCGGCAGGGCGAGGCCAAAGTGCTTTGAGTATATGAAGCGCACATATCGCGAAAAGTCAGCGTGTCGCATGTACGTCGTGGGCGAACAACGGCGGTGTGCGACGGGCATCGAGCGCATATGCGCGCAGCAGATGCCAATAGTCCGCTCTCGTGCGTAGAATAGTCGATTGGCGTGTTTCGCCCGCGGATAGAGAGCGCTCCGGCATGAGGCCGGTGGCACCGCGCAGTTACAAGGAGGATGCCGTGGCACTGACGGCTGAAGAAAAGCAGGACATCATCGCTAAGTACGCTACCCATGAGGGTGACACGGGCTCCCCGGAGGTCCAGATCGCACTGCTCACCAAGCGCATTGCCGATCTCACCGAGCACCTGAAGTTCCACAAGCACGATCACCACTCCCGTCGTGGTCTGCTGCTCATGGTCGGCGATCGTCGTCGTCTTCTCGACTACCTGAAGAAGGTCGACATCGAGCGTTACCGCTCCCTGATCGAGCGTCTCGGCCTGCGCCGCTAGTCTTGTGCCCGAGCTCTGCCGGAGTTCGGGCCTTTTTGTATTCGGTTCGTATCTGGCAATCCGCGAATGGGTTCGTGGATTGCCAGATTGCCGTGGAATGCTGGGAGCACATGCGGAAGATGACGTGGCCGCCTGCGACATCGCTTAATTCGTGAGAGAACCCACGCGGGGGCGCGCGGGAGACGGTATACAATCTGAAGTTGGTGAGAATGCGCCGGGACGGCGCAATCGGCATGTTCGCCGGCAGGGTGCCGGCGATGCGGGATACGCCCGTGGGCGCGTGGATGTTTGCGCGCCTGAATGTATGTAGGTAAAGAAAAATAACTAAAGGAGGAACCCTATGGAGGGTCCCGAAATCAAGGCTGTTGAAGCCGTAATTGACAATGGTTCGTTCGGCAAGCGCACGGTGCGCTTCGAGACCGGACGGCTCGCACAGCAGGCGGACGGCGCCGTGGCCGCATACCTGGACGACGATTCGATGGTGCTTTCCACCACGACCGCCGGTTCCAGCCCGAAGGAGAACTACGACTTCTTCCCGCTCACCGTGGACGTGGAGGAGAAGATGTACGCGGCCGGCAAGATCCCCGGCTCGTTCTTCCGCCGTGAAGGCCGCCCGAGCTCCGAGGCCATTCTGGCCTGTCGCATCATCGACCGTCCGCTGCGTCCGCTCTTCCCGCACACGCTGCGCAACGAGGTGCAGGTCGTGGAGACCGTGCTCGCCGTGAACCCGGAGGATTCCTACGACGTGCTCGCCCTGAACGCGGCCTCCGCATCCACGCTCATCTCCGGTCTGCCGTTCACCGGCCCGGTCGGCGGCGTGCGACTCGCGCTGATCGACGGCCAGTGGGTCGCGTTCCCGCGTTGGAGCGAACGTGAACGCGCCGTGTTCGAGATCGTGGTGGCCGGCCGTGTGGTCGAAAGCGGCGACGTCGCCATCGCCATGATCGAGGCTGGCGCCGGAAAGAACGCATGGAACCTCATTTACAACGAGGGACAGGCCAAGCCCGATGAAGAGGTCGTGGCCGGTGGTCTGGAAGCCGCCAAGCCGTTCATCAAGGTGCTGTGCGATGCGCAGAACGAGCTCAAGCGCCTTGCCGCCAAGGAGACCCGCGAGTTCACGCTGTTCCCCGAGTACACCGAAGACCTGTACAACCGCATCGATGAGATTGCGCATGCCGATCTGGATGAGGCGCTGTCGATTGCCGAGAAGCTGCCGCGTCAGGAGCGCATCGCCGAGATCAAGCAGCGCGTCAAGGACACGCTGTCCGTCGAGTTCACCGACATGGACGAGATGGAGAAAGACAAGGAGATCGGCAACGCGTTCAAGGAGCTGCAGCGCCAGATCGTGCGCCGCCGCATCCTCACCCAGGACTACCGCATCGACGGCCGTGGTCTGCGTGACATCCGCACCCTCTCCGCCGAGATCGACGTGGTGCCCCGCGTGCATGGCTCTGCTCTGTTCCAGCGTGGCGAAACGCAGATCCTGGGCATCACCACGCTCAACATGCTCAAGATGGAGCAGCAGATCGACGCCCTGTCGGGCCCGACCACCAAGCGCTATATGCACAATTACGAGATGCCGCCGTATTCGACCGGTGAGACCGGTCGCGTCGGTTCCCCGAAGCGCCGCGAGATCGGCCATGGCGCCCTCGCCGAGAAGGCCATTGTGCCGGTGCTGCCCAGCCGTGAGGAGTTCCCCTACGCCATTCGCCAGGTCTCCGAGGCCATTGGTTCCAACGGCTCCACGTCGATGGGCTCCGTGTGCGCCTCGACGCTGTCGCTGCTTGCAGCCGGCGTGCCGCTCAAGGCACCGGTGGCGGGCATCGCGATGGGCTTGGTCTCCGGCGATGTGGACGGCCAGCACATCTACAAGACACTCACCGACATTCTCGGTGCCGAGGACGCCTTCGGCGACATGGACTTCAAGGTCGCCGGCACCGCCGACTTCATCACCGCCCTGCAGCTCGACACCAAGCTCGACGGCATTCCGGCCGACGTGCTCGCCGGTGCGCTCAAGCAGGCCCATGAAGCACGCAAGACCATTCTCGAGGTGATCAACGAGTGCATCGACGGCCCCGCCGAGATGAGCCCGTTCGCACCGCGCATCATCACCACCACCGTTCCGGTGGACAAGATCGGCGAGGTCATTGGCCCGAAGGGCAAGATGATCAACCAGATCCAGGAAGACACCGGCGCCGAGATCGCAATCGAAGACGACGGCACCGTCTACATCTCCTCCGAAGGTGGCGAGGCCGCCGAGAAGGCGAAGCAGATCATCGACGAGATCGCCAACCCGCACGTGCCGCAGGCCGGCGAGACCTACAAGGGCACCGTGGTGAAGACCACGTCGTTCGGCGCCTTCGTCAACCTGACCCC
Source organism: Bifidobacterium animalis subsp. animalis (assembly GCA_004154635.1). Classification (GTDB taxonomy): domain Bacteria; phylum Actinomycetota; class Actinomycetes; order Actinomycetales; family Bifidobacteriaceae; genus Bifidobacterium; species Bifidobacterium animalis_B. Next base: position 54,087 of record RSDC01000004.1, read on the forward strand.
GGGCACCGACGGCTTGCTGCACATCTCGCAGATTCGCAACCTCGCCGATGGCCAGCGCATCGACGCCGTCGAGGACGTGCTCAAGGAAGGCGATTCCGTGGAGGTCGTGGTGCAGGGCGTCGATGATCGCGGCAAGATCTCCCTGGCCATCCCGGGCTTCGAGAACCAGGAGAACAATGCCGGTGGACGTCGTTCCGACGACCGTCCGCGCCGTGACGACCGCCGTCATTCCGACGACCGCCGCCGTGACGATCGTCCGCGTCGCCGTTCCGACGACCGCGATGACCGTGACGATCGCGATGACCGTCCGCGTCGCCGTTCCGACGACCGCGACCGTGACTACGACGACCGTCCGCGCCGCCGCCGTGACTACGACGATGACCGTGATTACGATGACCGTCCGCGTCGCCGCGCACACCGTGACTACGATGACGACCGTGATTACGATGATCGCCCGCGCCGCTCCGAGCGCCGTCATGACGACGATCGCGACGACCGTCCGCGCCGTCGCCGCAATGATGATCGCAATCCGCGCTATGTCGCCGATGAGAACTACGACGAATACCGCGAGGGACGCGAGGTGCGCCACGAGCGTCCGCGCCGTCGCGTGCGTCGCGACTTCGATCCGTTCGACGACTGAGCCGAACATCCGGGCGTTCTGAATCGACTGAATCGATTTAGATAGCGTGTTTGCATAAGGGAGGATCCGGCAATGCCGATCCTCCCTTTGTCATGCCCGGGCACCTTCCATCCATGTGCCAAGACAGACAGACATCTATGTGATGTCGGGGAATCCGGACATTCGCAGCCATGCTGATGGGCGCGATCCGCAAAGCCTCTCACGAGCTGGACACCGATTATGTGAAGGTATGGTGAAATGCGATAATCGTGCCATTGCGTGCGCACCGGGCGCATGGAAGGAGAAGATATGAGCGGTTGGATTATCGCGCTGATTGTGATTGCAATCATTCTCGTGCTGGTGATCTGGGTCATCGGCATGTACAACAGCCTCATCGGCATGCGCAACCGGGTCGGCAACAGCTGGGCGCAGGTGGACGTGCTGCTCAAGCAGCGTGCGGACCTCATTCCGAATCTCGTGGAAGTCGTGAAAGGGTACGCCACACATGAGTCGACCGTGTTCGAACAGGTGACGAAAGCACGCGCCGGCGTCGTGGAAGTCGCGAACAACCCGAATTCCACGCTCGAGCAGCGCGCTGCAGCCGAGCAGGCACTCACCAACGCGATGGTGAATCTGCGGGCGATCGTCGAAGCATACCCGGACCTCAAGGCGAACCAGAACTTCCTCGACCTGCAGGGCCGCCTCGCCAGCCTCGAAGACAAGATCGCCTATGGCCGCCAGTTCTACAACGACACCGTGCTCAAGTACAACAACCGCATCATGCAGGTGCCCACGAACATCATCGCCGGCATGTTCCACTTCCAGCCGGCCCAGTACTTCGCCGCGGACGAGACCGATCGCTCGGTCCCGCAGGTCAAGTTCTGAGTTCCCGCGCCCCGCGTATGCGCATGGCCGTATACGCGGGGCGCTTGTATACCCGGCGCACTTCGCGTGCGATGCAAGGACATAGATGAAGAAACTCTCACGCTCCGTTTTCAGCTCATTCACCATCAGCTGCATCATCATTGTGGCGACGCTGCTCCTCGGCTACTTCGTGGCCACCGACGCCAACAATTCCGATCTGAGCTACCGCACGCTCGACTACAATGTGCGGGTGGAAGACAACGGCGACCTGCGCATCCGCGAGACCGTCGACGTCAAGCTCGACTCCCGCAAGGACGACGACGACAATCCGAAGCCATGGAAACAGCTGTACCAGCAGTACACGCTCAGGTCGTCGAATCTGACCAACATCACGAACATCAGCGTGAAGAACCTCACTTCGGGGGAGGAATACACGCAGGCCGAACCGCAGTCGCCCTCCGGCATCTCGAACTCCACCTGGAACGAGAAGTTCGCCAGACACTGGTACATAGCCGACGTCACCGACGGCGACACGAACCCAAAGCCCTATGAACCATTGACCGACGGTCTCGCCTCAAGCGGCAGTGATGATGTGGCGACGAGGACGGTGGAGATCGGCTGGAACATCCCAGCCACACAGTCGTCCAGCAGCAAGCGATTCCAGATCGACATGACATGGGAGGGCGTGACGACCGCCTACAACGACGTCGCGAAATTCCAGTGGGAGCCCTTCGGTGCGAAGAACCAGACGCCGATCGGCGTGATGACGACGACCGTGGAGTTCCCCGCAGGTGTGACGAGGAGCGACTCGTGGGCATGGCTGCATTACAGCGGCAACTCAAGCACGGAGCGAACAGCCAACGGGCTCAAGTTCACCGCCTACAACGTCAGATCCGGGCAGTACCTCGACCTCGTGGCGATGATCGGCGCCAACCACATGCACGGTGTGACGCGTCATGTGGATGAAAACACGAAACAGTGGACGCTCGACGACGAGGCCCGTCAGGAGCGCGAATGGCATGAGCGGCAACGCCGGAATGCACAGCTGCGCATCGTGCTGTGGATTGCCATCGCGGTGGCAGGTGCGCTGCTTGCGTTCTTCGGCATACGCTCCGCCATTCGCAGCGTGGATGCGGCCAAATACAAGGGCGACATCGAATACTGGCGCGAGCCGCCCAATATGAGCCCTGCGGCGGCGGCCCAGCTCTACGACATCGTGATGGGCGTGCGCAACGGCGGTGTGACGCTCGCGAACCGCGAGATGGCGTCGACCATGATGTCGCTGGTGAGCAAGGGGGCAATCGCCGTGTATCCGGGCAAGGCCGAGCTCTACCGTGGCATCGACATGTCGCGCGCCAACTCGGCCGGCCTCGCGCAGATGCTTTCGTCGAACGGGGCGAGCGAGAAGGACCTCACGAAGACGAGCACGATCGTGATCATGCCGCGCGCTCTGGCAGAGCATCATGAGGGGCTGAACCTATGCGGTTCGGAGGAGCGTCTGCTCGGCATTCTGATGGAGGCGTACAAGCGCATCCACTCGCCGGTGTTCGACCTCAAGCAGATGAACAAGGCGTTCAGGAAGTGGACGAACGGCTACAAGGCGGTCGAGCAGTTCAATGCGGCATGCAAGGCCGAACTCGCAGCGCTGCATGCCACCAGATCCGTCGGCACGGCGGCGGTGACCTGCGGCATCCTCGGCATCATCGTCGGCATCGCAAGCGCGTTCTACTTCATTGCGGCGGAGCATAATTTCGCGCTCGCATTGTGCATCAGCCTGCCGATCACCGTGCTGTGCCTGTTCGCGCTCGTCTACTGCACCACCACCGGCATCACCGATTCCGGCCAGCAGTATGCAGGGCAGGTGCGAGGGCTGGCCAAATACCTCGAGGACTTCAGCGAGTTCAGCGACCGCGGCGTGCTCGACCTGACGTTGTGGGACCGCTACCTCGTGTATGCGACGGCATTCGGCATCTCGAAGAAGGCGCTGCGGCAGCTGGCCGCCGCCTACCCGCAGGTCGCCGACTCGGATTGGCTTGATTCGAACGCCTCGGGTCTCGGCCTGCTCTACTGGTCCACCAGACCGTCGACGATCGTCGGTTCGGGCATCGGCAATGCGCTCGCCAACGGCCCCGGCTCGTTCGGCGGTTTCGCCGGCGGATTCGTGGACATCGGCACGCAGCTCAATTCGGGCTTCTCGTCGATCCAGTCCACGATCCGTTCCGCAGCCCCCTCGTCAAGCTCCGGTTCGGGAGGCTCATTCGGTGGCGGCGGCTTCGGCGGATCCGGCGGTGGTTCGGGCGGCGGCTCGTTCGGCGGCCGCTAGAAGTCCCAATCGTCGTCGTCGGTCTCCTCGGCCTTGCCCATGACGTAGGAACTGCCGGAACCCGAGAAGAAGTCGTGGTTCTCGTCGGCATTCGGCGAGAGCGCAGCCAGGATCGCCGGGTTCACGTCGCAGATCTCGCTTGGGAACAGGGCCGGGTAACCGAGGTTCATCAGCGCCTTGTTCGCGTTGTAGTGCAGGAACTTCTCCACGTCGTCGGCGAGACCGACCTCGTCGTAGAGCGAATGGGTGTATTCCACCTCGTTCTCGTAGAGTTCGTTCAGCAGATCGTAAGTGTATGCCTCCATCTCAGCGCGCTTGGCGTCGCTCGCCATCTCGAGGCCCTTCTGGTATTTGTAGCCGATGTAGTAGCCATGCACGGCCTCGTCGCGAATGATCAGTCGGATCACGTCGGCCGTGTTCGTCAGCTTCGCATGGCTCGAGAAGTACATGGGCAGGTAGAAGCCGGAGTAGAACAGGAACGATTCGAGCAGCGTCGACGCCACCTTGCGCTTCAGCGGGTCGTCTCCCTCGTAGTAGTCGAGCACAATCTGCGCCTTGCGCTGCAGGTGCGGGTTGCGTTCGCTCCAGTCGAAGGCCTCGTCGATCTCGCGTGTGGAGCACAGCGTGGAGAAGATGGACGAATAGCTCTTCGCATGCACGCTCTCCATGAACGCGATGTTCGTGTACACGGCCTCCTCGTGCGGGGTGAGCGCGTCGGGAATCAGGCTCACCGCACCCACAGTGCCCTGGATCGTGTCGAGCAGCGTGAGCCCGGTGAACACGCGCATCGTGAGCGTGTGCTCGGCGTCGCTCATCTGCCGCCAATCCGGAATGTCGTTCGAAACCGGCACTTTCTCGGGCAGCCAGAAATTGCCGGTGAGGCGATCCCAGACCTCCAGGTCCTTCTCGTCGTCCAATCGGTTCCAGTTGATGGCGGTGACGCGGTCAATGAGCTTTGGCATGGTGTCTTCTTTCTTGTTCTTCGTATTGTGAATGAGATCCGTGTATTTCGCGGTTCCGTTGCGAACGTCGCTGCAGCCGGGTACCGCTGTTTCGGTCGATCTGTTTCTCCGGTGTGCGGTAAACGACCGTAGTTTCCCGCAGTTTGGTCGTTTACCTGCGGCAATCTGCAATGAACGACCGTAGTTTCGCGCAGTTTGGTCGATTGCCGTTGCCGGTGTGCAGTGAACGACCAAACTCAGCGCAACTTCGGTCGTTTACCTGCGGTGATCTGCAATGAACGACCAAACTGCGTGCAATGTGGTCGGTCATGTGCAAGAGGCGCACGCGAACATGCGCATTCCAGATTGCCCGCGCTCAGAGCATGCAGCTGACGCAGCCGGCGACTTCGGTGCCTTCGAGCGCCTGCTGGCGGATGCGTATGTAATAGAGCGTCTTGATTCCCTTGCGCCACGCATAGATCTGCGCTTTGTTCAGGTCGCGCGTCGTCACCGTGTCGGGGAAGAACAGTGTGAGCGAGAGTCCTTGGTCCACATGCGGCGTGGCCTCGGCGTAGGTGTCGACGATCGCTTTCCAGCCGATTTCGTAGGCGTCGTCGTACAGGTCGAGGTTGTCGTTCGTCATGTACGGCGCCGGGTAATACATGCGGCCGATCTTGCCTTCCTTGCGAATCTCGATCTTCGAGGCGATCGGGTGGATCGAACTCGTGGCGTGGTTGATGTACGAGATCGATCCGGTGGGCGGCACCGCCTGCAGATACTGATTGTAGATGCCGTCGCGCAGAATCTCGACCTGCAGTTCGCGCCAGTCGCGTGTGGTGGGAATCTGCACACCGAACTTCTCGAACAGTGCGCGCACGGTCTCGGTACGCGGTTCGGTGTCGAGGGAGCCGTCGAGATACTTGTCGAAGTAATTGCCGTCGCCGGGTTGCTTGGCGTACGCGGAGTCGGCGAAGCGCGCGAACGCGTGGCCGTTCTCGACGGCGAGGGCATGCGAGGCGCGGTAGGCGTGGAACGCGACCGTCTCAAAATACATGTTCGTGAAATCGAGCGCTTCCGCAGAACCGTACCGCATGCCTTCGCGGGCGAGGAAGCCGTGCAGATTCATCTGACCGAGCCCGATGGCATGGCCTTCCTCGTTCGCGCGTGCAATCGACGGCACCGCGCCGATATGCGTGTGCTGCGAGACCGCGGTGAGCGCGCGGATCGCCGTCTCCACTGGCTCGGCAAGCCCGGCGTCCATGGCGCGCGCGATGTTGAGCGAACCGAGATTGCAGCTCACGTCACGGCCGACATGCGCGTAGCTCAAGTCTTCGTGGTACGTGCTCGGCTCCTGCACCTGCAGAATCTCCGAGCACAGATTGCTCATCGTGATGCGTCCGTCAATCGGATTCGCCGCATTCGCCGTGTCCTCGAACAGCAGGTACGGGTACCCGGATTCGAATTGGATCTCGGCGAGCGTGGTGAAGAACTCGCGCGCGTCGATGAAGGTCTTGCGAATGCGGTCGTCTGCAAGCATCTCCTCGTATTTTGCAGTGACGTTGACATCCGCGAACGGCACGCCGTACACGCGTTCCACGTCGTACGGGCTGAACAATGCCATCTTCTCGCGGCGCTTCGCCAACTCGAACGTGATGTCGGGGATCACCACGCCGAGCGCGAGCGATTTGATGCGGATCTTCTCGTCCGCATTCTCGCGTTTGGTGTCGAGGAACTTCAGGATGTCGGGGTGGTGCGCGTGCAGATACACCGCGCCGGCACCTTGGCGAGCGCCGAGCTGGTTCGCATAGCTGAACGAGTCCTCGAGCAGCTTCATCACCGGCACCACGCCGCTCGACTGGTTCTCGATGTGCTTGATCGGCGCGCCCTCCTCCCGCAGATTGCTCAGCAGCAATGCCACGCCGCCGCCGCGTTTGCTCAGCTGGAGCGCCGCGTTGATGCCGCGTGAGATCGACTCCATATTGTCTTCAATGCGGACCAGAAAGCAGCTGACCGGCTCGCCGCGCTGTGCTTTGCCGAGGTTGAGAAACGTGGGTGTGGCCGGCTGGAACCGGCCGAGCACGATCTCGTCCAGCGTGCGCATGGCCATCCGCTCGTCGCCGTCGGCCAGCGCAAGCGAGACGGCGGCCGCGCGCTGCGGGAAGTCCTCCAGGTAATGCTCGCCGTCGAAGGTCTTCAACGCGTAGGAACGGTAGAACTTGAACGCGCCCAGGAACGTCTCGAAACGGTACGGCAGCGCGTCGGCATGCGCATAGAACGCGTCGAGGAACTCGGGGGAGTATTTGCTGAACACGTCGTATTCGTAGTAGTGGTGGTCCACCAGATAGCGCAGGCGTTCGCGGGTGCTCTCGAAACGGATCATGCGCGGGGCCACGTGTTCGGCGAGGAAGGCATCCACGGCCTCGTGGTCCTTGTCGAACTGGATGTTGCCGTCCTCGTCGTAGAGGTTCAGCATGGCATTGAGGGAATGGTAGTCTGCGGTCATTGCAGGGTCTTTCGGTCGGTGGGGGATTGAATGAAGAAGCGGCGGACGCCCTCGCGCACGGCATGGACGTCTTCCCGGGTGCCCATGAGCTCGAAGCGGTACATGAGCGGCACATGGCATTTGCGGGAGATGATGGGGCCGGCGGCCGCGTACGCCTCCCCGAAGTTCGTGTTGCCGGAGGCGATCACCCCGCGGATCCACTCGCGGTTCGCGTGGTCGTTGAGGAAGCGCTTGACTTGCGGGGGCACCGCTTTGCGCGCATCGCCGCCGCCATAGGTGGGCACGATGATGATGTACGGTTCGCGCACGTTGAGCGGCGCCGCGTTGGGCTGCAGCGGTATGCGGAACACGTTGACGCCGCACGAGGGGAAATCGCAGTGTTCGACGAATCGTTCGGTGTTGCGCGACGCCGACGAGAAATAGACGACGGCGCTCATGCGAGCACGCCGCTCGCTGAGGGGACGGTCTGCAGTCTGCGTGCGACATCGCGAATCCTGTCGGGGCGGTAGCCGGTCCAGAAGTCCGAGTCCACGAACACGACCGGCGCCTGGCAGAAACCGGCTTCCTGCAGTGTGGCGAGCGCAACCGGGTCGGTGGTGATGTCGACGACGGTGTAGGGGGCGCCGAGTCTGTCGAACGCGCGTTTGGTGGCCGCACACTGCGGGCAGTTCGGTTTCGAATAGATGGTGATGTGCATTCGGTTCCTTCCGCTGTGCATGGGTGGGTACGTCTGCCAAAAACAATACCTTGTGTTTGAGTTTGCAGTAAACCACTACATCTAGTGTTTCAGTGTGTGAGGAACGCCACAAAGCGCCCGCTGCGTGCGTGTTTCAACGCGTGTTGCGGGCGGGGTGGGGACGCGCGTCTGCCGGGAGTGTGAGATTTCCCACACGGCACGCCGTCATGTTCGCCGTCAGCATGCCCGGGTGTGTCGGAGGCGAGGCGCAGGCTGTTCCCGCGCGCGCATAAAATGTAGGGAAACACCGGTAGCAGATAAGGAGCAGCATGGTATTGCATAGGAATCTGGGCCCGTTCGACACCACGGCCATAGGCTTGGGCGAGATGCCACTGACAATCGAGAACAATCTGGGACCGAAGATGGGTGTGGAGACCATTCACGCCGCACTCGATGCAGGCTGCCGCCAGATTGACACGGCATGGGCGTACTACTGCTCCGGAGGCGAGGAGCAGACCGGCGAGAAGCTCGTGCGCGAGGCGCTCTCCAGCTGGGAGGGCCCGCGTGACGAAGTGCTCGTGGCCACCAAGGTGGGGCACTTCCGCAACTTCACCGACGGCAAGCCCACCTGGGACGTGGACGGCAGCCCGGAGAACCTGATCAAGCGCGCCAAGCAGAGCGCATTCGAACTCGGTGTCGACACAATCGACCTGCTGTACTTCCACCGCCCCGACCCGAAGATCCCGTACGGCGAGTCATGCGAGGCGATGAAGGAGATCCACTCCATGGGCATCGCGCGCGAGATCGGCATTTCGAACGCGTCCATCGAGCAGATCGACATTGCGCGCGAGATTCTCGGCAACTCGCTGATCGCCGTGCAGAACCAGTTCTCGCCGATCTACACCGAGACCGCCGACACACTCGACTACTGCGGCAAGGTGGGGCTGAGCTTCGTGTGCTGGAGCCCGCTCGGCGGCTTCCGCAAGCCGAAGGACGAGTCGAAGTTCGACCCGTTCCGCGAGGTGGCCGAAGCGCATGGCGTGAGCTACCAGCAGGTCGTGCTCGCATGGGAGCTCGCCAAGGGGGAGCATGTGTTCGTGATTCCGGGCGCCCACCGCCCCGCCACGATCCTCGACTCGCTCAAGGCCGGCGATCTCGAGCTCACGCCGGAGGAGCTCGCCAAGCTCGGCTGAGTTTGCACAGCCGGCCGTGTGCCTCGGAGTGGTCTGAAAACGGCATGACGTGCGGACCGTGGCTGTGCCGCCCGCTATACTGTGTGGTCTGCATATCCCATGTGGTCTGCATTCCCGTGAACCCAAGCGAAGTGTGGTGGCATGAAACGTCGTAGCAAACCAGAGGTGCTCGCGCCGGCAGGCAATCTGCGCGGGTTGAAGACCGCCGTCGATTACGGAGCCGACGCCGTGTATTGCGGCGGCAAGTCGTTCGGCATGCGTTCGGCGCCGCGCAATCTGAGCCTCGACGACTTCCGCGAGGGCGCCGCGTATGCGCACGAGCGCGGCGCGCGCGTCTATGTCACGCTCAACATTCTGCCGCGCAACAACGAGATCACCGCGATAGAACGGTACATCGAAGATCTGCGCACCACCGGCGTGGACGCGCTGATCGTCACCGACATCGGCGTCATGATGCTCGCGCATAGGATCGCGCCCGAACTCGAACTGCATGTGAGCACGCAGGCCGGCGTGACGAATTACCTGGCGGCGAACGCCTTGTATGACCTCGGTGCGCGTCGCGTGGTGCTCGCGCGCGAGATGGATCTGCAGGCGGTGCGCGACATTCGCGCGAACATTCCCGACGACCTCGACATCGAGACGTTCGTGCACGGGTCGATGTGCATGGCGTTCTCCGGGCGCTGCCTCATCTCGAACTACCTGACCGGCCGCGACGGCAATCATGGCGAATGCGCACAGCCGTGCCGTTGGAAATACTCACTCGTCGAGGAGAAGCGGCCCGGACAGGTGTTCCCGGTGGAGGAGACCGCGCAAGGCACGTATCTGTTCAATTCGCAGGACATGAACATGATGGCGCATCTCGACGATCTGATCGATTCGGGGGCGACGTCGCTGAAAATCGAAGGGCGCTCGAAATCCGCGTACTATGTGGCCGCGATGACGAACGCGTACAAGACCGCGGTGAATGAATACATGGTGCAGCGCGGGTTCGAAGACGAAGCGGGCAATGAGCTCAAGCCGTTCCGTGACCGTGTGGTGCGCGCCGGTGAGGAAGGTTTTGCAGATTCCGCACGCGACACGATCATGCTCAATGCCGACGCCGCGTTCGCCGGCATGCCGAACTGGGACAGCGCGAACGACGAAGGCGAGATCGGCGAGATCTCGAACCGCCAGGCGCGCAGAACCGGTCTCAAGCGCCAGGGGCAGCTCGTGGAGGAGTCCAGCGACGGGTGGCGGCATGCACCCGTGCGACCGGCGCCGCATGTGGAATTGCCGCAATGGCTCATGGAGGAGCCATACAAGGTGGCGCACCGCGATTACAGCACCGGCTTCTACTACCCGGAGCAGAAGGTGACGCAGAACACCGATCGCAGTGCATACTTCCGCGATTGGCTCGTGGTGGGCGAGGTGCTCTCGTGGAGCCCTGAGGAGGGCGGCCGCGTGACGATCATGAGCCGCAACAAGATGGAACCGGGCCAGCTCGTCGAGTTCCTGCTGCCCGGGCGCGCGCCGCTCGAGTACGTCGTGCCGGACGGCGGCATACGCGACGCCGACGGCAACGAGGTGCCGATGGTGAACAATCCGGCCCATGTGTTCTCGTTGCCGTTGGACGTGGAGGTTCCGGTGAACGCCGCATTGCGCTCGCGCACGAAGAAGCCGACGCTCAAGGCGGAGTGAGCGCTGCTCGTTGGCCATATTGTGCATTGGGCGCAGATTGGCCGACGGACAACGTTGCTCATTGGCCATTTTGCGCTGCAATGCGGAAAGAGGCCAATGGGTGGGGCGGTATTGTCGAAGATGCTTCCGGTCCGGTTCGCCGGTCGGCCATTTCGTGCAGGTGCGCGCGATTCAGCCGGTGAGGAACGTGCCTCAACGGCATTTTCGAGCCGAACTGCGCAAAGTGGCCACAGGAAGACGCGACAGGATGTGTGCGAAGGGGCGCAGGACGCTTAGACCAGAGCTGAAGGCGCTTGTGCGGTTGGCGTTGGAGGCTATTGTGTGACGTATGAGTGAACAAGAACAGCATACGGATGAACAGAACGAGAACGCGGCGCCCAAGCCGATGCAGATCAATCTCGATGACCTGCTCAAAGCGGTGCAGGCGCACGGGCAGAAGACCGTGGAGCAGGAAGACAAGGCCGCACGCGAAGGGGTGAAGGACGCCGACGGCAAGACCTATGACGATGCCATTCTCGACAGCTCGGCCATTGAACCCACCGACGACGAGGGCAACCCGATTCCAGTGACGATTCCGGTGGTGCTCTCGCCCGGCATCACCGTCATCTACACCACCCGTCTGGGAGGCGTGAGCGCCGAGGAATGGGCGCACTTCAATCTTGGCGGCAAGTCCGGCGACGACCCCGTTGCCGTGGAGCGCAACCGCGAGGCGCTTGCCGACGAACTCCATGTGAAGCTCTCGCTCATCGACCAGGTGCATTCGGGCAAGTCGGTGGACATCGACGAGGTCTATACCGAGAACAAGCCGTTCGGTTTCGACGCCTCCGGTTCCCATACCGAGGCCCAGGCCAAGGCGAAGCGCGCGGGCGAGCCGGTGGTGGACGACGTCGAGTCCGAGAACGCCGAAGTGCAGGTGATCGAAGGCGATGCCCAGGTGACCTGCCGCAAGGACATCGCCATTGGTGTGTTCGCCGCGGACTGCCTGCCGGTGCTGCTCGCCGATCCGCAGGCCGGGGTCATCGCCGCCGCGCACTGCGGCCGCAAGGGTCTGCAGCGCAATGTGATCGCCGCCACCGTCGACATGATGGTGAAGAAAGGCGCCTCCAAGGAGAACATCGTCGCCACGCTCGGCCCGGCCATCTGCGGCGATTGCTACGAGGTGGGAGACCAGATCGCCGACGAATTCGACGCGCAGTTCCCGGGCACCTTCACGCTGACCCGCTTCGGCGGCCCCGGCATCGACCTCAACAAGGCGGCGCTGATGGAACTACACCAGGCCGGGATCAAGGACGACCACATCTTCTCCTCGCAGCCGCGCGTCAATGCCGCCACGCAGTACCTGTCGCAGGACGCCGAGCTCGAGGAGCTGTGCCGTGAGGACAACGAGGGGGACCCGGCACTTGAGGAGCGCATCAAGGGCATTCGCCACAGCATGTGCACGCTGGAGAACCCGCTGTGGTTCTCGCATCGCCGCGCCGAACTCGCACACAAGAAGCATGAGGGCCGCATGCTGGCGCTCATTGTGCGTTCCTGAACGTTCATACACAGATTGGATACAACATGACTCAGCAAACCAAGGTCCCCGTGGTCGCCGTCGTGCTCGCCGCCGGCTCGGGCGTCCGTTTCGACCCCGCAAATCCGAAACAGCTGGTGGCATTGAACGGCAAGCCGATCGTCGCATGGAGCATCGAGGCATTCGAGAACGACGAGCATGTGGACGACATCGTCGTCGTGGTGAACAACACCGTGCGTGAGGCCGTCGAGCAGCTCATTGACGATGCCTCATACGCCAAGGTGCGCGCGATCATCACCGGAGGCGCCGAACGCAGCGATTCCACCGAGGCCGCGCTCACCACACTCGCCGACGCCGGCATTCCGCAGGATGCCAAGATTCTCATCCACGACGCCGTGCGCCCGTTCGTCTCCCGTCAGGAGATCGACGGCTGCATCGACGCGCTCGACGAGTTCACGGCGGCCACCGTGGCCTGCCCCTCCACCGACACGATTCTGCTCACACAGGACCTGGGTGACCGCGAGGTGATCCAGTCGGTGCCCGAACGCCGCCATTCGTTCCGCGCGCAGACCCCGCAGGCCTTCCGCTTCGGTACAATCCGCGACGCCTATGCGAAGGCGGCCGGCGACCCGGATTTCCGGCCCACCGACGACACCCGCGTGGTCGTCGACTATCTGCCCGACCATCCGGTTGCGATCGTCGGCGGATCGCCGCGCAACATGAAGGTGACCACGCAGGACGACATGCCGCTTGCCCGCGCGCTGGCGAATACGCTTGCCGGCGCCCCGCACGAGCCGCAGAACGAACGGCAACGCGCCGCCAAGGAGCAGCTGCATGCCATGTTCGGCAAGG
>RSDC01000005.1:0-325834 GCA_004154635.1 Bifidobacterium animalis subsp. animalis
GTGACCACGCAGGACGACATGCCGCTTGCCCGCGCGCTGGCGAATACGCTTGCCGGCGCCCCGCACGAGCCGCAGAACGAACGGCAACGCGCCGCCAAGGAGCAGCTGCATGCCATGTTCGGCAAGGCATTCGGCGTCGAAGGCGAGTGACATGCAGGAACTTTCGGTGGTGATGTCGGGCTTCGACCCGTATGAGGATGTGACGGCGAATCCGGCGCTGATCGTGCCGGACACCCTTGCCGAACAGGGCATGGGCGGTGCAATGGACGGTGACGACGACCTCAAGGACGTCGCCATCACCGTGCACGCCGTTCACATGCCGGTCAGTTTCTCCAAGGCGTGGCCGATTCTCGAGGCCGCGCTCGAGGAGCACCGTCCGCAGATCGTCGTGGCGACCGGTCTGAAGCGGGCGTCCCGTGGCATTCTGCTGGAACGCTGCGCCATCAACGTCAAAGACACGAACCGGCCGGACGCCGACAACAAGGTGCCGAGTCACCATGTGATCAATGCGGCCGGCCCCGCGGCATACTGGACCGGATTGCCGTTGAACGCCATACTCGGTGCGTTCGCCGCCGACGAGATTCCGGCATCGCTCAGCTCGAACGCCGGCACCTTCGTGTGCAACGCGCTGTTCTACAAGCTGCAGGACTGGGCATCGCGCCAGGGTCGCACGCTGAGCGGCTTCGTCAATCTGCCGCCCGTGGACGAGCGCGAACACTCGCAGCATGGGCTCACGCTCGACCAGCAGATTCGCGCCGGCCGCGACGTGATCCGCGAGACCGCACGCTACTATGTCAAACCGATCGGCGTGAACACGCTCATTGCATAGTCGGCGCCCTCACCTGCAGATTGCCGCATGTCTGTGGGGTAATCTGCAAAACATACGCTCAATGTGATTTTTGCGGACGTCTGCGCGTTTTCCGCGGGCCGACGCATTAAAGTGCAGTTATATATGCGTTTGCATTCGGCAATCGGAAAGGTTTGAACATGGTGGATCGTTTCCCGGTAGTTCTGCGCGGCTACGACAAGGAGCGCGTGGACGAGGCGATGCTGGCGGCACAGAACAGCATCGACCGTTTGCGCGAACAGGTGAAGGCAGGCGACGACACGGTGCTGCAGCTGCAGGCACAACTGCAGGAGGAGAAGAACCGCAAGGCGAACACCGACAACTCGTTCGCCTCGCTGGGTGCCAACGCCCAGCAGATGCTCGCCTCCGCCGAGCAGACGAGCACCGAACTGCTCGAACGTGCCAAGAAGGACGCGGCCTCCGCGCGCACGGAAGCGCAGTCGCAATCCCAGACGCTCGTGAACAACGCCAAGCTCGACGCCCAACACCTGGTCGACGACGCGCAGGCGAAGGCCGACACCATTCTCAAGAACGCGCAGAGCGAGGCGAACACCATCGTGACGAACGCCCGTCAGGAAGCCGAGCAGCTGCGCGCCTCCACTGCGAAGACGGTGAGCGACCAGCGTCAGGCGCTCGACCTCGAGCTGACGAACTCGCGCGAGGAGCACAAGAAGCGCCTCGCCTCCGAACGCGCCCAGCAGGAGCGTGAGATCGCGGATCTGAGCGCACAGACCGCCAAGACGATCTCCGAACAGCGCAAAAGCGCGAACGAGGAGATGGCGCGACTCAAGAGCGAGACGAACGACCAGATCGAGACCGCGCTCGCCGACGCCAACAAGAAACTGGCCGATGTGCGCGAGCAGGTGTCGAAACTCATGACCGAGGCGCAGCGCAAGGCCGGCGAGATCACCGATGCCGCCAAGGCGCATGCGCAGGAGATCACCGATGCCGCCGAAGTGAACCGCACGCAGACGATGAGCCAGGTGAATGCGGAGGTGGAGCAGATTCGCGCCGACATCGCCGCCCAGCAGGATGAGGCGACCAAGAAGGTGCAGGAACTGCTGCAGAGCCTCGAGGAAAGCCGCAAGAGCGCCAAGGAGGAGGCCGAGAAGGAGATCGGGCAGGCCAAGCAGGCCCGCGAGGAGGCCGACGCCTACGCCGCTGAGAAGCGCGAGTCGGCCGACACCGAGGCCCGTGAGATCGTGCACAAGGCCGGCGAGGAGGCCTCCAAGCAGATCGAGGACCGTCGCAAGGCGGCGCAATCCGAACTCGATGGGCTCCGTAAGCGCATCGGCGAGCTGCAGACCCGTGAGGCAGACATCACGCAGCGCGTTTCCGAACTGCGCTCCATGTTCGCCAACGCCTTCGCAGGCTTCGGTTTCGGCATCGACAAGCATTCGACCGACACGATGTCGGTGGTCAACACCGTCGCCGGCGACAACGACTCTTCGGACACTCCGCAGGCCCCGGCCGACAACGGCAGCGTTCGCAGCGATCTGGCGAACACCATGCTCATCAATCCCTCCGATTCGGCACAGCATGAGGCCTCGCACCCGATGTCGCACGTCACGGTGCCCGTCGCCCCGGCCCTCCACGATCACGCAGCACAGGTGAACGCGGCGGACGACGACAACGCCGGCACAAACGACGAAGCGCAGGTTCCGGCGGTGGACATTCCAGCGGATCCGAACGCGCCGTCCCCGGAGGCACCGGAGGCTCCGGCCGCATCGGCAGCCGAAGTGATGGAGGCCATTGACGACGACGAACCGATCAGTGACGACACCCATGTGACCGGCGACGCGGATTCGTTGTTCGATTCGAGCGACAACATGCCGGTGACGCCGAACAACGAGCAGTGACCCGCGAAACCAAACGGGCACACCATCATCCGATTGCATAGTCGCGCAGAGCGGCCGGAGTATTCCGGCATTCACTCTGCGCGACTTTTCTCATATGCGAGTACAGTGGCAGACAGCCGGTATCAGGCAAGAAGAACAATCACAAGCATACGAAGCAGACGAGTGGAACAGAGGAGCATATGAGCGACAAGATCAGCCCACTGAGCAGCCATGATCTCGATGATCTCACCAGCGAATTCGAAGGCAGCAAGTCCAATGTGATGGCCATGAACGCCGTGACCGCGGCAGGAATCAACAAGGTGGCGCGCAACTACGACCGTGCCCGCCTGCTGCAGCGTCGCTTCTCCACGTCGCTCGACAACGGCGAGGCCACCCATCAGGACCGCTCGGGTCGCTGCTGGCTGTTCAGCTCGCTCAACGTGGCGCGCTATGTGGCCAAGAAGACCATGAACATCAAGGAATTCGAGTTCTCGCAGAACTATGCGATGTACTTCGACAAGCTCGAGCGCGTCAACTACTTCCTGCAGGACATCGCGAACCTGATTCGCGAGGGCGAGCCGACCGACTCGCGTCTCTTCCAGCACATGCTGCACGATGTGATGGGCGACGGCGGCCAGTGGACCATGGCCATGAACGTGTACAAGAAGTACGGCGCCGTGCCGAAGGACCTGTACCCGGAGACCGAATCGTCGAAGAACACCGGCGAACTCGACACGCAGCTGCGCCGCATGCTGCACACCGCCGTCTCCCAGATGGAGAAGAGCCCGGAGCACATCGACGAGATCATTCTTCAGGCCACGAAGGCCGGCCACCGCATTCTCACCATCCATTTGGGCGAGCCGCCGAAGAGCTTCGATTGGGAATGGACCGACAAGGACGGCGAATTCCACCGCGTGGGTGAGATCACGCCGGTCGAGTTCTGGAACCGCTATGTGGGCGACGCCGATCTGGAGAGCTACGTCTGCCTCGTCGACGATCCGCGCCACGAGCACGCCAAGGGCAAGAAGATCGGCATCGAGCACCTCAACAATGTGGCCGGCGGCGACCCGACCGAATACCTCAACGTGCCGATCCAGTTCATGAAGGACTGCGCGCGCGATGTACTGGTGGAGCAGGGCATTCCGGTGTGGTTCGGAGCCGACTGCCATCCGATGATGGACCGTGAGGACGGCGCTTGGGCCACCGACCTGTTCGAGTACGGCAAGGTGTATGACTACGACTTCACGATGGACAAGGAGGAGCGCGTGCGCTTCGCCGACTCCGCGATGAACCATGCAATGGCCTTCGTGGGCGTTGATGTGGCCGACGACAACAAGACCACCCGCCGTTGGCGCGTGGAGAACTCGTGGGGCACGAAGATCGCCGACAAGGGCTACTTCACGATGGGCGACGACTGGTTCGACCAGTACGTGTTCGAGGTGGCCGTGCCCAAGGCGCTGCTGCCCGACGAGTACCTCAAGGCCCTCGACGAGCCGGCCCAGATGCTGCCGGCCTGGGACCCGATGGGCGCCCTCGCCTAAGCCCTTTCCCTTTTCCCTCCTTCCCTCGCCTCTCAGTGTCGGGATTGGGACGAGAGGTTCAGGCATGCCCCCGCGCTGCCCGTTTGGCCTCGTCACTGGATCGCAAGCGCCCTTGACGTTCCTCAACCAAACGGGCAGCGCGGGGGCGTGCCGTTCGCTTCGCTCACATGGCAGCCCGACTAAACGTGAGCTGGTCGCTTCGAGGTTTCCCGAGGGGCTAGGAATCTTAGAGGATGTACTGAGTCTCGGGATGGGGTCGGGGCGGGTCGGGAAGGTGTGAGGAACGTAAAGGGCGCTTGCGATCCAGTGACGAGCGCCTCCCGCCCCGCCATCGGTCCCTCTCGAAGCCGTTCCGCCCATGAACCGCTTCTTGCCCCCATGTGTCCATTCTGCAACATCGCTTTGCACGGTGTTGGGCAAACGCCTAATATAAGGACAGTTATTCGCCGGAATTGGAAGGAAGAGGAAAGAGGTAGCGATGGCTGCGATGCGAGGGCCCGACAGCTCACAGGATTCGGTGCTTGACGCCAATGCGGTGGTGCCCGAGACCGTCGATGTGAACATTCGTCAGCTCGATCCGATTCCCGCGCCACGCTATTTCATCAAGGAACTGCCGCTCAACGAGCAGATGGGCAAGCAGGTGCTCGAGCAGCGCGCGCAGATCCGCGACATTCTGCATGGCCGTGACGACCGCATGCTTGCCATTGTGGGGCCATGCTCGATCCACGACCCGAAGGCCGCGCATGAATACGCCACGAGACTGGCCGAGCTCGCCGATGAGCTCAAGCGCGATCTGCTCATCGTCATGCGTGTGTACTTCCAGAAGCCCCGCACCACCATTGGCTGGAAGGGCCTGATCAACGATCCCGACATCGACGGCGAGTTCGATATTCGCAAGGGCATGTGGCTCGCCCGCAAGGTGTTGCGCGATGTGGTGAGTATGGGATTGCCGGCGGCCACGGAATGGCTCGACCCGATCACCCCGCAGTACCTGTGCGATTTGGTGAGCTGGGGTGCAATCGGCGCCCGCAACACCGAAAGCCAGGTGCATCGTGAACTGGCCAGCGGCCTGAGCATGCCGATCGGCTTCAAGAATGCGACCGACGGTTCGGTCAAACCGGCCGCCGACTCCTGCTACACGGCGGCATTCGAACATCATTTCCTTTCCATCAACCTCGATGGCCATGTGATCGCCGCCGAGACGAAGGGCAACCCGGACTGCCATCTGGTGCTGCGCGGTTCCAACCACGGGCCGAACTACGATGCCGAGTCGGTGGCCGCGGCTTTGCGCGACCTGCATGAATCGAAGGCGGAAGGCCCCAGCGAGCATGGGCTCATCATCGATGCCGCCCATGGCAACTGCGGCAAGAACGAGGTGGTCGAGGCCGCCGTCGTCGAGAACATAGCCGAACGCATCGCCGGTGGCGAACGCGGAATATTGGGCATCATGATGGAATCCTTCCTCAAGGGCGGTCATCAGGCGCCGGCGCCGTTGGCGCAACTCGAATACGGACAGTCGATTACGGACTCCTGTGTGCCGTGGGCTCGTAGCGAAGAGGTGTTGCGTAAGCTCGCCCAGGCCGTGAATGCGCGTCGCGCCGCACGGTAGTATATGTGACAGTTTCCACTCACATCGCGCGTGAGGCATGCCCGCGCGTGGGGTGGGGAATCGGACTCGTGTCATATGAGGGAATATGCGTAGGTTCTTTGCTCGTAAGGGCTCTACGCCGGCCGGTGCGATCGACCGGGCGGCACAGCACGATCACGCTCCCCGGGCGCCGCGTGCGGTGGAGGGGGAGGCTTCGAACGCGCCTGATCTTCCGGTGGCCGCCGGCACCAAAGTTTCACGCGATGTTCCACGCGGCGGTGCGCAGGCGCGCCATTTCAACGGCGTGGACGGCCTGCGTGCAATCGCCATTGTGGCGATCATCGCCTACCATGCACGCCCGATGCTGCTCAAAGGCGGTTTTCTGGGCGTCACGCTGTTCCTCGTCGTCTCCGGCTTCTTCATCACCCGTTCGCTCATGAACGCGGTGGACGACCATCGCTTCCTGCTGTTCGACTATCTGCGCAGACGCGTGAAGCGGCTGTGGCCGGCGGTGCTCTCGACGATCGGTCTGACCGCCGTGCTCGTCTATGCCTGCGCGCCGCCGCTTATTCTGAAGATGCGCGGCGATGCCGTGCCGAGCGCACTGTTCTATAGCAACTGGTCGTTCATTTTCCGCAAGCTCTCGTATTTCGACGCGGCCGGTTTGCCCTCGCCGCTCACGCACCTGTGGTATACGAGCCTGATCATGCAGTTCTACCTGCTGTGGCCGCTCATCTTCATTCCGCTGTTCCTGCACTGCCGCAGGCACTGGGTGCGCATCGGCGTGCTGGGTGCGCTCATCGCCGCCGGCACGCTCGAGATGATGGTGCTGTACCGGCCGGGGGCAGACACCTCGCGTCTGTATTACGGACTCGACACCCGTGCCGCCGAGATTCTCGTGGGTGTGCTGCTCGCCGTGCTCGTGCACGACCGCGCCTCACGCAGTGATCAGGAACGGCGCGCGGCCGACGGGCGAATCGTGTTCGACAGGCAGATCGGCCGATATCACGCGGTGCTGCGGCGTGGTGATCTGGGCGTCGTGGCAGCGGGCATCTGCGCTCTGGCATTGGCGCTCGGATTCCTGCTGGTGGATGCCCGTGCCGCATGGATGTACCACGGCGGTTTCCTGTTCTTCGCGGTGGTGAGTGCCGTGCTGCTGTATGTGAGCATGCAGGACGCACGGGTTGGCCGCATACTCGGTGTGAAGGCGTTGCGCTACTTGGGCTCGCGTTCGTTCTCGCTCTATTTGGTGCACTACCCGCTGCTCGAGGTGATGAACCCGGCCACACGCACCACCGGCATACCCTGGTATGAGAGGGCAGGGCAGTTCCTGGTGATTCTCGTGGCAGGCGAGGCGTTCTACCAGATTGTCGAAGCGCTGACGGGCACCCCGTGGCTGCCGTGGATGCGCCGCCGCATCACCTCTGTGGGTGCGGGCAGATTGCGCACCGGCGCATGGATTCTGACGATCGTCGGCGTCGTCATGACCTTCGTCATGGCCCTGCCTCTCGACTGGCGCGCCATTGCGCACGCGCGCTCCGTCAAGGCGCGTCCCGAGCTCGCGCTGACCGCCGAGCAGGCACGCGAACGGCTCGCGCAGCAGCAGAAGCGCGAATCTGAAACCGGTAAGGAGAACGGTAAGGAGCACAAGGATTCGAGCGACAAGCCGAATGCGCAGGCCAAGCCCAAAGTGGCGCCCCCGGTGGTCAAGGCGCTCAAGGTGCCGGCGAATCTGGAGCCGCAGCGTTGGGCGTGCGACCGCAAGGCGATGGTCTGCCAGGCGAGGGTGCTCATGATCGGCGACTCGGTGACCGAAGGGGTTTCCGACACGCTTCGTGAGCATTTCCCGAACGCGACGATCGACGGTGCGGTGAGTCGCCAATTCGACCAAGGTGTGCAGATTCTGCGTGACAATCTCGCACGCGGCATGGATCCGCAGGTCATCGTGTTCGCACTCGGCACGAACGGGCCGGTGAGCGAGCAGATGGCGCAGCAGGTGATCGACCTCGCGGGCGGCAGACCGCTGTATTTCGCGACGACGCGCGCGCCGGTCGACTGGGTGCCCGGCAACAACGCCACGTTCATCGGCATGGCGGAACGAAACCCGAATGTGGGCATCATCGACTGGTCGGGCACGTCACAGGGGCGTGACGACTACCTGTACGACGACGGCATTCACCCCAACCAACTCGGCATGCAGGCGTATTTGCAGATGTTCTTCAACGCATTCTGCGCGTGAGCGCGCGTTGCCGCCATTCAGGCACGGCCAACGCATTCCCCTCGGATTTGCTATATTGTGGCACAGTGAGGAGGAACATGAGCGAGAATCCGTACGAGCCGATGTCCAAGGAGCAGAAGGACGCCATAGCACAAGGGAACAGCCTCACCTACACGCACGAGCAGATGCGCCAGGTGCAACACGCCATCGCCGCAGGCAAGAATCCGCTGGTGGCGCTCGAGAATGTGCCCAGATGGGAAGACATGGCCGGCGTGGACCGCATCATCAACCGTCGCGTGCTCGAACTCGATCCGTTGCCCACGCCGGCGCAGGTGCTCGCGGAACTGCCGCTCACCCGGCAGATGCAAGACATCGTCGCCTATTCGCGAGACGAGGTGCGCGCCTGCCTGTACGGCCAGGACGACCGTCTGCTGGTGATCGTGGGCCCGTGCTCGGTGCACGACCCGAAGGCTGCGCTCGACTATGCGCACCGTCTGCGCACGCTCAAAGACGAACTTGGGGAGGACCTGCTCATCGTCATGCGCGTGTACTTCGAGAAACCGCGCACCACGGTGGGATGGAAGGGGCTGATCAACGACCCTGACATCGACGGCTCGCACAACATTCAGAAAGGGCTGCTGCTCGCCCGACGCACCCTGCTCGATGTGCTTGGCGCGGGCGTGGCCACGGCCACCGAGTTCCTCGAACCGACCAGTCCGCAGTATATCGCCGACGCGGTGAGCTGGGGAGCCATAGGCGCGCGCAACACGGAAAGCCAGGTGCACCGCCAGCTGGCCAGCGGCATGAGCATGCCGATCGGCTTCAAGAACGCGACCGACGGCTCGGTGAAAGCCGCCGTCAACAGTTGCATTGCAGCCGAGGACCAGCACACGTTCTTCGGCATCGACCACCGCGGGCGAGCCTGCGCCGTCGAGACCCTCGGCAATCCGGACTGCCATGTGGTGCTGCGCGGTTCCAGCTCCGGCCCGAACTACGACGCCGAATCGGTGGCGCAGGCGCTCGCCTCCATTCGCGACAAGATGGGCGACGAGGCGGCCGCCTCGCATGGGCTCGTCATCGACTGCTCGCATGGCAACTCCGGCAAGGACGACGTGCGGCAGGCGCAGGTGGTGCGCGAGATCGCCGAACGCATCGCAGGAGGCGAGCGGGGCATCAGCGGTGTGATGATGGAGAGTTTCATCGTGGGAGGCAACCAGGCGCCGGCACCGCTCGCCGAACTCACCTATGGCCAGTCGATCACCGACAAGTGCCTGAGCTGGCCGGTCACCGACGAGCTGCTGCACACGCTCGCCGATGCCGTGCGCACCCGCCGCTGGAACCGCTGACGCAGCCGCCCGCGTTCCAACCGCAGAGTATATTCGGGTGATATCGATTGCCGTATGCGCTTGCAGCGAAGGAGAACCATGCAGACCGTCGCCATCATTTCCGCCCTCGACGAGGAGGCCGCACACATCGCGGACTCGCTTGACAACGTGACCGTGACCGAACGTGCGAGCCTCAGTGTCGCCCGGGGCACGTTGACGACCGATGCGGGGGAGGAACTCGACGTCGCCGTGACCGTGGGTGGCATGGGTTTGGTGAACGCAGCCGCCACCACGCAGTTCCTCATTGACCTGGTGCATCCCGAGGCCGTGATCTTCTCCGGCATCGCCGGCAACCTCAACAAGAGCCTGCACATCAACGACATTGTGCTCGGCAAGACGCTGCGCTACCTCGACACCGACATGCGCCTGGTGGGCCAGTGGAAGCCGGGCACCAGCGAGTTCCATTCCGACCCGGCGCTGCTTCGGATCGCCGAGGGCGCGCTTGACGAGATGGGCATCAACCACATCCAGGGCACCATCGCCTCCGGCAACTACTTTGTCGACACGCCGCAGAAGGTGAGTGAAGTCATCGAACAGACGCATGCGGACGCCGTCGAGATGGAAGGCGCGGCCGTTGCCCATGTGGCCGCGCGCAACGACGTGCCGGCGCTCGTCATCCGCGCCATGAGTGACTCTGCCGACACCGACTACGAGGAGTTCAAGGACTTCGATATCTCCGAATACGCCGATACGGCGGCCCGTCTCGCTGTGCGGATTCTGCGCGGGATGTGAATGGGGCACCGGTTCGCGATGGAAGGGCGTCATGACACCAGGTGAGATTGCCATGGCGATTGCCATGGGCGTGCTGCTCATGGCTGTGGGCTGTGCCATCGCCTACCGTGCCGGTCGCAACCGGGAGCGCGAGCGGGAGCCCAGTGAGGCCGCGTTGTTCGCCGGGCATGCCGATGCCGATGCCGTGGATGGCGAACGCCGCATGCTTGCGATGCTCGAGGAGGCCGTCATCGTCACCGATTCCAGCGCCAATGTGCTCGTCGCGAATGAGGCGGCCATTGAACGTGGCCTGAGCGTGGACGGTCTGATCGCGGACGCCGGCATTCGCGATCTCGTGCAGGAGGCGGTGCAATCCGACGCGGCGGTGGAACGGGAGCTCGAACTCGCCCGAGATTCGCAGCGGCTGCATGTGGCCGTGACCGCGCAGTGCACGGCCGACGATCGGGTGACGGTGGTCTGTGCCGACACCGGGTACCGACGCAGCGTGGACCGCGTACGTCGTGATTTCGTGACCAATGTGTCGCATGAGCTCAAAACGCCGGTCGGCGCGATCATGCTGCTGGCCGAGACGATTGACGATGCCGGCGACGACGTCGACATGATCCGCCATTTCGCCGCGAGAATCGGGGTTGAGGCGAAACGGCTCGACGGCCTCGTGCGCAGACTCATCGAACTCGGCCGCATGCACGACGATCGGGCCACGGCGCGACGCACGGTGGATGCGCGGGAACTCGTACGGCAGGCGATCTGCGACACCGAGGTCACCGCAGGGGCACGCCATACCATGGTGCGCATGCGCGATGACGCCGGCGAGGATCATCCGCTGCCGGTGACGGTCGATGCGGCGGCGGTGCATATCGCGCTCAAGAACCTCGTGGAGAATGCGATCAACTACTCACCCGAACATGCCGAGGTCACCGTCGAGGTCTCCCGCGGGGAAGACCAGGCTCGCATTCGCGTCGTCGATCACGGCATCGGCATACCCCGGCAACTGCAGGGCCGCATTTTCGAACGGTTCTACCGGGTGGACCCGGCGCGCTCGCGGCTGACGGGCGGCACCGGGCTTGGTCTGTCGATAGCCAACCATCACATTCTGGCCAATCAGGGCAAACTCGAGGTATGGTCGAAACCGGGGGAAGGGTCCACATTCACGGTGATGTTGCCGTTGGCGATGCGAGACGATGACGCCCCATGCGATCGGGATGCAAATGCCGAGGGCGATCCGGACGGAACAGGCAAGGAGGCCGACAGATGACGCGCATTCTCGTGGTGGAAGACGAACCTTCCTACCTCGACCCGTTGCTCTACCAGCTCACCCGTGAGGGGTACGAGGCCCATGGGGCCGCAACAGGGGAGGAGGCATGGGCGCTGTATGAGGAGATGGAGTTCGACCTCGTGCTGCTCGACCTCATGCTGCCCGGCGTCTCAGGCACCACACTCTGCAGGCGCATGCGCGAGCTGCGCCGTGTGCCGATCATCATGGTGACGGCGAAATCAACCGAGAACGATGTGATCGTAGGGCTCGAAATCGGTGCCGACGACTATGTGACCAAGCCGTACTCCTTCCGCGAACTGCTCGCCAGGATCCATGCGGTGTTGCGTCGCAGTCTCGAGCCACGGGCCTCTGGAACCCCCGGAGGGAACGATGAGACGCTTACATGCGGGCCCATCGAGATGTCGGTGGCCTCGCACGAAGTGCGCATTCACGGTGAACTGACCCAGTTCCCGCTCAAGGAATTCGAGGTGCTCGAATACCTGATGCGCAACAAGGGCCGCGTGCTCACCAGACAGCAGCTGATCGGCCGCGTCTGGGGCAGTGATTACGTGGGTGACACGAAAACGCTCGACGTGCATGTCAAGCGCATCCGGGCGAAAATCGAGGCCGATCCGTCGAATCCGGCACTGCTGACGACGGTGCGCGGTCTCGGGTACAGAATCTGCGACGAACGTTCACGCTAAATTCACCGTTCGCCTCAATACGACTCCCCACCCTCCTCTACACTGAATTGGTTGGATACAATGGCATCGTGACCAAAGGAAACCACATGCGTAGCAATCTTGCACGGCGCGTGCTCGCGGCACTGTGCGGCATGGCGTTCATTGCCACGACCACGGCGTGCGGAGACAACACCGATCCGGCGAATCGCCCGGTAGCCAACGCCTCGTCGATCTCAGGCAGTTTCGCAGGAGCAGGGGCCTCCTCGCAGCAAACGGCGGTCGAGGCATGGGTGGCCGGCTACCAGAAGACGAATCCGGATGCGCGAATCTCCTACAATCCGTCGGGCTCAGGTGCCGGCGTGGCCACATTCCTCACCGGGGCAACCGTATGGGCCGCCTCCGACAAGCCACTGGACGCCAAACAGGTCGAGGAGTCGACATCGGTATGCGCCAGCGAAAGCGCGTTCGACGTGCCGGTGTACATCTCGCCGCTCGCCATCGTGTTCAATCTGCAGGGCGTCTCCGATGCCGGCAAACACATCAACATGGATGCGGCCACCATCGCGAAGGTGTTCGACGGCAGAATCACACGATGGAACGATGCCGCGCTCACGGCGCAGAACCCCGGACTCAGCCTTCCCGACCTGCCGATCACCGTCGTGCATCGCTCCGACAAATCGGGCACCACGCTCAATTTCCTCGAATACATCAAGGCGGCCGCGCCGGCCGATTGGCCGTACGAGCTTTCGGAGAACTGGCCCAACGACGTCGGGCAAGGCGCCAAAGGCACCTCGGGTGTGATCAGCACCATCGACCAGGCGAACGGCACCATCGGCTATGCGGACTTCTCCCAGGCGGGAGGCATGGGAACCGTCGCGGTGCAGGTGGGCGACACCCCTACCGTGATCTCGGCCGAGGCCGCCTCGAAGGCAGTCGCCGACTCCACACTCGACAAATCCGTTCCCGGCAAACACCGTGTGGTGCTCGACATCAACCATACGACCCGCGTGAAGGGCGCCTACCCGATCGTGCTGGTCTCATACGACATCGCATGCCCCGCATACCGCAACGAGAACACGGCACGATTCGCCAAGTCGTGGCTCGGCTACATCACCAGCGAGGAAGGGCAGCGCCAGGCGATGAGCGCCACCGGATCCGCGCCATTGCCCGCCAACATCGCCAAATACGTGCGTGAATCCATAGACGCCATGGAAGTGAAGTGAGCATATGTCATCGGCATCGAAACCACCCGCACAACCAGCCGCAGACTCGTCGCTGACGAAACCGGTCAACGGCGAGAAAGCCGACCGCATCTTCCGCGGCATCGCCTACGCATGCGGCATACTCATCCTCGTCGTGCTCGCCGCAGTCGCGCTGTTCCTGCTGTTCCGCGCATGGCCGCTCATCGGCGGAGACCAGCGGACGAACAGCGA
The DNA here is from genome assembly GCA_004154635.1 of Bifidobacterium animalis subsp. animalis. Classification (GTDB taxonomy): domain Bacteria; phylum Actinomycetota; class Actinomycetes; order Actinomycetales; family Bifidobacteriaceae; genus Bifidobacterium; species Bifidobacterium animalis_B. Next base: position 13,521 of record RSDC01000005.1, read on the forward strand.
GGTCATCGCGAACTTCACCGGCGGCAAGGCGACGGGATTCTGGGGCTACGTGGGGCCGTTGCTGTTCGGCACCGTGCTCGTGGCGGCGCTCGCGCTCGTCATCGCCTTCTTCGTCTCCATAGGCATCGCGCTGTTCATCTCGCACTATGCGCCCAAGCGCCTTGCGGCCGTGCTCAGCTACATCGTCGACATCCTCGCCGCGATTCCGTCGGTCATCTACGGTTTGTGGGGCGGCCTTGTGCTCGTCCCGGCAATCTACCCGTTCTGGAACTGGATCGCCGAGCATCTCGGATGGATCCCCATCTTCGCCGGTCCCGCAGCGAATCCGCCGCGCACCGTGGCGACCGTGGCCCTCGTGCTCGCCATCATGATCCTGCCGATCATCACCTCAATCACCCGTGACATCTTCCTGCAGACCCCGAAACTGCTCGAGGAGGCCGCCCTCGGGCTTGGCGCCACCAAGTGGGAGATGATCAAGATGTCGGTGCTGCCGTTCGCACGCTCGGGCATCATCTCGGCGTCCATGCTCGGCCTCGGCCGTGCGCTTGGCGAGACGATGGCCGTGCTCATGATCCTGTCGCCGGGTCTCAAATACTCGTTCAAGCTCCTGCAGGCGTCGCAGAACCAGACGATCGCCGCGAACATCGCCGCACAATACCCCGAGGCCGATAGCATCGGCGTCTCCGTGCTCATCGGCACAGGTCTCGTGCTGTTCGTGATCACGTTCCTCGTGAATCTGCTGGCACGCCGCATCACCGAGAAAGCGAGCAAATGATGAGTGAACCGCAGTCCACGCCGCACGCCGATGCGGCACCGGTGATCGACTTCGACAAATTCAAGCCGACGCGTTCGTACACCGCCGCGCGCAAACGCAAGGACATGGTGATGCGCGTGCTCATCATCCTCGCGTTCATCGTCGCGCTGATACCGCTTGTCTCCGTGCTCTGGACGACGTTGGTGCGTGGCGCACGCAGACTCAACTGGGATTTCCTCAGCCACAACATGACGAACGTGATCGGTGGCAATCAGACGCCCTCGGGCGGCTATGGCGGCATTCTGCACGCGGTCATCGGCACGCTCGAGATCACGCTCGGCGCCATGGTCATCTCGATCCCGATCGGTGTGATGTGCGCGGTCTACCTGATCGAATATGCGGGCAAATCCAAGCTCGCGCGCACGATTCACCTGCTCGTCGACGTGATGAGCGGCATCCCGTCGATCGTCGCCGGCCTGTTCGCCTACTCCATGTTCGCGATTCTCGTCGGCCCCGGTACACTCAACGGTTTCGAAGGTTCGGTGGCGTTGTCGCTGCTCATGATCCCGACCGTGGTGAAGACGACGGAGGAGATGCTCAAGATCGTTCCCAACGACCTGCGGGAGGCGTCGCTGGCGCTCGGAGTGACCAAGCAGCGCACGATCACGAAAGTGGTGCTGCGCACCGCCCTCTCCGGCATCGTGTCGGGCTCCATTCTCGCCATCGCGCGTGTGATCGGCGAGACGGCACCGCTGCTCATGACCGCCGGCTACATCGTCTCGACGAACGCGAATCTGTTCTCGGGTGAAATGACCACGTTGCCGGTGTACGTCTATCAGGAGTATTCGAAGTACCATGCGAACTGCCCGGTCGACGCCGGCAGCGGCTGCGTCACCGCCATACCGATGGAGCGTGCGTGGTCGGCCGCGCTTGTGCTCATCATCATCGTGCTCATTCTCAATCTGATCGGCAGGATCGTCGCGAAGGTGTTCGCGCCGAAGAAGAAGTAGCATCAACCACAATTCACGACAGCTAAGGAAAGAACGAATGGGACAGCAAATCGACATTCGGCATCTCAACATCTACTATGGCAGTTTCCTCGCAGTCGAGGATGTCAATCTGCACATCGCCGCGAACAAGGTGACCGCGTTCATCGGACCATCCGGCTGCGGCAAGTCGACGGTGCTGCGCACGCTCGACCGCATGCATGAGATCACGCCGGGTGCGCATGTGACCGGCGAGGTGCTGCTCGAGGGCAAGAACCTCTATGCGAAGGATGTGGATCCGGTGGCTGTTCGCCGTGATGTGGGCATGGTATTCCAGCGGCCGAATCCGTTCCCCACCATGTCGATCCGGCAGAACGTGCTCGCGGGGGTGTCGCTCAACAACCGCAAGATCTCGAAGTCGGATGCCGACGACCTGGTGGAGTGGGCGTTGCGTGGCGCGAATCTGTGGAACGAGGTCAAGGACCGTCTCGACAACCCCGGCATCGGGCTCTCCGGCGGCCAACAGCAGCGCCTGTGCATCGCGCGAGCGGTGGCCGTGCACCCGCAGGTGCTGCTCATGGACGAGCCGTGCTCGGCGCTCGACCCGATCTCCACGCTCGCCGTCGAAGATCTCATTGAGGAGCTCAAGCAGGACTACACGATCGTCATCGTCACGCACAACATGCAGCAGGCCGCCCGCATCGCGGACTATACGGCCTTCTTCAACCTCAAGGCCGTGGGGCAGCCCGGGCATTTGGAATACTTCGCCGATACGTCGACAATGTTCAACAACCCGCAGAACGAGGAAGCCGAGCGGTACGTTTCGGGCCGCTTCGGGTGAGGGATACGGCAGCCGTCGGAATCCGGGACGGGACCGGGACTCTCGCTTCGTCGAGGTGCCTGCATGGCGCGGCTTCGCTGCGCCGGCAGCACGCTCCTCAGCAAGAGTCCCGGTCCCGTCCCGGATTCCGACGTCCGCCAGTGGAAGCGCTGAATTTGGAAACAGCCGTCCTGTGCTTGCGCACAGGACGGCTGTTTTTATTTGTTGGGGGAGTGTTCACCGGGTGTTCACCGAATCTGGTCCGGGAGCCCCAGAACCGCTTTTACGCTGGAAGTGTAATGCAAATCCACGAAGTCGCAGGGACTTCGTTTGCATGAGAAAGAGAGAACACCATCCATGCGTAACCGAATTCCGACCCGCTCCATCGCCGTGGTCTGTGGCATGGCCCTACTCGCATCCGTCGCGGCCTGCGGCGATAACACCGCATCGACAACGGGTGCCGCACCGTCCACCGTGGCCATTGATGAGTCCGTCGCATCGCTTACCGGCGAATACGCAGGCGCCGGCGCTTCGTCGCAGCAGACAGCCGTGGAGGCTTGGATCGAAGGCTTCCGCTCCATCGCGCCGAAGGCGACCGTCGCCTACAATCCGTCGGGATCAGGAGCCGGCGTGAGCACATTCCTCACCGGCTCCACCGCTTGGGCCGGTTCCGACAAGGCCCTGAGCGCCGACGAAGTGGAGCAGTCGAAGGGCGTATGCGCCTCGGGCACCGCCTTCGACGTTCCGGTATATGTATCGCCGATCGCCGTCGTGTTCAACCTCGATGGAATCTCGACAGCGGGCAAGCACATCAATATGGATGCGGCGACCATCGCGGGAATCTTCAACGGCTCGATCACCAAATGGAACGACGAGAAAATCCGTGAACAGAACACAGGACTCGAACTGCCCGATCTGGCGATCACCGTCGTGCACCGCTCCGACAAGTCGGGCACCACACAGAATTTCGTAAGCTATCTCAAGGATGCCGCGCCGGATTCCTGGACCTACGAGCTTTCGGAGAACTGGCCCAACGAGGTGGGGCAGGGCGCCAAAGGCACCTCCGGCGTCATCTCGACGCTCAAGCAGGCGAACGGCACCATAGGGTATGCGGACTTCTCGCAGGTGGGCAGCCTGGGAACGGTGGCCGTCAAGGTGGGCGATTCATATTCGCCGATCTCCGCCGAAGCCGGTTCGAAGGTCATCGCCGACTCCAAGGTGGACACCACGGTGGATGGCGACAACCGCATCGTCGTCGACATCAACCACAACACGTCCGCCAATGGCGCCTACCCGATCGTGCTGGTTTCCTACGACATCGTGTGCCCGGCCTACAAGGACGCCAACACCGCGAAATTCGCCAAGGCATGGCTCACCTACGTCACCGGCGACGAAGGCCAACAGGTCGCACAGACCGCCGCCGGAGTTGCGCCGCTTCCCGCGGATCTGGCGAGCAAGGTCAAGGCGTCGATCGACCAGATCAAGGTCGACTGATGCCATGAGCAGTGCACATTCGTACGGGCTGCACAGAACCAGCACAACCGATCCCGAGGCGAACATGATCCGACCATCCGGCGGCGCAACGGCCAACCGTCTGTTCAAAGGTGCCGCCTACGGTTGCGGCATGCTGATCCTCGCGGCACTCGCAGCAGTGGCGGCCTTCCTGCTCATTCGTGCCTGGCCTGCGATCGCAGGCCCCCGTGAAGCCACCGACGCCGTGATCGAGAGTTTCACCGGCGGCAGGTTCACCACATTCCTGCAATATGTAGGTCCCCTGTTGTTCGGCTCGGTGCTGGTGGCGGCACTCGCGCTGGCCATGGCGTTCTTCGTGGCAATCGGCATCGCGATCTTCATCTCGCAGTACGCGCCAAGGCGTCTGGCCTCCGGTCTGAACGTCGTTGTCGACCTGCTCGCTGCGATTCCATCGGTGGTCTATGGCCTATGGGGTGGTCTCGTGCTCGTCCCGGCCATCTCCCCGTTCTGGGATTGGGTCTGCCGGCATTTCGGATGGATTCCCATATTCGCCGGTCCGGCCTCGAACCCGCCGCGCACCGTGGCCAGTGTCGCAGTGGTGCTGGCCGTCATGATCCTGCCGATCATCACCTCGATGACGCGTGACGTGTTCATGCAGACGCCCCGGCTTCACGAGGAGGCCGCATTGGCGCTGGGCGCCACGAAATGGGAGATGATCAAACTCGCCGTGCTGCCGTTCGGCAGGTCCGGCATCATCTCGGCCTCTATGCTCGGCCTTGGTCGCGGGCTCGGCGAGACGATGGCCGTGCTCATGATCCTGTCTCCCGGATTCAACTATTCGTTCAATCTGCTGAAGGCCTCGCAGAACCAGACAATCGCCGCGAACATCGCCGCGCAATATGCCGAGGCGAACAACCTGGGCGTCAGTGTGCTCATTGCGACGGGCCTGGTGCTGTTCGTCATCACGTTCCTCGTGAATTACCTGGCCCGCAGATTGACAGGCAGGAAGGTGACCTCATGACGACACTCGAGCATAATCCCGCCATGGAGGCGCAGCAGATCCTCCCGGAGATCGATGTGGACCGATTCCGTCCATCGCGCTCGACCGGCAGGGCACGACGGCGCAAGGACCGCATCATGCGCGTGCTGTTCACCGCCACGTTCGCAGTGGCGACGATCCCGCTCATCTCACTGTTGTGGACGACGGTGGCCAACGGACTCAAGCGCCTCGATTCGGGATTCCTCACCCACAACATGACCGGCGTCATCGGCGGCAACCCGACGGCGGCCGGCGGCTATGGCGGTGTGCTCCATGCAATCATCGGCACATTGGAGATCACGCTGGGCGCCATGGCCATCTCGATTCCCGTCGGGGTGATGTGTGCGGTCTATCTGATCGAATATGCGCGCGACGGCGGCCTGGCAAAGTCGATTCGTCTGCTCGTCGATGTGATGAGCGGCATCCCGTCGATCGTCGCCGGTCTGTTTGCGCTCTCGTTGTTCGCCATTGTGTTCGGTCCCGGCACCTTCAACGGTTTCGAGGGGTCGGTGGCGTTGTCGCTGCTCATGGTGCCCACCGTGTGCAAATCGTCGGAGGAGATGCTCAAAGTGGTGCCGGACTCATTGCGGGAGGCATCACTGGCGCTCGGGGTGACCAAACAGCGCACGATCACGAAAGTGGTGCTGCGCACCGCGCTGCCAGGCATCGTGTCGGGCGTCATCCTCGCCGTAGCGCGCGTGATCGGTGAGACGGCACCGCTGCTCATGACCGCCGGCTACATCGTCTCGACGAACGCGAATCTGTTCTCCGGGCAAATGACCACGTTGCCCGTCTACGTCTACCAGGAATATTCGAAACTCAATGCGAACTGCCCGCCGAACGCCGGCGCGGCATGCGTGACGACGATCCCGATGGAGCGTGCGTGGTCGGCCGCGCTTGTGCTCATCGTCATCGTGCTCATCCTCAATCTGATCGGGCGAATCATCGCGAGAGTCTGCGCGGTCGACGCCGAACGCTGAAAGGACCCCACCGATATGGGACAGCAAATCGATGTCAATCATCTCAATATCTACTATGGTGACTTCCTTGCGGTCGAGGATGTCAATCTGCACATCGCCGCGAACAAGGTGACCGCGTTCATCGGTCCGTCCGGCTGCGGCAAATCCACCGTGCTGCGCACACTCGACCGCATGCACGAGATCACGCCGGGCGCCCACGTGAAAGGGGAGGTGCTGCTCGAAGGGCACAATCTGTACAGCAAGGACGTCGATCCGGTGGCCGTGCGGCGTGATGTGGGCATGGTGTTCCAGCGGCCGAATCCGTTCCCCACCATGTCGATCCGTGAGAATGTGCTCGCCGGCGTGCGCCTGAACAACAAGAGAATCTCGAAATCGGACGCCGACGACCTGGTCGAATGGGCGTTGCGTGGCGCGAATCTGTGGAATGAGGTCAAGGACCGCTTGGACAACCCCGGCGTGGGATTGTCGGGTGGCCAGCAGCAGCGCCTGTGCATTGCGCGGGCGGTGGCCGTGCATCCTACCGTGCTGCTCATGGACGAGCCATGCTCGGCGCTCGACCCGATCTCCACGCTGGCGGTGGAGGATCTCATCAACGAACTCAAGCAGGACTACACGATCGTCATCGTCACGCACAACATGCAGCAGGCGGCGCGAGTGGCCGACTACACGGCGTTCTTCAATTTGAAGGCCGTGGGGCAGCCCGGGCATCTCGAGTATTTCGCCGATACGTCGACGATGTTCAACGATCCGCAGAACGAGGAAGCCGAGCGCTACGTCTCGGGTCGATTCGGGTGAGGGCTTCACCGTCTGCCGTGGCGTGGGTCGGGCGTCGGACCGGCTCTTGCTGAGGAGCGCCACGGAACGCGGACAACCGACGAAGCGGGAGCCGGTCCGACGCCCGTCCCACGCCACGGCAGAGATGCAATCGCAACGGCCACGGATATGCCCCTAGCCGGCCGCAGGTCTCTTGCTGAGGAGCGCCACGGAACGCGGACAACCGACGAAGCGGGAGACCGCCGACCGACCGGGGCATATCCGTGGCATAACGCGCCCATGTAACGACCGTGTTTTACACACCCGTGCTAGCTTTTTGCTGTCCTGTCGTTTGCGGCGGGGCGGCAGAAAAGAGTTCACGAGAAGAATACAGGGTTACTCATGGAGAAGTTTTTCCATTTGAAGGAAAACGGAACGTCGGTTTCCACTGAGGTCATGGCCGGCCTCACGACGTTCTTCGCAATGTCTTACATCATCGTCGTCAATCCGCAGATCCTGTCGCAGACGGGCATGCCGTGGGGCGGCGTCTTCCTGGCGACCATCATCGCAGCCATCATCGGCACGCTCGTCATGGGCTTGTTCGCGAACGTCCCGTACGCGCAGGCTCCAGGCATGGGCCTCAACGCCTTCTTCACCTACACCGTGTGCTTCGGTCTCGGCTTCACCTGGCAGGAAACGCTCGCCATGGTGTTCCTGTGCGGTCTGATCAACATTCTGATCACCGTGACCAAGGTGCGCAAGATGATCATCAAGGCCATCCCCGAACCGCTCCAGCAGGCCATCGGCGGCGGCATCGGCCTGTTCGTCGCTTACGTGGGCCTGCTCAACGTCAACTTCATAACCTTCACCCCGAAAGACACCAAGGCCGCCGGCCAGGGTCTGGCCACAGGCGCCACCCCGGGCATGGCCACACTCAACAACCCGACGCTGTGGCTGTTTCTCATCGGCCTGCTGCTCGCCATCGTGTTCACGATCCTCAAAGTCAAGGGCGGCCTGCTGCTCACGATCATCATCACCGCCGTCATCGGCATCCCGATGGGCCTGACCACCATGAGCAACTCCGTTTCGCTCGGCGAGACCTTCTCGCAGCTGCCACAGACCTTCGGCGCCCTGTTCACCGGCGAGGGCTTCGGCTCGCTGTTCTCCGACCCGGCCAAGCTCCCGCTCGTGCTGGTGACGATCTTCGCGTTCTCGATGTCCGACACCTTCGACACGCTGGGCACCTTCATCGGCACCGGTCGTCGCACCGGCATCTTCTCGAAGGCCGATGAGGAGTCGCTCGAGAACGGCCACGGCTTCTCGTCGAAGATGGACAAGGCCCTGTTCGCAGACTCCATCGCCACCTCGATCGGCGCGATCTGCGGCACGTCGAACACCACCACCTACGTCGAATCCTCGGCGGGCATCGCCGCCGGCGGCCGCACCGGCCTGACCTCCGTCATCGTCGCCGTCTGCTTCGCCGTCTCCGCGTTCTTCGCGCCGGTCATCTCCGCCGTGCCGAGCGCCGCGACCGCGGGTGTGCTCGTGATCGTCGGCTGCCTCATGGCCGCCTCGCTCAAGGAAGTCAAGTGGGACGACATCACCGAGGCGATCCCGGCGTTCTTCGCCGCCGTGTTCATGGCGTTCTCCTACTCGATCTCCTACGGCATCGCCGGCGGCTTCATCACCTACTGCATCGTCAAGGTGTGCAAGAAGAAGGCCAACGAGGTGCACCCGATCGTGTGGATCGTCTCCGCGCTGTTCATTCTCGACTTCATCTGTATGGCCGTGCTCTGACGGCCGCAGCGGAATCGCATCAAATAAGGCCCCGGCTATCCGGGGCCTTTCCGTATGCTGTGAGCCGCTTCCCGCGAGACAATCTGCGTGCGCATACTTGGTTTGTCTGCGTATTTGATTTGTCTGCATTCTTAGTCTGTCGCAGGGTGAGCGGCTGGGTGAGACAAACCAAGTTATGAGAACCGGGTTTGTCTCACCTAGAGCGCGTCAGCGAGACGAACCAAGTCGCAGGAACTTAGTTTGTCTCATATGGAGCGTCTCAGTGAGACGAATCCGGTCATGACAACTTGATTCATCTCATTGAGGGGTAGATTGGCGAGACAATCCACCCCACTGCAGCTGCATTTGTCTCGCTCGCGCCGATTACTTCTTCTTCTGCGTGGCCTGGATCTGCTCGGCGATCGCCTTCAGCCACTCGTTGAGCGTCTTGTATTGGCTTGGCATCTGTTCGGTGATGTCGACCACCGGGACGTTGCCCGAGTCCGCCGCATCCGTCAGCTGGTCGCTCAGCTGGGACTTCTCCTGCGAGTTTGCGATCAGCATCTTCATGTCGCCCTTCTTGAGTGCCTCGGTGAAGCTCTTGATGTCGGACGCTGTCGGTTCGCTCTCGTTGCTCGTCGCGTTCTTGTATCCCTTCGGCGTGACGTCGGTCATGCCCATGTCCTGCGCGAGGTAGTCGCCCACCGACTCTATGGCGCCGTACGGCATCTTGCCGTCGGCCTGCGCGACGGTCTGAAGCTGCGCTTCGAGCTCGTCCTCCTCGGTATGCCAATCCTTGTTGAGCTTCTCGAATTCCGCCTTCTCGCTCGGCATGAGCTTGATATAGGCGGCGGTGATCTCATCCGCCGTCTTGTTGCGCACGGCGGCGGAGAACCACACATGCGGGTTGTCGCCGGTCTTCTTGCCTCCCGCGGCCGCCGCGTCGATCACGATCGCCTTGGACTGCCCGGCCGCCTTCGCCGCCCACTCGTCGTAGCCAGCGCCGTTGAGTATCGCGACCTGCGCGTGCTGGAACTTGGAGATGTCGTTGGTCGAGGGCTCGTAATCGTGCGCGTCGGTGCCCGTGTTGTTGAGGATGCTGGTGACGTCCACATACCGACCGCCGAGTTGCTTGGCCACGGATCCCCACACGTTCGTCGAGGCGATTACCGTGATCACCTTCTCCTTGTCGATCTGGGTGTCTCCAGCCTTTGAGCTCGAGCAGCCGGCCACCGCGAATATGGTGGCCAATGCGGCGAGCAGAATCGTGAGTGTGCGCAACAGTCTCTTCATATATTCATTCTCCATTCCGGGCTTTCTTCGAGTCTAACGGCATGTGCAATGCCGCTGTATCTGTTTGCAGATTAGCAGAAAGTGAGAATCGTTCTCAATAGCAGTGTTTCGACACGCCGATGTTCGCGAAATCCGCCGATGTGGTTCATTTGTCGAGATGACTGTGTACGTTAATTCCCGTAAACCACAGACCGTTGGTTGAGCCGTGCGAGCGGTTCAATAATTTGGTTCAAGCCAACGCAGGTTGAGAAACATACTCCCGTCACCGGGAAGCCGATTGCGGCTGGATGATGCTCTGCCTGTGTGCAGGGCATTTTTTTTGCCCGCGCTTGTTCCGAAGTCAACGGCCGACTTAGGAAGGAACGCCATGAAGAGGCCCGAAAAGGAAGCGGTGGTTGCCGAGCTTACGGAACAGTTCCGTAACGCCAGCGCAGTCTACCTGACCGAGTACCGCGGGCTTACCGTTCCGCAGATCTCCGATCTGCGCGAAAAGCTAGGCCGCGATACTTCCTATACCGTGGCAAAGAACACGCTGTTCCGCATCGCTGCCAAGGAAGCTGGCATTGAGGGTCTCGACGAGATGCTCAAGGGTCCTTCCGCCGTTGTCTTCGTCGATGGAGACTTCATTGAGGCCGCGAAGGTGCTGCGTGACTTCGCCAAGACCAACAAGGCTCTGATCGTCAAGGGCGGTTTCGCAGACGGAACCGTGTACGACGCAGAAGGCGCCAAGCAGCTCGCAGACCTCAAGTCTCGTCCGGAACTGCTTGCCGAACTCGCCGGCGCGCTCAAGGGCACCATGTCCAAGGCCGCCTACCTGTTCAACGCGCTGCCCACGAAGGTCGTTCGCACGATCGACGCCCTGCGCGACAAGCAGGAGAAGGCTGCCTGAGACCCATCGCCTCGCGGCGTGAGTCTTGTATTTTCCGGAAAACAACAAAATTTGAGGTGTTGGCCACAACCCAATAATCCGGTCAACGCCATGATTGAAAGGAAGCCATAATGGCTAAGTTCACCCAGGATGAACTCCTCGAAGCTTTCGGCGAGATGACCCTCGTTGAGCTGTCCGACTTCGTCAAGGCCTTCGAAGAGAAGTTCGACGTCGAAGCCGCCGCTCCGGTCGCCGCTGTTGCCGCTGCCGCTCCGGGCGCTGCCCCGGCCGAGGAGGAGAAGGATGAGTTCGACGTCATCCTCTCCGCCGTTGGCGACAAGAAGATCCAGGTCATCAAGGCCGTCCGCGCCATCACCAACCTCGGTCTGGCCGAGGCCAAGGCCCTCGTTGACGGCGCTCCGAAGCCGGTTCTCGAGAACGCCAAGAAGGAAGACGCCGAGAAGGCCAAGGCTCAGCTCGAAGAGGCTGGCGCCACCGTCGAACTCAAGTGATCTGTGCGGCTTGGCCGCATGACACCGCGTTCGCAGCCTAGACTGCAAGAGGCTCCCGCATACATGTGCGGGGGCCTCTTTTCTTACCCTGTAGCGAGAAAAGGCTGTTCGATCGCCTTCGTCGCACGGTTTTGTTCACTTGATTGGTAGAATTGCTACAGACAAGAGGCGAGCGCGAATCGCAGATGCCAATACGACGGCGAACGCAGGAAAGGGTGGCCAACGGTGAGCAGCGAGCAGGGTGCTACAACCAGATGGGTGATTCTTGTAGACGGCACACAATTGGCGAGTGTGGAGCCCGGCACAACCGTGGAGATCGGCCGCAAGCCGTTGCGGCCGCTGCCGGATGACGGCAAGAGGCGCGTCGAGATTCTCGACGACTCGCGCTCCGTGTCGAAAAGGCATGCGCAGCTCATGGTGGCGCTCGACGGCCGTGCCTTCCTTCGTGACCTGAACTCCACGAACGGAACCTTCGTGGTGCGTGCCGGCGACGAGCTCGTACGGCTGCAGGGCGGCGTCGATTACCCGCTGCAGTCGGATTCCGTGCACGTGCAGTTCGGCGACGTTCCCGTGGATTTCGCCAAGTTCATTGAAGACGACGATTCCACGAAAGACGATGCACCGGTGGTCAATCTGTTCGACTACGCGGTGGAGGGCTCGTCGAACGAGCCCGAGGCGGCAGACATGTCGGTGGATGACATTCTCAATCTGCGTGCCGGAGAGCCCACCGACATCTTCAATGCGAGCATGGTGCGCGCGCGTGCCAAGCGCATGCATGACGCCGAGCAACAATCGTTCGTGCCGTTCACGCAGCCAATCAACCCGCTGCCCATGCAGGATCTCGACGACAGTGATGCCGGCGATGCCGCGCCACGTGATCTGTTCGCCGATGCCAAGGACGTAGCCGAAGGCAAGATCTCAGAACCGGCGGCAGCCCAGGAGCACCCATACATTCCGAAGATGTCCGACAAGCCGAAGCATGCCGGCGCGCCTGCCGACCGTCTGATCAGCGTGAGCGAACTCGCCTCGGCGCATCCGCGAAGCATGCCACAGCCTCAGGAGAACATGCCGGAGCCTGCTGCGGAAGTAGACCACGCCGCTTCCGAGCCGATTGTGGTGGAACAGACCTCCGTCACGGAGGAGACGACACAGGAACCTGCCGAGCCGGTCGCCGCTGAGCCTGCGCCCACGGCGCCGGGCATTGACGAACAGGGTGAGAGCGTGCAGCCATCTGTGAATGCACCCGCTGTTGAGGAGCCAGACGGGAATGCGGAGGAATCCGCGGCAGCCAGCGAGCAGGCACCCGTAGACGACGAGGAATCGCGCCAGACTGAGGAGCCCTCCGAATCCGAGGAGGTCGCCCCCGCCGAAGCTGCGCCGGAAACGGAAGTGAACGGCGACATCGCGTCACTCGCCGCGCAGGATGTGTCGCAGGACGAACAGGAATTGCGCGGCGACAACGCACCCGAGGTGGCGACGGTGACGGTGGATGCCGCGGACGTGGACTACTCCCGGTTCCAACGGCATGACGAGCCGCAGACGGATGCGCCGGCGAACGGTGAATTCGAGCCGGCGTTCGAACCCGGATCGGTGTTCGAGAAGGTGGCGAACGGCGATTTCGCCAAGCCGGAGCCGCTGGTCTCGGTGGCAGGGTTCACCTCGGACGACGCGCGGCGCAGCGACGACTTCTCGGAGCAGTTCGAAATGGCACGACACCCGGAGCTGCTGCCGTTCCTGGCCATGAACCCGTCGCTGTACGACGACCTGTACACATGGCTCGCCGCACAGGGCAATGCGGATATTGACGAGGCGCTCAGCAAGAACGCAGGATACGAAGACTATCGCAAGGCGATGGGGAAGTGAGCTCGATGTCGAACACCGATACACCAGAAACGAAGGCCCCTACGAGCGGTTCCATAGACAAGTTGCGCCACTGGCGTGACGAATACAGGGCGAGCCTCATGGCCTCGCCATTGGAGGACGTGAACCAGCTGAGCGCCAAGCTCGACCTGACCCATGCGCACCCCTCGGGCATCTCACAGCTGTTCGCCAGCGGAAGCGCCCCGTTGCATTCGTTGTTCCGCGACAGCGGCATGCTGCGTGCGGCGGCACGGCGTACCGAGCGTGTGCTCGACGACCAAAGCGCCAAGAAGCGCATCAGCGGCGTTGCCGAGCTCTCCCTGGTGGTGGGCGTGGCCACCTGGAAGGGCAACAAGATGCCGGTGCTGCTCTACCCTGTCGAGGTGGTGCGTGACGGCACTCCCGTGGAGAACCATACGATGATCACCTTCACCGGTCATGTGCGCCTGAACTCGGCCTTCCTCAATGCCATGCGCGAGAACGGTGTGAATCTCGACGAGCGCGCGCTGTTCGATGGCTCGAACTATGCTAGCGGCACGCCGGAGACGGCTGCCGTATTCGCGGTCATCACGAAGGCGGCGCAACAGGTGTTCGCCGACTTCTCGATCGAACGGCAGATCATTCTCGGCTGCTTCGTCGACCCGTCCACGCAGATCCTCATGGAAAGCCGCATGATCATCGAGCGGCTGGCACGTGGGCCGATCAACAATGTCATGCTCAATGCCCTGGCCGGCTATCCGGACGCTGTCGACCAGCTTTCGCAGGTCACCCTGCCGCCATACAGTCCCTTCGACGGCGACCCCCACTCCGAATACGAAGTGGGCGATGTCGACAACACCGTGCGTTATGCCGCCAACATGGCAGCCGCCGGTCATTCACTGTTCGTCGACGGCTCGCTGGGCAACGACACCGCCGAACAGGCCGCGTCAATCGCATCCCGTTGCATCATGGCCGGCCGGTCCGTGCTCTACGTGCCATGCGTCACCTCGCAGAAACGCACGTTCGCCATGCTCATGAAGGCCAACGAATTGGGCGAGCAATTGCTCGACGTGGCCAACCCGAACGCCAATGCGGCCATCGACCACCAGCTCATCAGCGCGGTGGGATACCAGCAGGGCGTCGCCACCTCGCGTTTCGAACAGCTCGCCGACGAACTCGTGGGCGTCCGATCCCGCCTCACCCGCTATCTGGGCGACCTGCACGGCGTAAACCAGACGTGGGGCGTCTCCGCATACCAGACGATTCAGAACCTCGCCAGCATCTCCGAATTGCCGGCGCACCCGATGACCCGCGTACGCCTCACGAAGGAATGCGCGCTCGCCATAGGCAAATCGCTGGATGAGTGGGCCAAGAAGCTCGAACGTGCCGGCGAACTCGGCGAATACTCGGTGGGGCCCGATGACACCGCATGGTACGGTGCCTCGCTCTACAGCGAGGAGGAGGCCATCGACGCCTACCAACGCGTGGTGAACGTACTGCGATCCCTGCTGCCGGCCACGCGTGAACAGGTCACCACCACCGTGAAGGTGTGTGGCTTCTCGATTCCGCAGACCGCCGATGAGTGGAGCAAGCAGGTCACCGTGCTTAAGAACCTGCGCCGTGTGCTCGACGTGTTCCAGCCCGAGATATTCGAGCGTGACATCGATGCGATGATCGAGGCCACGGAGTCGAAGCAGGAGCGCAAGACGAACGATTCGCAGATGGGCTTCTGGGATCGTCGCAGGCACATCAAGGAAGCCAAGAGCATGCTGCGCGTGGGAGCCCAGGTGGAGGACCTGCACGAGGCATTGCTGGTGGTGAAGCGTCAGGGCGAGCAGTGGCGTCTGTTCGTGCCGCATGGCGGCTGGCCGGTGTTGCCGCCGAAGCTCGACGACATCATCGCCACCCAGGAACAGCTCATGAGCAACCTGACAGCCCTTGACACCGTGCTGTCCACCACGCCGGCCGGCGCCGAGCTCCAGCAGCAGGACTTCAACGCACTGGAGGAACGTCTCAAGGCCCTATTCGACGACCGCAAGGCCCTCGACACCCTGCCGGAACGTTGCGTGATCGAACGCGAGCTCAAGCGCGCCGGTCTCGGTGAGCTGGTGGACGACCTGCGCGAGCGCAAGGTCAAGGTGGACGCCGTGAGCAACGAACTCAGGCTGGCATGGTGGACTACCGTGTTCGACGACATCGTGCATTCCTCGGCCATCATTTCGAACCAGGACGGCTCGGCATTGCAGGCGGCCTCCGACCGTTTCGTGCAGGTGGATGTGGAGCATGTGCGCTCCATCGGCCCCATGATCATGCAGGAATCGATGCGCCGGCTGTGCGACCTGCTGTTCTCTCGCACGCAGGAGGCCAACATGATGCACACGGCCCTCGCTGGCGCGTCGAGCATTTCGTTGAGCCGCATCCATCAGGACCATCCGGAGATTCTCGCTGCCGCCAAACCGGTGATCATGGCCACGCCGGCCACGCTCGCTGCCGTGACAAATCCGACACCCATTGCCGACGTCGTGATTATCGATGCCGCGGCACACCTGCCGTCGGTGCTGCTGCTCAGCATTCTGTGCCGTGCACGTCAGGTGGTCATCCTCGCGCATCGCAGCACGGTGACCAGTGAGGGCATCGGCATGCTTATGTCAATGCTGCCGAACATCTCGGTGGCCTCTCACCCAACCCGACGTGATCCGCGCGTGAATCGTTTCCTCGAAGAACAGGGCTACGGCAAGGTGAACACCGATGTCGTGCGTGAACCGATGCAGGGCCATATACGCTTCCACAAGATCGAGGCCGCGGGCGTACCGCTCATGGCCAGCGGACTCGTGGAAAGCAGCCAGCAGGAGATCGCCGAAGTGGTGCGCCTCATCACCCAGCGCGCGCAGACCTTCACCCTCGTGCCTCCGAGCTATTTGCTCACGGTGGTGTGCCTCACCTCCACGTTCCGCACCCGCTTAGGAGCCGAACTGCGTTCCCTGGCGGCGAAGAGCGAGGCGATGGGTCGATTCCTGCGCCATGTGCGCATCGTCGACATCGCCGATGTGGCCGGCGCCCGCGCCACCGACGTGATCCTGTCGATGAGCTATGCCAAGACCACTCATGGTCGCCTGCTCCAGCAGTTTGGCGTCCTCGAGAACAACGGCGGACGTGGCATGCTGCTCGATGCACTCGCATTGTGCGATCACCATCTCGACATTGTCAGTGCCTTCGGAGCCAGCGACCTCGACGACGATCGCCTGCATCAGGACGGCCCCAAGATGCTCAAGGTGCTGCTGCAGTGGGCCGAGGACCTCGACGAGGCCAATGTGGTGCGTCCGACGATTAAGCAAACCGACGAGAACGTGCTGTTCAACGATCTCGCGACCCGCATTCGGGAGCGTGGCCTCAATGTGGCTGTCGACTATGGCTACGATGGTGGCATGAAGCTGCCCATGGTCGTCGGTCTCAAAGACAAGCCCTTCTCGCTGGCCGTGTTCACCGACGATGCCCAGTTCATGGGCATGCAGTCCACCCGGGAGCGTCACCGCATTCTGCCACAGGAGATCGAAAGCCTCGGCTGGTCCGTCATGACTATATGGAGCGTTGGCGCCTTCGTGAACCCCGAGAAGGAAGTGGACCGTGTGGTCGCACGTCTCGGCGAGATCTATCAGGACAAGCAGTGACTTCGGTCGGCGACAACTACCGAGTAGGCAGGCTATGACCAACAAGAACGAGGAACCGATCTCATCCCACGATGCTGCCCCGCGCCCATACAGCGCCACGCGCCGTACACCCCGCGTGCACCGGCGCGTCGTGCATCAGGGCACCGAGCGGTTCGATGCCGACGGGGTGAAGCTGGAACCCTCCGACATGCAGACGGCACAGCAACGCCAAGCTGATGACGACAAACGCATTCTCGGCGAACTGCCCCCGCATTGGGCTGTATTCGAGGAACGCCAATAGCGGCTGGGCGTATGGCCCTCATGACGCACCTCGTGCCGCAATCAATGTGCCATGCTCCTGTGCGCCAAGCACCTGCAACGCCTCCACGGCGCTCATCGCCATCTGTGTCACTGTCGAGCCGGTGTCGTCGAGCCTCGGTTGTGCCATCACCACCGCGTGACTGCTCACTACGCACCCTTCTGGCGAGGCGCGGGCATCGTCGGCGCATGCCTGTGCCGAACGCAGTTCCACCACGGTGCCAATAGGGAAGGAATGCTGCCCGAGTCCAAGTCGCACATCGATTACGGTATGGTGCTCGGGAACTTGGGGAAGCTCACCGACATCGGTGATCAGCAGAACATCTCCCTTCTCGACGCGGGTCTGCGTGACCAGCCCCACTGCGTCGTCCGGTCGCCCCAGTGCATGGCGCAGAGCGTCATGGTCGGGCATCTCCACCATCTCCACATCGCCGGTCGCGATCACCAGACCGGCATCGAGATCGCGCGCGGCAACCACGGCATGCCGCGTGGCCGTCGCCAGTGCCACGCATTGCAGTGCGCAGAACAACGCCACGCCTACAGACAGCGCCAGCAGCATGTGGCGAAGCTGCCACAGCAGTCTGCGAGTCTGTAACGACACACCATGCCGTTTGCCTTCGGTTTCGGACGAAGGCAGGAATCTGCGAGCGAATCGTATAAGAAAAGCCATCATGGTTCCATGATGGCTTGGTGGGATGCGCGAATCCAGCGTGACGGGTGATTGTGGTTAGTTAACGGCGTTACTTAATACACAGCGTTACTAATCCACAATGTGCCGACCTGTGGAGGGCATCGCGTCACTTCGAGGAGCTATGGCTGTCGGTCCGGTAGAACCCGCTGCCTTTGAACGTGATCGGCACGGCGGCATACACCTTATGCACCTGTTCGGCGCCGCACTGCGGGCAGACCTTGATCGGCTCGTCGCTGAACGACTGCTCCTTCGTGAAGTCGTACCCGCACTTCTTGCAACGGTAGTGATAGATAGGCATTCCAGACTCCTTACCCCAAACGAATACCGGTCTCGCTCAGACATATCCTAATACGGGAGCCGACACAATGGCCCGCATGCGCTCGGCGCGCGCAACGGGAATTCCCCTCCGACAACAGCAGTGTGGGCCATCTTATTCGTCAGGTTCACCGGCAGGGGAGTCGCACGAAGGGTCGTCGGTGTGGGCGCAGGTTGGGCCAGTCGAGCCCAATCGTGTGAATCCACGGGGTGTAAGCACGGCATCCATGCGCACATCGTGCTCCTCGCAAGGCAATGGAGCATCCACGAACTCCCATGGCCAGCACATGGCCATCAGATCAGCCTGCGGACCCGCGAACCGGAGCGCACGGTCATACCAAGCGGCGCCGCGCCCCAAGCGCACGCCGGCCGGATTGACAAGCAACGCGGGAACAATCACCGTGGAACACATCTGGAGCGCCTCCGGCGGGTATGTCTGACCCTCCGGTTCGCCCGGGCGACGCGTTTGCGCATGCGGGAACAGCGACGGCTCCATCTGGTCGGCGGCGACCTCACCAGGCACATGCAGGCGCAGCAGATCGTCGAGGGAGCGCAGCACACCCCAGCCCAGATCGAGATCGGCGCCCATCTTCGGCACCAGCACAGTGTAGCCGCAACCGAGCGCGATTGACAGCAGCGGAATCGTGCTGATTTCAGTGCCCATGGAGACATAGCAGGCAATGATGCGCGAAGGTGATTGGAACAGGCCGGCCTCACAGGCGATCTGCGCACATTGCTCGCCCGCCTGCATACTCATATTGAGTGTGGTGCCCCGACGTCGTACAAACACCTCATGGCGCAGCATGCGTTTCGCCTCGGCCACGTTCGTGAATTGCGCACCCCCATGCGGCATTGCGTCGATTTCCACGGCAACCCCCTGTGAACCCCTGACTTCCTGTGACCTACAGTAGCGGAAAACCACTATGTGGATGGCTGCCGTCTCAAAATATTTAGACAGAACGGTATCGCATGTCGGCGTAAGAAGCTGACGGCGTGGCACAATGTTGGTATGTCGGTATTCCAAGCCTTGCATGATGTGATGAAACGCCGCAGGAACAACGCCTTCATGGCGCCGTTGACGCTCGAATCCCCTGCCGGGTCGCCCGACCTCACGCTGAGGACGATGGACGCGACGGATCAGGAGGAGTGGGGCCGTCTGCGCAGTGTGAACGAGCGGTGGCTGGCGCCATGGGAATCGTCGGACCCGCACGGCGCCGAGCCGCTCACCTTCAAATCGTGGGTCAACAGGCAGCGTGAGGAGGAGCGTGAAGGCACGTCGATCATCTTCCTGATGGAGCATGAAGGTGAAATTGTTGGGCAGATTTCGCTCGGTGCGATTTACCCCGGACCTATGCGCACCGGAATCATCGGCTACTGGATCGACGAGGACCATGCCGGGCGGGGACTTACGCCGCTCGCCGTGGCCATGCTCGCCGACTGGGCGTTGCTGGACCCGACGGGACCGCAGTTGCACCGTCTGGAAATAGATATAGTGCCGGAAAATGAGCGTTCCCGCCGCGTGGTGCAGAAGGTCGGGGCGAAGTACGAAGGCGTGCGCCGTCAATATATGTATGTGCATGGGGAGTGGCGCGACCACGAGTCGTACAGTCTGCTGGACACCGATGCGCCACAGGGGTTCGTGCATCGTCTTTTAGGCGACACGCCCGGAGAATCGCTACACAACTTGTCATAAGTTCTTCTATTCTTAGGAACTATGGATTACGAGTCGCTCAGCACCATTGTTCTGGTGGTGATCGTCGCCATCCTCATGGTGTCTTGGCTGCCCAGGCGGACGGTTCAAGGCATGAAGCAGGTAATCAAACACCAGTCCGACCGGTACTCGGCCTCGCTTCATCTCATAGATGAGGGCGATGGCACCAGATTCTCGGATGCGCGGACTGTCGAGCTGAAAGGGGCGCCCATGGCTTCGCCACACACTGTGCGGGACCGCGAATATGTGGCACAGGTGCGCGATCTACGTCGCGCTGCAGCACGCCGGCGCAAGATTCTCGTCGGTGCGTTGCTGGGCATCTCGGTGCTCGTGTTCGTGCTTGCGGTGATTCTCGATTTCAGTCCATACTTCACCCTCATACCAATCGCGCTTATGTGCGTGGTGCTTGCACTGGGTGCCCGCGCCTCGAGGCAGGCTCGCGATTGGGAGGCCAGGCACGCTCAGCGGCAGCGTGAACTCAGGGAACGCAAGGCGCGCGAAAACAAACGTGCCGTGGAGGAACGCACGCGTGCAGCGCGTCCGGAGCCTTCGGCGCGTAGGCAGGCGCAAGACAGTTCGCAGACCGACGTCATGGAGGCACGTGAGATTCGCCAGGCCTTGCAGCGCGCCCGCGAGGAGCAGGCGCAGGCGATTGCGCGGCGCAAGGCGCAGGATGCTCGTGGCCATCATGCGGATGAGGCGTCACCGCGATCCGGCATGCGTGCGGAACATGCCGACGTCGATGCCGCGGTGCAGGCCGCCGAAGAGGCCACTCATAATCCGGGGCATCTGACGATTCGCGAGGAACGCGCAGCGCAGATGAGCGATGAGACGAACGAGCTCGCGCAGATCAATGCGTCGTCGGCACCGGATGCCTTCGACATGGCGGTGAATCAGGACCTCATCTCGTTCTCGCTTGGTTCCGATTCGTTCGGCGGGCCGGAAGTCGTTCAGAGCATGGAGATCAAGTCGACGCGCCAGGTCTCGAAGGCCGTGCCGAAGGACAGCTCATCGGCCAAGCCGGCGGATGCCGGTGCTGCGGAATCTCAGGATGCCGCCAAGGGGGCGGTTGCCGAGAACGCCGACGTAAAGGAGGCGCAGACCGTCTCCGCCGTCTCGGTGAACGACTCGGTCGCCTTCCACAACAGCGAGGCGCAGGCAAAGGTGGAGGCCCCGGATGCGTCCTCCGATTCGCTCGGTGTGGATCTGCAATCCATTCTTGCCAGGCGCGGCAACTGAAACGCCGAACCTGAATTGCAAAGCCGGCCGGAAGGTCGGCTTTCGTGTTCTTGGGCCATTGGTGCCCCTGTTCTCTCAAAGCGTTAGCACTCGAGTTGGCAGAGTGCTAACGAACGCGCTACTATGTGTGAGTAGCGCAAAGGAGTGTGCAACGGTGTTCGTCAGCCGCCGCCGCATGTTCTGGCGCGGAAATACTGAACTCTAGAAAGAGAGGCGCGCAGTGTCGTTCCCACTCACACCGTTGGAAGACAAGATCATCGTCAAGCAGGCGGAAGCCGAGACCCAGACCGCATCGGGTCTGATCATTCCGGACAATGCCAAGGAGAAGCCGCAGCAGGGCGAAGTCCTCGCCGTTGGCCCGGGTCGTCGTGACGACAAGGGCGAGCGTGTTCCCATGGACGTCAAGGTCGGTGACAAGGTGCTGTACTCGAAGTACGGCGGCACCGAAGTCCACTTCAAGGGCGAGGAATACCTCATCGTCTCCGCTCGCGATCTGCTCGCGGTGGTCAACGACTGAACTAGTTCGCGCTAGTCCTGCCTTTCGAAGCCGGTCCGTTGCGGGCCGGCTTTTCGTTTGTCCGGCGTCTCCGTTAGCCCTTCCGTGTCACTGTGCGCAATGTGGGCAATGAAGGATGCCGCACATTGGCTGTTTCGTTCCTGCGTGCGCGATATGACCGCGGAGCGATTCAACATGCGTGCGGCGCGCCCGCATCCGCATCGCTGGGTGCCCCGATATCTGGTGTGAGTGCTCGGAATAGGCGCAGGCGGAATCAGATTGATATGGCGCGAGGGCTCGGAGTCTGGATTGTGGCGAGCATGTGAATGCGACACGCCGAAGGTTGCTGATGTACGGCTTATGTGCCATACTAGCCAAGTTGCCGGTTGAGGCCTCAACCGAAAACGATGGCGGATTTCCCAAGCGGTCAAAGGGACCTGACTGTAAATCAGGCGCTTCGTGCTTCAGTGGTTCGAATCCACTATCCGCCACGCCTCGATAGCTCAGTGGTAGAGCACTTCCTTGGTAAGGAAGAGGTCGTGAGTCCGATTCTCACTCGAGGCTCGATGGCGGGATAGCTCAGCTGGCTAGAGCGTACGACTCATAATCGTAAGGTCAAGAGTTCGAGTCTCTTTCTCGCTACTACGTCGGGTAACCGGCAGCTTAACGACAAGATGAGGTGAATTCAATGGCAAGCAAGAGCGCAGACATTCGTCCGGGCATCACGCTGGCGTGCACCGTGTGCAAGGAGCGTAACTACATTACGACCAAGAACCGCCGTAACACCCCGGATCGTCTCGAACTCAAGAAGTTCTGCCCGAAGTGCGGCAAGCAGACTCTCCACCGCGAGACCCGCTGATTCAAGGCTTCTAAGCTAATCTTAAAACCCGGCCAGATGGTCGGGTTTTTTGTTACTGTGGGCTGTATGACAAGTTTTGCTGAACTCACCACCATGGGTGTTGGTGGCTATATCGAACGTTTCGTCGAACCGACCACGCGCGTGGCACTGATCGAGGAGGTGGAGGACGCCGACTCCAAGGGCACTCCGCTCTGCGTGATCGGCGGCGGCTCGAACATGCTCGCCTCCGACGACGAATTCCACGGCGTGGTGATCCGTGACGCACGCCGCAACATCACCGTGCCGGATGAAGCGGCCCCCGTTGAGGGCGGCGACTACACCGTGCATGTGAACGCGGAGGCCGGCGTGAACTGGGACGACCTCGTGCAGTTCTGCGTGGAACGGGGACTTGAAGGTCTTGAGGGGCTTTCCGGCATCCCGGGTACGGTTGGCGCGAGCGTGGTGCAGAACATCGGCGCATATGGCCAGGAGGTCGCCTCCGCGGTGGAATCCGTTGAGGTGTGGGACCGCGAGGAGAAGAAGACGCTCGAGATGAGCAATGTCGACATGCAGTTCGGCTACCGGTTCAGCTTGCTCAAACGCAGCATGTACAAGGCTCCGGGCGTCCCGAACGCGCAGTATTACCCGACGCCGCGCTACATCGTGCTGTCCGTGACCTTCGCACTCGTGCATACTGGCACAGGCACGGTGAACTACCCGCAGCTGGCGAGCGCGTTGAATGTGAATCTGCACGACCGCATGCCCATCGACCGCATCCGTGCCGCCGTGCTCGAGGTGCGCGCCTCCAAGGGCATGCTTGAGGACGCCACACGATACCGCGAACCGATCATGGTGGGCACGAAGCGCGCAGACCAGGTGGAGGCCGCCATCGCCGCCCAGCATGAATTCCGTGAGCAGCATGATGGCGCCGCTCAGGACATGATCATCGACATCGCCTCCGACACTGGTACGAATTCCGATCCGAACCGTCATTCCTGCGGCTCCTTCTTCATGAACCCGATCATCAGCGAAGCCGATGCCGCCCGACTGCCCGAAGATGCGCCGCGCTTCCCGGCCACGTTGCCGGACGGCTCGACCGGAGTGAAGACCTCCGCCGCGTGGCTCATCGACCATGCCGGCTTCCACAAGGGGTACAAGCTGTCTGACGATGCGCGGGCCGGCCTGTCCACGCTCCATACGCTGAGCATCACGAACCGCGGGGGTGCCACCTGCGATGACATCGTCAAGCTGGCCGACGCGATTCGCGACGGCGTGCGCAAGCAGTTCGGCGTGATGCTGATTCCCGAGCCCGTGCTGGTGAACGTGACGTTGTGACTGTGGCATGGTGAGGCCGCAGGACAATCTGGGCCCTGTTCCAGATGGTGAACACCTGCGTTCCGCACCCATACGGCGATATTCGAAGAAACGCCCGGATTTGTTACTCTGCGCGGATTACTTAGAGCGTAATCCGTAAACAAGGGGTCGTACTATGACGTCAACAGAACCGACAGAGAGCCAAAAGCACACTGGACCGGTGAGTTTGTTCATGGGAGTATAAGGGCACATCGTGCAGATTTTTAGAACGAAGTCCGTCGAGCAGACGCTGGCGGAGACAGAGGAAGAGGGACATTCTCTCAAGAGGAATCTTGGCTGGTGGGATCTGGCCGTCATGGGCGTGGCCGTCGCCGTGGGCGCGGGCATCTTCTCGGTGGGTGCGCAGGCTGCGGCATTCCACGCGGGACCGGCGGTCATCATCAGCTTCATCATCGCCGGCATCGTGTGCGGGGCGGCAGTCATGTGCTATGCGGAGTTCGCCTCGGTGATGCCGGTGGCGGGTTCGGCGTACACGTTCACGTATGCCACGCTTGGTGAGATCTTCGCGTGGATCATCGGCTGGGACCTGATTCTCGAGATGCTCATGGCCGGTTCGGTCATCTCCAAGTTCTGGGGCGTGTATCTCAACGATTTTCTGCGTCTCATGGGCGTCAACTTCAACACGAACCTCATGATCGGCTCGTTCCATCTCGACATCGCGCCCATCGTGATCGTCGCGTTCTTCACCACGCTGCTGGTGCTCGGCACGAAGATCGGCGCGCGCGTGGACGGCGCGATGACCGTGCTCAAGATAGCCGTCGTGCTGTTCGTCGTCATCGTCGGCTTCTTCTATGTGAAGGCCTCCAACTACACGCCGTTCATCCCACCGGCCGAACCCTCGGCGGACGTGGCGAACGCCACCACGGTGCATGGGACCCTCGGCCAACCGCTGTTCCAGTGGCTCACGCATATGAGCCCGACCATCTACGGTGTTCCCGGCATCATCTCGGGTGCTGCACTCGTGTTCTTCGCCTTCATTGGTTTCGACGTCGTCGCCACTGCATCCGAGGAGACCCGTAATCCGAAGCGCAACGTGCCGCTCGGCATCGGCGTGGGCATGGCGCTCATCATCGTCATGTACGTGCTCGTCGCCATCGTGACCACCGGCATGGTCTCCTACAAGCAGCTCGCCTCCGTCGAGAGCCCGTCGCTGGCCACCGCATTCGAGTTGGTGGGGGCGGATTGGGCCGCCAAGATCATCAGCTTCGGCATCTGCCTTGGCCTGGCCACCGTGGTCATGGTGCTGCTGTTGGGACTCACGCGCGTCGTGTTCGCCATGAGCCGTGACGGTTTGCTCCCGCGCGCCCTTTCGACCACCGGCAAGCACGGCACTCCGGCACGTCTGCAGATTGCCGTCGGCGTGGTCGTCGCCATCATCGCCGCCTGCTTCAACATTGACGTGCTGAGCGACATGGTGAATATCGGCACGCTCTCCGCGTTCACACTGGTGGCCCTCGCCATCCCGATCATGCGCAAGCGCAGGCCCGATCTGAAGCGCAGCTTCCGAATGCCGGGCAATCCGTGGGTTCCACTGCTCGTCGCGCTTGCGAACTTCTACCTCATGCTGAACCTCACCGTGCTCACCTGGGTCCGCTTCCTCATATGGCTCGTGGTTGGCTTCATCATCTACTTTGCCTACGGGTACAACCATGCGCGCGTGGGCACCGGTGAGCTTGACGCCGAGGTGGTCAAATACGAGAAGCAACGCCAGCTCAAGGCGCAGCGCGCGAAGCAGGCCGGTTCCGCCGGCCGGGGGAATGACGCGGCCGTGACCAAGGTCGAATCCGGGAAAGACTGAGACCGGTTTTGCCTGCCATCTCACACGTCAGTGCGCAATGGCCGGTGAATGATCCCTGTTGGCCGCTTTGCGCACGCGCGGGCATGTTCGCCAAGGACATGCCCGCGCTTTGTTTTATGTGCATAGGCGGGTAGTCTGGTAGGGACTTTGAGATACAAGGAGGAGCCATGGCCTACGTGATCGCGCAGCCCTGCGTCGACGTGAAAGACAAGGCGTGTGTGGACGAATGCCCGGTGGATTGCATCTACGAGGGCAAGCGTTCGCTGTACATCAACCCGAACGAATGCGTCGACTGCGGTGCATGCGAACCAGTGTGCCCGACTGAGGCGATCTTCTATGAGGACGATCTGCCGCCGGAGTGGGAGTGGTACAAGGATGCCGCCGTTGAGTTCTTCGCCGAGGTGGGCGATCTCGGTGGCGCACAGGCTGCCGGTCCCATTGGCAAGGATCCGCAACGTGTCGCCGACCTGCCGCCGCAGAACGCCGCCTGAGCATAGGAATCTGCAATCGCGTGCGCCTTTCCGGGTGCACGCGATGCCATTGTGGCCACATGCCACTCGCATTCGCCCGTATTCGTAGGAGAGCCATGGGATTCAAGGATTTCAGCACGCCATATGATTGGTCTCGCATCGCCCAGTACAAGCGTATCGCGCAAGCGGTGCCCGGTGGCATGATCGATCTGTCGGTCGGTTCGCCGGTGGATGCCGTGCCGGATTCCGTGCGCAAGGCGCTCGCCGTCAGCGCGAACGACGCGAACGCCTGCGGCTACCCGGTGACCGGCGGCACGGCAGACCTGCGCCGTGCGATCTGCGAATGGTTCCGTGACTGCCGTGATGTGGAGATCGAGGCGATTAAGGCGGATGTGGTGCCGACGGTCGGCTCCAAGGAGGGTGTGGCGATGATGGCGTCGCTGCTCCAACTCGGCTCCGGCGACGTGGTGGTCCAACCGCGCGTGAGCTACCCCACCTACGAGATCGGCACCCAGGTGGCTGGTGCCACGGTGGTCAAGGTCGACGACGTCGCCGCAGTGGATTCATGGCGCAACATACCCGGTGTGAAGGCGATTTGGGCGAACTCGCCGAGCAACCCGACGGGCGCGGTGCTCTCCGCCGCGCAGCTGCATGACATCGTGAACGCCGCCCGTGAGATAGGCGCTGTGGTGCTCAGCGACGAGTGCTATGCGTTGATGAACTGGACCAAGGCCAATGACGGCGAAGGGAACCGCGAGGCCGCCATCGAGTCGTCCCCCTGCGCATTGCGCGCCGACGTGTGCGACGGACGTGCAGATGGTGTGATCGTGTTGTATTCGCTGAGCAAGCAATCGAATATGGCCGGGTACCGTACGGCACTGCTCGCAGGCGATGCACAGATCATCTCGCGTATGACCGCGTTCCGCAAACAGCTCGGCCTCATCATGCCTGGTCCGGTGCAGGCGGCGATGGCGGCCGGCTTGCGAGACACGGCATCGGTGCGTGCACAGCACAACCGGTATCATGACCGTCTCGGTGAGCTCGTCTGCGCATTGCGTGGCTACGGGTATCGGGTGAACATGCCGCAGGGCGCCTTGTACGTATGGACGAAGGCGAAGTCGGCTGATTGCTGGACCGATATGGAAGCGCTCGCCTCCATCGGTATCATTGCCAGCCCCGGCGAATTCTACGGTGCCCCGGAATATCTGCGGTTCTCGGCCACCGCCACCGACGAGCAGATCCACCAAGCATGTGAGCGGCTCGTACAGGCCTGACGCCGCCTCTTATTCGGTTGCTCGTATTGGGCGCTTGCTATGCGCCGAGATGTGCGCTGTCCTGCCCGAATTTTCGCCGGATCTGGTCGAGTGCCTCCTCAGCGGAGCGCAGGCGCGTCGACCTCGTGCCGTTTGCGGGGGAGGGAACCGATAACGATGCCTGCGGCGCGGGGGTCACACGCTCGTTCTCCTCGAGCAGTTCATCGAGCGTGGGCTGAATCACCGTCTCCTCACGCTTCGTCAATGTGCTCGTGCTGATGCCGGCGAGCCGTATGGGGCGTGTGAGTCTGGCATCCGTGCCGCGGCAATCCGCCGGCATGCCCATCATGCGCAACAACAGGTCGATGGCATGCGGGTACAACGTGCTCGCGGCGTCGGTCGGTTGGTCCAGTTGCATCTGCTTGGTGGAGTAGGCAAGGTCGGGAAACCGCAGTTTCACGGTGAGCGTGCGCGCCATGAGCCCCTTGGCGCGCAGTATGGAGGCAACCTTGTCGCAGCATTGTTTGATCAGCGTGCTCGCTGTGGCCAAGTCATTGCAGTCCGTGTCGAAGGTGCGTTCCTGTCCGATTGATTTCTCGGGGGCGTGTAGTGTGAGTGTGCGCGGGTCGATGCCATGCGAGGCCTCCCACAGGTGTGTCGCGGCGGCTTTCGAGCCTGTTGCCTGGATGAGCTCCTCCACCGAACAGCGTGCGAGCTGGGACACGGAGTTGATTCCCCATGCGTTCAGCCGCTTCTCCTGTGCGGGACCAAGCCCCGGAATGCCTCGCAACGGCATCAGCTGCACGAACTGCGCATGCTTGTCCAGTGGAATGAGCAGCATGCCGTTCGGCTTCGCATTCGTACTCGCCATCTTCGCCACGAGTTTGTTGCCGGCTATGCCCACCGAGCAGGTGATGCCGAACCGTTCTGCGACCTGCGCCCGTAACCATTGGGCTATGCGCGTCGGGCTGTGCCATGCGAGCAGCGCACCGGAGACGTCCATATAGCATTCATCGACGGAGACCTGTTCGATGCGGTCCGTCACCTCGCGGAAGATCGTGTGGAAGATCTCATGGGAGACGGCGCTGTAGTAGTGGTGGTCGACGGGCAGGAAGATTCCGTTCGGGCAGAGTTGGTGCGCGCGTGCGGCTGGCATTGCCGAATTGATGCCGTATTTGCGGGCCTCGTAGCTTGCAGCGGAGACCACGGCGCGGTTGCCGGTTCCTACAATAACCGGTTTGCCGCGGAATTCCGGGTGTCTTGCTATCTCGAGCGAGGCGAAAAACGCGTCCATGTCGATATGCAGTATGGTGCAGCCGGTCTCGTCATGGCCCCAATCCCTTTTGGCAGCTTCGATACGCGGTGCTGTGCTCATGTCTCAACTGTACCTGAACAAATGTTCGAATGGAAGCGTCGGTGTATTCGCGCCTGTCGCGGAACAGGGAGGGGCTCCACAACAAGGTCATTTTCGCTGAATTTGCGAATATCGGTGTTTCGTCTGTTGAGTCTGCTATGATATTCTTTTGTTGCGCTAATGCAGCATGGAGTCATGCCTGAGTGGCCGATAGGGGCACCCTGCTAAGGTGTTAGTCGTGTTTAGCGGCTCGAGGGTTCGAATCCCTCTGACTCCGCGATCAGGGCGAATCTATTGTATTCGCCCTTTTTATTTGCATCGCCGATTTCGTGCGCCTGCACTATTTGCCTGCGACAGTGCGCACCGGAAGCATGATGTCCACGTTGAAGACCTGCCGCTCCTCATCCACCGTACTCGTGACGGTGCCATGGTATTTCTTTGCGACCTGCTTGATCGAGCGCACGCCATGCCCGTGCATTCTGGCTTCGTGTGTTTTGGTGGTCAGCAGGTTGCCTTGGGCGTCCAGACGCAGCCTACCCACCACACATGTGTTGTCTTCGTGGATCAGCACGAATGATCTCTTGCGGCTCACGCTGAAATGAATGATGCGTGCATGCTCGTTCTCGAGCTTCATCGTCGCCTCGATCGAGTTGTCGAGCAGATTGCCCACCATCGACGTCAGATCGAGCGGCTGCATGCCGGCGAGCAGTTCGCCGTCCGCCATCACGACGAAATGGATGGAATTGCGCGCGCAGATCTTCTGCTTCTCGAACAGCAATGCGTCGAGCACGGCGTTGCCGGAGTTCTGGATTGAAGACGAGTCGTTGATCGACCCGTGCAGCTGTGCGAGCAGTGCGGCACGTTGCTCATCGGTGAGCAGATGCGTGGTCGACTTGCGTTCGATCACCGTGGAGTGGGCGTCGATCTTGGCGAGGGCGGTGGCCCCGTCTCCTTTTGCCGAATGCGAGGGGTCGAGCAGCATGAGCCAGTGTTTGAGATCGTGGGTGAGACGGTGGATCTCGTCGAGGTTCTCCTGTGAGCGCGTGTATTGCGCCTGCTGGTCGCGCACGGTGGATTGCAGGTTCACGTTCTCGTATCGCAGCAGTTTGCGCGCGTACTGCAGCTGCATCATGCAAATGAGGGAATCCGCGAACAGCAATGTCAGGGTGCGTAGATAGAGCGCGTCGCGGAGGGCCCGGAACGAAGCCGGGTTCTGTATGGTGAACAGGGCGAGCGTCGTGGATGTCGTGTGGTTTGCGACAATGATCCCGGCCACGACCAGCATGAATACGAGTACCGGCATAGGCCACCGCACTGTGTCGATCGGCGCTCCGTTGAACGCGTAGTGTTCTATGACCCAGGCGAGTGCGCATAGCACGAAACCCATTGCGAGAATGACTGGCGGACGCCACACGCTGCCATCCACATTCCGCATGGCGTCGGACACGATGAGCGCGTACGAGAACGAAACCACGGTCTGCGTGTGCATATACGCGTGCTCGGCCAGGTAGAACGCGCCTTTGAAGCTGTGCCCGGTGCCGGCGAGCAGCACCACGAAATCGAGTGCGAATACGAGCACTGCATTGATTGGGAAACGACTGACGTAAGAAAGCTCGTCGAGGTACATCGCCAGCACCGTGAACGCCGGTAACGCCAATCCCCACACGCTCACTTGACGTATGAAGCCAGCCGGATGGCGCATGCACAGGAAATAGACTGCGAGCGCCATCCATTCCAGGAATGGTACCGTCATGAAATTAAGCCAGTGTGGGAGCATGAAATCCTTGAGTGCGAGTCTCACCGATGAATATGCAGAGGTGTTCGCCTCAACGCAGCGGCGTTGGGTGGTCGCGAAACGTGTTCAGATGCACGGGGTGTCTGCAATGCGCACGCGCGCATCAGCTCGCGCCGTCGTCGGAGAGATGGCGGGTGAGGGCTTCGATGAATCCCTTTTTGCGGGCGCGGCTTATCTTGAGCTCCACACCGGTGTCGAGCACGCAATTCTGCCCTTCCACCGACTCCACATGGGTCATGTTGACCAAATAGTACGAGTTGATCCGGTAGAAGCCCGCGGGGGAGAGACGTTCCTCGAGGGCCGAGAGCGTATAGGGCACGGTGATGTCGCGATCGTCGGTGTGCACGGAGATCTTATGCTGCCGCGATTCTATGTAGTTGATGGTGTGGTGGGGCACTTGGTAGTATTTGGCGCCGGATTGCAACATGATGGTGGGGCGTTCCTCAGCGAGCACGTGATCGACCGCGCGCGAGAACTCGGCTTCGAATGCGGGCCACGACAATGGCTTCAGAATGTATGAAAGCGCATTCACCGTGTATCCCTTGATCGCGTACTGCGGCGTCGACGTGATGAACAGGATCGCCAGATTCTCATCGGATTTGCGTACTTCCTGAGCCACCTCTATGCCGTTGTGGCTCGGCATGAGTATATCGAGCAGCAGAATGTCGAAGTTCGCATTGAATTCCTTGAGGAATGTGGTGGCAGAGTTGAACGTGGTCACGGAGAAGTCTCTGCCGGTCTGCTCGCCGAAAAGTTCAACGAACGTGGTCGCCTGCCGCAGGAACAGTGGATCGTCCTCGACTATCGCCACACGGATGCGCATATGATCGGCCTCCTCAATCCGCGTCGTGCTGCCCATATATTGCCCATTATGGTGCCGTTTGCCGCGAAACCTTGCGCCCGTATGCTTGCAACGTAACCGAAAGTCAGACATACCGCAGTCAAACGACCATCGGAACAATTACTGTGAGGGTATTGGTCTAGACATGTTGGAACGCCGTGCGCGGTCGTATTCTTGGCATTGCAAAACATGTGGAAAATATGGTCGAACGGGTGTTCCGGCGAGAGCGAAATCTTACGAATTCGCAGAGCGCGCAGTTTTTCCGTGCTGGTTTATGTGTAGAAAGACGCCAAGTGTCGCAGAGGTGATGTCGTGCATCCGCAAAACATGCGACGGAATCTGCAAAATTTGCGACTGTCGTTTCGGATCGGGTGGTTGGGTCATAAGCTGGTGGATGTGCTTCGGGGGAGTGAGGTTCCCCGGCGCGCATATGCGTGTTCCGCGCACGCCCAGGCTATTCGTACTGTGAGCAGTCGGGCCGTCTCGCTCAGCACTCATTGCTGATCCTCTCTCATTCTCCGGCGAGTCGGCTTGGCATTACGGGTGGGGTTTCGTCCTTGAGAAGCCCCACCCTTTCCTTTTCTGCTGTTTTCGGGGACGGTGCCAGGGGATCATCACGGCCAATATGGTGGGGAAATTAGTTGAAGCAGCGGTACGCCATTGTCCGTCGCTTCGCTTGCCGAGTGTAGTGCAACGGCATGCGTGAGGCAAATCGCCGGTCTCGATATGAGACGGGTCCGAGGTGGTCTGCTGTGGCATTCGATTCGGAAACTCGCGGAAATATAGTGCCGCTACAGTGTCGGCCATGACACAGATTCTTGAGACCCAACCGGAACGCACCGATCTTCCCCTCACCGTGATGCCATGTGTGGTGGCCGACATGATCGAGCCGTTCAAGGCGAACTTCGAGGTGCTACGCGATGTGACGCGCCTGAGAATGTACACTGACACCACGTATGACGCCGACGAGATCGTGCGGCGTTGCAAGGGCGCCGACGCCGTGATCGTGATCGGCGTGCACATCGACGACGATCTGTACACGCGACTCACGCAGACGCAGGGCCATGCGAAGTGCTTCGCATTCGGCGGTACCGGGGTGGCCAGCTACATCGACCTCGCCCGTGCGCGGCAGGACGGTGTGCGCGTATGCAATGTGCGCCGGTATGGTGACGCCGCGGTCGCCGAGCTCGCCATCGCGCTCATGATGGAGTTGGCGCGCCATGTGGGCGAGCTCGACACGCAGGTGCGCGAGGGCAGTTGGCATGGTGTGTTCGGCACCGAGCTCGCCGGCAAAACGCTTGGTCTTGTGGGATTCGGCGGCATCGGGCAGCATGTGGCGCGCATCGCCAACGGATTTGGCATGCGAATCCAGGTCTGGAACTCGCATGTGCACGCCGACGCGCTCGCTGCGAATCCCGAGATCACGCTCGTCGACGGCATCGACGACCTCATGGCCACCAGCGACATCGTGTCGCTGCATCTGCCCCTCACCGATGAGACGCGTGGTGGCATCACCCTCGAGAACCTGAACCATCTGCGGCCCGGAAGCATGCTCATCAACACCGCGCGCGCCGAGATCATCGCGCCGGGGGCGCTCGAGCGGCGCTTGGAACGCGGCGACCTCCTGGCCGGTCTCGACGTGTTCGACAAGGAGCCGTTGCCGCAGGATTCCCCGCTCCGTTCGGTTCCCGGCGTCGTGCTCACCCCGCATGTCGCCTGGCGGGCCGATGGCGCCTATGCGAGCCTGACCCGACAGGTGATGGAGGCGATCGTCTCGTTCTACGAGGGCGGCGATTTCAACGTGGTCGTCTGAGCGGGCGGTAGTGTGGTTCTGCATACCCAGAAGTGACGAGACCGTTTGCGAGGAGCCATGCGTACCTTGTTGAATCCGGCCGACAAGCCGGCGCACGATGCATTCGTGGAGAAGAAGTCCGAGTTCATAGGCGACGCCTGCCATGTCGATTCGCTTGAGGATGCGCTCGCGTTCGTCGAGACCGTGCGCGAGCGTCACCCGAAAGCACGCCATGTGGCCTATGCGGCGATTGTGGCCGGTGACGATGGCCGTGTGATGGAGCGCATGAGCGATGATGGCGAGCCGAGCGGCACGGCGGGCAAGCCGATCCTCGATGTGTTGCGTGCGAATGAACTCACGGATTGCGTGATTGCCGTCACGCGGTATTTCGGCGGCATTCTGCTCGGCTCGGGCGGTCTCATCCGCGCGTACTCCACCGGCGCGTCGATTGCGGTGAAGGCGGCGGATGTCGCACAGATCGTGGTCTGTGCCCGTTATACGGTGCCGCTCGACTATTCGCAGCTCGGGCCGATGCGCCATCTGGTCGAGGTAATGGGGGCGGTGGAGGAGTCCGCGGATTTCTCGGACCACGTGGTGCTCACCGTGCTCGTGCGCGATGATGCGCGTGAACCGTTCGAACATCGTGTGCGTGAGCAGTTCAGTGCGACGGTGACGCCGGAGTATGCGGGCCGATGCCACCGTGCGATGCGGTGACACGCCGCTCCATGATGCCTGTGCCGCGCCCGCTGCCGCATGTGCATTAGACTTGGGGTGCACGGCATGGAGCGCAGACGATGCGCATGAGGTGGAGGTCAGCATGGCAGACGGCGAGCACACGGCACAGACTGCGCGGAATACGCAGGCGGACGGCGTGCAGGACGCGGCCGGGAATCAGGGGGAGGTCTCCGAAGCCCAGACTCCGCAGTTCGAACCGCTCACCGCGACCTATGAACGTCTGCGCCATTCGACGGATCCGCAGGAGCTGCACGAATTCGCACGCAGGCCATTGCCGGATCGAGCGAAACAGGCGGCATTCTCACGTGCGACGGCATTGCTCGAGGCGGTCGCCGGCAACCAGCACACGCCGCTGGAAGACCGTGTATTCCTCGCGGAGACGATGCCGTTCCCGAATGTGCTCGTCAAACTGTCTGAAGACCCTTCCCCCGAGGTCCGGCGTGCGGTCGCGGCGAACCGCGACGACAAGAACTGGCTGGTGGGGCGCCTGACCAAAGACGAGGTTCCCGAGGTGCGCGACGAGGCACTGCGTAATCCGCAGACGTCATGGAAAATGCGCATGGAGGGTGCGCAGAATCCCGACGTGGATGCGCAGACCCTCGATTTCCTGAGCCGGCTCGGCGTCGAACTCGAGCCGGACGCTCCGCGGATCCTGTCGACGATGGTGCGTCGCGGCGTGGCACTCAATCCGAATGCAGGTGCGGAGACGATCGAGCGACTCAAGGCAGACCCGGTGCCCGAGGTGGCGAAGGCGGCACAGCGCAGGTGACCTTCCGAGCGTAGCCCGCGGCTATCTCGGTGAGAGGAATGAAAACGTTTGCTCCTTTATGGGCGTAGCCGGGAACGTCGCTGCGAAAAAGGCTTACACTTAGGGGTTATGACAGAACTCAACGAAGAAAGCCCGGAGCGTCTTGCACGCCCCCTTATTCGTCTCGCGCAGTCGCTGGGCGTGGCGACCAGTTATGTCGGCATGTCGCGTGATTTCCATGAGATTCCCGATGATGTGCTCGTGGCTGTGCTGAAGGCCCTCAACGTCGATGCCTCCAGCGAAGAGGCCATCGAAGCGTCGCTGGAGCACGTGAACAACCAGCGCGCCATGCGGCTCATCGAACCCACCGTGCTGCACATTGTGGGCGAGCAGACGCATGTGCCCATCCATCTGGCCATCACCGAGGCGCCGAAGGTCACGATCACGCTCGAAGACGGCACCGTGTACCAGCATGACATCACAGTGGAGCCGCTGCCCGACGTCAAGGTGCACGAAGTCAACGGCAAGTTCTTCTCGACGGCGCAGATCGCACTGCCCACCGACCTGCCCGAGGGCTACCACACGCTGCACATCGCGGCAGGGCAGCGCGAGGCGAATGCGACGCTGATCAGCGCGCCGCAGCGCATCCCGTTGCTCGATCCGCTCAAGAACGGGTCGTTGTGGGGCTGGATGGCCCAGTTGTATTCGATTCGCTCGGCCGACTCCTGGGGCGTCGGTGATTTCGCCGATCTGCGCACGCTGCTCATCGACTCGAAGCGGTACACGAACGCCGACTTCATGCTCATCAACCCCGTGCATGCCGGCGAACCGGTCTCGCCCTTGACCCCGTCGCCGTATCTGCCGGTGTCGCGTCGCTTCATCAACTTCACCTACATTCACCCGGAGGACATTCCCGAGTACTACGCGTTGGACGATGCCGCCAAGCAGTCCGTCAAGGACGCGCACGCCAAGATGGAGGCCTACAACGCCGATCCGGACATGATCGACCGCGATGCCATGTGGCTCGAGAAGGAGAAGGCTCTGCGCACGATCTTCAACGCGGGCCTGCAGTCGGTGCGCCAGCAGGCCTTCGACGACTACAAGGCCAAGTGCGGCGAGGACCTTGAGGCATACGCCACCTGGTGCGTCTGCTACGCGAAATGGGGCAAGCCCGAGAACACGCCTGACAACTGGATCAACAAGTACACGAAGGATTCCCCCGAGGTTCAGCAGTTGCGCGAGCAGAACAGCGACCTGCTCGAATTCTACCGCTGGCTCGAGTGGATTGCGGTCGAGCAGATGCATGCGGCCCAGCAGGCGGCACGTCAGGCCGGAATGCAGATCGGCATCATGAGTGATATGGCCGTCGGCGTGCATCCGGACGGCTCCGAAGTGTGGTGGAACCCGGAGCGATTCGCCAACGGCGCCTCCGTGGGTGCACCGCCGGACATGTTCAACCAGCAGGGGCAGAACTGGAGCCAGCCCCCGTTGAGCCCGCTTTCGCTCAAGGAGACCGGCTACAAGGCGTACCGCGAGATGGTGCGTGGCATGTTCGACTGCGCTGGCACCGTGCGCATCGACCACATTCTCGGCCTGTTCCGCCTGTGGTGGATCCCGGAGGGCCAGCCGGCCTCGAACGGCACCTACGTGTACTACGACCACAACACGATGCTGGGCATTCTCGCAATCGAGGCGGACCGCGTCGGCGGTCTGATCGTGGGCGAGGACCTCGGTGTCGTGCCGTCGTACGTGCAGCAGTCGCTCGCCGACCATGCCATCTTCGGCTGCGCCGTCGAATGGTTCGAGCAGATGGATGGCGTGTTCATTCCGCCGAAGGATTGGCGCCCGTATGCGTTGGCCTCGGTGGACAACCACGACATGCCGCCGGCTGCCGGCTATCTCGAGTACGAGCATGTGCGTGTGCGCGAGCAGCTCGGTCTGCTCGGCGAGGATTCGTCGGCCTTCGAGCGCAGCGCGCGCGCCGAGCATCAGGCCATGCTGCAGATGCTCGTCGACAACGGCTACCTCGATGTCAATGTGATGAAAGACGAATCCGGCAGATGGGAGGAGATCGTCGAGGCGCTCTACCGCGCGCTCAACAACTCGCCGTGCAAGCTCAAGGCCGTCTCCTTCGTCGATGCGGTGGGAGAACGCCGCACGCAGAACCAGCCGGGCACCGACAACGAGTATCCGAACTGGCGTGTGCCGTTGGCCGACTACCACGGCGACAACGTGCCGCTCGAGCACCTGTTCGACTCCGATCTGCTGCAGCGCATCGCCAAGATCATGAATAGCTGAGAGGCGTCCCATACTGTATGTGCGAAAGCGCCGGCGTATATTGCGCCGGCGCTTTGCCGTCTGTGAACAGGGTGTGGGGAGTGCTATCGCGCGTACGTGTATGTCAAGCCGAGGGATATAATAAAGGATTGTTGTGTTTCCCTACGGGGTCCTTCAAAGCGCTTTCCCACTCGCATAAGGACTTTCAGGGAGCCCACGGTAATGAGATCGGAACGCCGCACGGTCTGACCAACCCGCAGCGCGAGGATCCGGAACACAATACAGGAAAAGGTATATCGTGAAAACTTTCACACCGAAGCCAGCTGATCTTACTCACGACTGGTACATCATCGACGCCAAAGACGTCGTTCTGGGCCGCCTCTCCGTCGCCGCAGCCAACCTGCTGCGCGGCAAGAACAAGCCTTCCTTCGCTCCGCATGCCGATTCCGGCAACTACGTGATCATCATCAACGCCGACAAGATCGCTCTTACCGGCGACAAGATGGACAAGGAGCTCTACTCGCACTCCGGTCGTCCTGGTGGCCTGCGCCGCGACAGCTACGCAGAGCTGCTCAAGAACAAGCCCGAGCGCATTATCATGCACGCCGTCAAGGGCATGCTGCCGAAGAACAAGCTCGCGAAGGTCCAGCTGACCCGTCTGCGCGTGTTCGCCGGCGAAGAGCATCCGCACGTTGGCCAGAACCCTCAGGTCTACGAGATCGAGCAGATCTCGCAGCAGGCAAAGTGAACCGAAGGAGATAAGAACAATGGCTGAGAATACCAACAACTCCGCGGTTACCGAGACCGAGGAAACCACCGCCGCCTTCACCACCGAGACCAACTCGGGCGCAGGCACCGGCACCTCCACGATCGCTCCGGGCTATGGCACCGGCCGTCGTAAGGAAGCCGTCGCCCGTGTTCGCCTGGTTCCGGGCACCGGCGAGTGGAAGATCAATGGCCGTACGCTCGAGGAGTACTTCCCGTCGAAGCTGCTCCAGCGTGAAGTGAACTCGCCGATCGTGCTCCTGAAGCTCGAAGGCAAGTTCGACGCAATCGTGCTCGTCGACGGTGGCGGCACCACCGGCCAGGCCGGCGCAATCCGCCTGGGCGTGGCTCGTGCCCTCAACGCCATCGACCGCGATGCCAACCGCGCAGCCCTGAAGAAGGCTGGCTTCCTCACCCGCGACGCCCGCGTCGTGGAGCGCAAGAAGGCCGGTCTGCACAAGGCTCGTCGCGCTCCGCAGTTCTCGAAGCGCTAAGCGTTATACGCGCCGAAGGCCGCCCTGCGATGCAGGGCGGCCTTCGTGTTTTTGGAAAGCAGAGTCGAGTCCACGGACCGACCCATCGGCCATGCACTCGACTCTCCATTCACCAAGAGCGGCGTTCCGATTGCAGCAGCAGGCTTATGCTCAGCGCCGGGAAGGTCCACACGTTCGATGGAACGGCATTGGGGGAACCTGCGGCCGGAGCGGTGTCTTCGGGCGCAGGGGCATCGTGCTGGACGTCGAATGCGGTGGTGGTGGGGTCGGAATCGGCCATGCTGATGCGTGTGGGGTCGCCGGTTCCGGAGTATGCCCCGGCTGTCATCGGCGGCATCTGCTGGTCGAGTGTGTCCTTGATCTTGCGGTCGAGAATGGATTCGAGAATCTGCGTTTCATGGGGAGTGAGCCTTGCCGTTGGTCTGGTGGTCCCGATCTCTTGACGGGCGGCGTTTTCCTCGGCATCCGCGCCAACGGTGCCATGGGCGTCGAGATCGTGCATGGGCGACGTCGCACGCTTGAACCGCAGCGTCTCCGCAAGCGGCGACACCGCCGCCGACCGTGAGATCTTGGTGACGGAGGTGCCCGGTGCGGGCTGTTCGCCAGTGGTCTGCGCCGACGACCATAGCAGATTGAACGTGGAATCCGACGGCAGGTGCATCTGGCGGTCGGTTTCATCGCCGTTGACCACAATCAGCGCGTCGGGTTCGTCCTTGAAATGCAGGTGCATCATGAACGAGCGCACCGACGGGTCGCGCCAATCTGAATCCATGGGCATCGTGCCGTCCGGCAGACTCCACTGCACACGCGAGCTCGGTTTGAGCAGCCCCAATTGGGAGAGCCGCGTGAAGAAGTCCTCGTGATTGTATATGTCGAGCGATTTGCGCACGGCAATCAGATTCGCGGTGGCCTCGAGCTGGCGGGATTCGGCGGTTTCCTCTGTGCAGTTGATCCAATCCCAGTCGAGCCAGGTGATCTCGTTGTCTTGGCAATACGCGTTGTTGTTGCCGTATTGCGTGTTGCCGAATTCGTCTCCTGCGAGCAGCATGGGCGTGCCAAGCGAGAGAATGAGCGTGCCGAGCATGTTCATGCGCGAACGTTCGCGTGCGTTCTCGATGCTGAGGTCGTCGGTGGGGCCCTCCACGCCGAAGTTGGCGGAATGGTTCACGTTCGTGCCGTCGTTGTTGTTTTCGCCATTCGCCTCGTTGTGCTTGTGGTCGTAGCTGGTGAGGTCGGCCAGTGTGAAGCCGTCGTGCGCGCTGATGTAATTGATCGACGACGTGGCGCCACGGCCCGGGTCGGTGGCGAACAGGTCCGCCGAACCGCACAGGCGCGTGGCCATCTCCTGCATGGTGGTCACACCATGGCCTGCGGCCTGGTTGATGTCGGAGAGCCAGAACTGGCGGGAGGCATCGCGGAATCGGTCGTTCCATTCTCCGAAGGGGGAGAGGAACTGGCCGGTGCGCCACCCTTGGAAGCCCAGATCCCACGGCTCCATGATGAGCTTGAGGTTGCCGAGCAGCTGGTCGGAACGCAATGCGTACAGGAACGGATGGTATGGGGTGAACATGCCCTTGAGTCGCGCCAACGAGACGGCGAGGTCGAATCGGAAGCCGTCTATGCCTATGCGCTTGGCCCAGTACCGCAGCGAATCCACGGCGAACGTGATGTTGTGGGTGTCGGTGAAGTCCACGGTGTTGCCGCAGCCGGTGGTGTCTTCGAGTTCTCCGGCATGCTGGGTCTGCTGGCGGTAGAACGAGAGATTGTCGAGCCCGCGCCAGCAGACGCTCGGCCCGGCGTTGCCGCCCTCGCAGGTGTGGTTGTACACCACGTCCATGATCACCTCGAAGCCGGCCTCATGCAGGGCTCGCACCATGTCGATCACCTCGCGGCGCACGGCCCCGGCCCCGGCCTGTTGCGCGGCCTTCGTGGCGTAACCCGGCTCAGGGGAGAAGAAGTTGAGCGTGGAATAGCCCCAGTAGTTCGTGCGCCCGCGTTCCTGTAGGAACACTTCGGGCTGCTTGGCCATGATCGGCAGCAGTTCGATCGACGTGACGCCCAGATCCTGCAGATAGGCGAGTGTGGTGGGGTGGGCGAGGCCGGCGTAGGTACCGCGTAGGTCCTCCGGCAACCATGGCGCGTTCTTCGTGAAGCCCTTCACATGCAGCTCGTAGATCACCGTCTTGCTCCACGGCACATGCGGGTGTTCCGGGTCGCCGTCGTGCTTGCGGGCGTCGCGGTCGTCGATCGCCACCGACACTGGGCAATGGCCCAGCGAATCGAGCGTGCTCATTTCGCCCCAGCAGTCGCCTTCGACCTTGCCGTCATCGCCTATGGTGCATTGGTATGCGAACATGGAGGGGTCGAGCTGCATCTCCCGCTCAATGCCCTTGGCATAGGGGTCGATGAGGAACTTGTACGGGTTGAACCGCAGTCCGTGATGCGGGTCCCATGTCCCGTCGGCGCGGAATCCGTATTGCAGACCGTCCCATGCCTTCTCGAGATGGAGGTTCCACAGGCCGTAGTTCGGGCCGGTCATCTTGAACAACGTCTCGCGCAGACCGAGCGCGGGCACGATGCGCGAGCAGATCGGGTAATGGCGCATGTAGTCGAGGAGCCTGTCCGCCGCGTCGTCGGGCAGGCGAACCGCCTGGTTGTAGAACGCGCTCGGTTTGTCCACCGGCTCGAGCACGCTCAACCACAGTTGTTCCGCGGTCTCAGAACGTACCACGACGTCCGCGCCGCCGTCATCGGTATAGAAGAAGCCTGGTCGCGTGGCGTATCGCTGTAATTTCTGTAACTGCATAGCTTTCCAGTGTAACGGACGAATCTATGAACCGAGCGGCCCAAGCGGGTCCCGGCGCGGATAGTCGTCCGGCATGCCGCCAAGGGTGGTGGGGATGAGCGACTGCGCCGCGCCCACCGCATCCTGGTATTTCACGCAGCAGCCGCGCATGACCTGCGGACTGCGCGCCGATGGGTTCACGTGTTCGGCGCATGTGGTGAGGCGCTCGAGCTGGGCGATCTCGGCATCGTCGAGATAGTCGGCGATCGGTCCGCACAGAATGACATCCGCCGGCACGAATGTGCGAATGTTGTTGACCGCATGGGCGAGCGAGCCGAGCCAGCGATCCATGCGCGCATGATGATTGCGCTCGCCCTGCTCAAGCACACCGAAGAAACCCGGCAGACTCTCGCCCTCCTCGGTGAGCTGCCGCGACGAGCACAGCACTTCAAGGCATCCGCGCGACCCACATCGGCAGATGTCGCCGCTCGCATCGAGTTGCATGTGCTCGAGATTGCCTTCGCGTGCGACGCCGTCCATCACGACGGCGCTGTTGATGTACTCGCCCAGGTAGAGGCACACCGCGTTGCGCAGCAGCGGGTGGTTATGCAGCTCGACGGTGGCGTAGGCGACGTTGCGCGCGATGCGTGAGCAGGGCAATGTGAGAATGCGACTGATGCCTTGGTACGACTCGGTGGCCGCATTCCAGTCCTCGGCCACGCAGATGCAATGGCGCGCCGCGCTCGATGGCAATGCGAAGCATACGCCGATCGGGGAGGGCAGTGACTGCGCGAACGCCGAGATCGTATGCGCGGCGCGTTCGTAGTACGCGTTGTCGTTGCGCCGCGCCATCGTCACCTTGTGCTCGGCTATCACATTGCCGCGCAGATCCACCGCCATGCACACCACCTCGGTGGGCCTCAACGCCACGCCGATTGCCGTGCGATGCCTCGCATTGAACTGCCAGGCCTGGGCTTTGCGCCCTCCTGTGGAAGCCCGCGTCTCCGCTGGGGCAATGAGCCCGTCGGCGGCGAGCTCGCGCAGATTCTCGGTGATCGTGGGCATGCTCAGGTGTGTGGCGTCTGCGATCTGCCGCTTGGTCATGGACGGTGCCGCGAACAGCTCGCGCAGGATGAGTTCGCGGTTGTGCCGCTTGACGGTCGTGCTCTCCATACGCTTCCCTGCCCGCTCATCTCTTGCCGGAGACCCTTGTTGTGACCGGCTCGTGTAGGTCAAGGGTATCGGATGCCGCCAGTTTTGCAAAACTGATTTTCAAAAGATTCAACAAAACGTGGACTTTTGGAAAAGGATTTGCAGAAGTGGGCGGGATGTCGAGTGCGAAACTGTGTGCACTTGTCGACGAAAGTGAACAATTTGTATCAAATGATTCAAATTGAGATGGAAATCTGCCAATATGTGACACAATTAGATCATTAAAAGCACAAAAGAGAACAGACACACGGATTGTGATTGCAGACTTGCTTTCCGCGGCATCTGTTCGCTAGATTGTGAGACAACTCACATCTCGTGAAATCTGCGCCACGGGGCGCACCGATTTGCCGAATCTACAGGAGGTTCGCATGGCAGACAAGAACAGCGCCGAGACCGCAACGAAGGCGGCCAAGCCTGCTGTGAATGTGGAAGACAAGAAGGCCGCGGCACAGGCCGAAGTCGACGCTCTGGTCAAGAAGGCGCAGAAGGCGCTGGCGGAATTCGAGAAGCTCGACCAGCAGGCCGTCGATCGCATCGTGGCGAAGGCCTCCGTGGCCGCCCTCAACAAGCATCTGGTGCTGGCCAAGCTGGCAGTCGACGAGACCGGTCGTGGACTCGTCGAAGACAAGGCGACGAAGAACATCTTCGCCTGCGAGCACGTGACCAATTACATGGCCGGTCAGAAGACCGTCGGCATCATCCGCGAAGACGACGTGCTCGGCATCGACGAAGTGGCCGAACCGGTCGGCGTCGTCGCAGGCGTCACCCCGGTGACCAACCCGACGTCCACCGCCATCTTCAAGTCGCTCATCGCCCTCAAGACCCGTTGCCCGATCGTCTTCGGCTTCCACCCGGGAGCGCAGAAGAGCTCCGTCGAAGCGGCGCGCATCGTGCGTGACGCCGCCATCGAGGCAGGTGCCCCGGAGAACTGTGTGCAGTGGATCGAACACCCGTCCATCGAGGCGACCGGTGCGCTCATGCAGCATCCAGACGTGGCCACGATCCTCGCGACCGGCGGCCCCGGCATGGTCAAGGCCGCGTACTCGTCCGGCAAGCCGGCCCTGGGCGTCGGCGCCGGCAATGCCCCGGCCTACGTCGACAACAACGTCGACGTGCAGCGCGTGGCGAACGACCTCATCCTCTCGAAGCACTTCGACTACGGCATGATCTGCGCCACCGAGCAGGCGATCATCGCGCACAAGGACATCTACGCGCCACTCGTCAAGGAATTGAAGCGCCGCAAGGCATACTTCGTCAACGACGAGGAGAAGGCCAAGCTCGAGAAGTACATGTTCGGCTGCACCGCGTTCTCCGGCGAGACCCCGAAGCTCAACTCCGTGGTTCCGGGCAAGTCTCCGCAGTACATCGCGCACGAAGCCGGCTTCGAAATCCCCGAGGACGCCACGATCCTCGCCGCCGAATGCTCCGAAGTGGGCGAGAACGAGCCGCTCACCATGGAGAAGCTCGCGCCGGTGCACGCCGTGCTCAAGTTCTCCGACAAGGAGCAGGGCTTCGAGATGTGCGAGGAGATGCTCAAGCACGGTGCCGGCCATACCGCCGCAATCCACACGAACAACGACGACCTCGTCCGTGAGTACGGCCTGCGCATGCACGCCTGCCGCATCATCTGGAACCAGCCGAGCTCGCTCGGCGGCATCGGCGACATCTACAACTCCATCGCCCCGTCGCTCACGCTGGGCTGCGGTTCCTACGGCGGCAACTCCGTCTCCGGCAACGTGCAGGCGATCAATCTGCTCAACATCAAGCGAATCGCGCGAAGGAACAACAACATGCAGTGGTTCAAGATCCCGGCAAAGACGTACTTCGAGCCGAACGCCATCAAGTACCTGCGCGACATGTACGGCATCGAGCGCGCCGTCATCGTGTGCGACAAGGTGATGGAGCAGCTCGGCATCGTCGACAAGGTGATCGACCAGCTGCGTGCACGTTCCAACCGCGTCACCTTCCGCATCGTCGACTATGTGGAGCCCGAGCCGAGCGTCGAGACCGTCGAACGCG
Organism: Bifidobacterium animalis subsp. animalis; assembly: GCA_004154635.1. Taxonomy (GTDB): domain Bacteria; phylum Actinomycetota; class Actinomycetes; order Actinomycetales; family Bifidobacteriaceae; genus Bifidobacterium; species Bifidobacterium animalis_B. The sequence goes on from RSDC01000005.1 coordinate 57,581, forward strand.
GTGCCGCCATGATGCGCGACGAATTCGAGCCGGACACGATCATCGCCGTCGGCGGTGGCTCGCCCATGGACGCCGCGAAGATTATGTGGCTGCTTTACGAGCACCCGGAAATCGCGTTCTCCGACGTGCGCGAGAAGTTCTTCGACATTCGCAAGCGCGCCTTCAAGATCCCGCCGCTCGGCACCAAGGCCAAGCTCGTGTGCATCCCGACCTCGTCGGGCACCGGCTCCGAGGTCACGCCGTTCGCTGTGATCACCGACCACAAGACCGGTTACAAGTACCCGATCACCGATTACGCGCTCACGCCGTCCGTCGCGATCGTCGACCCGGTGCTCGCGCGCACGCAGCCGCGCCGACTGGCCTCCGATGCCGGTTTCGATGCGCTGACCCATTCGATGGAGGCCTACGTCTCCGTCTATGCGAACGACTTCACCGACGGTATGGCGCTGCATGCCTGCAAGCTGATCTGGGACAACCTTGCGGAGTCCGTCAATAGCGAGCCGGGCGAAACCAAGAAGAAGGCGCAGGAGAAGATGCACAACGCCGCAACCATGGCCGGCATGGCATTCGGATCCGCCTTCCTTGGCATGTGCCACGCCATGGCGCACACCATCGGCGCCCTGTGCCACATCGCGCACGGCCGCACGAACTCGATTCTGCTGCCATATGTGATCCGCTACAACGGGCAGGTGCCGGAGGAGCCGACCTCCTGGCCGAAGTACAGCAAGTACATCGCGCCGGAGCGTTACCAGGAGCTCGCCTCGCTGCTCGGGGTCGACCCGGGCAAGACCCCGGCCGAGGGCGTCGAGAATCTGGCGAAGGCCGTCGAGGACTACCGCGACAACAAGCTCGGCATGAACAAGAGCTTCAAGGATTGCGGTGTGGATGAGGACTACTTCTGGAGCATCCTCGAGCAGATCGGCATGCGCGCCTACGAAGACCAGTGCGCGCCTGCGAATCCGCGCATCCCGCAGATCCAGGACATGATGGATATCGCCATCGCCGCCTACTACGGCGTCTCGCAGGCTGAGGGCCATGCGATGCGCGTTGAGCGCGAAGGCGTGGGCGCCACGGAGGAAGCCTCCGAGCGCGTCTGATCCGCCACTCCATTGCAATCTATTTGCAATCCATTGCCAATGGGCCATCCGCCAGCCGGGTGGCCCATTTTGATGTCAGCGATCTGGGTTCTGTGCAATATGGAATCTGCAAATGGGAAGAAAAACCGCGCGCGCATATTTTCTTCCCGTGAGCGAGAGCCCACATGAGAAGAAAAAATGAATCCGTGGTTTTTCTTCTCATTTGGCAGTTCCTAGCGGGAAGAAGATATAGGAGCGATGTTTTTCTTCCCGCGAGCTATGCCGTAACTGGGAAGAAAAATCATACGCGCATATTTTCTTCCAATCTGCGTTCCGCTCACCCGATGATTGCCACCCGATACCCATTGATATCTGTCGATCCAAGAAAGTGGGTGGGTACGCCGGCGCCGCGCAGCTTCGCATACAATCGCTCGCTGTGAATCACATCGTCGAACGTGAAGCGCACGATTCTGTGCACGCCTGCCCTCTCGAGCGCCTTCTCCCGCTCTCGTTCGTCCGCCACGACGGCGTGCACGCTTCGGCTGCCCGTCATCTGCGGATCTATATATTTCTGCGCGCCGTCCAGTTCCGCGACAATCACCGTTCCGTCGTCGCAAACCCAGTAATAATCGGCGCGGTATATGTGTCCTGTTTGCGGATCGGTGAGCGGTACTTGCTGTTGCGGCTTCCTGAAACCATATCGCGCGGTCATCACTGCGTGCGCATAGGCTTCGCCGCCGTTCTCGCTGGCCGGATTGACATGCGGCAGCAGGGTGACCACTGCATCCGTGCCATTCGCGGCACATTCCCGGAGCAGCTCGCGTGTGGAGAGCCCCGCCTTGAAGCAGCCGTCCAACACCGCGATTGCCGCGCACGGCTCCATCGTGAGCACACAGTCCGACGCGGTGCAGGCGAGCGGTGTCACGGGAATACCGTCGATTATTTCCGCGCGCATGTTCGGGTGGCGGATGCGTTGCAGACGCGGGCTGTCGGATTTCTGCGGACCCGCGGCGCAGGCGATGGTCACGCGGTGAGTCAATGCATGCCATGGAATTTGTAGATTCCGCACGCAGGCCGCTGTCTCTCCGCTGAACACCCAATCAGGATGTCTTTTCGCCAGCGCGCGTGCCAGATACACGATTTGCACGGGAGGAGGCAGCGTGCGCCAGAATTGCGCGTGTGCGTACATGCCCCGATATACGCGCACGAGTTCGCCGCCTGCGCATCGCCGCGCCAACATCTTCGCCTGACGGGAATCGGATGCGCAGATGCAGCGTTGCTGCCGACGGGCCTCGCAATCAAGCTCGGCCAATTCCTTACTACTTCTCATAATCCGACGGTAAACCGCGCGTGCGTGCGGCGCCAGCCGGCAGCGGCATTGTGGTTTGTTGACGGCGTGAATTCGCTCTGGCATGTCTTGGAACACTCGCGTAGGCTAGGGCAGCATGATCTCCTCAATCTCCACGCGATCCGTGCGCGATTGGCGTTCGAATGAACCCGGCGCATGGGTGATCGTGCTCATGCCCGCGCTCAGCGCCTTCCTCGTCTCCGGTCCCACATGGAACTCCGCGTGGCTGCTCGCATTGTGGTGCCTGTGCTACTGCGTGCAGTTCAGCGCCGCACGATGGGCGAAATCGCATGGCCGCGCACGGTACCGAATGCCGATGCTCGTCTATGCCGCGCTGCTCGCCTGCGCCGGATTGCCGTTCGTGTTCAGATTCCCCGGCATGCTATGGTGGGCGCCGCTCTACGGCGTGCTGTGCGCGGGGTCGCTAATTTGTGCATGGCGACGCCGCGAGCATTCGATTCCGGCGAATATCTGTGCAGTGCTCGCCTCCAGCACCATGGCGATTCCCGTCGCCTCGCTCGGCACGCATGGTGGGGGCGCCGCCGCTCTTGCGCATCTGCTGCCGTTCGACCAGAGCATATTGCCGCCGCTCGGCGTGGAGATCGCGGGCGCATACGCGCTCACGCTGTTCGGCAGTGTGCTCTATGTGAAGACGATGATTCGCGAACGAGGGAATACCCGGTATCTCGCTGCCTCGTGGATTTGGCACATTCTCGTCATGGCCATCGGATTCCTATACAGTCCGCTCTATGGCTGGTTGGGGGCGATTCTGCTCGCGCGCGCCGTCGTCATGCCGGTCGCGACGCGCAATATGAGGAAGACTGCGAAGATCGCGGGAATAGGCGAGTGCGTGACGAGCTTGGTCTCCTTCGTGATGATCACCTATGCCGCCACGGTGCTCATTCCGTGACAGGACTGTGAAGACGTCAGGGGGAATGCGACACGCCATCGCCGCCAGCGGAAGAAAAGACCACCCCCGGTGCTTAAATATAGAAGTTGCCTGATTAGGGCTCGCATAATTGGAATCAAAAAAGCGAGCGCGGCACAAAAGCCCGCACGGGTTTTTGCATGGCTGCGCACTGATGTAGGAAAAGTCGGCGGACGTTTGTCCAAAGACTTCACTCGCCGGTGCCCTGGAGCAGGTTAAGTCACATTGATACACGAATCGCTAGAAAGGGCGGAAGGCAATGGCGGGACAGAAAATCCGCATCAGGCTTAAGTCCTATGACCATGAGGTCATCGACCAATCGGCGAAGAAGATCGTCGAAACGGTGACGAACGCGGGTGCAACTGTGGTTGGCCCGGTTCCGCTCCCGACTGAGAAGAACGTCTACTGCGTTATTCGTTCCCCTCACAAGTACAAGGATTCTCGCGAGCATTTCGAGATGCGCACTCACAAGCGTCTCATCGATATTGTGGACCCAACCCCAAAGGCTGTGGACTCCCTCATGCATATTGATCTGCCCGCAGACGTCAACATCGAGATCAAGCTGTAAGGGGAGGAGGAACCGCAATGTCGCAGAACAAGAATCGCAACGCACTGCTGGGCAAGAAGCTCGGCATGTCGCAGGTTTGGGACGAAAACGGCTTCTTCGTTCCCGTCACGCTCGTCGAGGTCTCGACCAACGTCGTCACGGCTGTGAAGAACGAGGAGACCGACGGCTACAAGGCCGTCCAGCTTGGCTACGGCCAGGTCGACCCGCGTAAGGTGACCAAGCCGATGGCCGGTCACTTCGCCAAGGCCGGTGTGACGCCTCGTCGTCACCTCGCCGAAGTCCGCACCGAGAACGTCGAGGATTTCGAGCCCGGCCAGGAACTGACCGCCGAGGTCTTCCCCGAGGGTGTGCAGGTCGACGTGACCGGCACCACCAAGGGCAAGGGCTTCGCGGGCACCATCAAGCGCTGGGGCTTCAAGTCCTACCGTCGTACCCACGGCTCTCACAAGAACGAGCGTCGTCCAGGTTCGGTTGGCGCATGCGCAACGCCGAGCCGTATTCTCAAGGGCAAGCGCATGGCCGGTCGTATGGGCCATGTCACCAATACCGTGCAGAACCTCACTGTCGTCTCCTCCGACGTGGAGAACGGCATCCTCGCCATCAAGGGCGCCATCCCGGGCCCGAAGGGCGGCATCGTCCTCGTTCGTTCTGCAGTGAAGGGAGCCTGATTTAGATGGCAAACGTTACTCTGAACGTCACCGATAACAATGGCAAGGAAGCCGGCACCCTCGAGGCGCCGGAAGCGCTCTTCGGCTTCACCGCCGAGGAAGTGCAGGCACACGTGCCGCTGATCCACCAGGTTGTGGTGGCCCAGCGTGCAGCCGCCCGCCAGGGCACGCATGCGGTCAAGAACCGTGGCGCCGTCTCCGGTGGTGGCCGCAAGCCGTGGAAGCAGAAGGGCACCGGTCGCGCTCGTCAGGGCTCGATCCGCGCTCCTCAGTGGTACCACGGCGGTGTCGTACACGGCCCGGTGCCGCGTGACTACAGCCAGCGCACCCCCAAGAAGATGAAGGCCGCAGCCCTGCGCTACGCCCTCTCGGATCGCGCCAACAACGGTCGCGTCGCAGTCGTCGACTTCCAGCTCGACGCACCGTCCACCAAGAAGGCAATCGCGGCTCTCGCCCCGGTCGTCGCCGACAACTTCACCACCGTGGTGCTGTCCCGCGACAACGTGAACGAGTGGCTGTCGGTTCGTAACATTCCGACCGTCTACCCGATCTTCGCCGATCAGCTCAACACCTACGACGTGATCACCGCCCAGTACGTGGTGTTCTCGAAGGATGGTCTCGAGGCTTTCGTCGCCGCGAAGACGGCAGCTAAGGAGGCCTGAGTTCATGGTCGCTATTCACAAGCCAGCACATGACATCATCCTGAAGCCTGTTGTTTCGGAGAAGAGCTACGCTCTGTCCGATATGGGTCAGTACACCTTCGTCGTGGCCCCGAACGCCAACAAGGTGCAGATCAAGCAGGCCATCGAGGAGATCTTCAAGGTCAAGGTGACGAACGTCAACACCCTCAACCGTGCAGGCAAGCGCACGCGCACCCGCACCGGTTACGGCCGCCGCGTCAATCAGAAGCGCGCAATCGTGACCGTGGCCGAGGGCCAGTCGATCGACATCTTCGGTAACTGAAGGTTAGCCGAGAAAAGTTAAAGGAAAGAACTAGATTATGGCTATCCGCGTATATAAGCCGACGACCCCGGGCCGTCGTAACGCGTCTGTTTCGGACTTCTCCGACCTCACGCGCTCGACCCCAGAGAAGTCGCTCATTCGCAAGAACAGCAAAACTGGCGGCCGCAACAACTACGGCCGCATGACCTCCCGCCATCGTGGCGGCGGTCACAAGCGCCAGTACCGCCTCATCGACTTCCGTCGTTGGGACAAGGACGGCGTGCCGGCAACCGTGGCTCAGATCGAGTACGATCCGAACCGCTCCGCACGCATCGCCCTGCTGCACTACGCAGACGGTGAGAAGCGCTACATCATCGCACCTGAGGGCATCAAGCAGGGTGACCGCATCGAGACCGGCGCCAACGCCGACATCAAGCCGGGCAACAACCTGCCGCTGCGCAACATCCCGACCGGTACGGTTGTCCACGCCATTGAGCTCCGCCCGCTCGGCGGCGCCAAGATCGCACGTTCCGCCGGTGCGGCCGTGCAGCTCGTCGCCAAGGATGGCGCTTACGCCCAGCTGCGTATGCCATCGGGCGAAATCCGCAACGTGGACGCCCGCTGCCGCGCAACCGTGGGCGAGGTCGGCAACTCCGACCACGCCAACATCCAGCTCGGCAAGGCAGGTCGTGCACGTTGGATGGGTAAGCGCCCGATCACCCGTGGTGAGTCCATGAACCCTGTCGATCACCCGCATGGCGGTCGTACCCGCGGTGGCAAGCCGCCGGTGTCTCCATGGGGCAAGGGCGAGGTTCGTACTCGTCGTCCGAAGAAGGCTTCGAACAAGATGATCGTTCGTCGTCGTCCTAACGGCAAGAATCGCAAGTAAGGGAGTGTCGAGTAGATGACTCGTAGCATCAAGAAGGGCCCATTCGTCGACGCCCACTTGCAGAAGAAAGTCGACGAGCAGAATGCGAAGGGCACCCACAACGTCATCAAGACGTGGTCCCGCCGTTCGATGATCACCCCTGATTTCATCGGACACACCTTCGCGGTTCACGATGGTCGCAAGCATGTGCCGGTGTTCGTCACCGAATCCATGGTCGGCCACAAGCTCGGTGAGTTCGCCCCTACGCGTACCTTCAAGGGTCACGTCAAGGACGACAAGAAGTCGCGCCGCTAATAAGTAGGAGAGTATAGACACATGGAAGCTAAAGCAATCGCTCGCCACGTTCGTGTGACGCCGCGTAAGGCTCGCCGCATGGTCGACCTCATCCGAGGCAAGAAAGCGACCGAAGCCATCACCATTCTCAAGTTCGCTCCGCAGGACGCCAGCACCCCGGTGCTCAAGGTCCTCCAGAGCGCCATCGCGAACGCCCGCGTGAAGGCCGACAAGGCCGGCGAGCCGTTCCGTGAGAACGACCTGTACATCAAGGAGACCTATGTGGACGAGGGTGTGACGCTCAAGCGTTTCCGCGCTCGTGCACAGGGCCGTGCCGCTCGTATCAACAAGCGTACGAGCCACATCACGGTCGTCGTCGCCAGCAAGGAAGGAGACCGCTAAAGATGGGTCAGAAGATTAATCCCTTTGGCTATCGCCTGGGCATTACTGAGAGCCATCGTTCCAAGTGGTTCTCCGATTCCAACAAGGTCGGCGAGCGTTATCGTGACTTCGTCCTCGAAGATGACGCCATCCGCAAGGTCATGAACAAGGATCTCGAGCGTGCGGGCGTGTCCCGCATCATCATCGAGCGCACCCGCGACCGCGTGCGTGTGGACATCCACACCGCCCGTCCGGGCATCGTGATCGGCCGTCGTGGCGCCGAGGCCGAGCGTGTTCGTGCCAAGCTCGAGAAGCTCACCGGCAAGCAGGTTCAGCTCAACATCTTCGAAGTGAAGAACCCGGCCATCGACGCCCAGCTCGTCGCTCAGGGCATCGCCGAGCAGCTCACCAACCGCGTGACCTTCCGTCGCGCGATGCGTAAGGCTCAGCAGGATGCCATGCGTGCAGGCGCCAAGGGTATTCGTATCAAGCTCTCCGGCCGTCTCGGCGGTGCGGAAATGAGCCGTTCGGAGTTCTACCGTGAAGGCCGCGTCCCGCTGCAGACGCTCCGCGCTCTCATCGACTATGGCTTCTTCGAGGCCAAGACCACCTACGGCCGCATCGGCGTCAAGGTGTGGATCTACAAGGGCGATATGACCGAGCGTGAGTTCGAGGAGCAGCAGGCGCAGCAGGGCAACAACCGCCCGGGCCGTCGCGGCGGCGATCGTCGTCCGCGCCGAGGCCAGCGTGCCGGCCAGCGTCCCACCGGTCAGAACCAGGTCAAGACAGGTCCGGATCAGCAGATGGAAGCGGAAGTTTCCAAGGAAGCTGCCGTAGAGCCGGAAACTAAGGAGTGAGCTGAGGATGCTTATCCCAAAGAGGACCAAATATCGCAAGCAGCATCGTCCTGACCGCCATGGCATGTCCAAGGGCGGCAACGAGATCAACTTCGGCGATTTCGCTATTCAGGCATTGGCTCCGGCCTATGTCACGAACCGCCAGATCGAGGCTGCTCGTATCGCAATGACCCGTTACATCAAGCGTGGCGGCAAGGTGTGGATCACGATCTTCCCGGATCGTCCGCTCACCAAGCACCCGCTCGGCGCCCGAATGGGCTCCGGCAAGGGCACTCCGGAATTCTGGATCGCCAATGTGCACCCGGGTCGTGTCATGTTCGAAATCGGTGGCGTTTCTGAGGATGTCGCTCGCGAGGCCCTGCGCCGCGCAATCGACAAGCTCCCGATGAAGTGCCGCGTGATCGCTCGCGAAGGCGGTGACATCTGATGCCAGTCGGATCGGAAGAATACACCATCAAGAATCTCAACGAGAAGACCAATGCTGAGATCGAGGGCTTCATCAAGAAGTCCAAGGAAGAGCTGTTCAACCTGCGCTTCCAGCATGCAACCGGTCAGCTCGAGAACACTGCTCGCCTCAAGGCTGTCAAGCGTGACATCGCCAGGATGTATACTGTTCTGCGCGAACGTGAACTTGGCATCAGCCAGGCTCCGGCGGCAACCGAAACGAAAGCTTAAGGAGAAGTAATGGCTGAAGAGCGTAACTTCCGCAAGGTTCGTCGCGGTTATGTCGTGTCCGACAAGATGGACAAGACCATTTCCGTGGAACTCGAACTTCGTACGACCCACCCGCTCTACGGTAAGGTCGTTCGTTCCACTCGCACGGTCAAGGCCCATGACGAGAACAACCAGGCTCACGTTGGCGACCTCGTGAGTATCATGGAGACTCGTCCACTGAGCAAGACCAAGCGTTGGCGTCTCGATTCCATTATCGAGCGCGCTAAGTAACAAGTTCGGCAAGGCTCGCCAATCACCCGGCTCGCCCCATAGGAGCGGGCCGGGTGATTGGGGAGAACCAGCTCGGCTAAGGAGAATCAATGATTCAGCAGGAAACGCGGCTTCATGTCGCCGACAACACGGGTGCGAAGGAACTCCTCGCCATCCGAGTGCTCGGCGGATCGAAGCGACGCTATGCCGGCATCGGCGACGTGATCGTCGCCTCCGTCAAGGACGCAATCCCTGGCGGGTCGGTCAAGAAGGGCGACGTGGTCAAGGCCGTCGTCGTCCGTACAGTCAAGGAACGCCGCCGTGCAGACGGCTCCTACATCAAGTTCGACGAGAACGCCGCTGTGATTCTCGGCTCCGGCCGCGAACCCAAGGGCACTCGTATCTTCGGACCGGTTGGTCGTGAACTGCGCGACAAGCGCTTCATGCGTATCGTGTCCCTCGCACCGGAGGTGATCTGACATGGTAGCCAAGATCAAGAGCGGCGACCTCGTCAAGGTCATCCGTGGCAAGGACCGCGGCAAGGAAGGCACCGTCAAGCGCGTTCTCAAGGACGACCGACTGATCGTCGAAGGCGTTCAGATCGTCAAGAAGCATGTGCGTGCAACCCAGCAGGGTCAGCAGGCCGGCATCGTCTCCGTTGAGGCCCCGATCCATCGCTCCAACGTGATGGTCATCGACCCGGAGACCAAGCAGCCCACCCGCGTTGGCGTCGTAATCAAGGAAGAGGCACGTGACGGCAAGGTGAAGACCGTGCGCGTCCGCGTTGCCAAGAAGTCCGGAAAGGAACTGGCATGAGCGAAGTCGTTGACGAAGTCATCATCGAAGAGCCAGTGACCCCACGCCTCAAGACGATGTACAAGGAAGAGATCCTTCCCGAGCTCGAGAAGGAATTCCACCACGACAACCCGATGCAGATTCCTCGCATCGAGAAGGTGGTCGTCTCCATGGGCGTCGGCGCCGCAGCACGCGACTCCAAGCTCATCGAAGGCGCTGTGCGTGACCTCACCGCGATCACCGGCCAGAAGCCGAAGATCACCAAGGCGAAGAAGTCCGTCGCACAGTTCCACCTGCGCGAAGGCCAGGCCATCGGCGCATACGTCACCCTGCGCGGTGACCGCATGTGGGAGTTCCTGGATCGTCTGCTTACGCTGGCTCTGCCGCGTATTCGCGATTTCCGTGGCATCAACGGCCATCAGTTCGATGGTCAGGGCAACTACAACTTCGGTCTCACTGAGCAGTCCATGTTCCACGAGATCGATCCGGACGAGATCGATCACCAGCGCGGCATGGACATCACCGTGGTGACCACCACGAAGGATGACGACGAGGCTTACGCACTGCTCAAGCTTCTCGGCTTCCCATTCAAGGAGAACTGAAATGGCAAAAACTTGTCTTAAGGTCAAGGCGCTTCGCAAGCCTAAGTTCAAGGTTCGCGCCTACACGCGCTGCATGGTCTGCGGTCGTCCGCACTCCGTGTACCGTAAGTTCGGCCTGTGCCGAATCTGCCTTCGCGAGAAGGCACACCGTGGCGAGCTGCCAGGCGTAACGAAGTCCAGTTGGTAAATATCAACGCTGAAGGTCCGCGGCCCGGGCAGGCCATAGCAGTCTGCAGGGCGGCGGAAACCACGGCGAGAAAGGGCGTTAGCCCAAATGACAATGACAGATCCAATCGCAGATATGCTCACGCGTCTGCGTAATGCGAGCGCGGCAAAGCACGAGACCGTGGATATGCCGTACTCCAAGTTCAAGAAGAACATCGCCGAGATCCTGAAGCGCGAAGGCTACATTGCAGACTTCACCGCCAAGGAAGCCCGCGTCGGCCAGACCCTTGAGGTCACCCTCAAGTACGGCCCCCACGGTGAGCGTTCCATTCAGGGCATCAAGCGCGTGTCGAAGCCAGGCCTGCGTCGTTACGCCAAGTCCGACGCACTGCCCATGCCGCTCGGCGGCCTCGGCATCGCCATCATCTCGACGAGCTCGGGATTGTTGACTCAGAAGGAATGCCTCGACCGAGGCATCGGTGGCGAGATCGTCGCCTACGTGTGGTGAGAAAGGAGAGCTGAACATGGCATCGCATATTGGTAAGCTCCCGATCGAGATCCCGGCGGGCGTTGAAGTCACCATCAATGGTCAGGAATTCACCGCCAAGGGCGCGAAGGGTTCCGACTCCTACACCATCCCCGAGGGCGTGACCGCCAAGGTCGAAGGCAACGAGATCATCGTCACCGCGAACGACGACCTGCGTCCGACCCGCGCAAAGCACGGCCTGGCCCGCTCGATCATGGCCTCCATGGTCAAGGGCGTGCATGATGGCTATTCGAAGAGCCTCGACATCGTCGGCACCGGTTACCGTGCACAGATGAAGGGCAAGGGCATCGAGTTCTCGCTCGGTTACTCCCACACCATCACCGTGAACCCGCCGGAAGGCATCACCTTCGAACTGCCGAATCCGAACCAGGTCATCGTGAAGGGTACCGACAAGCAGGCCGTTGGCCAGGTTGCCGCGAACATTCGTAAGCTTCGTGCTCCGGAACCGTACAAGGGCAAGGGCATCAAGTACTCGGATGAGGTCATCCGTCGCAAGGCTGGAAAGGCTGGTAAGTGATATGAGCGTTAAGATTTTCGGTAAAGGCAAGAAGGCCGCGCTGAAGCGTCGCCACGCTCGTATTCGCAAGCGCATCAGCGGCACCGCAGAGCGTCCGCGTCTCGTGGTCACCCGCTCCAACCGTCACATGGTCGCGCAGATCGTTGACGACAACGCCGGCAAGACGCTGGTGAGCGAGTCCACGCTTATGGCCGATTTCGCCGACTTCCAGGGCACCAAGACCGAAGCCGCCAAGAAGGTTGGCGAGCTCCTGGCCAAGAAGGCCAAGGATGCCGGCATCACCACGGTCGTGTTCGACCGCGGCGGCAACATGTACCATGGTCGCGTCGCAGCTGTTGCTGAAGGCGCCCGCGAGGGAGGTCTGGCACTGTGAGCGACAACGAAAAGGAAACCCAAGTGGCTGAAGAGACTCAGAACACTCAGGCAACCGCCGAGTCCAACAACAACGACGAGCGTCGTGGCCGCCGCAACAACCGTGGTGGCGAAGGTCGCCGCGGTGACCGCCGTGGCCGTCGTGAGGACAATCACGAGAACGAGATGCTCGATCGCGTCGTGACGATCAACCGTGTGTCGAAGACCCACAAGGGCGGCCGTACGTTCAGCTTCGCCGCTCTCGTCGTGGTCGGTGACGGCAACGGCACCGTCGGTGTTGGCTATGGCAAGTCCCGTGAGGTCCCGGCGGCAATCGCCAAGGGCCAGCTGGATGCCAAGAAGCATCTGTTCAACGTTCCTCGCATTCGCGGCACCGTGACCCACCCGGTCACCGGCCACGACCACGCAGGCACCGTCATGCTGCGCCCGGCAGCTCCGGGAACCGGTGTAATCGCCGGCTCGGCTGTGCGTGCAGTGATGGAATGCGCGGGCATCACCGACATCCTGACGAAGTCGATGGGCTCCGCAACGGCCGTCAACGTGGTTCGCGCCACCGTCGATGCGCTGAAGCAGCTCGAAGAGCCGGAGGAGATCGCGGCACGCCGTGGCCTCTCCGTGCAGGAAGTCGCTCCGGACCAGCTCCTGCGTGAGCGCGCCGCCGGCATTGCCGAGGCCCGCAAGGCACGCGAGGAAGCCAAGGCCGAAGCGGCCGCTAAGGATGGTGAGTGATGGCAAAGCTGAAGATCACGCTCGTGCACGGCGTTGCACACGCGAACAAGAAGCAGAAGGCTACCGTGCAGACGCTCGCCCTTCGCAAGATCGGCCAGAGCACTGTTCTTGAAGACAACTCGTCGACCCGCGGCATGATCGCCGTCGTGCGTCACTTGGTCAATGTTGAGGAGGCAGAGTGATTATGGCTAACGAAGAGACCACAATCCTGCAAATGCATGACCTCAAGCCGGCACCAGGCGCCAAGAAGGATCGCATCCGCGTCGGCCGTGGTGAAGGCTCCAAGGGCAAGACCTCGGGCCGTGGCGACAAGGGCACCAAGAAGCGCTATCAGGTTCGTCCTGGCTTCGAAGGCGGCCAGCTGCCACTGTACATGCGTCTTCCCAAGCTCCGCGGCTTCCGCAGCCCGTTCAAGACCGAATATCAGGTTGTGAACATCGCTGCTCTCAACGACCTGTTCCCGCAGGGCGGAGAGATCACCGTGGCCGACCTGGTGGCCAAGGGCGCTGTGCGCGCCAACCGTCCGGTCAAGGTCCTCGGTGAGGGCGAAGCCACCGCCGCATTCACCCTCAAGGGTGTCAAGGCCTCCGCTTCGGCGAAGTCCAAGATTGAAGCGGCAGGCGGTTCGATCAGCGAAGACTGACGGCATGCATACACGCTAGCGACAGACCCTTCCCGCAGCAAGCGGGGAGGGTCTGTTCATATGTGCAGAACATGCGCGCGAAATATCAAAACAGGAAATGGCCGCTGTTATTTGTGTTGAATTATTGCAAAAAAGAGGCGGGAACTCGCGTGCGGTATGGCCGTTGGGCTAAACTCGGACTCTAGCGTGTGTTTTTCGTGATACGCCAAGAGCGTACAGTTATGGAGGGAACCCAAGGTGAGGACGTTAATCCAGGCCTTTCGCACCAAGGAGCTGAGGAACAAGATCCTCTTCGTCCTTGGCATCATCATCATCTACCGAATCGGCTCGTTCATTCCAACGCCGGGTGTCGATTACAAGGTCGTGAGCGACTGCGTGGCGAAGACGACCAACAATGCAGAGAACTTCATCGGATTGGTGAACCTGTTCTCGGGCGGTGCAATGCTGCAGCTGTCCATCTTCGCATTGGGCGTCATGCCGTACATCACCGCGTCGATCGTGGTGCAGCTGCTGCGTGCCGTGATTCCACGCTTCGAGGCCCTGCACAAGGAGGGGCAGTCCGGTGAGGCCAAGCTCACCCAGTACACGCGTTACCTCACCATCGGTCTCGCCGTGCTGCAGTCCACGACGATCCTCGTCACCGCGCGTTCCGGCGCGCTGTTCAACTACCAGTGCAGCAATGTGATTCCCGATGCCTCCATTTGGAACATGGTCGTCATGATCATGGTGATGACCGGCGGCACCGGCCTGATCATGTGGATGGCCGAATTGATCACCGAGAAGGGCATCGGCCAGGGCATGTCGATCCTCATCTTCCTGTCCATCTGCTCCGGCTTCCTGCCGCAGCTGTGGCAGATCGGCTGGGGGACGAACGGCACCAACGGCAATTGGACGAAGTTCGCGATTGTCACCGTCGTGCTGCTCGTGATCATGATCTTCGTGAACTACGTGGAGCTTTCGCAGCGCCGTATTCCGGTGCAATACACGCGCCGCATGATCGGCCGCAAGATGTATGGCGGCTCCTCCACCTACCTGCCGCTCAAGATCAACATGAGCGGCGTGATCCCGCCGATCTTCGCCTCGTCGATCCTCGCGATCCCGACATTGTTCGCACAGTTCGGCAACAGCCAGCAGAGCTGGGTGCAGTGGGTGAACAAGTACCTCGCCAATACGACGAGCGTATGGTACATCTGCCTGTATGCGCTGATGATCGTGTTCTTCACGTTCTTCTACACGGAGATCACGTTCAACCCGGACGAGACCGCAGACAACATGAAGCAATTCGGTGGCTTCATTCCCGGCATTCGTGCAGGCTCCGCCACCTCGCGCTATCTCAAGTACGTGATCAACCGACTCAACACCGTCGGCGCGATTTACCTGTTGTTCGTCGCATTGCTGCCGACCGTGCTCATCATGGCGCTCAAGCTCAATACGCAGCTGCCGTTCGGTGGCACGACGCTGCTGATCATCGCCGGCGTGGGTCTCGACACGCTGCGTCAGGCGAAGGCGCAGACGGAGCAGTACCAGTACGCGGGCTTCCTGTTCGAGAACACCGATCACACCGAGGGCAAGGCCATCGCCAAGTGATGTGCAGGTGTGAATAATCTGCCATTCGCAGATTGCCGCAAAAGCAGACCGTGGGAATCTACGGTCTGCTTTTGCATATGCATGGCTCGCCGCGGCATGCCGATACTCCTGCCGTGAGCACACTAGGCTAAGATATGCGATAGCAAAGCAAATCCCAAGTGAAAGGAACACGATGCGACTGCTGATTATGGGACCTCAGGGCGTCGGCAAGGGCACGCAGGCGAAGCTGCTCGCCGAGCACTACGGCATTCCGACGATCTCCACCGGAGACATCTTCCGCGCGAACATCAAGAACAAGACGGAACTGGGCAAGAAGGTGCTCGAATACACGTCGCAGGGATTCCTGGTCCCCGACGAACTCACCAACGAGATCGTCCGCGATCGTCTTGCGCAGGATGATGCGAAGAATGGCTGGATCCTCGATGGCTACCCACGCAATGTCGCCCAGGTGAGCGCGCTCGACGAGATTCTCGAGGGCCTCGGAGAGCAGCTCGACGCCGTTGTCGCCCTGACCGCCCCCACCAATGTGTTGCTCGAGCGCATGGCCAAGCGCGCGAAGGAGGAGGGTCGTGCCGACGACACCCCGGAGGCGATCCAGAACCGTCTGAACACCTACGACAAGGAGACCACGCCGGTGCTCGACATCTACCAGCAGCGCGGCAAGCTCGTCACCGTGAACGGCGTGGGCGAGATCGACGCGATCAGCGAGGAGATCGTCAAGGCACTCGATGCCAAGCTTGGCTGAATAATAGTGCAAATGCGTGCCGTGAGGTGTGTGGGATTGGTGAACATGGAATAATCCGCGTCTCAATTCGGTAGCATAGGAGACGGTACGCCATTGAACCGGGTATGAAGTGTTCGCCCGGTCCGTTACGGAAGCGAAGGGTACGACACTCCGTTGCGTGCACTCTTCGCTTTTCGTGTATACTAGCAAGTTGGTGTGTCTTCGGGCGCACCTACAGGTAATGCTATCCACGAGGAAAACGGGTATTTATGGCAAAAGACGGTGTGATTGAAGTTGAAGGCCGAGTCGTAGAGGCCCTGCCCAATGCGATGTTCCGTGTGGAACTGGAGAATAAGCACATCGTGCTCGCCACAATTTCCGGCAAAATGCGCAAGAACTACATTCGTATTCTTCCGCAGGACCGTGTGGTGCTCGAGATGAGCCCGTACGACCTCAATCGTGGTCGCATTACGTACCGTTACAAGTAAAGTAACAGCCAAGGTACAAACCCAAGCAAAGGAATACCATGAAGGTTAGCCCAAGTGTGAAGAGGATCTGCGAAAACTGCCGCGTGATCCGTCGTCACGGTCGCGTCATGGTGATCTGCACCAACCCACGCCACAAGCAGCGTCAGGGCTGAGCAGAAGCAGCGACACATAATCAGGCACTCAGTCGCAGTTCGCGCGTATGCGTGAGCTGAACCCCGGGAACGCAGGCCCGGGCCGGTAGGGATACCGGGGGATTGGGTGCGAGACCTGCGGCAAACAGAAGGAATCGCAATGGCACGTCTTGCCGGAGTCGACATCCCAAATGACAAGCGCATCGAGGTCGCGCTCACCTACATCTTCGGTGTGGGACGCACCCGCGCCAAGGAAACCCTTGAGGCGACTGGCATCAATCCAGACACCCGCGTCAAGGACCTGACGGATGAGCAGCTGATCACGCTGCGTGACTACCTCGAGTCGAACTATAAGATCGAAGGCGATCTGCGTCGTGAAGTCGACGCCGACATTCGCCGCAAGATCCAGATCAACAGCTACCAGGGCATGCGCCACCGCAAGGGCCTGCCGGTCCGCGGTCAGCGCACGAAGACCAACGCACGTACCCGCAAGGGCCCGAAGCGCACAGTTGCTGGCAAGAAGAAGGCCACCAAGTAATAGGTGGAAATTGCAGGCCACGGTGTGACAGCCATCGTCTGCAACACATAGTTCGTGAATTAGGAAACGAGGTCAAATGGCAGCTCAAAAGCAGGCCGCACGCAAGACCCGTCGCCGCGATCGCAAGTCGATCCCGGTCGGTCAGGCGCACATCAAGTCAACGTTTAACAACACCATCATCTCCATCACCGATCCGTCCGGCGCGGTTGTGTCCTGGGCGTCCGGTGGCGATGTCGGCTTCAAGGGCTCCCGTAAGTCCACGCCGTACGCCGCTGGCATGGCAGCCGAGTCCGCGGCCCGCAAGGCCATGGAACACGGCGTCAAGAAGGTCGATGTTTTCGTGAAGGGCCCGGGTTCCGGCCGTGAAACCGCCATCCGCTCCCTGCAGTCCGCTGGTCTCGAAGTCGGTTCGATCACCGACGTCACTCCACAGGCATTCAACGGCGTTCGCCCACCAAAGCGTCGCCGCGTCTGAGCACTAGACAATACCATCCATCCAAAGCCGCTTGAAGCCAGTGAGTGCACCACCGGCTGAAGCTGAAAGGATACCACAGTGCTTATCGCACAGCGTCCGACACTTACCGAGGAATCGCTCAACCCTCAGCGTTCCCGTTTCATCATCGAGCCGCTTGAGCCGGGTTTCGGCTACACGCTTGGCAACTCGCTTCGCCGTACTCTGCTCAGCTCGATTCCGGGAGCGGCAGTGACTTCGGTGCGTATCTCCGGTGCGTTGCATGAGTTCACCACTCTGCCGGGCATCGAGGAAGACGTCACCGAGATCTTGTTGAACATCAAGGGCATCGTGCTCACCAGCGAATACGATGAGCCTGTCGTGATGTATCTGCGCAAGGCGGGCAGCGGCGAGGCCACCGCAGGGGACATCACCCCACCGGCCGGCGTCACCATTGCCAACCCGGATCTGCACATCGCCACTCTCGCCGAAGATGGCGAACTTGAGATCGAGTTCACCGTCGAGCGTGGCCGCGGATACGTCCCAGCCCAGATGAACAAGCAGGATGGCGATGAGATCGGCCGCATCCCGGTCGATTCCATCTACTCTCCAGTGCTCAAGGTGAGCTACAAGGTCGAAGCCACCCGCGTGGAACAGCGCACCGACTTCGACAGGCTCATTCTGGATGTGGAAACCAAGCCGGCCATCTCCCCGCGTGATGCCGTCGCATCCGCAGGATCCACGCTGGTTGAGCTCTTCGGCCTGTGCCGTGAACTCAACACGCAGGCCGAGGGTGTGGAAATCGGGCCAGCCCCGGTGGCCGAGCAGGCCGATCCGGGCATGTCCGTTCCGATCGAGGACCTCAACCTCACCCAGCGCAGCTACAACTGCCTGAAGCGTGAGGGCATCCACACGGTCGGCGAGCTGGTGAACCACACGGAGCAGGATCTGCTCGACATCCGTAATTTCGGTATGAAGTCCATTGACGAGGTGAAGGAGAAGCTGCAGTCCCTGGGTCTGTCGCTCAAGGCCTCGCCGCTCGGCTTCGACACCAACAACCTCGAAGGCGGCACCTTCTTCTCGCCGGAAGACGAGTAAACCGCCAACGACATAACCGCTTCGCCGATTTCGGATGTTCGGGCCACTGCCCACCTGAGTTCGGCGTGGCAACAAGGAGATACAATGCCTACACCAAAGAAAGGCCCACGCCTGGCGTCCAGCCCGGCACATGAGCGTCTGATGCTCGCGAACATGGCCACCAGCCTGTTCGAGCACGGCCGCATCACCACCACGCTGCCGAAGGCCAAGCGCCTTCGTCCGCTGGCCGAGCGCCTGATCACCTTCGCCAAGCGCGGTGATCTGCACTCCCGTCGCCGTGTGATGCGCGTGATCCGTAACAAGTCCGTCGTGCACAAGCTGTTCACGCAGATCGCTGAGCAGATGGAGCAGCGCGAGGGCGGTTACACCCGCATCGTCAAGATCGCCCCGCGCAAGGGCGATTCCGCTCCAGCCGCCATCATCGAGCTCGTCACCGAACCGGTGAGCCCGAAGAAGGCAGTGGTCAAGGAAGCCGAAGCCGCGACCAAGGTCGCAGCCAAGGAAGAGCCGGCACAGACCGAGGCAGCCGCTGAGTGAATCTCTTAGGCATATGAAAGGGGCCATCCGTTTGGATGGCCCCTTTCGCATTTATGCAATGGCATCCCCATGCACATGCCCCGCAGAATACGCTGAAAGAAAACAGACAGACAAGACGCCATTGATTGAGGTACTTGCCCCTGTAGAAGAACTACGGCGGTTTTGCACGGTGGCACACGAGAATACTGCATAGAAGATTCTTGTTCGATATGTCATTGCATGACCGGACGCTCGGTGCGACGATGACCGATTGGGGGATTGGAATGCGGCGGTTGATGGCGATCTTGGCGGCATGTGCGATGATGGCGGGATTGGCCATGGCTCCCCTGTCGGCGTATGCACAGTCGCCAGATGTGGGGGCGGCGTCACAGAGCATACAGGCACAGGGGAGTGGTGAAACCGCCACGGCGGACGATACCGCGACGACAAGCGACAAGGCTGTCAAGGCCGACGACGATATCGCCGAAGCGGACGACACTGTCACGCCGAATACCGGAGACCCTCAACCGGAGGAAGTCAATGTCTATACCGGCAATGGAACCAATAAAACCTTACTGGCAAGCCTGAAGCTCAATCGAGACAATGTGGGCAATGTGCCGGCACTCAAGAATTCGGATACGCAGAATCTCGTCGTCACGTTCAAAGCCGCCGGCAAGCCGGGCGATGTGTTCACCATCACCATCCCGAAATCGGTGGCGAACAGCGGCGGCGTATACGGCACCAACGATTTCCAAAAGCTGCCTGCCGACATCGGTTCCACCACATCAACACAGAACGCCGATGGATCCACCACTTTCACCTATAGGCTCACCGCGGCTGCTTCGATTGGTTCCACCATCAACTTGGGCCAAGGAAATAGCTACACGGGGCAGACTTCGCCGATGAGCTATGTGGGCACCATGGTGAAAACTATCACCTGGACCTATAACGGCAAGCAGTTGCCGCCAGCCCATTTCACGCAGGTGATCAAACCGGAGATGAATCCGACCTCGTTGGTGCGCATCGCACCGACCACGCAACAGGCGCCGGCCATCTCGGTGAACACGGACTACACCTACCAAATCAACATCAATGAAACCAACGGCGTGGGCACCAACGGCTTTCCCTCGAATCAGGTCAACTCCGCCGTGAACTACGGCACTGTGATACATATTCCGGTGCCTTTGGGCTTCACGCTCAACGAAACCGAAACCAGGAATCGCAACCAATTCGTCGATGGCGACAAGACGACAATCACGCAGCCGGGCGGCACATCGGGCGACATTGTGATCACAGTTCCCAAGGGTTCGGGATCACAAGGGTGGCGAACTGGCATACCAGGCTACCGCATTGTCGGTGATTTCTCACTGCTGGCCCCTGACAAGCAGATGACTGTCACGGCACCCGGGCCCATCACGATTGTGCAGCAATTGCGTGAGCCCGATGGCGCAATGACCGAGTTAACAGCTGAGGCACCGGCATGGAATGACACGCTCAAGTCGAAGGACGACACCAGCTTCTGCACCGATGGCACGAATTCATGCCTGAGCCTGAGCATCACCGGATCCTCGGTGTCGAACCAGATGCTGCTACCCACGAATCCCGCCGGGCAACTGCCCACCACCAGCAATCTGCGCACGCTCAACTTCATTGGATTCGGCAACAATTCGCCCAGTGCGCTCGAATGGCCGCTCCTCACCATCACCGTGCCGAGTGGTTTCGACGCCACGTCCATTGCGACGCCGGTGAGCCAGGCCAAACTCCCCGGCCTGACCACCTATAAATACAAGATCACCCTACTCGACGGCACGGTGATGGCGGGCAGCGTGGATGCCGGTGCGACTATAACGAGCAGTAGCGGTTCCCCGATGCGCACGATAGAGCTCTCCCCAAATCTGATCGCCGCAGGTTCAGGCACCGATATAGCCAGCAGCAGTCTGATCTACCCGTGTGGAATCCTCGTTGACGACAACGCCTCGTGCTTCGGCGACAATTCAAGCGTCGCTATTTTGCGGCTCAACGGCACGCTTGCCGCCGCCTATGATGACGGCAAACCGGTACAGGTCGGTGACAAGCTGACGACAACATTCATGCTCAGCACCGAGCAGTACACGATGAAAGACCCGAACACGAGGCAGTGGGTGAGCCTGAACGGCATTGTGAAGAATACGCAGACGGTAATCGATCGCGCCGATCTGAAAGCGACATTCGGCACCTACACCTCGCAGGACAGCGAGACGGCCGGTGTCAAGAATTCCGCTTCGATGGCTATATCGCGTACTTATTGGGGCGATCCCACCACCCAATACGTCTATGAGCCCATATTCTATTATGTGTTGCCGCCCAGCTTCGTCTACGACAAGGCCAAAGGATTGGTGAACACGAACGAATACCCGGGGCAACCCTATAAGGAGCCGAAAATCACGTCGGCACAGACAAACGACGGCCGCGAAGTGGTCAAAATAGACTTCACCGGCACCGGGTACTGGTTCGACACGTTCAAAGGCGCCAACCAGACGATCATGCTCAACATCTCCCCGGATGCATTGGTGGGTCAGTACCCATGGCAGATCTATGTGCACAGCCCGAAGACGAAGCTCACCCAGTCGGTGAGTGCACCGAGCAATCTGAGCTATACGATGGGAGACAGGGACGTCGCCTTGGTCGGCAACGGCAGTTTCACTGTGGATGCGGCGAAGGCCCTGCGTATGACGCAGCTGTCGCAAGGTAACGAGGCCACAATGTTCGAAAACAGCACGCGGTCGAACATCTACGAAGCGAAGAACGGTTTCAAAGACATTCGCACCATGCGATTCGCCATAGCGATCATCAACGGCAGCACACAGGACCTGCAGAACGTCCACCATTATGTGAACCTGCCCCAACGCAGCGACGCCGCAGGCAATGGGTTCACGGTCACGATGACCGGCCCCGCCACCATGGAGCAGTTGCCTGGCGTGACCACGGAACCCATCAACGAGGTGAGGTATTCCACTTCACTTGCGCCGCTCGACAACACGGAGCCTGATCCGTCGACGTATGTGACGGCCGACAAGGTGACGAACTGGAGCGCCATCAAGTCCATCATGGTCACATTGCCCACATTGAATGCCGGAAGTGTTGCAGGACGTCTGATCATTCCGGGCATCGACCCAACGCTCATGGTCGATGCGACGAAGAGCGCCGCAATCTCCACCGGTTTGTACGCCGACAATCTCACGCCGATCATCGTGCCGGCCAACGACAAGTCGGCGGCCCGAATCACCGTGGGCGGTCACGCCACCATCACCGCACGCCTGCATTGGGTCGACGCAAACGGCTCCGACCACTATGTGGATCTGCCGAACCTCACCAAGAAGTACGCGGTGAATGATGCCACATTTAGCGAGAGCGACTACCCGCAGACCATGGCACAGCTCGAGCAGCAGGCTTCGGCAGAACTCCCCAAGAACTACGGCCTGGAAGATGTGCAGGTCATCGGAGACGACGGCGCCACCTATGCGCGCGGTCCGGATGGCAAGCCGTACCCGGATGGCGCGGCGCAATGGGGGCAGCTCGTGAAGTACTACTACAACCACAGCATCGTGCAATACGACCTCATCTCCGACAACACCATCTCGACGATGCCAATCACCGGTGTGCATGGGTTCTGGAACATCTTCACGCTGTCCGCGCTGGTCGCCGGCATCGCGCTCATCCCCACGCTGTATATGCTCGGCGGCATGCGCAGGCGTGGTGGAAAGTGAGATGCTAAGCTCGTGGCGTGACACGTTTACGAATCGACCTGGCCTATAACGGCGCCGACTTCCACGGGTGGGCGGTGCAGCCCGACCGCAGGACCGTGCAGGGCACCATTGAAGAGGCGTTGGGCAGGATCCTGCATGGGCATGGGGAGCATGCTGAACCACCCAGACTCACTGTCGCCGGTCGTACGGACGCCGGTGTGCACGCCTCGCATCAGGTATGCCATGTCGACGTTGCCGATCAGGCGCTCGCGCGCTGCGTCGGCCACATGCAGATGACTGCTGTGGAGGCGCTGGAAACCAGGCTGTCGCGTATGATGCCCGACGACATCGCCATCCACACGGTTTCAGTGGCGCCGCGTGGCTTTGATGCGCGTTTCTCCGCACTCGAGCGCACCTATGTGTACCGGATCGCCGATGCGCGCGTGCCTTGGGACCCGAGACTGAGGGATTTCGTATGGCGCACCGACCGCGAACTCGACATCGCACGGATGAATGCCGCCGCCGCTCTCACACCCGGACTGCATGACTTCGGTTCGTTCGCCATCGCAAATCCCGGAGGCACGACGATCCGCGAAGTGAAGACCGCCTACTGGCAGCGCGTACCCACCCGGCCGCTGCTCGAATCAGGCATGGGGGAGCGCTACCATGCGCCTGCCGTGGAATCCGGACTGCTGTGCTTCACAATCGTCGCCGATGCCTTCGCCCGCAACATGGTGCGCTCGCTCGTGGGGGCCTGCGTGCAGGTGGGCATGGGCAAACGGGATGTGGATTGGTTCGCCAGCAAGATGCGGGTGCCGTTGCGCGAGGGATCCACTGGGCCGATCGCGCCCCAGGGGCTCACGCTCGAACACATCGCCTATCCGGCCGACGGCGAGCTCGCCGCGCGTGCGGAACGAATCCGCGCCAAGCGCACGCTCTAGCGAATGCTGAGGCACCGACATCGAATCCGAATGATCGTTTCAGTTTCGCGCGTCGTTCTGCTCCTCGGCTCTATTCTTCTGCGTAATTGGGGACATGTGCTGCGTGTAAGTGTCTCCTTTTACGCAGACTGTGGCGATTGTTGACAGATTTTTGTCGTGCATGGTTGTTGATTTGCGTAATTGGGGACATGTGCTGCGTGTAGATGTCTCCTTTTACGCAGATCGCTGGCAGACTGTTGATGGTGCACGATAGGCGGGCATGGAAAGAAAAAGCCCGCGACAAGGCGCGGGCTGAAGGCGGATGAGGCGAGATTCGAACTCGCGGAGGGGGTTGCCCTCACACGCTTTCGAGGCGTGCTCCTTAGACCGCTCGGACACTCATCCATGTACTTGCCAAAACAAGCAACTTGTTCATTATGCCACACCGTCTCAACAAGTCAAATTCGGAATGTCGTTTTCCGCATATCCATGAGCATGACGTGCGCGCCGGCATATGGCAATCTGTGGGAATGACGTTGCGATGCCGTGGCTCAGGAGGCAAACAGCGCATAGTCAGCGCTCGGGTACCCCAGACCGAACGCGGTGACGGCATGCGTGGCGATGAGCAGGGACAGCTGTAGCAGCGCGTCCGACGATTGCGACTGTGCGGTGGCGATGTCGGATGCGGGCAGGTCGTCGATGCGCTGCAGTTGCTCGCGCGCGCAATCCATTTCGACAATCGCCGGGGTGCGGGTGCGCAATCCGGTCGCAGGATCGGTTGCGTTCACCTCCGATGTGGTGAGCATGCGGGTGTCGTAGACCTTGCGGCGAATGTCCTGCGCGCCTTTCGACAGCATGGTCAGGCGTGCTGCGGCCTCCTTGTGATTGTCGCTCATGGTGAGCAGCGTGGCGTTCGAGGCCAGTCTGCGCACGAATTCTATGTCGGAGGAGGTGTTCGCGGAAGTGGGGGTGAAACTGTCGTAGCGTCCGGCGAGCACTTCGGTGGCGAAACCGGCGCGATCCTCGGCAAGCGCAATCGTGGCCAGTGCATCGCCCGGCAGATCAAGCGAATCGACGGTGTCGAGCTTCGTCACTGTGAGCGGTGCATATGCGAAACCGAAGTGATTCGCGGTAAGACGAGTGAAATGCTGCGCCTGGGCACTGCGCATCGTGGCGTCGCCGAATTGGGACGGGCACTGCAATGCCACATTGAGCCAGTCATGCTGGGCGAGTGAGGCAGTGAAATACCGCAGATAGAGCGGAATATTCGCGTCGCTCATCGTGTTGGAATACGATTGCGCGGTCCCGAGGAACCGTTCGCATGTGCCGAGCTCCTGCTCCTGTTCGGCGCGACCTGCGATTCTCGGTGCCGAGCATGCGGTCACGCCAACGAAAGCGAACGTGGTGAGGGCAATCGCCACCGCACGTGCGCATACGGAAAGAAAACGGTGACGTGTCTGCATGAATACCTAGAATAATAGAGACTATGACTAAATGGGCTTATGCCTTCCGCGCAGGAATGCGCCATGCCGAATAACTGAATAACTGAACAGACTTCAACGGAGGTCACCAACTTTGAAACTCGATTTGAACGGAATCCACGCACTCGCACAGGAACAGGGAATAGATGCGGAGACCGTGGATGCCGCACTGTCGGAGGCGCTGCGACTCGCCTATTTGAAAATGCCGCATGCCGCAAAATATGCCCGAGTCGAACTCGACCCGCGCGCCGGCAGCTTCACCATCTGGGCTCGTGACGAGATTCCTCAGGAACCCACCGAAGACAATCCGCACCCCGCTCCGGAACTGGGCGAGGAGTACGATGACACCCCGCATGATTTCGGCCGTCTGGCTGCATCCACGGCACGCCAGGTGATCCAGCAGCTCTTCCGCAAGGCGGAAGACGACCGCGTGTTCGGCGCCTTCAGCGGCCAGCGCGGCAAGCTCATCACCGGCGTGGTGCAGCAGGACGTCAAGGATCCCGCCAATGTGCACGTTGCCGTCGGCGATGTGGAGGCACTGCTGCCGCGTCGTGAGCAGGTGCCCGGCGAACGCTACCGCCATGGCGAGCGCATTCGCGTGTATGTGACGACGGTGGCCCGCGGGCTCAAGGGACCGGAGATCATCGTCTCCCGTTCGCATCCGGAGCTCGTACGCCGCCTGTTCGAACGCGAGGTGCCCGAGCTGGCATCCGGAGCCGTGTCGATCATGGCCATCGCCCGCGAGGCGGGCGCCCGTACGAAGATTGCCGTACGTGCCAATACGCCAGGCATCAACCCGAAGGGCGCGCTCATCGGCCCAGGTGGTTCGCGTGTGCGCGCGGTGATGGAGAACCTCGGCTCTGAGAAGATTGACATCATCGACTGGTCGGCCAATCCGGCCGAGTTCATTGCGGCGGCGCTCTCGCCGGCAGTGGTCTCGGGTGTGCAGGTGATCAGCGAGAAGAACCAGACGGCCATCGCGTTCATCAATGACGAGCAGCTCTCGCTCGCCATTGGCAAGGAGGGCCAGAACGCCCGTCTCGCCGCAAAGCTCACCGGATGGAAGATCGGCATCGAGTCCAATTCCGCCCATGCCGCGAAACTGCGTGAACAGGCGGCGAAGGCGGCCGATGGGGCACAGTCCGGCAATGCCGAGGAGAGCGCCGAATAGGCGTTTCCCCGACGGCGTTTTCGCGGTGCTGCACATCCAGCGCCGCGGGTATGCTTGCCTTTGGTCGAAACACGGTCATTGCACTGTGCGAAGGCGTGAAAGAGGTAGAAACAACATGGTTGCACGATGAGAAGCCATCAGCTCGCCGTGAGAACACAATAGCCGCGCCAATACGCGGCTGACACACACAAAACTTTAGGAGATATTGAGTGGCGAAAGCACGCGTATACGAATTGGCCAAGGAACTTGGCGTAGACAGCAAGACCGTTCTTGAGAAGCTCAAGGACATGGGCGAGTTTGTCAAATCCGCGTCATCCACGGTGGAGGCCCCGGTCGTCCGCAGGCTGAAGGCGGCCTTCCCGAAGGACGGCGGCAATGATTCCAAGCCGGCGGCGAAGAAGAGCTCCGCACCCAAGCCGGGTGCACCAGCAGCGGCGAAGCCTGCCGCAACGCCCGCCGCAGTGGCCGGTGCAACTCCGGCAACGGCAGCCCCGTCCGCACCGAAGCCGGGCCAGCGCTCCAACACGGGCGCCAAGCCAGGGGCCCACAACACCCGCAGGAACGAGCAGACCCCACGTCCTGGCCAGAACGCCGGTCAGCGTGGCGCGACTCCGCGCCCGCACGCCCCGGGCAAGCCGGGCGCCAATGCCGGCGGCAACCGCAATGGCGGCAAGCCCGCGCCCACCCCGCACGACCCCCAGCACGGCGGCAACCGCGGCGGTTCCAACGCTGCGCCGAAGCCGGGCGCCAATGCGGCACAGCATGCGCCACGTCCAGGCAACAACCCGTTCAGCCGCAAGCAAGGCATGCACACACCCACGCCGGGAGACATCCCGCGCCCGCATCCGATGGCACGTCCGACGGCCAACAACAATGAACGCCGTGGCGGAGGCAACGGTCGACCGGGGCAGCGTGGAGGCTTCCGTCCGCGTCCGGGCCAAGGCGGCACCGGTGCCCCGAAGCCGGGGTCCTGGGGTCAGCATCGCCAAGGTGCAGGCAGCGGTGGCGGTCGCCCGGGCGGCAACCGTTTCGGCGGCGGCAATGGCGGCAACAACTTCCAGAACAATGGTCCGAGCAACGGTCCATCGCGTGGCGGCGGCCGTGGCCGCGGCGGCGCAGCCGGCGCCTTCGGACGTCAGGGAGGCAAGTCCTCGAAGGCCCGCAAGAACCGTTTGGCGAAGCGCCATGAGTACGAGGAGCTGAAAGCACCGGTCATCGGTGGTGTGCGCATCCCCACCGGCAACGGCCAGACCATCCGTCTGCGTCAGGGCGCCTCGTTGGCGGATCTCGCCGAGAAGATCAACGTGAATCCGGCGGCGCTGGTCACCGTGCTGTTCCACTTGGGTGAGATGGCCACGGCCACCCAGTCCCTCGACGAGTCCACGTTCCAGATCCTTGGTGAGGAAATCGGCTGGAACATCAAGATCGTTTCCGCCGAAGAGGAAGACAAGGAACTGCTTCAGCAGTTCGACATCGACCTCGAGAGCGAGGAGCTGCAGGAGGACGCCGACCTGAAGCCGCGTCCGCCGGTGGTCACCGTCATGGGCCATGTCGACCACGGCAAGACCCGACTGCTCGACACGATCCGCCGCACCAACGTGGTCGCCCGCGAGGCCGGCGGCATCACGCAGCGCATCGGTGCATACCAGGTCACCGTGGATCTCGAGGGCGAGGAACGCAAGATCACGTTCCTCGACACCCCTGGCCACGAGGCCTTCACCGCCATGCGTGCCCGTGGCGCGGAACTCACCGACATCGCGATCCTCGTGGTGGCTGCCGACGACGGCGTGATGCCGCAGACCGTCGAGGCCATCAACCACGCGCAGTCGGCCCATGTGCCGATCGTCGTGGCCGTGAACAAGATCGATGTGCCCGGTGCGAACCCCGAGAAGGTGCGCGGCCAGCTCACCGAATTCGGCCTCGTGCCGGAGGAGTACGGCGGCAGCACGATGTTCGTCGACATCTCCGCCAAGCAGGGCACGAACGTCGACAAGCTGCTCGAAGCGGTGCTGCTCACCGCCGACGCCGAGCTCGACCTGCGTGCGAACCCGGATATGGATGCCCGCGGCGCCACCGTGGAGGCCCGACTCGACAAGGGCCGCGGTGCCGTGGCGACCGTGCTCGTGCAGTCCGGCACGCTCCACATCGGCGACTCGATTGTGGCCGGTACCTCGTATGGCCGTGTGCGCGCCATGCTCGACGAGAACGGCAAGCACATGAAGGAGGCACTGCCGTCAACGCCTGTGCAGGTGCTCGGCCTCACCTCGGTGCCCACCGCAGGCGACCTGTTCCTCGTGGCCCCCGATGACCGCGCGGCACGCCAGATCGCCGAGAAGCGCCAGGCCACGGAACGTGCGGCCCAGCTCGCGAAGCGCCGCAAGGTGGTCTCGCTCGAGGAGTTCAAGAAGAAGTTCGCCGAGTCCGAGATCGACATGCTCAACATCGTGATCAAGGGCGACTCCTCCGGTTCGGTGGAGGCGCTCGAGGACTCCCTCATGAAGATCGAGGTCTCCGACGAGGTGGGCATCCAGGTGATCCACCGCGGCGTCGGTGCCATCACGCAGAACGACGTGAACCTCGCCTCCGTCGACAAGGCCGTGATCATCGGCTTCAACGTGCGCCCGAACCGCCAGGTGGCGGATCTCGCGGAGCGCGAAGGCGTGGAGATCAAGTACTATTCGGTCATCTACAAGGCGATCGAAGACATCGAGGCGTCGCTCAAGGGCATGCTCAAGCCGGAATACGAGGAGGTCACCACCTCCCACTCCGAGATCCGCGAGATCTTCCGCTCGTCGAAGTTCGGCAACATCGCCGGCGTCATGGTGCTCGACGGCGAGGTCAAGCGCGGCACGAAGGCCCGCATTCTGCGCGACGGCGTGACCACGTTCAACGACCTTGAGATCTCGTCGCTGCGCCGCTTCAAGGACGATGTCAAGAGCGTCACCGAAGGCTACGAGGCCGGCATCAACCTCGGCAACTTCAACGACATCGAGATCGGCGACGTCATCGAGACCTTCGAGATGCGCGAGATCGAGCGCAAGTAGTCTGCAATCCGCAGACCGCACGCGCCAGCAACGCAGGCAGACGCCCATAGCCCACCCGGCTACGGGCGTCTGCCGTTTTCACCCAATGCACATGGCGGTTTTCGACTAGTGTTGAATAGCAGAACCGCACAGGACGTCAAACAGTAAGGAACACCATGCAGGGAACCAATCCTCGCGCCGCACGCATCGCGGCGCTCATCCAGCGTGTGATCGCCTCGAATATGGAATCCACGTTGCACGACAAGCGACTCAAGAACGTGACGATCACCGACGTCAAGGTGACCAACGACCTCCAACTCGCCAAGATCTACTGGACCACGCTGAGCCGGGACGGTCATGAGGAGGGCGAACGCAAGCGTGCCAAGGAGGCGCTCAACCAGGCCAAGGGACGCTTGCGCACCATGGTGGGCGCCAAGGCCGGTCTGCGCCTGACCCCGCAGCTCCAGTTCATCTTCGACGAGGTGCCCGGCGAGGCGCATGAGATCGAAGACATTCTCTCGCTGGCACGCAAGCGCGACGAGGAGCTCGCCCGCATGCGCGCGAACGCCGCCTACGCCGGCGACGCCGATCCATACCGCCACGACGACGAGACCGAGGAGGCCGTCGAGGAGGAACTGGACGAGCAGGAGCACGAGAACAAGGACGAGTACACCGAATACCCGGGCGACGTGGTGGAGGTGGAGGAATTCGAGGACTTCGACAACAGTGGCGATGACCTAGAGCATTCCGACGACGACCCCGTGGATCCGGTGGTGACAGACCCGGCATCCACCATCGACACCGTCGACGACTACGACGAGGACAAGTAAGGCGTGGGCACCGGAAAACGCGACGCGAAGGTGAGCGGCGTACTCATCGTGGACAAGCCGCAGGGCGTGACCAGTCACGACATCGTGGCGGCCGTGCGTGCCGCGCTGCACACCAGGAGAGTGGGGCACGCCGGCACGCTCGACCCGATGGCCACCGGTGCGCTCGTGATCGGCGTGGGTCATGCCACACGTCTGCTGCAGTACATTGTCGAGCACACGAAAACCTACAGCGCCACGATTCGCTTCGGCCAGCGTACGACCACCGATGACGCCGACGGCGAGTTCGTGGAGCGGGAAGCCGCGGGCGCCGTGCTGCCGACGCTCGAACAGGTGCGCGAAGCCGTGGCGAACGAATACACCGGCGACATCGAGCAGATTCCAAACGCCGTCTCCGCGATCAAGGTGAACGGCCAGCGGGCCTACGATCTGGCACGTGAGGGCAGGCACGTCGAGCTCAAGGCGCGTAGGGTGACCGTGCATGCGTTCGATGTGCTCGGCGGCCGGCAAACGCAGGCCGCGGACGGCACACCGGTGTTCGATGTCGACGTGCGCGTCACCTGCTCGGCGGGCACTTACATTCGCGCGCTCGCCCGCGATCTCGGCAATGATTTCCATTGCGGCGCGCATCTGACCCGCCTGCGCAGGGAAGCGGTGGGGGCGTTCCGCGTACGTGACGCCCGCATTGTGCGCGCGCATGCCGAGGCACGCACCTTCGTGAACCGCGATGGCGAGGAGATCACCCGCAATCGCGCAGTGCTCGATTGTGTGGGGGAGGAGCTGTCCGGGCATCTGCTCACGATGGTGCAGGCCGCCCAGCTCACGCTGCCGGTGCTCGCCGTGAGCGAAGCACAGGCGACCGACCTGCGTTTCGGCAGGAGAATCGTTGCACAGGCACCGACCGACGATGAACGACCGGCACACCACCACGGCGAGGACGTGTGGGCCGCCATTGGCTCTGCTGATGGCGAGCCTGAGGTCGTGGCGATTGTCGAGCGCGCGAAACACCACGAATTCAAGCCGGTGACGGTGTTCGCTGCGAATACGGGAAACGAGTAGAGGATATATGGATATTTTTCGTCTGACACCAGCTGCGGACGGCAACGTCGCATGGCCGACATTGAGCACATCGAAGAAATCGGTGGTCACGGTGGGTGCGTTCGACGGCCTGCATGTGGGCCATCATGCCGTCATCGAGGAGACGGTGCGCCAAGCCAGGAAGCTCGACGCATACTCGGTGGTCATCATGTTCGAGCCACGCCCGGCGTTCGTGCACGCCTATGCGAAGGCACATGCAGGCAAAGACGTGCCGGCCGGCGTGCATGATCCGGAGGCGATCACCGGCGTGGACGCGCGGCTGCGCATGCTCAGCGGCATGCACGTCGACTATGTGCTCATTGTGTGCTACACCATCGCGTTCTCCGAGAAATCGTTCAGATTCTTCCTCGGCCAGCTTGTGGGCAAACTCGGCATGCGCATGCTCGTGCTCGGCGAGGACGCGCGCATGGGCGCGAATCTGGAAGGCGACATCAAGAAGATTCGCACACTTGCCGAGGCCACCGGCGTGTTCGAACTCGAAGTGGTGACCAATCAGGGCGGCACTGTGCGCGTGCCGGAACGATTCACCCCCACGGCGCCGAACGAGCCCGGGGAGCCCGGCGACCCGCTGGAGGGACTGGGCAAGGCCGAGCGACGCGCCTGGTCGAAGAAGCACAACGCGCGCGAAGTGCGCAACCAGAGCTCCACGAACGTGCGATACCTGCTCAGCCAGGGGCGCGTGCAGGCGGCGAACGAGATCCTCGGCCATGCGCACGCCGTGGAGGGCGTGGTGGAACACGGCGAGGAACGCGGACGAACCATCGGCTTCCCGACGGCGAACATAACCGAGCCGATGGAAGGGTACCTGCCGGTGGATGGCGTGTATGCCGGCTGGCTCGTCGATCTGGGACCTGCAGACGAATACGAGCGCGACCAGCAGCAGTTGAGCGGCAAAGCTGTCGATGGAGAGGCGTCAGAAGCGGCGAGCGTCACCGTAAGCGATACCCCGGTGGTCTCGCACCGCTTCTCCTCATCGCGCGTCGACAGCCGACTGGCTGCACAATCGCCGTTCAGGTGGCCTGCAGCGATCTCGATCGGCACGAAACCCACCTACAGCGAGAGCACCGGACTCAACGAGCGTGTGCTCGAGGCATATGCGCTCACCGACGAATGGCTCGACCTGTATGGGCACCGTGTTCGCGTGGAGTTCGAACGCTTCCTGCGCCCACAGGTCAAATTCGGCTCCACCGACGAGCTTGTGGCCGAGCTCAAGCACAACGTCGAGGAGACGAAGGAGCTGTTGGGAGCCGAATAGCGGTCTTGCGGCTAACGTCGCTGCTTGGCGAGATGGAGGAACGCGAGGGCGTCTTTGAGGTTCGCCACCGGGACGAGCGTCATGCCCTCCACCTTCAACGGCTTTTGGGTCACCGGCACGATCGCCTTCGTGAACCCCAGCCGCTGCGCCTCACGGAGACGGTACTCCAAACGTGGCACTGGTCGCACCTGCCCCGTGAGACTGATCTCGCCTATGGCGCAGACGTTCTTGGCGATCGGCTTGTTCAATGCGGCGCTCGCCATTGCGGCGGTGATGGCGAGGTCGCATCCCGGCTCCTTCGCCTGACCGCCTGCGATTGTGGAGATGTACAGATCGTTCTGCAGCAACGAGATGCCGCCATGCCGGTAGAGCACCGCCACCAGCATGGCGATGCGGCTCGGATCCACGCCATTGACGGCACGGCGCGGGGTGGGCAGCACCGAATTGGTCACGAGCGACTGCACCTCCACGGCAAGGGAACGATGCCCGTCCAACGTGAACGTCACGCACGTGCCCTCAACGGGTTCGTTTTGCGATGAGAGGAACAGTCCGGCCGGGTCGCGCACCTCTTCTATGCCCTCGCCGCTCATGTCGAAGCACCCCACCTCGTCGGTGGGGCCGAAGCGGTTCTTCACCGCGCGCAGCAGGCGCAGCGCGGTCTGTGATTCACCCTCGAACTGACACACCACGTCGACGAGATGCTCGAGCGTGCGCGGGCCGGCAATCGAACCGTCTTTGGTCACATGACCCACAAGCAGCACCGGCACGTCAAGCGATTTCGCGGAGTCTATGAGCGCGCTCGCCACCTCGCGCACCTGCGTGGAGCCGCCGGAGATGCCATCGACGTCCTGCGAGACGATCGTCTGCGCCGAATCCACGATAGCCAGCGCCGGCCGAACCGAGTCGATCAGGCCGAGCACGGTGGAGAGATCGGTGGTCGAGGCGAGCAGCAGGTTCTCCTCGACGGCACCGATGCGTGAGGCCCGCAGACGCACCTGCGCCTGCGACTCCTCGCCCGAGATGTACAGCACGCTGGCGTGTGCGCCGGCATGCGCGTCATGCCGCTCCGAATCGGAACCGTCTGGCGTGCGGCTATGCGCGGCTACAGATTTCGCGATGTTCCCGGCGGTCTCGAGCAACAACGTCGATTTGCCGATGCCGGGTTCGCCGGCGATGAGCACCACCGAACCGGGCACTATGCCGCCGCCGAGCACACGGTCGAACTCGTCGAAGCCAGTGGGGAGTCTGTTCACTGTATCGGTGGAGATGCTCGTAATCGGCTTCGCCGCGCTCTGCACATTCGGCACCGAGACGGGCGTGCGCGAGGTGCGGCCGGGTGCCGGCGTGCGCGCCCCGGTTGCCGCCGGCGCCTCATGGAATTCCTCGATGGTGCCCCATTGGCCGCATTCCGGGCATCGGCCATACCATTTGCCGCCGCTCCAGCCGCATTCGGTGCACACATAGTTCATGGTTTTCTTCGCCATGCCACTCCTTATCGCCTGCCAAATCGCCTGCCAACACTGTATCTGATTCCATACAACAGGCATAGCGGTGCATGTGTTCCACGCAGTGTTCCATGCCGCCGCCACACCGTCATGCGGCTGTGACAAGATTGCGGTATGGCAAACAACAGCGGTTCCAAAGGCCCGTCAAGCACGGGAAGGCGAACGTCACAGTCGGGGGCGCGGAGGCAGCCGCAGCCGACTCAGACCTCCGCCGTGCATTCACTGCGCTACGTGCGCATTGTGGTGGCGGTGTTCGTGATGCTGTTCGTGCTGGCACTCGTCTCCGCATTCGGTTGGCCGGGTTGGGCGGTGCGCACACCGGCGAAACCGGTGGCAGTGCCCACGGCGACGCCCTCCAAGGCCACGGTGGAGGCGAAGGCGTTGCCTGGCGACGCCACCGCACTGCTCAAGGCGATGCCCGACCACGTTTCGAATTTCGCACGCGTTCAAGCCGATTCCACCGATGCGTGGGCCGACTCGAACCCGATTGAGGAATACAAGCTCACCTATTCGAACGGCAACGACAAAGACGCCGTGCAGCTCACCGTCGCCCAGTGGAGCGACTCGGAGAAGGCGCAGGGGCAGTACACGAAGCTTGCAGGCGATCTCAAGGGGTCGTCGCTGGCCAACGGCGTCGTGAAAGTGAACGGCGACGTCACCGGCAATTACGAGGTGAAGACGGCAGAGTCCGACGACACGCAGGCCACTGCGGTCTGGCGCAACGACACCGTGGTGTTCAGCGTGACCGGTCCGAAGAATTCGGTGGTCTCGGTCTACCAGCTGTTCCCGCTGTAGACCCAGCGCGAAAGTCTGCTCACATGTGTAGACTGTTGCAAGTTGCAATCTTTAGATATCTATAGAGGAGGCTTGAGATGGGCTCTGTCATCAAGAAGCGCCGCAAGCGTATGAGCAAGAAGAAGCACCGCAAACTGCTTCGTAAGACCCGCCACCAGCGCAAGTAGTCTTATACTCTAGGCTTTTAACGATTCCCGCACGCAGCGATGTGTGCGGGAATTTCATATATGCGGCCGTATACGGCATACGGCGGTCGGCTCCTGATAACAGAACGACCGCGCGCTTCCCGCACGCGGTCGTTGCCCGGAACACACCGGAATGTCTTGCGAATGCTCACGCCTTGTTCGGATTGATGAGCGTGCGCGGGCCGTTCGGATCGCCCACGATGACCTCGTTGACCATGTCGAGGAACAGGCCGTCTTCGACGACGCCCACCATGTTGATGAGATCCTCGTTGAGACCTGCCGGGTCATCGATGCGCTCGAGATGCAGGTCGACGACGTAGTTGTTCTCGTCGGTGCGCACCGGCTTGCCTTCGGCGTCAAGACGCAGCGTCGGGTTGTAGCCGCGCTCCTTCATGCGCTCGATCACATGCATGGCGCCGAACGGAATGACCTCCACCGGCAGCGGGAACTTGCCGATGACGTCGACGAGCTTGGAGGCGTCGACGATCCAGACGATCCTATTCGAGTTGATCGCCACGATCTTCTCCCACAGCAGCGCCGCGCCGCCGCCCTTGATGCCGTTGAAGTTCTTGTCAACCTCGTCGGCGCCGTCGATGCACAGGTCGATGTGGTCGACGTCGTCGATGTTCACGATCTTGATGCCGTACCCCTCGGCCTGCTCCTGCGTGCGGCGCGAAGTGGTGACGCCGGTGAACTCCAGACCTTCCTCCTGCTTGCGGCGGCCGAGTTCGTCGACGAGGAAGCGGACGGTGGAACCGGTGCCGAGCCCCACGATCATGCCGCTTTTGACCAGCTTCGCGGCCTCGATGCCGGCTTCCTTCTTCATTGCATCCTGCTGTGCTTTATCCATGACTCTCCTTAGCGAGTGTGCACGTTGCGTTGCCTATGCACGCAATCTGATTTCCATACTAGAACATGCTTGCGAACGCTCGTGTTGTTTCACTGGCGGGTTTCCTGGCCGTTCTCGCGGCGATGCATGAGGAAACGCGCGTTCTCGAGATCGAGCGTGCCGTCGCCCTGCACGAGCGCGTCCACTTCGATGTACCCGTGGATGCGCCTCGGCGAGCCGTCATAATACGGGCTCGAGTTCGGGGGAGGGGAGAGCGTCACACGCCCGCTTGCCACCAATCCCGTGGGAGCCAGCTGCATGCCGGCGTTGCGCGCATGGCCGTCGTTGGAGCGGGAAGTGTCTGCGGTGCTCTGATCCGGCTCGCGCTCCTCCATGTCGTCGGGAGTTCCGGCGGATTCCGTGGTATTTGCGGTCGTCTGGTCTCCGCCGGTTTCAACGGCGCGTTCGAGCTCGTCAACTGCAGGAGCGTGCAATTTCGTGTACTCCTCCTCGCTCAGCTCGCCGTCGAGGAGCAATCGGGCATCCGCAGGCACCTTCACATCGCGCGCATATGGCGATTCGAGCAGCGCCTGCCAGCCCTCCTTCGGCAGGTATCCCTCCTGCGCGCCGGATTCGCAGTCGCCGGCGAATCCGCGTGCGAGATCGTCCACCTTCTCGTTGCCTGCATTGCCGGCGTGGCCCTTGACCCAGCGGAAGCTCACCTTGCCGGCCCGCTTGCTTATCTCCGCATCGATCGCCTTGATGATCGGCGCGTTCTTCACCGGTTCCTGCTTCGAGTTCTTCCAGCCGTTCTTCTTCCACCCGAACACCCATTTGCTCGAGCAGTTGATGGCATACTGCGAGTCGGATTCTATGACCAGCGGCTCGCTTCCCGGGTGCGCACGCAGCGCCTCGAGCACCGCGCACAGTTCGCCGATCTGATTCGTACCGTTCGTGGCGCCGCCTGCCGCACAATCGCCCGCATGCGCGTGTTCCGCGCGCTCGCCGTCCGTATGGTCGGCCCACGCCCACCCCATCGGGCCGTTCGGATTACGCAGTGCGGAGCCGTCTGTGGAAACTGTGATCGTCATGCCTCCACTCTACGTGCGGCCCGCTATCATTGTCACGTTGTGATTGTGTGAGGCGCACGTAATCGCGGATATTCCTCATCATCGGTCTCATCTCCGTTTCGGCGCTGTGTCGGTGTGTGCGTGTTCCCATGTGGCGACTGTATTCCGGGCTTCTTCGGGGATGCACACGTCTCGAGGGGCGCAATCGTATTGGGGTGCCTTCGGTTGCGTGTATGCCTTGAGTGTCGCTCTTGCAATCTCAGTCGCCCTATGGCATGCTGTGATCTGTTGGCAGTGTCGTCCTTTGCATGCTCGATCTCAACACGGCATGTTGTATCTGTTTGCGGTGTTATCTTTGCAATTTCAATCTCGATGCGACATGTTGTGGTCTGTCTGCAGTATCGCCATGAGACCAGATTTGCAAGCATGGCATTGTTGTGGGGCTCTCGATGACCGACCCGAGATGGAATCTGCAAACACGACACGATTGTGCGCTTCTCAATGGTCTCGTTTGCAGATTAGGTCTCAGCAAGGCAGGCGAGAAGTCTTGCAGTGACTGATCTGAGATTGAGATTGCAAATATGGCGCGTTATGCCGGTCGTCAATGGGCGGCCTGAGATTGAATTTGCAAATATGACACAACTACTGCGCCGCAGTGGTCGGAACAGAGATGAGTTTGCAAACATGGCACAGGCAAACGACATGACTGCAGGCCAGGCACAATGCAGGGTGATGTGCCGAGGACCTCGGGAACGTGCGTGTGGCGGGAACGCGTATGAAAAAACGGGGCTCCGAATCGAATTCGGAACCCCGGTGGGCGGATAGGGCGAGATTCGAACTCGCGGACGCTTGCGCGTCAACGGTTTTCAAGACCGTCTCCTTAGACCGCTCGGACACCTATCCATATGCGCAGGCGGACTCGCCGCACACGACTATTCAGTGTAGCATACTCTTTGCGTAATCCGGGACATGTCTGGGGTCAATCTGTCTCCAATTACGCAGGGTGTTGTCGTGCGTAATTGGAGACAAATTCAGCGTGCTGTTGTCTCTTTTTACGCAAAGTGTTGTCGTGCGTAATTGGGGACGAGTCCAGCCTGCTATTGTCTCTTTTTACGCAGAGTGAAGGCGAAGGTAAAGGTAAAAGTAAAAGTAAAAGTACGAGATATGCTGGGTATTTCTTGCGTAAAAGGGGACAGATTCGAGCTGTAGCTGTCTCCAATTACGCAAAAAGCGGGCATATGCGCCCGCTCGTTGCGAAGTATGCCGGCTCAGATCATTGCCGGTTCAGGGAATGCTCAGGCCTCCCACTTGTGCGGCTCGATCACTTCCTTGCCGCCCATGTACGGACGCATGGCCTTCGGGATCTCGATCGAACCATCCGCCTGCTGGTGGTTCTCGAGAATCGCCACGAGCCAGCGGGTGGTGGCCAAGGTGCCGTTGAGCGTGGCGACAGGGGAGGTGCCGCCGTCGGCCACGCGCTCGCGAATGTTGAGTCGGCGTGCCTGGTACTGCGTGCAGTTCGAGGTGGACGTGAGCTCGCGGTAGCGGCCCTGCGTGGGAACCCAGGCTTCGCAGTCGAACTTGCGTGCCGCTGAGGAGCCCAGATCGCCCGCGGCCGTGTCGATCACGCGGTATGGGACCTCCACCTTGGCGAGCATCTCCTCCTCCATCGCGAGGAGCTTCTGGTGCTCGGCATCGGAGTTCTCCGGCTTGGCATAGACGAACATCTCCACTTTGTCGAACTGGTGGACGCGAATGATGCCGCTCGTGTCCTTGCCCGCGGCGCCCGCCTCGCGACGGTAGCAGGAGCTCCATCCGCAGTAGCGCAGCGGACCGTTGCTCAGGTCGAGGATCTCATTTTCGTGCATGCCAGCGAGCGCGACTTCCGAAGTGCCTACCAGATAGTCGTCGTCCGGCTCGCGCAGACGGTAGATCTCGTCGG
This sequence comes from Bifidobacterium animalis subsp. animalis, assembly GCA_004154635.1. Taxonomy (GTDB): domain Bacteria; phylum Actinomycetota; class Actinomycetes; order Actinomycetales; family Bifidobacteriaceae; genus Bifidobacterium; species Bifidobacterium animalis_B. The sequence goes on from RSDC01000005.1 coordinate 96,164, forward strand.
CGTGCGAGTTGAGGAAGCCGGTGCCGCGCATGACCTCCGGACGCACGAGCGTAGGTGTGATCGCAAGGATGAAACCGTGCTCCTGTGCCTGATCCACCGCCATCGTGAGCATGGCGATCTGCAGACGTGCCACATCGCCGCGCAGGAAGTAGAAGCGGGAACCGGAGACCTTCACACCGCGCTTCATGTCGATGCCGGCGACTTCCTCGCCGAGCGTGAGGTGGTCTTTCGGCTCGAAACCCTCGGCTGCGAAATCGCGGATCTGGCCCACCTTCTTCACGACCACGTAGTCGTCCTCGCCGCCTTCCGGCGCCTGTGGTTCCACGATGTTCGACAGCTGCCACATCGCGGTGGTGTACTGTTCGTCGGCGGTGTCGGCGCTTGCCTTGAACGAGGCGACCTGTTCGGAGAGCTCCTTGGTCTGGGCGATCAGCTTCGCCTTCTCATCCGGTGCGGCCTTGGCGACCTGCTTGCCGATCTCCTTCTGGCGGGCGCGGGCCTCTTCGAATTGCTTGAGCGAGGAGCGGCGTTCCTCGTCGGCACGGAGCACCTCGTCGACGAGTTCGACGGATTCGCCGCGTTTGCGTTGTGATTCCTTGACTACTTCAGGATGTTCACGAATGAATTGAATATCGAGCATAGTTCAACTCTAATGTGCAAAGCCGACAGATTGCAGTGTTTTTCACGCATGTTCGCGGCTGTGGCGCAGGCCTGGGATCCGTGGTTCGCCGCCGGTCCACACACCACACACGTGCCCGAAAGGTGCATTTGGTAAAATCGGGAATGCTGGCCTACGGGAAGGAGCGCAATGGGTGACAATCAGTGGGTTCTGATTCTCGTATGCATGATCGCCGCCATCATCGTGATTGTGGGGGCCATCGTCGGCATTCGCATCACGTTGCACAAACGACGTGTGGAGGCAATCAAGAACGAACGCCGCAGGGATGCGGTGCATTATGCCTTCGTGATCAACCCGAGCAAGCCGACGGCCGGTGAGACGCGCGCATTCATTGAGAGGTTCTGCGCGAACCGTGGCATCGCCGACATCATGTTCATTGAAACGCGGCTCGACAAGGACGGCCGCGCCTGTGCACTCGAAGCACTCGAGCAGGGGGCGGACGTGGTGATCGCGGTGGGCGGCGATGGCACCGTGCGCACGGTCGCGAGTGCGATGGGCGGCACGAACCATGCCATGGGCATCATTCCGATCGGCACGGGCAATCTGTTCGCCCGAAACATGAACATTCCGGTGGGCGACCTCGAGGCGGCGATGCTGATTGCGATCTCGCATGGGTCGTACAAGGTCGATATCGGTCGACTGCAGCTGCTCGACCACCCGGAAGAGGATCATGCGCACGCCTTCCTGATCATCGCCGGTATTGGCTTCGATGCGGTGATGATCGACGACACCGACCCCAAGCTCAAGAAGAACATCAGCTGGCTCGCCTACTTCGTGGCCGGTGCCAAGCATCTGTTCGCCCCCAAATACCATGCGAGCGTGGTGCTCACCGACGCGAACGGCGACCAGCATGTGCGCGAGGACGTCGAGTTCCGCACGTTCATGAGCGGCAACTGCGGCGAGATTCCGGTGTTCTCGCTCATGCCCGACGCCTCGTTCAACGACGGTCTGCTCGATTTCGAGGTGATTGACACGAACGGCGGCATCATTGGTTGGATGAATCTGTTCGGCGACGTGGTGCACCAGACGATCACGCGCAAGGCACAGCAGAGCCCGCTGTCGGTCCATTCGACGATCGATCAGGTGCAGGGCGTGAGTGCCGAGCTGCAGTTGGAGAAGCCGGTTCCCGCGCAGGTGGATGGCGACATGCTGAAACCGACCCGACACATCCGTTTCTCCGTGGATCACAATGCGCTCATCGTGCGCGCGCCCGGGCAGGATGCCGAGATGACCGGCAATCTGCAGCCCATCCGCGTGGATGCGAACGGCAAGCCAAGATTGCGGTGATCGCAATCGGTGCGAAGGCATGACATGCCACAGGTTGCAAACGATTGCATATCTTGGCGTCGTTGGCTTTCCGTTTGGCGAATCCGCGGTAGACTGGAGTCAGCTCCCGCATTATGATGTGCGGGATACGCAATCTGAACACTACAGAATGAGGAAAGTATGGTTGCACAGAACGCGGGACTTCCCGCAACCCCAGCGGATCTGATCGATGTTGACGAAGTGGTCGGCGCATACTACGACGTGGTTCCGGATCCGTCCGTTCCCGAGCAGCGCGTGATCTTCGGCACCTCCGGACACCGCGGCTCGTCGCTCAAGACGTCGTTCAACGAGGCGCACATCGTCGCGATCTCCCAGGCCATCGCCGAATACCGCAAGGCTGCCGGCGTCGACGGCCCGCTCTACATCGGCCGCGACACCCATGCCCTGAGCCTGCCGGCATGGAAGACCGCGATCGAGGTGCTCGTGGCGAATGGCGTGACCGTATGCATCGATTCGCGTGACGACTTCACGCCCACGCCGGTGATCTCCCAGGCCATTCTCACGCACAACCGTGCCGCCGATGGCACCCAGCGCTTCGAAGGCCCGGGTCTGGCGGACGGCATCGTGGTGACGCCTTCGCACAATCCGCCCACCGACGGCGGCTTCAAGTACGACCCGGTCACCGGCGGCCCGGCTCCGGCTGACGTGACCAATGCGATTGCCAACCGCGCGAACGAACTGCTCGGCGACTTTCGCAACGTCAAGCGCGTGCCGTTCGAACAGGCAGTCAAGTCCGAGTTCGTCAAGCGTTTCGACTACCGCGAGCACTATGTGGATGACCTGAAGAACGTCATCGACTTCGATGTCATTCGAGACTCCGGCGTGCGCCTGGGCATCGACCCGCTCGGCGGAGCCTCGGTGAACTACTGGCCGCTCATCAACGAGAAGTACGGCCTGAACATCGGCGTGATCCGCCCCGAGGTCGACCCCACCTGGCGTTTCATGACAATCGACCATGACGGCAAGATCCGCATGGATCCCTCGTCGCAGTATGCGATGAAGGGTCTGGTCGACGCGCTCAATGCCGGTGCCTGGGACAAGTACGACCTGGTTGGCGGCACCGACCCCGACGCCGACCGCCATGGCATCGTCTGCCCGAGCTGGGGCGTGATGAATCCGAACCATTACCTGGCCGTCTGCGTCGAATACCTGTTCGGCGGCAACCGCCCCGACTGGCCGGAGCACACCGGCGTGGGCAAGACGCTCGTCTCCTCCTCGCTCATCGACCGTGTGGCCGCCTCGATCGGCGCCCCGGTGGTGGAGGTGCCCGTCGGCTTCAAGTGGTTCGTCGACCCGCTGTTCACCGGCGAGATCGCATTCGGCGGTGAGGAGAGCTCCGGCATGAGCTTCCTGCGTTTCAACGGCCGCGTGTGGACCACCGACAAGGACGGCATCATTCCCGACCTGCTGGCCGCGGAGATCACCGGCAAGACCGGCAAGAACCCGGCCCAGCTGCATCAGGAGCAGGTGGATCGTTTCGGCGAGAGCTGGTATTCGCGCATCGACACGCCGACCACGCTCGAGCAGAAGCAGAAGTTCGCCAAGCTCGACGCCTCCGATGTGACCGCCACGAAGCTCGGCGGCGAGCCGATCGAGCAGATTCTTACGAAGGCCCCGGGCAACGATGCGCCGATCGGCGGCATCAAGGTCGTCACGAAGGACAACTGGTTTGCCGCACGTCCTTCGGGCACCGAGAACATCTACAAGGTGTACGCGGAATCGTTCGTCTCGCCTGAGACGCTCGACAGCGTGCTCACGGAGGCCACCGAGGTGGTCGACAAGGCGCTCGGCGAGTGATTCCAAGACCGTTAGGTCTATAAACCTAATAAGCCTATAAGAGAAAGCGGGCTGCAGATGCACATATCTGCAGCCCGCTTTCTCATTCGGTCTTATGCCATGAATGCGCCGGTTGGCATGCCTCAGCCAATGAGGCCGAAGAACGAGCTGAGCACCAGCGCGCACAGCACGCTCACCGACAGGAGGGCGACGGTGGCGGTATGCCCGGAAGCCATGCGCATGGCCGTCTTCGGGTATTCCTTGTCGATGTTGCCGGGGCCGTAGAAGAAGAACATGCGCACCCACATCCAGCTGTTCATGACAATGAGCACCAGGCTGCCCAACCGCAGCATGCTCCAACCGAGGGAGAGCATGGTGGCCTCATCGGTCAGCGAGAGCGCGGCCTTCGCGGTGAACGCGAAATAGCCAAGGAAACCGGCCGCGCAAATCGGCAGCAAAACGATGTTCGTGATGATGAGCACTTTGGAAAGCGTGGCGAAACGGTGCACCACAATGCGGCCATTCCCGTCCACCGTCCGTGCCTCCACGCGCCTGCGGGAGACGAACGCGCCTATGCAGAAGACCACTGTGAGCAGCCACGAGACGAGACACACCACAATGAGCACCACGAGCACCCAGACCGACGATACGAGACCGGGGGAGAGGTTCTCCGGAATCGCATACTCCTGGTAAGGGCGCGCGCCGGCGATGTCGGGAGTCTGCCAGTCGTCCTCCGTGGCGCCGGCGGCGATCGCGTTGATCCAATCCTCGAGATTGTGGGTGTAGTCCTTGTCGAGCGGCAGGCCGGGCAATGAGAGCGAGGAACCGGTGCGCATCTGGTGATTGGTGGGGTAGTAGCGCACGAGCACATTCGAATTGCCGGCCACATGGGCATCTTCGATGAGCTGGTGTGCGCCCTGCTCCACCGGCATCGAAGGGTCGATCGTCCCGTAGTTGATGAGCAGCGGCATTGTGAGCGTGTCACGGTAGTCGGTGGCGTTGAAATCCGCGTATTCGAGGCCGATCGGTGCGAAGTTGAGACTGAGCAGGCGCGGGATGATGTCGACGACGCCGCTTGGTGCGCCGATGATGTTCAGGTATTCGGTGGCCGCCATCGCCATCTGCTGGCGACCGGAGTACACGGGCGCGCTCGTGAGCACCTGGAATGCGATGTGCCTGTCTTTATGTGTCATCACCGAGGCGATCCATGTGCCTTCCGATTCCGCGTACAGGCCGACCTTGCGTGCGTCCACACCCTGCTGTGTGCGCAGCAGATTGAGCCCTGCGAGGTAGTCTTCGGCGCTCGAGTCATAGTCGCGGTGCAACGGCGTGTAGTTGTCGAGACGCTTATCTTGCACGAGTGTGGTGATGCCGGCCGAGGCCAGCGCGTTCGCGAGATCGGCGTACACCTCCTCCGCCTTGCCGGTGCCCGCGCCATGCACGAACACGCATGCCGCGCGGCCTCCGGGCGCATGCTCGGGCTCGCGCAGAATCGCGTTCACCGTCTTGCCGTCGGAGATGGGTAGCCGCAGACGAGTCTGCCTGACCTTGTAGGTGCCTTCCTGCGGGGTGGTGATGCCGCGCGCTTTGATCGCCGTGCTACGCTCGGTGACCTGCAGGTGCATGCTGAGTGGTTTCACCGACCATTTCGGTTCCATCGCGATGCCGAGTCCCGCGAACAGCGCAATCATGACAATGGATACGCCGAACGTCCACGCAAGCTGTCTCCAAAAATGCTGCACAGTAACACTGTACCGATTCGGCAGATATTCTTCTTACCGCGACATGCACGCCTATGCGTGACGCTGCGCCGCCTCCGCCTCGTCCAGATTCGCATAGCCCTCGAGACGCACCGTGTTGGCGATGATCTGCTCGGTCAGATTCTCCTGCCTGCGTTCGCACTCCCGCACGAACCGCTCGTACAGGTCGAGCGTGCGTTGTGAATACGTGGCCAATTCGCCGCGCAGGTACGTTTCGAACGAGGTGGTGGTTTCGCTGTCCTCGGCGGTGTCGAGCACGCGCATGCCCGCGCCAAGTGCGGGGTACCGGTCGGCGAACTCATGCGCCCATGCGAGCTGTCGCTTGATGATGCGTTCCTGCTGCGCGATGCGCGTCTCGGATAATCGCGGCAGATGCGGTTCCAGATCGCGCGCATAGATCTCGGGCGCCGTCGACGCCATCATGCGCGCGTATTTCTCGGTGACCAGATTGCGTCCGCCCGCATCGGCCTCACGCAGGTCGGCAAGGTAGCTTGTCAGCAGCTCCCGCGGCCATGCGGCAAACTGGCTCGCGCGCATCACCTCGAACATCGGCCGGTTGGCCTGGCAGCTCGCGCGTCCGCCTTCGTTGTTCGTACGCTGGAACTGGTCCCATTCGCGTTCGATGATCGACTCGATCGTCTGCCGTGTGCTCATATCGCCGCCTTATTCCTTGTTTCGCTGGACTACAGACTGTGCAGGCAGGCCGCAGGCGACGTGATATGCGCCTCCACGTACGGCCGCTGCCATTCGAGGAAGGTCTGCGGGGAATCGCTCAGGCCAAGCGCATTGAGTGTGTGGGTGATCTGTTTGCAGATTGTCTCGACGAGCGCGTTCACTGTGTCGATGCTCGGCGCCGCGCCTCTGCCGCCTTCGCCGAAGCCCGCGCCGCCGAAACAGGCTGCGCTTGACAGGCGCATCAGTTGCTCGAGCTCGCCGCAGATCTCGGTGAGTAGCATGGCCGGGCGCGCGCTCAACCGGCGCAGTGCGGCGAACCGCCACTTGTAGTACGGCGCATACCCCACGCTCGCTGGGTTGTTCACCAGGAACACCAATGACGACGCGGCATCGGCGAATTGCTCGATGCAAAGCCACGCAGCGGCGCCGTCGCCGCGTTCGAGCATGCGCGGCAGATTGTACTGGCCGGCCTGCGAGATCATGCCGAGTCTGCGCGAGATCAAGGCGAGCCGCACATCGTCGGGCATGCGGGTGAATGATTGGCGTGCACTGGAAAATGCGCCGAGACCATCCTGGAACACGCGTCCATTCGTGGCGGCCGCCAGCGTGCTCTCGTCGAGCGAGAGCCACAGATGCGGTTCGTCGTCGGCCGGCGCATGGGGCATGCCGGTGAGTTGCGTGAAGAACGAGCCGATTTCGAACACGCCGTCACGGCGACCCTCACCCTGCGCGCGTGGAGTGGCGGCGGAACGTGAAACACCGTGGAACATGCTGGGGAGGGCGTCGTAATCTGCCTGAAGGCGCTCGCCGAACTCCGCGTAGTCGTCAGCGGTGAGCCACAGGCACACGCGCGGGCCGAAATCATGGTCGCGGGAGAACGCGTCATCGAAGCCGTAGCATTCGGAACCATGACCCACCAGCCCTGCGGCGATGCGATGCCTGACACTCGCATACTTCTCGTCGATCATCGGTTTGACGAGCTCCTGCCAGTACGCTTTGGCGAGGGCCATGCCGGTTTCGGCGACGCGGAGTGCGGTGCCGGGGGCGGGTGTTCGCGGTGCCGTGGAATGCTGCGCGGAGGTCTGTTCTACGGTTTGCGCGGAGGCCTGCATTGTGGACGGCGCGCTCGCATTATGCACCGCGGAACGGTGGATATCGGTGTGGATGGTGGATTGTGCGGGGGAGTCATCCACCGGATCATGTGGATTGCAGGTGGATTGCGTCAACTCGAGTTTGCGCTGCGCCTCCTGGAGATTCTGCGTGGTGACCCGATAGTAGTCGGTGTGCTCGCCATAGCACCGGGCGATCACCTCAAGGGCGCGCTGGTATTGCCGGACGGCCTCGGCATAGTCTTCGGAGGCGAAGCTCACGTGGGCGGCGCCGGCCAATGCGGATGCATAGTGGGCGCTGGAGTCGGAACCGGCATGCTGGTAGATGTCGAGCGCGCGACGGGCGAGCGACTGCGCCTCTTCGAGTTCGGCGGCGGTGGGCTGATCCTCACCGTCGAGCATCGCCAAGGCGAGATTTGTGCAGGTGGAGGCGATATCCACGTCGGACTGGGCATCCACGCTCGAATGTTCGAGGATCCTCAGCGATTCGTGCAACTCGTCGAGTGCCTGCTGCCTGCGGTGCGTCTGGCTGAACAGCATCGACCGGTTGTTGTGGAGGGCGGCAAGACGGCGATCGTCCGGCCCATAGGTGCGGCGTGCCGCGTCGAGTGCCTGTTCGAACAGATCCTCGGCCTGGTCGAGATTGCCGGCGGCCCGTTGCGATGTGGCCGCGTTGATGAGCGTGGTGGTCCAGGCCTCGGTGCCTTCGAGACCCATGCGCAGTGCCAGCTCGATGGCGCGCTGGATGATCCACTGGTTCTCCTGATGGCGCCCCTGCGAACGGTAGAATCCCATCGTCTCGTTGAGCACGGTGAGCAGCCCCGCATAGTCCTGTGCGTTCTCGGCGTCGGCCATCGCCTGCTGCAGATACCCGTCGGCCTTGTCCTTGGCGGTGTGCGTGGCGAACATCGCATCGAGTCCGGCGAGGAACTCGTCGGCGTCAAAGCCGGTGCCCGCGTTTGACGGACTCTTCTCCGACTCCTTCGACGCATCCGATTCGCTTTGGAATTTTCGCAGATTGCCGAGCATCCGCTCAAGATCACGTTGATCGTCCATGCCGCCTCGCTTCCGTGAACTGCTACCTTGCGATTCTAACCCGTGGCGGGAAACCTAGACGATATGGCGGTCGGCAGCCCATAGCGTGAGCTCGTTGCGGTTCGAGAGCTGTAGTTTGCGCAGCACATTGCTCACATGGGTCTCCACTGTTTTCACCGAGATGAACAGTTCGGCGCCCACCTCCTTGTAGGTGTAACCGCGGGCGATGAGTCGCATCACCTCCTGCTCGCGTGTCGACAGTGAGTCGAGCTCGGCATCGTGCGCCACGGTGTCGCCGCCGGCAGCCGATTCATCGGAGGTGTCCGTGCCGTCGCTCAGCGGCGCCCCCTGGAACGCGGAGAGCACGAATCCGGCGAGTTTCGGCGAGAACACGGCGTATCCGTCGCTCACCTGCTCGATTGAATGGATCAGGTCATTGCCGGTGATCGTCTTCGTCACATATCCACGCGCGCCTGCACGGATCACCGAACCCACATCCTGTGCGGAATCCGAGACCGACAGTGCCAGGAACGCCGTCTGTGGGGCATGGGGCTGCGACTTCCTCAGAATCTCCGCGCCGCCTCCGCCTTCACCGCCCGGCACATGCACGTCGAGCAATACGACGTCCGGCTGCGTGTCCGCAATCATCTCGATGGCGCTCGGCACATCCGCCGCCTGCCCGACGATTGTGAAATACGATTGCAGCGTGGCTATCACGCCGGCGCGGAACATCTCATGATCATCCACCACCGCTATGCGAATGCCCTGTCGTTCCTGCTCGCTCATCGGCGACCTCCGTTTCCTATGCGCGTTCATATTCCTCTGATTCTGCAGTCTACCCGCCGCCTGCATTGCGTCATCAACCGCCCCGTTTGCGTGATAGGCGGCTCCGTATGTGTGATTGGTGCCCCGTCTATGTGATTGGCGCTCCTCATCTGCGTAATTTGGGACATTTGCGTGCCGAATCTGTCCCTTTTTACGCAGGGATGGCTCACATAGGGATGGATCACGTAGGGAATGAGGGATGAGGTGAGGTAGGGCATGGGGTAGGTCGGCTCACGCAGGCTCCAGTTTGCGTAATTTGGGACATCTTCGCGGCGGTTTTTGTCTCTTTTTACGCAGATTGGGTGGATTGTGCGGATTGTGCGGATTGGGCGGATTGTGCAGGTCGTATGGGATCGCCCGATTGGGCGGGACGGTCGGTGGGGAAGTCCGACGTGTGCGAGGAGTCGGAACTCGCCTCAAGCGGCATGTGCATGCGCACTTCAGTGCCCCAGTTGGGTCTCGACACAATCTCCACTGTGCCGCCGCGCCGCCGCACGCGTCCGATGATCGACTCGCGTATGCCGAGCCGTTCGGGCGGAATGTCGTCGATGTCGAACCCGTTGCCGTGGTCTCGCACAAACACCTCCACCTGATGCCGGTCCGCTTCGCAATACACGGAGACCGGTTCTCCGCCGTGCGTGACGGCGTTGACCATCGCCTGACCTGCCGCATCGAGCAACGCATCGGTCTGCGCACTCGGCCGCGCGTCACCCACCGTGACCACCTCAATCGGCTTGCCATGCGTGTCTTCCACCTGTGCGGCGATCTCCTGCAGACCGGCGCTCACCGACCTGTCGCTCGTGGTCCGTTCCTGGTACAGCCAGCTGCGCAGCTCGCGTTCCTGCGACCGGGCGAGCGTGAACACCTGCTGCTCATCGCCGGCATGCAGCTGAATCAAGGCGAGCGTCTGCAATACGCCGTCATGCAGATGCGCGGTCATGTCCGCCCGCTCCTCCTCACGCTCTTTGAGCGCGCGTTCCTGCCATATATTGCGAATCAGCGCCATCAGCAGTGGAATCAGCGCGCAGATTGCCGCCACCAGCAACGCGAATCCGCAGGCGATCGCCGAACCGAACGGCACGGCGCCGTTCTTGGCGACGGTCTGTGCCACGAACACGAGGAATGCGGTGAAAATAAGGCCTTCCCCCACCAGCGTCAGCCATGCCTGCCCGTTGCGTGCGCGCGTGTTGAGCCACGGCAGGCCCATGCCCACCAAACACAGCACAATCGGCAGCATCTGGCTTCCCGAGAATCGCATCACCGCGTTCAACCCGAACGGCAGCGCGATGAGCGCGACGCCGATTCCGGCGAATATGGCCGGTTTCGAGGCGTTCGCGAGTGTGCGGCGCACGGAGTCCCTGGCAGAGGGAGAGTCTGCAGACTGTTCCAATCCGGTGTAGGCATACCAGGCATCCTGTGCCGAGTCGAGCGTCTGCGATACGAAGAGCGGGCTTTCGGATTCACCCACGGAGACGTTCCCTTTGGCAAGCGGTGCATTGCGTGAGCTGTGGGCGCCGCGCAGCCGGGCAGCCTCGGCCACGGGATTCCCCTCGGGAATGGCAATCCACAGCGCCACATAGGCGAGCGCGCCCACGCCGAACCAGCATGCGAGCAGTACGAACACTATGCGCACCCACGCCACCGACACACCCAGATGCATGCTGATGCCGCGGGCCACGCCGGCGATCACACGGCCCTGTTTGGGGCGCATGAGCGGCAGCTTGGCAGGCAGCAGCGGGGGAGCGAGATGCTCTGGAATCTGACTCATGGTTCCATTGTGCCGCATTCAGGGGAGGTATGGGGGTGCCTCAGGTGGAAATCAGGGTCGGAATCAGGGTGTCCCCTGATGCCTGAGCAATCCGCCGTCTGCTGTAATGGAACCATGAGCAACGCAAACCACAATCCACAGCAGCCGCAGGGCGAGCCCCTCGGCAACGGCCAGTCCGCCGACCAGTACGGTCAGCCTGGGCAAGGCCAGTATTCTCACACCTCCTACAATGCCAACCATGCCTACGGCAGCGACAATGGGAACAGCCGGCCTGCGCCGAACGCCAAGAACGGTGGCGAGAGCCCTGAATTCTCGTTCTTCCGCTGGATTCGCGAAAGCGGCGTGCAGCGCACGAACAATCGCGTGATCGCAGGTGTGTGCGGCGCCATCGCGCAGGAGCTCGGCTGGAACGTCACACTCGTACGCGTGCTCATGGTCGTGTTGGCATTCATGGGCGGCACCGGCGTGTTCTTCTACGGGCTCGCCTGGGCGCTGCTGCCCGATGAATCCGACGGGTCGATCCTGATCGAAGACCTCATCCATGGGCATTGGAACTGGTCGTTCATCGGCGTGAGCCTATGCTTCCTGCTTTCGGGCGTGTTGGTCGTGCCGCTCTTCGGATTCTACGGCACCGGGAACGTGATGCCGATTCTGCTTTCCGCACTGGCGATGTACCTCGTCATCGACAACGGGCGCCGCCGGTTCATGCAGCCGAACTCCATGAATGGCGGCATTGGTGGGGACGGCGGCAATACGGGCGGCTATAGAGGCCCGGCGCCGGTTCCCCCCATGCCATCGATGCCCAATGCGGGCGAGCGCACCTCCGGCCCATCCATGCCGGCGCAGCAGCCGGGCGCCTATCCGAATGCCGCACGTTATGGCATGCCGGCGGTCGCCCCGCAGAACAGCGGATACACGCAATATGCGCAGCCCGCGCAGCCCTTTCGTGGGGAACGGCCGAATGTGACCCAGCCAGAGTCGCAGTCGCCGGCGCAGCAGTCCGCTGACGCAGGCACTCCAACCGTCAATATGCCGGCAGCCGGTAGCGCGTCGGTTCAAGCGCCTCGGCCGGCACAGCCACAACCCACAAACCAGAACGCATACCACTACACCTACCACTATGAGCCCAAGGACTACACCTACGAATACCGGGGTCCGACGAAGGCCCGTCGCAAGCCTGCAGGCCCGGCGGTGGTGCTGCTGTTCCTCGGGCTCCTCATTGCAGGCATGGCGGTGGTCTCCCTGATCTGCGGCTCCGCCGGCAACGGCTCGTTCAACACGCTGTTCGGCGCATCCCGTGGCGCGGTGCTGTTCATCGGTGCCGCATGCCTGGTGCTCGGTCTCATCATCGTCGCCTTGGGATGCGCCGGCAGACGCACCGGCGGCCTGCACCCCTTCGCATGGACGCTCATGTTCCTCGCCGTGGCCGCCATGTGCTTCGGCGGTGCGGTGGGGGCTGCGAACTCGCTGAGCCCTTACCTGGCCAAGGATTACACGCATGTCAACGTGGGCAAGACGCTGGTGATCGACTCGTCGAAGGCGAGCATGGAGACATTGCGCAAGGGCATTGCCGTGCAAGGCGAAGGCTACTCGAAATCCACGCTCACCATCGACCTGACGAAGTATGCCGAGCACAACAAGGCGAAGCAGGTCCGTCTCAACGACGGGCAGACCAGAACCACGTACTGCCCGGTCGAGACGATTCCGATGACGGTCACCGACGCCAAGGTGACGGTCAAGATTCCCTACGGGTGCTCATGGGGCTTCAACGTATCGTCGGGCATGATGAGCACGTGGAATTCGATTGACGCCCAGGGGGGCCTGCTTGCCACCGGTGTGGGCAGCGATCGGTCTGGTGCAGGCTATGACTGGTTTGGCGACGACGACCACGGCAATGGCTGGGACATTCAGGCCGGCCGTTCGGGCTTCCAAATCTCCGGTGCCCACCCCGACGGCAACGGCATCAGCTCGTGGTACAGCATGACCGGCGACATGAGCAGGTTGTGCGAGAGTGTCGGGACGGACGATGACATGAACCGCGTCATTACCAAGAACACCGACCCGCGCATCAAGCAGCTCGCCGAGAACGGCTATTACTGGCCGTGCCTCACCGACAACGCGAAAAGCGTGGCGCACACCGAGCTCAACATCTCACCCCGCCTGCTGCGCAACGCCTCGGTGACGGTCTCCTACGGCGGCGACATCGCCGACTCCGCGAAGAAACACTGATTGAAAAGAGCATGACATGAAGAAGCAATCTGATTCCAACGACGCACAGACGCCGTACGACGACGAGACCACCGAGGTGTTTGCCGCCGAAGAGCCGCTCGACGAGACCGTGGAGATCGACGAGCGAGTCGATCTCACGAGCACCACGCAGATGCCTGCTGCGGATGCCACCGCACCTGTCGATATGAATGCTCCTCTCTATGCGCAATTTGCCGGGGACACCGACGAAGACTCGGGCCTCGGCAACGACGGCGGCAGCGATGACGGCGGAGCCAATGCCAGCAGTGCCGAACCCGGTGGGGAGCCCGTCGACGATGACCTGACGATCCCGATGCAGACGACCGATACCTCACATCAGGCGAGCACCGGAGAGAGGGCACCGCAGAACATCCCGCTCTACCAGGCGCCTCCGCAGCGCAAACCGGAGCCGGAACGGCCGAAGGGGGCGAGCGCGGGCACCATCGTGTTCGGCGTGGTCGTGCTGCTGTTCGGCGCGCTCACGGTCACGGTCGGTCTGCTCATGAACTCGTCGATGTTCTCGTTCGTCGAGTTCAACCGGATCACCGGTTACCTGTTCGCCGGCCTCGGCATTCTGCTCTCGCTCATCGCCATAGTGATGGGCATCTCCAGTCACCTGCACAACAAGAAGTCCGGGCGGTAAAGGCGAATACGGGTCTGCATGGCATCGTGCGACGTGAGGCATCGCTATGCAGACCCGAGCACGCACACGGCAGCAATACGGATTTATTTCGTACATTTCGGAGGGCAGACACATGACCGTCACTCGGCACTTTTCTCTTCCAGGCGCATCAGGCAGTCATTCCATGGAGATCTCCCACTCCGCTTCGGCCGACCAGAGCATCTCGGTCATGCCGTCCGCATCTGGGCTGCCCGCACCATTGATTCGGTGCGTCGGTCTGCGTAAGGAATTTCACGAGGGCGACCGGTCGGTAGCGATACTGAGAGGCATTGATCTCGCGATTCACCGTGGTGAGATGGTTGCGGTGATGGGAAGGTCGGGATCCGGCAAATCCACATTGCTGAATTGCCTGGCTGGGCTCGATGATCCGGACGAGGGCATCATCGAACTGTTCGGACAAGATCTCCGCACCATGTCGCTCGGTCGGCGCGCCAAACTGCGTCGCACCAGCGTGGGATTCGTGTTCCAGCAATACCAGCTCGTGCCATATCTGACGGCCGCGCAGAACGTGGCGTTGCCGCTCCGGCTCGCACATCGCCGTGTGAGTCCATCGCTTGTGAACGACACGCTCGCACAGGTGAACATGACCGAATGTGCGCATGAACGGACCAGCGACCTTTCAGGTGGCGAGCAGCAGCGCATAGCCTTGGCGCGCATACTTGCGCAACAGCCCACCATCGTCATGGCTGACGAGCCGACAGGAGCACTCGACACGGCAATGGTCTCTACGGTGATGACCCTGTTGCGTGGTCGTGCGGACAACGGCTGCGTGCTCCTCGTCACCCACGATCCGCTTGTGGCCGTGAAATGCGACCGTATTCTCCTGCTGCAAGACGGCGTCATCATAGACGAACTTCGATCGCACGATGTAGCCACCGTCTCCGAAGCGCTTTCCCGGGTGGTGAGACGCATATGATTACGCTGACTCTACGCGACAGTCTCCATTCGTTGCGCCTATGGCTTGCCTCCATTGTCGTATTCCTCGCCGTGGGTTTCAGCGCCGCATTGCTTGCGTTCGTTTATGTCGCCATTACCGCCGGTCAGCATGCCGGCATGTTCACTGGTGATGCGGTGGAGGGTGCATGGTCGGTATGGGGCACCCATGTCGGACTCACCGTATTCGTCGGCCTCGTTGCCATCTCAGGTGCGCTTCGTCAAATCTTCGACGAACGCTCCGAGTTGTTGGCCAGACTCGCACTCGCCGGTGCATCTCCCGTCCAATGCACGGCAATGCTGAACGTGCAGGCGGCAATCGTTGCCGCATTCGGCACCATTGTTGGCTCGTTCGCCGCTTGGTGGGCGACGGGGCCGGTGTGTCGTTGGTTCACTTCCCAACTGCGGTTGAATGGAACGCCTGTGCCGTATTATTCAACCCATGCGCTGTGGAGCGCCGTCATCTGCGTGCTCGGTGTGGCAATGCTCGCCTCGACGCGCCGCGCATGGCTTCAGCTGAAGCTTACTCCCGTGCAGCAAGTGCAGCTCTGGCGCAATCCAAAACCAAGGCGCATACGCTGGTTTCGCGCTCTTTGCGTTGTGCTGATCGGCACTGGCCTCATCGCGATGGTCTGGACCACGGTATCCGCCACACGAAGCGGTCGCATGCAGATGTCCCCTGACTACTTCCTGTCAGGTGCCATGGGCGTCTCGATGTGGGCGGCATGCGCGATCATCACCGCCGCACCATGGATCACGATCGGTTTGCTACGTCTCGCCGCCCACTGCGTGCCGGAGGGGAGTGTCATATGGCTGGCATTACGCGCACTCATCGACCGACCTGATTCCACATTGTCTGCCATCAATCCGATGGCACTGAGCATTGCTTTGCCGTTCGGCGTGCTCGCTCCGGCTTGGACATTCGCGGAAGCGCTCATTTCGAAGAATGGCGCTGCGAGCACAGTGAACGCCGATGGCGCCTCTTTGCTTACTATATGCGCGTTGCCGCTGCTCATCGCCGTATCGACGTCGCTGATGTCACTCGCCATATCGGCACGCCGCCAACGCGCTTCGATGCGTACGATCTCGCTCGCTGGGGCCACGCCGTTCCAACAGATTCATGTGCAGATTGCGCATGCGCTCATAGTCGTCTGTGTGGCGGTGCTTGAAGCTGCCGTTGCCGTCGGAGTCGGCGTGGGATGGTGTGCCGAGATGATGACGCCGATGTTCGGCCGATCCGTGCCGGTCTTCCCATTGCGCGACATCGTGATCAGTGGTTGCCTGCTGCTCGTGGTTTGTGTGATCTGCGAGCTCGTATGCGTGCTGCCTGCCTGCCGCCGATTGCCGGCAGTTGAGCGGTAGTCCGCAACTCTTCAGCAGACTTTTCCCATGCACCCAAATGAAAGGAGCACAAACATAAGATCATATTCTCAATCTCCTAGCATCTTCACTTGAAACCCGCTATAGACGCGCTCTATAGCGGGTTTTTCGTTGCAATCCCGCGTATTTGCAGACTCCTATAACCTGCGCGTATAACCACGCCGGCATTCGTGCGTCCGAACGGCGATACAGTGGCGCCCGTGCCTGACAACAACGGATGCGGGCACGACCCAGACCAATAGCACACAGACAATCCATGCTGTACAGGAGGTGCCATGACCCAGCTGAACACCAAGCTCGTCCACGGCGTACCGGTGACGGACAACGCCACCGGCGCGGTGAACCCGCCCATCTACAATTCGTCCACCTATGCCTTCGAATCGGTCGAGTCCATGCCACGCTGGGACTATGCGCGCAGCGGCAATCCCACGCGCGATTTCCTGGAACGGCAGATCGCCCAGCTCGAACACGGTGTGCGCGGTTTCGCCTTCGCCTCAGGGCTCGCGGCGATCCACGCGGTGCTGTCGATCTTCGCGCCGGGTGAGCGTATTGTGGTCGGTTCGAACATCTACGGCGGCACCTACTCGTTGTTCAACGAGCATTTCAACCGTTGGGGGCTCGTCAGCTACCCGGTGGACACGCAGGACCTACGCGAGCTGGAGCATGCGATCAGCGGGCACGGTGAGCAGCCTCCGGCTAAGGCGGTCTATTTCGAGACGCTCACGAACCCGTTGCTGCAGGTCAACGACGTGCACGCCATCGCCGAGATCGCGCACAAGTACGGCGCCATCGTGATCGTCGACAACACCTTCGTCACGCCATACCTGCAGCAGCCGCTCGATCTGGGCGCCGACATCGTGATCCATTCCGCCACCAAGTATCTCGCCGGCCATTCGGACGTCGTCGCCGGGCTCGTGGCGGTGGCCAACGACATTCTCGGAGCCCGCGTGTACTACTCGCAGAATCGACTCGGCGGCGTGCTCGCCCCCGCGGAATGCGATGCGGTGCGCCGTGGGATCCAAACGCTCGCACTGCGCCTCGAACGCCAGCAGGAGAATGCGCTCGCCATCGCTCGCCATCTCGATGAGCACGCCGCCGTTGCGCGCGTGCATTACCCGGGCCTGCACGGCGAGCCGGTGGCGTCGAAGGGCCTGCGGGGTGCTGGAGGCGTGCTCAGCTTCGAGGTGCGTGAAGGGGTGGATCCGGCGGATATGCTGAACAATCTGCAGATATTCCGTTTGGCCGTCTCGCTTGGCGCCGTGGAAAGCCTGGCCGAATACCCCGCGCGCATGACCCATTTCGAACTGCCGCGCAGCGAACGGCTCAAAGTGGGCATCACCGACGAGTTGATCCGGCTGGCCGTGGGCATCGAGGACGTACACGATCTGATCGATGATCTCGACCAGGCGCTCGCCATCGCCACCAGCCGCGCGCGGGCGCCGCAACCGCTCGAACTCGCGTCGCTTTTCCGTTAACCGTTCCCTCGCGCATGTGACTGCGCCACTGACAGACTGGCATACCATGACCCATTTCTCCACGCTGGCCATTCACGCCGGCTATGATTCCGCGGACTGTACCAACGGCAACGCCGCGGTGCCCCCGATCTACCTTTCCGCCGCCTTCGACATGCAGTCCGCGGCACATGGTGACGCGCTCTCGGCAGGTGCCGCAGAGGGCTTCTCATACTCCCGTGTGGCCAATCCGACACTCGACGTGCTCGAACGCCGCATCGCCGCCTTGGAGGGCGGTCGCTCCGCCGTGGCGTTCGCCTCCGGTATGGCGGCGGTCTCAGCTGCGCTGTTGTGTGCGGCGGAGGGTGGCGGCCGCATCATCGCCGCGCGGAATCTGTACGGCGCGTCCGTAGATGCGATGGACAGCCTGTTCCCCGAATTCGGCATCGAAACCGATTTCGTGGGTGACATCAACGACGTGAGATTGGTAGAGTCGCTGATTGGGCCGGATACGCGCGCGATCTTCGCGGAGTCGGTTGCGAACCCATCCACCGAGGTCGCCGATGTCGCCGCGCTCGCCGAGATCGCACACCGGCACGGTGTTGCGCTCATCGTCGACAACACGGTGCCCACGCCCTACCTGTTCCGGCCGATCGAACTGGGGGCCGACGTCGTCGTGCACTCGACCACGAAAGGGATCAGCGGGCACGGCAATGCACTCGGCGGCATGGTCGTCGACGCCGGGCGTTTCGACTGGGCCACCGATCGCTACCCGCAGTTCACGCGACAGGAGGTGGTGGTCAGTGACGACCGCAACGACGACTGGCACAGCTTCGCCTCGAAATTCGGCGTTGACGCATACATTCGACGTGTGCGCATCAAATACCTGCGCACATTCGGCGCGGTCGCCTCGCCGGTGAACGCCTACCTGCAGCTGCTCGGCGTGGAGACGCTTGCCGTGCGCCTGCGCCAGCAGGTCGCTTCGGCCACCGCAATCGCCGAATTCCTGCAGACCGTCCAGCATGTGCGCGCCGTGCACTACGCGGGACTCGCCCTGACGCGAACCGGCGATACGGCATTGCAGACCGCTTCCCAGAGCGAGCTTGTGCGCCGTGATTTTCCGCGTGGCGTGGGTGGCGTGCTCAGTTTCGAAGTGGATGGCGGCCGTGAGCAGGTCGCGCGGATTCTCGATGGCACCCACGTGTTCACCTATGTGCCGAACATAGGCGATGCGCGCTCGCTCATCGTCGATCCCGCGCGCATCACACACCGCGAGGTCTCGCCGCAATTCCGTCGGATGAGCGGTGTGGGAGACAATCTCATCCGCCTGTCGATCGGATTGGAAGACACGGCCGACCTCATTGCCGACTTGGAGCAGGCGATACGCGGCGCCTACTGAGCGCGGGACTGCTGTAAATGGAAGTGCAAATGGAAGAAGGGGTTGCCTCCATGCGGAGACAACCCCTTTCGCGTCGGGCTGGCGAGATTTGAACTCGCGGCCTCTTCGTCCCGAACGAAGCGCGCTACCAAGCTGCGCCACAGCCCGATGTTGCTTCTGCGCAACAGAAAGTTACTGTACGACGTTTGGTCGACTATGGCAATTCGTCGGCGTGTTGCATGTGGTCGACCATGCGGAAGACTCCGCGAATGGCACTGTTTTCCAGCACTTTCGCGGTCTGTTTCACGGAAGGTTCCGTATGCCGTGGCATGCGCGCGTTCGCTCAGGGAGGCCGTGCGGGGGAGTGTAGCGAGTCTTTATTAGACTGTTGCGCTATGACTGAAGCGAATGAATCTGCAGATATCACTGTGGAAGAAGAGGTAGTGGCCGCCCCCGAGATGAGCACCGTGGAGCGCGCGGAAATGTTGCTCAACCAGGACGAGGCGATTTTCAAGCGCGTGCAGGAGGGCGCCTCGCTCGACGAGGCCGTGGATCCGTCGAACAAGGAATTCGGACCGCTCGCGCACCCGGAGCAGGTGCAGACCCGTGTGGCCAAGCGCGCGATGATGATCAAGGACGGCATCAATCCGTACCCGGTGAATCTCGACGTCACCACGACCATCGACGCCGTGCGTGCCAAGTATGACGGCAAGCTCGAAGCGGGCGCCGAGACCAACGACATCGTCGGCGTGGCGGGCCGCGTGCTGTTCATTCGCAATGCGGGCGGACTGTGCTTCGTGCAGCTCGCCGCCGGCGATGGCGCGACGATCCAGGCCATGCTCTCGAAGAAGCAGATCGGCGCGGACTCGCTCAAGCAGTTCAAGCAGCTGGTGGACCTTGGCGACCACCTGTTCGTCAAAGGTCGCGTGATCGCATCGAAGACCGGCGAGCTGTCGATCTTCGCCGATGAATGGGCCATCGCCGCCAAGGCGCTGCAGCCGCTGCCGACGCTGCATAAGGAACTCAACGAAGACACCCGCACGCGCAAGCCGTACATCGGCATGATCGCCGACGAGAAGATTCGCAACATGGTGCGCAATCGTTCCCGTGCGGTCGCCTCGCTGCGCCGCACCTTCGACGAACACGGGTTCCTCGAGGTGGAGACTCCGATGCTGCAGACCATTCACGGTGGTGCCGCGGCTCGTCCGTTCACCACGCATATGAACGCTTTCGACCTCGATCTCTACCTGCGCATCGCGCCCGAGCTCTTCCTCAAGCGCTGCCTCGTGGGTGGCATCGAGAAGGTGTTCGAGATCAACCGCGACTTCCGCAACGAAGGCGTGGACGCCACGCACGCGCCGGAATTCACGATGGTCGAGGCCTATGAGGCCTACGGCAACTACGACACGATCGCCAAGCTCGTCAAGGAGCTGATCCAGAAGACCGCCATCGACGTGTTCGGCTCCACCAAGGTGACGCTGCTCGACGGCACCGAGTACGACTTCGGCGGCGAATGGAAGACGATGAGCATGTATGACTCGCTGTCGGAGGCGCTCGGCCAGCAGATCACGCCGGAGACGAGCGTTGAGGAGCTCGGTGCGATTGCCGACCGCCTGGGCGTGGAGCGCGACGAGGTGGAGAACCACGGCAAGCTCGTCGAACACCTGTGGGAGCACTTCTACGAAGACAAGCTGTATGAGCCGACCTTCGTGCGCGACTTCCCGGTGGAGACCTCGCCGCTCGTTAAGGCGCACCGCAGCAAGCCCGGCGTGGTGGAGAAGTGGGATCTCTACGTGCGCGGCTTCGAGCTTGCGACCGGCTATTCCGAGCTCAACGACCCGATCGTGCAGCGTGAGCGCTTCGTGGCACAGGCCAAGGATGCTCTCGCCGGTGACGAGGAGGCGTGCGACATCGATGAGGACTTCCTCGAGGCGCTCGGCGTCGGCATGCCGCCGGCAGGTGGCATGGGCATGGGCATCGACCGTCTGCTCATCGCGCTCACCGGTGCCACGATTCGCGAGACGATCACGTTCCCGCTGGTCAAGCCGCTCAACAACTGAGCCGTGCATTCGCTGAAGGCCGCCTGTACTCCGGAAATTATCTCCACAGATTACAAAGGCGGCCTTTTCCATGCCGCCGTAATCTCTTCGGGTATGATGGGCCTCATGTTGAAATGACTGCCATCGCAGTCGGAACATGTAAGGACCGAATATGAATCCAAACGAGAACAATGGCGCGCAGCCGTCGAACGACCTGCCGCCGTATGCCCAGCCGACGCCGGCCCAGCAGCCGGCACAGGGCTCGCCGTCTCCCCAAGGGCAGCAGCCTGCGTATGCCAACGCACAGTCGGCACCACAACAGCCGCAATCCGCGCCGCAGACGCCGCACGCCGCACCCCAATTCGCACAGGGTGCGCCGGCTGGCACGACCACGGTGGATGTGAAGGAATCGGTGAACAAGTTCGCGGACTCGCTCGGTAAGCAGCATCTGAAGATCGGCAACTATGAGGTGGCCTACGGCAATCTGGTGACCGTCGTCGGCGCGCTCCTTGCGGTCATCGGCGTGTTCCTGCCGTTTGCGACCGTGAACGTGGGAATGATGGGCGTCTCGATGTCGCAGTCCGTCTCGCTCATGCCCCATGGCGATGGGTGGATCCTGCTCATCGGCGCCGTGGTGATCGCCGTGCTCGCCGTGTTGCGGCAGGAGATCGCAGCACTGACCGTCACGATCATCTACGCGCTGCTCGTCATCTACGAGATTGCCAACGCGGGTAGCAAGCTTTCGCAGCTCGGCGAGTACCGCCAATTCATCCACCTGAGCTATGGCGCCGGCATGTGGCTGCTCATCATTGCGATCATCGTCATGCTCATCGGCACCATCTTCGCGTTCTACAACAAGCAGCGTGCCAAGAACCCCCAGAATGGCGCGCCGGCGATGCCTGTGCAGAATCCGGCATACGATGCTTCGTACCAGAACAACGGCTGGCAGTTCGGCGTTCCCGCCCAGCGTGATCCGAGCAATGTCGACAACAGCCAGTGGCAGTTCGGCGTCGAGAATCCTCCGGCCGGTGCGGGTGCGCAACAAGGCACGCCTATGGCACCGGACCCGAGTGCGGCTGCACCGGTCCCGCCGGCAGTGGCCCATGAGCCATTCAATGCCGCACCGGCCGCCCCTGCAACTCCGGCTGCACCAGCTGCACCGGCAGCGCCGATGAGCCCTGCGGCTCCGGCGGCGAACCCCAATCCGCCGGCATGGGCCCAGCCCACACCACAGCAGTCGGCACCGCAACAGCCAGCCCCGGCTGCACCGGCAGCGCCTGCTATGCCGGCTCAACCCGCCATTCCTTCCGCATCGCAAGATCCGGATTCACAGGACGCGCAGTAATCCGCCTGTACATGCCATCCGGCATCGAACAGGACATTTTTCGAGGCCTCTTCAGGTAAATCACCTGGAGGGGCCTGTTTGTATTCTCCGCCCATCATATTTCCTGCCACTCCAGCGGTCATTCGGCGCATATCGCCGCAATCTGGCCATTGGGGAACGTGTTTCATCGGCCATTGTTCGCATCCGCAACTCATCTGGCCATTGGGAGGGGATATCGGATGCCAAATGACGGCGTCGTATTGATTCTGTCGGTCTCCTCGTGACCCTCTGCGAAATTTGACCAGCGAACGACGTTGTTCGATGGCCGGATTTCGCGATTCGGCGCATTCTGGCCGTTTGAGGGAGGGGTGACTCTCCCCGAATGCCGCTTGCAGCCGAGTATTGGTCGCCGGAATCGCGCATGGCACCCAGTTCGCACAATTGCGCCGGAATTACGTCGCCGTTTCCCGTGCAATGCCGGTGCTCAATAGAACGTCATAACGAAAACCTGTAAGGAGGGCCGTGTTTTCACGGTGATTGCGGGGTACGCTCGCGGTATCGGCACACGCTATTCACATCATCCAAATATCCGCATGTTCCTCACATGCCAACCAGAAGGAATACCATGTCCACTCGTAGAGAGCAGTTTCATAATATCGCCCGCAAATCGGTTCCCGAAGGCAATCCGACCCATCTGACCAGCGCATGGCAGCATCTCGTCGGCCATGAATACGGCGCCGAGGAGTTCGCCAAGGCCTACGTTGATTTCGTGAAGCGTTGGGATTGGGACTGGGTGAAGATCAATCCGCGCGCCGTCTACTATGCGGAGGCGTGGGGAGCCGAGTACGACCGCAATGACTATGCCGGTTTCGTGATCCCGAGGAAGATTCGCGCCGCCGTGAACACAGTCGCCGACGTCGCGAATATCGGCAAGCTCAACGCGAGCGAGAACCCGCAGTTCAAAGAGGCCCTCGATGCAGCGCGGATCATTCGCGAGGCGCTGCCCGATCGCGGTGTGATCCAGACGATCTTCTCGCCGCTGTCCGTGTTGCTGCAGCTCGCCGATCTGCCGCTCTACCCGGGCGACACCTATTCGAACACCGATCTGACCGTGCAGCAGGTGATCTTCGACCAGCCCGATCTGGCCAAACAGGCGCTCGCGAACATCGCCGACACGCTTGCGGATTACGCCCGTCTGCTCGTCACGCCGATCAGCGAGGGCGGTGCGGGGCTCGACGGCATCTTCTATGCGGTGACCGGCACGGTGAGCGAAAGGTATTTCGATCGCGCGCAGTACCGCGAATTCTCCGAACCGTACGACCGCATTGTCATCGACGCCGTGCGCAAGGCGAATCCGGAGGCCGTCGTCTTGCTGCACACGTGCCGTGCCGACTCGAATCCGGATTGGTTCGACGATCTCGGTGTCGACATCATTCATTGGGACCAGTATTCGCATGGCAATCCGAAGGCGGACGCCGATCTCGACGCGGTGCCCGTCGCCGGTGCGAACTATCTCGAATTCGCTCCGGACGGTTCCGTGGAGCAGGTGCGCGCCGAACTCGAAGAGACCATTCGTCTGCGCGGCGACAAGCCGTTCCTGCTGGCGCCGAGCTGCACTGTGCTCACCCCGTCGTCCGACGAGGCGCTCGAGCTGCTCGCGCAGTACCGCGCCGCCTGATCGGCCATGTCCCCAGGGAATTCCAGCAGGCCTCGCCGGTCCCGTATTCACCGGCTATCAACGGATTCATAGAAATAGAAGTAGAGAGAAGATTGTTATGACGTATTTCACCCATACCGCCAAGCATTTCAAGACCGCACTGCAATCGGCCGCCGCCGGCGCACTTGCCGTGTCATTGCTCGCCGGAACCGCGGCATGCGGACTTGGCGGCGACGCCCAGGCGGACGCCTCGGAGGGGAGCGGTAACACCGTGAACATCGGTGTCATCTACCCGAAGACCGGGCAGTACGCCGAATACGGCCGTCTGTTCGAGCAGGGCTTCGAACTCGCCAAGGACGAGGTGAATGCCGCCGGTGGCATAGGTGGCAAGCAGCTCGGTCTCAAGTATTTCGACACCCAGTCCGATCCGAAGCAGGACGCCGCGGTGGCACCCAAGCTCGCATCCGACAAATCGATCATCGCCGTGGTGGGTGACTATGCCTCACCGGCATCCGCCGCCGCATCGCCCACCTTCCAGCAGGCCGGCCTCGTGCATTACGGCTTCAACAACTCGTCGCCGACGTTCACCCAGAGCGGCGACCATGTATGGAGTCCGGCTGTGGGGCAGGACTCCTACCAGAAGCTCAATGCAGACACGGTGGCCAAGAGCGCGAAGAAGATCTCCGTCGTCTACATCGAGAACGACTGGGGCAAGCAGGCGTACGAATACTTCAAGCAGGAGGCGCTCAAGAACGGCACGCAGATCGTCTATGAGTCGTCGTACCTGCCGGATTCCACCGATCTTTCGCCAATCCTCATTCCGGCGCGCGATGCGAAGCCGGATGCGGTGGTGAACATCGGCTACGGGCCGGACGGTGCGCTGGTCATCAACACGTTGCGCGACAAACTCGGCTACACCGGGCCGTTCTATGGTGGTCAGGAGACCGCCGAATTCCTTGATCTGGCCGGGAAGAACGCCGAAGGTGCAATCATCACAGGTACTTTCAGCGCCGACGGCACCACCGACAAGAACGCCCAGGCGTTTGTGAAGGCATTCGAAGACAAGTACGGCAACAAGCCCGGCAATTTCGAAGTCGTCGCATACCAGGCCATCAAAGACCTCGCCTATGCCGGCAACAAGACGTCGCCGACCCGTGAGGGCATTCAGCAGGCATTGCAGACCATCAACGACTTCCCGCTCTACCAGGGCAACGGCGGCGCGTTCTCCTTCGACCAGACATCGCGTCGTGCACCCGGCATCGAGCCCATTCTGCTCGTCGCCAGGAACGGCAAGTTCGTCCAGTACAACGGCTGATCGGCTCGCCCGGATTCGCCTGGGTTCCCACGCGAGCTCAGGCGAATTCGGGAATACGACAGATAAGCAAAGGATGCGCACGTGATAGATACGTTGTTCTCCGGACTCATCCATGGTGGAGCCTATGCGTTGGTCGCCGTCGGTGTTTCGCTCATCTTCGGTGTGACGAATGTGGTCAATTTCGCCCAAGGGTCGCTGGTGGCCGTGGGCATGATGGTCGCATGGTATTTCGGTGCGGTGCTTGGTTGGCCGATCATTCCGGTCGCCTTGGTGGTCACCGTCATCACCGCCATACTGGGCTGGCTCATCAATGCCGGCGTCATCGCGCCGCTTGAGGGGCGCAAGCCGATTGCCGCACTGCTTGCCACCATCGGTGTCGGTCAGATTCTCGACAACGGCCTGCAGCTCATCTTCGGTTCGCGTACCCGTCCGTTTCCGAAACTGCTGCCCACCTATAATCTGCAACTCGCCGGTGTGCGTTTCGGCACCTCCGACATTGTCATGATCGTCTCCGCCGTCGTCGCGATGGGTGCCCTATGGGCCTTCCTCACGTACGGCAAAGCCGGACAGGCGATCCGTGCGACCGCGCAGGATTCGCAGGCCGCCCTCCAGATGGGCATACCGGTCAAACGAATCCGCAACATCGCATTCGTCATCGGTGCGGTGCTCTCCGGTCTCGCCGGCATTTTCATTGGCCTGTTCAATGCGAACATCAACGCGATGAACGGCGGTACCATAGGGCTCACGGCCTTCGTCGCGGCGGCCATAGGTGGTCTCGGCTCGATTCCCGGTGCCGTTGTGGGTGGCATCGTGCTCGGTGTGGTCGAGGCGATCGGCGTGTTCTGGTTCGGTGACGGGGCGCATGACCTCATCACCTTCGGCGCATTGATCGTCATTCTCATCATTCGCCCGCAGGGGTTGCTCGGCGGCAAGACCGACGTGAAGTCCGAGCCGATGACCGGCACGTTCCTCGGTGGTGCGCGGCCGATCACGCTGCCATGGTGGGGTTATGCGCTTCTTGCGGCCGTGCTCGTCGCCTCGCCGTTCCTGGTGAGCGACTACATGGCGGGCATTGGAACCCAGGTGGCCATCTACGCCATTGCCGCCGTGGGTCTGACGCTCATCTCCGGCTGTGCGGGCCAGACCATTCTCGGTTTGGCCGGGTCCCTCGCCATCGGTTCCTACACTTCGGCCCTGCTCACCACACGGCTGCACTGGCCGTTCCTATTGGCCCTGCTGTTCGCCGGGATCGTCGCCGCCGTGTTCTCCTGCGCCCTGACATTCCCCGCGTGGAAGCTTTCCGGACACTATGTCGCCATAGCCACAATCGGCCTTGGCGCCGTGATGGTGGCGCTCATCCGCATTGCCGAACCGCTCACGCACGGCTCGTTGGGTATTCAGGGCATCCCGTTGCCCACGGTGTTCGGCGCGGTGCTCGACACCCCGCAGAAGATCTACCTGCTCGACGTCGTCGTGCTCATTGTGGCGCTGGTGATTGTCATGCGCATCCAACGTTCGCATCTGGGCCATGTATTCGATGCGATCGGTTCAGACCAAGAGGCGAGTGAGGCGTTGAGCATCCGCACCGGTGCCTACAAGGCACTGGCGTATGCGGTGGCCACGTTCCTCGCCGGCACGGCGGGATCATTGCTCGCACACCAGTACACCTATATCGATCCGACTATTTTCAATTCGAATATGTCGTTGCTGATCCTGACGATCATTGTGCTCGGCGGCATGAACTCGCCGGTGGGCGCGGTGTTCGGCTCGATCGTTCTGATCGGTGCTCCCGAGCTGTTGCGCATCGTGCCGCAGGCGCGCATATTGGCCTACGGCGTGCTGCTCGTCGTCATCATCATGTTCCGGCCCCAGGGTCTGTTCGCAAGGAAAGGATGATTCATGAGCGACCATAACACTCTCCAGACGGCCGTGCAGGGGTTCAAGGCGGGTCAGGTCAAAGGGCCGGTCGAATCGGTGGACCCGTACTCGGCGGAACTTGAGGCATTCGGCGGAGACCCGGTGGCCTATGCGCAGCATCATCGCGAGGCTGTGCTCAGCGAACCGGTGGTGCTCGGCGTGCGCAATCTCACCAAGTCCTTCGAGGGTCTCAAGGCGGTGGACGGCGTCTCCTTCGATCTGCATTCCGGTGAGGTCATCTCGATCATAGGCCCGAATGGTTCAGGAAAATCGACCACGATCAATCTGATTTCGGGATTCCTGGCGCCGGACTCGGGAATCGTAGACATTGACGAACAATCCATTGCAGGGTCGAGCGCGGCCACCGTGAGCGAGCATGGTCTGGCGCGCACATTCCAGAACGGCCGCGTGTTCGGCGCACTCACCGTGAACGAGAACATCGCACTCGGCTACCACAAGAAGCTCGAGGAGCAACGTCCGTTCAAGCAATTGCAGCACTATCCGTTGCTGCGGTGGGTGAATTTGCTTTCCGAAACGGCGGTCGCGCTGGTGCACGGGCCGAAGGTGCGGCGCGAGCGTGCCGATGTGCGCGACCGCGTAGGCATGGAGATCGACCGGTTCAAGGAACGGCTCGGCACGCGTCGCGAGGATTTCACCTACACGTTGTCGTATGCGAACCGCCGTCGCACCGAGATCGCCCGCGCGCACATCAGCGAGCCGAAGCTGCTGCTGCTCGACGAGCCGACCGCCGGCATGAACCAATCCGAGACGGCGGAAGTGCTTGAGCAGCTCCAATATCTCAAGGCGCAGGGGCATACGATTCTGCTCGTCGAGCATAAGATCGAGCTCGTCACGGCCCTCTCGGACCGCGTCATCGCAATGGACGGCGGCAAGATCATCGCACAGGGCGAGCCCGACGAGGTGCGCCGCGCACCGCAAGTCGTCGAGGCGTATCTGGGCAAGCGCCGCGAGCTGCACACCACGGCGTCGGCTCGGCATAGCGGCGTGCTCGGCAAGCAGAATGCAATCGAACAGCTCGCCGACACGGAACCGGAGGGGGATGCGAACGTCGTGCGCGATCCGTCACATGTGCTTGGCAAGCCGGCATTGCTCACACTGGACGGCGTCAACGTGTTCTACGGGCAGGTCCATGCACTGCAGGACGTCTCGATCGGCGTGCCGAAGGGCTCAATCGTCTCACTGCTCGGCGGCAACGCGTCGGGCAAGTCCACGACCATGAAGACGATCCTCGGTCTCAATCAGGTCAAGAGCGGCGCCATCACCTTCGCAGACCGCGATATCACACGTATTCCGACCCGCAGGCGTGTGCTCGACGGTATTGCGGCGGTGCCCGAGGCGCGCAGGATCTTCCCGCAGATGACGGTGCGCGAGAACCTGCTGGCCGGTGCGTACACGCGCACCGACAAAGCGGGCGTGGCCGAGGATCTCGAGCGGATGTATGAGCGGTTCCCGCGCCTCGCTGAGCGCAGATCGCAGCAGGCGGGCACGATGTCGGGCGGCGAACAGCAGATGCTTGCGTTCGCGCGTGCGTTGATGAGCCGCCCGAAGCTGATCTGTATGGATGAGCCGACGATGGGTCTGTCCCCCAGACTGGTGGAGGAGGTGCTCGAGCAGATCGCCGCACTGCGAGACGAGCTCGGTCTCTCCGTGCTCATGGTCGAACAGCAGGCCGAACTTGCGCTCTCGATAGCGGACTACGGCTATGTGCTGCAGAACGGTCGCATTCGCCTGCATGGGCGCGCAGACGATCTGCTCGCCGATCCGCGCATTCGGGAAGCGTATCTGGGCGGCTGACGTATAGGGACGTGCCGGTTCAGCACCGCTCATGAACGCACAAGCCCACCCGCACGGGCCGTACGGGTGGGCTTGTGCGTTGGAAACGGTGCAGATTGCGGGAAAGACGCGTGTGGCAAACGCATGAGGATGGCAGTGGATTGGTATGCAATTCAATACGAACTGTCTAATAAGAAATACTGTGTCGTGAGGTCGTGGTTTCGGCGGCGTCCTTCGTCGACTCTGTGCGGCCGTGGAATGCCGTGAGGCGGAACCCGTGCCGCCGGCGCGCAGACGCCTGTGCCGTATGGTCATAGAGTGTTCTGGACGCATGGGGGCAGGAGGCAAAGGTACGGGTTTTAGGACGATAGAGTTCGGAAAATATGCTGTTTTTGACTTTTTTTATTCCGCTCAAGGGCTATCCGCCTTAAGGGTAAACAAAATGAGGCCACGTGTCCGGCTCCCTATGCTGTTGCTTAGTTCCAACAAAAGGGGATGCAATGGCATTGACCAGCGAACAGCAACAGATCGTGGACAAGGCCACGCTCACGAAGACCAACGGATGGCAGTACCTGACCGTTGAGGGAAGCCCGTACGAGATCGGCTTCGAGCATGGCTACCTGCTCACCGGCGAGTTCAAGGACGCCATTCGCGTATACACGCATATGACACTCGAAACAATGGGCATGGACTACTCGTTCTTCGTGGAGCAGGCCGTCAAACTGCATAAGAGCAAGATTCCGGACGAGTACATCGAGGAGATGCAGGGCATGGCCGACGGCTTCACCGCCGGTGGTTTCGAGACCTCGCTCGACGATGTGATCGGCTGGAACGCCTGGATGGAGCTCACCGGATACTGGTGGCCGCAGGTCGCCGCGGAGTACTCGAACAACCCGCCAGCCGGGCCGAAGGGTTCGCATTGCACCGGCTTCGTGGCCACCGGTTCGGCCACGGTGGACGGCCGTCCGGTGATCGCCCATGAGAGCTTCGATGATTTCTGGAGCGGCCAGTACTTCAACATCTGCGAGGTGATCAAGCCTGCGAAGGGCTTCGCCATCAAGATGCAGACCATTCCCGGTTACATCAGCTCGATGACCGACTTCTATGTGACCGCCGCAGGCCTCGGCATCACCGAGACCACCCTTGCCGGCTTCGTCGGGTACGATGTGGACGGCGTTCCCGAGTATGTGCGCTCGCGTCAGGCCTCGCAATACGCGAAGACGATCGACGAGTGGATCAAGATCGAGAACACCGGCAACAACGGCGGCTACGCGAACATCTGGATGCTCGTCGACGCCAACACCAACGAGATCGCCCGCTACGAGGAGGGCCTCAAGCACCAGGAGCTGCTGCGCACCAAGGACGGCTACTTCTACGGGTGCAACGCCGCGCACAATCCACGCATCCGCAATCTCGAATGCGTCGACAACGGCTACAACGACCCGCGCCAGCAGACCGGCGGTCGCCGCACGCGCCTGGAGAAGCTCATGCCGGAGGTCTCGGGCAAGATCGACGACGATATGGCCAAGAAGATTCTCGCCGACAAGTTCGACCCGTACTTGGGCTACGAATGCGCCAGCTCGCGCGACATCTGCGCCCATTACGACTGCGACCCGATGTACTACGCGGACGATCCGCACGGCGTGTGGAACGTGCCGTTCTTCCCGGGTGGCTCCTGCGACGGCAAATGCGCCAGCGCAGACGATATTGAGAACTTCCGCATGTGGGGCATCTTCGGCCGTGCCGACGGCGAGCCGTTCGACGCCGATGCGTTCCTGGAACAGCACCCGCAGTGGAATTGGCAGAAGGGTTACTTGAAGAGCCGTCCAAGCCAGCCTTGGACGCTGTTCGACTGATATTCCCGCAACAGTATTGCCGGAGGGGATGCGCGTGACATCCGCATGGGAAAACCCGCCGGCATGGTCCGTACGAAATTCGTGCACCCGGTTCGTCAGATGCTTTCGTTATGCCGCATATGCCATACATATACGCCGTTCGCCGGCAGCCAGCGGAATCCGGATGGTCAATCAACAATCAACAACAAAGGTCAATAAATGGAATTGACAAAGCAAGATCTGTCGCAGATGGCAGAGGCATATAAGAAGGATTCCGCCCAGCAGATCGCGGAGCAGGCGGTCAAGAACAACGGCATCCATGCGTCGAGCGAGCGTGAGCATGTGGTCGTGACCGAGAACAACTTCGTGTTCTCGGTGGACGTCGACAGCGAGGCCGTGGCGAACCAACGCCAGTCCGGCCGCTGCTGGATGTTCTCGGCGCTCAACTTCCTGCGTTTCCACATGGAGAAGAGCCTCAAGTTGCCGAAGGGCAGCTTCCAGCTCTCGCAGAACTACAACTTCTTCTATGACAAGCTCGAGAAGTCGAACTTCTTCATGGAGAACATCATCAAGTACGCAGGCTCCGATCTCAACGACCGCCGTGTCGACTTCCTGCTCGCCACCCCGCAGCAGGACGGCGGCGACTTCGACCCGATTTGCGCGCTCATCGAGAAGTACGGCGTGGTGCCGCTGGAGGCCATGCCCGACACCGCAGTGACCAAGAACACGTCGGAATTCAACGCCGTGCTCAACCGCGTGCTGCGTGAGGATGCGTTCAAGCTGCGCAAGCTCGTGCGCGAAGGCAAGTCGGAGAAGGAAGTGGACGACGCACGCCGTGCCATGCTCTCCGAGATCTACCGCATCCTGTGCGTGAGCTTCGGCGAACCGCCGAAGACCGTGGACTTCGAATATCGTGACACCGACAAGAAGTACCATGCCGACCGTGGTCTGACCCCGCTCGAGTTCTACAAGAAGTACCTCGGCGATGTCAAGCTCGAAGATTATGTGGGCGTGATGAACCTGCCTGTGGAGGGCATGGAATACGGCAAGATGTACACGATCGACATGACCGGTGAGGTGCTGGGCTCCAAGCGCAAGCTGCACTATGTGAACGTGCCGATCGACGTGATGAAGGAAGCGACGATCAAGCAGCTCAAGGCCGGCGAACCGGTGTGGTTCGGCTGCGATGTGCTGCAGGACTCCGACTTCGTCAAGGGCATTCTCTCGCTCAACCTCTATGACGTGCAGAAGATGTTCGGCATCAAGTTCGACATGGACAAGGGCGAACGCTTCCAGTACAACCAGAGCCTGCCGACGCATGCGATGACCATGGCCGGCGTCGACCTCGACGCCGACGGCAAGCCGATCCGCTGGAAGGTGGAGAACTCGTGGGGCACCACCGCGCATGGCAAGCCGGTCGGTCATCAGGGCTACTTCATCATGGATGATTCGTGGTTCGACCAGTACATGTACGAGGTGGCGGTGCGCAAGGAGTACCTGCCCGAGGAGTACCAGAAGGCGCTGGAGACCGAGCCTGAAGTGCTTCCGTATTGGAACACCTTCAACCCGGAGCCGTGATACGCGAGACCCGAAGGGGCCCCGTCCGTAATCGATAGCGTTGCAGATGCCGCTCGGCCAATACCGGGCGGCTCCTGTGCGCATGGACGTAAGCCAGGAAAACATGAGTGATAAAACGAAATCCAAATCCGGCGCCATAGTCAAGGGCGCCAAGGGAGGCGCCGGCAACCTCACGACGATCGCGTTGATCATGATGAACGTCACGGTGATCGCAGGTCTCGCCAACGACGTGCAGCAGTCGTTCTACGGCCTCTCCTCAGTTACCTTCTTCCTGCTCGGCGGACTGCTGTTCTTCCTGCCGACGGGTCTTGTGGCTGCCGAACTCGCATCCGGCTGGAGCCAGCGTGGCGGCATCTTCCGCTGGGTCGGCGAGGGCATTGGCGTGTTCCCCGCGGTCGCCTGCCTGTTGATTCTGTGGTTCCAGACCACGTTCACCTTCGGTTCCGGCATTCCGTCGATGTCGGCCACGATCGGCTTCTTCACCACGAAGTACGACTGGGCCGTCGACTTCGCCAAGAACTCGCATACGTGGAAGGTGACGCTGCCGATCATGATCGGCTGGCTCGCCTACTACTGGTTCTGCTGCTTCCTCGCCACGAAGGGCGTCAAGACCTTCAGCAAGATCGCGCAGTACGGCGTCATTCTCGGCACCTTCCTGCCGCTGGGCGTCATGACCATCCTGGCCGTCGTCTGGCTGTGCCAGGGACACGCGCCCGCCATCGACATGGCGCCGAGCGCATTGGTGCCGAAGTGGGAGGGCATGTCGACCCTCGCATTGGCCGCCGGCGTGTTCTTCTCCTTCGCGGGCATCGATATGAACGCCGCGCACATCAAGGACCTGAAGAAGCCGAACAAGCAGTTCCCGCTGGCCATCTTCGTCTCGATGATCCTCGCGCTGCTCATCTTCATCGTCGGCACGTTGATCATCGCCATGGTGATTCCGAACAAGCAGATCAACCTGCTGTACACGCTGTTCGCCACCTACCGTGCACTCGGTGCGACGATCGGCTTCCCCGACCTCTACCTGGTGTTCTGCTGGCTCGGCATGCTCAACAGCTTCGCCGCGCTCATCACGAACCTCGCCGGTCCGTCCTACATGCTCGGCCAGGCCGGACGCTCGGGCTTCCTGCCGAAGTTCCTGCAGAACAACAACAAGCACGGTATGCCGAGCCGCCTGATGTACACGCAGATGGCGCTCATGACGATCATCGCATTCATCGTGTTCCTGCTGCCGAACGTCGAGGGCTTCGTCGCGCTCATCACGCAGGCGATCACGATCCTGTACCTCACCTACTACGTGCTCATGTTCGTCGCGTTCCTGCGTCTGCGTTACCAGCAGCCGAACCGTCCGCGTGGCTTCAAGGTGCCCGGTGGCATGGCCGGTGCCTGGATTGTGGCGGGCATTGGCATCCTTGCCTCCGTGTTCGGCATCGTGCTGGCGTTCTACCCGCCGGCACAGCTTGCCGCCGAGGTGGGCTCCGGTGCCACCTACGACCTGATTATCATTGGATTGCTCGCATTCGTGTTCATTGCCTGCGTGCTCATCTACCGTGCCTCCCGCAAGCACGATTGGGCTGATCCGACCAACCAGTTCGCTCCGTTCACCTGGCAGATTGAGGGGTTGAAGAAGCCTTCCAAGGCGCTGTCGAACATTCCTACCGCATTGCTTTCCGAAGGTCAGAACCCGATGGGTCTGCCGATCAAGAAGCACTACGACAAGGATGAGATGATGAAGGACCTGCCTACAGGCAAGGATCCGGAGCAGGGTGAGGTGGCGGCTGCGCTGCTCAAGAAGCAGGGCATCACCGAACCGTCCGAGCCGGCCAAGGTCGCCTTGGTGGGAGATCCCACCGTGGGCGTCAAGACGGTGTCGTACGAACCTGAACCCGTGCATACGAACGAATCGGGCGACATGATTCCTCAGCCCACCGCGGCCGATGTCTCAGCGGCCCCGGTTCCCACCGATGCGGCGGCCGATGCTCGCCGTGCCGAGGCCGAGGCCAAGATTGCCAGCCAAGATGCCCATGAATACCACAACGAGGCCGTGGCCCTTACCGATGAGGCGAAGGACGACGCGACATTGTCGCAGGACGCCCACCACGTTCAGGTGGACGAGGCCGAGGCACATGAGGCACAGGCCGCAGTCAAGTCCATCGACTCCATCAACGCGGATCAGGCCGTCGACCCGACCAAGCCGGCGGACGATCCGTCGCAGCCCAAGCACTGAGCTCAGGCGTCCCTAATGCGCATGCGGCCCCGTGAATGACACGGGGCCGCGCGTGCGCCAAATTCTTCGGTGTACGGGGCAATCCCCGCATGCACCATCAAGCTAAGGAGTATTCCATGGCAGACAATACAGAAGCAACCAAGAACGAAGCAGGCAACGGCGAGCAGAAGAAGCCGCTCGAGCCGCTGCCGCAGACGGCCACGAAACAGTACACGTGGACCGGTGCCGACGGCACGAAGATCAACTACACCGCCACCGCGGAAATGATTCCGGTGCGCGCCGACGACGGCCAGCTCATCGGCCACATGTTCATGTTCTCCCAGGTTTCCGACCAGGAAGACAAGTCGGATCGTCCGGTGACGTTCTGCTGGAACGGCGGCCCCGGTGGCGCCTCGTACATGGTCAACATCGGTGGCATGGGCGCCAAGCGCGTCAAGACCGATGGCATGGCGCACCTGAAGGGCGTCGGTGAGGTCGAAGACAACCCGTATTCGCTGCTGCCGAGCTCGGATCTCGTGTTCATCGATGCGTTCGGCACCGGCTACTCGCATGTGGATCCGAACTACGACGCCAAGAAGGTGTGGGGTGTCGACGGTGACGGCGATGCCTTCACCCGCGGCATCATCGCGTGGCTCACCAAGTACGACCGCATGAACAGCCCGCACTACCTGTACGGCGAATCCTACGGCACCATGCGCAACGCCGTCGTCTACCGCATGCTCGGCGAGCATGGCGTCGGCGTCGCAGGCATCACCGAACAGTCCACCATTCTCGACTACGAGCCCACGCTCTCCGGCGAGGACGACTACTACATGGGCATGTTCCCGGTGTACGCCGCCACCGCCAACTACTTCAAGAAGGCCGGTGTGGGCGTCGACCAGTACGAGTGGTACGACAAGGCGTTCGACTATGCGAACAACACGCTCGCCCGTGCCCTGACGCTCGCCGATGCATTGCCGGCGGACGAGATGAAGAAGATCGCCGGCGAGATGAGCGAGTTCATCGGCCTGCCTGCTGACTTTATCGAGGAGAAGGGCCTGCGCATCGAACTCGACACGTTCCGCAAGAACCTGCTCAAGGCCGAGGGCGAGACCACCGGCCGTTACGACACCCGCTTCACCACGTACGGATACCAGGACGTGCAGGGCGACAACGAGTTCTTCGCCGGCGAGGATCCGTCGTACGACGCAATCAACGCCGCCTACCTCGACGTGTACATGAAGATGCTCGGCGACATGGGCTTCAAGGGCTACGAGAACTACGAGGGTCTCTCGCTCAAGGTCAACTCGAGCTGGAACTGGACGCATCAGGCTCCAGGCACCATGGGTTCCCCGCAGGTTCCGAATGTGGCCTACGACCTTGCCACCGCGCTGCGTCGCAACCCGACGAGCCGCATCTGCGTGCTCGGCGGCATCCACGACGCTGCGACGCCGTACTGGAACGTGCGCCACGACATCAACAAGCTGTTCCTGCCGCAGGCGCTCAAGGATCGCATCGAGTACCATCTGCACTCCAACGGCCACATGCTGTACTGCGACGAGGTGGCTCTGGCTGCGGCCGGCCCCGAACTTGCCGCCTTCTACGACAAGCGCCATGAAGACAAGGACTGATTTGTCCGGCGCGTCCCACGCCAAGGAACCGCAGTAGTTGATCTAAGGGTCTGATTCGAAGGGATTGCCCGCCTCCCATTGAAGAGGAGGGCAATCCCTTCGGGATTTTTGCGTACCGCACAGTGCCGTTCCAACGCAGGACGACAGAACTATAGTCGAAAATTGAAATAGTACGGAAGAGATTTTCCAGGAAGGGAAGGAGCCTCACATGACCGCTGCAACGAAGTCACAGGGAACCCCAGCTCCAAACAATACGGGTGCGGGCGGTCCGGTCACCGTCAAGCGCACACTCTCGGTATTCGACCTCGTGGTGTTCGGCATGATCTTCATGGTGCCGATCGCCCCGTTCTCCATTCTCGCATCGGTTTCGAACACATCGCACGGCATGCCGGCCCTCGCATACGTGATCGCCATGGTCGCGATGCTGTTCACCGCGTTCTCGTTCGACCTCATGGTGCCCCGCTACCCGTCGAGCGGCAGCATCTTCGTCTACGCCTCCGATGAGATCAACGGCCCGGTGGGATTCGTGGTCGGATGGCTCATGCTGTTGCAGTACCTGATCACGCCGGCCGTCATGCTCATCATGGCCGGTCTGGCAATTCATGAATACGTGCCGGCCGTTCCGGTGTGGGCATGGTGCCTCATCTTCCTCGCCATCATCACGGTCATCGCGATGCGTGGCGCCGGCGCCACCGTCATGGTGGACAAGCTCGCCTTGGTGGCCGAGCTCATCGTGCTGCTGCTGTTCTTCATCTTCGGCGTTATCTACGTGGCGAAGAACCCCGGCGTGGCCCACTTCTCCTTCGAAGGCTTCTACAATCCCGGCCACTTCGAGATGGGTGCCGTGATGAGCGCCGTCTCACTGTGCGCCCTGTCGTTCGTCGGCTTCGGCTCCGTGGTCACG
This sequence comes from Bifidobacterium animalis subsp. animalis, assembly GCA_004154635.1. Lineage (GTDB taxonomy): Bacteria > Actinomycetota > Actinomycetes > Actinomycetales > Bifidobacteriaceae > Bifidobacterium > Bifidobacterium animalis_B. Next base: position 133,388 of record RSDC01000005.1, read on the forward strand.
CTCGATGACCAGAGCCTTGACCCCAAGCATGGCCCGTCGCGTGCAATGATCGTGATCGTGCTCATTCTGGGCGCGCTCTACATGGCAATGAGCCTGCTGACGATGTGCATGGATCCGAGCGGCAAGATCATGGCCGCCAATCCGAACAACGGCTTCTATGTGGTGGCCTCGCTCGCGGGCAAGTGGCTTGGCGTGCTGTGTGCCGTGGCCAATGCGCTCGCGCTCGGCATCTTCACCTCGTTGTCGGGCATGACCGCCGGCGCCTCGCTGCTGCGCGTGATGGCCAAGGACGACGCATTGCCGTCGGTCTTCGCCAAGATCAGCCCGAAGACCCGCGTGGCCACCGTCGCCACCGGCTTCGTCGCCGTCCTCACGCTGGCGCTCATCTTCATCGTGCTGCCGATCGGCATGACCACGGGTGCGAAGATCTCCAACTACGGCGCGCTCTCCACGTACTTCATGCTCAACATCGCCGTCATCTGGGGCCTTGGCATCAGGGCGAAGATTCTCGAGCACGGCAAGTTCTGGCGTACGATCATCTTCCCGCTCATCGGCGCGATCGTCACCGGCGTCATCTTCTGCTCGCTCGGCGGCGAGGTGCTCATTGTGGGCACCGTGTGGCTCGTGCTCGGCATCGTCTTCTACTACGTGTGGACGAAGGCGCTGCATCACAAGCCGGATCTGCTCTCCGACTCCCGTGCCAAGGGCGAGACCAAGGCGCAACGCATCGCTCGCAAGGCGCAGGCCGACGCGCACGCCAAGCAGGTCGCCCAGAACGTGCTCGACCAGCAGACTGCCGTGGACTCCATGTCCAACGAGTCCTCGAAGGCCTGAACTGCTGCCCTGTGGTTGAACTCGCGCGCGAACGCACCGATCATGTATGCGCTCGCGCGTTTGAGTATTCAGGCATATATTCAAACTATGCAATTTCACGATTACGTTTCCGGCATGCGCATTCCCACGCTCATGCTCAGCATCGCGCCTGTGCTCATTGGTGTCGCCGCAGCGTGCCGTGTGCTCGACCTGCGAGGTGCGGACGGCTTGCCGGCCTGCGGCGTCCTCGTTTCCAGCGCGGAATGCCATGCGGGCACCGGCAGAATCGTCACGCTCGGTCTGCTTTGCCTGCTTGTTGCGCTCTTCCTGCAGATCGCCGTCAACTTCGCCAACGACTACTCAGACGGCGTGCGTGGCACCGATGCCCACCGTACGGCGGCGGTGCGGCAATACACGGTGGAATCTGATTTTCAGTTCCTTGAGAACGGTGCGACCGCGGAAGAGGAGCGGCAAGTGCGCGAGCTGAACGGGCCGACGCGTCTGGTGGCCAGCGGCGTCACTCCGCGCGCGGTGCTCATGGCGTCCATCGTGAACGCCGTGCTCGCCTGCGTGTGCGGCCTCGCGGTGATCGTGATCACCGGCTACTGGTGGCTTGTGTTCGTGGGCGCGTTGTGCATGGCAGCCGCATGGTTCTATGTGGGCGGCTCTCATCCATACGGATACTTCGGATTCGGCGAGCTGGCCGCCTTCGTGTTCTTCGGTCCGGTCGCCGCGCTTGGCACGCAGTTCGTGCTGTGCGGGCATGTCAACGGGAACGGCGTGTATGGGGCGGTAGTCATCGGCGCGGTCTCTGCGGCCGTGATGGCGGTGAATAATCTGCGCGACGTGAACACGGATCGTGAGAGCGGCAAACGTACGCTCGCCGTACGCATCGGCGCGCGCGCATTCACGGTGTGCCTGTGCGTGCTCATCGCCCTCGTCATGCTCGCCATGGTGATTCCGTGGAGCGTGATGTGGATCCATATGGATTCCGATCTGCCCAATCTGAGCGTGCTCGGCGGTTACTGCGCAGTGCTCGGCGAAATCGCGCTCATACTGCTCACCGTGGTCGTCGAATTCAATGTGGCCAAGCGGGAATACCGTAGCGCCATGCGGAATCTGACGTGGATCGCACTCGCCGTCGCGTTGGTGTTCGTCGGTCTCACCATGTCCATCTGAATGCGTTGAGACCGTCTCGTTCGCAGATTATCCCGCCAATCGGGCAGATATGGCAATGCGTGTGCATTTGACTCGACGGGTCGCTAGACTAGGGCATATGACTTACAAACTGGTACTGCTCCGACATGGTCAGAGCGAATGGAACAAGACAAATCAGTTCACCGGCTGGGTTGACGTCCCGCTGACCGAAAAGGGTCGCGAGGAAGCCAAGAACGGCGGCAAGCTCATGAAGGACAAGGGTGTGCTGCCCGACATCGTCTTCACCTCGCTGCTGCGCCGCGCCATCAACACCGCGAACATCGCGCTCGATGAGGCCGACCGCCTGTGGATTCCCGTGAAGCGCGACTGGCGCCTCAACGAGCGTCATTACGGCGCCCTGCAGGGCAAGAACAAGAGTGAGATCCGCGAGGAGTACGGCGACGAGAAGTTCATGCTGTGGCGCCGCTCCTACGGCACCCCGCCGCCCGAGATCGACCCGAACGACCAGTATGCGCAGAACAACGACCCGCGCTACGCCGGCGACCCGGTTCCGGAAGCCGAGTGCCTGGCCGATGTCGTGGAGCGCGTGAAGCCGTACTTCGAGGCAGAGATCGAGCCTGAGCTCAAGGATGGCAAGACCGTTCTCATCGCTGCCCACGGCAACTCGCTGCGCGCGATTGTCAAGATGCTCGACGGCCTGACCGAAGAGGAGATCGCCAAGGTGAACATCCCGACGGCAATCCCGCTGGTCTACGAGCTCGACGAGAACTTCAAGCCGATCAAGAAGGGCGGCGAATACCTCGATCCTGAGGCCGCCGCCGCCGGTGCCGCCGCTGTTGCGGCCCAGGGCCAGAAGTGAGCCCAGAAGTGAGTTTGGCGGTCCTCCGCTAACCACTCGTCTGATCGTATGAGGCGACTCGGTGTTTTTCGCACCGGGTCGCCTTTTGCGTGTCTGGTCGCAGCCATGATTGCAAAGGCGACTATTTGATTCGCATAATCGTGCTGAATTGAGATCAGAGTTGCAAAGATGCCCATTCTATGAAATGCGAGATAGCTGCGCTGAGATTGAATCTGCAAAAGTGGTCATCGTGCAGCTCCAACTGTGTCGCATCGAGATTGTAGTTGCGAGAGCGACCATTCTGCGGCGAGTTCAATGGCCGCCCGTGCAATCTTGGGCATGTGTAGGCACGCGAAGTGTTCTTCGCATACTGTGTTGAGATTACGCTTGCAAAGCCGGCCATTCTTGACCTGCATAAACATGTCAGGATGAGATTGCAGTTGCAAGAGCAGCCATCTGAATCCCGTGAGCATGTCTGGATGAGCATAGGATTGCAAAAACGGCCATGCACATGCACCATGTTCGCAGTGCGTTGCAGACCGCCTGTGGAATCGCTAAAACCAAGCTAAGAGCAAACCCCGTGCTCGGTTTGCGCGAACAGACGGACAATGGGCACTAGAGCGCCGAAAGTCGGCGCAGGCAAATCTTCGCGGGAACGAGCCCGCGGAGAGGAGGTACCATGTACTATTCGGCAGGCAATTTCGAGGCGTTCGCGCACCCGAAGAAGCCGGAGGGCATTGAGAACAAGAGCGCGTACATCATCGGCACGGGACTGGCGGCGCTCACCGCTGCGTTCTACCTCGTGCGCGATGCGCAGATGCCGGGCAAGAACATCCACGTGTTCGACAAGGACGCGGTTCCCGGCGGTGCGCTTGACGGCGCGTTCATCAAGGGCGAGGGCTACGTCATGCGCGGCGGCCGAGAGATGGACAACCATTTCGAGGTCATGTGGGACGTCTACCGTGACGTGCCGAGCATCGAAGACCCGAATGTGTCGATGCTCGACCACTACTACTGGCTCAACAAGGAAGACCCGAACTATTCGAAGTGCCGCGCGACCAAGGCGCGTGGGCGCAATGCGCACACCGACAACAAGTTCAATCTCTCCGACAAGGGCTGCATGGAGATCCTCAAGCTCTATCTCGCTTCCGAAGAGGAGCTCGCCAACAAGAAGATCACCGACTACTTCGACGATGAGGTGCTCAATTCCAATTTCTGGATGTACTGGCGCACCATGTTCGCCTTCGAGAACTGGGATTCCGCGCTTGAGATGCGGCGTTACATCCATCGCTTCATCCACCACATCGGCGGCCTGCCCGACTTCTCGGCACTGCGGTTCACGCGGTACAACCAGTACGAGTCGATGATCCTGCCGCTCATGAACTACCTCAAGGCGCACGACGTGCAGTTCCACATGGGCACCGCCGTCGACGACGTCACCTTCGCCATCAGTGACCACGAGAACGGCCCGGCCCGCAATGTGTTCACCAATGTGTCGATGGACGAGGCCCAGCGTGCACAGGCCGAGAACGGCGCATTCCCGCGCAATCCGTACAGCACGCCGAACAAGAAGGTCGCCAAGACGCTGGTAATCACCGATCTGGTGAAGAACGAGCACAAGACGATCGAACTCACCGAGAACGATTTCGTGTTCATCACCAACGGCGGCCTGGTGGAGTCGACCACCGAGGGCAACCAGAACACGCCGGCCGGCTTCGATCCGACGCTCAAGCCGGGCAACGGGTGGGACATGTGGAATCGCATTGCCGCCGTCGACCCGAGCTTCGGCCACCCGGAGAAGTTCATTTACGATCCGAACCTCACCAAGTGGATGAGCGCCACCGCCACCACGCTTGACGACACGATTCCGGCCTACATCGAGAAGATCACCGGACGCTCGCCGTTCGGCGGTCACACCGTTACCGGCGGCATCGTGACCGTGGAGGATTCGAACTGGCTGATGAGCTGGACCGTGAACCGGCAGCAGCAGTTCCGCGACCAGCCGAAGGACATGATCTCGGCATGGATCTACGGTTTGTTCCCCGACAAGCCGGGCAACTACATTCGCAAGCCGATGCAGGACTGCAGCGGTATGGAGATCTGCGAGGAATGGCTCTACCACATGGGAGTGCCCGAAGACCAGATCGAGGAGCTCGCGAAGAACCATTGCAACACGGTGCCGGTCATGATGCCGTATGTCGACGCGTTCTTCATGCCGCGCGAACTCGGTGACCGCCCCGACGTCGTGCCGGACGGTGCCGTCAACTTCGCGTTCATCGGCCAGTTCGCCGAGGAGCCACGTGACACGATCTTCACCACGGAATATTCGATGCGCACCGGCATGGAGGCCGTGTACACGTTGTGCGATGTGGATCGTGGCGTGCCTGAGGTGTGGAACAGCGAATACGACGTGCGTGACATGCTCAACGCGGCCGTCAAGCTGCGCGATGGACAGCCGCTCACCACATTCGGCCGCAACGGTGTGGAACGCAAGGCGATCGCATTTGCGCTGGGGCGCACCAAGGGCACGTACATCTACGACATGCTCAAGACCTTCGGTGCCATCGCCGACCCGAAGCATCCGGTGGATATGAAGCCGGGCATGCGGTTCGACGAGTCGTTCAATGAAGCGGATGAGCAGCGTCTGATGCAGCATGCCAAGGAGGCCGAGGCCGAGGCATTTGCCGCCCCGGGGTCGAAGGACACACCTGTGGCCGCCGACACGGTCAATCCCGTTGCGCCTGCCGCTGCACCTGATGGTGTTCTTGAACCAGGGGAGAATGATTCGACGAAATGAAAGCCTATGTGATTGAACAGGAGACAGATCGTGGTCTCGACGCCATCAAGCTCGCCGAGGTGCCGGTTCCGGCAGTTGGGCCGGGGCAGGTGCTTGTCAAGGTGCATGCGGTTGGCCTGAATCCGGTGGATTACAAGCTGGCGGAGGGCGGTGACCCGGATTGGTCGTTCCCGCATACGCTGGGCCTTGATGTGGCCGGTGAAATCGCCGCCATCGGGCCAGATGTCTCCGAGGACTGGCATCTGGGCATGCGCGTCGCCGGACATGGCGATCTGCGCTACGATGGCTGCTTCGCCGAATACGTGGCGTCGCCGACGTATGAGCTGGCCCGCATCCCGGACGACGTGAGCTATACCACCGCCGCCGGCCTGCTGTGCAGCGCGTTGACGGCCTACCAGACGATCAACCGCAAACCGAACCTCACCAATGTGCACACGGCATTGATTCATGGCGGCTCCGGTGCCGTGGGCGGCATTGCCGTCCAGCTCGCCAAGATGCATGGCCTCACGGTGTTCACCACCTGCTCCACCGCCAAGGTGGACTATGTGCGCGAGCATCTCGATGTGGATGCGGTCATCGACTACCGCAAGGAGGATGTGACCGAACGCATAGGCGAACTCACCGACGGGCTCGGCGTCGATCTCGTGGTGGACACGGTGAGCGGCGCCGAGGCCGAGAAGGACTTCGACCGATTGGCCTACAACGGTCAGCTCGTCACCATCGTGGGCGTGCCGAACATCGACGGCGACGACATGTTCGGCCGCGGACTGAGCATGGCGGTCGTCAATCTCGGCGGTGCCCATGGCTCTGGCGATCCTCGGCAGCAGAACGACTTGGGCACAATGGCCACCGACGTGCTTGAGATGGCATCGCAGGGCCGTCTCGATCCGCTCATCGAGAGGATTCTGCCGTTCGACGAGCTGGTGGATGGGCTGAAGACGCTCGCTGCCGGCAAAGTGACCGGCAAGCTGGTCGTCTCGCTCGACATCTAGCGACTCCACCGCGGTTTGGCATGGCCCGCGCGGCATGGTGTACGGAATTTCCGATCACCGCGCCGCGCGGGTTCCCATTTGTGCCCCGTTTTACGGATGTTTCCGCGCACGCACCTGCCGTCGCCTAGAACGGCGTGGAGGCCACCAAATACTTGCCCTGAGGCTCTCCTTCGCCGTCGATCACGGCCTCGACATGCGCCCATCCGTCGCTCGCCGGCACGAACACGGCGTCTCCTTGGTGCAGCACGCGTGAATCCGCCTCGCTGATCACCTGCACCGACCCTTGTGTGCACACCACCACACGGGGCCCGGAATGCGGGAACGGCGTATGCCCGCTGATTTGCCTCACCAGTGAGTCGTAGCGTTTGGCCAGCGCGTTGATCACCGGCCAAGGCTCATGCTGCACATCCACCTGCCCGTAGGCGAGCATGTACTCGCTCACATTCGGTTTGTAGAAGGCGAGGTCGCGCATCAGCATCGTGGCGATCTGCGAGTTCGACGGATCCACCGGCGTGCTGGTGCGGCAGTCCAGGCATTGCAGCAGATTCACGATGTCTTTGTGCTTGACGGTGAGTCCTGCACGCAGCACGTTGTCCGAATTCGTCATGATCTCCGCCGCCGTACCATATATATAGGCGTGCGGGGTGCCGGTCGGCAGGAACACCGACTGGCCCTCCTCAAGACTCACCGGGTTCATCATGAGCAGTGCGAGCGCGCTCGTATCTCCCGGGAACGCCTTGGCCGCGCGAATCGCGAAGTCGAATGCGAGATCGTTGCGCGTGTGCTCGGTGAGTGAGCGCGCATGCTGCAGATCGTCGAGAAGTTCCTGCGGATCCGTTTCCTGCGCCGTGATCGCCGCATGGAATGCGCGGAACAGTCGTTTTCTCGCCGGTGACCATACGGCGGAGGCGATGGGCATCATTTCGTCCGCCATGACAAATGATTCGCCTGCCGACTGCGTGGCGGTCGAGTTGAGCGCCTCCACCATGCGTTGCGCCACCGGGAGCCTGAGCAATTCCAGATTGCGTAGCGCGAATGTGCGCGTGGAGAATCCCACCGCCGCGAGGAACGGCTCGAGCGCCACCACCATCTCGCTTTTCGCATTGATGTCTTTGAACGAACGTTCGGGGGCGTCCAGCGGTATGCCCGCACGGTTCTCCTCGTTGAACCCCGCGCGCGCCTGGAAGGACACCGGGTGCACCTGCAGCGAGAGCGGCTCGGTGGCACAGATCAGTTTGAACAGATAGGGGAGCACCGGGCCGAATTCCTCCGATCCGCGCCGGCCCACCATGTCGATGGGATTGCGTTCGATCATCGATGTGAGCGGCTGTTCGGTTCCGTCCACCATCACCGACGACGGGGATTGGGCGTGCCCGCTGAACCACATCTCGGCAAGTGGCTGCTGCGTTTCGTGTTCACCCAAGTGGAACACATGCTGCAGTGTTCGGTGCGAGCCCCAGGCATAGTGTTTGGGAACAGGGCGAATAGCGTACACTGCCTGCTCCCTTCTGCCTTGGCGTTTTTCGGCGCTCGCGCATACGTGCATATTGTACGCGAATTCGCATGCTTGTGCCCACATGGGAAGATTTTTCCCACATTCGGGGCTTGATTGGCTGGTTATTTCCGTTGCTACACACCTGTGATTACAGTGGGCCATATGAAAATCGCTCCGATCTACGACCCGGCCCAGCGCCGTCCCAGCCCCAAACCGATGCAGGTCGACCTTCGCAAGGCGTTCATCATAGGCATCTGCTGCTGGGTCGTCGCCCTGATCGTGAGCATTGTCGGCTTCTCCACCACGCATTCGGAGATGGCGCGCCAATCGATGTTCATCTGCTCGTATGGCGTGGTGATCGGGTTTGCGCTGCTCGTGTGGGAGCATTTCGACCGTTCCGACTACCGCCGGCTCGGTGCCGACTAGTCCTCCTCGCTCCTTTCCGGGGATTCATGCACGAGCGGTAGCACCAGGCTGAATGTGCTGCCCTGCCCAGGTCTGCTCCACACCTGCACGTTGCCGTGGTGCGTGATGGCCACATGCTTGACGATGGCCAGACCGAGGCCGACGCCCGACTGTGTGCGCTCGTTCTGGTTCGCTCCGCGGTAGAACCGTTCGAAGATGCGCGGCTGCTCCTTGAGCGGGATTCCCGTTCCGCGGTCCACCACACGCACCAACGCATCCTTGCCGTCGCGCGTCGTGTCGATGAGCACGCTCACGTTCGCGTTGTCGGGCGAGTATTCGATGGCGTTGTCGACGAGCTTGCCGATTGCCGCACGGATCGCCGTGGCGTCGCCGCGCACTTTCGGCTCGCCCTTGCCGGTGATGGACACCGTGATGCCGCGTTGCCGGGCTCGTGGCAAGAGTTCGTTGACCGCCACCTCCACCTGTTCGCGCACATCCAACACCGCGGATTGCGCGTTCGGAGCATCACCTTGTGCCTTGATGAGCAGCAGCAGATCCTTGACCATGTGATCGACGTAGGCGCTTGACCGACGCACGTCCCGTGCCGCCTGCGCGACCTGTTCGGGGCTCATGCCGCCGTGCTCGAGCCCGTCGGCCAGCCGTTGCAGGTCCTCACTCGGCCGAATGATCATCTCGCTCACGTTCGTCACGAAGTCGTCGCGCATCTGTGAGAACCGCACCGATTCCGAGATGTCGTCGATGAGCACGACGACGAACTGCTCATCGATGCGCCCGATGACCAGTTTGAGCCAGTTGGGGCGCGAGACGGTGCTGGTTTTCAGGTCCTCCTCGGCATCCACCGGTTCGGGCAACGCGAAACGCTTCGGCGTGGAGGTGGTGATCTCCAGAGACGTCTTGCCGCCATGCTCGCGTACTTTGCGCACGGCGTCGAGCACGCGCGAATCCACGATCACGTCGTCGTTGACGATGCCCAGACGGTAGGCCGCCGGATTGGCGCGCACCACGTCGTCGGAATCGTCGACCACAATCGATGCGGCCGGAAGGATCGACAGCAGCGCGGCGGTCTCATCGTCAAGCTCGTCATCGTCATCGTCGTCGCCGTCCTCATCGTCACGCGAGCGTCGGCGCCGGAGTCTGGAGACGAGGTCGCCGATGGAATCGGGAAGCGAGACGCCGTGTGTGGTGCGGGAGATGAGCGGGGCCAGCCAGTCGTAGAGCAGCACCAACAGGCCTATGACCGCGCCGACCGCGAGCAGTATGAACGCGACGGCGATCACCGTGGTTGTGAATTGTGGCATGGCATCATTCTCCCATATTCGCGCGCAGTGCGCAGCGGATGCGCATTTTCCCGTCGCAGATGGCGAACACACGCATGAGACGTCGCCCATCAGGGCACACGCCAGAGTGTCGCATCGGCTACAATGATTGCGTACATAGCGCACGGGCAGCAACAGGGAGGGTGAACACATGCGCGTGATTTTCAATGAAGGCCTCAAAGCTGTGGCCGACGACCTCGACCATATGGCCCGCGATGTGCGCGACGCCATCCGTCTGGCGGGGGAGGCCCTGCTTCATCAGGATCTCGATGCGGCCCAGACCGTGATTGACAACGATGCGAGCATCGACGACCTTTCCACCCGCATCATGGACCAATGCGTGGAGCTGCTGGCACGCCAGAACCCGGTGGCCACCGATCTGCGCGTCATCGTCTCCACGATGCGCCTGGCCACCACCTTCGAACGCATGGGCGATCTGGCGCGCCATATCGCGGAATCCGCGCGCCGCACCTACCCGAACTCGCCGGTTCCGCAGAATCTGGTGCCCACGTTCGCGAAAATGCAGCAGTTCCTCGACATCACGGGCGGACGCCTCGTCGACATGCTCGCCGACCGCGACACCGCGATAGCGGAGCAGATCATTCGCGACGACGACCAGCTCGACGATCTGCATCTCAAGATCATGCAGTACGCCGACAGCGCCGAATGGGAGGGCACGAACGAGCAGCTCATCAACGTGGTGCTCATCGCACGCTTCATGGAGCGTCTCGGCGACCATGCAGTCTCCGCCGCACGCCGCGTCGTGTTCATCGTCTCCGGCTTCGACCCGACGAAGACGCCGTCGCGAGACGAAGGCACTGACATCGACTGAGCGCGGAATACGCATATCGGCACAGAAAAAGCCCGGGTCACGGAGGGGATGTGTGACCCGGGCTTATGTGTTGAGCATACCGAACATTTCCGCGTCGCGCACATCGCATCTCATAAGCGATGCGGCAATATGGGCGGTGTTCCCATGCCGTGTGGATTACAGATGTTCGATCACATAGTCAATGCAGTGCGTGAGCGCCTCGACATCCGACGGATCGACCGAGGGGAAGACGCCGATGCGCAGCTGGTTGCGCCCCAGCGCGCGGTATCCGTTCACGTCGACAATGCCGTTGTCTCGCAACGCCTCGAGCACTGCGGCGGCCGGCACTGCGTCAATGAGGTCGACGGTGACCACGGCATGCGAGCGGGCCTCCTTATCCACGACGTATGGGCTCGCATAGCGGCTCGCCTCGGCCCAGGAATACACGGTGTCCGCAGAGCGCTCGCAGCGTTTGACGGCCCAGTCAAGACCGCCGTTGTCGTTGAGATAGCGAATCTGGCTCTCCATGAGCACGAGCGTGGAGATCGCCGGTGTGTTGAGCGTCTGGTTCTTGCGGGAATTCGAAATCGCGGAGGTGAGCGAGAGGAACGGAGGAATCCAGCGGATCGAACCGGGAACGGCAGCGTTCTCCTTGACCGCCTCGGCACGTTCGATGGCCTCAGGGGAGAGAATCGCCACCCACAGACCGCCCTCGGATCCGAATGCCTTCTGCGGGGAGAAATAATAGGCGTCGGTCTGCGACAGGTCCACCGGCAGCGCCCCGGCGCCGCTCGTCGCGTCGATGATCGTCAGCGCGCCCTGGTCCACACTGCCGGCGATGCGCTTGACCGGTGCGGCGACGCCGGTGGAGGTCTCGTTCTGCGCCCAGCAGTATGCGTCGACGCCATCGGTGAGTTCAGGCAGGCGCCAAGTGCCGAAGTCGCCCTCATATACGGCCGGTTCTTCGAGGAACGGAGCCGAGGAGAGTGAGGCGGCCATCTTCTTCGTGAATGAGCCGTACACGCCGCATGCGGCCTTGCGGTTGACGAGCGAGCAGCACACGACATCCCAGAACGCGCTCGCGCCGCCGTTGCCGAGCACCACCTCGTAGCCCGCGGGGAGCGAGAAGAACTCGGCGAGCCCTTCGCGGATCGATTCGACGAGCTGTTTCACCGGGCGCTGACGGTGGGAGGTGCCCAGTAGCGTGTCGGCGGCATTGGTGAGGTCGAGAATCTGTTCACGGCGGATCTTGGTGGGGCCTGAGCCGAAGCGGCCGTCTGCGGGAAGCATGTTTTGCGGAATGGTAATAGTGCTCATGTCTTTAGATTATAGGAAGGCATGCGTCGCGCAGGTGAATGGACGGACGGCGTTGCATTGCTTGGACGCTGGACACCCGTCGGGCGAGTGTGTAGGCACCCGGCTCACGGCGAAGATTGGATGGATTGTGAAGATGTGACAAAAAATTTACGAGATTTTGTGGAACCTTGAAATTACAGGCGTAAGCGAGGGACGTACCGGTGTGTGCCCGGCGTGTTCGGTGCCGAAAGCGCGAATGCGAGCTGTATTTTGACGGTTAGGTGAGGTATCCTGTCGAAAGTTGCATAACGAGCACGACAGAGCGTGCAGGCTGAAGATGACCGAAGGAGTTTTTTGTATGAGGCATGCAGCCCCGAAAGCCCACAAGGGATTAGGTGCAAAAAGCCTAACGAACTCTCTGTTCGCGTCGCGTACGGGCTCGCATTCCGCACAGGGCGTGCGGGCGAAGCAGGCGGCGGCAGGTGACGCGCAGGCGCTGGCAATCGACGAGGATCTGGCAGCCAAGCTCAACGAAGTCGCACCTTTGACCCGTAAGGCGATTCGTCAGACCGCCAAGGCGGCCCAGCGCAAGCACAACATTCTCACCTCCGTCTCATTGGCGACATTGGTGGGAACCGCGGCGACGTCGATGGCCTTCATGAAGGGCGAGGGCTCCACAGTGCTGGCGGCCGAGGACCCGACCGAGACCACGCAGGTGCATCGCATCGCCGACGGTTCCGCTTCGCGCTCCGATACGCGTGAGGCTCTGGACAGCGCCACCGCAAGCAGCGAGACGGCTACCGCGACCTCCGAGGTCAGCTCGTCGTCCGCCAAGGTGAACGTCACCATCGACAACGGCAAGACCGTCTCCACCACCAATGCAGGCCAGTGGGGGATCGGCGGTGACAATTCGATCGCCGATTCGAACGCGCTTTCCCGCGCACTCGCCAACAACCCGAAGGTCGCCGACCTCATGGACGAGCATCAGGGCCAGTTGCCGCAGGGCTTCGATGCCAATCATGAAACCGGTGATCGCGGCAATGCATACCCCTACGGCCAGTGCACGTGGTGGGCGTACGAGCGTCGTGCGCAACTCGGTCTCAACACCGGCTCGCATTTCGGCAATGCGGGCTCCTGGGCCATATCCGCAGGTTCCATGGGCTATTGGGTCGACAACACGCCACGCAATACCGGCGACGCGCTCGTGTTCTCACCGGGTCAGGAAGGCGCCTCAGGGGTCTACGGGCATGTTGCTGTGGTGGAGAAGGTGAATCCCGACGGATCCATTGAGATCTCCGAATCCAATGTGCAGGGCGTCGGCGTGATCTCGCATCGCACCTTCACCTCGGCACAGGCCAGGAATTTCCAGTACATCCACTTCTAATCCCCCCCTGTGCTCTCCTGGCCTCCATGCCGCCGTGGGGTGGGTGATTCCCTCTTCTCTGAGGGAACTGCGTGCTCGCTGTGAGCAATATGTGAAGAAAACTACATAATATAGCACACCACCTGCCACTTGTGGTCTCGGCGTGTCGCCTAGTATTCCAACCGTTTTCTTGTAGATTTCCACAATGTCTCACTCTGGCTGTGCTACTGTGGACGACGATGAATACTATGAAGCGTTCTATTTCGATTGCCACCGCTGTAGTTGCAGCCTCGCTTGCGTTCACCGGCATCGCGCCGGCCGCAACCGCCGCCGACTCTCAGTCGGGCTCGAACTACGTCGTATCGACCCGTTCGTTCCCGAAGGTGAACGTGGCCAAGGCGAACTTCTTCGCCGAGGCGACCTCCACGGAAGTCGACAAGGACTCCAACTGGGGCGGTCTGGGTTCAATGGATGTTCCACAGACCAAATCCACGGCAGAGAAGGAAGCGGAAGCCCGCGCCCAAGCCGAGAAGGAAGCCGCTGAGCAGCGTGCACAGGAAGAGGCCGCCGCACAGGCGGCACGTGAGCAGGCCGCGGCCGCAAGCCGCGACCAGGCGCGTGAATCCCTCACCGACACCAATGCCAACACCGCCCAGCAGGAAGCCGCTCCGGCCGCGCAGCCAGCAGCTGCCCCATCCGTGCCCACCAGCAAGAACGGTGCAGCCATCGCCGCCTATGCCCAGAAGTTCATCGGCGCCCCCTATGTATCGGGTGGCACCACTCCGAGCGGCTGGGATTGCTCTGGATTCGTCATGTATGTCTTCTCCCAGTTCGGCATTAATCTGCCGCGCACCTCGGGCGCCCAGGCCGGTGTCGGAACCGCCGTTCCGAGCCTCGCCGAGGCCCAGCCGGGCGACATCATCGCGAATGCCAACCATGCCGCCATCTATATTGGCAATGGCATGATCGTCAACGCGTTGAACCCGGCACAGGGTACGCAGGTCACCAATCTCTCGGCATTCGGTGGTGCTGCCTACAGCATCCGTCGAGTTCTGTGACCTCTCTTGATATACGGTGAAGGGCCGCGCATCCGTTCTCGGGTGCGCGGCCCTTCACCTTCCGGCGTGCTTACCGCCCGCACCTCTTGCGTAAAAAGGGTCGGCGAGCTGCGTAAAAAGGGTCGGTGAGTTGGCCGGCATTGTCCCTTTTTACGCAAGAGGTCGCGCACAGACCATGCACGGATCGCGCATGGAGCGTTGGCCTCTGATGTAAAAGGAGTCACTGTCATGGGTCTGTTCGTCTCCTTTTACGCATAACGGTGTCTTTGCACAATCTCATCGGTGATGCCCCATTTCCGCATCCCTTCGGGCTTCCCCTTTGCGTAAAAAGGGACATCTGCGCAAGCCATCTGTCTCTTTTTACGCGCCGATTACGCACGGATCATGCGCAGATTGCGCACGGATCACGCACGGAGGGATGGTCCCTGATGTAAAAGGAGTCAATGTCATGGGTCTGTTTGTCTCCTTTTACGGCTCTTGCATACTTAGAGGGAAGAGCTCCTTCTACACAGCACAGGCTACACGGGAGTATGCGGGGTTGGCGGATGGCGACCCGATATTGGGCGATCTACGGGCACATGGCATATCGGCAGGCGTATCGATTTGTGTGGATTTCACCGCCGAAACGCGCGCGCATGCGGCGGCACGGTATTCTAGATACCAGTACTTGTTTCATTGCTGGTCAAGGAGGTCCCTCATATGAACGACAACACAATCCTCGTCGGAGTCGACGGTTCGCACGCGAGCTACAAGGCGACATGGTGGGCCGCGAACTATGCCAAGCACATGGGACTTTCCTTGCAGATTGTCTGCGCATACTCGCTGCCGAGCTATGCCGCCGTCTCGTTCGACGCCACATACACGTCGATGGGCGACGACAACGCCGCGCATAACGATGCCCAGGAGATTCTGTCGAAGGCCAAGGCAATCGCCGATGAGCAGGGCGTGAACGCGCAGACGCTCATCGTGACGGGCGATCCGTCATCGGTGTTCGTCGAACTGTCGCGCAACTACAATCTGATCGTCATTGGCAACCGCGGCAAGGGAGGACTGGCGGAGCGTCTGCTCGGCACGACGAGCTCGAGTCTGCCGGCATACGCCTACTGCCCGATCGTCGTCGTGCCGTACACCGACGACAAAGACAATCTGCTGCATCTCAACAATGTGATCACCAAGGTGGCCGCTGGGTCCGATGACACGAAGTGGGGCCTGCGCGCACTGCAGATCGCCGCGGATTTCGCCGCGAACTGGGGCGCCGAGCTGGACGTGATCACCGTGGTGCCGGGCAACACCAATCTCGATGATCCGGCGGAGAAGCAGAAGTTCGAAGATGTGCTCGACGGACGTCTGGAATCCATCCGCACGACACACCCCGACCTCAAGATTCGCAAATCGATTGTGGCCGGCCGTGCAGTGGAGACGCTCACCAAGGCCAGCCGCACGCACGACATTGTGGTGGTCGGTTCCTGCGGCCGCGGAGGTCTCACCGGTCTGCTGCTCAATTCCACCAGCCAGGGACTGCTCCAGCACTCGGCGTCGCCGGTCTACGTGGTGCCGCGCAAGTTCGTGGAGGCGGAGGAACAGCGTGTGAAGACGGGCACCGCAGCGGGGACCGAGGCCGTCGAGGTGACCTCGCTCGAGGAATTCGTGCGCGAGGTACCGGTTGAGCGCGCCAGCGAGGAAACCGAACGCCAGATCGAGATCGACATCGACCCGAAGGCGCACGAGTACCGGCAGGACGATAACGAATAGTAGTCGGGTGGTCTCCCGATAACGAAAAGCCGCCGTGGGCAATGCAATCGATACATTGCCCACGGCGGCTCCCCATTTGCGCCGCGTTCGGTCAGCTGCGCACCTCGATGTCCATGCGCACCGGTGTGACCTGTTCGTAGGTGTGCTTGACGGTGCATCCCTTGTCGACGTGAGCGCGCACACGCTTCTTGAGCTTCTCGACGTCCTCCGGGGAGAGGTCCGCGTCGGTGGCATCGATCATGAGGGTCTCGTTGAAGTTGATGTACGAGTCGTTGTCGGCGTCATAGGTGCCGTCGACGACGATCTTGGCGCCCTTGCCCTCGCCGAGCGTGCTCTCGATAGCGAAATTGCTGGACAGCGCTGCGCAGCCCGCCAATGCGATCTTCATGAGATCGCCGGGCGTGAACTGGCCGCGGCCCTTGCCGAACTTGATGTGGGCGCCGTCATCGGAGAATGCGTCCCACGAGCCGTCCTTGTTGCGCTCGACCCAAATACGCTTGCTCATACGTGCCTTCTTTCCACAGGGATATTGTCTCGCTTATTCCAACCACATTGTAGGCGGGTATATGCCCGCCATACCGGCGCTGGTTCGCTCGCAGCGTCGGTATGGGGTGATATAGGTCATGCTTTGCGATTACGATTGCATGCCATGCCATTGACTCAGGAGCAACTGCAAGCTATTCGCACCCAGATTCCGCCGCGCCCCGACACCGACATCCCGATGCCGTATGAGGACCTGCTGCGCAAGATTCTCATGGAAGGCAATCTCAAGAACGACCGCACCGGCACAGGCACGATCTCGCTGTTCGGCCAGCAGATGCGTTTCGATCTGGCGAAGGGGTTCCCGCTGCTCACCACGAAGCGCGTGTTCTTCAAGGGCATCGCCTATGAACTGCTGTGGTTCCTGAAGGGCTCGAGCAATGTGCACTGGCTGCAGGAGCACAATGTGCACATCTGGGACGAGTGGGCCGACGAGAACGGTGATCTCGGTCCGGTGTACGGCGTGCAGTGGCGCAGTTGGCCTGCTCCCACCGCAGACGATCCCGACCGCACAATCGACCAGATCTCCAATGTGCTTGAGCTCATCAAACACAACCCGGATTCGCGACGCATGGTGGTCACCGCGTGGAACCCGGCCGAGGTGGAGAACATGGCGTTGCCGCCGTGCCACGCGCTGTTCCAGTTCTATGTGGCCGATGGCAGACTCAGCTGCCAGCTGTACCAGCGTTCGTGCGACATGTTCCTCGGCGTGCCGTTCAACATCGCCAGCTATTCGCTGCTCACGATGATGATGGCACAGCAGGCCGGCTTGGAACCCGGTGAATTCGTGTGGACCGGCGGCGACTGCCACATCTACGACAATCACGTGGAGCAGGTGCTTGAGCAGCTCTCGCGCGAACCCTACCCATACCCGAGGATGGAGATTCGCAAGGCCGATTCGCTGTTCGACTATCAGTATTCCGATTTCCATATCGTGGACTATCGATACCACCCCACCATCAAGGCTCCGATCGCGGTGTGAGGGTCACGGTCGATTCGATCGGCCGACATATGGAATTGCGGTGAAAACCCGCGAAAACGAAGCTGCAGGTCGTGCCTCGCCTATAGACTCGATTTACGTTTGAGACTTGTTCCAAGGAGTGAGAAATGGAGTCTGGAAGTAGCCGCAGTGGCTATCACGAACCCGTGCCCGGATCCGCCGGGCCAGAAGTCTTCGAGGATGACTGGGGAGATGATTTCCCCAAGACGTTCTCGGTGAATCTCATATGGGCGCAGGCAAACGACAAGGAAGGCCGTTCCGGTGCCATTGGGTATGAGGGTGAGATGCCCTGGCATCTGCCTGAGGACCTGAAGCGATTCAAGGAGCTCACCGTCTCCCATCCGGTGATCATGGGGCGCAAGACCTGGGAGGCGCTCAACGAGAAGTTCCGGCCGCTTCCGAACCGTGACAACATCGTGTTGTCACGCGACCGTGATTTCCGTGCGCCAGGTGCCACCGTGGTGGACAATCTGGAGGAGGCGCTCGACATGGCCCGTCAGGAGGCCATTCCCGACGACGGACTCGACCGCAGCGAGATCTGGGTCATCGGCGGCTCCCAGCTGTTCAACCAGATGTTGCCAATGGCATCCAAGATCTACATGACGCAGGTCGACGCCAAGGTGAATGCGGACGCCTACGCTCCGGACCTCACCGAGGCGCTCAACAACGGGTCATGGAGACTCGTGGAGAATTCGGGCTGGCTCACGCCGAAGAAGCCCGAAGGCATCGATCGCTACCGTTACCTGACGTTCGAACGCAATACCGGCGACGAACAACCCGACGAGGAATAACCACACCAGAACACATGCGAGGGGAAAGAGACGAATGGGCACGAAACCGCAGCCATACACGGTGATGACCGTGTGCACCGGCAACATCTGCAGATCTCCGATGGCCGAGATTATTCTGCGCCACGAATTCGAGGAGCGCGGGCTTGGCGATCGGGTGCGCGTGGAATCCAGCGGTGTGAGCAGCGAAGAGCACGGCAACCCGATTGATCGCCGCGCCGTGAAGGTGCTGCGTGAGCATGGGTACGACATTCCGCCCGAACATTTCGCGCATCGCATCACCCCGAACGAAATCGCCGAGACGAACCTGTTCCTGCCCATGACTGCCTCGCATATGGGCGCGCTCATGCATATGCTGCCGTTGAGCAAGCGTTCGCATGTGTTCATGTATCGCAGTTTCGACCCGAACCTGCCAGACCCGCAGCCGGGACGTGAAAGCGACATCGATCTCGTCGATCCATGGTATGGGGGCCAGCGTGACTTCGAGATCGCCATCGACCAGATCGAGGAAGTCGCCCCATACATTGTCGACTATGTGGAGAAGCAGCTCGAGGCGCAGGACGCGACGAAGTAGGTTTGCCTGGCGTGTATTGCGCACGGCATGGTCTGTGTGATCTATGGAAAGGGCTCCGTTCCTGATGGAACGGAGCCCTTTCGCGTGCAGCATGGAATGCGTCAGTCGGTCTGCTTCCAGGTCTCCACGTCGATGTGGTGATCCGGGTTCGCCTGCCATGCGTTCCATGCGGATTCGACGATGTCTTCGACGTCGTACTTGGCATGCCAGCCCATCTCGGTGTTGATGCGCTCGGGGGAGCCGATCAGATGCGGCGGATCGCCGGCACGACGGCCCATGACCGTCTCCTTGAACGGCAGGCCGGTGACCTTCTTCACCTCGTCCACGATCTGGCGCACCGAGGTGCCCTCGCCGGTGCCCACGTTGAACACGTCGTACTTGCGCTCGTCGCGATCGAGGTACTTCAATGCGGCGATGTGTGCATCGGCGAGATCGGAGACATGGATGTAGTCGCGCACGCAGGTGCCGTCAGGAGTCGGGTAGTCGTCACCGAAGATCGCAGGCGCCTTGCCCTGCTTGAGACGGTCGAAGAGCATCGGGATGAGGTTCAGGATGGCCGGGTCCTCGAGCTGGACGGGGCCGCAGCCGGCGACATTGAAGTAGCGCAGGCCGCAGAACCGAATGCCGTACGGCTGCTCGCAGGCGCGTGCCATCCATTCGCCGAACAGCTTGGTCTGTCCGTATGGGTTGATCGGGACCATCGGCTCGACGTCTTCGGGCACCACGTCGACCGGCGGCACACCGTAAGTGGCGGCGGACGAGGAGAAGACGAGCTTCTTCACGCCGGCTTCCTTCATGCCTTCGAGCACATTGAGCATGCCGTTGATGTTCTGCTGGTAGTACCACAGCGGCTTCTCCACGGATTCGCCGACCTGTTTGCGGGCTGCGAAGTGGATGACGGAGTCCACATTCTCGGCCTCCATGATCTCGGCAAGACGTTCGCCGGCTCCCGGTGCCGCGATGTCCATGCCGTAAAGACGTGCGTTGCCGATGCGATCGGGCTTGCCGTAGCTCAGGTCGTCGACTACGACGACGTCTTCGCCGGCCTCGTGCAGTGCATGGACGACATGCGCGCCGATGTAGCCGCAGCCGCCTGTGACAAGAACAGTCATGTTAAGCCTTTCCTTACAGCGGGTATGAACAAAGGAATGGTAGAAATGTATTCGCAATGTTCATATATGTGCGTTTATAGTGTAACACCCGAACACTATCGAACACAAATCCGTTGTCGGTGTGTCGCTTGGCGAGCATGCCGGTTTCTGTTCGACTGTCGCGGAAAGGCAGCGCCCGCCGCCTTCCAGTCTAGAGGCCGTCCTGACGAATGTCGCCTGATGTGACGGATTATGACGATATTCGTGCGCGATGGAGGGTGATGCTGGGGCGGTGTGGTTTTGCCCAGGCGTGCGCACGCTGGCCGTTTCTCGGCTGTGTCGGGGTAGACTGAGCCGTATGACTGAGCAAAACAGGAATCTGGAGGAATCCGGCAACGGCGGCGCGGCGAACAATCCGCTTCACGGGCGCAAGGTGCTTTCGTTCGTGCGGCGTTCCGCGCGTCTCGATGCGCGATTGCAACGCGCGCTCGACACCTATGCCGATGAGTACATCCTCTCCGATATCGCGCAGGCGGAAGGGAGTCTCGACCCGCGTGAAGGGTTCGTGTTCTCCCGGGGCTATGTGCAAGGGCAGTGGGGGAACGGCAATCCGCTGACTGTGGAGATTGGCAGCGGCCAAGGGGAGAATGTGGTGGCCGCGGCGGCGGAGCATCCCGATCGCAATTTTCTGGCGCTCGAGGTGTACGATCCGGGTGTCGCGCACACCGTGCTGCTGGCCGGCAAGCAGGGATTGCGGAATTTGAGGGTGGCGCAGATCAACGCGCCTGAGTTGTTCGCGGTGATGGAGCCCGGTGTGCTTGACGAGGTGTGGACGTTCTTCCCTGACCCATGGCCGAAGATGCGGCATCACAAGCGCAGGATCGTGCAGCCCGAGCTTGCGCGTGACGTACATGCGTCGCTTGGCGCCGACGGGGTGTGGCGCATCGCCACCGACATCGAGGACTATGCGTTGCATGTGCATGAGGTGATGGATGCACGGCGGGATTTCGAGAATCTCGGCACGTTGACGGTGAGCCTGCCCGTCGAGCATGTGGGCAAGGGCAATGCCGAATCAGCCGCTGCGCTTCCTCATGCCGATTTCATGGAGTCGGAGCGTTTCGATGGCCGTGTGCTTACGAATTTCGAGAAGAAGGGACTGGCCGCGGGGCGCGTGATCCACGATTTCGCATACCGTGCCGTGTGAGGTGTTTGCTTGCCTGCGAGCCCTGCCGTCTTCCGATATGTGTGGGGACGGCAGGGAGTCCGACACGCCGAATTTGCGCTGTGAATGGATTCGTGTACTATTAATCGAGTTGTCGAAAGCCCCCTTCGTCTAACGGTTAGGACACCAGACTTTCAATCTGACAACGAGAGTTCGACTCTCTCAGGGGGTACGATTCAGGCCGGAGCCTTCGGGTTCCGGCCTTTTGCATATGCGCTGGATGTCCGGTCGCCTGCCTGGTTCCTCTATGCCTTATATGAATGCCTTATATGCCTCCATGCCTTGGTTCTGCGTAAAAAGGGACATCTGAAGCAGCTATTTTGTCTCTTTTTACGCAAGAGAAGAGTAGGGGCGATTATTCTGCGTAAAAGGGGATGTATAAAAGCATGGTTCGGTCTCTTTTTACGCAGGGGAAGAGCGGGGGGGGGATTATTCTGCGTAAAAGGGGATGCATAAACGGGGACGTATGGATGCCCGGTTCTGTCTCTTTTTACGCCAGGATGGTTATCGAAGTGTGTTACGCGAGATGCTGAATCGCCTGCACGAGTCCGGCGACGCCGCTGACCCAGAACGGCGTGAGCAGGACGACCAGTATGACAATCTGCCATTTGCGCGTCATCGAAACATAGGCGATGAACTCGCGCAGCAACGCGTTCAGCGAGAAATACCAAGGAGTCTTCGAACCATAGCCGACGGCGTTCATATGCAGTTGCTTCGACAGCAACAGTGCGCGGAACACATGGTAGCCGGTGGAGACGATGGCCGTCTTCCCGTTTGGGTCGGCGAACAGATTCCGCGAGAACAGCAGATTCTCGCGGGTGTTGCGTGAGCGCTCTTCGCAGACGGTGTTTGCCGGATTTGCGCCGTGGGCGAGTGCCCATGCCTTCATTGCCGCACCTTCCGGAACGTCTTCGCCTGGGCCCTGGCCGCCGGAGAGGATGAGTCTCGCGTGCGGATCCTGCCGTTGGATTTCGATTCCCTTGGCGATGCGTTTTTGCAGCAGAGGGGGCACCGTCTCGCCGAAGAGCCCGGAGCCGAGCACGACAATCTGTGCGATGTTCCTCGGTTTGCCACAATGGATGAGATTGACGGCGGAGGAGAGGCAGTAGATGGCGAGCTGGGCCGAGAAGTAGAACGTGCATGCGGAAAGCACGCCGAACACCCAGCTGACGGCGTCGTCGTGCACGCTCGCGACGATGGCCGGGAACACCAACAGGTCGAAGCAAATAAGCACGCCCAGCGCCAGCGACAGGCAGTTGGCAGGGGAGAGGCCCTCGCGCCGCAGCAGCCGAATGCCTTCGGCGATGAGGAAGACGCCGAGTGCGAACGGGAACAACAGCAATGCCACGGCGACGAGGGAGATGGCGATGAGCGCCAAGGTGCCGAGCAGGGAACCGGCGACATACTGAGATGCCGTCATGAGCAATACGACCGAGGTGGCCCCGACGCCGAGCAGCATGACGAAGGCGGAGAACCCGGACCACAACGAACGTCGATTGAATGCCATGGTGAGCGCGAAGAACGTGACGCCAATGAGCAACGGGCACCATGTGAGCATGGTCATCATTGCGGAGTCGGCTTGCATGGGGTCTCCTTATGGGTGAATGAGCGACTATCATATGATAGCCAAATTCGTGCTGTGCCGGGTTCCGTACGCGTCGCGGCGGGAAATGCCGGTGTGGGTGCCCGGCGGTGCAATACAATGAATGGATCGGACGAACGGGAGGCGGTATGGGGCAGACGCTCGATAACAAGGCATTGGTGATAGGCGTCGCGTCGAGCGCATTGTTCGACCTGGGCGAGAGCGACCGGATCTTCCGCGAGGAGGGCGTCGAAGCCTACGAACGATACCAGAACGAGCATTTGGACGAACCGTTCCGCCCTGGTGTGGCGTTCCCCTTCATTTCGAAATTGCTCGAGTTCAATGCGGTTTTTGGCAGCAGCGACCAAGGCGTGGAAGTGGTGGTGCTGTCGCGCAACAGCCCGCGCACCGGGCTGCGTGTGATGAACAGCATCGAGCATTACGGGCTCGATATCACACGTTCGGTGTTCCGCAGCGGCATCTCGCCTTTCGAATATATGAAGGCGTTCAACATGGCATTGTTCCTTTCGGCGGATGCCGCGGACGTGCGCGAGGCCGTGGCCGAGGGGTTCGCGGCCGGCTGTGTGCTGCCGCTCAGTGATTCCGGTGATCGCATGGGCGAGACTGCGGTGGGTGCGGAGAGTATGCAGGGGAATATGCATGAGCCGGGCGAGGAGCTGCGAGTGGCTTTCGACTTCGACGGCGTGCTCGCGGGGGACTCGGCGGAGAGGGTGTTCCGTGAGGCCCAGGTGACCGATCCGGTCAATGCGCTCGAGAAATACAACGAGCATGAGGCGGATCTGGCGAACAAGCCGATCGAGGAGGGGCCGCTCAAACGGCTGCTTGAGGGCATCAACATATTGCAGGATGCGGCGCGTGAATACAAGGAGGCCCATCCGGAGGCGCAAACCCCGAACCTGCGAGTCGCGCTCGTGACGGCGCGTAGCGGCAAGGCGCAGAAGCGGGCTGTGAACACCTTGGAGGACTGGGGGCTGACGGTCGACGACGCGTTCTTCCTCGGTGGCCTGAACAAGGCGCCGTTCCTCAACCGCATGCAACCCGACATCTTCTTCGACGACCAGGTGGGCAATCTCGACAGGTACACGCTTTCCATACCCTCGGTGCACATCCCGTTCGGTGTGCGTAATGGAAATGCGCGCAATGGGCAATAGCGGTCCATGGGCATAACCGCATGCGCCGTATGGCCATGCGGTAGGTGAGTGTGGGCCATCCTGAAATTCGCAATGTGCATGTTATGCTGGAACAATGCAACCAAATAAGACGCTGAGCGTGAACGGCGAGCCTTTCGAAGTGCTACGGCTGCTTGGGAAAGGCAAGGGCGGCTATTCTTTTCTCGTGCGTTCCCAATCGCATCCGAAAACCGAATACGTGCTCAAACAAATGCATCATGAACCCATGCCGTTCCTTCAGCCCACCGATAAAGTGCAGGCGGAGATTCGCGATTACCGCCGGCTGCGCGAGCTCGGCATACGGTTGCCGGCGATGCTCGACATCGACATCGCCAAGGAGCGCATTCTCAAGGAGTACATCGACGGCCCCACGGTCTACGATCTGGTGCTCACCGACCAGATGGACGACTCCTATGTGGAGCAGGTGCGGGAGATGGCCAGACGCCTGCAGGCGCGCCGCCTGAACATCGATTACTTCCCCACCAATTTCGTGGTGGAAGACGGACTGGTGTATTATATAGATTTCGAATGCGCCCCCTACACGCACGAACGCAGCTTCGACGGCTGGGGCGTCACCTACTGGTCGAAGACGCCCGAATTCCTGCGGTTTGTGGCCGCACACACGCCGCATATACCTGCTGCGGCGCAATGACATGATTTCAAGGAATCGGTGGCCCATGAGACTGACCTCACTGAGCGTTGCGAACCACAGCCGCGTCACCGATTTCCGAATCGACGTCCGTCGGCATCTCGTGCTGGTGGGCACGAATGAATCCGGCAAATCCTCCATTCTACGGTGCCTCGACCTTGTGCTGGGCAAGTCGACCGCCGACCTGTATGCCACGGTCACTGCGGCGGATATTCGCGAGCCGCAATTGCCGTTCACCATTGCCGTCGAGCTGGAGGACGACGGCATGCATACCAGCATGCGCTTCGAGGCCGCGCTCGATGCCGATGGCGAGACCGTGCGCATCTCGCGCACGATGGGAGACGATGGGCACACCGTGACCGCGGCCGATCTGGCACGGATCGGCTGGGTGTACCTTTCCGATTCCTTCCCATCGAACCGTGAGACCCAGCATGAGATTGTCGACGAACTGCTCGAAACCGTGCAACTTGAGCAGGAGGAAGCCGTATTCGAGGCGGTTGCAGACCAGTACGCGCGCTTGCTGGACTCCTCGCCGGCCCTTCTCGCATTGCGCAAACGCATTGCCGACGCGCTCACGTCGGCGCTTCCGATGCGTTGCAATCCGAACAATCTCGTGTTCGTGCCGGGTTCCAAACTCAACCGCAATCCGTTCAGCGACGTGCATCTGCAATTGCGCATGCATGGCAAGCAGCGTGGCCTATGGGAGCAATCGGGCGGCTTGCGGTCGATTTACACCGTTGCGTTGTATGATCTGCTCGACGAGCACGTGCATATCGTCGGTCTCGACGAGCCCGAAACGCATCTGCATCCGACGAGTCAGCGCAATCTGGCGCGGCTGCTCAAGGAGGGGGCGAGCCAGAAGATCCTCGCCACGCATTCGCCCGACATCATAGGCGAGTTCGAGCCCGACCAGATCGTCGTCGTGCGCGCGAACGGCGGCGTGGTGCAGCCCCGGCGCGATTTCCTGAGCGAAGACGACAAGCTGCTGTTGCATATGTGGGTGCGTGATCGGCTCGAACCGCTCACCGCCGAGCATGTGATCGTGGTGGAAGGCGTGACGGATCGCGCGCTCGTCGAACATTGCGCCAATGTGACCGGGCGTAATCTCGATGCCCATGGCGTCGTGCTGCTCGAAGCAGGCGGTTGCCGTGAGATGCCCGCATGGCAGCGTGTGTTCGGCGAACACGGCTTCCACGTGCCGCTCACGCAACTCGTTGACGAGGACGCCCAGGGCGATCTCGCACACCAGTACCGCGTACGGCCCAGCGAACTTGAATCCAAGCGCGTGTTCGTCTCACACGTCGATCTCGAAGCCGAGTACATTCGCGCGCTGGGAGTCGATCTCGCATACGAAGCGCTTTCACAGAGCAATCTGTTCCGCCCGGCGGAGACGAAATCGTTGCGCACGGCACGCCAGCAGGGGACGCTGAATGAGAGCATGCTCGCAGATTTCTGCCGCATGCGCGCGAACAAGACGCGTGCCGTGCTTGCCGTACTGCCCCGCATCAGCGCGAAACGGGCTCGTAGGATCGACAGTGTGCAAAGACTGCTCACCTCGGTGATCGGTCTGGCATGAGCCCCTCCCCAGACGATTGCGAATGCCGGCGTTCGCTATGGCATTCCACAGTCGTCGCTTGACAGTGACACGTCGAATTGCCAGTATGTTCGATACGACTCGAATATGCTGGCAATCTCAATATGGAGTGGGTATGGGTTCTCGAACAATCGGAACACGGTGCAGATCACTGTTGGCTGCCGTGGGTGCGTTGACGTTGTGCGTGGCGCTGGGTGCGTGCGGTGCGAGGCATGACGAGCGCGCTGCGGAAGGCGGATCGCAGGCCGCTCCCGCGCCCACACCCTCGCAGACCGCTCAGGAACGCACGCGCGGCACGGACTCGCTGCTTTCCGCCGATCTGATCGAACAGATTCGCCAACTGGACGGCAACCCGGATCCACAGACCACACGTTCGGTGTTCGCCGGCATTCTCTTCAACGGTCCGGGCCATGAGAGCCCGGGCGGTCCGGGAGCGTGGGGCGACTCCGGATGCGACGCGAACAAGCCGGTGCGCGTGATCACCGTGCGCGGCACGAACGAACAACTCGACGGGGGCATGTTGGGGCCGCTCGCACAGCAGATCGCAGATGCATTCCCGGGGCGCATTCAAGTGACACCACTGGAGTATGCGGCGAGCGTGGAGCCCGGGACCCAGGCGGACGGCGTGAATCTGCTCATCAGCACCCTCAATGGGCAGGCCGAGCAGTGCCCGGCGCAGCGCACCGTGCTGCTCGGGTACTCGCAGGGAGCGATGGTGGTGGGGGACGCGCTGAGCGCGCCCGATGTGCGGCCGAACGAAGACAACGGGTATACGCTCAGCAACCAGGCCGCACAGAACATCATCGCGGCGGAATTGTTCGGCGACCCGCGCTTCAACAGCGAGACATCGTATGACGTCGGCGATTTCACCAAGGGCACGAACGGTGTGATGGGAGCCCGCGGCCCGCACGAGCTCGATCGATATGCCTCGCGTACACAGAGCTATTGCAATTACGACGACCTGATCTGCCAGACGTATGGGTCGCGCAAGGGGCACCGCGAATACGCGACGAACGGCTTGCGCGACCAGGCGGCCGAATATGCGATCGGGCGAATACGGAACGTGCTGCAGTGAAACGCATGCAATATATGGCAGGGGCATGTTCGGGGAATACCATGGAATACACACCGATGCACGGAAGGGGAGATATGGCAGGTCATGAGATCAAGTGTCCGCATTGCAGGGAATCGTTCACCATCGACGAGGCGGGCTACGCCGATATTGTGCAACAGGTGCGAGGTCAGGAATTCGACCGCGAACTCGAATCACGCCTGAAGCTGGCCGAAGACGACAAGGCGAAGGCGGTCGAGCTTGCACAGCAGAAGGCGAGCAGCGAGCTGCAGCAGGCGAAGGCGAGCAAGGACGCCGAGATTAGTGAGCTCAAGGCACAGCTGGCGGCTTTCGAGGACCGCCAGAAACTCGCGGTGTCCGAAGCGGTGGGCGATGTGGAGAAGGAACGCGACGAGCTGAGGCACGAGGTGGAACGGCTGAAGGCGGATGCCGAATCTGTACGGGAACTGGCAAAGTCGAATCTGGAGGCCGAGAAGGCGAAAGCGACCGCCGAGAAGGATGTGCGGATCCAGCAGCTGCAGTCGCAGCTCGACAATGTGCAGACTTCGAAGCGGCTCGAGATTGCCGAACAGGTGGGCAAGGTCGAACGTGAGCGAGACCAGTTGCGTGGCGAACTCGACAATGCGAAGATGCGGCAGGAGCTCGAGCTCAGATCGCAGGAGGAGAAATACCTCACGCAGATTCGCGACCGTGATGACGAGATCGAACGACTGCGCGACTTCAAGACCAGATTGTCTACGAAAATGGTGGGCGAATCGCTTGAGCGGCACTGCCAGGACGAATTCAACAAAGTGCGCATGGGTTCGTTCCCCCATGCGTATTTCGAGAAGGACAACGATGCGCGAACCGGCAGCAAGGGCGATTTCATCTTCCGTGACTACGACGGACCGGAGGACGACGAGAGTCGCACCGAGTTCATCTCGATCATGTTCGAGATGAAGAACGAGAACGAGACGACCGCCACGAAGCACAGGAACGAGGACTTCTTCAAGGAGCTCGACAAAGACAGGCGTGAGAAGCATTGCGAATACGCGGTGCTTGTGTCGATGCTCGAGGAGGACAGCGACCTGTACAACCAGGGGATCGTCGACGTCTCGTACCGCTACCCGAAGATGTACGTGATTCGCCCCCAGTACTTCATCCAGATGATCACGCTGCTGCGCAACGCGGCACGCGGCACCTTGGAATACAGGCGTGAACTGGCCCAGATGCGTGCCCAGAACATCGACATCACGAACTTCGAAGACAAGCTCAACGAGTTCAAGAGCGGATTCGAACGCAATTACGAGCTTGCCTCGAAGAAGTTCCAGACGGTGATCGACGAGATCGACAAGTCGATCGACCACCTGCAGAAGACGAAGAAGGCATTGCTCGGTTCCGAAGACAACCTGAGGATCGCGAACAAGAAGGTGCAGGAGGTGACGGTCCGCCGCTTGACATACAAGAATCCGACGATGCAGGAGAAATTCAGGCAGGCGCGTGCTGCGCGGCAGTTGGGCATGGAACCCGACGATGTGCAGGACTGACGTCGGCCCACAGAGGAAGGGCGGCAGTCGGGCGTTTTACGATTGAGCCATGCTGAAACGTACCATGCGCATTATGAGCAAGGAACGCACCATGGCGTTCACCGACGCAGTGCTTGCGATCATCATGACGATCCTCGTGCTCGACTTGCAGACGCCCGAGGAACTCAATTGGAGCGGTTTCGCGGGCATGTGGCCGCAATACGCGGCCTATGCGCTGAGCTTCTTCTGGCTCGGCAGCATGTGGATCAACCTGCATATCGAGTGGGAGCATGCGCGGCATGTGAGCGTGCCGGTGCTGTGGTGGACGATCATCATGCTGTTCTTCGCCTCCTTCGCACCATACACCACCGGCATGGTGGCCGACCACTTCTTCAATGCAGCCGTGCAGTGCATCTACGGCATTGTGGTCATGCTGGTGTCGTTGTCGAATCTGATGCTGAGCCGATGCCTGCATACGGCGAATCTGGACGCGGACGGCTCGGCGGGGCTGGCTTCCGAAGGGCATCGCGGCGCTTTGTGGGTCGACATGGGCATCAAGGTGATCGGCTTTGTTCTTGCCGCAACGGTATGGCCGCCGGCAATGATGATCTCGGTGATTGTGGCCGGCGTGCTTGTGAGCGTGAGCATGCAGCTGCGTCGCGATTAGCGATGGCCGCCGCTGCCCCTGCCCGTGCCGGCCGGTAGAATGGCGGGAGGAAAGGAGCGGCGGCATGGCGGATGTGCGGAGTGAATTGGCCCAGTTAAGGCCGGTGTATGAGACCGGCGTGCTGCGCATGCTGCTGCATAAGTACTCCGACATCTACATCGCCATATTGCGCTCCTGCTTCGACCCCCTCACCGCCGAAGTCCCGCAGGAGCGACTGCTGGCGCGCATGCGCGAGGCGATTGGCGAGCTCGCCGCCGATGGCACCTACACCACGCGTGAGGGCGAGGACGACATGATGGCCGCCCGGCGCATACTGAAGGAGCTCAAAGCCGAGGATGCCGGCGACTACGCGTGGGTGGCCGATTCGATCGACCGCCGCCAGCACAGGCTCATGTGCCGCCTGACCCAGCGTGCCCATAGGGCCATCGAGGCATTGGCGACGCTTCAGCAGCGCACGGTGTCGCTGTCCGGTGCGCAGGTGAATTCGATCATCATGGAGATCGAGAGCGCGCGCAAACAGCTCACCGTGAATGTGGAGGAACGCATTGAGCTGCTCGAACGTGAGATCGAGGAACGGCAGCACCAGATCGACAATCTCAAGGCGCATGGCATTGAGCAGCGGCCCACTCGCGAGCAGGTGTCCGACATCATCAACGTCGTGTACAACACGCTGCGCGGTGTGCCTGTCGATTTGCGTGAGTTGGTGATCACCGAGCGTGATAATGGCGATGCGTTGCGCCGGCGCATCGACGACGGCTCGATGAGCAGCAACGACATGCTCACGTTCTACCACGAGGAATACGAGCGCACATACCGGCTCAGCGACGAGGGACGCCGCTTCAACGATGCATTCCAGGTGATGTATGCCCCGCAGAGCCGCGAGGAGCTCAACGAGGCGCTGCAAGACATCTCGAACAGCGAATGGCTGCATGGCGAGGCCGACGACCTCATGAGCGTGGTCAGTCGGGAGTTCGAAGACATCTACGATGGCATAGACGATGTGCGTCACCAGATTCGTGTGACCGATGAAAGCGTGAAGCTTCTGGTGAGGCAGCAGACCGACATGCAGTTCCGCACGATGTCTCGTCAGCTCGCGAAGCTGTTCACCCAGTTGGGTGAGCCGGTGCATGCGAAAGACCGCTACGACATTGGCACGGCGACCACCTCGCTGCTCACGTTGCCGACCCGTGCGCGTGAAACACCTGTGAAAACCGCGGCTCCCGAACTGCAGCTGCAGGCGCACGACGGCATCGCACAGGTCGATCTCAATGGCATCGTTGCGGCCGGTGGCCCACGCATTCACCATATGATCGAATTGGTGGCCGCGCACCCGGTGCTCATCGACGATGCCGGCGGTGCGCTCGCCGATTCCGTTGTCGACATTGCCGCCAGTTTCAACGAGCTTCCTGCCGACGAGCGCCGTGAGAGCGAAATCGTGGGCTTCCTGAGTTACCTGGGTTCCGCGTCGCCTGCCGATGCCGCAGACAATGGCGACGGCGGGCAGATTCCCGTGCCCCGCGAGAGCCTGTGGCATTGCGTGACCACCGACGGTCGGACTCGCGTATGGCGCACCTGCGCGCTGTTCGTGTCCGGGCAGGTGCTGAAGGATTTTCTCGACGATACCATGGTGGAGGACTGATATGGCGATGGACGACAGCACCGGGCAGGGAATTGCCGGCGATGCCAATCTGGGCATGGTCTCGAAGGTGCTCAGTGCCGAGTATGAGGAAGGTGTGGCCGACGAGGCCGGCATGGCCGATTTGGCCAATGTGCATGCACTGTTCGATGGCGACATTGGCGACATGCCCGCACCGGCCCGTGAGGCCGCGATTGCGCTGAAACGCAACAGGTCGATCAGCGGCGACATGTACCACCAGGCACTCGACTATATGGACCACGTGCGGCGTTCGCTCAACAACGATATGCTCGTGCCGGTCATCGACACCTATTATGAGGTGATGTATGCGGAGCCGATCGCTGCCGATGAATACGGCATACGATCGCTCAAGACCCGTGCCAGCCTGAGTGCCCGTGAGGCGGTGATGCTGGCCGCGCTGCGGCGCAAGGTGCTCGACTACGAGAATGTGGGCACCGAGGCCGCCGATTGGCTCATTTCGAAGGAGGAGATCGTCAACACGATGTCCACCGGCGCGGGCCCGCTTGCCGGCCGCAATTCGGAGGAGGCGGTGCAGGCGCAGGTGGACCGCCTGATCGGCAGTGCGAAGAACAACGGCTTCCTGGCGCCTGTCGACGACGACGAGGGCATGTATGTGATCACCAAACTCGTGCCCGTGGTGCTCAATCCGGAGCGCATCGCCGCATGGCTCGGCGCGGACGACGCATCGACCGCACCGCCCGAACCGGATGGAACAGGTGACGATTCCGACGCCTCCGGGCATACCGACCAGGACGAACACCCCGAAGATGACGATATGGAGGCGCTGTTTTGAGCGAGACTTCCGACATCTATGCCTCGATTGAACTCATGCCGCCGCATTGGGCGCTCGCCTCGCGGCAATTGGTGAATTGGGGTTCCTATGACGGCTACCATGTATTCGAACCTTCCACCGCCGGAGACGATACGGTGACATTGCTCACCGGCCAGAGCGAATCGGGAAAATCCACACTCGTCGACGCGCAGGTCTCGTTGCTTTACCCGGCGAATGCCGCATTCAACAAGGCCTCGAACGCCGGACGCTCCGATCGCAGCGACTACTCATATCTGTTGGGGCTGAGGGGAATCCGCAACAACAACGGACACGATGAGCCGGTCTACCTGCGCGGGCGCAGCGGGAACGGGGAGCCATACGCGGTATGGGGTGCAATCGTCGACCACTATGTCGACACCGCCAACAGCGGCGCGTTATGGATTGCCAAGTTCATGTATCTGCCTGCGGACGGCACGCCGGAGAGCATGGTGAAGCTTTACGTGGTCTCCGGCTATGCAATCGACCCGCGGCTCATGGATGCGCATCGCGAGGAGCGCTTCTCAGTGCCGCTGATCAAGCAGGTGTACCCGAGCGTCACTGTGTACAACTACGCAAAGCAGTTCCACGAAGACATCTGGAAACGATTCGGCCTCACTGAGTCCGCGTGCCGTCTGCTCCACCGCATGCAGGCCTCCGATGCGCCCTCCCAGCTCGATGACATCTTCCGCAAAGGTGTGCTCAATGAGCCGCGCGCCATTGAGTTCGGCAAGCTCGCCATCGACGATTACGAACAGTTCGCCGAGAATTTCTCGAGTATGGAGCGTACGCGCAAGCGAGTGCGGCAGCTGGAGGCGATCGCCTCCGAGTTCGCCGAATATGAGTCCGCCGAACGCGGTGTGCGCGAGCTTTCCGCCATCGCCCCCGAGCAGGGCGATAGCGCACGGATTCGCACCCAATGGCTTGACGATCGCATTCATGCCGACATCACCGAAGTACTGCCTGAATATGAGCAGTATGCCACGGACTGCAGTGCCAGTGCACAGGCCGCCAAAGAGCGGGCGGACCAGATGCGGGAACAGGTCGACTCGCTCAATAGGCAGCTTCAGGGTATGGGAGGCGACGAGATCGCCCGCCTGGAAGACCGCATTCGCGATGCACAGCGGCGCCAGAACGAAGTGTTGGGACGTAGGGAGCTGTTGGCCTCCCGATTCAGTGCCTCTGGCGAAGCATTGCCGGAAAGTCGCGGGCAGTGGGATGCATTGGTGGCCGAATACACGCAATTCGAATCGGAATACCAGCAGCGTAAAACCGAATTGCACGGGTTGCAGTACCCATTGATCGACGCCCAGAAGAAAGCCGAACAGCGAATCAAGGCACTCGAGAAGGACTTGGAACGCAAACGCCAGTCGAAGACGCGCATCTCCAGCGATATGGACGAGGCCCGCAATATGATTGCGCGCGCCACCGGCCTGAGCCCGCAGGAGCTGCCTTATGCGGCGGAGCTCATGGACGTGGGCGAGGAGAACGAGGAGTGGCGCACCGCCATGAACGTGGCATACCGGTCGCTTGCAACGGTGATTCTGGTCGACAGTCGCCATGAGAACGGGTTCGCAGCGAAAGTCTCGCAGATTCCCCAGGAGGCGCTCCCACGACGCAACTGGCGGTTCGTTGACACGAGCGTCCATGTGGAGGCGGAGGAGCGTGAAGGGTGGCTGTCGAGCAAGCTCATGTTCAACACCGAGTCGCCATTCGTCGATTGGCTTCGCGCCCGGGTGACCGAGGCACGGTACGACGCATGGTGCGTGGAGGCGATCGACGACGCCGATGAGACGACGCGCCAGGTGCAGCGCGACGGGCAGATCAAGGAAGGCCGGAAGGGCAGCCACGGCACCAAGAACATGCCTGCCGTCATCGGATTCGTCACCGATGCCTATCTGCGCGATCTGGAGGCAGACATCGTCGAGGCGCGCAAGACGCGGGATGCCGCAACACGCGATCTCGAACAGTACGATGTGCGACTCAACGCGCTTGAGCAACGCCACAGTCTGGCCCAGACACTGCAGGACCACGCATGGAACGACATAGACGCATACGGTGTGGAAGAGGAAATCACCAGACTCCAACAACGCGTCGACGAACTCGAGCAGAACCCCGAACTGGCACAGCTCAATGCCACGCTGAAAGTCCAGCAGCAGGAAATGGCCAAGGCGAACAGTGCATTCTATGCCGCGGAAGACAAACTCAAGCGGGCGAATGCGGCGGTGAGGTCGACCCGGCAGTGGCTGGAATCGTATGACCGGCGCACGCAATCCGTGGAACACCGACCTTTGAACGAGGCATGCGGTCGTCTGCTTGAACAGGGATATCTGGCATACTTCGGCGAGAGCACGCAGTCGGCGAACGAACGAGTGGGCAGAATACTCGGTTTGGACGGCCAATCCGGAATCTCACTGGGCGGCCATGTACGCGAGAACGAGGTCTGCGCCAAACATGTACGCGAACTGCTCGGCACGCTCGCCCAAACCGTGGGCAGGCAGGTGAAGGAACTGGTCGCACAGCGCGACAACCGGAAACGGTCATGCGAGGCGAGCATGCGCTCGTACCTCGACCAGTATGCGCTAGGCGACGAACGGGTGAGCGCCGACGTGGAGAACGAGCGGTATTTCAGGAAAGACCTGGAGGAGCTCAAACCGGGGGTGATCGGCGACGAGGCGACGAACGTGGAGTACATGAACTCGCTCGACAAGATGCTCCAGGACCTCGTGCAGTTGCAGACGATGCTCAAACTCGACCAGCAGAGGATCACCGAGCAGATCGGCAAAATCAACCATCTGCTCGAACGGTACCCGTTCGGGGCGCGAGGCGGCAGGCTGTCGATCGTCGTGCAGGTGCACAGGCCCGATGCAAAGTTCACCACGGCACTCACCGGGCAAATCGGCCGCATCAATGCCTTCAAGGCCAACGACGAGCATGACGTGGAGCGGTGCCAAAAGCTGTTCGCCGGCCTTGCGGGACTCATCGAGATGTTGCGCGGCAGCTTCGACGAATATGCGGGCAATGGACGTGGCAACGCGAACCTCGATCCACGCAAACGCTCACGGTTCTTCGGGTCGGTGACGAGTCCAGATGGCGTGGTGGAATCGATCAACTCCACCGGCGGCGGCTCGGGCGGCTACCTGCAGGAACTCACGTCGTTCGCCTACGGCGCGGCGCTCATGTACCTGCTCGCCAACGACAACGCGACCGAACCCTCGTATGCCACCGTCTTCCTCGACGAGGCGCTCATCAAAGCCGACGGCCAGTACACGCGCCGCGCATTGAGCGTGCTGCCGGGACTCGGATTCCAAGTGATCGTTTCGGCACCGGAATCGAAGACCGGCGAGATCATGGGTTCGGCTTCGAAGGTCATTGTGGCACGCAAGGATCAGGCCAGCGGCAGGACGACGCTGATGCAGGGAGATCTGCTGGGGGACGCTGATGGCGATCAGTCCCCGATGGGGGAGCGGCCCCAGTGACGGATGCGGCGACACTCAAGACTCCGGCGGATGTGCGCGGCGATGTGGTGCGCATTGTACAGCGCGAGTTGTTCGCCGCCGAGAGTCCATGGCCGCGCACGATTCACATTCCGTGGCCCAAGGAGACGCAGCTTGTCGCCGATGTGGCCGGTGTGCACGCGGCGAACCATGCGCTGAAGGAGTTCGCGTCACGATTCGGCTGCCGAACCGACTTCATCTCGCGCAAAATGGGCACCTCCGTGCCGCTTGTCGCGCATATCCATGTGCCCGATGAGGCCACGGCGCTCGCCATTGCGGGGCCTGCGCTGCGTCGCCCTCGCGAACAGGCGTTGGCCAGGGCGGCGCAGCTCGAGCAACGATGCCATGTCGAACATGCGCTCGCCATGGACGTGGTACGCAGGTTGAACAACGAATCCGACGTCGATTTCGGGTTGTTCGTCGAAGCCGCGCAGTGGTTCGGCCGGTATTGGACCGAGGTGCCGGGGCTCACCGCTCGTGAGATCCCGTTGCCCGGGTTTTCGGCGAAATGGCTGGCAGGTTCACGATCCCGCAGGCGGACGGCGATCTGTACAGTGCTCGGTGTGGATCGGCTGCCGCTGCGGGAACGCCCGGGCGAGGTGCGGTACCGGTACATGGACCAACGGTTCGCCGCCGAGCCCGACCGTGTGGCGACCTCGGTGCAGTGCGTTCCCGAACGGCCCGTCTCGCTGGCCGTCATTGTGGAGAACAAAGACACCTACCAAGCCATGGGCCCCATTGACGGAGCCGTATGTGTGTTCGGCTCCGGATTCGCCGTGAACCGGGTACCCGAACTACTGCCCTGGCTTGCCGATGATGCGGTGCGTGTTGTGTATTGGGGTGACATCGATACTGCAGGCTTCGAGATTCTCAGTGGGCTTCGGGCCTCGGGAATCGACTGCGAGAGCATATTGATGGACCGCATGACCTATGCCGAATACGAGCGTTTCGGCACGACGAGGGATGCGACGAGCCATGAGATCCATTGTGGCGAGCCGAAGCATGGGCTGCATCTCAGTCCGGAGGAGTATTCGCTGTAC
The DNA here is from genome assembly GCA_004154635.1 of Bifidobacterium animalis subsp. animalis. GTDB lineage: Bacteria > Actinomycetota > Actinomycetes > Actinomycetales > Bifidobacteriaceae > Bifidobacterium > Bifidobacterium animalis_B. Next base: position 169,979 of record RSDC01000005.1, read on the forward strand.
CGCGACCTGTGCACGGGCGAGCTTGCCGTGCCGCGCATCGAGCAGGAGCGCATTCCGATCGCTGAATTCATGCGCTTGATCAACGCAGGCCGGAGCGATGGAAGTGACGGTGCAAGAGCCGACCAATGCCATAGCCAATTGCCGCGCACGCCAAAGTGATGCCGCCATACAGGGCGAATACGTCGATACCCTGTGTCGCTGAAGCGAGTATGGCGATTTCGACGGCCGCTGCGGCGAGTCCGAGCCAGTACCCATGCACCGAACCTGCCGTGGCGGTCGCGGTTGCCGCGAGCGCCAGCACCGGGAACACGAACATGAGCATGAATCCCGTGATGAATCCATATTGGTCGGTGCATCGCAGCACGATGGCGATCAATGCGTCAATGCCGAGGATGACCCACCCGATGGTCATAAGCAGACGATTGATATCGCGATCCTCATCGGTGTGCCTTGTCATACTGGAAGCTCCTTATTCATGGAGTGTTCAATACTGACTCCATCATACTGGAGGAAACACGCTGGAGAAAAGGGTGGCTCACCGTGCCTTCTGGCGTTCCTCAAGATAGTCGCGCAGAATCCTGGCATGGTTGACGTCCGGGTCGCGGGCGCCATACACGAGAGTGACCACCGGGTGTTCGGAGAGAATCTGCTCGAGCTGCTCCACCGCTGGGTTGGCGTCGAGCTCACGCCGGTAGCTTTCGGCGAATTCCAGAATCGTGTTGGGATTGTGGTTCCATGCCTTGCGTAAGTCGGTGCTTGGTGCAATCTGCTTCATCCACAGGTCCAGATGTTCCTTCGCCTTCGACATGCCACGTGGCCAGAGGCGGTCGACGAGAATGCGGTAGCCGTCGTCCGGGTCGGCGGGTGCGTATGCGCGTTTGAGCTGAATCATTGCCATGACACACAGTGTATGCCGCTTCGAATGCATGGGGGATTGTTATACGACGGACTGAATGCGTGTGTCGTACGCGATGGTTCGCCGGGACGCCGTTTGCTCTGCGTCGTTACGGCAGATTCCCTGACTCTGTGTTTATCCGTGTTGCAGTTGCCTATGCATTGCGCGGTGTTTCGCCGCGTTCGGAAACGGTCTGGCTTTTCCGTTCTGTCGCATTGTGCGCTGCTGGGAGCGCCGTTGGCTGAAAGAAGGGCGGTGGATTTGTGAACCATGTCACATCCGGTATATTCGCAAGCACATTCCCGAACCGGGGGGCGCATGAAGTCTGCGCCCACCGCTGAACAGAGGAGAATATCTGTGCGAAAGGCGTCGTGGGCAGGAGAAGCTGAAGCATGCAGGGCCCAAGGCCGGGAGGATTGCCTTCCATGTGCAGAGCACGGTAATGGAGAAAGGTAGCAGGCGGCTTGTGCCGTCTGGTTGAAGGTGCTGCCCCGCCTGAGGAGCGGGGCAGCACTACGTATGGGAGAGGGACGTCTCGGTCATGGCATCGTTGCAGCGGTGCCGCGACCGCCATATTGCATGGGGCGACGCCCATCTCCCGCGGTAGAGAAAGGATCCATAATGAGAACCCTGTTATCAAGATATAGCGGTGCCTGTCGAAGTGGGGACGCCTCTGGGCGTAACCGCAAGGCGCTCCCGCTCGCCGCACTCGTCGTGGCCATCGCGATGATCATGTCGACGGTCCTGTTCGGTGCCACGCGGGCCAACGCCGCCGAATTGAGTGAGAACGTGATCACTTCGGCTGAGCTCTCGTCGAAGACCATTCGGCCGTATCAAACGGTGGAGCTCAAGATGGGCTTCGCTCTGCCGAATAACGTGGCCCACGAAGGTGACACGTCGACGATTCGTCTCCCCGAGGGATTCGCATTCTACACGGAGCATGAATTCGATGTGACGAGTCCGCAGGGCGATGTGATTGCACATGCAAAGATCGACAAACAGGCCGGTACCCTGACGCTGACGTACACGAAGTACGTCGAACAGCATTCGGATATCACCGGAAGCATTCGTGCGGCGTTCGTGCTCAGCAGCAACGATCAGCAGCAGGGAAACCGGGAGATCATTCTTGATGTGAATGGTAAGAAGGTCCATGTCGGCTCGATCGAGGTCAAGCCGTCGGAGGGAGACAATCCGAACGAGCTCTTCGCCAAGTACGGCTACCAGATTCGCGAGTCGAAGCAGGACATGATGTTCGTGCTGCGTGTCAACGGCCGTTCCGACGATCTCCAGCAGGTCCGCGTCACCGACCAACTCGGTTCGGCGGGCCTCGAATACGATCGTTCGAGCTTCGAGGTGTTGAAGGGTAATTGGGGACTCAACGCCCGGGGAGAATACGAATTGCAGAACGCCGAGAATGTGACGGATCAGATCAAGCCGCAGTTCAGCGCTGATGGCCGTGGTTTCTCGATGGATCTCGGCGACCTGCCGGGGAAGGGCGTGCGTGTCCGGTACAAGGCGAAGGTGAAGTACGCCCCGCAGCACAACGAGCAGTTCTACAACACCGCGAAGATGACCGCCCAGAAAGGCAAGGAGCAGGGGGCGAAGGCCTATGTGGTGTGGCAGAGCGCATCCGGTGAGGCGAACGGATACAACTATGCAATCAAGGTGACCAAGACGAACGAGGATGGCAGCAAGCCACTCGCCGGCGCCGAGTTCAGCGTGGTGCGCAACCGCAGCGGCGAGCAGGTGGGCACAATCGTCACCGGTGAGGACGGTACGGGAAGCATCACCGGTCTGCTCCGCGACGACTACACAATCACCGAGACCAAGGCGCCCGAGGGGTATGAGGCCACCAACCAGAGCCTTTCGGTCACGGCCGGTGATTTCGATGCCTCGACCATGACCGCCACCTTGTGCGTGACCAACAAGCTCAAGCCGGAAGAGCCCAAGCCTGAGGAACCGCAGCCGGAGCAGCCCAAGCCTGAGCAGCCGAAACCCGAGCAGCCCAAGCCGGAGCAGCCCAAGAAGCCTGAGCCCAAGAAACCTGCCCAGCAGCCGAAGCAGAAGGGCACGCCTCTTGCCTCCACCGGCAGCTCGGTGCTCATCATCGTGGGGGTCGCTGTTGTGCTGGTGGCAGCCGGTGCGACCACGATGATCCTCATGAACAAGCGACGCACCAAGTAAACGGATGCACGAGGGCCGAATGCCGTGCGGATGGGAATCACCGTCCGCACGGCATTTCTCATATCGATGCCCATGCGTCGGTGCATGCGATGAATCCGACGGAAGAGGGAGAAGGTGCGCACACCCTAGGAGAAGAAAGGTGTGCGCACCGGTTTTGCACGCCGTTGTGCAAACTTGTCAAGACGCGGTCATGTCACCGTTCCGTGTTCGCAGAGTCGGCAAGCTGCGTCTCGAGCTCGCGAACAATCTGCGCATGGCGCTTCTCGTCGATGCGCACCGTGAGCAGGAACACGATCAGGCTGAGCACAATGCCGGCGGATGGCACGATGTACGCCCAGGTGGTGAACGTATGGATGTTCGCGCTTGTCATATCGGCGGCGGAAGCCGATCCCACCATGCCAGCAGCCACGGCGACGAAGCCGACGATGCCGTTCGAGAAGGCACCGGCGATCTTGTCGAGCATCGGGCGCACGCTCAGCGTCACCGCCTCGTTGCGCTGTCCGGTTTTGAGCTGCCCGTATTCGATCGAATCGGTCATCGTGAGAATCGCGGTCATCTGAATCGTTTGCGCAGGCAGGTAGAACAGGATGAGCGCGGCGAGCACGACCGGCAGATTGCGCGGGGCCGCAATGAACAATGCATACCCGAGAATCATGAGCCCCATGCCTCCGGCGAACAACCACCGACGTGGGATCACACGGTTGAGCAACGGGTACAGCGGCGTGGTGACCAGGCCGGTGATCACGGGAATCACGCCCGCGATGGCGAAACGCTGCGGCATGCCGAGCACATAGGTGAACTGGTAGAACAACACGCCGGTGGTCGCCACATTCGCAATGGCATACAGCAGATAGCTCAATGCGGTCCACAGCAGTTGGTCGTTGTGGGCGATGGCCTTGAAAGCGTCAAGGGGGCCGCAATGGGAGTCCTGTTTGCGTAGCTCGCTCGAGCTCTCACGTGTACCGAATGCGACGGTCCACGCGGTGATGAGCCCCAGCAGTGCGACGATGATGGCAAATGCAGTCCACCCCGGTTGGCCTTCGCCCTGCTCGCCGGTGAATTTGAAGGTGAAGTAGCTGACGATGGGAATGACGACGACGGTGATGCCGTTATAGCCAAGCGAACCGGTGAGCGTGCCGAGTGAAGTGTAGACGCTGCGTTCATGCGAATCGCTGGAGAGTGCCGGAATCATGCCCCAATAGGAGATGTCGCGCGCCGAGTAGAACACGTCGAGCAGAATGAACGTGACAATGAACAGCGTGATGAACCAGGTGGTGTTCACGTTGACAAGTCCGAACAGGCCGGTGAACACGACCACGAGCAGCACGGAGGGCACAATGCCGCCGATGAACTGCCAGACGCGGAAACGGCCCCACTTGGTGCGCGTGTTGTCGACGATGTTGCCCAGGATCGGGTCGAGGAAGATCTCCGCGATGCGAATGGCAACGACCAGTCCGGTGATCAGGGCAATCATGCGTGCCGCCACGGCTTTGTCGGTGCGTGCGAACAGCGCCGTGGTCACGTAGGTCATGAAGAACGTGCTCATGGCGTTATAGAACGCCGCCTGACCAAGATTGCCGAAGGCAAAGGCCACGCGCTGGCGGATTGAACGATGGCGTGTGGCCCTCGTTTGTGCGTTGGCGGCTGTTGCCTGCGCGGGCTGTGATGAGGCTTGCGCTCCCATGGTCCTCGGGGCGGTCGAGCGGAGCATATCGGAGGATGCGGCAGACGACGCTGTTTGCCCGGCACCCGCTTGGAATTTGTTGGTGGCCATGTGACCTAACCTCCTTCATTGGCGATTACAGCTCATATACTGTACACGATTTACTAAACTAATTTACCGCGTGTTGGATTCAATCTGTCTAATTACATATTGCTAAGTAAGTCGAAAACCGTGTAAAAATAAGAGTTTTCTCATATGATGTATTTTTGTATAGGTGAACGTTTGTGTTGGAATTGCGCAGTGTGCTGAATTCGGCTTGCATGAGTTTAGTAAATAGTTTACTATTGCGTGGTACACCGAAGTACAGAGCCGCTAGAGCCAGCGTTGGCACTGCGGTGGAATGCGAGTCAGGAGCAACGATGAACGAGGAGACCTTGCAGGAAGTCGCAGCGGGGAAGACGGCCGAACCCCGGCGCAATGACATGCCGTCCGATAATGGGGTTCTGCGGTCCGAAGAGCCGACGGCAGCGTGGCTGACCGATCCCCGTGTGTTTGCGGTCAACCGGCTGCCGGGGCACACCGACCACGACTGCACCGACGGCCAATCCGGTGTGTTGAAGCAGCGCCTTGACGGCGAATGGGCGGTGAAGGTGGTGCCCTCACATTTGGATCGGCTCCCCACGGAGAGCTTGGATGAGCATTGGCAGCACGCCCACATTCCGCCGGCCTTCGCGTCGCGTAGCTTCGACGATGGCGACTTCACCCGTGTGCAGGTGCCGGGGTGCCTGGAGATGCAGGGGCTCATGCGGCCGCAGTATGTGAACATCCAATACCCGTGGGACGGCCATGAGGATCCGAAGGCGCCCGCCGTTCCGGCAGACAATCTGGTAGCGCTGTATCGGCATGCATTCACCGCCGATGAGCGCGTGACCGAGGCGCTGGGCCACCGGGAGCGCATGAGTCTGACCTTCCATGGTGCGGCGACGGCGATCTACGTGTGGCTCAACGGTGTGTTCGTGGGGTATGCGGAAGATTCCTACACCCCCAGCGAGTTCGATGTCACCGAGGCGCTGCACGAGGGGGAGAACCTGCTTGCCGTGGCATGCTTCCAATACTCGAGCGCAAGCTGGCTGGAAGACCAGGACTGCTGGCGCTTCCACGGTCTGTTCCGCGACGTGGAGCTTGAAGTGAGGCCCCATGCCCATGTGCGCGACATGCTTGCGCATGCGGATTGGAACGTGGGCGAGCAACGTGGGGAGCTCACTGTCGAACTTGATCTCGATGGTGTATGGCATGCGGCCAATGTGGAGCTGCGGCTCAGCGAATGGGGAGAGCAAGCGGACGGCGCGGCCCTGCTGTGGAGCGCTACAGTGGAAGCGAGCCCGAAGGTCCGCTATGCCACGACGTGCGAACAGGTGCTGCCATGGAGCGCAGAGCAGCCGAATCTGTACGTTCTCGAAGCCGTGGTGCGCGATGCGAACGGTCTCGTGCTGGAAACCGCACGCACGCGCATCGGATTCCGTCATGTGGAGATTCGCGATGGCGTGCTCGAGCTCAACGGCGAACGCATTGTGTTCCATGGCGTCAACCGTCATGAATTCGATGCGAGGCGCGGACGCAGCGTCACCGAGGAGGACATGCTGTGGGATGTGCGGTTCATGAAACGGCACAACATCAATGCCGTGCGCACTTCGCATTACCCGAACCAGACCCGTTGGATGGAACTGTGCGACGAATACGGGCTCTATGTGGTCGACGAGGCCAATCTGGAGACGCATGGCAGTTGGAATCTGCCGGGGGACACCGCCGATGGCGTCTCGATACCGGGGAACGACATGCGTTGGCAGCCGGCCTGCGTGGACCGTGTGGAGAGCATGGTGCGCCGAGACCGAAACCACGCGTGCGTGGTCGCGTGGTCGCTCGGCAACGAATCGTACGCGGGCGATGTGATCCGCGCGATGGGAGAGCGCTGCCGCGCGCTCGACCCCACCCGGCCGGTGCATTATGAGGGCGTGACGTGGAACCGTGAATACGACGACATCAGCGATTTCGAGTCGCGCATGTATGCGAAGCCCGATGAGATTCGCGAATACCTGGAAAGCGGTCCGGCGAAGCCCTACATCTCCTGCGAATTCATGCATGCGATGGGCAATTCGGTGGGGGGACTGGGTGAATACATCGCCTTGGAGCGCTACCCGCAATACCAAGGCGGTTTCATCTGGGACTTCATAGATCAGGCGCTATGGCAGCGGCTCGACGATGGTACCGAACGCCTGGCCTACGGCGGTGACTTCGGCGACAGGCCGAGCGATTACGAGTTCAGCGGCGACGGTATTGTGTTCGCCGACAGAACCGTCTCGGCGAAAGCGCAGGAGGTGAAGGCGCAATATGCCGGCGTGCGTCTCGAACCAGATGGGCGCGGTGTGCGGGTGACCAATACGAATGCATTTCAGGGGACCACGGACACCGTGTTCGTGGCACGGATGCTTCTGGATGGTCGTGAAGCGTGGTCGAAGAGCTACGAGTTCAATGTTCCGGCCGGAAGCACTCGCAGTTTCGACGTCGGCTTCCCCGACATGCACGACCTTCCTGACGGCGGTGTCATGCATGAGGTGGTGTATGAGGTGAGCCAACGGCTGGCCCACGACACCGCATGGGCCGAATCCGGGTATGAGATTGCATGGGGGCAGGCCGTGGTGCGCCCACGTGCGGACGAACATGGTGCGGATGCCGCTGAGACAGATGCGAATGAGGTGTGCGATGGCGAGAGATCGCCCGCGGTCACACTCGGACGCTGGAACGCCGGAGTGCGTCTTGGGCAGCGTGAGATCCTGTTGTCGCGCACACACGGCGGCGTGGTCTCATTGCGTGACGGCGAACGTGAATATGTGATTCGCGTGCCGAAACTGCTCACGTTCCGCCCGCTCACCGACAACGATCGTGGCATGGGCTCCGGTTTCGACCGCGTGCAGTGGTTCGGGGCCGGACGGTATGCGCGAGTCGTCACCGGCGTGGGGCAGGTGTACCGCGACGAGCTCACCGGCGATCTGTGTGGCGAATACTGGTATGAATTGGCGGACGGCGCGCAGACGCAGGTGCCGATTCGTTATCGCATCGATTCGCAGTTGCGTATGCACATCGAACTTGAATATACGGGACGTGCGGATGCGCCGAGTCTGCCGGCCTTCGGATTGGAGTGGATGCTGCCGAAGCAGTATGGAAATCTGGAATTCTACGGTCGCGGGCCGGCCGAGACCTACCGCGACCGCAAGCGCGCCAAACTTGGCATCTGGAACACCACGGCGCAGGCGGATATGGCACCGTATCTGGTGCCTCAGGAAACCGGCAATCACGAGGATGTGCGTTGGGCGTACGTGTCCGACGACACGTGCCATGGTTTGCTCGTGGAGGCAGATGATTCGCTTGCAGTCAGCCTGCTGCCGCACAGTTCATTGGAGATCGAAAATGCCACACACCAGAACGAGTTGGCACAACCACGTCATATGTTCCTGCGTCTGCTCGCTGGGCAGATGGGTGTCGGCGGCGACGACTCATGGGGCGCCCCCGTCCATGACCGGTATCTGCTGCCTGCGGACGAACCGCTCAAGCTGGCCGTGACAATCAGCATGCTCTGACTTCGTGCCTTCCCAACATGACGAACCCGTGTCTCTGTGCACGGGTTCGTCGCGTTGGTGGTCTGCAGATATGACAAACCAGTGCGTGGGTATGCAGATCTGTCGCGTTGGGGGTCTGCAGATGTGACGAACACGTGCAGGGTGTGCGGGTTCGTCATGCGGAGGAGTCTGTGAATATGACCAACCAGTGCGCACGCGCACGTATGGGTCATGATTTGCTTGGCAGGCTTTCGCGGCGAACAAGCTCGGTGCTCAGCAGAATATGCCGGCGCACGTGCCGGTCGCGCGCGATGGCATCGGTGAGTGTAGCGAGCGCCGCATAGACGAGTTCGTGCAAGTCGATGGCGTAGGAACTCAGCGGCGGCGCAGTGTACTGGGCGATAGGCAGATTGTCGACACTCACCACGGCGATGTCCGCCGGCACGCGCACGCCGGCGTCTGTGAAGGCTTGCAGTACGCCGACGGCCATCGGATCGGAGCCTACCACGAGTGCACCGGGAAGATCGCCGGGGTGGTCGGTGAGTAGGCGAGCGGCGAGTGTGCGCCCATTACTCACAGTGAATGGGCCGTCGGCGTAGATATACTGCTCGTTTGGCAAGCCAAGGCGCTTGCTCCAGTCGCTGAACGCGAGTGAGCGAATGTCCTCGGTGTGATTGTGCAGGCCCATGATCGAACCGACGCCACCGATGTAGCCAATGCGCGAATAGCCGGCGTTGGTGAGCGTGTCGAGGGCGTCGAGCATCGTCTGGCTCAGGTCGGGGCGTACCGAGTCGAACCAGTCCGGCGCCGGATTCGTGTCGATGAACACGCCGTAGCGGAGTGCGTCGCGCAAGTGGCTCAGGTCGGTGCTTTGGAAAGGGGTGGGGCCGGTGGCGACGAAGCCATCGTAGTCATCGGCGTGTGCGATGAGACTGTCTATCGAGTCGAAGAAAGTGAGCGTGGTGCCCTGCTCGTCCGCGACCTTGCGCAACTCGGTCTGCAGCGACTGGAAATAGGCGTCCTGCAATTCGTCAGATTGTGGCGGCACGTTGAGCACGGCTATCGAACGGCTCGTGAACGCCCGGTACCCCAGTTGCGCTGCGGTGCGCATGATTTTGCGGCGTGTGGCCGCCTTCACCTTGAGGGTGGGGTCACCGTTGAGCAGACGGGAGACAGTGCTTTGCGAGACGCCGGCCTGCTCGGCGATGTCTTTGCGAGTGACCATGGATCCCCTTCGTCTGCGTGAGCGGTCTGTGGTTGAGGATGGGGCGTGCGTGAACGGATTGCGGTATGGCAGACCCGATCCTTCGGTACATTAATCTACCACGCTCCGAACCGCCGTCATCAGTCGGTCAACCTGCCCGTGGCGGTTACCGCCGCCATGTTACCCCCGTGTTCCCTGCCCGTGCAACAGGTAACGGGCCATTAATCTGACCACTTCGTTTGTTTACTGCACCGTAACCGTGCGTGGGCGAGCGGCAAGCACGCTTCCGGCAGAATCGAGATATCGACAGAAAGGAAGTGAGCATGCAGGAATTGGAACCATTGCTCGACGATCCGGTGGACGCGGTGTCGTTGAGCACATTCAGCTCGCTCGTCAAAGGATCCCCAGCGCCGTACTGGTTGTTCCGCGGAATCTGCGGTGCGTGGGGCATCGAACCAAGCAGGGCCGAGCTCAATCTGATCACCGTCTCGGAGAATGCGACCTTCCTGCTGCTCCTCGACGGAGTGCCGGAAGGAGTCGTGCGCGTCTCGCAGCCCGGCTACGTGGGAGGGCCGGAGGCAGTGGCCTCGGAGATCGCATGGCTCAATGCGCTCCATGAGATCGACGGGATCCGCCTGATCGACCCGGTGCCCACCGTGCGCGGCACCTTCGTCACCAAGGTCTGCGATCTCAACGGCGTGAGCTGGATGGTCATCTCCACCAAGTTCGTTCAGGGAACCGTGTTGGAGGATCTGGACGATCCGAGCTCCTACTACGAGACGATCGGTTCATGGGCGGCGAAGTTCCACGAGCAGTCGCGCCGCTGGACGAAGCCGTATGGATTCAAGCGGTTCAACTGGGGTCTTTCTGACATGGTCGGGGTCTCGCCAAGATGGGGCAGATGGGAGACCGCGCAGCTCAACGATCTGCAGCGCAAGATCTGCCAGAGTGCTCTCGACAAGGCCGTTTCGGTCATGGCGGGTGCGCCGCGCAACAAGCAGACGTGGGGCCTCATCCACGCCGATCTGCGCCCGAGCAACATCATTCGTGCAGACAACGGCGAACTCACCGTGATCGATTTCGATGACTCCGGCTACAGCTGGTACCTCTACGACTACGCCTCCTCGCTGAGCTTCGTCGAACATGAGCCGTATGCGCCCGATCTCGCCAAGGCGTGGGTGCGTGGCTATGAATCGGTGGCGGGCAAATTCAGTGACGATGAGCTGCAGATTATGAGCGCCCTCTCGATGATTCGCCGTCTGCAAATGCTCGGGTGGACCACAAACCACCGTGAAGATGCGCTACCCAACGGCCTGGCAAAAGCGCAGGCACCAGGCAGTGTCATGTGCGCGGAACGCTACCTCGAAGACTCGCTGTGGTTACTGCGCTAATATAGCGCTCCCCGTTCACCCCACATCCAACACAAAACAACCCAACAAACATATGTCAACATCCGACCATTGATGAAAGAAGGTGTCCATGTCCAGCACGGTTTCGGGAACAGGGCTCGGGGCGGTGACCTACGTCGCCACCGAGAAGGATTACTTTAAGAAGCGCCAGCTCAAGCGTACGGCAGGGGCGTTCGGCCTATGGGCCATAGGAGTCTCCGCGGTCGTCTCCGGAGACTTCTCCGGATGGAACGGAGGCATCGCCCAGGCCGGATGGGGTGGTTTCCTCATCGCGGCAGTGGTGGTGTATGTGATGTATGTGCTCATGCTCAACTCGATCAGCGAGATGGCGTCGGCCATGCCGCACACCGGAGGCGCCTACTCGTTCGCCCGCGCTGCGATGGGGCCGTGGGGAGGTTTCTTCACCGGCTTGGCGGAAACAGTGGAATATGTGATGACGGCCGCCACGATCGTCTATTTCTCCTCAGCCTATGCCGACTCGATCCTCACCGATCTCACCGGCTTCTCGCTCACCGACGCTGGGTACCAATGGGTGTGGTGGCTCGCCATCTATGCCATTTTCGTGGCCTTGAACTGGGTGGGTGCTGAGACCTCCTTCCGTTTCGCCCAGGTGGTCTCCATCGCGGCGCTGGCCATCGTCGCATTCTTCGGCGTCTATGCCTTGTTCAGCGGCAAGGTCGACTTCGCCTCCTTGCTTGACATCAAGGCGACGGCCGGCAATTCCAGCTTCCTGCCATTCGGCGTGGGCGCCATCTTCTTCGCCATGCCGTTCGCGATGTGGCTGTTCCTCGGCATCGAACAGCTTCCATTGGCGGCCGAGGAGGTTCGCGACCCGGAACGCAACATTCCCAAGGCCTCCCGCCTGTGCATCATGACGCTTGGCATCTCCGCCCTCATCGTCGTGTTCCTCAACCCATCCGTCATGGGCTCCGCCGCACTCGGCGGTTCCGACGAACCGCTGCTCGACGGCTTCAGGGCGATTCTGCCCGGTAATCTGGCTGCCGTGCTCTCCGCGTTCGCGCTGATCGGTCTTCTGGCTTCCGTGCAGGGCATCACCTTCGCCTATGGCCGCAACCTCTACTCGCTCAGCCGTGCCGGCTATTACCCGGCGTTCCTTTCGCTCACCGGCAAGAAGAAGACTCCCTACTGGGGTTTGGTCGTCGGCGCGGTCATCGGCTTCGCTGCACTGTTCATCATCGCCTACGGTGGTGAGGGAGCCGGTTCCGTCGTGCTCAACATCGCCGTGTGGGGCGCCGTGCTCGCCTACCTGCTGCAGATGGTCTCCTACGTGCTGCTGCGGCGCAACATGCCGAACATCAAACGCCCGTTCGTCAGCAGATTCGGCGTTGCCGGCGCGGTGATCGCAGGCCTGCTCTCCTTCGCCATCTTCGTGGCCGTGCTGCTCAACACCGATTATCGACTTGCCGTCTATGTCATGGTCGGCATCTATCTGGCGGCGACCGCCTTCTTCGCCCTGTATGGACGCAAGCACCTGGTGCTGTCGCCCGAGGAGGAGTTCGCCGCATCCGGCGGCACCGCCGAATACAAGACGCACGAGTAATCGTGTCCCTTCACAATGCACGCCCGCCCGCACCGGCAACACGGTGCGGGCGGGCGTTTTCCTTCCGCGGATTCATATTCACCCGCGCAGAGTGGGTGATTGGCGCCAAGCCATGCGTTCTGTTCGACCGCTTGCTTCGTGGTCTCGTATCTGCAAGGGAGGGTAGATATAGATGCGCAACCAAATATGCATGAAATAGACGAAATGGTTGATTACTGTGAGGTATCGGACTTCGCTACATTGCCGCGGTACGCTTCTTGCCAAGACCGGCGGAATACCGGCACCCTTCATATACGTAGAGAGAAGAGGAGAACCTCATGGCCACCCGTTCCACGATCATGGACACCAACAGCTTCCGCCCGGAAATGGCGGACGCGCTCGACCCGCAGACCCGCAAACTCACCGAGGAACGCAATGTGCTCGGGCCGGCGTACCGTCTGTTCTACCGCAATCCGGTGCATCTGGTGAAAGGCCGTGGTGCCCGGCTATGGGACGCCGACGGTACCGAATACCTCGATGTGTACAACAACGTCGCCTCGGTGGGGCATGCGAACCCGCGAGTGGTGGAGGCGATGGCCGAACAGGCGAGTCTGCTCAACACGCATACGCGCTACCTGCACGAGAACATTCTCAGCTATGCACAGGATATTCTCTCCACGATGCCCGATGAGATCGACCGCATCATGTTCCAGTGCACTGGTTCCGAGGCCAATGACCTCGCCGTGCGCGTCGCCCAGACCTATACCGGGGGCGAGGGCGTGATCGTGACCGCCGAGGCTTACCACGGCAATTCGGCTCTCACCTCCGAGCTTTCCCCGGCACTGGGCACCGCCCAGGAGCTCGGGCTGAAAATGCGCATGATTCCCACGCCCGACACATACAGGCTCGTCATCAATGGCAAACCGGCCAGTGAATGCACGGCCGAGGAGTTCGGCGGCTGGATGGCGGCCGAGGTGCGCAAAGCTGTCGCCGACATGGAGCGGCATGGCATCAAATTCGCCGCGTTGCTCGCTGACTCGATCTTCTCCTCGGACGGTGTGTACCCCGATCCGGTGGGATATCTGAAGCCGGTCATCGACACGGTGCATGAACTTGGCGGCGTCTGGATCGCCGACGAAGTGCAGCCGGGCTTCACCCGAACCGGAGACGCCTTCTGGGGCTTCGAACGGCAGGGGATCGTACCGGACCTGGTCACGAGCGGCAAGCCCATGGCCAACGGCCTGCCCACCTCGCTCATGGCAGCACGCCACGAGGTGCTCGAACCGTTCGCCGGATCCATCCCGTATTTCAACACCTTCGGCGGCAACCCGGTATGCATGGCCGCGGCACAGGCGACACTCAATGTGATGCGCGACGACGACACCATGGGCAACGCAAAGCGCGTGGGGGCAATCTTCAAACAAGCGGTCACCGAGCTCATGGAAGAGCATCCCTGCATAGGCGATGTGCGTGGCGCGGGCCTGTACATTGGCTGCGAGATAGTCAAGCCGGGCACCAAGGATCCCGACCAGGCTGCCGCACTCGACATTCTCGAGACGTTGCGTGACCACCATGTGCTCACGTCCGTATGCGGCCGCTTCGGCAACATTCTCAAATTGCGGCCGCCGCTCGTGTTCACCGAGGACGATGTCGACATGTTCATCGCCGCCTTCCGTGCGACGCTGGCGGAACTGGGACTATGAGCGCCGAAACGGCGGACGATGTCGCACGCCGGCTGCGTGCGCTCATTCACGCACAGGACCTGCAGCCAGGGGAGAAGCTCGGCTCGGAGCGCGCGCTCGCGGAATCGTTCGGCATTTCACGGGCATTGCTGCGGCTCGCGCTCGCCAAGCTCGAGGAATCCCATGAAATCGTGCGCAAAATAGGGCGGGGCGGCGGCATCGTCATTTCGGACGGCAAGCTCGAGCGTTCGCTTAACACCGTGGAATCGTTGACGCAGATCGCCCGCCGGCAAGGATGGAAGCTCACCTCCACCGTGTTGAGCGCAGCACTGTCCACCGCCTCGGAATCGGACCGCAGACTGCTCGCGCTGCCGCAGGAGCGTCCGATGATCTACGCAATCACCCGGCTCCGCATGCTCAACGGGACACCGCTGTCGGTGGAAGTGACACATTTGCCGGCATATCGATTCACCAACTTCCTCGACCTCGATTTGACGACGTCGTTCTACGGCCATTTCGAATGCGAGTACGGCATTCGACCGAAGTTCGTGGACGAAACGCTCGATTACACGACCGCAGATGCACGGCAGGCGGAACTGCTCGACATCGCCCCCGGCGGCGCATTGCTGAGAATCCGGCGAGTGGCCGCGGATGCAAGCGGAGTGCCCTGCGAACGCGCGGTGGACACCTATTTGGCCGAACGCATGCGGTTCACCATGCACCATTCCGGATTCGTGCGGCTCTCCGCGACCCGTGACGATGGGCGCGGCGAGTAGGGCGCCCAGCGGCTACAGTGGAGGAATCTGGTATATGAATGCCTGATGCAGGCGGACGGGAGAAGACATGCCGATCACCGACGTCGTGTTTGACTACTGCGGAGTGCTGCTCGATTGGCGACCGGAGCTCACCATGGAGGGCAAGGTCGACACATCCACCATGCGGCGTCTGCTCGATCATGCAGATCCTTACGGATTCTGGCACTATGACCTGATGAGCGATCTCGGGTGGAGCGAGGAGCAGGTGCTGCGCGATTTCGCGCGACATCACCCGCATGACGTCGCGCTCAACCACGCAATGCAGCTCTATTTTGCGAATTACACGTGCGCGTTCGCCGGCATGGTCAACGGCATGCCGGAACTGCTCCGCATGCTGCGTGAGCGCGGGTATAGACTCTGGGGCCTGACCAATTTCAGCACGCCGTTCGTCACGCTTGCACACAGCGAATTCCCGGCCATGCGTCTGCTTCTCGACACGGTCGTGTCGTCCGAGGTGCGTTGTGCAAAACCAGACGCGCGCATCTACGAGATCGCGATGGAACGCTTCGGCATCGATCCGGCACATGCCATGTTCTTCGACGACAAATACGAGAACGCGAAGGCGGCGAGCGAATCGGGCATGCATGGCGTGCAGTTCCTCAGCGCAGACCAGGCGATGCAGGCGATCCTTGGCTAATCTGGCCGCATGGCGTCAGATTAGCCAAGGCGCACATCACTCCTTCACCCTGTACTGTTTGAAGAACACCGACATCAGCACAATGAACGCCGCTCCGAGTGTGAGCACGAGCACTGCGCCAAGCTGCATGCCCAATCCATCTGAGGCAAGCCCCATGAGTGGCGGGAAAATGGCGCCGCCAATCAAGCCCATCATCATGAGGCCCGAGATTTCGTTCTGCCGTTCGGGTCGGTGCAGCAGTGCGGTGGTGAGCATGATCGAGAACACATTGCAGTCGCCGAGGCCGAGCAGTCCTATGCCCGTCATGGCCAGCCACACGGGCATATGTGGAATCGAGCAGAACACGATAAGGCATGCACAGCCTGCCGTGAGCAGCACCGAGCACAAACGCAGCATCGACTTGAGCGACAGCCGTTGCAGCAATACGGAACCGGCCAGGCAGCCTATGGTACGGAATGCGAAATAGACGCTGGTCGCCACGGCGGCGGATTCGAGTGCCATGTTCGTGGATTCGCTGAGAATGCGCGGGGCCGTGGTGTTGATGCCCACGTCAATGCCCACATGGCATACGATTCCGATGAAACACAGCAGAATCACGCTGTCGCTGAGCAACGACAGGCATCGCGGTATGCTGGTGCGTCCCTCATCCGGCGGATTCTCGTGGATGTGGTCGAACGCGAGCAACGCGAACACCACAATGGCGATCACCAGGTAGATGGGGTAGAGCAGCCACCACCTGCCGAAGGCATTTGCGGCCCAGCTGGCGATGAGCGGGGCGATGAACGAGGCGATGGCCTTGACGAACTGACCGAAGGTGAGCGTGCCCGCGAGCTTCTTGTCATGGGCGAGATTGCCGACCAACGGGTTGAGCGACACCTGCATGAACACGTTGCCAATACCCAGTAGACAGAACGAGATGATGATCATCGTCAGCTGCAGTGTACGCAGCGATGTCATATAGCCGATGACGGGGAGCAGGCAGGCCAGCGCGGTGATCGCGATGCTCAACAGCACGGTCATGCGCCGTCCTATATGGTTCATGAGCAGTCCGGCCGGAATGGACAGGATGAGGAACCAGAAGAACACCATGGTTGTGAAGGTGTTGCTCAGGGTGTCCGAAAGCCCGAAATCCGTTTTGGCGAAATTGGTGGCGGTGCCCACCAGATCGACGAATCCCATGACGAAGAACGATGCCATGACCGGTACGAGCATGCTCAAAGGGGCTTTGCGGAGTTGAACGGGTTGAGGATGGTGAGTGCTTGCAGACATGAGACCCTCCTTGGACATGTACACTCAACTGGTGGAAGCGGGAACCTACGGTGTTCAACCGCCTCCGGTGCCGCCCAGTGTAGTGAGCCATGCATGGCTTGTATTCCGGCAATCACGCGCCAAACGCTTAGCGGTTGTTCCTCCGCCCTTGCAATGCGCGGGCGGTTGCGTTCACATGCTTGGGCATATGCCGGAGATTGTCGAATAAACTGCGCGCAAAATGTCTCATATAGTGGACATTGTGTGCTCGCTGTCCTTATTGGATGCTTGCAGGCGCACTTTCTCGCGCGGCATTGCGTGGCTGTGATGCCGTGGAAACGCTGTCATTGAAGTGGCATGGAAAAAGGCCCCTCCATAGGTCATATGGAGAGGCCCTTGACTGGTCTGCCTGCAATCGGCGATCTACTTTGCGAAGGAATCGCGTACGCGGGTCACCGCGCTCTGCGCCTCGCTCGGAATCTCGTGAATATGCTGTGAAATCGTGTCCATAGCCTTGCGCACGTCCTTGTTGCGGGCGATCTGGCGGCTCTTGTCGCTGGCCAGATGCTGCATGTTCTCCTTGAACTCGTCGAGATCGGCGGCCGCCTTGTCGAGTTTGCCCTTGCGCTGCAGCATCAGAAGCACCACGATATTGATGCACAGGCACATCACGCTCGTCACGATGAAACAGATGATCACCGCGCGTCGCAGATTGTGCTCTGTGGCGTCCGCGTCGGCCACATCCGGATTGTCGTCTGGATCGTTGAGATCCTCGATGTCGCGCTCGGTCAGCTCGTCACTGGTCTTGTCTTCTGCCATGTCTACCTCGTTTCCCGCGCATGTGCGCGTTTCCTGATTCCACGGTACGTCGTCTGCGCGGGATGCGATGCGCAGTCTTCTCTCGGCGTTATGGACGAAATCGTGCTGAATGAGGAGCATGCGGGATAGGGGACGGAATTGGAATATGCGCCTATGCCGTGCGTTCTTGCAGTATGCTTTGCATATGACTACAAACGATACCTTCGGCTCGCCGTACTCGTCTCCGGACCCCAACGAGCATGGCGACAATCCGTACGTCGGAGACCCCGGCTACTCACAGGCCCCTCAGCAGGCATACACGGCACAGTATGCGACTCCGCAGCCAAACTACACGCAACAGTATGCTCCGCAGCCGAATTACGCACAGCAGTATCCTCCACAGGGTGCGTACGGTTATCCCATGGCTCCGGTGGACCAGTGGAATGGCATGTGCATTGCCGGTTTCATCTGCTCGTTCTTCTTCCCGCTCGTCGGCCTCGTGCTTTCGATCATCGCGCTCGTGCAGATCAACAAAACAGGCGAGAAGAGTCGTGGCATGGCCATCGCCGGCATTGTGATCGGCGGCATCTCGACGGCGCTCGCTCTCATCGCGATCATCATGGTCATCTGCGGATTGGCGATTGGGCTCGGCGCGCTCGCCGAAACGGGATGGGACAATTACGAGTACCACTACGATACCCACAGTGACTACTCGCAGTTCGACGAGGTGGATGCAGATTACCTTGCGCATATACGCTCTGTGGACCAGCTCGTGAAAACGGCGTGATATTCCATGCGGACGGCATAACGGTCATCCGCGAAACCGATTCCTGCGGGGTTTGGCCGAAAGGGCAGGCCCCGTTTCGATTGCGGGTTTGCGGGCTCCCATATGGCATCGGTATCGCGCGAGTGCGTCGACATAAGTGTCGGATGTGTCGAGGGGGTTGCCTGTAGTGTGGAGGCATGACGAATTACCAGCCGAATTACGATTCGAACAATCCATATGGGCAGGGATCAAGTGAACCGCCGATGCAGCAAGAGCCGAACCAGACTCCGTTTGCCCAGCCACAGTATGGTGCCTCTGGTGCGCAGGGCAGTGCCCAGCAACCGTATGGCCAGCCGCAGTACGGACAGCAATCCCCATATGCCCAGCCACAGTATGGCCAATATGCCCAAGGGGACGGCCAGCAGTACGGGCAGCCGGACTACACGCAGAACATGCCGAATTACGCTCCGTATGGCCAGTGCAACCAAAGCCAGTACGGCAATGGTTACTCGCCGGAGCCCACGACATGGAACGGTTTGTGCATCGCGGGCTTCGTGTGCTCGTTCCTCGTTCCGATTGTGGGGCTGATCCTGTCGATCATCGCGCTCACCCAGATCAACAGGACGGGTGAGAAGAGCCGTGGCATGGCCATCGCCGGCATTGTGATCAGCGTCGCCATCTGGCTGTTCTCGTTCATATTCATGGTGTCCGGGAACAGCATCTTCTTCTAGGGGCGTTGCGGCAGACACACGGGCAGGGGCGCCAACCATTCGAAGAAATGGTTGGCGCCCCTGCCCGTGTGTCTGCCGCAACGCCCCTAGAATCGCGCTACTCCTTCATCGTGAAGCCCTGCTCCTTGCCGTAGTCGATGAGTGCCTTCTGCCAAGCGGCCACACCTTCCGAAAGCGGCTGGTTGCCGGTGTAGGATTTGCCGAGATAATCACCGAAGACACCACGGGCCTTCACTTCGAATGGCAGGAACTGATATCCCGTAAGGACGTCCGCCGAGGCCTGTGCGAGGACCTCGTTGTACTTTTGACCGCCGAAGTAGTCTATTTCCTTGCCGTCGGAGTTCTTGATGGTGGTGGCGTTCTTGAAATAGTCGGCTTCGAGGGAGGCCTTGTCTGCGGGGAATGCGCCGGTTTCGACGTGAGTTTTCACGCCATCGCCATGAGCGACGTACTCGATGAAGTCATAGGCTGCCTGAGCCTTGGGGGAGGACTTGAGCACGGCCAGCGACGATCCTCCGTTTTCCGCATTGGCTTTCTCCCCATTCGGTGTCGGCATCAGTGCCACGCGCCATTTACCTGCGGCAGCCGGAGCTGAATTGACAAGATTTCCAGGCATCCATGCGCCGGTGAGCAGGGATGCGATTGTGCCGTCCTGCATGCCCTTGAACCAGTCCTCGGACCATCCTACGGTCTTCGTGTCGAGGAGCTTCTCGTCAAGCAGCTTTTGCCAGAACTTCTCGAATTCCTTGACGCCATTGTCTCCGGTGAGGTTGATTGTCACATCCTTGCCGTTATTGGTGGTTTGGAATGGCTTGCCTCCTGCAAGCCAGGTCATCGAATCGAAGAAGCCTGCATCGCCGCTGTCCGAAGTGATGTAGTATTCATCGCCGAGGGCGTGAATCTTCTTGGCCGCCTCGTAGTAGTCATCCCATGTCTTGATTTTTTCGCCGTCCACGCCGGCCTTGTCGAAGATCTCCTTGTTGTAGAAGAAGGCCATGGGGCCTGCGTCGATTGGCAATGCGTACACCTTGCCGTCTATTTGCACTGACGACCATGGTCCCGGATTGTAGAAGTCTTCGTATCCGCTCGTCTTATCCGTGATGTCAAGCAGATTTCCCTTGATCGCATATTGGGGCAATGCGTAGTACTCGATTTGGGCGACATCGGGGGCACCGGACCCCGCTTCGATCGCGTTGTCGAGCTGGGTGTATTCCTTCGTGTTGGTCCCCACGTTTTTCAGGTTGACCTTGATGCCTGTCTTCTTTTCGTAGTCGGCTGCGATTTGCTTGAGCGAGGGGTCCCATGCCCACACGTCGATTTCCTTGACGTTGCTTTCCTGTGATGGTTGCCCGCTGTTCGAGGAGCCGCCCCCACAGGCTGCCAATGGTATGAGCATGGCTGTTGCGCCCAGGAAGGCGATTGCGCGTGTGCTGAACTTCATTGTTCTTCCTTTCCTCATGTTCGCGCGTTGCTCCGTTGCATGCATTCGCGAACCTTGTTGATGAACACTGTAGCACCGATTTTATGTTTGCGCAAACATATGCGAAAAAGCTTAAAATCGGTACATTTGAAGATTGATGAATGCAATGATGTGCAACGTAAACATCTATTGTTCTATTGTGCCGCACATCATTGCATCATCGTGATATTCGGTTGTGGGTGTTCTGCCTCCGTGTGCGAAGGTGTGGGGCTGCTCAGCGCCTGAACGCCAGAACGCCGTTTGGCTCGAGGGTGACCTTGTCGGTGCTGTCCGTTGCCAGGCTGCATATGAGCATGTCTCCAGCAGGACGGTCTGCGGTGACAGTGTTGCGGGTGCGGTTGAACAGGAATTCGAAGATGGCTCCATCCTCCTGCTCCCGAACCACGCGGAGCACATCGCCGGCCCGCGGGTCTGCGTCGAGCTCGAATCCGAGCGCCGCACATATCTCCGGCAGGCTCTGGCTGATGCCGTCCCTGCCCAGCTTGCCGGCAATGTAGGCCACGCCCCCTTCGTGGTAGGGGTGCACGGTGATGGCGGCCCTACCGTCCATACCCGTGGCCGGATCCGCCTCGAAGGTGGCGAGCACGGTGGTGTCATCGGCGATTGTATCTATGACGTCGGCGAGATCATGCACGACTGTGCCGTTGCTGACGTCGAGGTGGTCGAGCATTCCCGGGAAGAGTGTGCCGAGTGGACAATGTTCCTCGATGCGAGCGCCGACGACGTCGCCGATCAACCCGGGCCAGCCGTCCGTGTACAGTCGGTCGTGCTCATCGGCCAGTGCGCTGTAGTACGTGACGAATGCCTTGCCTCCATTCCTGACGAAGGTGCGTAGACGTTCGGCCGTCTCCTCACTGAACAGGTACACGCAGGGGATCACCACGGCGTCATACGTATCCCATTGTGCGTGGATGGGTGTCACGTCCGCGGTCACGCCGCGATTGGCGAAGGCGGCGAACCAGTCGAGGGGCTCCGTCCATTCGCGTATGCGTTGGGTGGGTGTGGCCGTATGTTCGGTGGCCCATTCGGACTGGATGTCTTGCACAATGGCCACCCGTGCCTTTGAAAGCCTCGAGCGCAGTATGCCGGCGTCGCTCAAAGTGTCGAGGTCTGCGCCCAATGCGCATACATCCCGGTAGATCTGCGAATGCTCCCCTGCCAGTGGCAGCATGGCCGAGTGGAACTTTTCGGCACCGGACCGCGACTGGCGCCACTGGAAGTAGCAGATTGCGTCCGCGCCCATTGCCAGATGCAGCATCGAGTCGCGGATGAGCTCACCTGGCTCCTTGCGGGGGTTGATCTCGCGCCAATTGACTGCAGAGGTGGATTGCTCCATGAGGAACCAGGGCTTTTTCCTTGAGATGCCATCCACCAGCGAGGCGGAGTATGCCAGTTCGTCGATATGCCAGCTGCCGGGGGTGAAATAGTGATCATTGGACACGAAGTCCACCTCGTGGGCCCAGTCATCGTAGTCGAGCGTGTTCTGCGACGCGCTCACCATGAAATTGGTGGTGAGCGGAATATTCGGCGTCACTTCGGCCAGCACGTCGCGTTCGGCGCAGAAGAACTCCTTGAGCGCGTCCGAGCAGAAGCGCTTGAAATCGAGCAGGCGCCCCGGGTTGGTGAAGTTGCCTTCGCCGCCCACATAACGCGGCGGCAGGATCTCCTCGAAGGAGTTGAGCCGTTGGGACCAGAAGTTCGTTCCCCACGCGGCGTTCACCTTGTCGATTGTGCCGTACCGGTTGCGGCACCACTCCCGGAAGGCCTGCGCGGCGTCATCCGAGTAGTCGAAGTAGTTATGGCAGCCGTATTCGTTGCCTACGTGCCATGACACAATGGCCGGGTTGTCTTTGTAATGTTCGGCCATTTCGTGGCATAGGCGCAGGGCGTATGTGCGGAATGTCGGACTGGTGGGACGCCAATGTTGACGGGCTCCGGGCCATATGACATGGCCTTGCTCGTCGCGCCGCAGTACCTCGGGATGTGCGCTCGTGAGCCACATGGGCGGCGAAGCGGTGGCGGATGCGAGGTCAACGGCTATGCCGGCCTTGTAGAGCTTGTCGATGACGCGATCAAGCCAATCGAATTCGAAATTGCCGTCACTCGTCTCGATGTTCGCCCAGCTGAAGATGGCCAGGGATACGATGTTGACGCCAGCCTGCTTCATCAGGCGAATGTCTTCGTCCTGTACGTCTTCGGGCCATTGGTCGGGGTTGTAGTCCGCACCGAACCAGATCTTTCGGTCGTTGCCTGGCAGGGGCTGTGGCCAACGGTGCACACGACGTTGTGTGGATGCTGACATGGAGTCACTCCTTCTTCATTGGATGGTTGAACGCGAATATGTCATTCCTTGACCGCACCGGCAGCCAGACCCGACTGCCAATACTTCTGCAGTAGCAGGAACGCCACTACGAGCGGGATGATGGTGATCATCGATCCGGTGATCACGAGGTTCTGAATGGCCTGTCCTCCTGCGGTGGAGGCCTGGTCCTTCCACTGGTTCAAGCCGATGGTCAGTGGGTACCAGTTCGCGTCTTTCAACATGATGAGGGGCAGGAAGTAGTTGTTCCATGTTGCCACGATCGTGAACAGCGCACAGGTGACGATGCCGGGGGAGAGCAATGGGAGTGCGACGGTGAAGAAGGTGCGCGCCTCGGAAGCGCCGTCCACCCGCGCAGCCTCAAGCAACTCGGTGGGCACCGCCTGCTCGGAGAAGATCCACATCAGGTACAGGCCGAATGGGCTGATCAGGGAGGGGATGATCATGGCCCAGGGGGTGTTGGTCAGACCGAGCTTGGCGAACAGCAGGAACTGCGGAACGGCAAGGGCGATGCCTGGAACCGAGATGGCCCCGATGATCACGGCGAAGACGGCCTTGCGGCCCGGGAAGCGGAACTTCGCCAATGCATAGCCTCCCATGATCGCCAGCAATGTGGCGCCCCCGGCGCCCACGATCACGTAGAACAGCGTGTTGAGGAACCAGCGGCCGAAGATGCCGTCCTGATAGGTGAACACGGTCTTGATGTTGTCCCACAGCGCAAAGGTCTTGCCGAATCCCAGACCGAAGGTGGAGGTGAAGTCCGCCTGTGTCTTCGTCGAGTTGATGAGGATGTACAGGAACGGGAAGAGGCAGTAGATCGCGAAGACAGCGCACACGATGGTGAGCAGCGTTGACTTGCGGGGATTGGCCACGTTGGTGAAGCCGTTCTTGCGACTGCGCTTGCGTTCCGCACGCTCGTCCTGGGCGATTCTGCGCTGGCGATCGCGTTCTATCCTGCGCGCATTGCGGGTGTTTTGGATATCCGTGGAAACTGTGGTGGTCATGTCGATCTCTCCTTGGGCCTTACTTCATCTGGTCTTTCATGCTGCGCAGCTGCACGGCGTATGCGATGGCCATGGTGATGATGGCCATGACGATCGCCAGTGCGGCGGCATAGTTGCTTTGGTTTCCGGAGAAGCTCAGATTGTAGGCGTACATGTTGGGTGTGTAATATGTGGTGATGGTGTTGCCGGGGACCATGTTCTGCATGATCGACGGCTCGTTGAACAGCTGGAAGGATCCGATGATGGAGAAGATCACCGTGATCGCGAGCGAGCCCTTGAGTTCGGGGAGCTTGATGCTCTTGACGATCTGCCATTCGCTCGCGCCGTCAATGGACGCAGCTTCGTAAAGGCTGTGGGGAATGGTGGACAGGCTCGAGTAGAAGATGAGCATGTTGTAGCCCGTGAACTCCCAGGTCACGATATTGCCGATTGCCGCCAGCAGGACGCTCGGGGCGAGCACGTCGATATGCGTGCCGAACCAAGCGTTCAGCGAGCCGACCAGACCGTACTTGGCCCCATACATGAATGCCCAGATCAACGTGGACACCACGGCCGGCACCGCATATGGAAGGAAGGTGGAGATGCGGAAGAACTTTGTGCCGTGAAGCTTCATCGAGTCGAGTGCCAGGGCCATGAGTGCCGCCAGGCATAGCATGATCGGTACCTGGACGACGGTGAAGATGGTCACGCGTCCCACGGACGACCAGAAATGCGGGTCGTGGAAGAGTTTGATGTAGTTGTCGAATCCCACGAACTGCGTGCCGCCGATCATCTTCGTCTGGAAGAAGGAGATGTAGATTGCGTACAGGATGGGAATGATGAACACGAATACGAATACCAGGGCGAATGGCCATAGAAACTTCCAGCCCCGCCAGTCCGCGTGATGTTTGTTCACCCGAGCCGATCCTCCGGTTGTCACGGCGTTCGCCACGATCGCCGCGGCATCTGGCGTGCCCGCTGTCCCGGGCGATTTCGTTGTAGAAGTCATCTTGCCTCTCCTTTGAGGTCCCGTACCGTTCATCTGTGAGCGGTGCGTCTGCCTTGCTTGCGCTTCCGAGTTCGAACTACTGTGTCCGCATTCAGAATGTTTACGCAAACATAGTACATCGTCGTTGGAAATCAAGTCAAATTAAGCTCACATTGTTTATGAGCATAAAATGCATGATTGCGCAAACAGTTGCTATCATTGATATATTGGCTTCGACGAAGATTCCATATTTGTCACATGTCGGCGTTTTGCGAAAGGTGGGTGAGATATGGCAGGGTCAGTTTCGATGAAGGACGTAGCGAGGCTGGCGGGTGTGTCGTCGCAAACGGTCTCGAGGGTCGCGAACAACAGCAGCGAGGTGAAGCCGGAGACGCGCTTGAGGGTCGAGCGTGCGATGGAGGAGCTTGGGTATAGGCCGAACTATGCGGCGCGCGCGTTGAAGCATGGGTCGTTCAAGGACGTGGGTGTCGTCCTGTTCAATATGACGTCATACGGTGATTCGCACATCCTCAACGGCATTGTGGATGCGGCGAGGGAGCATGGGTATGCGACGACGATCCGGTCGTTTGAACAAGGGTATCCCGCGACTTTGCAGAGTGCAATCGACCAGATGAAAACGCTGCCGGTAGATGGAGTCGTGTTCATCTTGGAGCAGCAAGTGGCGGATTTCAATACATTCGTGCCGAGTGCCGAGTTGCCGGTGGTGCTCATCTCGGAAGAGCCGTCGGACCATTGCCCGACGATCGATTCCGATCAATATGGGACGTCAGTGGTGCTGGTGGACTATCTGTTGGCGAAGGGGCATCGCAACGTGTACCACATTGCAGGCCCGTCGTATTCGGTGGCGGCGCAGAGCAGACGACGTGGGTGGGAAGATGCCCTGAGGCAGCAGGGAATCGTTCCGCCGTCCGTGTACATAGGCGACTGGGAGGCCGACAGCGGCTATCAGGCCGGTTTGGCACTGGCGCATGAACGCGACTGCACGGCGGTGTATGCGGCGAATGACCAGATGGCGTACGGCTGCATCCTCGGTTTGCGCGAGGCCGGCAAGCGCGTGCCGGAGGATGTGAGTGTCGTGGGCGTGGACGATTCGTTGCGGGGCATTGTTCCCCGGCTTGAGCTGACCACGATGCGAGAGAAGTTCAACGAGCTTGGCCGTGAGGCGTTCGGGATGATCCTCGCCCAATGCAACGGCGACAAGCTGCCGGTGGGGGTCAAGACCGTCATTCCATCGGTGCTTGTGGAACGCGGGTCCGTCTCCGAGGTGGAGGATCGGGCCGCGTGAGCATGGTCTGGCTGACCGTGCGGCGGTATCGGGTTGCTTGGAGCAGGTGCAGGCGTCTGCAATCTTGTTATGTCGTGACAGATCCGCGGTTCTTTGCGAATCCATCATGTTCGACACGCCGGATTTGCGTTGAATGCAGAATCGAGTAATATTTACATCTGTTGTCGCGATGGAAACATCGAGAAACAACGGCCGCGTAGCTCAGATGGTTAGAGCGCCGCCCTGTCACGGCGGAGGTCGCCGGTTCAAGTCCGGTCGTGGTCGCTAGGTCTTAATGATTCTAGCGAATCTTAAGATTGAGGCCGCGTAGCTCAGTTGGTTAGAGCGCCGCCCTGTCACGGCGGAGGTCACCGGTTCAAGTCCGGCCGTGGTCGCGATGTTGGAACCCTGTTCCAGCCTCTGGCTCTGTAGCTCAGTTGGTAGAGCGAACGACTGAAAATCGTTAGGTCAGCGGATCGACGCCGCTCGGAGCCACCACTCAATCCCTTGCTTCGGCAAGGGATTTTTTGTTTTTCAGGCCAATCCGTGGTGCCATTCCATCCACCAAGTGCCAGCCATGGCAAAGAGCAGGGGCGATGCGAACGCGGATTCACATCGCCCCTGATTAAAGACCACTGAGTGGTTACTGCGCGGTTGCGGCCCCCGCATTTGAGGAATCGGATTGCGGTGCGCCATCCGGATCGAAGGCGATATTCTCGTCGATCTCCTCGAGACCGGGAATGTCGGTCGGCGTCTCCTCCACGAACTTCTCGATACCTGGCAGGTCGGCAAGCGGATCGCCTTCCTTGCGCGCGAGCTTGGCCTGTTCGCGGAACCAGATGCGCACGGCCGGATTGATGTCCTTCGATTCCAGGTACTGGCGGTAGATCGGGAACATCGCGTGCAGCCATGGGTACATCAGGTACAGCGTACGCTCCGACTTGTGATTGCGCCAATGCTCCGGATGCGCGGCGAAGGTGTTCTTGAAACGCCTCATGTAGTTGCGGAACGACTTGAACGACGTGTCCATGCGGCGTGCGGAGATGCCGCAGATCATACGGCCGGAATACACGGTCTTGAGTCCGCGGCCAAGCAGATGCAGCGAGATGTCGATGTCTTCGTGCATCACATCTTCCTTATCGAGGCACACCTCGTCATGAATGAGCTTCCATGCCGAAGCACGCAATGCCATGTTGGAGCCGAACAGCAGCACCTGGCCGCCATCCGCACGGTAGGTGTGTCGGCGCACGCTGTCGTCGCCGCGCAATGCGATTTTGTGGGCCGGCATGTCGTAATAGGTGACCGGGCCGGTGGCTCCCATCGCCTCGGCGTCCTCGGTGAAGATGCCCCGCACCACCTCCACCCAATCCGGCTTGAGCATGCAGTCGGCATCCACGCGTCCGAGAATGTCGCCGGTGGCATGGTTGAGTCCGTAGTTTCGCGTTGGAATGAGACCCTGCTCCTCATCCTGATGGAGCAGCTTGACCGGGAGGTCCGGATGCTCGGCGATGTATCGCTCCACGATTTCCACGGTATGGTCGGTGGAACGGTTGTCCACCACGAGCACCTCGTGCGGCATCACCGTCTGGCGGGTCGCATTGTCGAGACAATCGACGATGCGTTCCTCTTCGTTCCACGCTGGGATGATGATTGAGACTTTCAGCATGCTTTCTAGAATATGAGTCCACCCGTACACTGCGCCCGGAAAATGCCCGCGAAGTGCGCTCGCCGCGTATTCGGACCGGTCCGCTTGCATTTCGCCGTGAAATGCAAGCTTGAGCGGGGCGGAAAGTACAATGATGCGCATGAGCGAGCCAGAAGACAAGAAAATAGACCTTGCAAGCCTGTTCCCCTCGAAGGGCGACCCGCGCAGGCCTCCGGAGTGGTATGGCCGGGCGCTCATGTATGCGGTCATTGCCGTGTTCGTGGGTATTTTCGTATACACGTCATGGTTCAAGATCACCTTCATCGTGTTCGACGTGGTCATTGCGCTGTTCCTCGCCCTGTCGGTCGAGCCGCTCGTGCTGAGGCTGATCCGCCACGGTTGGAAGCGTGGCGCGGCATCGGTCACCTGCTTGGTGGCGCTCATCGTCATCATCATCACCTTGTTCGCGTTGTTCGGCAACATGTTCGTGCAGCAGATGATCTCAATGGTGAAGGGTTTGCCGGCGCTTTACGATCAGCTCGCAGACTATGTGAACGCGCATGCCAACTTCAAAATGCCGCAGATGACCGATCTGGGCGGCGAGCTCATGAAGAACGTGCAGTCGTCGTGGGTCACGAACTTCGCAGGGCAGGCGCTCACCACGACGGTGGGGGTGTTCGGCGGCCTGCTCAACCTGACCACCGCGCTCATGGTCGCGTTCTACATCTCAATCGCCGGTCCTCGTCTGCGTCGCTCGGTATGCCAGTGGCTCTCGCCGCGCACGCAGCGCAAGTTCCTCATGACGTGGACAGTGGTGCAGGACCAGATTTCGAGCTTCCTGTTCTCGCGTTCCATTCTCGCCGCGATCAACGCCACCTGCACGGGGATCTTCCTTATGATCATCAAAGTGCCGTACTGGCTGCCGCTTGCGCTGTTCTGCGGTGTGGTCTCGCAGTTCGTCCCCACCATCGGCACCTATTTGGGTGGCGCGTTGCCGGTGCTGTTCGCATGGGGCGAACGCGGCTGGATGTATGCGGTGGGCGTCGTCGTGTTCATCACTGTCTACCAGCAAATCGAGAATCTGCTGCTCTCGCCGAAGATCTCGGAGCGCACGATGGATCTCAACCCATGCATCGCCTTCCTTGCGGTGCTGCTGTTCGGCGCCTTGTTCGGCGCGCTCGGTGCGTTCCTCGCATTGCCTGTCGCTGCGTCGATTCAGGTGCTGTTCAAGGTGTACACGAAGCGCTATCAACTCGTGGACATGCCGCTCATGAACGATCCCGAGCCGAAGAAGAAATCCAAGGTCGCCGAGGCGGCCGATACGTTCAGCGAGCATGTGCTCAAGCCCATGGGTGAGCGTATGCCGCGCCAGACCAAGGGATCGTCGGCGCATGTGCCCCTGGACGACGAGATTCGCCTCCTGCAGCAGCAGGTGTACGACATTCCGAGTCAGCATGCGGCAAATGGCGGGGATGACGAGGATTCACCCACAGTGGCAATCCCGAAGCATGTGCTTGACCACCATGCCGGCAAAGGGGTGAAAGGCCTGCAAGGGGCTGGGGGCTCTGGAGCTGAGGCGTCCGCCGCGTCAGACGGCGATATCGTTCGCAAGACCGATGCCGCCGAATCTTCGACTCCGGTAGAATCTGAGCGGACGGATTCGGATGGCGCAAAGCCTTCCGCCGACACAACAACCGGAACCAAACCAAAGAACCCTAGGAGCCAGTGGAGCTGATGGCAATACTCGACGTTCTCGATCTGCTTCTCGTCATTGTGGGCGGTGTGAGCATCGCCTACCAGGGGTTCTGCATTCTCGTCTCCCTGTTCGCCAAGCCGGTCACGTTCCCGGCCGCCCCGATGGACAAGCGGTACGCCGTGCTCATCTCCGCGCGAAACGAGGAGCAGGTGGTGGGCAACCTCATTCGCGACATCCAATCGCAAAGCTATCCCAGCAGGCTCATCGACATCTGGCTCGTGGCCGACAACTGCGACGATGGCACCGCGCAGCTCGCCCGCGACCTCGGCTGCCATGTGGTGGAACGGTTCAACCAGCAGCAGGTGGGCAAGGGCTATGCGTTGACGTACCTGCTCAACGCGATGATCGATTCGAAGGCCTCCGACCAATACGATGCGTTCTTCGTGTTCGACGCCGACAACCGCCTCGACAAGCATTACTTCGAGGAGATGAACAAGGCCTACCAATCCGGTTTCCGCATTCTGACGAGCTACCGCAATTCGGTGAACCTTTCGGAGAACTGGGTGAGCTCCGGTTCGGCATTGTGGTTCATTCGGGAATCCAGATTCGTGAGCGCCTCGCGCATGTGGCTCGGCAACAGCTGCCATGTGGGTGGCACCGGATTCATGTTCTCGCAGGAGGTGATGCGCCGCAACCAGGGATGGAAGTTCCACCTGCTCACCGAAGACCTCGAGTTCACCATGGACTCCGTGCTGCATGGCGACCGCATCGGGTACGTGGGCTCGGCGATCCTCTACGATGAGCAGCCGGTCACCTTCGCGCAGAGCTGGCGTCAACGGCTGCGTTGGAGCAAGGGCTTCCTGCAGGTGTTCCGTTATTATGGGCCGGCGCTCATTCGCCGTGCGATCCAGGAGCGCGATTTTTCGTCCATCGACCTGACGCTGTTCATTTGCCCGTTCACAGTGCTCGCGATCATTCGTGTTCTGCTCGGCACCGTCTTCGCCGCATGCGGGTTCATCTCATGGGCGAGCCAAGGTGCGGCGCTGTTCAATTGGATGCTCGGCGTCGTCTCGTCGATGGTGTTCATGATGGTGCTGGCGGGGCTCACGATGGTGGTGGAACGCAAGCAGATCGGCGCTTCGAACCGTGAGCTGTTCGCCTATGCACTGAGCTTCCCGATTTACATTCTGAGCTATGTGCCTATTTCGTTCCAGGCCGTGTTCGCCAAGGCCCAGTGGAAGCCGATCGAGCATCAGGGCTCCTCGGGTGCCGAGAATCCGCGTATTCGCGAACAAGACCGCGAAGAGCGCGCCATGGCCAGCTGAGTGATCTGAGTACTCGTTTTGGACCGGCAGACCGTATTTCAACCGATTCCACCAACAGACTGAAATAGACAGATTGTCTAAATATGTCCATCTCGTGAGATGGTCCGATATGGACTGTCTGGATTCTGATTAGGTGGAGAAAGAAACCGTTCGTGAGTTTATTCGTGAATGTAATTGCCGCGAACGGCTGATTCTTGATATAGGTGAAATATGACACAGATTATGCAACAGCCGATTGCCGCTCCCGCACCGGTGCCGGCCGACCCGTCCATGGCGGTCTCCATTCGGGGCCTGTACAAGAGGTATGACGACAAAGTGGCTGTCAATGGTCTCTCGCTCGACATTCCGACCGGCTCGTTCTACGGACTGGTGGGGCCGAACGGCGCGGGCAAGACCACGACGATCAACATGATGACCGGAATGCTCAAGCCTGATGCGGGCATGGTGCTCGTTCTGGGCAAGGATGTGTGGCACGATGTCAACGCCGTCAAGCGTGAGATCGGTCTCATGCCGCAGCCTGACCAGATTTTCGACAGGCTGACGGGCCGTCAGTTGCTCGTCTACTCCGGCATGCTGCGCAGCATGCCGCGCGCCGAGGCCCTGGAGCGGGCCAACGACCTCATGCACGCATTCGACCTGCTCGATGCGGCCGACAAGCCGGTGTTCGACTATTCGGCCGGAATGACAAAGAAGATCTGTCTGGCCACCGCGATGATCCATAATCCACGCGTGTTGGTGCTCGATGAACCCTTCGAGGCGGTGGATCCGGTGTCAAGCTCGAACATCCGCGACATTCTCTCCGCATACGTCTCCACCGGGGGCACCGTGATCATTTCGTCGCAT
This sequence comes from Bifidobacterium animalis subsp. animalis, assembly GCA_004154635.1. Taxonomy (GTDB): domain Bacteria; phylum Actinomycetota; class Actinomycetes; order Actinomycetales; family Bifidobacteriaceae; genus Bifidobacterium; species Bifidobacterium animalis_B. Next base: position 201,730 of record RSDC01000005.1, read on the forward strand.
GTGATGTCGATGGTGGAACGCATGTGCACGCATGTGGCCGTGATCAACAAAGGACAGGTGGTCGCCGCCGGAACCGTGGACCAGGTCGCCGGTGGCGAGGATCTCGATGAGCGCTTCCTGCAACTGGTGGGCGGCCGTCACGACGCCATGCATCTCGACTGGCTCAATGGAGGTGCGCATGCGGCTGACGAGGCCGTCTCCGTGCCACGGGATGGCCGTCAGAACGGTGGTCAGGCATGAGTGCGGCGCAGACACCTCCGATGGAGGAGCGGAAGAACATGCCGCAGGTCCAGGTGAATGGAGACTCCACCGGCAAGCGACCCAATGTGATCGCCACGATGGTGCGGTTGCGCTGGTCGTTGATGTTCGCCGCCATGCGCAAAAGCCCCTGGCAGATTGTGGGGTACGTGCTGGCACTGGTCATGGCGATCGGCATTGTGGTGGGAGCGGGCATCACCGCGTTCATGCTGACCGGTGGAGCGATCGAATGGAATGATGAGGCGTTCGCTGTGCTGCGGGTGGTCATGGTGAATGCCGGCACGGTGGGCATCATCTTCGCCGCCCTCATCCAGCTGCTGCTCATCGGGGAATCGTCCACCATGAGCGCGCAGAAGTTCTCGTTGTTCGGCATTGAAGACCGCACGCTCACCGCCGGACTCTACCTTTCGGCATTCACCGGCCTGCCGGCCACCTGCGCATTCCTGTCGCTGCTGTTCGCCTCGCGCATCTACGTGGGGTACGGCACGGGCGCCGTGCTGGGAGGCGTGCTGAGTGCCGTACTCACCGTCATGGTGGCCATGTGCTTCAGCAAGGCGGCACTGTCGCTGGCCTCACAGCTCACCCGCACCGAGCGCGGCAAGAACACGCTGTACATTCTGGTGACGCTGCTCGTCGTGGTTGCGGCGCAACTGCCGAACATCTACGTCAACACGCACACCGAGGAAGACTTCTCGGCGATCGACGTGAATGGGCTCGTTCGCTTGACCGACGTTGTGGGCTGGCTGCCGTTCGGGTGGAGTCTGGAGTTGCCCTTCGACGCCGCCCGTGGCAACGCCGCCGCGTTCATTGCGCGGGTGGCGCTCGTCCTCGTGTTCTGCGCCCTGTGCTTCACCGCATCGGTGTGGTGCATTCGTCGCGAACGACTGCAGGGCGAGCCGCAGAGCAACGTGCGCAAGGAACGTTCGATCGGCGCTTTCAACTGGATGCCGGATTCGGCAAGCGGTGCGATCTCCGCGCGCCTGTTCATCTCGCTCAGACGCGACCCGCGCCAGGCCATGCAATATGTGCTGCCCGTGTTGTTCATAGTGATTTTCGCGCTGCAATCCCACGGCGAGTCGATGGTGGTGTGGCAGTGCTTCCTGTGGATGGGACTCATGATGCTCATCGGCGAAAGCAACGGGATCGCCTATGACGGCCGCGCCTACGCGATGGAGCAGATTGCCGGCGTGCCCGGCAGGGTGGACCGCTGGGGGCGCACCCGTGTCTACCTGGCCTACCTGGCGATCTTCTATGTGCTGTGCGCGTTGCTCACCTACGCGCTTACCGGCGATTGGCGCACTCCGGCCGGTGTCATGCGTGGCATCACCTGCACGGTGGTCGGCTTCGGCGTGGCGCTCATCTCGTTGGGTAGCGCCGAGTTCTTCTCCACGTTCCTTATGTACCCGGTGCCGTCGATTCGCAAACCGTTCTCATCACCGCAAGGGCGCGCCATGGCTCAGGGTCTTTTCCCCTTTGCCTTCATGCTCGCCACCTGTGTGATGGCGCTGCCCACGGGCATTGTGGCCATTGTGCTCGCAGCCACCGATCACTGGGGCATGAATTGGGTGCTCATGCCGGTCTCGCTTGCCAACGGCGTGCTCTTCCTGTGGCTCGGGGTATGGCTTGGCGGTAAGATTCTTGATGCACGGGGCCTGAAGGTGCTGGCCACGCTCGACAACTTCGCCTCGTTGCAGCAATAGCTACATCTCGGCGATTGACGGAAGGCGCATGGGCAGGAAACAAACAGCAGGAAGGCATGCCACGAACGGCACGCGGCGCATACGGGCCCGTCGCGCACTCACCGTGGCCATCACCGCACTCGTCACCTTGGGGTGCTGCGGCGCCTACGTGTGGGCCGACATCGCCGACAAGGCGCCTGGAATCCTCACCAATGCCGCCGTGCAACCGCATATTGCCGAGCCGCAGGGGCATCTGCTCAAAGCCGATGCCCCCCTCGTTGCCAATGCCGACACCTCGCGGGCCATCGATGCCGGGAAGGCGGCGAAACTCATCGACGCACTCCGCGCGAAGAACGGGGTGGGAACAGACGTCTCGGCGATCATCATGCAGGCCGACGGCACCGTGATGGCCGATCATGCGGCGGATGTGGCGCGCGAACCGGCCTCCACAATGAAGACGCTCACGTCGCTGGCCGCGGCCTCGGTGCTCGACATGGGAGACACACTGCCAACCCAGACATTCCTGTTGCAGGCCGAACAGGGCACCGACACCGTGGTGATCAAAGGCAATGGCGACATGCTGCTCGGTGCCGGCGACAGCGACCCGGACCATGTGAACGGGCGCGCCGGGTTGCTCACGCTTGCCAAGAACACGGCCCATGCCCTCAAGCAACGGGGGGTCACGAAGGTGAACCTGCAATACGATGATTCGTTGTTCGGCACCGATCGCACGCCAACGGGCATCGAGGCCAACAACCCCGATTCGCTCTATTACACGCCCGTCTCCTCAATGGCCATTGATGGTGGCCGCCAATGGAACGGTGCGAATCCAAGCAACCCGGACGTGTTCGAGTCATACCCGACGCTTTCGCAGAACACCGCAGCTGATGTCACTGCTATCTTCCGGAACCTGTTGGGCGCCCAAGGCATCACGATCGTGAATGCCGAGCCCACGCAGACCACGGTGAGCGCTGATCGCACGCCGATAGCCGAAGTGGAGTCCGCGCCGCTCGCCATGGTCATGGCCTTCATGTTGCGGCATTCGGACAACACACTCGCCGAGGAGTTTGGCAGGCTGCTGGCGTTGTCCACCAAGCAGGAGAACTCGCCGGCCGGTGCCACCGCCGCGGTGAGAAACGAACTGCGCACGCTCGGCATAGACCTGACCGGGCTGCAGATGGCTGACTGCTCGGGTCTCACTCCCGGGTCGAGACTCACCGCGAACACGCTTGCCCAAGTGCAGGCCCGCAATCTGGATGTCGGGGGAGCGGTGGCCGCGGCAGAGGGACTTTCCATTCCGGGTCTCGTCGGTACGGCAGCCAATCGTCTGGCCTCGGCACAGGCCGCCGGCCTGACGCGTGTGAAAACCGGGAGCCTGCAGGAGGTCTCGTCGATGACGGGCAATGTATCGCGGGAACAAGGCGGTGTGGCCGCATTCGCGGTGATCGTGAACAATCCCGAAGACTTCGAGGCCACGCGCACCGCCATCAACGAATTCGTGGCGGGACTGGCGGCCCTGTAATCTGGGGAATCTGGTCGGGAACAGGAGACGGCGAAAGGGCATCCATGGCATACTCTGCGGCTATGAAGGCGGCGATCGGCGAGATGCGCGATGTGCTCAAAGCCCATGGTCTGGGCCAGCAGTCCAAGGAATTCTCGGCACATGGCGAACACAAGCCACATGACGATGCCCCACTCGTCTTCGTCGCATGCTCTGGAGGCCGGGATTCATTGGCGCTGGCCGCATGTGCACAGGTGGTGTGCGCCGCATGGGGCATTCGTTGCGGCGCGATCATAGTCGACCATCATCTGCAGGACGCGTCCCATAAGGTGGCGCAACAGGCCGCCCAGACGTGCAGGGAACTCGGTCTGGAGCCGGTGCTCATTGTGGACGTGCAGGTGAAGGAACACGGGCAGGGCATCGAGGCGGCCGCACGTGAGGCGCGGTATGCGGCCCTGATTGGCACTGCACGACGCTGGCATGCGGCTGCGGTTCTGCTCGCCCACACCAAGGATGACCAGGCGGAGAGCATACTCATCGATCTGATTCGTGCCGCCGGAACCGATGCGTTCGCCGGCATGCCGCAAACCCAGCTGTTCGACGATGTGCTGGTATTGCGCCCTCTGCTTGGCATCACGCGCGCGCAGACGACACGGATCTGCGAAGACGAAGGACTGGAATACTGGGATGACCCCACCAACGGCGATGCAGTGCCATTGGAGACCGCGTTGCCGGCAAGCTATCCACTGCGCTCGCGCGTGCGGCACGACCTCATGCCATACCTGAGCGCATTCGCCGGCTGCGACATGGTGGATCGATTGGCCAGGACGGCACGGATCGCGCGCCGCGATGTCGAAGCGCTCAATCAGGAGGCCGAGCGCGCGCTTGCGCAGACGGTGGAATTCGAAGGGAACATGCGCAATCTGCAGGCAGATCGTCTCACCGATGACAAGCTCGGTGCGAACATCGACGCGCGCGCGTTGGAACGGTGGCCCGAGGCGATACGCTACCGTGTGATCGCCCGGACCCTGGCTGCGTGCGGTCTGGCGTATGCGTCACGGCATGTGGCGGCGGTGGACAAGCTCGTCTCGCAGTGGCACGGGCAGGGCAAGGTTGCGCTTCCCAGTAAATATTCAGCAAAACGTAAGGCCCACGTCATTCGCATATGCGAAGATATTACGCATGCGAATCGTCGATGTGCAAAACGAAATCGATCATGAGCTGATCACTCATGACGAGATCATGAAGAGAATTCAGGAAGCCGCGGACCAGGTCAGCGAGGATTACAAACACACGCTGCCGCTGCTCGTATGCGTGCTCAAAGGCGCGGCGAACACGATGACCGCGTTCGCGCAGGCCATGTCGATCCAAGTGGAACTCGACTACATGAGCCTGTCGTCGTACGGTGCGGGCACCTCATCGAGCGGCACGATCACGGTGCGGCAGGATCTGAGTCAGGACGTGCGCGGCAGGGACGTGATCATCGTGGAAGACATCATCGATTCCGGACGCACGCTCGACTGGCTGGTGAACGAGCTGAAGTCGCGTGGAGCGAAATCGGTCGAGATTTTCGCGCTTCTCGAAAAACCGGCTCGACGCGTGATCGATGTTGATGTGAAATATAAGGGATTCGAGATTCCAGACGAATTCGTGGTCGGATTCGGCCTCGACTACGACGAGCAATACAGAAACCTTGACAGCATTGCCGTGCTGAAGCCCGAAGTGTATGAAGGAGCTGTGCAATGACTTACCCCAATCAGCCGGGGAACAACGGAGGCGGCCGCAACAACAGGCCGAACCCGTTCAATCCCTTCGGCGACAATTCCAACAAGCCGCGCAACAACGGCGGCCCCAACGGGAACAACAACGCACCCAGGTCGTTCTGGCAGCGCCCGTGGCTCTACATCGTGCTCATTGTGCTGATCCTGTTCTTCATTTTCCAGGCCTTCCTCGGAAACAACACGCAGACGATCAACACGCAGGATGGCATGAACATCCTCAACAGCCAGGCCAGCGACGTGGAGTCGGCCACCATAGTCGACAACACGCAGCAAGTGCAGTTGAAGCTCAAGAACGACTTCAAGAAGAACGACCCGCAGACGGGGCGTGAGCGCAATTACGGCAAGGACGTGCAGTTCTACTACACCACCGCCCAGCAGGCTCAGGTGGTGCGTGCCGTGGAGAAGGCCAACCCGTCGCAGGGCTGGACCGCCACGATGCACAGCACAAGCATGTGGACCTACTTGCTGAGCTCGGTGGTGCCCTTCCTCATCTTCTTCGCGCTCATCTGGTTCCTGATGAGTCGTATGAGCAGCTCGGCGGGCGGCATGCTCGGCATGGGCGGCAAGAAGAGCGCCAAGCTTGCCGACGGCCAGATTCCGAAGACGAAGTTCTCCGACGTCGCGGGCGAAGAGGCCGCCGTGCAGGAGGTCGAGGAGATCAAGGACTTCCTCAAGGACCCGGCCAAGTACAAGGCGCTGGGCGCCCGCATCCCGCGCGGCGTGCTGCTGTACGGCCCTCCCGGCACCGGCAAGACGCTGCTCGCGCGCGCCATCGCAGGCGAGGCCGGTGTGCCGTTCTACGCCATGGCGGGTTCCGACTTCGTCGAGATGTTCGTGGGCCTTGGCGCCTCGCGTGTGCGTGACCTGTTCGACGAGGCGAAGAAGAACGCCCCGGCCATCATCTTCATCGACGAGATCGACGCCGTCGGCCGCAAGCGCGGCTCCGGCATGGGCGGAGGCCACGACGAGCGCGAGCAGACGCTCAACCAGCTGCTCGTCGAAATGGATGGCTTCGACAACGACACCCATCTGATCATCATCGCCGCCACGAACCGCCCCGACGTGCTCGACCCGGCATTGCTGCGCCCGGGCCGTTTCGACCGTCAGGTGGCCGTGGAGGCGCCGGATTTGGAAGGCCGCGAGGAGATTCTGAAGGTGCATGCCAAGGGCAAGCCCTTCGTACCCGACATCGACCTGCATTCGGTGGCTGTGCGCACACCCGGTTTCACCGGTGCGGATCTGGCCAACGTGCTCAACGAGGCGGCGTTGCTGTGCGCTCGAGTGGGAGCCCAGCTCATCGACAACCGTGCCATCGACGAGGCCATCGACCGCGTGATGAGCGGTCCTCGCCGCCGTTCGCGCGGCATGGCGCTCGACGAACTGCGCAACACCGCGTACCACGAGGGTGGCCACGCGCTTGTCGCCGCCGCCCTGCACAACACCGACCCGGTGACGAAGGTGACGATTCTGCCGCGTGGCCGCGCTTTGGGGTACACGGCCGTGATGCCGACCGAAGACCGTTATTCGCAGACGCGCAATGAGCTGCTCGATCAGATGGCCTATGCGATGGGCGGTCGTACCGCCGAGGAGATCGTGTTCCACGACCCGACCACCGGCGCCTCCAATGACATCGAGAAGGCGACGCAGATTGCACGTCAGATGGTGGGCCTGTATGGTCTCTCCTCCCAGCTCGGCGCCGTCAAGTGGCTCGATTCGAACGACGACCAGGGTCTCGACGGTTTGCGCCCGCGCGAGTATTCGGACGCCACCGCCGAGATGATCGACGAGGAGGTGCTCAAGCTCATCGAGACCGCCCACACCGAGGCCTGGCAGATCCTCACCGAGAACCGCGAGGTGCTCGACGAACTGGTCAGCCGCCTTCTCGTCAAGCAGACGCTCAACGAGAAGGAACTCAAGGAGATCTTCGCCAATCTGAAGATGGCTCCGAAACGCAAGGTGTGGCTGAGCAACCCGAACCGCCCGGATTCGGACAAGCCGCCGGTGGCCATTCCGGAAGCGCTGAAGAAGTCCGCCGGACTGCCTCAGCAGGAGTTCTAACGAAAACCTGGAAGGCCTGGAGCGCATGCGCCCAGGCCTTCCTCGCATATGCGCCCATGCGAACAGGGAAGAGGAGGGCGAGGAATATGACAACCGTGGACTGCAACGGCATCGACCTGGGCAGCAACGAGGATGACACGCGTGTGTGGACGGCGGACGTCAGTTGGGTCATCGACAACGACCAGCTGGTGGATGCCGAGGATCTGGCCGCACATGTGGCGGCCATCGGGCAGATGATGCTTGGCGTGCCCGTCGAACAGCTTGCCGAGCGCATCGCGGCGCAGCTGGCGAACCAACCAGTGTTCCGCTCCGTCACTGTCACCGTGCACATGCATTGGAAGGCCCCATTGCGCACCTTCGAACAGCTCAGCGCAACGGTCACCGCAAACCGGCAATCCTCGGCCAACCCATCTGCGGTCGCTGCGAATAATGGGGGCGAGGAATCTGCAAGCACGCATGATGGGGCATTGCCGGTCGACCCGTCATACCACGATGCCGTCATTTCTTTGCGCAGTGCCGCGCCGAATGCCGCGCAGCTGTTCCGTGAGGTCATCGTCACGCTCGACAGTATGCCGGGCAACCAAGTGGACGGCATCTCCCCACTGTATTTCGTGGGCTCACTCAACGGAACCGACGGCCATGCCGCCGTGATCAAACTCAGCACCGCAATGGGAGTGCGTCAGCTGAATCAGATGCTCGGTGCGCTGCACACCACACACGAGGGGGCCGTGCAACTGTCGGTTGTGGCCATAGGCAAGGCGGGGGATGAATCACTGCATGCACCGGAAGGTGCGGCGGATCATCATCTCGGCGCTGCCGTGCTTGAGCCGTGGGCTGCCATGGATCCCAATGCCAGCTATAACGGAGACCCACTGGCGTATCTGCTGGCAATGGCGCCCGACAGCGCACAGGTGGGCGTCGAATCCGAACAGTGGGTCATGGGAGGCGGTCGATGAAAGCACGCAGAACTCCATGGTGGTGGTATGTGATCGCCATGCTCGTCGGTCTGCTCGCCGGCATGGGCATCTCGCATCTTGAGGAGACGCGCGGGCTGGGATTGGCCGGCATCCCGTACCTCGCCAGCGCGGTGATGGTCGTCGTTGGCTTCATTGTGCTCTATCTGGCGTGGCAGGTGCACAAATACACGACCACCGACCCGAAGAAACGCGCGCAGCTCAAGCCCATGGATTCGGAACGCTGTGTGAACACGCTCATCGTGTCCAAGGCGCTCGCCATTGCCGGAGCATTGCTCGCCGGCTGGTATGGCGGCCAGATCGTTATGTTGCACGACCGTTTTGAGGCACCGTTCTTCAGGCATATCGTAATCGAATGCATCATCGCGGTGATTGCGAGCGTCGTTGACATGGTGCTCGGCATCATCAGCGAAGGACTATGCCAGCTGCCGCCGAACATGGGACCGGAGCATCCGAAGGTCGTGCGCAAACGCCGTGAGGAGCGGTTGGCGAGGTTCACGAACAGGGCGTCTGGCATGCCGATGCAAGCCGCAGGGCAGCATGCCGGCAATAACGGGGCCGATGAGAGCGACAAGTGGGAGAAGCCCTGCAATTAGTTGACATAGCGACTGAGACATCCGTGCTCTCTCGACTGACTCATTCACGGCCTGCCTGCTTGCCTGCTTCTGCGTAAAAGGGGACATTTTCCTATAGGAAAATGTCCCCTTTTACGCAGAAGCAGGCAAGCAGGGGATTAGTCTGTCTGCGGGACGCGAATCATCGCCTCCTGCACCATGCACGCCACGAGATCGCCCTCCTGGGAGTACACCTTTGCCGAAGACAGCCCGCGGCCATGGGCGGCCGTCGGCGTGTCCTGCACATACAGATGCCACTTCGTCACGTCGATGTCGCGATACCACCACATCGAATGATCTATCGATGCGAAGGAAATGCCCGGTGTGAGCAGTGTGAGACCGGCACGACGCAGGATGGGCTCGAGCATCACCTGATCGCAGCCGAGCGCGAGCAATGCTCGGTGGAAGGTCTGCGAGACCTCGATCTCACCCATGGCACGCATCCACAGCATCTGCTTGCCGGTGTCGAGTCTGTGGCTCTCCTCATCGGGGCCGAGCACAATCGGCGAGGAGATGTAGCGAATGTCGAACGGCGACGTCGTGGCGTAGTACTTCGCGTAGTCGGACTGATCCGCATACGGCTTCATGAGATCCACCGAGCTGGGCAGCGACTCCGGGTCCGGAACATCGGCCGGCATGGGGTCGAAATATTCGACACCCGGCTGGTCCTTGGTTTGGAAACTCGCAATGGCCGTCAGAATCGAGCCTTGCGATTGCGTTACATTCACGCGGCGCGCGGAGAAAGAATGCCCGTCGCGCAGATTCTCCACATCGAACAGCAGATCCTGGTGAATGTCGCCCGGAGCGATGAAATACCCGTGGATTGAATGGGGAAGACGGTCTTCCGGCACGGTCTTCGATGCAGCGATGAGCGACTGCGAGATCACCTGGCCGCCGTATACGCGACCGGTGGGGAAGTACATGCTCTCGCCGTTGATATAAGTGTGGTCACGGTATTGCGACGGCTCGCCCAGTTTGAGCACGTCGACGATTCGTTGGAGCGGGGTCTTGGTATCGCTTGCCATGTTCTGCCTTCTCGCATGCCATGCAGTCATGCACGGTGTTGCATGCAACACGTGGGTAATCTGCTGTTCTATGTCAATGTGAGTAATCTACATGGCGCGTGTTAAGAACGGGCAAAAGAATGTTACGGAGAGCGTAGCGTTCCAATCGGGATCACGCAGCAATGGCGCAGAACGACGAACGGGAAGGCGATCTGCCTCCCCGTTCGATCTGTCATGGGTCGTGGTGTACGACACCACTCTGCGGCTAGCGCGTGAGCTTGCGGTGCAAGCGGTGCGGGCGTGCAGCCTCTTCGCCCAGACGGGCGATCTTGTTCTCCTGGTAGGCCTGGAAATTACCTTCGAACCAGTACCAATTGGCCGGGTGCTCGTCGTCACCCTCCCACGCCAAGATGTGCGTGGCGATGCGGTCGAGGAACCAGCGGTCATGGGAGATCACCACGGCGCAGCCCGGGAACTCGATGAGCGCGTTCTCGAGCGACTCCAACGTCTCGACATCGAGGTCGTTCGTAGGCTCGTCGAGCAGCAGCAGATTGCCACCCTGCTTCAACGTGAGCGCAAGGTTCAGTCGGTTGCGCTCGCCGCCGGAGAGCACGCCGGTGAGCTTCTGCTGGTCGGAGCCCTTGAAGCCGAAGCTGGCCACATAGGCGCGGGTGGGCACCTCGACACCGCCGACCTCAATGAAGTCGTTGCCGTCGGAGACCGCCTCCCACAGGTTCTTGTTCGGGTCGAGTCCGGCACGGTTCTGGTCGACATAGCTGATCTTGACGGTGTCGCCGATCTTGAGGTCACCGCCCGACAGCGGTTCGAGGCCCACGATCGTCTTGAACAACGTGGACTTGCCCACGCCGTTCGGGCCGATGACGCCCACGATGCCGTTACGCGGCAACGTGAAGCTCAGGTCGTCGATGAGCACGCGGTCGCCGAAGGCCTTGTGAATGTGCTCGGCCTCGAGCACGGTGGAGCCCAGGCGAGGTCCCGGTGGAATCTGAATCTCGGAGAAGTCGAGCTTCTTGGAGTTGCGTGCCTCCTGCTCCATCTGGTCGTAGCGCTCAAGACGGGCCTTGTTCTTGGCCTGACGAGCCTTCGGTGAGGACCTCACCCATTCGAGCTCGTTCTTGAGGCGCTTGGCGAGCTTGGCGTCCTTGGCACCCTGGATCTCCATACGCTTGGCCTTCGTCTCCAAATAGGTGGAGTAGTTGCCCTTGTACGGGTAGAGCTGGCCACGGTCGACCTCGCAGATCCATTCGGCCACATTGTCCATGAAGTAGCGGTCGTGGGTGACGGCAATGACGGCACCCTGATACTGGTGCAGGAACTTCTCGAGCCACAGGATCGACTCGGCGTCCAAGTGGTTCGTGGGCTCGTCGAGCAGCAGCAGGTCGGGAGCCTCGAGCAGCAGCTTGCACAGCGCCACACGACGACGCTCGCCGCCGGAGCACACCGACACCGGGGTGTCCGGATCCGGGCACTGCAGCGCATCCATGGCCTGTTCGAGCTGCGAGTCGAGATCCCAGCCATTCGCCGCGTCAATCTCAGTCTGCAGCTTGCCCATCTCCTCCATGAGGGAGTCGAAGTCGGCATCCGGATTCGCCATCTCCTCGCCGATCTGGTTGAAACGCTCGACCTTGGCTGCAATGTCGCCGAACGCCATCTTGATGTTCTCACCCACGGTCTTGTCTTCATCCAGAGGAGGTTCCTGCTGCAGGATGCCGACCGTGTAGCCGGGGGTGAGCTGTGCCTCGCCGTTGCTCACCGTGTCGAGCCCGGCCATGATCTTGAGCAGCGTGGATTTGCCCATGCCGTTCGGGCCCACGACACCGATCTTGGCGCCCGGCAGGAAGCTCAGCGTCACATTGTCGAGAATGACGCGATCGCCATACGCCTTGCGGGCGTTGATCATCTGATAAATGAATTCTGCCAACTTGATTCCGTTCTAGTAACGCATGTGATGTGCATCGCAGAGTCTCACGCAAATGCACGACCATTATTCCAAAAGAGGTCTACAGTGCAAACACCGCGCGAGGCATTGATATTCCGAACCGCAGCCAATCTGCGCACAATCGTTCAAACACCGGATATACTGGGCGAATGCAGCGAACGATTGTCACCGACACCAGCTTCCTCTCACGCCCCTCCGGCCCTGCCGACCCAGCCGACCCGCTCGACGCCGCCATTGCGCAGGATCTGAAGGAGACGCTCGCCGCGCACCGCGAAGAATGTGTGGGCATGGCGGCGAACATGATAGGCGAGCCGAAGCGCGTGATCGCCTTCGTCGACGAAGGCCTGGGTAGCGCGATCACTGTCATGTTCAACCCGCAGATCACTGTTGCCGACGGTGAATACGATGCCTGTGAAGGCTGCCTCTCGTTGCACGGCGAGCGCCACACACCGCGTTTCCGCCGCATCGAGGTCGATTACACGACGCGCAAGGGACGCGCTCGCCACGCCACCTTCACCGACTGGACCGCGCAGATCATCCAGCACGAGATCGATCACTGCAACGGCGTGCTCATCTGAATCCGAGATCTGCACATGCTGTGTCCGGCAATCTGGTCGATCACCTGGGTCTGTGTGCAGTGAACGACCATATTTTCATGCAGATTGGTCGTTTACATGCTCGTCTGCAAACTCAACGACCATAATTCAGACGAGTTTGGTCGTTGGGCATGCAGTATGTGCACTCAACGACCAAAGTACGACGAAGTTAGGTAGTTTACTGAACGGATTGCTCAGCAAACAACCAAAAACAGGCGAACTTTGGTCGTCTGCCTCACACGGTGACAAGCAGACGACCAAAGTTCGCCTGATATCTGCACATCTACGCAGCGCCGCTCACTCGCCGAAGACGGCGTCGAGAGCTTGGCGAAGGTCGGCAATGATGTCGTCCGGATTCTCGATGCCGCAGCTCAGCCGCACCAGATCCACGCCCACGCCGGCCTCCTCGAGCTGCTCCTCGGTGAGCTGACGGTGCGTGGTGCCGGCAGGGTAGAGCGTGCAGCTACGCGCGTCGGCCACATGCGTGGCGATGGAGATCATCTTCAGGTGGTCGAGGAAGGCGGAGACCTTCTCACGGCCGACGGGCACGCCGAATGAGATGACGCCGCACGTGCCGTTCGGCATGTACTTCTCGGCCAGGGCATGGTAGCGGTCTGTGGGCAGCTCCGGGCAACTCACCCAGGAGATGCGCGGATCGTCTTCGAGGAATTGCGCAACCGCGCGGGCGTTCGAGCAATGGCGTTCCATGCGCACGCCCAGTGATTCGAGGTGCATGCCCATGATCCACGAGTTGATCGGCGCCGGCGTGGAGCCGAAGTCGCGCATGAGCTGGGCGGTCGCCTTCGTGATGAATGCGGCCTTGCCGAAGTCCTTCGCGTACACGACGCCATGGTAGGAGTCGTCCGGCGTGCACAGCCCGGGGAATTTGGCGGGGTGGGCGAGCCAGTCGAAATTGCCGGAGTCCACAATCGCGCCGCCCACGCACGAGCCGTGGCCGTCCATGTACTTCGTCGTGGCATGGGTGACGATGTCGACGCCGTATTCGAACGGACGGCAGTTGATCGGCGTGGGGAACGTGTTGTCCACGATGAGCGGCACGCCGTGGCTGTGCGCGGCCTTCGCGAACTTGTCGAAGTCAAGCACGATGAGCGCCGGGTTCGAGATCGACTCGCCGAACACCGCCTTCGTGTTCGGCTGGAATGCCGCCTCGAGCTCCTCCGGGGAACAGTCCGGGTTCACGAAGGTGCAGGTGATGCCCATCTTGCGCATCGTCACGTTGATGAGATTGAAGGTGCCGCCGTAGATCGCGCTCGATGCAACGATGTGATCGCCTTCGTTGCATATGTTGAACAATGCGAAGAAGTTCGCCGCCTGCCCGCTTGACGTGAGCATGGCCGCCACGCCGCCCTCCATCTCGCAGATCTTCGTCGCAACCGTGTCGTTCGTGGGGTTCTGCAGGCGTGTGTAGAAGTAGCCGGTCTCCGACAGATCGAACAGGCGGCTCATCTGTTCGCTCGATGTGTATTTGAACGTCGTCGCCTGAATGATCGGCGGTGTGCGTGATTCGCCGTTGCCTGGCTGGTAGCCGCCCTGTACGCAGATGGTGTCCACGTGCTCGCCCATGCGTGCTCTCCTGTCTCCTTGAAGCCACTTGGCCGCCATGCCTTCGATGCAGACGGCCGCCCTCTCACTGGGGTTGACAACAATCTAGCCGGTTCGTGCGTGTCGCCGCCGTACCGTTCATCTATGTGGACACTCGTCCGCGCAGGCGGATTCCACGTGGTGTCATCGCGCTTGCCGAAATATGGGATGCAATTTAAGATGATCGAGGCGCATCCGCCCGAGTCGCGCAGGTCAAGACGCGCCATATTCCGATTCTGTGTGCGACCATGTATGTAATAAGGAGCCATATGTCTACCGGCATCACCCAATCACCCCGTCCATCCTCTTCCCGATTCCGCTGGACGCCGGCGGACATCGCCCTTGGCGCTGCGCTGGGTGTGGGCTGCGGACTCGTCTTCTGGGGTTTCAACTTCGCCTACACCCCGATCTCATCGGTGCTTGGCTCCATTCTGCCTGGCATCGCGAGTGTTCTGCACGCCGTGTGGTATTTCTCTGGCACGCTCGCCGTGCTCATCCTGCGCAAACCGGGCGCCGCAGTGTATGTGAATGTGGTCGGCAGCGCGGTTGAAATGCTGCTCGGGAACAACTTCGCGTTTGGATTTGTGTTCATTTCGGCGATCCTGCAGGGCATTTTCGCCGAGATTCCGTTTGCCGTGACGCGATATCGCGTGTTCAATCTGCCCATGGCCGTGCTCTCCGGACTGTGCACCGCGCTGGAATATGGCTTCTACTTGCTGTTCTTCCGCTATCAGGGAGTCGCATTGCTCAGCCCGCGTGGCATTGTGCACATGATCAGTGAGCTGGTGGGTGGCGCGCTCATCGCCGGTGTGTTCAGTTGGCTTCTATTCGTCGCCATAGCCAAGACGGGAGCGCTCGACCACTTCGCTTCCGGCCGCGCGGTGCACGTGCGTGAAGAGTAAACGAGGATTGCATTCCGTGCCTCCTCGCCGATTGTGGATGCTTTGCAACAGTCAGCCGCCCGATGGGGCGGCTGCTTCGTTTTGGGCGTGAGATTCTGTAGAATGCTTGGCATATACCCGATGCGACGTGCGATGTTGTTCCGAAATGCGGGCAGAACGTTCTTCGATGGGAGATGGACGGATACCCTGTGAACTGTTCAGCTCGTAGCGAATCCGTGTGATTGGCATCGGTGCATCTGGCAAGCAGTACCGGTCCGAGACGTGGAGCGATGAGGAAGTAACTGTGGACGATAAGACGATCATGTATGCAGGCAATGAGGCCGGTTCTCAAACCGAACTCATCAATCCCAACGAAATCGCGGCAATGGGACGCCGACCTCCGACATCGCACCGACGGCAGCCGGACGACGATGATCGTGGATTCTACAGGCGGCTTGCCATCACCTGTGTGAGCATACTCGCGGTGCTCGCTGTGCTCATTGCGGTCATTTTCGGCATAGGACGCCACCATCAATCCATAATCGCTGCGAAACGTACGGAATGCGAGCGCTCGCTCGTCGGTCTCGACGACAAGGTGGTGGCGTACCAAGACCTCGTGGGTGGCGACGGTGAACTGGCGAGCAAGATCGCCGATGTCGACGTCAAAGACACGACGGCCGTCAAGCAGCTCGATATTGAGATGGCCAGCGAATCCCCGGCGACGGTGAACTGCGATGTGAGCAGTGTGGAGGAATTCGAGAACCGCATTGCGCAGGCGAAGGCATCCTCCCAATGGTACGACGAGCACACCGCTTCGCTGAGAAGCGCCATTCAGGCAGTCAATGAGTCAAGGCACGCCAAGCAGGTGGAGGACGCCCATGCCTCACTCGAGGAGTTGCTCCGTAATGCCGACAACATTCTCACCTCCGCACAGGGTCATGTGACGGATGAAGCAGTGTGGAACGACCTCTCCAAGCTCATTGGCGAGGCAAGGAACCGCGGCGAGGAGACCGATATGGGCAGGCTCGGCACGCTCATGGACGATCTCAACGCCAAAATGGATGCAGTAGAGCGTTCGAACCGAGAGAAGCTGCGGCAGGAGGAGCAGGCGCGTGCGGAGGCCGAACGCAAGGCTCAGGAGGCAGAGCAGAAGCGCAAGGATGCCGAGGCCAGGGCGAAGGCCGAGGAGGAAAAGAACAAGGACAAGCACTGAATGGGCCGTGCCGCATGTCGTTCTGCCACGGCGGTCTTGGGTGCTTTGGTAGACTATTGGACTTGTGGTGGTTCCGCACCGCACATGGGGCCTTAGCTCAGTCGGTTAGAGCATCGGACTCATAATCCGCCGGTCGTGGGTTCAAGCCCCACAGGCCCCACATGGTACAAGGCCGTCTCCTTTGAGAGGCGGCCTTTTGCGTGCATCCGTTGCTCGGTTCGGAGTTCGCGGCGTTGGTCAGGATTCCTCGGCACCTAGTGCGCCATCCTCCGGCTCGTCGATGTCAGCCCAGATGTCCGAATCTGGTTGGAACGCATAGGGGCCTGTGTTCCGCGGGTCGGCGTCGTAGGCACGCTTGTCGCGCACGAAGGAGATGTGGCGCAATGCCATGAATTTCATGAGGCAATCCTCCATTTGGGAGAGATCGTCCTCCAAGCGGTCGAGTTCGTCGGGCGGCATGAGATTGATATTCGAATTGCTCCATGTCGTGCAGTTGCGCATCGAATACTTCACTTTGCGTACATGGTCCTGGTAGATTTCCTCCACGATCGCGTGCGCCTCGAGCTCGGGCGTCGAGTCCACGGAAGCCTGCGCTCGCATATGTGCGGTTTCGTCGAGCGACATGCCGAACAGCGCATTGCACCAACCGCGTAGGGTCTGCAGATCCACGTCAAGCCGTGCCATTGCCTGCTCCTCGGTGCAGGTAGGTGGAGGAGGCGTCAGATTGTCGGCATCGAGCGAACGGCGTACCTCGTGCTCACGTTGTGCGCGATCCACACTGCCGGGGCGCTCCGGCGAGCCATAGAACCATACGGGTCGTCCGCGCAGAATGCGCTGAAGGGTGCGCGAAGGGGTGGAGATGTCGGGTGTGATGCGAATGGAATCGGCTGGGTCGGTGAAATCGAGAATGTCGGCGAGCCTGAGTTTGGCGTCGCTGATCTGGTTCAGCACGCGCAATATGACGAGCGTGAGACGAATGCCCGCAGTCGCCTGGCCCTCTTCGATCACATTGAGCGTGCGATCGCCCCAATTCATGCCGTATGAGTGTGCGCATCTCAGGAATGAATTGGCGTCGATGCCATACAATTCTCGATATCGGTGAAGAAAATCCCCTAGCACTTCGCTAATCTGTCTATCAACCATACGGGGTACATTAGGCGACGCAGACGGCGTCCGTGGTTCATTTGGGGTTTTGTTCTCGGCGTGCAGACAGAATACATGTAGATAAATATTTTACAATATACTCAAAGAAGTTGCTAATATTTCTTATTCTGGCTCCCACTTGCCTAAATTAATTCTATTGGATTGCCGGTGTGCGTAGATGAGTATGCCGGAAGGATAACCGATTGGAATAAACCGTGGCGTGCTCGTATTGTGGGTCTTGGTGGACGAAAGCCCACTTGCGGGCGCCATAGCGGCGCACGCAAACATAGCCGGTTCACCGCTTGCGTATGCGTTTGCGTATGTGAGTGGACCCGGGTCCCCCGTATCTTTAGGAGACGATGTTATGCAGCAGGGTATTCATCCTGATTATCACAAGGTGACCGTCACGTGTTCGTGCGGTAACACGTTCGAGACGCGTTCGACCGCCAAGGGTGACCATATGACGGTGGATGTGTGCTCGAAGTGCCATCCGTTCTACACCGGCAAGCAGAAGATTCTCGACACCGGCGGCCGTGTGGCCCGCTTCGAGAAGCGCTACGGCAAGAAGAACTAGTCGGTCCCTGTGACAGAGAAGCGCCAGGCAACACTGGCGCTTTTTTGTTTGCCTGCGGACTGTTCGGGGCGTTGGTCTGTGTGTCGAGGAAATCGATCTGTATGGATATGTGACATAAGCGGGGGGAGTGCTGGAATTTCAGGCGACACGCTAAAAGTCAATCCATTTGACATATATAGTATTTTCGTTTTACTATAACACCATGAACGCGGAAGCGTTCTGGACAAATCTGAAATGGCGTGGGATGCCCGGTGCGACTCGCGTCGAACAGTGAAAATGATTGCAAAGGAGTAGTCATGGCAGGTCTGTGGGACATCGACAAGATCGAGTATGTCGGCCGCACCAAGGGTCTTCAGGAGGGACTCGGATTCCAGTATTACGATGCCGACAAGGTTGTCGCCGGCAAGAAGATGAAGGACTGGCTGCGCTTCGGTGTGGCATGGTGGCACACCTTCGACGCGCCGCTCACCGACCCCTTCGGCGATGGCACCGCCCAGCGCCCGTGGGACGGCAAGTACTCCGACCCGATGGACAACGCGCTCGCCAAGGTGGACTACGCGTTCGAGTTCTTCACCAAGCTCGGCGCCGAGTACTTCTGCTTCCATGACCGCGACATCGCCCCGGAAGGCGATACGCTGCGCGAGACGAACGCCAACCTCGACCGCGTGGTCGACAAGATCGAAGAGAACATGCAGTCCACCGGCGTGAAGCTGCTGTGGAACACCTCGTCGCTCTTCACCAACCCGCGCTTCGTGGCAGGCGCCTCCACCTCGCCGTTCGCCGACGTCTACGCCTATGCCGCGGCGCAGCTCAAGCACTCCCTCGAGATCGGCAAGCGCCTGGGCGCCGAGAACTACGTGTTCTGGGGCGGCCGCGAAGGCTACGAGAACCTGTGGGTCACCGACATGAAGCGTGAGCAGGAGCACATGGCGAAGTTCTTCCACATGTGCGCCGACTACGCCAAGCAGATCGGCATGGACGCCCAGTTCCTCATCGAGCCGAAGGCCAAGGAACCGACGACGCACCAGTATGACTTCGACGCGGCCACGGCATGCAACTTCCTGCGCGCCTATGACCTGATCGACGTCTTCAAGCTCAACCTCGAAGGCAACCACGCCAACCTCGCAGGCCACACCTACCAGCACGAGATCCGCGTCGCCCGCGACAACGGCGTGCTCGGTTCGCTCGACGCCAACCAGGGCGACATGCTGCTCGGCTGGGACCTCGATGAGTTCCCGACCAACCTGTACGAGACCACCTCCGTGATGTGGGAAGTGCTCGACGAAGGCCAGATCGGCCCTCACGGCGGCCTCAACTTCGACGCCAAGCCGCGCCGCACCTCGTTCAGCGCCGAAGACCTGTTCCGCGCGCACATCGCCGGCATGGACACGTTCGCCGCCGGCCTGCTCGTGGCGGACAAGATGCATCAGGACAAGTACATCGAGGACCTTGTGGCCAACCGTTATGGCTCCTACGATTCGGGCATCGGCAAGTCGATCGACGACGGCACCGCCACCCTCGAGTCGCTCAATGACTACGCCATCGACATGCCGCAGTCCGAGATCATCGCATCCACGCACCCCGATCACCTCGAGGACGTGAAGGCGACCATCAACAACTACATCATCGACGCCCTGGCCAACGCCTGACGCCGCACGGTCCGGCCACCTGCCGCATAGGCGGCCGGACCGTTCATCCAACCTCTGCGGCGCGTGGCATATGCAGTGCACGCTGTATGGCATATGCCGCCAGTAACTCTTTCTTTCCTTCCTTCCAATGAATCGCCGCCTGTTCTTTCCTTTCCTCTGCAGGCGCGATGCAGGCCCAAGGGCCACCGGGCCCCACCGTGCACCTATACGCTCCGCGCGCATCCTTCCCATCAAACACACCGCGCGCGGGGAGTATGGCGGTTCCCGGAGGTTCATGGGCTTTTTCCATACGGGTGGGCACGACGGTGTGTTCGCCCATTGCTTGCGCAAGGCGCATGGCGCACCGCCCTATACCCTCCGGCCATGCTGCCGAACCGAATGTACTGTTATGACCGACCACTACCGATATGGAGGACCGCGATGACCGCAACGACCGCGACCATAGACATCACCAATCCCGTGCTGCGGGGCATGTACCCCGACCCAAGCTGGATGTGGGACGAGCCCGGGGAGCGCGTGGCCTTGGTGAATTCCTCGTTCGAACTGGTGCCGGGACTGCCGATCCACGTTTCAGACGATATCGCGAACTGGGAGCTTGCGGGGAACGCCGTCGACGAGGCGATGGCGCAACGGCTGCTGATCCCCTTCGTGCTTGATTCTGGGGGATTGTATGCGCCGACATTGCGCATGATCCGCGGGAAGTACGTGATCGCATGCACGGTCGCCCGCATCGATTTGGACGCGGCCGCGGCCGCCAGTGCCGACCCGGAGTCGATCGAGGGGGCCCGTGCAAGCCAAGGCAACTTCATCATCGAAGCCGATGCGCTTGAGGGGCCATGGCGCGGCCCGTACTGGATCGAGGGCGCCGAGGGTATCGATCCAGACATCTTCGAGGACCTTGACGGCTCCGTGTACTGGACGCAGACGAGACCGGCCGTACGCCCGCGTTGGGAAGGGCAGACCGAGGTGTGGACCCAGCGGATCGACCCGGAGACGTGGCGGCTGTGCGCATCGCATGACGCAGACGGCGACTATGGCAAGACGGTACTCTGGACGGGCTACGGTGTGGAGGCGGTGTGGGCCGAAGGACCGCACCTGTACCGCATCGGCGATTGGGTGTATCTGATGACCGCAGAAGGCGGCACAAGCTTCGACCACAGCGAGATGACCATGCGCACGTGGGCACCCGACGGGTTCGGACCGGCGATCGATTCCCTGCAGGGCCAAGCGCACGCGGACGGGACCGAGCCGCGAGCGCCGCGTGCCGACGAACGGTCGGTTGTGGGGCGGTATGCACGCCTGTTCCATCCCTGCAAGAAGAACCCGTTCCTGACGCACCGGCATCTGGGTTTGGAAGAGCGCGTGCAGTGCGTGGGCCACGCCGATCTGCTGCACCATCCACGGCTCGGCTGGTGGGTCGCGTGTCTGGGCTCGCGCGAAACCCCCACCGCGGGCCATGGGGCGCTCAGTTTCCTGGGCCGGGAGACCTTTGTGGCGCCTGTCGACTGGCAGCATGATCCGGCGCAATGGTCGCTGGAATCCAATGGGCCCGAGCAAGGGGAGTCCGATGACCCAGGATGGCCGGTGCTCGCCGGGGGAACGGGGCGTCTGGCGCAGACATTGCGCATCGATGCGGCGGACGGGACCCTGCTCGACATGTGCATCGGGCCGTGCGAATCGCAGGCGGTCGTCGATGCACGCGTGCCTTTTGCCGTCGGCGACGGCGAAGGCGCGGCCGTGCGCGCGGATGGCACGGTGTACCGGCGTATGCCGGAAGACAGGTGCGTGGTGCTGTGCCCGCCGCGTGGCACGGTGCGTATCCGGCAGGACGGCCGCCATACGTTGAGCGTGGCGACCGATGGTGCGTCGGTGCAGTGGGCGCTCGGCGAGGGGACGGAGCGCAGGGAAGGCATGGTGCCGATCCCCGAGGGGGAGCCGGGATCGGTTATGCTCGTCTTCGACAAAGGCATGGCGCGTGTGGTCGTGGCGCAGTCCGCGGAACAGGCATGGACGGCGCCGGCCGTCGAGGTGATCGACGTGGCGCCGCTGAGCACCGAATGGTCCGGCGGCTTCGTGGGGTGCCTCGTCGGTTGTGACGCGTAGGCGGCGACCTAAGCGGATGGTTGGGCCGCTGTTGCGGTGGCCTTGGCCGGCTCGCCGTGCACCAGCCGCTGCCGTTTACGCAGCAGCATCGCGAAATTGCCGAGCACCGGTATGAGCAGTCCGCATACCATGCCGATGTCGGAGGCGCGCTGGGCCGCCATCAGCGCGCCTCCGACGCCAAGCGGGCCGTGCTGCCGCGCACGACGAGCGTCGTCGGGAGGATCACATGGTGTTGCGTGGGGCGCCCCTCCGCCGTGTCGATGAGCATGCGCGTCGAGACCGCCGCCATGTCGTGCAATGGCTGGCGCACCGTGGTGAGTGCCGGACCCAGGAACGCGGAGGTCTGTACGTCGTCGAAACCGACAACCGAAAGGTCTTCGGGGATGCGCAGCCGGTTCTGCCGGGCGGCCTCATAGACGCCCATCGCCTGCAGGTCGCTGCCGGCGAAGATCGCGGTGGGGCGGTTCGGGTTCTCCAGCAACGCCATCGCCTGTGCGTAGCCGCCTTCGGTCGTGAAATCGCCTTCGGTCACCAGCTCGGAATCCAGCGCGATGCCCTGTTCGGCGAGCGCCGACGTGTAGCCGTCGAGCCGCGCACGCGAGCACATCATCTCTTCGGGGCCGGTGATGATGCCGATGCGCGTGTGCCCCAGGGCGAGCAGATGCCGAGTCGCGAGCACGCCGCCGGCCCAGTTGTCCGCCTGCACGGAGAAATCATCGTTCGACGGCTCGCCCGAAGGGTCGAAGATGACATAGGGGATGCCGTTGGCCTGCAATTTGGTTTTTTCTTTTTCGGTGAGATTGGCGAAGATGAAGATGACGCCGAATGGCCTGCGCCTCAGCATGCCGGTGATCCAGTCGTCGTCGGGGTGTTGGCGGGTGCCACTTTCAGTCGTGATGACGCTGATGTCGGGCGAGTGCCTTGTCTCACGCAGCACGCCGCGCAGCACTTCAAGAGCCCAGATTGTGTCGAGGTCCTGAAAGACCACTTCGATGTACCTTTGGCCGGCCGCTTTCTGGCCGCGGCGCTGGTAGCCCGAGGCCTTGAGTGCCTGATCGATGGCTGTGCGGGCTTCGTCGGAGATGTCGGACCTTCCGTTGAGCGCCTTGGAGACGGTTGCCAACGAGTAGCCGGTGTGCTTTGCGATGTCCGCCAATCTGACTTTGGATTCCGGCATATGGAGCTCCTTTGCCGCAAATGAATGGGTGTAATACTATCTGCCATGATAACGAAAGTTTCGTGTCTTCGCAAACGAAATGAGACGCTTGTTGCGAAAATGGCGAGCAAATGTATATAGAATTGCGCGAAACGCCGAAGACGCACTTTGTTTGACTAATTGACAAAGTAGGTTTACGATAGTTTCTAACGAAAACAGCGTAAGTTTTCGGAAGTTCTCAATGTTGTACCGGAGGCTTCGTAGAAGCTCGGATGCATTGCTCTTCTGGCAATGCGCGTCAGCGAGGACGGCTCCACGTCAATGTCAGCGTGGACAAAGATCAAGGAGGAACTATGAAACTCAAGACGCTTGCAGCAGCAACACTGGCCGTTGCGACCGTAATCGGCATGAGCGCATGTGGTGGGTCGGGGTCGTCGTCCGATGACAAGACCATCACGTTCTGGCACAATGCCTCCGCCGGTAAAGGACGCCAGTACTGGGAGAATCTGGCAAAGTCCTTCGAAGAGGCCAACCCGGGGACCAAGGTGGAGATCCAGGCCATTCAGAACGAGGACTTCGCCGGCAAGCTGCAGACCGCCATGCAGGATCCCGCATCCGGTCCGGATGTCTTCATGTCGCTTGGCGGCTCCAAGACCCAGGAAATGATCGACGCCGGCCAGGTCATGGACCTGACCGATAAGATCTCGGACACGGTGAAGACCGATATGAAGTCGACCCTTTCTGCTGCCACGTTCGACGGCAAGGTCTACGGCGTCCCGGTCAGTGTGGAACCGGGCGGCATGTGGTATTCCAAGGATCTGTTCAAGAAGGCGGGCATTTCCGGTGTGCCGGCGACCTACGAGGACCTGCTCGCGGACGCGAAGAAGCTCAAGGACAGCGGCACCGATGCCATCGCGCTCGGCGCCAAGGACGCTTGGCCCGCGGCGCATTGGTATTACTGGCTGGTCTTGCGCGAATGCTCTCCTGAAGTCTACGACAAGAGCGTTCAGGACCACGACTTCTCGAACGCGTGCTGGGTCAACGCCGGCAAGAAGCTGCAGGAGCTCAAAGACCTGAAGGTCTTCAACGACGGCTTCCTGACCACGACCGCGCAGCAGGGCGCCAACTCCTCTGCGGGCCTGCTTGCCAACCATAAAGCGGCCATGGAACTCATGGGCGCTTGGGAGCCGGGCGTGCTCGGTGATCTCACCCCCGATCAGAAGCCGATGGCTGACCTTGGATTCTTCGCGTTCCCCGAGGTTGCAGGCGGCGAAGGCGAGCCCGGTGCGCTCATGGGCGGCGTGACCTACTTCTGCGTCAACCCGAAGGCTTCACAGGCCTCGGTCGATTTCGTCAACTACATGGGTGAGAAGAAGAACCAGGAGGATTACGCCGAGGCGTTCTCCACCATCCCTGCATCCGAGCCCGCGCGTGGTGTGGTGACCGACGAGTCTCTCAAGCAAGTCATCGAATACCTGGACAAGGCTCCGTCCATGCAGCTGTGGATGGATACCGCACTGGGCACCAACATCGGCAACGCGTTGAATGCCGCTGTGGTGAACATGCTGTCGGGGCAGGGTAGCCCCGAAGACATCGTCAAGGCGATGGAGGACGCCGCCCAGAAGGGCTGATTGCGTCTGAGCAGGGTCCGGGATGGCTGGGCTATGCCTCATGGTCCAGCCATCCTTTCCCTGGATGACGTATAACGAAACACCTTAGATACATGGGATTGATGACATGACTGAAATGAATGATGCCGTGGCAGTCGGGCGACCGGTTGCCGAAACGAAGAAGCGGGGCGGAGAACGCAAACCCTCTAACGGCAAGGGGCGCAGAAATCTCGAAATTTTCATCCTTTCCGCACCCGCGATCATCCTCTTCTGCTGCTTTGTGATTTTTCCGATCATTTTGGGCGCCTACTACGGCTTCTACCAGTGGAAGGGCTTTGGCACTCCGGCCGAGAACGGCAAGTTCGTCGGACTGCAGAACTACATCGTGGCGTTGAAGGATCCGAACTTCCAACAGGCGATCCTGCACACCTTTGAAATCGTCATTGGGTCCCTCGTTATCCAGGGGCCGTTGGCTATCCTCTTCGCTCTCCTGCTCAACCAGAAGTTCAAGGGACGTGGCCTGATCCGTACGCTCATCTTCGTGCCGTATGTCGTTTCGGAAGTCATCGTCGGCACCGGCTGGAGCCTGCTACTCCAGAAGAAGGGCGCGGTCAACCAGATCCTTGAATCACTCGGCATGCATGGTGTCGATTGGCTCGCCGATCCCAAGGTCGCGATCTGGACGCTGCTGTTGCTCATCAGCTGGAAATACATCGGATTCGCCGTCATCCTCATGCTTGCAGGCATGCAGTCGATTCCTGAGGAACTGTACGAAGCGGCAAAGGTGGACGGTGCAGGGTTCTGGCAGATCCAGAAGAGCATCACACTGCCGTTGCTCGCCCCGACGCTGCGCATCTGGGTCTTCCTGTCGATGATCGGTTCGCTGCAGCTGTTCGATTTGGTCTACATCATCTGGGGCCAGTACGTTTCCACGACGGCCGGCGTCTCCACGATGGCCACCTACATGGTCCGCGAGGGACGCGGTGCAGGCAACTACGGATATGGTTCCGCCGTCGCCCTCATCATTTTCGTCATCTCGCTGATTGTGGCGTTGACCTACCAGCACTTTGTGCTCAACCGTGATCTCGATGGCGCCTTGACCGAGAAGAAGGCGTCCAAGAAGCGCAGGAAGAGGCAGACCGCAGAAGATGAGGCCCTGGCGGTCGCCATGGAAGGAGTGAAGTGAGATGAGTGCTGCAACGGCATATTCCAAGAAAAACGGTTTCCACAAGTCCGCGAAGACCCCATGGGGCAACCCGATAGTCTATTTCTTCTCGCTTGTGCTCGTGGCGATTTGTATCGTCCCGGTGCTTTACATCATCTTCGGCGGATTCCGTACCAATGCGCAGATCACCAACAACCCTGCCGGTCTGCCGAATCCCTGGGTGATCAGCAACTACAAGGACGTCATCACCAGTGATATGTTCTGGACCGAGCTGGGCAACTCACTGATCGCTGGCATCTGCACGATGGTCGGCGTCGTCGTCCTCGGCATCATGGTCAGCTACGTCATCGCCCGCTACAAGTTCCGGTACTCGGCACTGATGTATGCGCTGTTCTCGGCGGGCCTCATGTTCCCGATGACCGTCGGCATCACTCCGCTGTACCTGATGATCAGGAATCTGGGTCTGTCGAACTCCCTTGCGGGCATTATCCTTCCGGGAATTGCTTTCGGTCTGCCGCAGACCATCATCATCCTGGTCCCCTTCCTGCAATCCATCCCGATGGAATTGGAGGAGGCGTGCCTGCTGGACGGTTGTTCTCGCCTCGGCTTCTTCTGGCGCATGGTCATCCCGCTGTCGATGCCCGGCGTCGCCACGACCGGTATCCTCACCTTCGTGGGAAGCTGGAACGGCTATATGCTTCCGCTCTTCGTCCTGAGCGATGAAAGCAAGTACACGCTTCCGCTTGGTGTGCAGATGTTCAGCTCCCAGCACTCGGTGGATACGGCCAGGGTTCTGGCGTTCACCTCGCTCGCCATGCTTCCGGCCCTCATCTGCTTCACGATCTTCCAGAAGAAGATCGTGGGTGGCCTGACCGGCGCGGTCAAGGGCTGATCTGACCCGCCGCCTGCAATGCACGAAGCGCGGCGGCCCGGGCACAACCGGGCCGCCGTTTCCTTAAGGAGATCGTTATGAAGATCGAAAACCCGGTACTGCCCGGATTCAACGCCGATCCGTCGATGATCAGGGTCGGAGACACCTACTACATCGCGAATTCCACGTTCGAATGGTGGCCTGGCGTGCGTCTGCACGAGTCGAAGGACATGGTGCATTGGCGCCTGTTGCCGAGCCCGCTGAACCGTCGTTCGCAGATCGACATGCGCGGCAACCCGTCCTCCGGCGGCGTGTGGGCTCCCGACCTGTCCTATGCGGACGGCAAGTTCTGGCTCGTGTACTCCGATGTTAAAATCGTCAACGGCGCGTTCAAGGACTGCACGAACTACCTCGTGACCGCCGAGGACATCCGTGGCCCGTGGAGCGAACCGATCCGGATCAACGGCGTTGGCTTCGATGCAAGCCTGTTCCATGACGATGACGGGCGCAAGTACCTCGTCCAGCAGACTTGGGATTTCCGTGAATACAACCATCCCTTCGATGGCATCACGCTTACCGAGTTCGACGTCAAGACCATGCGCCTGCGCCCTGAGACCGAACGCACGATTTGGCGCGGCACCGATGTCAAACTCGTCGAAGGGCCGCACCTGTACAAAATCAACGGCATGTACTACCTGTTCTGTGCCGAGGGCGGCACCGTCTGGACGCATCAGGAGGTCGTCGCGCGTTCCTCGGCGCTCGATGCGATGTCGTTCGAGGGGAGCCCGTACAACCCGTTCATCAGCAACTTCGACACCCCACGCAGCTACCTGCAGAAGCAGGGGCATGGCGCGCTCGTGGATACGCCATCCGGCGAATGGTACTACGCGTCGCTGTGTGCCCGGCCCTGGCACCATGAGAACGAATCGGTGACCGATCCGCGTGGATGGTGCACCCTGGGCCGCGAGACGTCCATCCAGAAAGTCGAATGGACCGATGACGGCTGGCCTGTCGTCGTCGGCGGTCATGGCGGACAACGCGTCGTCGATGCGCCGCAAGACGCCATCGAGACCGAGGCACCGGCCGATCACAGCCAGCATGACGATTTCGAGGTGCCGCAGCTCGCCCTGGATTGGAACACGCTGCGTGTTCCCTTCGACGAATCGATGGGTTCCGTCGGAGGCGGCACGCTGACCTTGCGTGGGCAGGGATCGCTGTGCAACCTCTTCGACCTGTCCCTCGTCGCCCGCCGTTGGCAGGCGTTCGATTTCGACGCGTCTATCGGTGTGCGATTCGACCCCACCAACTACCGGCAGATGGCCGGTCTGACGAACTACTACAACGACCTGTGCTGGTCGTGGGCTTTCGTCACTTGGGATGAGAAGCGGCAGTGCCGTGTGATCGAAGTCGCCCAGAACGATTTCAACACCTACACCTCGTTCCTGCGGGACCGGGCGGTACCGGTTCCCGATGATGTGGAGACCGTATGGCTGCGCACGCGTGTGCGCACGCAGACCTATGGTTACGACTATTCGTTCGACGGTGAGCAGTGGCATGACCTCGGTGTCGAACTGGACGCGAAGATCCTGTCGGACGACTATGTGAATCAACGGTATGGCGGGTTCTTCACCGGGGCGTTCGTTGGGCTCGCGGCAGTGGACCTGTCGGGATATGGCGCAACGGCGGAGTTCGTGGACTTCGATTACCGCGAATTGAGTGAATGACCATGGATGCACGCTGGGCGGGCCGTCTCGGAGACGGCCCGCCCAGCGTGCATCTCCATATCTGCGGTGCAGATGACATGACCGCATGGAAGGCACAAGGGACGCATATGACATTGACAATGCCAAAGTTGCTGGATGATGGATGTGTGCTGCAATCCGGCAGACCCGTGAACATCTGGGGATGGTGCACACCGGGGGAGCGTGTCTCCGTACGTATCGGCGAATGTGCAGGGGAAACCATAAGCGCCGCGGACGGCGGCTGGCAGGTGCGGTTGGACGCGTTGGATCCTGGCGGCCCGTATGCCTTCGAAGTGATTGGCGATGGCGCGACAGTACGGCGCTCATGCTATGCGGGTGAGGTGTTCCTGTGTTCGGGGCAATCCAATATGGAGCTTTCCATGCAATGGGTACATCCGTACTATCCCAACGAGTTTCAGCGGCAGGATGACCCCTTGCTGCGCCAGTTCAAGGTCGTGGACCGATACGATTTCTCCGGCCCGGTGCGTGACCATGAGGAGGCCTCATGGCTGGAGTGTGCACCCGAGACGCTGGGTCAATTCTCCGCAGTCGCGTATTTCTTTGGGCGAATGGTGCGCCAGTGGTTGCAGGTCCCCGTCGGACTGCTCAATGTATCGTTGGGCGGTTCCCCCACCGAAGCATGGATGGACGCCGCTTCACTCGATGATTGTCCTGAAGCGTTGGAGGAGCTGGATCCCTATCTGGGTGATGGCGTGACCGAGGCGCGGAGCGAAGAGAGTCTGTCCGCGGTCGCTGGATGGATGGAGGAGCTGCAAGCGCGGCGGATTCCTGCCGACAAGCTGCATTGGCGCCATGTCGACCTGCCGGCCCGTTTTGAGGATTGCGGGTTGCCGGGATTCCAGGGAATGATCGAATTGCGGCGGACAGTGGTGCTGCCGCCCTATTGCGAGAGTGCTGAAGGCACGCTGCGGTTGGGGGCATGGGCTGACATCGATGAGACCTACATCAATGGAATCAACATAGGGGGCCGCCCCAACCAATATGAGCCCCGTGACTACCGGATTCCTGCCGGTATGCTGCGCGCGGGGGCCAACGAGATTGTTGTGCGCCTTGTCTGCAACGCGGGATCCGGCCGGGTGACCGAAGGCAAGGCGATGACCTTGCAGGTCGGCGATGAGGTCCATGATGTGAGCGGCATCTGGAGGCTTGCCGTCGTGGCGAGCATGGACAGGCCATGTCCGAGTGAGGATTTTGTGCGTTGGCGCCCCACCGGGTTGTATAACGCCATGCTCGCGCCTTGCTTCCGTTTCCCGGTACGCGCTGCGCTGTGGTACCAAGGGGAATCGAACACCGGGACCAGGGCGGCGCAATACGGCAAACTGCTCGCCACGATGATCGATCTGTGGCGGGAGCGTTGGCATGATCCGCATATGCCCTTCCTCATCGTGCAATTGCCCGGCATCAGCATCGATTGCATCGAGGACGGCGGTTGGCCGCTCGTACGCGCCGGTCAGTGGGCCGTCGGAAAGCAAGTACCCGGCGTGAAGACGGTCGTGACACTGGATGCCGGTGAACCCAACGACTTGCATCCGCATGACAAGAAGCTCGTCGCGTCACGTCTGTTCGACGCTGCATGTGCGCTGCTCTATGGAGGCGACAATGTGCAGCCGATGGTGGAGAGGATCGAGGAACGCGATGGGATGCTGTGCGTCTCCTATGCCACTGTTGCCCGCCAAGGGGCCAATCCGGTCCCTTGCACGCCGTTGACGCTCGATGGCGGCGATCCGGGCGAATTCGAGTTCGTCTGGCGCGATGCCATGTGCGCGGTGCCTGCACCTGCGACGGTTGAGGGGGCAGAAGTGTGCATTCCGCTGCCTGAGCGGCGTCCCGACATACTGCGGTATGCATGGCGGAACAACCCGTCACGTGGTTTGCTTGTGGATGGCCGGGGTACTCCGATGCCTCCATTTGCCTATGATTTGAAGCGTGGTGCCATGATCGAGCCATCGGTGCACGCTGGCGGAGACGTCGATGCCGGGACGGGACGTGCGTGATGCGCAGGCAAGTCACATGTGAGCAGGGAACACTCGAGGGATTGGCGGTGGGTGATCCCTCCATCACAGCTTTTCGTGGAGTGCCGTTCGCCGCTCCACCAGTGGGGCCGCTGCGTTGGCGACCACCCCAGTCGCCGGCGCCTTGGCAAGGTGTACGGTGTGCGTTCGACGATGCCCCAGCCTGCCTGCAACCCATTCCGGGAGCGTCAAACCCGTTCTATGACAAGGAATGGGGCATGGATCCCGCCATCCCGCTCGATGAGGATTGCCTGTATCTGAACATCTGGACGCCGGCATTGCGGGGGAGCGGCGCCGATGCGCGCCTCACCGGCGAACCCCTGCCGGTCATGGTGTGGATCCATGGAGGCGCCTACCAGTGCGGGTGCGCGATGGAGAAGGAGTTCGACGGCACCGCGCTCGCGCGTCAGGGCGTTGTGGTTGTGTCGGTGGCATATCGGCTGAACGTGTTCGGATTTTTCTCACACCGCTGGCTGCAGGAGGAAGCGGAGGAAGGTGCCCCGTATGCGAATTTCGGATGGTTGGACCAACAGGCCGCCCTTCGGTGGGTGCGCCGCAACATCACCGTTTTCGGTGGCGACCCCACGCGCATATGCGTCTTCGGGCAATCCGCGGGTGCGGCTTCGGTATTGGCGCAATGCTGCGCGCCGAGTAATGCCGGAGTGTTCTCCCGGGCCATCATGCAATCAGGCGCGGGCCTTGGCTACTTCAATGCAACGCTGTGCTCATTGGAATCCGCACAGTCGACGGGCGCAAGGTTGATGCGGCGTCTGGGGGTGGAGAACCTCGATGAGGCACGGGATGTCGATGCGCAGACCCTGTTCGAGGGAGCATCTAGGCTTGAGGCGCCTGAAGGTGTGGATCATGCCGCATGGCCGATGATGGTCAATTGGGTGCCATGTGTCGATGGCGTCTTCATGCCACGGCAGGAGCGCGATCTGATACTTGACGGCCAAACCAAGAACATCGATCTGGTGGTGGGTGATACGCAAGACGAATTCATGGTGTCCAACGGGCAAGGCCATCAGGTGCGAGCTGGCCGCGAAGGCAACCGCCGGCTGATCGCAGCATGGCAGCATGGTGGCGGCCGCGCACCGTATTATTACCATTTCGATGTGCCGATGCCCGGCGATGACGCGGGCTCCTTCCATTCTTCCGACCTCTGGTTCGTGTTCGGGACCTTGGGATCATGCTGGCGACCCATGCGTGGATGCCATGTTGAGCTCTCCCAATGCATGTCACGGTATTGGACGCGTTTTGCGGCGATGGGCGATCCCAGTGGACCGGGTCTTGTGCACTGGGACCGCACCGACATGCATGGCGACCGCTTCCTGCATCTGGGTTTCCCTGTGGAAATGCGCAGTGGGCATCGCGGCGCATGACTACACCTTGGGTCAAGCTCCCATATCTGTGGCATCGTGATAACGGAAGCGCATGAAGTCGGCATGTCCTCCAACATGCTGGGTCGCTTGGGTGAACAGTGCGAACCGGCATCCTGTGAAATGATCCAGTTTGAACCACAGGCGGTGAGGATGTCCGATCGGTATCCACCCGGTGTCTGTCCGCACAAGGAAACGCGCAGTATCGCGCATGTCGGTGTAGTCGATCTCCAAACGGAACGTGACCTGCGGTGACGGCAATGGCAGGGACTCCACTTCAACCGGGATCTCGTCGTAATGGCGCTCGGCGGTGTTGTCCGGGTGCAGCGCATTGCGTTCCGCCATGATCGCATGCCAAGATCCCTGCCTGCGTGTTATGGCGGCGTATGCGTAGCAGCCTTGGAATGCGCAGAGCCCGGCGATGTCGCCTTCCACGAGTCCGCTGGCGTCGATGGTCACTTCCGCGGCGCACCGTGGGCCGGTCGTGCGTTGCGTAAGCGTATTGGTCGCCCTCAGCATGGTGGCCGATACGCGGCTTGTGGTGATGCGGAATGCACCGGGGCGCGCGGTCACCGACCATGTCTCGTCATGTGGTGTGTGGTTGAACTGCCAATAGGGGGCCAGATGGATGGTTCCCCTGCTATCGGGCGTGTAGCGGAAATCGTCATCGCCGTTGAGCGGCGCATAATGATGGTGCGGTTCGGCGGAAGGCGCGCTTTCGACGTATGCCGGAACTCGCCCGTTCACGCCCAATACGGGCATGCCGTCCGTATCGAAATGCATCGGCATGAGCACGGGTGTCCTGCCCAATGCCCCGCGGTCCTGGAACATGAACGCGTACCATTGGCCATCGGGCGTGTCCACCATGCCACCTTGCGCCACACCTTGGTCATGGTATCCCAAGTCGTCATCCAGAATGCAGCGGCCCCGGAACTCACCGTCAAGCGAATCCGCGATGAAACAATCCTCGGTTTTGCGGTGGCCACGGGCGAAATGACAGGTGAACAGGTAATACCGCCCATCATGCCGTTGCAGATGGGATCCCTCGTATCCCAGATCCTGATTCGGCAAATCCTGCACGAGCACACGGTCGAGTCCACCGGCCTTCGGTCCGGACAGATCCACCTCCATCTCGGTCAGCCGCAGTGCGGTGTTGCCGTGAACGATGAACACACGCCCATCGTCAAAGAGCAGCGAAGGATCGTGGTAGAAGCCCTGGACGATATGATGACGCCATGGACCGCGGGCGTCCTCAGCGGTGAACAGATGGGTCGTATGGGTGTCATTCGCGGAGAACAACACATGGAATCTGCCGTTGTGCCATCGCAGGGACGGCGCCCACATTCCCTGCCCATACAGGTCCTGATCGTCGTCCAGCATATAGGCGCCCGTGTGCCCAAGTGTGTGGTAGACATGGCCATACGGTTCCCAATGTGTCAGGTCGAACGACCTCAATATGTCGCATCCGGGCATGAAATGCATCGTGGTGCTCGCCATGTAATAGGTATGGCCGACCCTGATGATGTCGGGATCGGGAAAATCCGAATTGAGTATTGGATTCTGGACAACGCTCATAGAGGCCTCCGGGGATAGGAATCGACAATAAGGGATGCTGGGTGGTGGGCACAATATGAGGATGGTGCCCACCACCCAGCATGGACACGGCAAGAATCAGCCGCGGGCCTGCACGTAGGCCTCGTAGACCTGCGGGGTGGGGGTACCGGTCTGCACCGCGTCGATCGAAATCGGCCAGTCGGGCGCGCCATCTACGCCGCTGAGCACCCAAGCCGCCTGTCGTGCGGCTCCGATGGCCACGTATTCGTCGGTGGCGGGGCAGGTGATCTCCATGCCGAGCACACTTGGGGCCAACGTGCGCACCGCACGCGATTTCGCTCCGCCGCCGATGAGCAGGATGCGCTCAATCGCGGCGCCGAGCGAGCGGATGAGCTCCAGGCAGTCTCGTTGTGAGCACAGCAACCCCTCGACGAATGCGCGGGCGAAGTTCGCGCGATTGGTGTTGCGTAGCGTCATCCCGCTGAGGGTGGCAGTCGCGTCCGGTCGGTTCGGTGTGCGTTCGCCGTCGAAATACGGCACCAACGTGATGCCGCCGGCACCGGGGCGCGCAGCCAGGGCGAGGTCGGTGAGCTCCTCGTAGTCCACGTCGAGCACCGCACGTCCCGCGTCGAGAATGCGGGAGGCGTTGATGGTGCAGGCCAAGGGCAGGAAATGCCCGGTGCAATCCGCGAATCCGGAAACAGAGCCATTCAGATCGTATACAGGGCGCTCGCTCACGGCAGCCGCCACGCCGGAGGTGCCAAGGGAGACGGAAACGTCGCCGACGGCCATGCCCAAGCCCAGGGCTGCCATCGCATTGTCACCTCCACCGGGGGCGATGATGCAGCCCCCGTCTACCGCGCCTCCGGCAATCGATGGGGAGGCCTTCACCTTGGCTGCCTCGTGTGGGCCCAGCACGGCGGGCAGCACGATGCGCGCGGCGGCCTGGAGGCATTCGGGGGCCGGTTCGTCCGCTGCGGCCGATTGCAAGCCCCGGGCGAGCAGATCGCGCCGGTAGGTGTTGGACGCCGCGTCGAAATACAAGGTGCCGGAGGCGTCGGAACGGTCGGTGAACAGTGCATCCAAATGGGCATCCTCGCCAGGATCCACTGGTCCGAAACCGGCTATGCGCCAGCTCAGCCAGTCGTGGGGGAGGCAGACGGCCGCTATGCGCGCCGCATGTTGCGGTTCGTGCTCGCTCACCCAGCGCAGCTTCGTCAGCGTGTACGAGGCGACGGGGGAGGAGCCCACCGCGCGAACCCAGCGGGAGATGCCGCGGGCGTGGCGATCCTCCGGTTCGCCGTCGGCCGCCGGTGCCGCACCTAGTTCATCGATGAGTTCAACGGCCTGAGGGGCCGACGAGATGTCGTTCCACAGCATCGCATCGCGGATCACGCGCCCTTGCTCGTCGAGGATCACCATGCCATGTTGTTGGCCGCCGACGGCAATTGCCGAGACGTCGTCCAATCCGCCGGCCTGCTCGCTGGCTTCGAGGAACGCCTCCCACCAGGCCTGGGGATTCACTGTCGATCCGTCCGGGTGCTTCGCCTGGCCGAAGCGTACGAGTTTACCTGTTCGGGCATCGGTGACGCGCACCTTGCATGATTGGGTCGAGGTGTCGACACCTGCAACCAACACCGGTTCCATGTTGCCTCCTTGTCATGGCGACCACAGGCGAGCCGTGGTCGCGTGGTATTCCGTTTCTTCCGTATCTATTCGGGTGCGTGCATGGCGGCCATGCCATGCACAACCCAATATAGTATGTTCATTAAACTAATAAGTCTAGTGTAGCATGGCTTGTTAGGCAAGTGGGTTAACTATTGGCTCGAAGATGGGGGTCGACATGGCGACGCTGAAACGAATCAATCAAGATGATCTACGCAATCACAATCTCTCGGTGGTTCTGAATCAGGTGCTACGCTCGCCGCAACCGCTCAGCCGGGCCGATCTGGCAAAGGCGACGGGATTGACCAAGGCGACGATGTCTCTGTTGGTCTCGCTCCTCATTGAGCATGGCGTGCTCAGGGAAGGAGTGCCGCTTGTGCAGGCGGTGTATGGCAGGCCGAGCACGCCGCTGATCATTGCCGGAGGCCGGGTATGTGGCATCGGCATACAGATCAACACCGACGGTTACGGCTATACGGTGCTCGATCTTGACGGCTCGACGGTGGCGGAACGGTGGGTGGATCGCGATCTGCACGAGGCCGACGCCGACGAGATATTCGCCGATCTCGACGCCATGCTGCTCGATCAGGAAAAGACCTTGCGCGAGCAGGGCTACATTCTTGCCGGAACCGGAATCGCGCTACCTGGATTGGTCACCGAAGATGCGCACCTGATCGTCGCGCGCAACCTCGGTTGGGAGAACATAGACCTCATGCAGTACGACGTGATCAGGCGACTCAACGTGGTTGCCGGAAATGAATCGAACATGGCTGCAACCGCACATCTTCCCGGCTATGCCACGCAGGTTCATGACGAGGGCATGGTGGGCCCCGATGGCTCGTTCATCTACGTTTCCACCGACATCGGCATCGGCGGTGCCATTGTGCGTGACGGCAAGGTGGTGGACGGAGGGCATGGTTTCGCCGGCGAGATAGGCCACCTCTCCGTGCAGCTGGATGGTCCGATTTGCCGCTGTGGCAGACACGGTTGCCTCGAGGCCTATGCCGGGCGCCGCTCGATGGTGGAACGAGCAGGACTCGCCAGCGGTGATGCCGCCACGAGCCAACAGGCCATAGACGACTTCATGCAGGCCGTCTTCGATGGGGTGGAACCCATGCGCGGGGTGTATTCGGATGCCTTTGATGCCATGGTCTCGGCAATCGTCTCAACCGTCAATCTCTCGGATGTGGATACAGTGATCATCGGAGGCTGCTGGGCGCAGATTCCCGCTGGGGAGCTTGAGCGCATGCAGGCCGAGGTGCAACGCCAGATCCTCGCGCGCGACAAGGTCGAGACGCATATTCTGCTTACGCGCGACATGCGGAGGCCGGCACTCACCGGCGCCGCGCAGATTGGACTGCGCAAGTTCGTGGACAATCCGCTGGCGTATCTCACGGCGGATTCCGTGGCATAGAGATCCACGCGGGATGCGTCGCGCGCCGTCGTACGTCGAGCGGGTGGGCTACGCTTTTGCTGTCCGGTTCACGCTTCGCCAGCGGGGTGGGGCGACCCGGGTCCCCCGTATCTTTAGGAGACGATGTTATGCAGCAGGGTATTCATCCTGATTATCACAAGGTGACCGTCACGTGTTCGTGTGGTAACACGTTCGAGACGCGTTCGACTGCCAAGGGTGACCATATGACGGTGGATGTGTGCTCGAAGTGCCATCCGTTCTACACCGGCAAGCAGAAGATTCTCGACACCGGCGGCCGTGTGGCCCGCTTCGAGAAGCGCTACGGCAAGAAGAGCGCCTGATACGCTTCGACGCCAGCCCAACAGGGCTGGCGTTTTTGTTTGGCATGCGCCCGTACAGCCGGGCATACCGTTTCGTCCGCACGCCATGTGTGTGGAATCTGTGAACAGTGCCCACTATGTATAGGCGCTCCACGGGCGGACCACCCGACTGAGTACACTTCAATCTGTTCGAAGCATTTGTGTAGGCAAGAGTCAAGTAAGGCGAAGATTGGCAAGCGAAGAGTTTCCCGCGGCGAAGACCGCGTTGGAGGAATACGAGAACATCGAACGCCAGATGGGCGAGCAGGAGGTCTGGTCGAACCCCGACAGGATGCGCAAGCTCGGTCGCAGGCAGGCGCAGCTCGGCACCATAGTCAACGCATACCGCACATGGCTCAACATCAGGAACGACCTCGAAGCGGCCCAGGAGATGGCGGGAGAGGATCCGGATTTCGCGCAGGAAGCCAAGCGACTGGAGTCCGAGCTGCCTCAGGCGGAGGAGAAGCTGCGTACGGCGCTCATTCCTCGTGACCCGGACGACGCGCGCGATGTGATCATGGAGATCAAGGCCGGCGCGGGCGGCGAGGAGGCGGCGTTGTTCGCCGGTGATCTGCTGCGCATGTACATGCGGTACGCGGAGAAGCGAGGTTGGAGCGTGACCATCCAAAGCGAGAACTCCACCGAGCTCGGCGGCGTGAAAGACGTGCAGATGGCCATTCGTGCCAAGGGAAACCCGTCGCCGGAAGAAGGGGTATGGGCATCGCTCAAATACGAAGGCGGTGTGCATCGCGTGCAGCGCATTCCGGTCACCGAGTCGCAGGGACGCATCCAGACCTCCGCCGCAGGCGTCATCGTGTTCCCGGAGGCCGACGAAGACGACGATGAGATCGAGATCGACCCGAAAGATCTGAAGATCGATATTTTCATGAGCTCCGGTCCGGGTGGACAGTCCGTCAACACGACGTATTCGGCAGTGCGCATGACGCACATTCCCACCGGCATCGTCGTGAGCATGCAGGACGAGAAATCGCAGATTCAGAACCGCGCCTCCGCACTGCGCGTGCTCAAGAGCCGTCTGCTCGCGATGAAGCACGAACAGGAGGCCGCCGAAGCCGCCGACATGCGCCACTCGCAGGTGCGTTCGCTCGATCGTTCGGAAAGGATCCGCACCTACAACTTCCCGGAGAATCGCATTGTGGATCACCGCACGAACTACAAGGCGTACAATCTTGACGCCGTGCTCGACGGCGATCTGCAGGCGGTGATCGACAGCGATATCCAGGCTGACGAGGAGCAGCGGCTCGCAAGTCAGCAGCAACAGCAATAGGCATCCCTGCCGCCCTTGGCACGTATCCCAACTGCATTCACACGTTACGGAAAAGCCCAGATGACCACAGACCAACTCATTCACCGTTGCGCCGAATACCTGCGCGAAGCCGGAGTCGACACCCCCGAGCATGACGTCAAGCTGATCATGGCGGATGTGCTCGGATGCTCGCTCTCCGATGTCGAAGCGGCTGCAATCATGCGCACCGACGTGCGTGCGCTGTGTGCGAAGTACGGCAAGGACGACGACGCGGAGCTTGTGCACACGTTCAAGCACATGGTGTGCCGGCGTCATGCACGCGAACCGTTGCAGTACATTGTGGGCCATGCACCGTTCCGCTATCTCGACCTCAAGGTGGGGCCCGGGGTGTTCATTCCGCGGCAGGAGACCGAACTGCTCGTACAGGACGCCATCGAATGGGTGACGCGGCATGGAATCTATTCGCCGCGAATCGTGGACTTGTGCGCGGGCAGCGGCGCGCTGGGACTGGCATTGGCCACCGAGATTCCGGGAGCCCAGGTGTGGGGCGTGGAACTGAGCCCGCAGGCCGCGGTGTGGACGCGTCGCAACATCACGCAGATCTCACGAACATACCCCGACATCACCGCGAACTACCACTTGGAGATCGCCGATGCCACCTGCCCGATCACGCTCGCGCATCTCGACGGCACGGTCGACGTCGTGGTGAGCAACCCACCGTATGTGCCTCAGTCGCAGGTACCGCAGCAGCCGGAAGTGCGTGATTTCGACCCATCGCTCGCGTTGTATGGGGGATCGTCTGATGGCATGCTCATTCCTGAGCAGATCATTCGGCGTGCCTATGCGCTGCTTCGTCCGGGAGGCCTGTTTCTCATGGAGCACGACATCTCACAGCCCGACCGCACAGTGGCCTTCGCGCGTGCCAGCGGATTCAGCGACGCCCGCACGGGAGCCGATCTCACTTACCGGCCGCGCTACCTGGTGGCGACCAAGTAGGAGACATCCTTTCCCGTAGAACCATGAACATAGCGGCATCACAGCGAATACACAGCTCCGGCGCGTACAATACGGCAGGTCGGAGCGGACACAGCTGGCAACATGCCAGATAGGTAGGAGGCAAGGCACATGGCAGACGTGCGCAGTGCAGACGAGCAGACGCTGGCCGACGCAAGGCGAATCATAGCCGATGGCGGTTTGGTGGTCATTCCCACAGACACCGTATACGGCATCGCCTGCGACCCGTGCAACGCCGCGGCCATAGCGCGCATCTACGCCGCCAAGCATCGGCCGGCTGACAAGGCGTTGCAGGTCATTATGCCGGACCTCTCGGTGCTGCCCAAGCTCGGTCTTGCGCTTCCCACGCCGCTCGATGCATTGGCTCGCCGTTTCCTACCCGGCGCGTTCTCGCCGATTGCCGTGGCTGATGACGATTCGCCGCTGCTCACGGTGCGTGTCGACGATTCCGGAGCGCGTACCCAAGGCATTCGAGTTCCCGATTCCGAGGTGACCCTGCGTGTGCTGCGTGCGATCGGCCCGGTTGCGGCGTCGAGTGCGAACCGCTCCGGCAACGAAAGCGCGCAGACCGTCGAGGAGGCCGTCGCGGCTTTGGGCGATTCGGTAGACCTGTACATCGATGGCGGCCCTACGGTGAGCCGTACGGCAAGCACCGTGGTGACAGCCGATCCCGATGCTCCGGACGGGATTGTGATCCTTCGCGAGGGCAGATTGGAAGCGGATGCGGTCAGACGGGCAGTGCGTGAGGAAACGCGACATGGGAGTATGGCCGGTCAATGAGGGTCTACGTATTCATTGCCGTCGTGGCCATGGTGGCCACGTACCTGTACACGCCGCTCATCCGTCACCTCGCCATTCAGCTCGGTGCGGTGGGCGAGGTGCGTGCCCGTGACGTGCACACCGTGCCGACGCCACGCATGGGAGGCGTGGCCATGCTGCTCGGTTTCATCACCGCCATGTTCTTCGCCTCCAGGCTCAACTTCCTGCAAGGCGAATTCCGCCAGAACCACCAAGCCTGGGTGGTGATGGCAGGTGCCGCTCTGATCTGCCTGCTCGGCGTGGCCGACGATGTGTGGGATCTCGATTGGATGCTCAAACTCGCCGGTCAGCTGCTCATCTCGGTATTCGTGGCATGGGGAGGCCTGCAGATCATCTCGCTGCCGATCGGCGGCCTGCTCACCGCGTCCCCGATGATCTCCATCGCGATCACGGCCTTGCTGATTGTGGTCTCGATCAATGCGGTGAACTTCGTGGACGGGCTCGATGGCTTGGCCGCAGGCATCGTGGCGATCGGCGGCATCGCATTCGGCATATACTCCTATGTGCTGTCACGCCAGCAGGTCTCGTATGCATCAATGGCGACGCTCGTCGACGTGGCGATGGTGGGCATCTGCCTTGGCTTCCTGTTGCACAACTGGCACCCGGCGAAACTGTTCATGGGGGACTCCGGTTCGATGCTGCTCGGCTATCTCATCACCTGCGCGTCGATCATCATCACCGGGCGTCTCGATCCAGCGACGATCAACACCTCGGCCTACGTACCGGCATTCATGCCGATACTGCTGCCCGTGCTCGTCCTGTTCCTGCCTGTGCTCGACATGCTCATGGCCATCACACGACGCCTGCGCAAGGGGCAGTCACCCATGCATCCCGATCGCATGCATTTGCATCACCGCATGCTCCGCATAGGCCATACTGTGCAGGGGGCCGTGCTCATTCTGTGGGGCTGGGCCGCGTTGATCGCGTTCTCTTCGATGTTCCTGCTGTTCTTCAGATTCGTGGATGTGCTCATCGGGTTCGTCGTGCTGGCGATGCTACTCACCATCGCCACGCTGTACCCGTATTTCAAGCGCATGGGTCCCGGTGCTCACAGCAATGACGGCGTGCTGCCGAAAAGCAATGCACCCAAGCACGTCCAGGAGTCCGGACGGCCATAACCGCCAGCTTCGATCTTCGTGCAAATCCCCCGCAACTTCTCTTCCCTCTATCTTTCCTCCCCGCCTCTTCCTTCCCTGCGCTTCCACTGCGTAATTTGGGTCATCTGTATGCCCGATTCTGTCCCTTTTTTTACGCAAGTGGTTTGCGTAATTGGGGACACATAGCGGGCGTATCTGTCTCCTTTTACGCAGATTGGCAGATGGTTTTTGCGTAATCGGGGACAGGTGGAGCGTCTATCTGTCTCTTTTTACGCATGAGGGTTGCCGCTACGTAAACTGGCTATGTAGGTGTTAGAGGACGTATGGTGCCCCACTGCGTAATTGGGGTCATCTGGACGCCTGATTCTGTCTCTTTTTACGCAAGTGGTTTGCATAATTGGGGACACATAGCGGGCGTATCTGTCTCTTTTTACGCAGATTGGCAGATGGTTTTTGCGTAATCGGGGACAGGGGGAGGGCGTCTTCCGCCTCTTGATATGCGGAAATCGACGTGAAAGACATGCGGATTCATAGAGCGGACGTGTGTTTTGGCGTTGGTCGGCGTGGCTCCATATAGTGTTGCTATGGCTACAATTCCCGATATGAATGCAGAATCCCCATACAATCCCCTCCCTCCGATTTTCGCCAAGCTGGGCCTTGCATATGACGATGTGCTGCTCCTGCCGAACGAAACCGATGTGATCCCCTCCGAGGTGGACACGACCACCCATCTCACCCGCAACATCACGATGAAGGTGCCGGCGATCTCGGCCGCCATGGACACCGTGACCGAGGCCGACATGGCCATCGCCATGGCCCGCAACGGCGGCATCGGCGTGCTGCACCGCAACCTTTCCATCGACGACCAGGCCGCACAGGTCGACGTCGTCAAGCGCTCCGAATCGGGCATGATCACCGACCCGCTGACCGTCAATCCGGATGTCACGTTGGCCGACCTCGACAAGCTGTGCGGCAAGTTCCACATCTCCGGACTGCCGGTGGTGGACCACGCGAACAAGCTCGTCGGCATCATCACGAACCGCGACATGCGCTTCATCCCGTCCGACGACTACGACCATCTGCGCGTCAAGGACGTGATGACCAAGGAGAACCTCATCACCGGTCCGTCCGACATCTCGAAGAAGGACGCCCACGACCTGCTGGCGGCCAACAAGATCGAGAAGCTGCCGCTTGTCGACGGGGAAGGCCACCTGACCGGCTTGATCACCGTGAAGGACTTCGTGAAGACCGAGCAGTACCCGGATGCCACCAAGGATGCACAGGGTCGCCTGCGTGTGGCCGCTGGCATCGGCTTCCTCGGTGACGCATGGCAGCGCGCATCCGCCCTGCTCGAGGCAGGTGTGGACGTGCTTGTCGTCGACACCGCCAATGGCGAGGCGAAACTTGCCCTCGACATGATCCGCCGCATCAAGAACGACCCGGCCTTCAGCGGCGTCGACATCATCGGCGGTAACGTCGCCACCCGTCAGGGCGCGCAGGCCATGATCGACGCCGGTGTTGACGCCGTCAAGGTCGGCGTGGGCCCTGGCTCCATCTGCACGACCCGCGTGGTCGCCGGCGTCGGCGTGCCGCAGCTCACCGCCGTCTATGAATCCGCTCAGGCCTGCCGTGCCGCCGGTGTGCCGTGCATCGCCGATGGCGGCATTCACTACTCGGGCGACATCGCCAAGGCGCTCGTCGCCGGTGCCAGCTCTGTCATGCTTGGCGGCGTGCTCGCAGGCACCGAGGAGGCCCCGGGCGAGAAGGTGCTGCTGCACGGCAAGCAGTACAAGCTCTACCGTGGCATGGGCTCGCTGGGAGCCATGGCACCGCGAGGCAAGAAGTCGTATTCCAAGGATCGCTACTTCCAGGCCGACGTCACCAGCAACGACAAGGTCGTGCCGGAAGGCGTCGAGGGCGAGGTGCCGTACCGCGGACCGCTCAACGCCGTGCTGTACCAGATGATCGGCGGCCTGCACCAGTCCATGTTCTACATCGGTGCCCACAACATCGCCGAGATGAGCGAGAAGGGCCGCTTCATTCGCATCACCGACGCCGGTCTGCGTGAATCGCATCCGCACGACATCGTGATGACCGCCGAGGCGCCGAACTACTCCGGCCGCTGAGCACATATCCAACACGGTGGCTCTTTAGGAGCCGTATGCAGCCATAAGCGCCGCGACGCAGATGCGATCTGTGTCGCGGCGCTTTTCCATGCCGGGCACGGCTACGCTATGAGAAACACCGCATATGGGTAAGGCGTCTACAATATGAGCACGAATGGTCCATGAAGGAACCTGCAGGAAAGAGGAACATGGTAGACGCAAACGACGCGCTGACGTATTCGCCTGAGACATCGCGCATGATCTGGATCGACTGCGAGATGACCGGACTCGACATCTTCCACGATGAACTGTGCGAGGTCTCCGTGGTGCCCACGGACTTCGAGCTCAATGTGCTCGACAAAGGAATCGATCTGGTGATCAAGCCGTCGGACGCCGCTGTCGCCCATATGGACGATTTCGTGCGTGCGATGCACACCCGTTCCGGCCTCATCGACGAATGGGAGAACGGCTTGTCGGTGCAGGAAGCCGAGCGTCAGGTGATCGACTATGTGCAACAATTCATTCCGAAGGGCGTCAAACCATTGCTCGCCGGTAATTCGGTCGGTTCCGACAAGAAGTTCCTCGACCGCTTCATGCCGAATCTCATGGAGCACCTGCATTACCGCGTGATCGACGTGAGCACGATCAAGGAACTCGCGCGCCGCTGGTACCCGGCGGTCTACGAGAACCGGCCGCCGAAGAACGGCGGCCACCGCGCATGGGCCGACATCGTCGAGTCGCTTGACGAGCTGCGCTACTACCGCGCGGCCATCATGGCGCCCGAACCGGGTCCCGACACCGCGCAGTCGAAGCGCATCGCCGAGCAGATCGTCGCGACGAGCGTGATGAACGAGGCCGAATAATCATCTGCAACCATCGCGGAGCCGGTCATCACCGGTATGCGGCAACGCCGCGCAATAACAAAGGAGCGCATATGGCAGAAGTTGAATGGACGGAAATCAAGGAACCACAGAACATCAAGCTCGTCGTGGCAGACATGGACGCGACGCTGCTGGACGCCGACGGGCAGATCCCCGCGGGGTTCTGGCCGATGCTCGACAGGCTCAACCAGAAGGGCGTCACCTTCGTGCCGGCGAGCGGTCGTCAGTACCAGACGCTGCAGCAGATGTTCTCGCGCAGTGTCAGGCCGATGTCGTTCATCGCCGAGAACGGCAACATCGTCTCGCTGGACGGCAATGTGATCGAAACGCATACGGTGAGCCGTGATCTGGTCAAGCAGGTCATCGACATCTGCGACAAGGCCGCCGAGACGGGCGAATACAACATCGGACTCGTGGTGTGCGGTCTCAATGCCGCGTATATTCAGCGCACCGACGAGGAGTTCATCGCCGAGGTGAGCAAATACTACACGAAGGTCGAACAAGTGAACAATCTTCGTGAAGTGCTCGACTACGTCGACGAGAAATTCCTCAAGCTCGCCATCTTCGATTTCGAACCGGCCGAGCCGATGGCCAAGGATCTGCTCGCCGGCATCGAGCAACCTTACGAATACGTGCTCTCGGGCAAGCATTGGGCGGACATCATGGATTCGCGCGTCTCCAAGGGAGACGGCGTGGTCGCATTGCAGAAGGCGCTTGGCGTGGGTGCCGACGAGACCGCCGTGTTCGGCGACTACCTCAACGACGTGCCGATGTTCGAACACGCGCGCTATTCGTTCGCCGTGGCCAACGCCCACCCGCAGGTGCGCGCCGCTGCCGCCTACATCGCGCCGGCGAACACCGAGGAGGGCGTGATCCGCGTCGTCGACCGCATCGTCGGCTGACGGCTGTACAGCGTAGCGGAACGGCCTTATTGTAGAGAGCATGAAGCAGAGCGAAGCCCTTGAGATAATGCTTGCCGGCGCCAGCGTGTTCCTCACCGGAGCACCCGGCGCCGGCAAGACGTATGTGCTCAA
Organism: Bifidobacterium animalis subsp. animalis; assembly: GCA_004154635.1. Lineage (GTDB taxonomy): Bacteria > Actinomycetota > Actinomycetes > Actinomycetales > Bifidobacteriaceae > Bifidobacterium > Bifidobacterium animalis_B. The sequence continues at coordinate 246,485 of RSDC01000005.1, forward strand.
CCGGTTTGTGCAGGCCAAGCGCGAACAGGGCGCCACGGTTGCGGTGACGGCGACGACCGGCATTGCCGCAACCCATGTGGACGGCCAGACGATTCACGCATGGAGTGGCATAGGGGTGGCGGATTCGCTCACCGACTCGCTCATCAAGACAATCCGCACACGCAGACGCAAGCAGATCAAATCGACCGACGTGCTCGTGATCGACGAGATCTCGATGATGCACGCGTGGCTGTTCGACATGGTCGACGAGGTCTGCCGCATCGTACGCAAGGATTCGCGCCCCTTCGGCGGCTTGCAGGTGGTGCTCTCCGGCGATTTCTTCCAGTTGCCGCCGGTGGGTGCCTCCCGGCGCAACACGCCCATGACCCCCACGCCTGAATACGTATCGATGCGCGAGCGGTATGCGCAGGCGGGAAAGAACCCGGAGGGATTCGTCACCGAATCCTTTGCGTGGGACGCGCTCGACCCGGTGATCTGCTATCTCGATGAGCAACATCGTCAGGACGACGGGCAGCTGCTGCGTGTGCTCACCGATATTCGTGGCGGCATGGTCTCGCAGATCGACAAAGACATTCTCATCACCCGCTATCAGGTGCCGCTTGAAGAGGGAAAGCAGGCCGTGTCGCTGTTCCCGCAGAACCGGCAGGCCGATCTTGTGAACGAACGCCAGCTTGCGCAGATCGACGGCGACGAGCATGAGTTCTTCGCCGAGGCGCGCGGGCAGGCGAATCTGATCGAACGGCTCAAAAGAAACATGCTCGCTCCCGAGCACCTCGTGCTCAAGAAGAACGCCGTGGTGATGGCTGTGTGCAACGATGCCGAAGGCCGCTATGTGAACGGCTCGCTGGGCATGGTGATCGGATTCCTCAAGGATGCGCGCGGCGGCTGGCCCATCGTCGAATTCGAGAACGGCAACGTGGTGACCATGAAGCGCGCCGATTGGGAGATGATGGATGGCGATGACGTGCTCGCATCGGTGTCGCAGGTGCCGCTGCGGTGTGCTTGGGCGATTACGATCCACAAATCGCAGGGCATGACGCTCGATTCGGCGATCATGGACCTGTCGCGCACCTTCGCGCCAGGCATGGGCTACGTGGCGCTCTCTCGCGTGGAGAAGCTCGACGGGCTGTACCTGAACGGCGTGCATAACCGCATGTTCAATGTGAGCGCAGACGCCGTGTTGCTCGACGATGCGTTGCGTGCCGGATCGGCCCGTGCGGCCGCGCAGCTCGCCGAGCAGGGGGCGGATTCGTTCTCACATCGTTCCCCAGACCATGCCGTACTCGGCACGACGGGTGAATCCGGCGCAGCGGAATCCGCGCAGACCTTGTTCGACGCGTTCGACGAATTCGGTGGCACGGGCGAACCGGCGTTCTGAATTGCCGCACAGATACCGTCGGCGCGCTTTCGTCACGCCCGATGAGCCCCACGATTAGAATGGAACAGTATTTCGTACTGACAGAGGAAAGAGGAAACCCATGAAACGCTCGGCAATGTACATCATCTCGGGAATCGGCGCGCTCGTGTTGTTCGTGGCGTTCCTGTTCTACACCTCCGCACCGGTGAATCTGGTGGGCTGGTTCAAACTCTCCGATCTGCTCACGATCATTGGCGGACTCATGTTCATCATTCCGTTCTACATCGTCTCCGTGCGCCGCAAGACGCGCGACAACGAGCCGAATCCGTGGGCGTGGCAGTATCTGCCGGTGATCGGCATGGTGCTCATGGTGATCGGCTTGATCTTCCCGAACGGCAAGCTCACCGTCGGTGTGATCGATCTGTGCGACGTGCTGTACCTGTTCGGCTGCGTGTTCATGCTGATGATCTTCGTTTACCCGTTCGGCTCGGTGAACGAGGAGATTCTCGAAAGCGACGTGGACGAACGCATCGACGACGGCGCGCGCCAATAGGCTCGCAGACCGTTCCGATATCCGGGCGCACCGCTGACATTCGCTGGCGGGGTGCCCGCTTGCATACACCGGCGATGTCGTGGAATACGCATAATTTGAAGGGTATGACCAAAGCTCTTCGAATGTCCACACTGTTCCTGCGCACGCTGCGTGAAGACCCCGCAGACGCAGACGTCGATTCCGCAAAGCTGCTCCAGCGAGCAGGCTATATTCGCAAGGCCGCCCCGGGCATCTGGACGTGGCTGCCGCTCGGCCTCGCCGTCCTCAACAAGATCGAAGACATCATTCGCGAGGAGATCAACGGCATTGGCGCACAGGAAGTGCACTTCCCGGCTCTGCTGCCGCGCGAGCCGTACGAGGCGACGCACCGTTGGGAGGAGTACGGCGACAACATCTTCCGCCTGAAGGACCGCCATGAGGCGGATTACCTGCTTGCACCGACGCATGAGGAGATGTTCACACTGCTCGTCAAGGACATGTACTCGTCGTACAAGGACCTGCCGGTGACGCTCTACCAGATCCAGACGAAGTACCGCGACGAGTTCCGCCCCCGCGCGGGTCTGATTCGCGGCCGCGAGTTCATTATGAAGGATGCCTACTCGTTCACGGTGGACGAGGAGGGCATGCGTCAGGCGTACATGGATGAGCGCGGTGCGTATGAGCGCATCTTCCAGCGTCTCGACTTGAAGTACGTGCCGGTGTTCGCGATGTCGGGCCCGATGGGCGGCTCCGCTTCCGAGGAGTTCCTGGCGCCGATGCCGATTGGTGAGGATACATTCGCCCTGGCCCCTTCTGGCAAGGCTTGGAACGTGGAGGCTCTGCACACACCGGCTGTCGAGGCCGTGGATTGTTCGCAGACCCCGGATGCCACCAAGCGGGCCACGCCGAACGCGCGCACGATCGACGAGATGATCGCGTTCGCGAACGCTGAATACCCGCGCGAGGATGGCCGCGACTGGCAGGCCTCGGACATTCTCAAGAACGTCGTCATCGCCGTCAAGCATGCCGAGGACGACGAGCATGACGAACCATGGCGCGAACTGGTGGTTGTGGGCATCCCGGGAGACCGTACGATCGACATGAAGCGCTTGGAGGCGCAGTTCGCCCCAGCCGAGCTCGAGGAGGCCACTGAAGACGACCTCAAGGCGCATCCGGAGCTGGTACGTGGCTACATCGGGCCGATGGGCTTCGGCCCGCAGGCGCGGGGTGACGACGAGACGACCGAGACGTTGCGGTACCTGATCGATGCGCACGTGGCTGAAGGCTCTGCATGGTTCACCGGTGCCGACGAGGAGGGCGTGGATTACTACGACCTCGTCTATGGCCGCGATTTCAAGGCCGATGGCGTGGTGGAGGCCGTTCAGGTGCGCGACGGCGACATGAGCCCGGATGGCTCAGGCCCGCTCAGCTTCGAGCGTGGTGTGGAGATTGGTCAGGTGTTCCAGCTCGGTCTCAAGTATTCCGAGGCGCTCGACCTCAAGGTGCTCAACCAGAACGGCAAGACAGTGCCGGTGTGGATGGGCTGCTACGGCATTGGCGTGAGCCGTGTGCTTGCCTGCATCGCCGAGACGCACCATGACGACAAGGGTCTGGCGTGGCCGATGAACATCGCTCCCGCCCAAGTGCATGTGATGGCCACCGGCAAGGACGAAGCGGCATTCGAAGCCGCCGAGAGGCTGGTCGATGAACTTTCGGCCAATGGCATCGAGGTGCTCTACGACGACCGCAGAAAGGTCTCGCCGGGCGTCAAGTTCAAGGACGCCGAGCTCATCGGTGTGCCGATCGTCGCCGTCGCCGGCCGCGACACGGTGAACAACGGCACGATCGAGGTCCGTGATCGTGACGGTTCCAACAGTGAGAACATCAGCGTCGATTCAGTGGCGCAGGTGATCGTCGACCGCGTGCATGAGGCATTGAAGTAGGTCAAGGCGAAATATGTGGCAATGGGCTCCGGGAAACCGGGGTCCTTCGCTTTGAAGGCTTCCGTTCTGGCAAATGACGAAATCTGAATCATTGTTTCGCCGTTTGCCGGTTCTTTTTTTCCGGGTAGATGACCAAAGGTCAGTGGAGTATGGTCGTTTTGTGACACGTGAGTGAGGTGATCGACCATACTGTGGGCCCGATATGGTCGGTTTGTTGTGTGCGTGTGAGGTGATCGACCATACTTGCCGTGACTATGGTCGTTTTGTTATATGCGTGTGTAGTAATCGACCATACTGCCGGGAATTATGGTCGATTTGTGGCGCAGACGTGTGGTAATCGACCATACTTCGCCAGACTATGGTCGGTTTGTTATGTGCGTGTGCAGTAACCGACCATAGCCTGATGAAGTATCGTCGTGTCCAGTTATCCACTGGGGTAGGGGGCGGTGTGGATGATGGGTCCGTTATCCACCGTTGTACCGACACGCCGTCCTCCGACCACAATGCCCTGTTCGGCTTGGCACGCCGGGTCTCTTGCCTGAAGATGGAACCAAGAACACATCGCACGGAAAGAGGCTTACATGGCATTACAACAAGGAGCGGTCACGATTACGGGGTATCTTGGCGCAGATCCCCAACAGTATGGCAGGAATCCGAGTCGCCCTGCATGCACGTTCCGACTGGGGTCTACACGCCGGTATCAGGATCGCAATGGCGTATGGCAGCAACTGCCGACCACATGGCTCACCGTCAAAGCCTTTCGTGGCCTAGCGGCCAACATCATGCAATCGCTGCATAAAGGCGACCCGGCCATAGTCACCGGATTGCTCAACACCGAGCAATGGCGCGACGAGCAGGGTGTGGATCATTCACGTCTGGTGCTCGAGGCGAGCAACGTCGGTTTGGACCTGAACTATGTGGTCACGATGTCGATGCGCACGCCGCGGGAAGGGTACACCGGACAGCAGGCTCCCTCACAGATGGCATCTGACGAGCAGGGTTCCCCCATGCCTCCACGGACCCAGCAGTCTACGGCGGTAGCTCCTCAATCAACTCTGTCACGCTCCTCTATGGCACCGGGCGATGACGGCGGCAATCCCGCGGATCCCTTCAACCAGATGCCGCCGGATTGCCTGCCTCCCGATGCCGCTGCGAGCATGCCACAGCAAGGGGATCAACGGGATACAGCCCTGGAGCCATCGGCAGGCAACGGAATGCCGCCACAGGATTTGGAACACGGTTGCGCAACCGACACGACGAACCCGCGAAAGGAGGTGAGGCCTGAGGATCAAGACGAATTCTAATTACTGCTTTGTTTTCATATGGTTGTGGGGCCCGTACGGGCCCCACAACCATATGTGGCCAATGCTCATTGGCAAGCCTGCCAGAGACTACCAGATGCGCACGCGTTCCTCCGGCTTGAGCCACATGCGGTCGTCGTCGGTGACACCGAACGCCTTGTAGAACAGGTTCACGTTGCGCGCGATGCCGTTCGTACGGTCCTCGGCGGGGGAGTGCGGGTCGATCTGCAGGTACTGCTCTGCGAGTTCATCGCGCATCTTCGTTCGCCAGATCTGTGCGTACCCGAGGAAGAAGCGCTGCAATCCGCTGAAGCCGTCGATCTCGGGGGACATCTCCAATGCTCCTTCAATGCCGGACGGCGAGGCGTCGACAGGCAGCCCGTGCTGCTCGTCCAGCGCGAAGGCATAGGCCTTCAATGCGATGTTGACGCCACTGAGATCGCCTATGTTCTCGCCAATCGTAAGTGCGCCGTTGACATGTGGCATCTTGTCGGGGTCGTCGGCGTACTTCTCGCGCAGTTGCACCGGTACGAACTCGTCGTACTGGTCGATAAGCGCTTGCGTGAGCTGCTTGAAATGCTTGCGATCCTCGTCGGTCCACCAATCCTCGAGTTTGCCGCTGCCATTGAACTGGGAGCCCTGGTCGTCGAAGCCGTGGCCGATCTCATGGCCGATCACGGTGCCGATGCCGCCGTAGTTCACGGCATCCTCGGCCTGCGGATTGAAGAACGGGGGTTGCAGAATGGCGGCTGGGAACACGATGATATTACGGGTGGGCTCGTAGTACGCGTTCACCGTCTGCGGGTTCATGAGCCATTCGCCCTTGTTCACAGGCTTGCCGCTCTTCGAAACCTGATAGCCGAACTCATAGACGGCCGCCGCCCTCATGTTGTCCATGAGCGGGGCATCGGCATGCACGTCGAGCGCTGTGTAGTCGCGCCAATCGTCGGGGTAGCCGATGTACGGCTCGAAGGAGTTGAGCTTGTCGAGCGCCTTGCGCTTGGTCTCCTCGCCCAGCCAGTCGCTGTTCACAATTGAGATGTGGTAGGCCTGAATGAGGTTGCTCACCAGTTCCTGCATGCGCTTCTTCGACGATTCCGGGAAATGCAGCTTCACATAGACCTTGCCGACGTCTTCGCCGCATATGCCGTTGACGAGCGAGACGCCGCGCTTCCACCGATCACGCTGCTGCTTCGTGCCGGAAAGAACCTGTCCGTAGAACGAGAAGTTCGTCTTGTCGAACACGGAGCTCAGCATGCTCGCGTTGTCGATGATCACATGCACGCGCGCCCACAGCTTCAGGTCGTCGAGGCTCGCTGCAGCCCAGAATCCATCAAGGCCGGTGACGAAGCTCGGCTCGTCCACAATGATGTCCGCGAAGGCCCCGAGCATATCAACCGGCATCGTGCGGGCGGCATGCGAGGTATCATAACTCTTCTGCACGGCCTTGATCCAGCGCTCGATGTCGAAATGGCTGAACATGGCCTTGAGCTCGTCGAAAGTGGTGGGATTGTTCGTCGCCTGCGGATCCCTCGTCTTCACATTGTCCCAATGGTGCGAGGCGATGCGCGTCTCGACGTCGAGGAACCGTTCGGCGAGCTCCTGGGCCTTCTCCTCGTCATCGGCGTAGCCGGCGTTGCGCAGCTGCTTCGCGACCATCGACACATACTCCTGCCGGATCTGCGCATGATGATCCTCGCGGTAGTATGCTTCGTCGGGCAGTCCGATGCCGCCCTGACCGAGGTAGAGCACATTCGTCTCAGGGTGGTTCATGTCGCCGAATACGCTGAAGCCGAAGAGATCCGGGCCGCCGAACGGACTCAGCCGTCCGAGCACGTCGATGAGCTCCTCCTTCGTCCGGGTCTCGTCGATGGCGATGAGATCGGCGCGAATCGGCTCGATTCCAGCCGCTTCAATCGCGTCGGTGTCGAGGAACGAATGGTACAACGCCTTCGATTTCGACGCCTCCTCGGAATCCATTTCGAGAATGTCGCGAATCTGCTCCTCGGCGTTTTCCGACAGTCGATTGAAGGAACCGTAGCTGGAGCGGTCATCGGGAAGACGGTACGTGTCGATCCACGGACCGTTCACATAGCGGAAGAGATCGTCCTTGGGTGAGATCACGGCGGAGAACGAGGCCGGATCGATGCCTGATTGCAAAGTGGTATCCATAACTTCACACTATAGATGTTTCCCGACAGCGCGGTATTGGGTCACGGCGGCGAATCTGCGGCTCGCGCAAGCCAAATGGGACATATTTCCCGTCCGAAGTCAACTACGCTCGTTGGAGAATACACGTGCGAAACTGTGCAAACAGGCCGCAGATAGACAACACTGTAAGTAAACATATCCGCGAATGCAGTCGCCATGCCGGAAAGCATCCGGAGCGCCAGTGCGTTCAGAGAATCTGAAGGAGGAGATATGTCGGAACCGAATCCGCAATATCAAAACCAGCAATACAACCAAAGCCCATTCCGCCTGTTTGAGGGAATGCTGCCGACCGGCGCGAAGAACCTCGTGCGCGGCGCATACGGCGTCATCGGCGTCGCCGCGCTCGCATTGGGCATCTGCCTGCTCGTGTGGCCGGGTGTCACGCTCAAGGTGGCCGCCATCGTGCTCGGCATCTACTTCCTCATCTCGGGCGTCGTGCGCATCGTCAGCTCGCTCGTTGAAATGGGACTGCCCGCCGGCTGGAGGATCCTCGGCGTGCTCATCGGCATCATCCTCGTGATCGGCGGCATCGTCATCTTCAAGAACGTCACGATGTCCACCGCCATGCTGGCCATCATGTTCACGCTCATCGTGGGCATCTGCTGGATCATGGAGGGCGTGATGGCACTCGCCGAATCGTGGAGCGTGCCGAGCTCGGGCTGGGCGATCGCCTACGCGATCATCTCGATCATCGCCGGCTTCGTGCTGCTGTGCATGCCGATGGCGTCCACGCTGTGGCTGATCATCTTCGGCGGCTGCGCAATGGTGGTCATGGGCATCTGCGCGATTGTGCGTGCCTTCACCTTCGGCCGCGTGAAGAAGAACAGCTGAAACTCCTCACGAATATATGCGAAACCCGGTGCCATATGCGCCGGGTTTCGCATATCTGCGCGAATATGCGCGGCGTCTCCCATTACAATGTAAGGCGTGCAGATTAGTCTGAAAACGGTTTGGCAAAAGCTTGCTGGAAAAGAGAACACGATGATCGAATTGAAGACACCCCAGGAGATCGAGGAAATGAAGCCGGCCGGCCATTTCGTCGGCAGCATTCTCAACGAGCTGCGTGAGAAGACCAAGGTGGGCACGAACCTGTTGGAGATCGATGAGATCGTGCACAAGCGCATTGCCGACAGGAAGGGCGCGCAATCCTGCTACGTCGACTACGCGCCGGACTTCGGCACGGGACCGTTCGCCCACTACATCTGCATTTCGGTCAACGATGCGGTGCTGCACGGCGTGCCGTATGACTACACGCTCAAAGACGGCGATCTGGTCAGCCTTGACCTCGCCATCAGCGTCGACGGCTGGGTGGGGGACTCGGCCATCAGCTTCGTGGTTGGCAAAGACAAGGATCCAAGCGATCTGCGTCTCATCAAGTCCACCGAAGAGGCGCTCGCCGCGGGCATCGCCGAAGCCATTCCCGGCAACCGTCTGGGCGACATCTCCCATGCCATCGGCGAAGTGGCGGCCGAATACGGCTACCCGGTGAACCTCGAATTCGGCGGCCACGGCGTCGGCCACATCATGCACGGCGACCCGCATGTGCCCAACGACGGCAAGGCCCACCACGGCTACAAGCTGCGTCCGGGCCTCGTCATCGCCATTGAGCCATGGTTCATGAAGACCACCGACGAGATCTTCCAGGACCAGCGCGACGGATGGACGCTGCGTTCGGTGGACGGCTCGCGTGGTGCCCATAGCGAGCACACGATCGCCATCACCGAGAACGGCCCGATCGTGCTCACCGCACGCGAGGGTGATCCGCTGTCGAAACTCTACAACTGATCGCCACACATCTCAGACCCAAGCCCGCAGATCATGCGGGCTTTTTGCATATTCAGCCCCCGATGGCCCAAACATCCGCCGGAATCCTGCATACATTTGCATGAGATGGTATATTAAGTGCAAACTTGCGATATGAGATGGAAACGCCGCGGGCAATATGCGTGCCCTATAGTGTTCGGCAAACCGAATACGGCGAATGCCGACGGGCGAGTAGAGGAGAGCCATGGGAGAAGCGCATCTGCATGTGGAGGCCGACGAATTCAAGCTGCCGGTGGTCAAGGCGACCGCCGGCCCCGATGGCATCGTCATGTCGTCGCTGCGCAACAACAACTGGGTCTCCCTCGACCCGGGCTTCCTCACCACGGCACAATGCGAATCCAAGATCACGTACATCGACGGCGAGCATTCGATTCTGCGATACCGGGGCTACCCGATCGAGCAACTGTGCGAACAATCGGACTTCCTGGAGGTCTCATGGCTGCTGCGCAACGGTGAGCTTCCCACAAAAGCCGAGTACAACCGATTCGTGGAAGACATCAACCACCACACGATGGTGGGTGAGGATTTCCGCACGTTCATGGGCTCGTTCCCACGCGAGGCGCAGCCGATGAGCGTCATGGCCTCCGCAATCAACGCGCTTGCCACTTTCAACCCTGACACCACCGACATCAGCGATCCGGAACAGCTCGATGAAGCCGCCACGATCATCATGGCCAAGGCACGCACGGTGGTCAGCTATATTCTGCGTCGGCGTCGTGATGAGCCGATGCTCTACCCCGACTATGCGCGCGGCTACGTCGACGACTTCATTCGCATGTGCTTCGCCGTGCCATACGAACGTTTCGAATCCGATCCGCTGTATGTGCATGCGCTCGGCCGTCTGCTCATCATCCACGCAGACCATGAGCAGAACTGCTCGACGTCGGTGGTGCGCATCGCCGGCTCCGCGCACGCGAATCTGTATTCGGCCGTCGCCGCTGGCATCAACGCGCTCTCGGGCCCACGGCACGGCGGCGCGAACGAGGCGGTGTTGCGCCAGCTCATGGCAATCCGCGACTCCGGCATGAGCGTCAAGCAGTTCGTGGAGAAGGCGAAGGCGGAAGGCAGCCGCATCTCCGGTCTCGGCCACCGCGTGTACAAGTCGTACGATCCGCGTGCGGCCATCGCCAAGCATTATCTCGAGAAGATCATGGAGAACAAGGCGACGCTCAAACTGCTGCCAGGCGACGAACAGCTCTTCGACGTGGCGTTGCAGCTTGAAGACATCGCGCTCAACGACGACTATTTCGTCTCGCGCAACCTGTACCCGAACGTCGATTTCTACACCGGTCTCATCTACCGCGCGATCGGCTTCGGCCCCTCCATGTTCACGCCGCTGTTCGCACTCGGCCGCATCCCCGGCTGGATCGCCCAGTACCGCGAGATGCTCGCCGACCCGATGACGAAGATTGGCCGCCCGCGCCAGGTGTACACCGGTGCCGTGCTGCGTGACTACGTGCCGATGGACGAGCGGTAGTCAAGGCCGTTCTATTTGTGTCTATTTATGATAGGGCTCGTGCGCGTTGATCTTGAACGCGCGGTAGATCTGCTCGAGCAGGATCACGCGCATGAGCTGGTGCGGGAACGTCATCTTCGAGAAGCTCAGCAGCATGTTCGCGCGCCTCAGTACACGCGGGTCAAGGCCGAGTGAGCCGCCGATCACGAACTGCAGGTGGCTGACGCCGTGTAATCCCCACTGCGCGATGCGTGCCGCGAGCTGCTCGCTCGTCAGCTGGTCGCCTTCGATTGCGAGCGCAACGACGAAGGCGCTGTCGCGCAGATGCTTGAGGATGCGCTCGCCCTCCTTCTCCTTGATCTGCGCGTTGAGCGTGTCGGAGGCGTGTTCCGGAGTCTTCTCGTCGGCCACCTCAATGACGTCGACCTTCGCGAAGCGCGACAGGCGTTTGCAGTATTCGTCGATCGCGTCGCGCAGATAGCGTTCCTTGACCTTGCCGACGCAGACGATATCGATGTTCATGTCACTCCTTGTATGAAAAACCCCTCCTCAGCCGGGATGGATTCGCAATGTCCGCGGGATTCCGCCGTTTTGCGAAAACCCGTTTCGGCTGGGAAGGGGCTTTTGCCGTCAGTTCTTGTGAAGTGCGTCGTTGAGCGCGATGCCGGTCTTGCGCGGACGTGCCTGGATGGCGCCGGTGAGCGAGTTGCGAATGAACAGGATGTTGTTCTTTCCGCTCAGGTCGGCGCCCTTGACCACGTCGAGCGCGACCCCGGCCGCCGCCTTCTCCTTGTCCCACACCTCGATCTTCGTGCCGGCGGTCACATAGAGACCGGCCTCCACGACGCAGTTATCTCCGAGCGAGATGCCGATGCCCGCATTGGCACCGAGCAGCGAATGCTCGCCGATCGAGTTGCGCAGCTTGCCGCCGCCCGACAGCGTGCCCATGATCGAGGCGCCACCGCCGACGTCGGAGCCGTCTCCGACTACGACGCCCTGCGAAACGCGGCCTTCGATCATGCAGGTGCCGAGCGTGCCGGCGTTGAAGTTGACGAAGCCGGCGTGCATGACCGTCGTGCCTTCGCTCAGGTAGGCGCCCAGACGCACACGGTCGCCGTCGCCGATGCGCACACCGGTGGGCACCACGTAGTCGAGCATGCGCGGGAACTTGTCGATGGCGAGCACGTTGACCTCGGCGCGCATGCCCGGCATCCCCGCGCCCGCATTGCCCTGCATGACGGCCAGGCGGCGCTGTGCGAAGTCGTCGACGGCGAACGGGCCGTAGTTCGTCCACACGACGTTGTTGAGCGCTCCGAAGATGCCGTCGAGGTTGAGCGTGTTCGGCTTGGCCAGACGCATGCTGAGCAGGTGAAGGCGCAAGTAGGCGTCGGGCGCGTCGACCACCGGGTCGTCGAGGCGCGAGACGGTGAAGACCGGCATACGACGCACGCCGCGCAAGTCCTCGCCCTCATGCACCAGATTGCCGAACCCATGGTTCGGCTTGGCTGCCGGCGCCTCTCCCAATGTCAGTTTCGGATACCAAACGTCAAGCACGTTGCCGGCTGCATCAATGCTCGCCAGACCCCAGCCCCATGCACTGCGCGACTGTGTCATCGCCACTCCTTGTCTATTGGATTGTCATATGCCACTGTATATCGCGCACCTGCCGTGGCGCGCCCCGTGTCCGTTCGCGGCACGTCTGCCCACCCTGTGCTGCGCTGCCCTGTCTCTGCCCTGTCTATGGCAAACGACGATACCTCGCCAGACCATGGTCGATTACCGCACGTGCGCACAACACAACGACCATAGTCGCCGGCAGATTGGTCGATTACTGCGCAAGCGCGTCACAGACCGACCATACTCCGCCGCAGTGCGGTCGATTACCGCACACGCGTGCAACACATCGACTATAATCACGGCAAATATGGTCGATGACCTTACATCTGCGTCAGCAAACGACCATAATTTCCAGCAGTACGGTCGATTACCGCACACGCGTGCAACACAACGACCATGGCCGCCGAGTTTTCGTCATCTGCCAGCAAAGAGATGGGCGAGCGGAATAACGGGGCGGGGTATCCGGTTGGCTGAAACAGAAAGCCACCTGCTACACTTGCATATCGCCTGTATGTGAGTGACAAACAAGATAGGGAACCGTGAAAAAGCAAGACAACACCGAGGGACGCCAGACCCGGCGCAGCTACAATGCCACGCGCATTGTGGCCATTGTTGTTGTGTGCGCAATGCTGGTCGGCTTTGCCATGCCATTGATCTTCGCCGGGCTTTGACGCTCGCGCTGTTCGCCACGCAGCCATACTCCGGTGGCGTCCGCTTTCCCGCCAAGGCAACGTTTGCCTATGACGGTATCTTATATTTCATGTTGAGCAATGTGAACAGATTCCACCGCAACGGTGTTTGCAGTGGACGAGCAAGTGAGAGATTATGGCAGAATTCGATTATTCGCAGGCGATTTCCGACGCCCGCACCAAGTACGAGTCCATCGCCCTCGCGTTGGACACCGATCGTCTGAAGTCCCAGGAGGCCGAGCTTGAGCAGCAGGCCTCCGCCCCTGGACTGTGGGATGACTCCGAGCACGCGCAGAAGGTGATGAGCCAGCTGAGCGCATGCCAGTCCCAGCTGAAGCATCTGTCGAGCGCCGCGAGCCGTCTCGACGATGTGGCCACGCTCGTCGAGCTCGGCCAGGAGGAGAACGACGCCGACACGCTCCACGAGGCGCAGACCGAGATCGAAAGCATTCAGAAGGATCTCGACCAGATGGAGATCGAGACGCTGATGGACGGTGAATACGATTCCCGTTCCGCCGTCGTGACCATTCGGTCCGGCGCCGGTGGTGTCGATGCCGCGGACTTCGCCCAGATGCTGCTGCGCATGTACCTGCGCTGGGCCGAGCGCAACGGATACAAGGCCAAGGTGATGGACACCTCGTATGCCGAGGAGGCGGGCATCAAGTCCGCCACATTCCAGATCGACGCCCCGTACGCCTATGGCCGCATGTCGGTCGAAGGCGGCACGCATCGTCTGGTGCGCATCTCGCCGTTCGACAACCAGGGGCGTCGCCAGACCAGCTTCGCCGCCGTCGAAGTGGTGCCGCTCGTCGAGGCCACCGATCACATCGAAGTGCCCGACAGCGAGATTCGCGTGGACACCTACTGCGCTTCGGGCCCTGGTGGCCAGGGCGTGAACACCACGTACTCCGCCGTGCGCATCACTCACCTTCCGACCGGCATCGTGGTGACCATGCAGGACGAGCGTTCGCAGATTCAGAACCGCGCCGCCGCCATGGCCGTGCTCCAGTCCAGGCTGCTCGTGCTCCGCCATGAGGAGGAGGCCAAGAAGAAGAAGGAGCTCGCCGGCGACATCAAGGCCAGTTGGGGCGACCAGATGCGCTCCTACGTGCTGCACCCGTACCAGATGGTGAAGGATCTGCGCACTGGTTGCGAGACCTCGCAGACTCAGGCGGTATTCGATGGCGACATCGATGAGTTCATTCAGGCCGGCATCCGCTGGCGCCACGAGCAGCGGCTCGAAGCCGTGGCCGAGGAAGCCAACGAGTAAATCGCGGCCCGGCGGCAAGCGATGCGAGCAGGGAGGAAGTAGCCCATGGCACTCATCTCAATGGAACATGTGAGCAAGATCTATCCGAATGCCAAGAGACCGGCGTTGCAAGACATCGATCTTGAGATCAGCCGTGGCGAGTTCGTGTTTCTCGTGGGCGCCTCCGGTTCGGGAAAGACCTCGTTGCTGCGCCTGCTGCTGCGCGAGGAGGAGGCGACCAGCGGGGAGATCCGCGTGGGCGGCTACGACCTGCGTCGCCTCCCGAACCGCCAGGTGCCGCAGTACCGGCGTTCCATAGGCATGGTGTTCCAGGACTACAAGCTGCTCAACAACAAGACCGTGTGGGAGAACGTGGCGTTCGCCCTCGAGGTGATAGGCACCTCCCGTTCCACGATCAAGTCTCTGGTGCCCAAGGTGCTTAAGACGGTGGGGCTCACGGGCAAGGAGAACAACTACCCGCGCGAGCTCTCCGGCGGTGAGCAGCAGCGCGTCACGATTGCGCGCGCCTATGTGAACCACCCGCAGCTGCTGCTTGCCGACGAGCCCACCGGCAATCTGGACCCGACCACGTCGCTGGGAATCATGGAGGTGCTCGATGCGATCTCCCGCACCGGCACCACCATTGTGATGGCCACACACAACGAGGAGATTGTCAACTCGATGCGCAAACGCGTGGTCGAGCTCAACAAGGGCAGCATTGTTCGTGACGAGAAGAACGGCTCGTATGATTCCGCCATGTACTTCCCGGATGAGCAGGTGGCCGCGATGTCGCATGCGGCCATCAATTCTGACGCTGAGGCGGAATCGGTGACCGTCAGCGAGACCAGTGCCGTGATCGAGCTCGCGGCGGATCTGCCGAAGTCACGCAGCGGCAAGCATGAGCGTGATGAACGTGCGACCACCATGGTCGACTCGGTCAACGAGATTCTGCAGTCCGAGCACAGCAACGAGGGTATAGCCCGTCTCGCCCAGAGCGTGCATGCCGGCAAGACCGGACGTTACGGGGAGGCGTTCGCGGACGTGGAGCAGACGCTCACCTGGGGTGGAGGCCTCTCCCTCGAGGAGCTCGCCGAACAGGAGGGCATCGACACCAGCAAGACGCGAGAGGTCTCGACCGCCGCAAAGGCGGACGCCTCCGCGGAGCAGGATTCCGGGAAGGCCTGGGGAACCGTGACCCTCGAGGAGCCGCGAGGTGAAGCCAACTCCACCGGCAATGTCTCCGCTGGGAAGACGACGCCCGTCGAACAGACGCAGGCGATGGCCCCCGTGACGCCCGCGACGAAAGAGATCGAACCACCCACGCCGCCGATGCCACCGAGTCCGCCGAAAGGGCGGCATTCGCGACCGAGAACCCCGGATGAGCCGAACAAGGACGAGGAGTAGAGCATGCGATTCCGTTTCATTCTTTCGGAGACATGGACGAGCCTTAGGCGCAATGTGCCCATGCTGCTTTCGGTGATGCTCGTCACGTTCATCTCGTTCCTGTTCATCGGGGCATCGTTGCTCACTCAGGCGCAGATCACGAAGGCCAAGGGCGATTGGTACGACAAGGTCGAAGTCGTGGTGTGGCTGTGCCCGGACGGCAACAGTCAGTCCGCGAACTGCTCCACAGGCAAGGCTGCCACCACCGCGCAGATCAACGAGCTGCAGAAGGTGATCCAGCAGGAATTGCCGAACGACGTCTCGCAGGTCACGTTCATGAGCCGTGAGGACTTCTATAACAACTCCTTCGTCAAGCAGTACCCGAAGGGCGAATACCAAGGGCGCACGCTCACCGCGGCCGACATGCAGGATTCGCTGTGGCTCAAGCTCAAGAACCCTGAGAACTACCGCGTGGTCTCCGAGGTGCTTTCGAATCGCGATGGGGTTGAGGAGGTGGTTGACCAGCGACAGATCTTCGAACCGGTGTTCGCCATACTCAACCGCGCCACCGTGGCCACCGGAGGTTTGGCCGTCATCATGGTGATCGTGGCGATCATGCTCACTGGTACGACGATTCGTATGTCGGCTGCGTCGCGAAGCGAGGAGACCGAGATCATGCGCTTGGTCGGCGCCTCCAACTGGACCATCCGTCTGCCGTTCATTCTCGAAGGCGTCATCGCCTCGCTGGCAGGCTCCCTGCTCTCGTGCGGCGCATTGGCATTGTTCGTCAAGGTGTTCGTGACCGACTGGCTGGCGAAGTCGGTGACATGGATTCCATACGTGGACCAGACCACGGTGTGGCTTGTCTCGCCGATTCTGATTGTGGGTGCCGTGGTGCTTTCGGTGCTTGCCTCGTCTATCGCCCTGCGCAGATATCTCAAGGCGTAACGGCTCGTGTTTTCCGCGATTCCATTGGCATTGCCGCTTTGTTAATTGTGCAGATTCTGTGAATGAGTCGAATATGGCATGGCGGCCGCCCATTTTCAAGAATGTGATGATACGCTGGTGAGCAGCGTATTAGAAAGGGACTCGATGACGAACAGGAAACGGACCGTACCTGTAGTGGCATCCTCGCTGGCCTCTGCCCTATGCATAGGCGCATTGGCGGTGCCGATGTCGACGTACACGCCTCAGGCATACGCAGACACCTACAGTGACTTGGTGAACGCCCAGAACAGCCATGCCCAGAGCAAGCAGCGCGAGGCGGCGTTGCGTGAACAGCTCGCCGGCGTGAACAGCGATCTGGCCGACAAGATCGTGGAACTCGACGACCTCAACAACAACAAGATCCCCGCCGCACAGGCCAAGGTGCAGCAGGCGAACTCCGATGCCGCAGCAGCCAAGTCTGAAGCCGATGCCGCGGCGGAGCGCCTCAAGGCCGCCGAAAAAGACAAGGCCGATCTCGAGGCCAAGATCAAGCAGACCGGCGAGGACTACGATGACGCGCATGCCGCCGTGGCGCAAAGCGCCCGCGAGTCGATGCATGGCTCAGACACCTCCGACGTCATGAGTGTCATGACCGGTTCGAAGGACACCAAGGACTTCATCAAGTCGATGCAATCGCGCGACGCGCTCGCCCGTAACGAGGCGAATGCGGCGTCCGATGCCGCCGTAGACCTCAATACCTCGATGAACCGTGCCGACCGGCTCAAGGCAATCGAGACGCGAGTCCAGCAGTGCAAGAACGACGCCGACCAGAAATCAGCCGCCGCGCAGTCCGCAGCAATGCAGGCCCAGCAGGAGAAGTCCAGCCTCGACAAGTTGCGCGCAGCCGGTGAGAGCACACGAGCCGATCTGGAAAGCCAGAAGAGCAGCCTCACCACGCAGGCCGCCCAGCAGGCTGCGCAGACTGTGATGCTGCAGTCCGAGGTTGATCAGGCGAACCAGCAATACGAAGCGGAACAGGCCGCCGAAGCGGCCCGCGTGCAGCAGATCGAGCCTCAGGGCACCGTGCAGACCCCGGCAGCCGCGGCCCAGCAGCCTGCACAGCAACAACCGGCCACACAGCCCGTGCAGCAGCCGTCTCAACCCGTGCAGCAACCGACTCAGAATCCGGTGCAGCCGTCTCAGCCCGCACAGCCTTCGCAGCCCTCACTGCCCTCGAGTGGCGGCAGCGGGGGACAGGGTACGTCCAATGGTGATTACGGCAATGCCTACGCAGCCGGCCAGTGCACATGGTGGGCATACAATCGTCGTAAGCAAATGGGTATTGGCACGCCGTCGTACCTCGGCAACGGTGGCGACTGGTGGCGCACCGCCCCATCGTACGGGTTGCGCGTCGACCATACGCCACAGGTCGGTGCCGCGATCTCGTTCCTGCCCGGACAGGCAGGAGCGTCGATTCCATATGGCCATGTCGCCGTCGTCGAACAGGTTCTCGGAGACACCATCGTCATTTCGGAAGCGAACGTGGCGGGCCCCTACGTCATCACAAGCCGCACCCTGTCGGGGGCGGGACAGTTCTGGTACGTCCACTGACGGCCGTCAGCAACCAAACATTCGTTCGGGGCCCGATATCGTGATATCGGGCCCCGAACTCATATGCGCACCTTCCGCTGGGCAATCCTCGGCTGCAAACTCTCATCTGCGTGGTCCCCATCTGCGTAAAAAGAGACATCTAGGGACTGGATTCGTCTCTATTTACGCAGAGAGTGGAAGAGAGTGGAAGAAGGTGAGGGGGAAACAAGGGCCGGTGGCATAGGAAAGCGGGGCAGTCTGCAGAAGAACGGGGGACTGGTAGGTAGACTGGTTCCCAGAACAATCGAATAGGAGCAACTGTGGCGAAGAAAGAGCAGAGCAACGAGAAGATGATCGCGCAGAACAGGCGCGCGCGACACGACTATGAGATCGAAGACACCTATGAGGCAGGCCTTGCGCTGACGGGCACCGAGGTGAAGTCGCTGCGTGAAGGACGCGCTTCGCTGGCGGAGTCGTTCATCTCGATCGACAAGCGAGGTGAGGTGTGGCTCGAAGGCGCGAACATTCCCGAATACCTCAACGGCACGTGGAACAACCATGCACCCAAGCGCAAGCGCAAGTTGCTGCTGCACGGCGCGCAGATAGACAAGCTGCGCCGGCAGATCCAAGCGAAGGGCTACACCATTGTGCCGCTGCAGCTGTATTTCAACGAAGACGGCCGCGCGAAGCTCAAGATCGCGCTCGCCCGCGGCAAGAAGGAGTACGACAAGCGGCAGTCGTTGCGCGAAGAGCAGGACAAGCGCGAGGCACTACGCGTGATGCGCTACAAGAACATGCACGCCCGCGGATGACTCCTGAATCCGTGAATCTGCGTAAAAAGGGACAAAATACAGGCTATATTTGTCCCTTTTTACGCAGGGGAGGTACGCGCAGGAGAAGGTTCACGCAGGGAAGGTGTGCGCAGGGACAGTGTGTGGCACGTGAGAGATGGCGCGTGGTGTGTGCGTAATTTGGGTCAATCTTTGCGCATAGTTGTCCCTTTTTACGCAGATTGGAAAAGTGAGCTGTGTGTGGGGTGACGCCACATTCGAGAGATTACTTCCAGATTACGAGATTCCTCGGGTGCCGAAACGCGCTGATAACATGCGATTTCTACTCTGACTCGTGTTTGAAGCCGAACACGGAGGAGAGAGCCATGAAGAACACTTGGAAAGCCACGGCGGCATTTGCTGCCATCGTGCTGTGCGCGGGCATGTCGGCATGCGGCACCAGCGATGCAAGCGACAGCGGCAAGTCCAGCGGCACCAGCAGCAGCTCGGCGGCCGCGTCGTTCGACCCGAGCACCGTGGAGACCGACGAGACGATCGCCGCACTCGTGCCGGACTATGTGAAGAAGGACGGCAAGCTCACCGTGGGCACCGACACCACGTATGCGCCGGCGGAATTCATTGGGGAGGACGGCAAGACCGCCGTCGGCTATGATGTGGACCTCACGAAGGCGATCGCCAAGGTGATGGGGCTCGAACCGGAGACCGCGGTGTCGGAATTCGACATGATCATCCCGTCCATCGGCAGCAAGTACGACATCGGCATTTCGTCGTTCACCGTGACCCCCGAACGTCAGGAGGCCGTCGACTTTGTCACCTACTACAAGGCCGGCTCCACGTGGGTGACCCAGAAGGGCAATCCCGACAAGGTCGACACGAAGGACCTGTGTGGCGTCAAGGTCGCAGTGCAGACCGGCACCACCCAGGAGGAGGAGCTCAACAAGATGAACGAGCAGTGCAAGGCCGACGGCAAGAAGGCCATTGAACTGCAGACCTTCGCCAAGCAGACCGATGTGACCACCGCCGTCGTCAATGGCAAGGCCGCCGTGTTCTATGCGGATTCGCCGGTCGCCGGCTATGCGATCGAGCAGACCGATGGCGCGCTCGCACCGCTGGGTGCCGACGAAGGTGTGACCGAGGAAGGCATCATCGTCAAGAAGGGCGACAAGCAGATGGATGAGGCCGTCCAGAAGGCGGTGCAGAAGCTCATGGACGACGGCACCTACCAGAAGATCCTCGAGAACTGGGGTGTGAGCTCCGGCGCGATCGACAAGGCCGAGATCAACCCGACCAAGTGAGCGCACGAATCCGCACGTTGAACGCAATCTGATATATTCGCCGTTGGCAAACATAAGCATTGCATAATATGCATATCTAGGCATAAGTATACAGTGTAAGTGTTTGAAAACGGCGACTATTTTTGCCATAGTTGCTTGAGAATACTGAATATATGCAGAACTTCGCCATGTGGAGCACATGGCAGGCACATGAGGAAAAGGAACGCTGACACATGTTTGGCAACGCACAATCCACGATGAAGAAGGTCGCGGCATTCGCACTTGGTGCCGCAGTCATACTCGGTTCCGCGGCATGCGGTACGACTGACGAAACGCAGACCGCGGCAAAGGACTCGCAGAACGCGACCTCGATTGTCGACTCGGTGAAGAAGGACGACAAGATCGCGGCCATGCTGCCGCAGAAAATCGCCGAGTCCGGCAAACTCACCGTCGGCATGGAGATGACCTATGCACCGGCGGAATTCGTGGCGGAGGACGGCAAGACCCCGGAAGGGTATGATGTGGACCTTGCCAAGGCGCTTGCCAAGACCCTGGGCGTGAAGGCGGACTTCATCTCGTCGAGCTTCGATTCGATCGTGCCGAGCGTGGGCAGCAAGTACGACCTCGGCATCACCGCGATGACGATCACCGAGGAACGCGAGGATTCCGTCGATTTCGTGAGCTACTACAAGGCCGGCTCGATGTGGGTGGTGAAGAAGGGCAATCCCGACAAGGTGGACGCCAAGAACCTGTGCGGCACGAAGATCGCAGTGCAGGTGGGCACCACGCAGGAAGAGGATGCCAACAAGATCAAGGAACAGTGCGCCGCCGAGGGCAAGGCCGCAGTCGAAGTCATGCCGAGCAAGCAGCAGACCGATGCCGCGACCAACGTCGTGACCGGCAAGGCGGACGTGTTCTATGCGGACTCTCCGGTGGCGGGTTACGCGATCTCGCAGACCGACGGACAACTCGAGGAACTCGGTGAGGTCGAGGGAACGATCAAGCAGGGCATCGCCATCAAGAAGGGCGACACCCAGCTCGCCGAGGCGGTGCAGGTGGCCATGCAGCATCTGATGGACGACGGCACCTACATGAAGATCCTCAAGGCGTGGGGCGTGGAGTCCGGTGCGCTCGACAAGGCCGAGATCAACCCGAAGGATTTGAGCTGAAGAATCCGAACGTGTGCCGGCCGGCCGCATATGGAACGTGCGAATCAGACGTGAGCCATATGCGGTCGGTCGGCGCCGTTGCGTAACGGGGTACGTTACAATACTCACATATCGTCGGTAGATGTCTGGAACCGCAACGGCGCAAGCCGGGCGCGCACGGCCGAATGCCACGGAACGCAGAGAAGAAGGAAGAGCGATGCCACATCACGTTGAACACGACAGCGAAGGGCTGCCGATCCCCAATCGCATCAAAGCCAAGCCGGTCAAGCGCCCAGGCCAGATCGTCGCCGCGATCATCGTGGTCATCTTCGCCGCCATGATCGTCAAGGGACTCATCACCAACCCGCGTTTCGAATGGAACGTGGTGTGGAAGTACCTGTTCAACGAGCGTGTGCTCGAAGGCGTGGGCTACACATTGCTGCTCACGGTGATCTCCATGGTCGTGGCCATCGTGCTCGCCGTGGTGCTGGCCGTCATGCGCAAATCGGTGAATCCGGTGCTCCGCGGCGTCAGCTGGTTCTACATCTGGTTCTTCCGTGGCACCCCTGTATACACGCAGTTGGTGTTCTGGGGTCTGTTCGCCGTGCTCATCCCACGCCTGTCGCTGGGCATACCGCTCACGTCGGTGGAGTTCTGGAGCATCGATTCGCAGGCGATCATCACTGCGTTCAATGCGGCATGGATCGGTCTGGCGCTGAACGAGGCCGCATACCTGGCCGAGATCGTGCGCGCGGGCCTCGACGCCGTCGATCCCGGGCAGGAGGAAGCCGCCAAGGCGCTCGGCATGAAGCGTTCGATGATCATGCGCCGCGTGATTCTGCCGCAGGCCATGCGCATCATCATCCCGCCGACCGGCAACGAGACGATCGGCATGCTCAAGACGACCTCATTGGTGCTCGCCGTGCCGTTCACCCTCGACCTGCAGTACGCGACGAACGCGATCGCCAACCGCATCTACAAGCCGATTCCGTTGCTGCTCGTGGCCTCGATCTGGTACCTGTTCATCACTTCCATTCTCATGGTGATCCAGTCGATGCTCGAGAAGCACTTCGGCAAGGGATTCCAAGCGCGCCCGGTGGGACCCAAGGGCAAGCAGCCGCCACTGCCGGGAAAGACGGACGGCGAGCCGAAAGACGACGTGAACAAGACGAACCAGGCCGAATTCATGGGGTACACCGCCTAGCGGTGCCGTGGGCATAAGGAGAGACACATGAGCGAAGCGACGAGAAAAACCAAGTCGAACAGCGACGAATCCACTGCAACGCAAACCCCGAAAGCCAGCGTGACCACCGACATCGCCGCCGCGATTCCGGCCGTGGAGGCCAAACAGGTGCACAAGGCATTTGGCGACCTGCACGTGCTCAAGGGCATCGATCTGACCGTCGAGCCGGGCACCGTCACCGTGATTCTCGGGCCGTCCGGTTCGGGCAAATCCACATTTCTGCGTCTCATCAACCAGCTGGAGACGATCACCGGCGGCGAGATCGACGTCGATGGCGAGATGATCGGGTACAAGAAACTGCCGAACGGTGAATTGCAGACGCTGAACGACAAGGAGATCGCCCGCCAGCGCGCCAAGCTGGGCATGGTGTTCCAGAAGTTCAATCTGTTCCCGCATATGACCGCGCTCGAAAACGTGATGGAGGCGCCGGTGCACGTGCTGCACATGCCGAAGGCGGAGGCGCGCAAGCTCGCCATTCAGGAACTTGAGCGCGTCGGACTCGGCGAACGTCTCGACTACTACCCGGCCCAGCTTTCCGGCGGTCAGCAGCAGCGAGTGGCGATTGCGCGCGCGCTCGCCATGAAGCCGGAGATCATGCTGTTCGACGAACCCACGTCGGCACTCGACCCCGAGCTCGTCGGTGAGGTGCTCAATGTGATGCGCTCGCTCGCGAACGACGGCATGACGATGATCGTGGTCACGCATGAGATCGGCTTCGCCAAGGAGGTCGCCGACCAGATCGTGTTCATGGACGGGGGAGTCGTGGTGGAACGCGGCACGCCGGACATCATCGATCATCCCAAGGAAGAGCGTTTCCAGGACTTCCTGCAGCACGTGCTGTGATCCGTGCGCTGCCCGCATTCGGGCACTCCGTGTGAGGGTCGGTTGCAAAGATGATTATCTGGGCGTTGGTGTGTGCGCTCCGCTGAGTGCGGAGTTGCAAAGGTGACTGTCTGAATCTTGCTGTGCGTGTCCAGCGGGGAGCGGAGTTGCAAACGCGGTTATCGGAGAGGCGATTCGTTTGCCGATGCGGAATCTGCGTTGCAAGCGAGACCATTGTGGAAGCTGTTGGATGGTCGTGTTTGCAGATTCGCTTTCGCTCGCGCAAAAGTAGATCCCGCATGGTGGTTCGTGCGGGAGTCGGCATGCAAAAGTGGCGATCTGCAGACTCGTTCGTTTGCTGGAGGGCGGTCCGGTTTGCAAGAGCGGCAATCTGGAGATTCGCTCGTTCGCTGTGGCGTGGTTCTGTGTGCAAAAATGGCAATCTGGAGACTGATTCACGTGCCGTGGGAAGATTCAGTTTGCAAAGGCGACCGTTAAGAAAATATTCTGCATGTCTCTATGAGAATGGAATTGCACAAGCGACAATGTGAGCGCATGGAATAGCGGCCCGCGCAAGACATATATAGCTCGGCGCGCGGCTAGGAGACGTAGGGTACTCCTGCTTGCTCGAGTTTGCGGCGAAGCTGATCGGGGTGCATCACGTCGTTGTATGAGAAATGCACGATCTGCGAAACGCCGCAGCGACGAAGCGCCTCATCTCGCTCACGTTCGGCCAGCACGCGCTGCTCAATGGTTTTTGATCCTACCATCTGCGGATTCACGTATTTCTCCATGCCATCGAACTCGCCAACGATGACTCTGCCGTCGGCCAATCGCCACAGGTAATCCGTGCGATATGTCTTTCTTGTCACGGGGTCGAAAAACTGATCTGCAATTCCGGAACCACGAAACCCAGCACAATAATCACAGCACGCGCCTTCGATTCGCCGCCGCTCTCACTGCGAGGATCTACGAAATGCAACAGTCGTAAGACGGGACTCACGTCACGCGACATGGTTCCCATGACTTCCATGATCTGTTTGAAGTGCGTGGTGGACGCGGAATCGAACATCGGCAGCGTTTCTTCGAAAGGCAGCAACAAAGCGCAATCTACCAATGTGTGTGCCGGATTCGTGACCAGCAATCCCTGCATGCTGATTGCCGAGTCCATATCCGTGTAAATATGCTGAGTCCGTTCGGAAGTCCAGTTTCGTCGTGCGGCACAGACGATCGTGCCGTCGTGCAATGCGTGGCTCAATGGGAAGCCAAGCAGGGTGGCGGCGGTCTTGCCGGCAAATACCACGCCGGGATTGTACCGATTCACCGTGCGGCAGATATGCCATGTTCGCTCGGCCGGGCGCAGGGAATCCCAGTAATCTGGCCGTACATAACAATTCCTGAACACTTGGTTGAGTTCGCCGGATCTCGCTCTGCGGGCTAGCGCGACTCGCTCGTTGCGATTGCATGCGTATGCGCAACGATGTTCATGCTGGGCGGAGTCAAGCAGTTGCTCGACCACTCTGTTTCTGCGCATCCTCGCCTCCTTCCGTGTGACATGTAGCCATCTAAGCAGCGTGGGGCGGTGGTGTACAGCGGAATCGGGCATTGTGGTCGGAGGACGCGCTATTCACAACGTCGGTCGTTGCAATTGTGGACAGTCACGTGCGCGCCCTGCAAAAGCGCTGGCAAGAAGACGAGCGTTGATGAAGTGTGTCGCGATGGATTGCGGGATGTCTTGTAGTGGTTTCATGTGCAAAGATGAATCTTGAGATTGTTTTCACGTGCTATATCGGAGTTTGTTTTGCAAAGGGGACTCTTTCTGAACCTCTTCGCGTGTCGTAGTAGGACCTGATTTGCAATAGCGGTCAGGTAGCGGTTGTCCACATTACCGGTCGAGCAAATGAAATGCAAGGAAGGCAATATGAGGACTGATTCGCATGCCGCGGTGAGGCTTATTCGCAAAGGTGACTATTGTGATTCGGCTGTGCGTGCGCAGTTGGTAGCGGAGTTGCAAAGGCGGTTATCGGGATCTTGTTGCGTGTACGCAGTTGAGGGTGAGTCTGCAAGGATGGCTATTGGGATTTTGCTACAGGTGTCCAGCTGAGAGCGGAGTTGCAAACGTGACTGGCGGAATCCTGCTGCAGATGTTCAACTGAGTGCGGATTTGCAAAGGTGACTATGGAAATCCTGCTGTGCGTGTCCAGCTGGTGAGCGGAGTTGCAAGGGTAGTCATGTGAGAGAGTTTCGTTTGCTGTGATGAGATTGCGATTGCAAAAGTAGCAATCTGATGAGTTACCAGATGGTCGTGTTTGCAGATTCGCTCTCGCTCGCGCAAAAATAGGGCTCACATGGTGGCTCGTGTGGGACTCGGTTTGCAAGAGTGGCAATCTGGAGACTTGTTTGTTTGCTGGAGGGCGGCTCGGTTTGCAAGAGTGGCAATCTGGAGACTTGTTTGTTTGCTGCGGTGCGGTTCTGTGTGCAAAAGTGGCACTCTGGGATCGTCTCACGGTATTGTATGTGCCGTATGCTGTATGCGTCTCCGGCTGCATACCGATTGGCTGCATATCGATCGGCTGCATACCGATTGGCTGCATAACAGGGAAGAGAGAGCCGCGAGTGCACAGTCGCCGCACTGCATTTCATCAGTACTGCGGATCATCTGCGGATCATCACAGCATGGTGCCTCATCACAGTATGTACAGTATGTACAGTCCGCCCATTTCCACAATGTCATCAAAGGAAAGTGCCGCGGCATCCGTGCCCCTTCGCACGGATGCCCGCATTGCCCTAGAATCTCGCCCACGGGGGAGATGCCCTTCTCTCTCGCCAGTTTTCATTGTAAAAGAGCGGCATTATAAAAACCATTGATTGTAGTCCCACAGACTACAAAACTGCTCGGCGTGTCGAAAAATCACAGTTTCGTTTTGCGGGACCATGACGCCACCGCCTCGGCCCGTGATTTCGCGCGGAGTTTGCGCATGGCGCGGCTGATGTAGGTTTTCACCGTGGATTCACTGTCGCCGGTCTCTTCGGCAATGGTGCGCGTGGAAAGTCCCTCCGAGCACAGCTCCATCACGGCCTGCTCGTTCGGTGACATGCTCATGATTGCGGGTTTGCCTTGCCTGAGCAATCTTTCGTGTGCCTGCTGCGGGGTCTCGTATGGCATGCCGTTCGACTTGAGCAACGGTTGGCCGCTCAACAATGTACGCATCCCGTCGGCCAGTTGAGCGAGTTCGTTTTTGAGCAGCAGCCCCTGCATGCCATTGTTCACCGCGTCGCGCTCGTACGGCTCGATCATGTAGGAACTGCACCCGAGAATGGGCGTATGGTCGTCTTCGAATCGGATTGTGGCGCATAGTTCGAACCCCGACATGCCGTGCATAGACAGATCGGTGACAATCAAATCCGGCACACAGTTCGTGCAGGCGATGCTGTGGTGGTATGCCTCCACAGCATCCCTTCCGCTTTGCATGGACCAGCAGATGTTGAACTCAGGCAGCCCTCCCAAATAGGTTTCCAAGTAACTGCGCACCAGAGCGTCGTTGTCCACCAGGGCAATGTTCCACGGTTCAGAATCGGGGTTCATATTGGTATGCATAACGTGTAACTCTCTTCGCGGCAGGCGAATTCGTA
The DNA here is from genome assembly GCA_004154635.1 of Bifidobacterium animalis subsp. animalis. Classification (GTDB taxonomy): domain Bacteria; phylum Actinomycetota; class Actinomycetes; order Actinomycetales; family Bifidobacteriaceae; genus Bifidobacterium; species Bifidobacterium animalis_B. The sequence goes on from RSDC01000005.1 coordinate 273,475, forward strand.
GCGAAGCGGGCGCTTCGCCGCGTCACGTATTCGGCTCCTGCCCATTACAGTGTACTTGAGCAGCATGTGATTTGCGCGGGTTGATTGCCATATGAGCCATGCCATACTGTGTTTCGGATGAGTATGGAGATATTCAACGGCATTTGATGTGCCTAATTTGCAGATTTTCGTAAGACTTGTCGTTTTGCCTTGATGGTATGGGCTTTTGCAGCATCTTCTGTTATGCTGTTCGGCATGTGTGGAATTGTGGGTTATGCAGGTAATGTTCTTTGTCCTTCGGATAAGCCGCTTGAGGTGTGTTTGCAGGGCTTGGAGCGGCTTGAGTATCGTGGGTACGATTCGGCGGGTGTGGCGTTGGTGGCGCCGGGCATGGATCGGGTGCAGGTGAGGAAGAAGGCCGGGCGCCTTTCGAATCTGGTGGCGGATATCGAGGCGAATCCGTTGCCGGAGGCGACGGTGGCGATCGGGCATACGCGTTGGGCGACGAACGGTGTGCCCAATGATGTGAATGCGCATCCGCATTCGAGCATGGATGGTAGGGTCGCGATCATCCATAACGGGATCATCGAGAACGCCTCGCAGCTGCGTTTGGATCTGCAGGCTGAGGGGTACCGGTTCGTGTCGGGCACCGACACGGAGGTGGCGGCCAAGCTGTTGGGCAAGATCGTGGACGCGGTGATCGCGGAGACGGGCGAGCCGGACCTGTTTGAGGCGGTGCGCCGTCTGGGCCGCATGCTCGAGGGTGCGTTCACGATCCTGGCGGTCGACTGCCGTCAGCCGGGTGTCGTGGTGGGCGCGCGTCATGATTCGCCGCTTGTCGTCGGTCTGGGTGAGGGTGAGAACTACCTGGGTTCGGATGTGGCGGCGTTCGTCGCGTATACGAGGACGGCGATGGAGATCGATCAGGACCAGGCGGTGATGATCAGCGCCGGGGGTGTGATGGTCACCGATTTCGATGGCAACGTGGTGGAGGATCCCACCGTGTTCGAGGTGGATTGGGATGCGTCGGCCGCGGAGAAGGGCGGTTGGGATTCGTTCATGGACAAGGAGATCCATGAGGAGCCGGCCGCGGTGCAGCGTACGTTGATCGGACGTTTGGACGATGCCGGCAGCATCAACCTGGACGAGGTGCGCATCGATGAGCATGATTTCAAGATGATCGACAAGATCATCGTGATCGGCTGCGGCACGGCGTCGTATGCGGGTCTGGTGGCCAAGTACGCGATCGAGCATTGGGTGCGCATCCCGGTGGAGGTGGAGCTGGCGCATGAGTTCCGCTACCGTGACCCGATCCTGACGCCGCGCACGCTGGTGGTGGCGATCTCGCAGTCGGGTGAGACGATGGACACGTTGATGGCGTTGCGTCATGCGCGTGAGCAGGGGTCGAAGGTGCTGGCGATCTGCAACACGCAGGGCGCGTCGATTCCGCGTGAGGCGGATGCGGTGCTGTACACGCATGCGGGCCCGGAGGTGGCGGTCGCCTCGACGAAGGCGTTCGTCGCGCAGATCACGGCGACCTACGTGCTGGGCCTGTACCTGGCGCAACTGAAGGGCACGGTGTTCCGCGACGAGATCCGCCAGACCCTCGACTCACTCAAGGCCATGCCCGCCAAGATCCAATGGGTGCTCGACACGCAGCCGGACCGCGTGCAGCGTGCCGCCGAGCAGCTGCAGGATGCGCAGTCGTTCCTGTTCCTTGGCCGTCACGTGGGCTACCCCGTGGCCTTGGAGGGCGCGTTGAAGCTCAAGGAGATCGCGTACACGTTCACCGAGGGCTTCGCCGCCGGCGAGCTCAAGCACGGCCCGATCGCGCTGGTGGACGAGGGCGAGCCGGTGGTGTTCATCGTGCCCCCCGCCCGTGGCCGCAACACGCTGCATGCGAAGGTGATCTCGGGCATCGAGGAGGTCAAGGCGCGCGGCGCGTACATCATCGCCGTGGCCGAGGAGAACGACAAGGACGTGGAACGCTACGCCGACATGATCTTCTGGCGTCCCGAATGCCCCACGCTCATGAGCCCGCTCGTCGACATCGTCCCCCTGCAGCTGTTCGCCATGGACATGGCCAAGCAGAAGGGCTACGACGTCGACAAGCCACGCAACCTCGCCAAATCCGTCACCGTCGAATAGTCTGCTCATCAGAAGGTCATTCGGCACGGTGACCGTATCCGTACCCATATGAGGCGTCGCCAGCGGCGGCGCCTCTTGCATGTCAGAGCAGAAAGAGCAGAATCGGAGGCGGAATGGCACAGCAGCCTGCGCGGCACCGCTGGGTGATCGAGGAACCGCACATCCCGTTCGATCTCACGGTGGTCTATGAGAACGAGCGCATCATCGTCGTGGACAAGCCGCATTTCCTGGCAACCACGCCTCGTGGCATGTGGTACCGCGAAACGGCATTGATGCGCTTGCGTGAACAGTATGGAGAGCCGAATATCACCCCCGCGCACAGACTCGACCGTCCCACCGCCGGCATCGTGGTGTTCGTGCGGGATCCCGCTGCCCGTGGCGCCTATCAGATGCTGTTTCAGGAGCATCGCACCAGGAAGTGCTATGAATGTCTGGCGCCGATTCGTCCGCTTGCCACGCCCCGCACCGGCACCGTCGTGCACGAGTCACCTCCGCGAATCTGGCCATTGGTGCGCCGCTCGCATATCCGAAAGACGAGGGGCGTGCTGTGCGCGCAGGAAATACCGGGGCGGGTGAATGCGGAGACGGCGATCGAGCTCGAAGCATTGCATGCCCGCATGAGTGCGCGGATGGGCATGCCGATCGGCGTATACCGGCTTCTTCCCCGTACCGGCAAGACCCACCAGCTTCGCGTGCACATGAATTCGCTGGGGCTGCCCATTGTCGGCGATGATTTCTACCCGCGCATAGAGGAACGAGCCTACGACGATTTCTCCCAGCCGCTCCAGCTCGTTGCCCGTTCGTTGGCCTTCACCGACCCGTTCACCGGCGACCCGCTCGAATTCAGCTCAAAGATTGAGCTCGGGATCTAGATTCTATACTGTTGTCGAATTCGAAGGACGGGGAGACATGAACGCGCAGATTTGGTATGTGATTTTGCTCAGCGTAACCGTGATCGCCGCGCTGATCGGCACCTCCATTGTGCTCGGGCAATCAAAGAACGGGCCGGGGGAGGATCATTACACCGATCTGGATCCGCAGATGCAGGGCGAGCTCTACGCCACGCCCGTCATCGTGGGAGACGACGGCGTGACACGGCAGAAAGGCATTGTGCATGACATCAAGCAGATGCCGGACGACACGGCGATTGTCGACGTGCTCTACGCCGGCTCGAAGAAAGGCAGCAACGGCGATACGAAGGCCGAGCACATGACGATGAAGAAAGTGGATGTTCGCCGTCTCGGCCTCAAACCCGGCACCACCGTCACCCTGCATGTTGTGGATGGGGCGATCACGCTCATCGAACGGTGACGGCGGTCACACATTCTTCGCGTAGATCGAGGCCATGCCTTTGAAGATGAGCGTCGGGTCGACGATGTCGATGAGCGGGGAGTCGAAGATGCGTGACATGCCGCCGGTGGCGACCACCTTGAAATCGGTGCCGAGCTCCTCTCGGAACTGTGTGATTGTGCGTTCGATGCCACCAAGGCAGTCGTAGTAGAGTCCGGCCTGCATGGCGTCTTTCGTGTTGGCGGCGAGAATCGATTTGGGTCGTGTGATCTGCACTTCGGGCAGCTGTGCGGTGTTCGAGGCGAGCGCTGCAGCCGCGGTGCCGATGCCGGTGGTGATGAGCCCTGCGAGAATGGCGCCCTTCTCGTCGACGTAGTTGTAGGTGGTGGCGGTGCCCATGTCTATGACCAGCACCGGGCCGCCATAAGTGGTGTAGGCGCCTGCACAGTCGGCGAGCAGGTCGGCGCCGAGCGAGCGTGGGTCGTCCATGCGAATGTTTATGCCGGTTTTGATGCCCGGGCCGATGATCATCGGGTCGATGCCCAGGAATTTGATCATCGAGGAGATGAACGAATGCATCACTTTCGGCACAACGGAGGAGATGATCGCGTCCTGCACGTCGTCGGGCGAGAAATTGCTCAATTGCAGGAATTGGAGGATCATGAGGCCGTACTCGTCGGACGTGTGGTTCGACCGTGTGGTGATGCGGTAGGTGTCAACGGTCTCGGTGCCCTCCATGAGACCGATCACAATGTTCGTGTTGCCGATGTCGACTGCCAGAATCATGCCTGCTCCTTGTGCTCGATGCCTCCAACTTAGCAGACGACCCGACGTCCGGGCGGCCGGATGCGATACAATGATCGCGGTGACCGACCCGCCGAGGCGGTCAACCGACAGAACCATGCAGCATATGGACCCAGTGCGCCCTGTGCCGCATATGAACATTAGAGGTACCATGACAGAACCGAAGAACGGCTTGCAGAACAACAATGAGCCGAAGCCGCAGAACGCCGACAATGCGTCTGCGAGCGAGAACAAGGCTGGCAACGCAAGCGCAGCCAGCACCGATGCGTCATTGCAGGCGCACGAGAAAAGCGGGAACACGCATTCGGGTTGGAAAGGCTGGGTGCTTGGCGCCATAGCCGTAACCATCGTGGCGGCAATCGTGTTCGCTGTGGTGAACCATACGCGCGCAGGCAAGGAATCTGCAACCCAGGCGGGAACGCCGGCGCAGACGGTCACGATCGGGCTCAAGCTGGCACCGACGAATCTGGACATTCGAAACACCGCGGGCTCGTCGCTCGATCAGGTGCTCATCGGCAACGTGTACGAAGGGCTGGTGAGCCGCAACGAGGAGAACAAGGTGGTCCCAGCCCTTGCCAAAAGCTGGGAGGTGAGTGACGACGGTCTCACCTACACGTTCCACCTCAATAAAGGCATGCACTTCTCGAATGGCGACGAGCTCAATGCGGACGATGTGGTGTGGTCGATCCAGCAGCTGGAGGAGAAGCAGTACCATGACGCGGACGCGCTGCGCAACTTCAAGTCGATCAGCGCCCCGAACGCAGACACCGTGGTGATCACACTGACCAAGCCATACTCGCAGCTCCTGTGGGCATTGAGCGGACGCGCGGGCCTTGTGTTCGACAAGGACGCCAAGTATGTGGCGAAGACGCAGGCAGTGGGTTCCGGCCCATACAAGGTGGCCAAGTTCACTCCGAACAACTCGATCGAGCTTGTGGCCGACGAGAATTACTGGGGATCGAACAAACCGAAGACGAAGAACATTGTGATCCGTTACTTCGCCGACGACAATGCAGCCGTGAACGCGCTCAAATCCGGCGATGTGCAGGTGCTTGCGCCAATCACGTACGCGCTTGCCGAATCCGCGCTCGACGCCCGGATCGAAACCAAGTCGTCGGATTCCAACGGCACCGAGCACTCCAAGGAGTCGGGCGACCCCACCTCGCGATTCGTGGTGAAAGTGGGCGACGGCACCGACAAATACGTGCTCGCCATGAACAACGCCAAAGGCAAAGCGACTGCCGACAAGAAAGTGCGCGAGGCCATTCGGTACGCCATAGACCATGACCAGCTCATCGCCTCGCGCGGGGGCGTGGATGCCAAGCTCGGCGGCCCGATCCCCTCGCTCGATCCGGGCTACCGTGACCTGAGCTCGAAGTACCCGCACGACATCGAGAAAGCGCGCGAACTCATGAAGCAGGCCGGCTATTCCGCCGACCACCCGCTCAAACTCACGTTGACCTACCCGAACACCTACGGCACCGAACTCGGCGAACAGCTGCGCTCACAGTTGAAGGAGGCGTACATCGAGCTCAAGGTGAACGTGGTCGAGTTCTCCACGTGGCTGCAGGACGTCTACACCGACAAGGACTACGACTTGTCGATGGTGGACCACAACGAGAGCCACGATTTCTCGCAGTGGACGCGGCCGGACTACTATTACGGCTACGACAACCGGAAGGTGCAGCAGTTGTACGAGGAGGCGATGGGCGCCACAAACGACGGCGAGCGTGATGCCAAGCTCGCCGAGGCCGCGCAGACCGTGAGTGATGATGCCGCGGCCGACTGGCTGTTCAACTACCGCGTCGCCACGGCGATGGACAAGGGCGTGGAGGGCTTCCCGCTCAACATGAACCAGACGTTCATGCCGTTGGCGCAGCTCACCTACACGCCAACCAAGTAGCAAACGATTCCATAACGGTCTCAAAGGACGCATGTCTTCATGAAATATGTGTTGCGACGCATCGCCATGTTCCTGGTGGCGCTGTTGGCGATCTCGCTCATCGTGTTCCTCATGCTGCGCGTGCTGCCGGGAGACATCGCCGCCGTGATGGCGGGCACGAACTCGCCGCCCGAGCGCGTGGCCCAGTTGAGGGCCCAGATGGGGCTCGACAAGCCGCTTCCACAGCAATACTTCGAGTGGGTCGGCGGACTGTTGCGCGGCGACTTCGGCACGACCATGCTCACCGGCCAGCCCGTGGCTTCCGTGGTCGCCTCGCGTGCCGCCATCACGTTCCCGCTCATTGTGTTGGGCATGCTGGTGGCGCTGCTGTTCGGAATCCCGCTCGGCTACCTCGCCGTGCGCACGACGAACCGTGCGGCCAAGGCACTGTTCCAGACTATCGCGATCATTGGAGGCGCCATTCCGGCCCTATGGGGCGGTCTGCTGCTCATTCTGCTGTTCGCGCGCGGACTGGGCGTGTTCGAAGTGTTCCCGGCGCAGGGATTCCCGAGTCGCGGATGGGCCGATCCGTCCCGCGCATTGCTCAGTCTGGTGTTGCCGGCGCTCACCGTGGGCCTGATCGTCGGCGCCACAATCATGCGCTATACGCGTTCCGCGTTGCAGACCATCGCCTCCTCCGGCTACGTTGAGATGGCGATGGCATGCGGCATGACGCGCAGACAGGCGTTGTGGCATGTGGGCATGCGACTGGCGATGCCGCAGCTCGTCTCGGTGATCGGTCTCACCTTCGCCGAGATGGTCACCGGAGTCATGGTGATCGAGAACCTGTTCGCATTGCCGGGCATAGGCACCGGCTTGGTGAATGATCTCGGGCATCGCGACCTCATTGCCGTGCAGAGCGAGCTGTTCATGTTGGCGGCGTTCTTCCTGGTGATCGGCCTGCTCGTCGACCTGACGCACCGGGCACTCGACCCGCGATTGGGGGAGGGGAGCAATGAATAGGCAATCTGTACGCACGCACCTCCATCGCGCGGGCATCGTCGTCTCGACGATGTGGTCGCGCGGCACCGGCAGGTTCGCGTTGATCGTGCTCGGCCTGTGGGTGCTGGTTTCGCTCGTCTCGCTGTTCTGGACCCCGCGGTCATTGTGGCAAACCGATGGCTACAACGTATGGGCGAAACCGTCACGCGAGCACTGGCTCGGCACCGATGGCACCGGTGCCGATGTGCTCAGCTGGCTCATGGCCGGCTCGCGCACGAATCTGGCCATCGTGGTGCTCACCGTCTGTTTCGCGCTCGCCTTCGGTCTGCTGCTCGTGTCGCTGATGGTCTCGCGCAGCACCTTGCTGGCGAACGGAACCGTGGTGGCGATCGACGCGCTCATCTCGATTCCCACCGTGCTCATCGCGCTCATGCTCGCCGTGCCGCTTGGCGCTTCGATTCTAGGCATTGTGCTCGCCTGTGGTTTCGGGTATGGGCTCAATCTCGCCCGCGTCGCCCGCCCGCAGGCCATGCTTTCTGCCAGAAGCCTGTATGTGGAGTCGGCGCTGTCGAACGGCGCGTCTGCGGCGCGGGTGTTCTTCACGCATGTGCTGACGAACATTCGGCCAGTGGTCACGGTGCAGTGTTCGCTCGCCGCTGGAACCGCAGTGTTGGCGGAGGCGGGGCTCACCTACCTCGGTGTGGGTGTGCCGTCCGGTGTGCCGAGTTGGGGGTATTCGCTCGCCTCGTCGGTCAAGTTCATCACGATCTACCCACTCACGGTCGTGTGGCCCGGCCTGATCGTCACCGTGGTCGTCGTGGCGCTCAATCTGTTCGGAGATGCGCTGCACGATGCCGCCGACCCGCTGAGCAACCCGAGGTTGAGGAGGGTCTCATGAGTGTGGATCTGCAATCTGTGAATGTGTCGATTGCGGGCAGGCAGATTGTTCGCGATGTCTGCCTGCAGATTCGCGACGGCCAGCGTGTGGGACTGATCGGCTCCTCAGGCTCCGGCAAATCGATGATTGCACGGGCGATCATGGGACTGCTGCCGCAAGACGCCCAGCTGAGCGGTTCGATCAATGTGAACGGCACGCAGACGGTTGGCATGAACGACGTGCAACTCGCCAGGCTGCGCGGCGCGGCGATGGGCATGGTGTTCCAGAATCCGGCGGCTTCGCTCAACCCGCTGTTGCGCGTGCGCGAACAGATCGAGCTTCCGCTCAAGTTGCACTACGATCTGCCCGCGCAGGACCGCGCCGAACGTGTGGCGAACATGGCCGCGAAAGTGGGTCTGCCGGCCGATGTGCTCGACAGATTCCCCCACCAGCTTTCCGGCGGCCAACAGCAGCGTGTGAGCATCGCGACGGCGCTGATCACGTCGCCACGCCTGATCATTGCCGACGAGCCGACCACCGCGCTTGACTCGATCACCCAGCAGCAGATTCTCGAATTGCTCGTCGGACTGGTCGACGAAGCCGGCGCGTCCATGCTGTTCGTCACGCATGATTTCTCGGTGCTGGCGCGCGCCACCCAGTACTGTTATGTGCTGCGTGAGGGGAGTATTGTCGATGCCGGACGCACCGATGCGTTGCTTGCAGACCCGGTCGACGAATACACGGCAATGCTGGTGACGGCCGCGCGCGCACTCAGTTTGCATGTCGACGGTAGCGGGGGTGCCAATCATGATTGAGGAACAGCAAAAGCCGGCCGCGCTGCAGGCCAATGCAGTGGTCAAGAGCTTCGGAAGAGGGCGCGGGCGCCATCAGGTGCTCTTCGACGTGAATGTCGAGGTATGGCCCGGCGAATGCCTGGGAATCATCGGCGCCTCCGGTTCGGGCAAATCGACCCTCACGCGCATCATGTTCGGCTTGGAGCAACCCGATTCCGGTGATGTGCTGTTCAACGGCGCCAGCATTCTGGGGGCGAGCGGCCGTGCCCAGCTGCGCAGATTACGGGCAGCTTCGGGCATTGTGTACCAGAATCCGTTCGCCTCACTCGATCCGCGTTGGACGGCGGGGCGTTCGATTGCGGAGCCGTTGCGTTTGGCGGGGGAACGCGACGAGCGCGGTATTGGGGACCAGGTGTCGCGACCCTTGGAATTGGTGGGCTTGGAGCCATCGGAGTTCATGGGCCGGTACCCGATGGACATGAGCGGAGGGCAGGCACAGCGTGTGGCCATTGCGCGCGCAGTGGTGAAGGATCCGCAGGTCATGTTGGCCGACGAGGCGATGAGCGCCATCGATGTGGCGGCCCGCATGCAGATTCTCGATGCGTTCGCGGCGATTCGCGAACGTGACCCGAACATGGCCATGGTGCTCGTCTCCCACGACCTCGGCGTGGTGCAGAACATAGCCGACCGCATTGTCGTCATGCATGAGGGACGCGTGGTGGAAAGCGGTCCGACTGCGCAGATTCTCGAGCAGCCGCAGCAGGAGTACACCCGTCTGCTCATCGCGGCAGCAAGTCTGTGAGTCAGTCTTCTGAAAAGAGGTCCTGCACCCCAACGACGGTTATGGGGTACAGGACCTCCGCTCAATGGAATGGTGAGCCGGTACTATCTCAGAGCTGCTGCAGCGCCTGCTCCAAGTCGGCAATGAGATCGCCGGCATCCTCGATGCCGATGGACAGACGCACGAGGTTGGCGGGAACCTCGAGCGTCGTGCCTGAAACCGAGGCATGGGTCATTGCCGCGGGCACTTCGATGAGCGATTCCACGCCGCCAAGCGACTCGGCGAGCGTGAACAGTCGCGTCGAGGAGGCGAAACGCTGTGCCGCTTCAGGGCCGCCGGCAAGTTGCATCGAGATCATGCCGCCGAAACCGCCATGCATTTGCCTCGCGGCGACCTCGTGACCCGGATGGGACTCCAGGCCCGGGTACCAGACGCGCTCGATCTCGGGGCGGCTTTCCAGCCATTGCGCGATTTCCAAGGCATTCGCACTGTGTTTGCGCACGCGCAGGTCAAGTGTTTTCAATCCGCGAATGTCGAGCCACGAATCGAACGGAGACGGCACTGCGCCGGCGGCGTTCTGCAGGAAGGCCACGGCATCGGCGACCTCGGGGTCGTTGACGAGCACCGCCCCTCCGACCACGTCCGAGTGGCCTCCGATGTATTTGGTGGTGGAGTACACCACGGCGTCAGCGCCATCGGCGAGCGGATGCTGCAGAATCGGGGATGCGAACGTGTTGTCCACCACCACTTTCGTGCCGTGTTCATGGGCGAGCTGGGCCGTCAATGCGATGTCGGTGATGCCGAGCAGCGGATTCGATGGCGTCTCCACCCATACATACCGATACGATTTGGCGCCCAGGGCCGCATTCAGCGCCGCGGCATCGGTGGTGTCCACCACGTCGAGTTCCACGCCCCATGGCACGAACACTTTGGACAGCAGGCGATATGTGCCGCCGTACACGTCGTTGCCAATGAGAATCGAGTCACCCGGGCGCATTGTGGCACGCAGCAGCACATCGATCGCCGCCAGTCCCGACGAGAAGCTCATTGAGAACGCCGCGCCCTCCACCGCGGCGAGCTGTTCGTCGAACGACGTGCGCGTGGGGTTCACCGACCGTGAGTAGTCGTAGCCGCCGCGCAATCCGCCCACACCGTCCTGCTTGAACGTCGAGGTCATGTAGATGGGGGTGGAGACGGCGCCGGTGAGCGCGTCCGGTTCCTGCCCGGCGTGGATTGCGCGGGTCGCGATGCCGTCGTGAGCGTAGTTGGTGTCTGCCTTGGTCATGATATTCCTGTTCTCGAAAAGTTTGCCTGTGTTGATTGTGTTTTGTGCTTGCCGTGTTCGTGTGCGCGATCTCATGCCTCGAGCAGCACGCCGTCGACGAGCGATGGTCGGCTGGTGCGTGCCACGATGTCGGCGTACCCGTGCTCAATCATCCAATCGTCATTGAAAATCTTCTCCAAGTACCCGCGGCCGGAATCCGGCAGCAGCACGACCACGGTCGCAGACTCGTCAAGGTCGTGCTCCCGCGCATACCGGACGGCCGCCGCCACCGCCATACCGCTCGAGCCGCCCACAAGAAGCCCTTCCTCGGCAGCCAGACGGCGCGTCATCAGGAATGCCTCGCCGTCGGTGACCTGCTCGACCGCATCGGGGATCGTCTGGTCAAAGGCGCTTGGGTAGAAGTCCTCGCCCACGCCCTCGATGTCGTACCCGTGCACATTGGCCGGGTTCGAGTAGATGGAGCCCTCGGGATCGGCGCCTATCACCGTGACCGCGCCATTCGAGACTTCCTTGAGATAACGGCCGGTTCCCGAGATGGTGCCGCCCGTGCCAATGCCTGCCACGAAGTGGGTGACACCACCCTCGCTTGCCTTCCAGATCTCGGGCCCGGTGGTTTCGTAATGCGAGCGCGGACCGTTGAGATTGCTGTACTGGTTCGGCTTGAACGCGCCGGGAATCTCGCGGGCGAGCCTGTCGGAGACGCTGTAGTACGAACGTGGGTCGTCGGGCTCGACGTCGGTCGGCGTCACCACCACTTCGGCACCGTATGCGCGCAGCACCGCGCGTTTCGTCTCGCTCACCTTGTCGGGCAGCACGAACACGGTGCGATACCCGCGCTGTTGTGCAACGAGCGCGAGTCCCACGCCGGTGTTGCCCGACGTCGGTTCCACGATCACGCCGCCCGGCTTGAGCTTGCCTTCCCTCTCGGCGGCATCGATGATGCGCTCCGCGATGCGGTCTTTCGACGAACCGCCCGGATTGAAGTACTCCACCTTCACGGCGATCTTCGCTCGCACGCCATCGGTGACGTTGTGGAGTTCGACGAGCGGGGTGTTTCCGATGAGTTCTGCAACAGTGGTGTGAATAGCCATAATGAGTCCTTAAAAATCCTGATATGCGTGATTGTTTATGTATATTTTCAGATTTCAAACACGCCTCAGGTTTGCGTCGTCACTGACTGCAGTACAGCTGATCTCGATTGCCGTTCATCGACCATGCAGTGGATTCGCCCGCAGATTTTCCAGTACTGCCAAGCGTTTTCGATGTTGGGATGTGTGCGTGAAGTGCACAGGTGAAATCGATCTCAAGTTATGCGTCGGTAACCGCGCGCCTGTGGCGTTCGGTCAGCGACAGCAACAACATGAGAAATTCGTCATATTTTCAAGAAACACCATGGCGTAGACAAACTTCATAATTCGGCTCACGGCGTTCCGTAATGTGGACGCATGGTCTGCCGTCATGGCGAATGGCGGGGCGCTCACGAGGCATTGTCGAAGATTCGAATGACCTCCATGAACCGTTTGCCGTAGCGTTCGAGCTTGTTGGCGCCCACGCCGTTGACCTCGAGGAACTCCTTCGACGTGTGCGGGTGTCGTTCGGCCATGTCGCGCAGTGCTCGATCCGAGAACACAATGTAGGGCGGTTTGCCTATCTCGCGTGCGATCTGCATGCGCAGGGCACGCAAGTGCTCGAACAGTTCCGCGTCCACGCCGGTGTTGGCGCCCAATCCTGCGGCGGCACGTTCACCGGCGCTCAGTTTCGTGGACTTCGCGTCTCCGCCGCTGCTTCGTGACTTCGACTTGCGCTCCGATTTCTTGATCTCGTATCGGAACGTGGGTGCCACGGTTTCCGCGGCTCGGGGACCGAACTGCACGAGTGGCAGCCGCCCTTCGCTCACCACGAGGAAGCCGTCGGCCACCATCTGGTTGAGCACGTCGCGAATCTTGGCTTCGTTCACTTCGCTCAGGCGTCCGTACGTGGGCACCGCATCCAATCCGCGATTGGCGAGATCCTGCGCTTTGGAGCCGCGCAGCACCTGCACGACCTTGCCCATGCCGTAATGCTGGCCCAGATCGTGCACGCACATGCTGATCGCGCGTGCGACGGCGGAGACGTCCACCGTTTCGAAGGTGCTTTCGCAGTTGACGCATCCGCCTATGCAATGGCCGTCCGCCGAGCGTTCGGTTCCGTTCGATTCCCCGAAATACCGTGTCATGTAGTCGTGCAGGCAGTCCGTGGTTCTGCAGTAGCCGATCATGGCGTCGAGCAGTTGCCGTTTCGAGCGCCGCACCACCTCCTGCTCCTCGGGGGTGAGCCGCTCGTTGCGATCCGCCATGTCGAGCAGGCGACGCCGTGTCACAATGTCCGACTCGTTCCACAGCAACGTGCATCGGCTCGGTTCGCCGTCGCGCCCCGCGCGCCCGGCCTCCTGGTAGTATGCCTCTATGCTCTCGGGCATGTTGTGGTGGATCACATAGCGAACGTTCGATTTGTCGATGCCCATGCCGAACGCGTTCGTCGCGACGACGAGCGGCACCGTGTCGGTGACGAAATCGCGTTGCGCGCGCTCGCGAACATTCGCCGGCATGCCACCATGGTATGCCGCGGCGATGGGTCCGTCTTCCATCGGGGAGCCCTGTGCCTTGCGTAACTGTGGCACCATGATGTTGAGTGTCTGCGCGAGCGCCTCCGTCTCCTTGCGGGTCGCGCAATACACAATGCCGGATTCATCGGCATGCTCGGCCACGTAGTGCGCTATCCAGTTCGCCTTTTCGCGCGTGTTGAGCTTGAGCATGTCGAAATACAGATTCGTTCTGTCGAATCCCGTCACCATGACGAGCGGGTTGCGCAATCCCAGCAGATTGACGATGTCCCGGCGCACGCGTTCGGTCGCCGTCGCCGTGAACGCGGCCACCGTGGGGCGGTCTGGCAGCGAGTCGATGAACTCGCCGATCGCCAGGTACGACGAGCGGAAATCCTGACCCCACTGCGACACGCAATGCGCCTCGTCGACGGCGAACAGCGCGATATCGGCATGTGTGGCGAATGCGCGGAACCGTGCCGTCTCCAACCGCTCGGGGGCGACGTACAGCAGCTTCACCTTACCGGCATTGGCGGCGTCGAACACCTGCTGTTGCTCGTCAGGGGTCTGCGTGGTGTTGATGAATGCGGCCGGTATGCCGATCTCGTTCGCACCGTCCACCTGGTCGCGCATCAGCGAGATCAGCGGGGAGATCACAATGGTGATGCCATGCAGCAGCAGCGAGGGAATCTGGTAGCAGACCGATTTGCCGGAGCCCGTGGGCATCACGCCGAGCACGTCGCGTCCTTCGAGAATGGCGTTGATGAGCTCCGCCTGGCCCGGGCGGAAGCTCTCATAGCCGAAGTATTTGCGCAATGTGGCGAGTGCGGAACTCTCTTCATGCTCGTTCGTCATAGTGTTCCAGTGTAATCAGTGGGCGCGTGGAACATGGCGACACTCCGCAGCTGCATTCTCGCTATGGAGTGAACAGATCTGCGTTATAGAGTGAACGTTGCAGATTGTCTCAGCATATAAATCCTTGAAATTCCAGCGTTTTCTAGACTGCGTGTCAGGCATCTGTTCACCCCATAACGCAGATCTGCTCACTCCATAACGCAGGAAATTCTACTGTGAACGATGTGGATAACTCATTTTTACATATCCACAATGCCCGGTTGAGATTGTGCCCGAATCTGTGCGCCCATAGGGTCGATATATGAGTTTCGAAGAGAATGATTCACTTACGCGATTGCGTGCGGCGAGCAAAGAGGCGGCGCGTGAGTGCAGGAGATTTCGTGCTGAACATAGGTTTGGTTTGGTCTATGTGTTTGGCATGACGAGAGCATTGCGGTTGGCGGGGGTGGAGATTCCGCGGATTGATTTGAGTGCGCATCCACGTCTCAGTGAGCAACGCATGCAACTAGTGGTGCGAAACAAGAATCTGGAACCGCGTGTGCGAGCTCAGGACGCCAATCACATGCTGGCAGTGTATGTGTGGAATGCCCCGATGGATTTCGCATGTTTCGGCGATGACCTCATATTCACATCGCCGATTTGCACATGGGCGATGCTGGCTCGGTTCTTGAGTCTGGAGGAACTCATCGTTCTTGGCGACTCCATACTGCGGCGCAACACTGTGCATCGGCAATACTCACAGGCGGATTTCAAGAACTATCTAACAGCGCTTCGTGCGGTGAAAGGTCGCCGTGCTCCTCGCGGCATTGTGAAATGCGAACGCGCGCTCCCACTGATGAGACCGGGCACGGACTCGAGTCGGGAGACTAAATTGAGGTTATGCATTGTGCAGCACGGTTTGCCCATGCCTATGATTAATCACCGGATTCGTGCCATCGACGGCAATGTCTATTACCTCGACCTGGCTTATCCTGACGCCAAAATCGCGATTGAGTACGACGGCATGTTCCATTCGGGGCAATGGCTGCACGACAGTGACCGGCGAAACGCAATCGAGGCATCTGGCTGGGTGTTCATACAGGTGACGAAGACTTCATTAAGCGACTATTCTCACCGACTCATGCTCGTTCGGCGAATCGCCCACGAGTTGGAGATGCGCACTGGCGTCCACTATTTTGTTGACGCGCAGACTCCGCTCACTGAGTTAGTTAAGAGACGTTAGCTATGGCGTGAACAAAGTTTCGTTATGGAGTGAACGTCTCTTGTGACTGTATGCCAGAAAACGGTGATTTTCCAACGTTTTATAGATTCGCAGATTCGTTTGTGTTCACTCCGTAGCGCAAAATTGTTCACTCCATAACGAAATTCGGTTAAGCGATGAGCGTCTCCCACTGCTCGCGTGTCATTCGATTCACATGTTCGGTGCGCGTTTCGCCAAGCAGCGGCACCGGCACGTTCTGTGCGACGCGTATGGGTTCGAAACCGATCTTCTTCTGAGTGCGCGCCGATTTCGTGTTGCCCTCGTAATACGCGCACCAGATTGCGCTGAGTCCCAGATCTTCAAAGCCGCGGCGCAACAGTTCGCGGGCCGCTTCGGGAATGTAACCGTTGCCCCAGAACGGTTCGCCAATCCAGAATCCCATTTCCGCCTGCGTCGTGTCGTTTGCCGGGAAGAAATCGGAGTTGCCGGCGAGCTTGAGGGAGATGGCTCCGATTGCGGTATCCGGATCGCCGGCGAGTGCGATTGCGTAGTCCTCCGGACCGTCAAACACATTGCGGATCACGTCGAGGCTTTCCTCGACGCTCTGGTGAGGCGGCCAGCCGGCGATGGGGCCGATGTTCGGGTTCTTCGCGTATTCGTACAGTGCCGCCGCATCCGATTCGCGCCATGGCCGCAATACGAGACGTTCCGTCTTCAATTCCTTCGTCATGGCTCCCACAGTACGGGTTCGCTCCTCGGCTCTGCGCACGTGAGCTCATATGGCGGACGGGTGGGAGGGCAACGTCATTCCTGATACAATTCCTCCATGCAGCCAACGCCGACTTCACCAGACTACGCCATTGCCGAAATCCGAGCACATTTGGAATCGCTTGCCGATCCAGAATACAAGGCATTCAATGCGAAGCTGATTCCGAATGTCGCCGCCGATACGATGATCGGGATCCGCGTGCCGGTTCTGCGCGCCTTCGCGAAGGATCTGCGTCGCGGCGACGGGCGTGTTCTCGAGCAGTTTCTCGCCGATCTTCCGCACCGGTATTTCGAGGAGAACATGCTCCATGCGATTCTGATCGGTGAGGTATGCTCCTCGGTGGAAGAGGTGATTGCCGAGTTGACGCGGTTTCTTCCGTATGCAGACAATTGGGCAGTCACCGACACGATTCGCATCCGTGCGCTCCGACGTGCGGACGCGGACGTTCGCCTATGGCTCGACCAGCTCGCGCGCTGGGCACGCGACACCCACACTTACACAATCCGGTACGCTGTCGTGGCATTGATGGCCGATTTTCTCGACGACCGTTTCGACGCCATGCAACTACAGCTGGTGGAGACCATACAATCCGATGAATACTACGTGAACATGGCGCGCGCCTGGTATTTCGCGACCGCGCTGGCCAAACAGGGGGAGAGCACGCTGCCGCTGCTGGCGGAGCGACGACTGGACCCGTGGACGCACAACAAGACGATCCAGAAGGCCTGCGAATCCTATCGGGTGTCGTCGGAACACAAGGCGTTGCTGCGATCGATGCGCATTTGATATTCGTTCAGTGCATCTTAATATATTCATATGACGCATGCAATTTGGGTGCGGGGAATACAGTACCGCTTGAAGCGTCTCGTCACTACCATTATTTTCCTTACGGCTCATAAACAACGTTTTTATATGAATGGCAGGTAGGCTGAATGGCGTGTGATCGCAATGTCAAACTTGTCGGGCACTCGTCATGGCATTGCGAATATGCATATCATTTTTGAAAGGAACGCAATGCAAACACAATCTGTGGTATTCATGAACAAGGATCTGGGATTGCGCCTTGCGGGCTTGCTCAGACTGCCGGACGACTTCGACCTGAGCCACAACTACCCGGCCGTCGTGGTCACTGGCCCCATGCTATCCGTGAAGGAGCAGGCGCAAAGCGTATATGCCTCACGTCTAACGGAACTCGGATACGTCACGCTTGTCTTCGACGGCGCTTACTACGGCGAGAGCGAGGGCATGCCGCGTCAGCAGGAGCTGCCGTCCGTCAAAGAGAGCGACATCGAAGGAGCGGTTGATTTCCTCGAATCCTTGCCGTATGTGGACAATGCGTGCATCGGCGGTCTGGGCATCTGTGGCTCCGGATCATACATGTCGGTCGCGGGCGTCAAGGAGCCGCGACTCAAGGCGATCACCGCCGTCGTGCCTGCCATCGCCGACATCGCAAAGTCCCCGATGGCCTCGTTCTTCAAACCGGCCGACGAGGTGGAGCAAGACAAGGCCGCCTATGAGAACGGCACCGGGGAGATCAAGTACCTCAATTTCATGCCGCGTGCGTTTGAGGAAGGCGCGGCGTACTACTACACCAAGCGTGGGCAGAACCCGCGTTGGAGCAATCTGTGTGTGGAATGGAGCCAACTCGAACTCATCAAATACAATGTGCCTGAGATCATGAAGGGCATGGCCAAGCCATACTTGGTGATTACCGGTGAGAACGCATGGAGCAAGGACGCATCCACGCAGGTGTTCGACGCCGTTCCGGAGAGTACGCCAAAGCAGATGCACATCATCGGCGAGGCCGGTCACTTCGACCTGTACGATCTTGCGCCATATGTGAGCGAGGCGTTCACCTACATCGAGCCGTTCTTCAAGGAGAATCTGTAAACGGACGAATACGACGGCCCCATCGACTTCGCGCGGTGGGGCCGTTTTCGCTATTTCGGGAGGGGAGTGCCGGGCATGTGCGACGGGATGAGATTGATATCATCCTCGGGATTGACGTGACAGGCGCATGGCATGCAGATTCATTCCCCGGCCTGATGGGATGCACCGGGTTTTCTTCGTATCTTGGAACCATCACAACAAGGGCGGCGAAACCGCCACGGATGGAAGGAAATACGATGCGCAGCATTCTGAACATGATTCTCGGACTCGACAACACGATGAGCGGCGTGCCGGTGACGACGATGAACTCGGCGGTCACGCTCTCGCTGATGAACGACGGCGCGGACGCACGCGTCAACAACTAGGTTGCCGCTCGAATTCGGGCGGCAACCCGAACAACAACCAGCCGTCGGAGAAGACGGCACACGGCAAGGCAATGAAGCCTAGCATCAAACGATTGTTCGCAATACGTCACGTGGCGCACACACACGGCTCATCTACATGCGCGGGTGGCGGATGAAATAGAAGATCAGCATTCCAACGAACCATAGGAGAGTCGGGACAAGCACGTGCAGCACGCCCCGGACGGTGGTAAGTGAATGCCAGCCATTCTGGAAGCCGGTGAGTACTGCCATGATTACGGCGAATACAACAGTGCCAAGGGCCATTCGCAGCACTTCACGTGAATCTGGTTTGCGCATAGCAGGCAAGTCTACTCCCTCCATATTTGAGCGGCGAATATTGTCTATTCAATGACGTCCCGGCGTGCCATCTCGCGTT
Source organism: Bifidobacterium animalis subsp. animalis (assembly GCA_004154635.1). Classification (GTDB taxonomy): domain Bacteria; phylum Actinomycetota; class Actinomycetes; order Actinomycetales; family Bifidobacteriaceae; genus Bifidobacterium; species Bifidobacterium animalis_B. Next base: position 292,393 of record RSDC01000005.1, read on the forward strand.
TCCAACGGCGGATCTTCATGCGGAACGACGTGAAGGGCGCCACCGTGTTGACGTGGATCCACTTCCACACCGGCCACGCGGAAGGGGTGGAGGAAGCCCACTGACGCTGTGCCGGCTCGAACAGTTCCTCTTGGGAGAACGCCGTGATCATCCAGCACAGGTAGCTGATCTGCTCGTTGAAGGTCTCGATCATCTGGTCGGGGGTGGCGTTGCGCCAGGTTTCGTAGAACATCTCATACAGCTCGTCCAACTGGTTCCACGAATACCCGGGGGCGGGCATGTGCATCACATGGCCCTCCTCCTCGGAGTGCTCCCAGTCCAGCAGCAGACTCATCCAGCCGAGTTGGTAGGCGAGCATCTGCCGCGGTGTGCGCGCGTCTGCCTCGGGCAGCAGCTCATCCCAATCCTGTTCGGGAATGTCTTCGAATTCGGCTATGAATTTGTCGCCTTTCTTCATGATTGCATCGACCAGGTCGGTTCCGGATTCATATGTCGCCATGATGTTCCTTCCTCTAGTCTGTGTTCGATGTGGTGTCCCGCGTCGTGGATTCTACGGATTCCATGGATTGCCAAGCGGCTTCGCGGAGTTCGCGAATGGCGAGGTGCTTGCGCAAAGCCACTGCCATGTCGAGGTACGGGTTGCCGCTGCGGGATTGTGGCCGTGCAGAGTGCCGTGCTGCCTGCGCGGTCTCGGAATCGTACTCCGCAAGCAGATCCAATGCATCGGGCTCGTCGGAGCGGTCGGCGTCGTATGCCATTTCCTGACCAGTGTCGTTTCGTCGTGTGCGCAACAGGATCAGGGCGAACAACAGCGTGAGCGCTGCGGCCACGAGAGCCGGCATCCAATGCCGGTAATAGCAGAGCACGAATACCGAGACAACGCAAATGCACGCCATGAACATGCAGAACCTGCGCAGTGTATGGAAGGAATCTTGACTGTGTGGGTCATTGGGGGAGGGCATGGGCGTCTCCTTAATACATACTCGAATACGCACTCGTTATTCGGTGGTCGGCTCATTCGCATTCGACAGAGGGCATGCCCAAACCGCGGGGATGCACTCCACCTCGATTGGGCCCCAAGTATAGGCTTGCGATTCGCGAACCCCAACTAATCTCGCGAGTTGGCGCGAACTGTTTAGGCATGAAAGCGCACATGAGTCTAGACACGTTGCGTGGGTGTTTTTGACAGGTAGACTGTACGGCAAGGAGTCAGGGTGGACTCTCGCCCGCTGCGGGCGGGTATGGCTGACGAGGAGGCACATATGCGATCGGGTACCCGGGTATTTCTGGTGGAGATTCCAGCACTGCTGCTGACTTTGGCGGTAGGGTCGGCGTGCGGCATATATATCGATGGCATGTTCTTGGACTGGCCGGAATTGGCGCAGTGGAAGACGGTGACGTTGTGCATGGTCGGATTCGGCACGTTGGTCGCCTGCATCACGGAATTGCTGCTGGTTGAGATTTTCGCTTCATTGATGGACGGTCGCGACCGCCGAGCCGCTGTGCTGATGCGCGGGACGTCATACGTGCTGTTCGCGGCAGCAGTAGTGGTGCCGGTGTATTGCCTGGCGTTCTGGCTGTTGACGGGCTTCTACCACCCGTCCACCATTGCGGCCTTCCTGCTGGTCGAATGGCTGTGTGGGGGAGTCGGCGTGTATATGCTGCGGTCTGCGAGAAGCCTCGACGATTACGCAAAGTGATACGGTGGGCGAACATCGGGGCCGCATTGCCCTGTTCGATGGGCTTGCGGCGGAGGAGGATCCGTCTGCCACACACTCGATAATCCGCTAATCCGTGGGTGATGGGAGCCTGTAGCTAATACGATTCCCGGTCTTTTTCGATACTTGCGTTTTATTTGGTGAGGTGGTGAATGATGTGATCCTCAGCCTTGCTGAGGAATTGCTGTTCACGCCGTACTGGTCTGGCGATGTCTTGGATGAGCTGGAAAGGAATCTTACGCCGTGAATCGAAGAGGAACGAGCTCAAAGACGCATATGCGCCATCCTCCGGCAGTCAGATTCCACGCACCAAGATGCCCAATGAAGTCAGGAGCCCGCTCCAATACAGTATGAGACGCAGAACCTTTTGCAATCCACTGGACGATGAGGTACGAGGAGACCCGATGACGCAGGGCATGGAAAACCGAACAATGGCACAGTGCGAGGGCGCCGATGACAAATGCAACACCTGCCCGGTCAGGTCGTGGGTACAGCAGCACAGGACGCTGCTCATCGTGTGCTTCGGCGTACTGGGAGTGCTGCTGCTGCTTATGCTCGGCAGCCGTAAGACCGTGCTCAACATCGCGAATCAGCCCTCGCAGGCTGGCGGCAACGCGGCGAAGGTGATGGTCATCGATAATCATGGGTTCTCGATGTTCCAGTGGATCACCATTGGCAATGGTTCAAACAACCATCCGACGAACAGCGGCAATACATCGAACTGCGCAAATGCGAAGCGTGACTAAGACGGCGACGGCATCATTTGTGCTTAGTCATTGCGCGCGAGGAGGCTCGCGATGCGCTGTGCCACCACTTTCTGTGTCATGAGCGAGTACAGGTCTGCCGAGAGTTCGTCGATGATCGATGGCGCAAGCGCATCCGTTAACGCCTTCTCATTCCCGTTGAAACGTCGGAATAGCGCATGGTAGAGCGGTGAATCGTGGCGTATTCGTGTGACTGAATACGCGCCATCCTCCCAAGCCCATGCCACCTCCGTGTGCTCGTCGTCATCCAGTTCCTCTTTGTTCGGATACAGTTTGTGCTCCATGAGTTCGTAGAGCACGTCGAGCAGATCGATCTGGTCGGTGGCCGAGCCTTCATCGAGGGTGCGCGCAATGAGCTGTGGGTCGACCTGTTCTAACGATTGCGCATATTGGAGTTGGGTATTTCGTTTCGGGGATTGCCTCGGAGATTCCATGCTCACATGGTAAAGCAGATGCCTGGCAACAGAGTCGTCTTGATTTCTCCTGTTGCAGCTTCGCAAATCACCGTTGTATCCTGGTCCCGATAGTTTTCCGGAATAGACAGGCTATGGGGGATGCATGGAAGAGCCGAAACTGATCAAAGTGGTCGGAGCCGCCATCATCAAAGATGGCAAAGTGCTGTGCGCGCAACGCGGCGCAGGCAAGTCTCTCGCCGGGTATTGGGAGTTTCCCGGTGGCAAGATCGAAGCGGGCGAGACACCTCAGCAGGCGCTCCAGCGGGAGATCGAAGAGGAGCTGCTCTGCGAGATTGACATCGACAAGAAGGTATGCACCAGCGACTACCTCTACGATTTCGGCAACGTGCAACTCACCACCTTCCTGTGCCATCTCATCGAGGGAATGCCCAGACTTACGGAACATGAGTGCATCGAATGGGTGGAGCCTTCGCAGATGCCCCGTCTGCGCTGGGCGCCAGTGGATCATGATGCCGTGACGCGAATCTCCGGCATGACATTCTGATGTTTCCGAATGACCCCCAATCATAACGAATCATAAGTGACGGAATATGAATATGAGCAGCCAGTTTCAAGTGGACAACACCTTCGTCAGGCAGAGCCAGTCTGCAACCGAACCGCTGGAATCTGCGGATCACGGCATAGTCGATGGTGTACTGAGCGGTTTGATCCGACAGAATGATCTGGCACAGGAACGATTCGTGCCCAAGCTCATTTCGAATCAGCCGGGAAGCACAATGGGGGACGCGATTCGAGAGGAGCTAAGGGAAAGCGAGACGTTCGACATCTCCGTGGCATTCGTCAGTGAGAATGCGCTGAAATCGATGTACCAATCGTTCCTCGACCATGCAGAGAACAGCGAAAAACCCAATCGGATCATCACCTCCACCAAGAACTATTTCAATACGCCCAAGGCTTTCAAGGAACTCCTGAAACTCCAACGTGACGCCAACGTGGAAGTGCTCATTTGGGAACAGCAAAGCACTGAAGGAGTTTCGGTCAATCAGCCGTTCCATCCGAAAGGATACCTTTTCACACGACGTATGGAGGAGGGTGATCGCAGCTACTACAACCTGTACGTTGGTAGTTCGAATCTCACGTCATTCGCTTTGCAGAACCAACGTGAATGGAATCTTCGTGTCTCGTCGACGGGCGAAGCGCAACTCATTGAACAGGTCAGGGAGGAGCTGGCAGATCAGGTCAGTCAGTCCGTGCCGTTGACCGATGCATGGTTGGCGCAATATGAGAAGGAATTCAGGAACTACGCGCCTCCACGCGAGCAGATTCTACGACAAACGCGCACGGCAAGGATCGAACCGAATGCGATGCAGCGTGACGCGCTCGCCAACATTCGGAAACTGCGTGAGGAGGGTGAACGGAAAGCTGTCGTCATTTCGGCGACGGGCACGGGCAAAACCTACCTCTCCGCCTTTGATGTACGTCAATTCCAACCGAAACGCATGCTGTACGTGGCCAATCGCGATACGATTCTCAAGGCAGCTCGCGAATCGTATCAGCGTGTGCTCGGTTGCGACGAGGGTGAACTCGGTCTGCTCACCGGTAACAGTAAGCAGCATGACGCAAAGTATGTGTTCGCGACAGTCGACACGTTGCGTCGCCATATGATGGAGTGGTATGAGCCCGATGATTTTGATTACATTCTCATCGATGAGGCTCATCATTCTGGTGCAAACAACTATCGCTCGGTCATCGATTACTTCTCCGAAGCCGGTTTCATGCTGGGTATGACTGCAACGCCGGAACGAACTGATAATTTCGACATCTTCACCCTGTTCGACCACAACATCGCCTATGAGATCCGTTTGCAGAAGGCCCTCGATGAGAATATGCTGTGTCCGTTCCATTACTATGGTGTACACGAATTCCTGGGCGCAGACGGCACCCGCGTTGATGCGACTGAGGGGATTTCGAAAAAAGACAAGCAGCAGATCCAATATTCACTCGAAGAACTGACCGAGCCTGCACGCGTGCAGTACATCATTCGCAAACTCGAACAATATGGCTCATACGACCAACCTGTGACGGGACTGGTGTTCTGCTCCGGGGTGGAGGAGGCAGAACGACTCTCGGAACTGTTCAATCAGCAGACCAACCAGCAGGCGGAACGCAATTACAGAACTGTCGCCATCAGCGGCAAAACCGCGGGAAGAGATGTGGAAGGAGCCATTGATCGGCTTGAATCCGGTGATCTCGATTACATCTTTACCGTTGATAAATTCAATGAAGGTGTCGATATCCCTGCCATCAATCAGATCGTGATGTTGCGCAACACCGAGTCCAGCATCGTGTTCACGCAGCAGTTGGGACGAGGATTGCGGAAGTTCCCGCACAAGACCTGCGTTACCGTCATCGATTTCATTGGAAACTACGAGAACAACTATCTCATTCCAGTTGCGTTGTACGGCAATGCTGGCGATAGCGATAGCGCGCGCAAGAACATGCAACGAGAATCGATCGGCCTGTCGTCGATCAGTTTCGATGAGATATCACGCAAGCAGGTGCTCAAATCGTTGGACATGGCTTCGTGGTCCGATATGAAGATGTTGCGCGACAAGTATTCGGTGATTCGCAACGAGCTTGGTCGGATTCCGATGCTGACGGATATCTATCGCCATGATCCATCCTTGGTGATGACGATGGCGCAGAAAGCCAACAGTTATTATGACTTCGCGCGTGACACGGAAGCCATGCTATCGCGCAAAGGTCATGATGAAGGATTCGCGGATACGCTTGTGCCGATCGATACACAAGGAGAACAGTGGCTCAAAATGGCCACCGAAGTGCTGTTGGTTGCAATCCGTCCGCAAGAGCTTGTCATCCTTGATGAATTGATCAAGTCATGCGCTGGTGGCTCTGTCTCGCTGATCCCGACGGAACAGTTGAGGGAAACAGTTGCGCGACGATTCCCCGCGTCGTACCACACCGCTGCCCAGTTCGAATCGGCGCTCAGCGTGCTCGACTGGTCGTTCTTCGACGCATCCACCAAGAAATCGTATGGGGAACGCGCGCTCATCGAACGCATCGGAGATGGGATTTGCCTTGCGCCGGAGTTCATCGCGATGCTCAAGAACAACGCCACGTTCCACCGCTTCTTCGTGGACAATGTGCGCACTGGCCTGAAACGATTCGAAGACCTTCTCCAGGAAGCGGCGAAAACCGGACATTCGTTGCAAGATGACCGCGGATTCGTCTACGAGCATCGGTACAAGATGTTCGAAGTGGAACGTCTGCTCGGGTGGAGCAAACAGATCAACGGCAGCAGCGTCGGTGGCTATCTGCTTCCCAAAGACGAAAAAAGCATGCCAGTGTTCATCAAATATGCGAACAGCCAGTACGCCGACCGTTTCCTCAATCCGCAGGAAATGCACTGGTACAGCAAAGATAGGCGTAGCACCTCATCCCGCGAAATCAAATGGATGGAAGAAGGAAAGGGCAGCGAGGAGTGGGGTGAGAATCATTTCATTCCGCTGTTCGTCATGCGTAAGGCGGACGCCGAGAAGCTGAAGATGTACTATTACGTGGGTCGTGTGGGGTCATATTCGAATCTGCACGAGACGAAGCGTGACAATAACGGCGAGAATATTGGGCTTGTGGAGATGGATCTGCGGCTGACCAAGCCTTTGAGCACGGAACTGTATCAGCATCTGACAGGGAATGCGTAGCGCGATATAGCGTGCATTCAGAAGAGGTATGTGCCATATCGGAGAGTATGGTGGAGGGAAGTTTGGACTACTGATTGGCGGTGAGATGGAATCACTTCGAGTGGCACGGCACATCGTGGCGCACTATGGCGACGCGTGGTTCCTCACGAATCTCAAACTCAACCTGCTCGTCTACTGGTGTCAGGTCGGGGCATTGCGCGACACCGGTGCGCCTCTGTTCGCCGATGAGATCGCGGTCGGCGAATGCGGGCCGGTCATACCTGCAATTTGGGCGGAATACGAGGCGTTCGGCTCGCGCATGATCCGCCTGCGCGACGAGTGGCAGGGCGAAGCGTTGGGGGAGAACACCGAGAGCCTCGTCGCGAGCGTGATGCGTGAGCTCGGCTGGCTGACGGCGTCCGATCTGCTGAATCTGTCAAACCAGCCGGATGGGGCGTGGAATGCGGCGCGTGAGCAAGGCAGCACGAGCGTTTCCGTGGCGCATATCGCCGGCTCTGCCGACATGCGGCGCGAAGTGAGTGAGCGCACGCTGGCCGCCTGTGTGGACGGGGTGGCGCGCGAATACCCGAATGCGCTCAGATTGCTGGAGCATTCGTGATGGAAGGGGAGCGGAAGATGGGCAATGCCGAAGACTGTGCCGAACCGATTGCGCTCGACGGCAAGCAGATGCGTATGGATGCGCTCGCGGAATCGGTGTTCGAAGTGTATGTGGAGACGATTCGCGGCACCGGCCTCGACATTACGCCGACGGCGCCCGCTGCGGTGGACGAGCGAATCCTCGGACGTGTGCAGTCGGTGCTCGGCTCGACATTCCTGACGTTCTTCGGCATAACGCCGTGCGAACGATATGCCGACGTATTCGAGCAGATCGCCGATTTCGCGGCGCGCTTCGCAAAAGACCATATTTTCCCGGACGGCAACAAGCGCACGGCGGTGAAGATGGCGCTCGCGATCCTCGCGATGCATGGCTGGAACGTGCGCGCAGACGATGCCGAGGAGCCGGAACGCAACGAGCTGTACCAGTGGGTGCAGAGCATCGTCACCGGCCGTTGCGATGCTGGGGAGCTCGCCGCCTTCCTGCGCGGGCACGCGGTGCGTTGGGAAGATTAGAGAATCTGCTCCATGCCGTATTTGTACACGCTCATGCCGAGTGACTCGTAGAACTTGACGGCGGCTGGATTCGCAGCCCAGGCGTTGAGCGTCACATTGTGGTAGCCGTGTGCACGGGCATAGTCGAGCACATGGTTGTACAGCTCAGTGCCCACGTGTTTGCCGCGCGCACGCTCGTCCACGCAGATGTCGTCGATGTACAGCGTGCGAACCGGCTGCAGATTGTTGGCGCCTGCATGGTCCTCATCCACGCAGAACGCGTAGCCGAGCAACGTGCCATCGGTGTCGGTTGCGACGAAAATCGGGCGCGAATCGTCTGCGATGATCTGTGCGAGTTCGGTGGGCGTGTATTTCGTCTTGCCTTCGATGAACAGGTCGGGGCGACCGTGTGTGTGCACGTCGTTGACCTGACGCAGCAGATCCATGATGGCATCGATGTCGCCGGCGTTGGCATGACGGATGGTGAGGTTCGACATGATTTCCTCGTGTTTCTGCAAGGGTTGCTTTCGGTTATTCAGTGTAGATTCCGGGGTGGGCGCCAACTCAGCCGATGAGCCACTTCGCGGTGCTCAGGCTATGCAGCGGGATGAACGGGATGAGAATCGGTGTGTGTTTGGAATAGTGCCGGTATTGCGGGTTGTCTGCATATTCCTTGTTCTGCCGCAGCTCGAGTCTGCGCGCGCCGCCGAACATGATCCAGCAGATGCACAGATACCCGCCGATTGCGGCGATCCATTGCCAAGCGCCATCGAGTATCGTGACGCCGGAGACGAACACGCCCGTCCAGGTGACGATCTCGCCGAGGTAATTCGGGCAACGCACCATGCGGAAGAGCCCGACATCGCAGAAGCGGTGTGGGTGTTGCTGCTTGAACCGGTTCTTCGTGAGATCCGCGGCAGATTCGAGTATGATGCCAACGCCCATGATCGCTGCGCCCACAATGGCGACGGCGTCGGTTCCCGCATGGTTCTGCAAGCGGAACGCAATTGGCGAGGCCTCGCATGCGTAGAGCAATGCGCAACCCACCCAGGTGAGAAGTTTGAGCGGCAGTTTGACCTGCGAGCCGTTGTCGATCGCCTGCTGCATCACCTGATGATAGGAGGAGCTGCGGTATTCGCGTGCAAGCAGATAGCCGCCGAGCCGTAGTCCGTACACGACCAGCAATGCGGCCATGACGGCGGTCACGGCCGTCAGCTCATGCCGGACGCCGAACATAATGAGCAGCGCGGTGCCTATGGCCGCGATGGAGAAGCCGTAGCCTATGGAGATGAACCAGATGTAGCGGTGGAACCCCACGGCGCTGACTGCCAGCGCCACCAGGAAGATAATCAAGAATGTCATACTTCAAGCGTATCCGTGTGGCATGGGACCCCGAGGTTTTAGGGCGAATAGAGCCGTGGGCGCATTTCGCCGTTTCGGGTGGAATGCGCCCAAGCAGGGTGTATGGGGTCAGAATGCCTCTACGATGCGCATCGCATCGATGATCTGGTCGGCGGTCACGCCGGGGACGGCTGCGTGGAACGGGGAGCCTGGTGCGGCTGCGAAATCGGCGACGACCCTGAGATTCTCATCGGTGAACGGCAGATTCATCTGCTTCCAGGAGTGGGGAAGCCCGATCTTGTTATAGAAGGGTAGCAGATTGCGGGCCTCGTCTTCCTTGCCTTCGGTCACGAGCTGCACCAGCACGCCGTACGCCACTTTCTCGCCGTGCATCGTTTCCGCGGATCCGGGGATTCTGGTCAGCCCGTCATGCACGGTGTGGGCGCCGGATTCGCGGGCTCGCACGCCGCCAAAACCGGCCACTGTGCCTGCCAGGCCGATGATCGTGTCGATCAGCGTGCGCACATGTGGGTCGTCGTATGCGCCTTGGTTCAACGCGTCAAGCGCAGGCTCGCTTTCGCTCAGCAGTGTGTCGCGCACAAGGCGTGCGCTCTGCCGTGACAGCTGGTCGAATACGGTCAGGTCGTCAGCTTGGGCGAACACGGGGTCGGACTCGTAGAATTTCGCAATCGTGTCGCCAATGCCGCCAATGAATTTCTCCGGAGGCGCCTGGGCGATCATGGCCGAATCGACGAGCAATGCGACGCTGTTCTTCGGGTGCACGGGCACGCCGAGGAACCGGTGTTCGTCGTCGTAGTCCACCGAGTACGGGGAATAGGCGGCGCAGGCGCAGGCCAGCGTGGGGACGATGATCAGGTCGACGTCCATCATCTCGGCCACGTTCTTTGCGGTGTCCGACAGTTTGCCGGCGCCGATGGCGATGATTGCGTCCGCGTCGAGCGCCTTCGCCTGCTCGGCGAGTTCGCGTGCGTTGCGTTCGCTCGACGAACCGTCGTACCGCAGAACGGGTGCGAAGAACTCGTCTTCTCCCGTGTAGTCGAGGAACGCGTCGGCGGATTTGACGCCGGTGATGATGACGGGGTGGTCATAGTCCTCGATGTACTTGCGGACCTCTTTGGCCACTCCCGGTGTGCTGATGTAACGGTTGGGGCCGGGGCGGACGTCGGAATCCTGAACATTGGTTGCCATGGGTGTGCTCTTCTTTGCGAGATGAAACGGATATGTATAGGTGGCATGCCGCGGCAGAGCGGCAGTGGTCTGGATTCACAGGCCCATGCGTGCTATCTGCGGTCACGCGCATGTGCCCCGCGGTGAAGAGCTTGTGGCAACCGCGGTGTGTTGAGGACAATAGTAGGCAATCTGTTGACTAGGTCAGCCTGAAGTGAATAATTAGATAAACAAAAAAAGATTGTCTAGTAAAGATGTGCGGACCGGTGCCGGAGGCGACGGCGGGTGCCGGCGCTACACTGAGTGGGACGCACTGTTACAACGGAAAGGGCGGTCATGGCAGACGAACCGAATACGCAGAGCAAGCCGGTGGTCGAAAGCTTCCAGCTCGACCATACGAAGGTGAAGGCGCCGTATGTGCGCTACATCGATACGGAGACCGGCCCGAACGGCGATGTGATCTCGAACTACGACCTGCGCTTGGTGCAGCCGAACGAGAACGCGATTCCGACGGGTGGGCTGCATACGATTGAACATACGATTGCAGTGCTGCTGCGCGAACGCATTCCCGGCTACATCGACTGCTCGCCATTCGGCTGCCGTACCGGATTCCACCTGCTCACGTGGGGAGAGCATTCCACCGAGGATGTCGCCAAGGCGCTCAAGGAATCGCTCGAGTTCATCGCGAACGAAGCCACGTGGGACGACGTTCCCGCCACGACCATCGAAAGCTGCGGCAACTACCGCGACCACAGCCTGTTCACGGCGAAGGAATGGGCGAAGGACATTCTGGCCCAAGGCATCAGCTCCGATCCGTTCGAGCGCAAGGTGGTCTGAGTCTTCCCGGGAATGTTCATATGCGCCGTCATACGTAGCGGGCGGCGCATATATTGTGTGAACCGGAATGCTGTGCAGGAATTCGCGAATGAGAGGAGATGCGGTATGCAGGACGCCACGAACCGGCGCTTTCGCCACGCGACCATGAAGGACTACCCTCAGATGGAGCGCATCTACGCGCATGCCCGCGAACTCATGGCGCGCAATGGGAATCCGACGCAGTGGGGGAGCGCGTTCCCGAAGCCGCAGACGGTGAAGGAAGACATTCGCGAGCACCGGGCGATCCTGCTGGTAGACACTTTGGGCGGCAAGGAACGCATCCTCGCACAGTTCGCGCTGTGCCCGGGGCTGGACCCCACCTATGCGAAGATCGAAGGCGCGTGGCTCGACAACGACTCCTATGTGACGATCCATCGCATCGCCTCGTCGGGCCTGGTGCGCCATGCTGCGCGCGACTGCATCGAATGGTGCCTCAAACACTATGGCAATGTGCGCGTGGACACACACCCCAACAACAAGGCCATGCAGCATGTGCTTGAAAGCTGCGGATTCGCCCGTTGCGGCCTGATCCAGCTCATCGACCGCACCGAAGACACGACGCGCATCGCCTACCAGCGCCACGAGTGGTGAGCCAATGGGCCCGTGGGATGCGAGTCCGCGTCCCACGCATACCCGCTTACGCAATCGTCATACGAACAGGCCACAATGGTGTGCATGAGCGTGAGTGCACTTGAAGAATGGCAGTTTTCCTCCGAACAGGGCGAGCGCAACTATGATCAGGCGCTGCGTGAATACCCTGCGCAGGTGATCGTCGATCTCGCCGCGTTGCGAGACAATATGCGCCACTTGGTCGACATCACCAACCGCGAGGGCGGTCCCACCGAGGTGATGGGGGTGGTGAAGGCCGATGCGTATGGGCACGGTCTGGTCCCCTCCGCTTTGGCCGCGCTCGCCGGCGGCGCCACGTGGCTCGGCGTGGCGCAGGCCCGCGAGGCGCTCGCATTGCGCAATGCCGGCATTGGCGTTGATCGGGCCCGTGTGCTCACGTGGGTGAACAATCCGCTGCATGCCCCCTACGATGACCTCATTGCCGCCGATGTGGACCTTTCGGTGGCCACCCCGACTGCGATCCAGAAGATTGCCGAGGCCGCGCGAGCCGTTGGCAAGCCAGCGCGCGTGCACATCAAGGTGGATACCGGCTTCGGGCGCAACGGGTTCACACTGGCCCAGATCGACTCCGCCATCGACTTGCTGCTGCCGCTGGTCGACGAAGGGGTGTTCGAGATCGTGGGCCAATGGAGCCATCTGGCGGTGGCGGATGCCCCTGCCGTCGGCGAGTTCGTTGAGAAAACCGACGAACAGATTCGGGTGTTCGAGGAGTTCACTTCGCGACTGCATGCACGCGGGATCGAACCGCAAATTCGGCATCTCGCCAACACGGCGGCCACGCTGAGCCGCCCTGAGATTCATTACGACCTGGTGCGACCGGGCGTCGCGTTGTATGGCTATGAGGCGGATCCGGCAATGGGCACGCCGTCGAAGTACGAGCTCAGGCCGGCGATGACGTTGCAGGCGCAACTGAGCTCCGTGAAGAACGTGGGTGCCGGTGAGGGGCTGTCCTATGGGCGCGTGTATGTGACCGATGAGCCCACGAGCGCGGCGATTGTGCCGGTGGGCTATGCGGATGGCATTCACCGTTCCGCCTCGGGATTCAACGAGGCCGGTTCGAAGCACGTGAACAAGCCGGGCGCGCCGGTGCGGGTGATGACGCGCGATGGTGCGCGCATATTCCATGTGAGCGGCCGCGTGTGCATGGACCAGTTCATACTCGACCTGCATGGCGACGCCGAGAACATGGGTGTGCATATAGGCGATACGGTGGAGCTGTTCGGGCCGGGGCGTGGCGAGGACTATCTTGAACCGACCGCCGACGACTGGGCGCGGGCAGCCGATACGATCAGCTATGAGATCTTCACCTGTTTGCGCAACCGTGTGCCGCGGTTGTATGCGAATGCGTTCGAAGTGCTCGACGAGACGGACCTGGGCAAGCTCGACCAGAGCACGCTGCTGTGATGTGCCCGTACACCGCCATTGCATGAATCGCCGCGAAGGCGCGCAGATTCTGCGGAAAATACGCCGACGCCACTGGGAATCCTTCGGTTGCCTGATATGCTATGCCACATGGCCGGGATGATTAAGAAGGAAGACATTGAGCGCGTGCGCAACGCGGCGGATCTGTACGACATCGTCTCCGCCACGGTGGCGCTCAAGCCCTCGGGTGTGGGCGCCTATGTAGGTCTGTGCCCGTTCCACGACGAGCGCACACCGAGTTTCAACGTGCGCCCGTCGGTCGGCTCATGGCATTGCTTCGGCTGTGGTCGTGGCGGTGACGTGTTCAAGTTCGTGCAGGAGCAGGAGAACATAGACTTCCGCGAGGCAGTGGAACTGCTTGCCGACAAGTACCATATCGAGCTGCATTACGAGAACGCCGGCGGTGCGAACGACTCGCATAGGGGCACCAAGCGCGCACGTCTTCTTGAGGCGAACGAGGAGGCCCAGAAGTTCTTCGTGAGCCAGATTCTCACCGAGGAGGCGCTGCCCGCCCGCAAGCTGCTCGCCGGCCGCAATTTCTCGCAGCAGGACTGCGCGCGGTTCGGTTGCGGGTATGCGCCGCAGGGCTGGGACAATCTGGTGCGTCATCTGGCCGACAAGGGCTTCACCCAGCAGGAGATGCTCGACGCCGGGCTCGCGCGCCAAGGAGCCCGGGGCATATACGATTACTTCCGTGGCCGTGCCACATGGCCCATTCGCGATTCGACGGGCCGTACCCTCGGGTTCGGTGCCCGCAAGCTCTACGACGACGATTCGATCGCCGCGAAATACATCAACACGCCCGACACCCAGCTCTACCACAAGAACCAGGTGCTCTACGGCATCGACCTGGCCAAGCCGCAGATCGTGAAGAAACGCCAGGTCGTGATCGTCGAAGGGTACACCGATGTGATGGCGATGCATCTGGCAGGCGTGGACACCGCCGTGGCCACCTGCGGCACCGCCTTCGGCGAGGAGCATGCGAAGATCGTGCGCCGGCTCATCTCCGACGATTCGCTCGGCGGCGTGCAGCTCACCGGTCCGCTCAGGGTGGAGGGCGAACCGCTGAGCTCACGCATCGTATTCACTTTCGACGGCGACGCTGCCGGCCAAAAGGCCGCATTGCACGCCTTCGGCCTTGATTCCTCGTTCCAGACACAGACCTTCGTGGCCGTGGCAGACAACAACCTCGACCCCTGCGACCTGCGCATCGAGCGCGGCGACGACGCGTTGCGCGCCCTCGTGGTCAACGCCCGGCCGTTGTACGACTTCGTGATCGATGTGGCCATAGGCAAGTTCGACACCCAATACGGCACCGGCCAGATGGGTGCCGTCAAGGCGGTGGCGCCCCTGATCGCGCGCATCAAAGACAAGAGCCTGCTCGACCTCTACACGCGCAAGGCCGCCCGCAGGATCGGCATCGATCTGACGATCCTGCAGCGTGAGGTGCAATCCGCACGACGTGCGCAGCATGTGCCGAATGAGGACGCCTATGCGTCACGCCAACGCGGTTACGACCGCAACTACGAGCGCGAACGTGAGCAGCCCCAAATGAACGAGGCGCGCATGCGTGAAATCGAGCGCGGCAATGCGAGATCCCAGCATTTCCACCGCATCGACGACAACGTGTTCATCACCGAGATGCAGTTCATGGCCACGCTGGTGCAGATTCCGCGCGCCGTCAACGCCGAGCTGTTCAAGGCCCTCACCGTGCATTGCTTCTCCACGCCGGTGTTCCAGACGATGTTCGAGGCGGTGGAGGCCGCCGGCGGCCTTCCGGAACCCGGCACGTCGCCCGGGCAGTGGCTCCATGCACTCACCAAGGCTGGAGGCCCACTGCTGGCACCGGTCATCACCGAGCTGGCCGTGATGAATCTGCCATTGCCCCAGAACATGGCGAACGGCAATACGGCCCAGACAGGCCAACAGGAGCCGGGCAGCCAGTCCGCCCAACCGATGCCCGAGGCAAGCGCGGAGCAGAGGCAATATGCCAACCAGCTCACCGCCAGTCTCATCGACACCGGTTACATGCGAAGAATCGGCATGCTGCGCCAGCAGGCGAGTCGTGCGACGAACACGCATGACCAGATCCAGTTGTTCGGCGCGATCACCGAGGTCGAGCGCGAGCGCAAGGACCTGCAGTCGCAGATCTTCGGCTCCGCGGCCGGCTGAGTCGATGCACTAGGCCGAGCCGCCGCCTGCCGTGACCGTTTTGACTCTGTGGAAAACTTTTTTGGGCAAAACGGTCGGCAACGAACGGCAATATTTGCAAGTGCAAATGGCGCCATCCACACGTATTTGGTCGGGAAAACCGTGCACGAAATCCCGTGTGGCACCGGTATTTCGTGTAGGATAGTAACGTTTTCGACAGAGTGTGGAGGAGTGAATGCGACATCGTGTGGGTGCATTCCTGCGTGGCGAAACCATTCTCATAGTGGCTACGTTGCTCGCATTAATTTCCTGTTTCATTGTTCCCCCCGACTGGCACTACCGCGAATACGTGCATGTGAGCACCATCGCGCAGCTGATCTGCCTCATGCTCGTCGTATGCGGGCTGCAGCGCGTGGGCGTGTTCCGCATCATCGGCGCGAAGCTGCTCGAACACGTGGACACCGCGCGCGGACTCGTGCTCACGTTCATCTCGCTCACATTCTTCTCGTCCATGCTCATCACGAACGATGTCGCATTGCTCACATTCGTGCCGTTCGCACTCGCCGTGCTCAAGATGGCGAAGATGGAGGACCGCGCGATCCTCGTGTGCACATTGATGACGATCGGGGCGAACACGGGCAGCATGCTCACGCCGATCGGCAATGCCCACAACCTCTACTTCAAGGCGCTCACCGGCATGTCCACGGGGCATTTCCTGGCGGTGATGGGGCCCTATACGGCGGTCTCGGCGGCGATGCTCATCGCCATCACCTGCATTGTGTTCCGCGGGCGCAGGCTCGAGGGCATCAGCGGCATGGACTCCAAATCGATCGAGCATGGCGTGCTTGCGCCGGATTCCACGAAACCGCAGCCCGACGAGATCCACGTCACCGGCTATGGCGCCGGTTATGGCGGCTGGCGTGTGATCGTCTACGCCATCACGTTCATCGTCTGCGTGCTCGCCGTGAGCGACCTCATTCCGCTCTGGGTCATGTGCGTGGTCGTGTTCGCCGTCATGATGGTGTGCGACCGCCGCTCGTTCCGCCACGCGGACTGGGGCCTGCCGCTCACGTTCATCATGTTCTTCATTTTCATCGGCAACATGAGGCGTGTGCCCGAATTCGCCCAGCTCGCGCAACAGTGCGTGGGCGTGCACCCGCTCGGCGTCTCGATCCTGTTCAGCCAGGTGATCTCCAACGTGCCGACCTCGCTGCTGCTCGCCGGCTTCTCGAACGCCTACGTGCCACTCATCATCGGCACGAACCTCGGTGGCTTGGGCACGCTCATCGCCTCGATGGCTTCGCTCGTCACCTACAAGCACTTCACGAAGATGTATCCCAACCAAAAAGGCAAGTACCTCAAGGAGTACACGAGCTTCTGTGCGCTGTTCGTGCTCGTGCTGTTCGGTCTGAGCTGCATTCTCGAATAGCATGCGGGACGTGACAGCACACGCCGGTGCTGCCCAATTCCGCACGCCATAGGAGAACTTCCCCGTGCGGCCCGTCCAATCCACTATGCTGTGCTACGTCGTATCGCAAGCATATCTGGTGGAGGAGGAGCATGAATACGCCAGCACCGCATTCGGCTTCCGTTCGCGCGGTGACGGGTGCGCCCCGCGAACAGCGTGTGGAGCTCATCGAACTGTTCTACGATCTGATCTACGTCTACGCCATTTCGCGCATGACGTTGCTCATCGAGGAGCCGGAACACGGCGTCATCGCACCGGATGCATTCTTCGCATACATCGTCGTCTCCTGCGCCGTGATCCAGGCGTGGCTGTACATGACCAACTATGTGAACCGGTATGGCACCTGGACCTGGTGGGAGTACCTGTTCGCCGCCGTCAACATGATGGCCACCGTCTACATGGTCAACTCGATCTCACCGGCCTCGCGTTGGGATGGCATCGCGGGCACGTGGAACCTCTCGCTCATCATCGCACTGTCGTGCGTGTGGGCAATGTACTTCATCCGGTTGCGCATGGGGTGCCGTGACACGAATGCCGCACGCAACTCGTGTATGATCCTCACCATCGTCATCGCGCTGTACACGGTGACGTGCATAGGCGCGTTCCATCATGTGCATTGGATGATCGTATGGCTCGGCTCGCTCGCCACCATCACCGGCATGTTCCTGCCGTTCGCGATACGCGGCCATTTCGATGCGAGCATCATCAGCTTCCCCCATCTGGCCGAACGCTTCGAACTGCTCACGATCATCACCTTCGGCGAAGGGGTGGTGGGTATGACGTCGTATTTCGACGTGCATCACCTCACCGTGCAGCCTGCGCTCGTGTTCGCGCTCATTCTGCTCATGTTCGGCTGTTACGTGATCCAGCTGCACGTGTTGTGCGAGCACCATCGGGTCAGCCGTTCGCTGCGGCTCATGTTCAGCCACTACTTCATTGTCATCTCGATCAATCTCGTCACAGTCGCCTTGGGACTGCTGCATAACAGCGAAGCGAACCGCATGTTCGTTGCGGTGCTGGCAATCGTCTCGCTCGCGCTGTTCTTCGCCGCGATCTATTCCGACAGCACCTATTACCGTGCAGACGTGCATTTCACGGCCCGCGACGGCGTGCTATGCGCGCTCTGGCTGGCGGTGGGCGGTGCGATGATGGTGTTGCTGCGCAATGGGGATGTCGGAGTGCTGTGCGGCATGCTCGTGGCGGTGGGCGGCAACTTCGCGATGCTCGCCGCCAAGCAGATTCGCAGCCGTGCCTAGAGCGACCGGCGTGCGCTGTGCAGCCCTATGGCTATACTGGGTACGGTTTGGCCCCGTAGCTCAGCTGGATAGAGCATGTGACTTCTAATCTCAAGGTCGACGGTTCGAGCCCGTCCGGGGTCACTTCAAGCGAGGATTCCATGGAATCCTCGCATTTTCGTATGTGTGGGGTGTTAGTCGAGCAGTTCGTGGATGCGCGAGCAGATCGACTCGACGGTCATGCCATAGCGGCTGTTGAGCTCGGCGAGCGGCGTGCGGTCGGTGAACTCCTTGTCAGCGCCGAAATTGAGCACGCGCATGGTGCAATCCGGCATCATGTTCGCGTAGAACGCCGTGATCTTCTCACCCCAGCCGCCCTCGAGCTGGCCGTCTTCGAGCGTGACCACCACGCGGTGATCCTCGGCGAGCGAGCGCAGCGTCTGCTCGTCAAGCGAGGAGAACTGCAACGGGTTGATCAGCGTGGCACCGATGGCAGGGGAGGAGTCTGCAAGCCGTTCGACCACGGCATGTGCGGTCGCGAACGCATTGCCCAGGCCGAGCACGGCGACGTCGGAGCCGTCCGAGACCACGTCATAGCCGAACCAGGGTTTGAGCAGATCGGTCTTCTGCGGGGCGAGCGATGCCTCCGGGTCGAGTTCGCCGGCACGCTCCGCCTCGAGAATCGTGTCGCCCGGCACGCGGATCACCACCGGATGTGTGTTGCGTGCCGACGTCGACCAGGCGAGCATGTCGAGGAACATGCGGCGCGAAGTGGGAGCCAGGCAGGTCAGCCCCGGAATGTTGCCGAACATCGCGATGTCGAAGGCGCCCGAATGCGTGTTGTCGGCGTCGGAGAGCCCCGCGCCGAAGGAAAGGAGCGTCACCGGGGTGTCGTTGAGGGCGAGCTCCTGCTGCAATTGGTCGAAGGTGCGCTGGAAGAACGTGGCGGAGGTGGCCACGACGGGTCTGCCACCGGCCTTGGCGATGCCGGAGGCAAAAGCCACGGCATGTTCCTCGGTGATGCCGGTATCCACATAATGCGCGCCAGCGCGATCGCGGAAGTCCTGCGTGATGCCGTTGGAACTGGGGGTGGCGGGCGAGATGACCACCAGCCCCGGTTCGGCGGCGAAGCGGCGTTCCAGCGATGCCATGGCAAGACCGCCGTAGTATTTGCGGGCGCCAAGCGGGGAATCTGCCCGTGAGAGCGGATTCTGCCAATGGTTCGCCTCACAGCGGCCTTCGCACACGCCTTGTGCGGCATCCTCGGCGTCGAGCCCCAACCCCTTCGTCGTGTGAATGTGCACCACCACCGGATGGTCGATGCCGCGCACCTCTTCGAAGGCGCGAATCAGCTCATGCACATCGTTGCCGTGCTCCACGTAGCGGTAGTCGAGTCCGAAGTCGCGGAACAGATTGCGCTCGCCCCTGCCGTGCAAGTCACGCATCGCGGCCAGCGTCGCATACATGCCGCCATGGTTCTCGGCAATCGACATCTCGTTGTCGTTGACGAGAATGATCATATTGCCGCCTTGCTCGGCGGCGTTGTTGAGCCCTTCGAACGCAATCGCCGAGCTGAGGGCGCCGTCGCCGATCACCGCGATCACATTGCTCGTCTGCGCCGTGCCCCCCGCAGCCCGTACCATGTCACGTTCCTTCGCCATGCCGCATGCCAGCGAGATCGATGTGCCGGTGTGCCCGAGCACGAAATGGTCGTGCTCGCTTTCCCCCGGGTTCGTGAAACCGGTCACCGTGCCGAACAGCTCGGCCCTGCGGAACGCCTCGGCGCGCCCCGTGAGCATCTTGTGCACGTAGCTCTGGTGCGACACGTCGAACACGATCTTGTCGAGCGGCGATTCGAACACGTAATGCAATGCCACGCACGCCTCGACCAGACCAAGATTGGAACCGATATGGCCGCCGTACCTCTTGCCATATTCGACAAGCGTCTCACGGATCTGCGCGCACAGGGCATCGAGCTGCGTGGGATCCAGCAGCTTCACGTCGGAAGGCGACAGCACTTGAGACAGCAGGTCGTGTGTCATGAGATTAGTGATCCCTCTCTATTCCGCCGGGCAGGCGTTCGCAAGAATATGCGGGCATTCCAACATTCGCGTCGCATATGGTCAACTTCATGCACATATTATAGTGTGAGAGCTATAAGGCATCAATCATGCCAGATAATGCCGCAAAAGGAGTGCTCGTGCAAGCCGCGACACACCTTTGGCGTACAGTGAACAAGTCAGGGTGAGCCGCGCGCCTCCCACACGGGATCGGGTGCAGGCGCACATGCGCTGGAGGTAATATGACCGCAAACAAGCCGCAAGTGGCAGTGATTATGGGCTCGGCAAGCGATTGGGAGACCATGAGGCACGCCTGTGAGATGCTCGACCGCTTCGAGGTCCCGTATATGAAGCAGGTGGTCTCCGCACACCGCACCCCCGAACTCATGGGTGAATTCGCGCACAATGCCCGCGCCAACGGGCTCAAGATCATCATCGCAGGTGCCGGCGGGGCCGCCCATCTGCCTGGCATGGTGGCCGCGCAGACCACGTTGCCGGTCATCGGTGTGCCGGTGCGCTCCCACGCGCTCTCCGGCTGGGATTCGCTGCTCTCCATCGTGCAGATGCCGGGAGGCATTCCGGTGGCCACGACTGCCGTGGGCAACTCGGGCGCCACGAACGCGGGCCTGCTCGCCGTAAGCATGCTGAGCATGGACGACGAGCGTCTGGCGGACGCGCTGCAGGCATACCGCGACGAACTCAAGGAGAAGGTGGAGCAGTCCAATGCCGAGCTTATCTGACGAAACCGGCGGCCAGATCACGCGTCTGCTGCCGGGGGCGACCATCGGCATCGTCGGCGGAGGCCAGCTCGGCCGCATGATGGCGCTTGCCGCGAAATACATGGGCTTCCGCATCGGCACGCTTGACCCGACGCCCGATTGCCCCACCGCGCAGGTTGCCGACTTCCAGATTGTCGCCGACTACGACGACCAGGAGGCGATTCGCGAGCTCGCCGAACGCAGCCACGTGCTCACCTACGAGTTCGAGAACGTGGATGCCGACGCATTGGATGCGGTCCGCGACATTGTGGCGATTCCGCAGGGCACCGACCTGCTGCGCGTGACACAGAACCGCATCGCCGAGAAGACGTTCATCAATGACCATGGCATCGCCACGGCACCATGGCGACCGGTGGGCTCACGCGCAGAGCTCGACGCGGCGCTCGCCGAGATCAGCTACCCGGCCGTGCTCAAGACCTGTGAGGGCGGTTATGACGGCCATGGGCAGATCGTGTTGCGCACACCGGACGATTTGGCCGAGGTATGGCCGGAGGAGGACTTCCCGCAGGCGATACTCGAGGGGTTCGTCGATTTCGCGTTCGAGGCCTCCATTCTGGTGAGCGGCAACGGCAACGATTACCAGACGTTCCCGATCGTACGCAACATCCACCGCGACAACATTCTGCATCTCACGCTTGCCCCGGCGAATGTGAGCGAGCAGGTGGCGCGCACCGCGCACGAACTGGCGCTCGAGCTCGCGCGCGGCTTCAAATTGGCGGGCACGCTCGCCATCGAACTGTTCATCAAGTCGGATGGCACCGTGATCGTCAACGAGCTCGCACCGCGTCCGCACAATTCCGGCCATTACACCATCGAAGCCTGCGATTTCGACCAATTCGACATGCATGTGCTCGGCATCGCCGGCTGGAATCTTCCCACACCGCGTCTGCTCAGCCCGGCCGTCATGGTGAACGTGCTCGGCCAGCACATTGCGCCCACGCAGGCCGCGGAGCCGATGCATCCCGAATGGCATGTGCACGACTACGGCAAGGCCGAGGCCAAATTCAACCGCAAAATGGGGCACATCACCGTGCTGTGTGAGAATCCTGAGGATGCGGCGCAGTCTTTGGAACAGACAGGCTGCTGGAGCTGTTGAACGCTCCAGATGGCATACGGATTGCAGGTGGGAACATGAACGAGCGCAATACACGGCAGAAGGACGTCATTCGCGAGGCGTTGCAGGGTGCAGACGATTTCATTTCCGCACAACAGCTGCATGCACGGCTCGAAGACGCCGGCGAGCACATTGCACTCGCCACCGTGTACCGCCAGCTGGGTGCGATGGCCGACGCCAAACAGGTGGACACCGTGCGGCTCAATGGGCAGCAGCTGTTCAGACTGTGCAATGCCGGCGGCCACCACCACCATCTCGTATGCGTATCGTGCGGCAAGACGGTGGAGATCGATCCCCCGAGCGAGGCGTGGCTGCAGTCCGTGGCCCAGCAGCATGACTTCACCATCGAGTCGCATACGCTCGAGGTGTTCGGCCTCTGCGCCGATTGCCGTGACGCACGCGGTGACTGTGCAGCCTGACATTTCACGGCAGGCTTAGCGCCCGCTCACGCGTGTTCTGCGTAAAAGGGGACAAATACATGCATGTATTTGTCCCCTTTTACGCAGAACACGCGATGGTTTACCGTGGTTTGCCAGCTTGGTCGTCCACCGGCTTGCCGCCCTTGGCGTCATGGACCCCGGACTCGTGTGCAGCATCAGGTGCGCTTCCTGCAGGCTGCCCATGGTCCGTTGCCTTCCCGTCATCCTTCGGCTTGGCCGGCTTGAAGCTCGAAAGCATGCCCAGGGCATCCCTGAACGTCAAGGTGGGCAGGTAGGCGCGAATGATTGCAATGCCGAGATTGGCGAGCAACGCGGAATCCGGGTAGCTGATGTAGACCGGACGCTCGATCGGCTGGAACTTCTTCTTGAAGTTGTAGAGCGACTTGAACCCATAGGCCGGTTCGAGCAGATCCGCCACAAGCGCGAGCGAATGCTGGAGCATCGTGGTGCCATCGACATTCGAGCTGTCGTCGCTCTTCGCATCGGTGAAGTTCTTGAGTCCCGTGAGCGGTGCCGCCGACAGGCTCACGAACTGCACCTGGTTGCTCGGATCGGCCACACCCTGGTCATGCATGCGCTGGGCCATGCGTGCGATGAGGAACTCCATGATGCCGTTGTAGCTTCCGGAACGGTAGCGCATGAAGTCCAACGTCCAGCCGATCACGCGCCCATTGTTGAATGTGGGCAGCCAGCTCGTGACCGCCTGCACTATGCCGTCGGAATCTATGGCATAGAGCACCTGAACGCGCGGGTCCTTGAGCTCCTCCACGCCGCCGAGCGTGAACTTCATCTCAGGCAGCGCCTTGCCTTCGCTCCACTGCTCGGAAATCTCCTCGATCTGCACCTGCACCTCATGGGGCGCCTCATCGTAGGTGCTCATCTCATCGACAATGCCCTCGCGCTTCGCCTTGTTGATGGCCGTGCGAATGTCCTGCCACTTCTTGCCGGTGGTCTTCCAGCTTTGCGGGTCAATGAGCATCTCGTCTCCCACCACAATGGAGTGCCATCCGAGCTGCTGCAGGTGATCCTTGGCCTCCTCGTGGATGGCGTAGAACACCGGGGACCATGAATGGTCGGAGCAATAGCGGGCGAATTCGTCCATATCGCTCATCCATTCATCCGGGTCGCCGAATGGCCCGGTGGTGGTCAATGCGATGTGGTTGAGCACACGGTAGGCGACAGCGGACCTTTTGCTGGGCGACAGCCAGTATTCGTTGCCCTCCCACGTCGTCATGAAGCTCATGGACTCGCCGCCGTCTTCCACCAGTTCCTCGGCCAGCGCATGGGCCCTGTGATCATAATCGATCGACGCGTTGAGCCACGCGAAGGAAACCACGACGAGCACGATCCAGAACACAATGCCCACGCCCTGCAGAACAAGCGAAGCCAACGGGGTGACGGCGATGAACGAGATGCTCGAATCCGTCAGATACCCGATTGGCAGGAACCTCGCAGGCCATTCGCGTAGCACCATGCCCACATTCGGACGCGGCGTGAAATCCTGAGGTCGCAAACAGGCGAACAGCAGATAGATGGCCGAACATACGACGAAGGCAATCACAATGGCAGCCACACAGCGGCGAAGCGTCCGCGGTTTCGTGCGAATGGAGAAATGCGGGAGCTCTATGATCACGGCAATCGCGTATATGAGCGGTATAAGCGCATTGACGAGAATCATGCGCGGTATGTTGCCCATGGTGATATGCAGCTGATCATCCCACGAATACGGCAACAGGTAGTAGGAGATGGCGAAGAACGCGCTCGCCGCATAGAACACGATGCTGCTGATCGCGGCGGTGCGCCGTCCCAGCCACATGCCCCATGCTAGGGCGAGCATCACCAGCAGCGGCAGCACTGACCTCACCACGTCTCCCGGTTGGCTGGCGCGCATGAGCGAATACTGTTGGAGGCAGCCGTCGACCACATGGCCGTGCATGCAAGCCGCCAACACCCCGGTGTTCACCGATTCGGGGCTGAGCACCAGCGCCACCGACACGAGAGGGCCGGCATGGGATCGCGACGAAGTCGCCACCATGGGTCCCAAGGCGAGCACCACGCCGATCGCGCCGAAGATACGGCGAATCTCCTGCGACGAACTGTACTGCCAATGCCACTGCTCGGCTTCAATCGGCTTGCCGGCAATCGCACGGCCTATGATCTGCCCGATGATCGCGGCGAACAACACGCAATAATCGCCGGGATTGCCGCCGTAGAGCACCACGACCATGATGGCCGTGTAGCCGATGATGCGTATGCGTCTGCGCCACAATTGGTATGAGAACGCCGTCGCCGCCATGAGCGCGCCGATCACCAGCACGACGGGGGAGAGCGTGAAGCTGATGTTCAGCACCTCCGCACGTTCGCCGAGCATCGCGCTGATCGCCGAACAGATGATCAGACCCACGAGCGTGCCGGATGCGGCGCTCACCAGACTGATGGCGGCCGTGCGGGACTTGCCGAGATAGGGTTCCGCCAAGCACAGCACCAACAGGATCAGTAGTGCATCCACGATCATCTGGAACACCGAACCGGTGAGGAACAGCGAGGCGATGAGATGCCCCACATTGAACTCGTGCAGACTCGTGGTGAGCGCATGGCGTGGCATCTTGTGGTGCTCGATGTTGTACCATGCCCACCAGCACACATTGATCATGATGAAGCCAAAGGTGACCCACAGGGCGAAGCTCTGCTCGTGAATCCAACGCCGGACGTCGTTCAGCAGCTGGTTGCTCACCGGTTGCGCCGCATACCGCTTCGGCGCCTTGGGAGGTTTGGGGCTGGTCGGCGGTTTTGCCGCCGCTTGCGTCTGCCCGCTGGCGACGCCGTCATTCGAATCCGTTGCGCTCACGATATCTCCTTCACTTCTGAATCGGTCGGGAACTGCACATTCGCGTTGCCCAATCCCATGCGTTCACATAAATACGGCAGCGCCACGGCGAAGACGGCATTGACGGCATGCCAGTCGTGACCCCAGTTGCTCACTGCGAATCTGAACACCGTCCACCCGTTTTCCCGGGCGGTGTCGCCGATCTTGCGTATGTTGTCGACGGATTCGCCGTCGCGCGCACCCGCACCAAGGATCATGAGCTGTTTCGACGGCGCATTGTTCCGAATCGCATTCTGCGGCACCTGCCGTTCATATGCCGCCTTATCCCCGGAGAAATACGCCTCGACCATATGGTCCACGCTGCCCTCGGTCGGGGCGATCTCACCATCTACGGCCAGCACGTTGCCGTAGATGTTCGGATGGTTCGGCGCCAGCTGCGTCGCACATGTGCCGCCCTGCGAGAACCCTCCGATCGTCCACTGTGATGCCTTGTCGTTGACGGGCAGGTTCGCTTTGATCCAATCGGGTACGTCCTGTGCAAGATACGTTTCGGCCTTGCCCCATTTCGTGGTGTCCGCACACAGGCTGTTGCGAGTCGCCTCGGTGTTCTGGTCCGGGCTGACCACAATCGGCGCGAGCCCATGGTGCTCGGCAGCGAATTTACTCAGGACCTTCACCGTGTTGCTGGCGGTGAAGAATCTGGTGGGTGAGCCGGGCTGGCCGGCGAACATCACCATGACCGGCAATTTCGGCGGGTGTTTGGCAAAGGCCGCCGGCGGCAGCCACACGAGCGCCTCGCGCGCCTTGAACCCGGATTTCGGATTCGGGATGTCCACGTGCACGAGTTTTCCCGATTGGGGAATCTGCGTGGTGTTGCGGCTCTTCGCCACCGCCTGCTCGTTCCATTCACGTACCGAGATCGTGCTGAGCGAAAGATTCAGCGCCGAGATATGCGGGTAGGGCGAGTAGTCGAACAGACTGCCCATTGTCTGGTATTCGCCGTAGATCTCGTTCACACGCACCGCGGTGGCGAGCAATGTGACCGGAATCATGACGATGGCGAGCACGCGCAACCAGCCGTGGGTCATCACCGCCGCGGCGACCATGAAGGCGAACAGGAACACGCCCACGCCAATCGCAATGATCACAGGCCAGCCCAGTGAGACCCCGAACAACAGAAACACATCGGAACACACATAGGTTACGGCAAGACCAATGAATCCGGCGAGGAGCCCTATGCCAAGCTGTTTGAGGAAGCGCTTGCGCGACTCGCCTCTGCTCTGGCATATGAGCAATACGACAATGCCGATCGCCACCAATGCCCATATGGTAATGGGGAACCAGCCACTCATCACGTCGATGGCGTAGAACCAGTTCTTGATGCCTGCCATATGTGTTCCGCTCCTCTATCGGTCGTCTACTCCCACCATAGTGAGCGGCGGAATCAATGCATATGCGTTCTGTAATGCGCTGAAAACATATATGGCTCCCCATATGGGTAACCGCTGTGGGGGCGCCGCTCCCATATGAGAGAGCGGCGCCCCCACAGCGGTATGTTGTACTGCGATATCGGAATCAGCTGCGCTGGCTACGCTTCGAGCGCCTTGGCGCCGATGTCGTGGCGATAGAACATGCCTGCGGTGTCGGCGTTGTCGAGAATCTCGTAGACCTTCTTCTGGGCGCTCGGAATGTCGTCCGCGCTCACCTCGACGAGCAGCACGCGACCGGAGTCGGCAACCAGATCGTCGCCCTCGCGCTTCACGCCGGCATAGAACACATGGGAGTCGGCACCGGTCTTGAACTGCGGTACCTTGGCCCCCTTGAGCACATTGGTCGGGTAGCCGTCGGCGGCAAGCACCACGCCGAGCGTCGTGCCCTCCTCGAGCCAGGTGAACTCAGGAGCCTCGCCATCAAGCATGGCCTGAATGGCCTGCCCGAGATCGCTGTGCAGGCGGGGGAGAATCACCTCGGTCTCCGGGTCGCCGAACCGTGCGTTGAACTCGATCACCTTCGGGCCGTCGGCCGTGGCGATCAGGCCCGCATACAGAATGCCCACGAACGGCGTGCCTTCGGCGGCCATGGCTTCGACCGTCGGCTTGACAATGGTCTCAAGGGCCTCATCGACCACGTCCTGGCTAATCTGGGGCACAGGGGAGTAGGCGCCCATGCCACCGGTGTTCGGGCCCTCATCGTTGTCATAGGCGCGCTTGTGGTCCTGCGAGATTGGCATGGGCCAGAATTCGGTGCCGTTCACGAAGCTCATGAGCGAGAACTCCTGGCCTTCCAGGTAATCCTCAATCACCACACGGGCACCCGCGGCACCGAAACGGTGGTCCACGAAAATGTCGTTCAATGCAGCCAGGGCCGTTTCGACGTCCATCGCCACTGTGACGCCCTTGCCGGCGGCCAGACCATCGGCCTTGACCACGATCGGCGCACCATGCTCGTTCACATAGTCGGTGGCGCTCTGAAGATCGTCGAAGGTGCGGTATGCGGCCGTGGGAATGTTGTGGCGTTCCATCAGACGTTTGGCGAAATCCTTCGAGCCCTCGATCTGCGCGGCTGCCTTGCTCGGGCCGAACGCCTTGATGCCGGCCGCGGCCAGCGCATCCACAATGCCCTCGATGAGCGGCACCTCAGGACCCACGAACACCCAGTCGTAGTCGTTGTTGCGCACGAAATCGATGAGCGCGGCCTGATTCGACGGGTTGAGCGAGAGCGTGCGGATGCCGTCGAGCTCCATGCCCGGGTTGCCGGGGGCGACGGTGACCTCCTCGACGCTTGCTCCCTTGAGCAGCGTGTAGGCGATGGCATGCTCACGTGCGCCGGAACCGATAACAAGAACCTTCATATTCCTCTTCACTTCCTTGGGGAAACTGTGCCAGTATGGGTTTGGTCTCAGGCCAGGTCGACGCGTTCGTTGACCTGTTCGATCACATGGCCGACGCGATAGGCCTTCTCACCTGCATGCTCGAGAAGGTTCATCGCCTCGTCAACACGGTCGGGGCGAATGGCCACGACCATGCCCAGGCCCATGTTGAAGATGTTGTACATCTCCATATGATCCACATCGCCCGCTTTTTCGATCACGTCGAAGATCGGCGGCACCGGCCACGAGCCAAGCTCAATGGAGGCGGCCAGACCTTCCGGCAGCATGCGGGGCACGTTTTCGATGAAGCCGCCGCCGGTGATGTGGGCGACGCCGCGAACGAGATTGGCCTCGAACAGTGGCATGAGCGCCTTCACGTAGATCTTCGTGGGGGTGAGCAGCACATCGCCGAGTTCCCGATCGCCCAGCTCGGGAAGACGCGTATGCACGGTATAGCCGGCCTGCTCGAACAGTGCCTTGCGCACCAGCGAGAAGCCATTGGAATGCACGCCGGTCGAAGGAAGCCCGATGAGCACATCGCCCGCCTCAATCGTGGACCCGTCCACGATCTTCGATCGCTCCACGCAGCCGACGGTGAAGCCGGCCAGGTCGTATTCATCCGCCTCGTACATGCCCGGCATCTCGGCGGTCTCGCCGCCAATCAGTGCGGCGCCCGCCTGGACGCAGCCGTCGGCCACGCCGGAGACGACCTGCTCAAGCACCGCCGGGTCGTTCTTGCCGCAGGCGATGTAGTCGAGGAAGAACAGCGGCTGGGCTCCCTGTGCCACGACGTCGTTGACGCACATGGCCACGCAGTCGATGCCGATCGTGTCATGCTTGTCCATGAGCTTGGCGATGACAAGCTTCGTGCCCACGCCATCGGTGCCCGAGATGAGCACCGGTTCGTTGTAGCCAAGCGAGGCGAGGTCGAAGAGGCCTCCGAAGCCGCCGATGCCGCTCACCACGCCCGGTCGGTTGGTGCGTGCGACGTGTGATTTGATGCGCTTGACCACCTCGTAGCCCGCTTCGACGCTCACACCCGCGTTTTCATATGCTTGTGGCATTGTGACCTTTCTGTTCGCCGGAATCGGCAAGTCGATTGATGAATCTGTATCGGGAAAATCTGGGAACTAGATATTGGGGACGAGATACTCGGTGGGTTCCTGGGAGGCATGCTCGCCGAACGGCCTCTGCATCATCGTGTACTCGGTGCCCTCGTACATCGTCTTCTTGCCGTTGTAGCCGGGCAATGTCACGCGATCCTCGGGGGTGAGCGAGGCCAGGAAACCCTCCTCGTAATCATCGAGCGCGGTGGGGTAGTCGCCGTTGAAATAGGCGACGCACAGGCCGCCGTAAGGGGCGTCCGCATTCAGACCGATCGACTCGATGAGCCCGTCGAGTGAGAGGAACGCCAGCGAATCGGCGCCAATGAACTCACGAATCTGTTCGACCGACTTCTTCGCCGCGATGAGCTCCTGCGTCGTGGAGATGTCGATGCCGTAGAAACACGGGTACTTGAGTGGCGGCGAGCTGATGCGCATGTGCACTTCGGCGGCACCGGCCTCCTTGAGCAGCTGCACGATGCGCTTCGACGTGGTGCCACGCACGATGGAGTCGTCGATGACGACGATGCGCTTGCCCTTGACCACCGACTTGACTGCGGAAAGCTTCATACGCACGCCCTGCTCGCGCAATGCCTGCGTGGGCTGAATGAATGTGCGGGCGACGTACTGGTTCTTGATCAGACCCATTTCATTGGGCAGCCCTGCCTCCTCGGAGTAGCCGGAGGCGGCGGAGAGCGAGGAATTCGGCACGCCGATCACCATGTCGGCATCGACCGGGGATTCCTGCGCGAGGCGGGCGCCCATGCGTTTTCTTGCGGAGTGCACGTTCACGCCGTAGATGTCGGAGTCGGGGCGGGCGAAGTAGATGTATTCCATCGAGCAGATCGACAGCTGCGTGCGGCTCGTGTACGTCTGGGTGCGGTACCCGCTGTCGTCGATCACAATCATCTCGCCGGGCTGAATGTCTCGGATTCGTTCCGCACCCACCACGTCGAGCGCACAGGTCTCGGAGGCGAGCACGTACGCGCCGTTCGTCATGCGGCCCAGCGAGAGGGGGCGGAACCCATTCGGATCGAGTGCGCCGATCATCTCATGTTCCGTCATGATCAGGTACGCGAAGCCGCCATGCACGGTGTTGAGCGCTTCCTGCAGCTTGTCGGTGATGCCGCTGCGCACGGAACGGCGGATGAGATGCATGAGCACCTCGGTGTCGGAGTTCGAGTGGAAAATGGCGCCTTCGTCTTCGAGCGCGCGCCGCAGCGAGAAGCAGTTCGTGAGGTTGCCGTTATGGCACAACGCCATGTCGCCGTCATGGAAGCGGAACACGAAGGGCTGAATGTTGTCGATGCCGCCCGAGCCGGCCGTCGCATAGCGCACATGGCCAATCGCGGCATCGCCTTGAAGTCGTTGAATGTCTTTTTCGTCCTGGAACACCTGCGTGAGCAATCCGAGCCCGCGGTGCCCTATGAGATGTCCGTGGTCGTTGGAGACTATGCCGGCGCCCTCCTGACCACGATGTTGCAATGCGTGTAATCCGAAGTAAGTGAGGCGTGCGGCATCGGGATGTCCCCATACGCCGAAAATGCCACATTCCTCATGGATCTCTTCGAGTTCTGCAGACAAGCCGAAGCTCCTTCCACAACTGGAATAAGGGATTCGCTACGAGATAAACCCTAGCAAGTCCCGGCTACACCGGCAAACTCGGATTTTGCGGAAATGGCGGATTTCCGGCGAATTGTGACGGTGCGCCCATTCACATGCCGGACATGGGCGCATATGGGTCGTCAGGCTCGCACCAGCCAATCAGATGACGCCCCGATCGGATGCGATGCGTCAAGATTCTGGGCAAGCATGGGCACATCGGTCACAGTCGAGGTGCTGGCGGTGAACAATGTGCGCCCATCCCGCACCGACATCACCACATCGGCACGCTCATATACAGCGTTGAATGCATCGGACGCGTCGAGCACCACGAAGCTTGCGGGCTTGCCCACCGCTATGCCGTAGGAGTCCTGCAGATTCATTGTGGTCGCACCGTTGACGGTGAGGAAATCGAGTGCGCGGTCTATTTCGGGCAGCGTCATCATCTGCGCCAGATGGAGCACGTAGTCGAGAATGATCATCATGTTGCCATTGCCGAGCGGATACCACGGATCCTGCATCGAATCCTGCCCGAGTGAGACGTTGATGCCCGCCTCGGTGAGCTCTTTTACACGGGTGATGCCCCGACGCTTCGGGAAGGTGTCCTGGCGCCCCTGCAAGTACAGGTTTTCGGTGGGGGCGCATGCGAAGTTCATCCGTGCGTTCCTCAGCAACTTGGTGAGGTGGAAGAAGTAACTGTTGTCCGCCGAACCAAGCGAGCAGGTGTGACTTGCCGTGGTCATGTGGCCGATGCCCTCGGCATGGGCGAGTGCGGCCAGTAACTCGACAAAACGGGAGTTCGGGTCGTCGGTCTCATCGCAATGCACGTCGATGAGCTTGCCATAACGTGCGGCGAGCTCGACGGTCGTATGCATGGAACGTTCACCGAACTCGCGGCAGGCCTCATAATGGGGAATGGCGCCCACACAGTCCGCGCCCATCTTCAACCCCTCTTCGACGAGTTCGGCGCCTCCGGGGTAGGAATACATTCCCTCCTGCGGGAATGAGACAATCTGTATGGTCACCAGATCTGCCAGCTCCTCGCGCAGCTCAAGCAGTGCCCGCAACGAGGTGAGGCTCGGATCGGTGACATCGGCATGGGTGCGAATGTATTGCACGCCATGGCGCATCTCCATGGCCACCGCTTTGCGTGCGCGCGCCTTCACCTCATCCACGGTGAGGTCGGCCTTGGTCTCGCCCCAACGTTGGATGCCTTCGAACAGGGTGCCCGATGAGTTTGTGGCGCCCGGCTTGCGTGAGGTGAACACATAGTCGAGATGCAGATGCGTGTCACAGAACGGGGCGCTGACGAGGCGCCCGGCGAGGTCGACCACGGTAAGGCGTTCGCAGTCGTACCCCTGTGCCGTCAGCATGCCGGGCAGATTGGCTCCGATGGCGCGGAACATGCCGTTCTCGACGAGTATGTCCTGCAACTGTGAAGAGCCGCGAAGCGTGGCGTTGGTGAACAATGTGGCGGTCATGGCGCATCCTTTCGTGGGGTCTCGGCCTCCCGTGACGTT
Source organism: Bifidobacterium animalis subsp. animalis (assembly GCA_004154635.1). Lineage (GTDB taxonomy): Bacteria > Actinomycetota > Actinomycetes > Actinomycetales > Bifidobacteriaceae > Bifidobacterium > Bifidobacterium animalis_B. The sequence goes on from RSDC01000005.1 coordinate 324,727, forward strand.
TGGGTAACGTGAGCCGTGGCGTTCCGTAATCTGTGCTCGTTATTCTCGGCGACATCATTTGCGTATAGATAGCGGTCATGTGAATGCATGTCGGCAGAGAATGGACGGTTTGTATGACGGTGACGGTGAGGGATGCACTCGAGAGATCGGCGCTCGCGCAGGCCGCCCCGACGGTGGAAGCGTCCGCAGACTCGCTTGACAACAGTGTGCGCTGGGCATACACGAATGAGCGGTATGATGTCGCGCGTTTTCTGTCGGGAGGCGAGCTGGTAATCGTGGAGGGGAGCGCCCTGTTTGCGCATCTTGACGACCGCGAACTGCGCAATTATGTGGATTCGCTGGCTGACATTGGTGCGGCCGGGCTGGTTGTGGAACTCGTTGAGGGATTGCGCGACGTGCCGCAGGCACTCTGTTCGCATGCGCAGGAACGCGGCTTGCCGATTATTGGATTGCGATTGCGCATCCCGTTCGTAGACGCCTGCCAGAGTGTGAATACCTTGATTATCAAGGACCAGTTCCTCGTGCAAATGGAAGTGGACGCATTGTCCACCGTGCTAAGGCGTGAACTGGCACAAGCGGATGATGCGCAGCAGGTGGGAGACAGACTCGCGCGCATTTGCGGCGAATCGGTGGCGATATACGATGCGGACGGATTGCCTGTGGCGTTCTCCGGACCGAAGATGCGGGAAGCCGATGGGCCGACGGTGCTCATTCCCATTGATCGTCAGGGGGGTCCACTTGCAACCTTGGAACTCTCTCAGCGTGTGAGGTTGTTTGATGAGCGTGCGCGCTCGCAGATTGCCCAGGTGGTTGGGCAGGTCATGGCGGTGTTCCTGCCGTGGGATGTTTCCGCTTCGATGACCGCGCATGTGCTGGCGGGTCCGGCCGACGGGGTGCATGCCGGGTATGGCGAGGCTCGTGAGATGCGGCAGATGCTCAAGGCACTTGAGCGTGATGACGGCATGTACTACCCATTCGTGGTGGAGATGCGTTCGCTTGCTTCGTCGATGGGGCGCGTGGAATGCTTGCTTTCGGGATTCGACGCGATTGAGGGCGCTGAAACCATGTGCATGCTGAGGGGAGGGGTGCTATTCGGATTGGTGGGGGC
>RSDC01000006.1:0-65460 GCA_004154635.1 Bifidobacterium animalis subsp. animalis
GTGGGATGGAGGAGGGCGGGGAGTCAGCTACACAGGTGCATGACCTTGCCGGTTTCACCACTGCATGCACCGATGTGCTCAAGCGTCAAGTGACGGGTGGCAGGGGAATGTGGGCGATTGGCGGTCGTGCGGTGACCGAGATGGGTGCGCTTGCCGACGAGCTGGGGATCATGCATGCCAGGATGCGCTCAGGCATGCCGGCGTGGGGATCAGTGCGCACCATATATGATGAGCTGCTCGCACGGTTCGCGACGGTGGGGCCAACGGAGAAGGCGGTTGAGATGCTGCTCGAGGTGATGCTGGGCGGCCCTCTTAGGGAGGACATGGGTCTCATCGCCACCTTATGTGCATGCTTCGAATCCGGAGACAATAAAACACGGGCATGCGAACTGCTGGGTATACAACGTCAGACGCTCTATAACAGACTTGACAAAGTGAAGAGACATTCCGGCATTGGTTCGGACTGTGGTAGCGCGTGGTCGCTGCTGCTCTTCGCCGCAAAGCTTGCGTCTGATGCTCGACTGGCCGAGGAAAGCGGTGCCCGGTAGCCACTGCGAGGTGTACAAAACGTCATTCAAGGGCGCCATCGCATTAACGGAATGGTTATGCCAAGGCAAACACCATGGGCGATAGTGCAGGTACCGCGGCGAGATGCCGCAGGCCAGGAAAACCTAGAAGAAAGGTGGGATGCCATGAGTGCCATAACCGATATGGGCATGGATGTCCGCGAACTGGGCAATATCGAACGCGAGCCGGATGACGCACGCCAGACGATGGTGCGCAAGGTGGCGCTGTCGTCGTTCCTCGGCAACTTCATTGAATGGTTCGACTATGCTTCGTACTCCTATTTCGCCACGGTGATCGCCGGCGTGTTCTTCCCCTCGTCCAATCGCACCGTTGCATTGATGGAGACATTTGGCGTGTTCGCGCTGTCGTTTGTGCTCAGGCCAGTGGGAGCCCTGTTCTGGGGGCATTTCGGAGACAAGTTCGGGCGCAAACATGCGCTGAGCCTTTCCATTCTGCTCATGTCGGGGGCGTCGTTCCTCATCGGATGCCTGCCGTCGTATGCTGCAATCGGATTGTTCGCGCCCTTGTTGCTGTTGCTGTTGCGCATGGTGCAGGGATTCTCCGCATCGGGTGAATACGCTGGTGCGGCGACATTCCTCGGAGAATACGCGCCAGTGAAGAGGCGTGGCATCTATTGCTCGCTGATTCCGGCCTCAACAGCCATCGGCCTGTTGGCAGGTTCCACGCTTGCCGTGGCGATGACCTCGAACATCAGCACTTCCGCCATGAGCGGGTGGGGTTGGCGCGTACCGTTCCTCATGGCCGGTCCACTCGGCCTGATTGTGCACTATATTCGCAACAATGTCGCGGATTCGCCGATCTATGAGCAGATGAACGCCGAATTGGAACAGAAGGCCACCGGCGTCACCGGCAATCAGACGGCCGTTGAAGCGTCACCCTTGCGCACTTTGTTCCGTCACCATTGGAAGCAGGTGCTCATCAGCTTTGGTGCATGCATGCTCAACGCCGTGGGGTTCTACACCGTTCTGACCTACCTGCCCACCTATCTTTCCGAGACCGTGGGCATGCCGGCAGCGGAGTCCTCCACAATCACCACGATCTGCCTGGTGCTTTACATTGGCCTTGTCTTTGCAATGGGGCATGTATCCGACCGATTCGGCCGTAAGAAGGTGCTTATCGGTGCCTGTGTGGCATTCATCGTACTGACCGTACCGGCGTTCATGATTCTCGAATCAGGCGCATTCTGGCCGGTGCTGCTCGTTGAGCTGGCGCTGTGTGCAACGCTTACGGCCAATGATGGCACATTGTCGAGCTATCTTGCCGAAACCTTCCCCACGAGTGTCCGGTTCACTGGTTTCGCGTTCAGTTTCAATCTGGCGAATGCCCTCTTCGGCGGCACGGCGCCGTTCATCGCCACCTGGCTCATTTGGGCCACCGGCTCGTCAATCGCACCGGCTTGGTACATGGTGGTCATCGCCATCATCGCGCTGGTGGCTATGTGCCTCTCACATGAGAATGCCGACAAGGATCTGGGGAACATCTGAGACTTGGATGCCTAGCCGGCGAGGATTGATGTTCGGAATATGCAAAGGAGACAACATGACGTATCGTATGGACGAAATGACGTGGCCGGAGTTCGCGGCGCGAAAGGACAGGCCGGTGATAGTGCCGATCGGTTCCACCGAACAGCATAGCCAGCATCTGCCAATGCAGACCGATGCCACGCTGGCTGAACGCATCGCCGAGGATCTTGCCATGGCGGTGGACGGCACCGTGATGCCAACAATCAACTATGGGTACAAATCGAAGCCGCTTTCAGGCGGCGGACCCCTGTTCCCGGGAACCATCGACATGAATGGAACCACGGTGATCGCACAGATGCACGATGTGCTGCATGAACTCATTGACGACGGTTTCATGAAGATCGTTGTGATGAATGCGCACTTCGAGAATGAGGCGTTCATTGTGGAGGCCATTGATTTGGTGACCCGTGAGACAGGTGGCGTGGCCACGATCGTCGAAACGAACTGGTGGGATCCTCTTACGCAGGACGTCATTGACGCGGTGTTCGTAGGCGATCTCGAGTTCCCCGGGTGGGCCCTCGAACATGCGGCGATCACCGAGACCGCATTGATGTTGCACTATGCGCCCGAGCTCGTGCATATGGATCGCGTCGTGTACGAGGAGCCGGTGACACCGAAGCCCTACGTGCGCTATCCGGTGCGCGAAGGGGATGTGCCAGCATACGGCGGTCTGGCCGATCCTCATGGAGCCACCGCCGAGGCCGGTCGGCTGATGGCGGAGGCGTGTGTGAGTGAAGTGGCCAGAATCTGCCAGCAGGAGTTCGCAGAACGACCCTGAGTCATGCCGCCGATTGACAGATTCGAACGTTTGTTCGATAATCTGTGGTATGGGAGAGCGAACATACTTGGCGGTAGATCTCAAATCGTTCTATGCGTCCGCCGAATGCGTGTCGAGGGGGTTTGACCCGCTCGACACCAATCTGGTGGTGGCGGACGTATCCCGCACCTCGAAAACCATATGCCTTGCGGTGTCGCCGGCGTTGAAATCATTCGGATTGGGGTCGCGTGCCAGGCTGTTCGAGGTGGAGGAGCGCGTGTCGGCTGTCAACGAGCAAAGACGTCTGCGTGCGCCGGGTCATAATCTGATCGGTTCGTCGGTGAGTGCGGCGCAGCTGCAGGCGAATCCACAGCTCGGCATTGAATACATCGCGGCAAAACCGCGCATGTCGTATTACCTCGACATGAGTGCGAAAATCTACGGCATCTATTTGGACTACGCGTCGAAGGACGACATCCACGTCTATTCGGTGGACGAGGTGTTCATCGATGTCACGAAATATCTCAAGTATTTCGGGTGCTCGGCCCATGAACTGGCACGTCGCATCGTGGCCGACATTCTCGAGCAGACAGGCATCACAGCCACGGCCGGCATCGGCACGAACCTGTATTTGGCGAAAGTGGCGATGGATATCGTCGCCAAGCACATCCCCGCGGATGAGGACGGCGTGCGCATTGCCGAACTCGATGAACGCAGGTATCGCGAACTGCTGTGGTCCCACCGGCCTCTTACCGATTTCTGGAGGGTGGGCCGTGGCATAGCCCGCAAGCTGGAGCGGCAGGGAATCATGACCATGGGGGATATTGCACGGTGCTCGTTGGGAAGGGCCGGCGAATACTACAACGAAGATCTGCTCTACAGGTTCTTCGGCGTGAATGCGGAAACGCTCATTGACCACGCATGGGGTTGGGAGCCATGCACAATCGCCGATATTAAGGCATATGCCCCACACAGTTCCAGCGTGAGTTCGGGGCAGGTGCTCGCCAGACCGTACCCGCATGATCAGGCACATACGGTGGTGTGCGAGATGGCGGATGCGATTGCGCAGGATCTCGTTGCCAAGCAGATGGTAACCGATCAGGTGGTGCTGAGCGTCGATTTCGATGGCGCCGATGTTTCCGATGCGTCGTTTCGCGGGAGGCTTGGGACCGATCACTATGGCAGAACGGTACCCAAAAGCGCGCACGGCTCCGAGGGGCTCGGTCGTTTTACCGCTTCGGCAACAGCTATGAGAGAGACCGCGGCGGCTATTTTCGAGCGCATCGCCGACCCGCACCTTCATGTTCGCCGCATCACAATCGCCGCGAACCATGTGCGTGGGGAGGGAATCCGCGAACCATTCGAGCAGCCCGATCTATTCGAAAGCATCGATGAGGGGAACGCCCGAGTGGCAGCTGTCGAGGACCGCAAGGAGCTTCGGCTGCAGCAGGCGGTGAACCATGTGAGAGAGCGGTTTGGGGGCGCCTCCGTGCTCAAGGGCATGAACTTCGATGAAGGAGCCACGGGCAGGGAACGGAGCCATCAGATTGGGGGTCATGCCTCGTGAAGTTAGGGAATCTGCATCAATACGATGACATTATCGATCTTCCACACCATCAGTCACGCAAGCACCCGCATATGACCAATTCCGAACGTGCTGTGCAGTTCATGCCATTCGCCGCGTTGAAGGGGTATGAGGAACGTATCGATGAGGCCGGGCAGCAAAGCCAGAGGCCCATTATCCTGGCGTCGGACGCGCAGGAGGCGCTCAATGCGCGTCTTGCCAAAGTGCTTGAGCAACCTGATGCACAGCGAGTCGTCTCCATTACCTGCTTCCGAGAGGAAGGCACGGCGATGGGTGAATACGACACGGTGAGTGGGGTCGTATGCGGTTTTGATTCCGCACGTGGTGTTCTCGCGATGGGCGATGGCACGCAGGTCTCGCTTGCGAGCATTGTGGACATTCGCTGGTGAGGTGGCCCAGATTCCTGTTTTGCGCTCACCGCATGCAACGGTTCGTGCCTATGATGGCGTCATGGCATACGACAATGGCAACGTGATCGAGGTGCGGGCGAACACTCTGCCGAACACGGAAACACCGATCAAAGGCAACGTACTTGTACTGGGCAACTCGGGCGTGGGCAAGTCGACGTTGATCAACGCGGTGATAGGGGACACCGTGGCCAAAACGAGCTTCGGCACGCGGGGCACCACCAGTGAGCTCGCCGTCTATGAGAGCCCAACGGTGCCGTTTCGGGTCATCGACTCAATAGGGTTCGAACCGTCTCCCATCAAAAGTCTCAGAGCGGTGCATGCGGTGCGCAAATGGTCGAAGGCGAGCGCCAAGGAAGGTCATGAGCACAACAAGATCGACGTAATCTGGTTCTGCGTGGACGGGACAGCGGCGAAACTGTTCCCGGAGACAATACGGAATCTGTCCACGGCCGTGTCGATGTGGCGGTCGGTGCCAATCATCACCGTGATCACGAAATCGTATTCGAAACCGGACCGCGAGCTGAATGTGCAGATGGTGCGGCAGGCGTTTGCGGGGCAGCGTGTGGAGAAGAACCTGCGCGCGATCATACCTGTGGTGGCGCAGACCTATGTGATCGATGAGACGTCGTTCGTAGGGCCGGAGGGAATCACCGACCTCATTGACGAGACAATGAAGGCGATGCCGGAGGGGATGCGCGGCGGTGAACATGATCTCATGGCATTCAAACTCACGCGCAAGCGCATGCTGGCGCAAGGCCTGATCGGCGCTTGTGTCGCGGCGGGTGCCACGGTGGGCGCCGTGCCGATTCCAATCGCCGACTCGCTGGTGCTCTCTCCGTTGGAACTCGGCGAGCTGCATGGGTTGGCGCGGCTATATGGCATAGACAAGGATGAGGATGCCAAGCAGTTCCTCGACTCGATTGTGCAAGTGGGTACCGCAAGCGTGGTGGCCCATTCCGCAATCAGCACGGTGAAGGCGATCCCGGGCATCAACATTGCAGCCAGCGTGCTCAACGCGGTCGTTGCGGCCAGCATCATCGCCGCACTCGGTGAAGGCGCCGTCATAGCTTTCGAGCAGGTGTACAGCGGCAAGCGCAGTGTGAATGACATCAGCTGGGTGCGCGGTCTGATGCAGGAGCAATTCGGCGAAGGGTTCCTCGGCAAGGTGAGCGGTGTGGCGCAGGCGTCGGCTGCGGCAGGCAGTGCGAAGGACATGCGTGAGATGATCGTGGAATTGGTCAAGGCCGCGTTCATGAATCGGGGAAAATAATCGAGTAATATGCCCAGCGACATCCCTCTTCTCGCGAACGCATCGTGCTTCTGTAAGAGTGTGTGATGTCTCATCCAGCATCTCCTGCTAATGTGACCCGACATGAATTTCTCTGATAGAGTAATTCAGGGTAGGTGGACGCAAGAGAAAGGCTGTCGGCGACGTGGATGAAAACAATGATGCCAGGAGGTGGATTCCGGCGATTTCGAAGAAATGGAAGATTGCCGGTGTTGTTATTGCCGCGTTGTCCTGCATGGCAGTCGGATGGATCTTTATGTTGGGGTTCTACTCGCTGTTTCCCGGAACGATGCCTCCGTTGCTGAAGGAGAAGGTGGGGACCTCTGATACCCAGGTAATTCGCTCCATGGAGCGAACGAAAGAGGTGTCCCTGCTGCGGCTCGGTATTACGGGCATCATATCGCAGGAGAACAAAAGCCATTTCTTCAATATGGAGATCCCCGGTACGGAACGAGCGCGGTTCATTCAATATACGTTCGATGCGAAGCTTGGATTTGAGGGAAAGGACGTCTCCATTAAGGAAACAGGCAAAAACACGTTCAATGTCGAAATTCCGGAATTCAGATTCATCGGCTACGACCATCCCGAATACCGAATGATCGTCGAGCAGAATGGCGCGCTAAGCTTCGGTACCCAACAAATAGATTCCCTCGACATGATCAATAACATCCTCACTGAGAAGACGAAGCAGGAATATGTCGATTCGAACAGGGATCTGCTCGAAGAGCAGGCGAAGTCGTTCTATGCCTCTATCGTCATGGGTGTAAATCCAGAGGCGAAGCTTAATTTCACATTCCAGACCCCAAAGGCTTCGTGAGATTGCAGGGGCGTGCTGTTGGATCCTTGGGAAATCTGCTGAGCTGCTAGATTCCTAGGGGATGATGTTTATAAAGGCCGCTCTGAGGTTGGCTAATCAACCAATGATTAGCCAACCTCAGAGCGGCCTTGTGCTGTTGCGGGTGAATGAGCGTGTGCGATTAGTCTTACCGCATGCCAGATGGCAACGGGTGCGCCTTGGCGGTGAACCCGGTCGAGATAATCTGCCAGACCGCGACCTTGCTCACCTGACGCGGCAGCAGCTCGACGTCGTGCATGTCCGTGCGTTGCTTCATCAGCAGTTTCAGTGCGTCGATCCTCTCGTGCTCGTCGTCGAGCAGGCTCGCTACTCCGGTGCCGATGATCGAACGGTATGCCGTCGAGGTGGTGCATGGTGTACGACCGGTATAGATCAACGAGTCGCAGTCCATCTCGAATGCGACCGGCAATGCGTTGCCGGATGCGTGAATCGCCTCGATCTTGCGCCCCTGCGTCGCCGAATGCATGAGCAGACGCAGATTATGGGAGGAATCATCGTTGTTGTAGACGAAGGCGAAATTGACCGGTACGATGGTGAGTCCCTGCGCATCTTGATAGGCCACACGCACTTCAGTGCAGTTGCGCAGGATGTCAATTATCTCCTCGAACGAGCAAACTTCACGGTCGGCTCGACGTATTGGCCGTGTTGTCGATGGTTTCTCCGGCGTAGATGGGTGCATCTGCCTTTCTCCTTGTATTTTAATCTGTGGGGCAGTGAACGCTTGTGTGCGTAATGGCAGGAAGTCTATCGTATGAGGCAATAACGCGGCAACAGTCATGGGCATAACGATGTTGGCAGGGATCCCGGTTTATTCACGGATTATGCAGTTGCCTGCTCCGTGGGGGTGGGGTAGGCGTCTTTGAGCAGCGTCGAGAACGACTCGCTCGCCATTCCGTAGAATGCGCCGATGATGAGCTGGAATGTGAGATCGTCAGGCAAATCACTGTCGGAGGCCAGCGATTCCATCAATGTGTTGAACCGTTCCGGGTTGCTCTTCCAGAGTGTCGACATCTCATGCAGCGTCAGCAGTTTCGAAGCGACGCTCGCGAATTTGGGTGATTCGAACAGCGCATTGAGCGTCTCGGATCGATAGTTGCGCATTTGCGAATCCGCATCCTCTCCGATGATCCACTTCCGGAGCGCCGAGACCGACTCTCCGCTCATTCCCAGGTATTCACTGGCATGTTCCAGGTCGAAGCTCGTTTCATTCGTCTCGCCGGTGAGATAGCCGACATCGACCCCGAAGAAGTCGGCGATCATCGCCATCGTTTCGTATTTCGGGAATCCGATTGTGCCGGTGGAGGCTTTATTGCCCGAATTGAGCCACCTGCTCACGTCCTTTTGGTGGAACCGTGAGAGGTATTGCTTGTTCAGCTCGCTCACGAATGCGGCTTGAGTCAGTCCGCGGGCATCCATAAGTTCCTGCAAACGGCTCCGCCATATCTCCATATTAGATTGAGATATACCATACATGACATATTTTCTTTCAACTCAACGTCTGATTTATAACATTATACGTCATTGACACCATATTGAGTCGCGAATTAAATGGATTCCAGATGAAGTAACTCGTCAGAATCGTTGAAATTTCGGGCATTCATGCAGATGGAGGAAGGATTCGCGAAAAAAACATGCCCCTTGATGACGAGGAATGCAAGCCCGCTGGGCTTGGCGGTCCAACCGGCCGTTCGAACCACCTCGTCAGAAAGGAATGCAGCCATGTTTGCCCAGATAGCCAGCATGATTCTGCGAGGTGTACGAGAATTCGACGAAGTGGCCCGTGAGCTGGAGAAGGACATCTCAAGCGACGAAAGTCAACAGACGAATTCAGAGCAATCGACGGACGCGAAAACGGAAAGATAGCGCAGCGTGGCATTCGCGTAGATGCAAATCAAATAGCAGGCGGTGAGGGAGCGGAACTACCCTCACCGCCGCACATCACCAATACGAACAACGGAAGGGAATCATGGCAGACCAAATCTATATGGCGTCGGTGGAGAGCACCTACGCCGCCATGGAACAGATGCTCCAATTCAGCGCAGTGCTGGACGTCGTGAGCCGAAATGCAGATGAGCACACTGTCACGTTCAGCGTGCCGGGAATCAACGGATTATTCACTGCGAAGGTCGCAGAAGGGGATGCCGCGGGTTCAAGCAAGGTGACGGTGACGGCACCGATCGATGGAGGCGATAAAGCACAGGAGTCGGTGGCGAAATTCTACAAGGACCTCGGTGATCAGCTGATGGTCCAAGGTGCGGTTCAGTCTGCACCGGGGCAGCCCCCAGTATTCGACGCCCAGAATCAGCCGACGCAGACGTTCCAGGCGCCCGTTCCGGCCGCTGCCGGCAACGGCGGAAATCCGACGCAGGGAACGAAGAATAAGTTCGTCGCGATGCTGACCGACACCAATACGGGCAAAACTTCTGTGATGGCGATTGCCGCGGCAGTTGTGTCCGCAGTGTTCCTCATTTTCGGATTCGTGTCTCTCGGCATGCACCCTCCCGTCGTGGTGGGCATTATCTTCGCGGTGGTCGCCGCGGTGCTGTGTGCGCTGGCCTATACGAAGACACAACCGGGTAGGGAACATGGTCGCATGCTCACCGTCGTTGCCGCAGGTGTCACCGTGGTAGCGCTGATTCTCTCGCTAGTCGGTGCGGCTGGCGGCTCCATATCAAGTGATTCTGAGTCGAGTGATTCTACCACTGAGGTGACGTCACCATCGTCGTCGGCATCTTCATCCGCCGCAACGGAAGATAAGTGCGAGATAGTGCGTTGGCCATCGTACGGAGTCGGGAAGAAACTTCCTGTGATCAAGGATGCCAAAGGTTATTACAGTATTGAAGATTCCGATGACATCAGCCTGTACATCTGTGATGCATCCTCATCTATGTATGAGGATTATGTTGAGCAACTGCAAAAGGCTGGATTCAATATCGAATATGACAAATCCAGTAGCATGTTCACTGCATTGAACGAGAATGGCGATGATGTCATGGTGTATCGTCTCGAGTCCAAATCAGAGATGAACATATCGCTTACAGAAGGCAATGGTACGGAGATGTCGGATCAACAGGATTCGAAGGAAGCTCAAGAGGAAGAGCAGAAGCAGGCCGAAGAAGAACGCAAGAAGGCGGAGGAAGAGCAAAAACGCGCCGAGGAGGAGCAGAAGAAGGCTCAGGAGGAGGAAGCCAGAAAACAGCAGGAACAGAACCAAGCCCAATCCGGCGGCGTGACACCAGCCGTCAAGGAAGCCATGGACTCCTACGAGTCCTACATGAACAAGTACTGCGACTTCATGGAGAAGTACAACAAGGAGGGTGCTCCTGCGAGCATGCTCACGGACTACCTCTCGATGCTGAAGGAATACAATGAGATGACGAAGAAGATCGATGATATGGATCAGTCGTCATGGTCGTCCGCGGACACGCAGTATTACCTCGAGGTGATGAACCGTGTCAACCAGCGTCTTGCCTCAATCAGCTGATTCCATCGCATCCTCAGAAGACGATATGAGCACCTCGACTCCCGCCGTGAACCGTGTGCCTGTGGCGCGGCAGACATTCCGTGCCCCGGTCGCTGAAGTGTACGCCGCGCTCATCCAGACATTGCACTTCAGCGCGGGGTTTGACGTCGTCGTCAACGATGACGTCACGCATTCCGTGCGATTCCGGCTGCCGAATGACAACGGCGAGTACGAGGCCCGGGTCATCGCTGATGGCATGCACAGTGCGGTGATCGTCAAAGCTCCGGCGGGAACGGCGGGCGGAAGCGCAGCCTACGGTCGGCTGTACCGAGAATTGGCCGAACAGATTGTTGCGCAGAGCACTGTTGTGCCCCACGACGTCATCGCCAAACGCAGATTCCGGCAAGCCATTGTCGCAGACAATGATGGTCCGAGATCAAAGTGGGCGATTGGTGCCGTCGTCTTCGCATGTTGTGCGCTGCTGGGAGCGCTGTCGATGTTCAGCGACCTGCGTCCGGACTGGCAGGTGTGCGTCACGCTCATCGTCTCGCTGTTTGTCGTATGCGGCATCGCGTTCGCGGTCACTGGTCGCAACGGTAAGGTCTCCGGGAGAAATCTGGTGCTGATCGCCTTCGCCATCTCCTGCTTGGCGTCGGTGCTGCTGTTATGCGCGACCATAGTGGTGCAGATCAGGTATTCCACCACTCTTGCGATATCCGAGACGATGGCGCAAACAGCATCAGCGCTGCCCCACGAAATGCCAAAACAACAATAACCGATCAATCATCAATCTGGAACAACTATTGAGGAGTAATATGAACAAGAAATCATTGGCAGGCCCACGCGCCCTCACGATCATTGGATCGCTTGCTATGCTCGTCTCACTCGTACTGCCGTACGCCACGTCGAGCAATGACACCATGACAGTGTTCACCATCGCCGAACGATGGAAGGAAATGCAGTCGATCGCGAACATGAGCGTGGGTGTTTCCGAAATCATTCTCGCGATGATCATTGCCATTGCAATCTTCACCGTGCTGGCACTCATCTTCGCCCTTGCCGCGAAAGGCATTCCGACGCTTGTCTTTGCCGTTCTCGCCATACTCGCATACGTCTACTTCAACCTGAGCTTCACACCATACGGTTCATATGGCTTCGGTTTCGGCGTCTACCTGTTCTATGTGGCCGCCATCGCAGTCATCGCCGGATCCATCTGGATGATCGCAATCAAACGCCACAACAAAGCATCCACCCCCAACATGTGACGGATGAGACAGTTCTGACGAGTGGAAATCGAGACAGGCCGGGCATGTTCCGCGAGAAGTAGGGAGGAACGGTATGCGTAGCGTCAATCTGCTGCCAAATGAGGGGATTGTTGCGCAATTCGACAGTGTGCGCTGTGAGAGTCCTGATTTCAAAGGATGCGAATCTGGAGAACTGACCCTCACCACCATGAGTCTCATCTTTTCCTACACCCAGGTCAAGGTGTTTGGCAAAGACATTGAGCACACCTTCTCGTGGGCATTGCGTGACATCAAAGTGGTGGACGGCAGGCCCCAGCTCATCATCGACAAGGGTGACGCCCACCAATGCGACATTCTGCTCCGTAAGGGAAAGCTGGAACTGTGCATGGACTCGCATGCGGATCTGGTGACGTTGGCGAACGGCATCAACAAGCTGATCACGGGGAGCGATGAAGACATTGTCGGCGCACCGAAAACCTTCATCTCGGGAATCGCCAGCATGCTGAGCGACGCGGGCAAGGAGGTCACCGAAGCCTTCGGCCTGAGAAACACGGCAAATCCCAAGAGCGCCGAATCGAAAATGGTCTCGCGCGCCTGCGCAGGTTGCGGTGCCCCGCTGCACGGGCGCCAAGGTACCAGCGTCACCTGTGAATACTGCGGTAGGTCGGAGCAATTCTAAACCACCACGAACTCTGTGAAAGAAGGCAGCAATGGCATTGATCAGAGCATTTGCCGGAGCATTGAGCGGCACCTTCGCCGATCAATGGATCGACATCATCACCGTTGGGCAATTCGACGAGCATGCTGTGCTCATGCCCGGCATCTACCAGGAGACCAACCGTGGCCGCGGCTCCAATACGAAGCATTCGGAGGCGGTGATCTCCAACGGTTCACGCATCTACGTGCCGGAGAACACGGCCGCATTCATCTTCGACCAGTCCGGCATCGAGAACATCATCACCGAGTCAGGCGGTTACGAATACCGCACCGGCGGTACCGATAGCGTGTTCGCAGGCAACGGTGTAGGCAAGTCGATCTTCGGGCAGATAGGCGAGCGGTTCAAATACGGCGGCGAGCCGGTGGCGAACAAACGCATCGCCTTCGTGAATCTGCGTGAGATCCGCGGCATCAAATTCGGCACGCCGGCACCGCTCATGTACCACGACAGGTTCTACCAGACCGATCTGGAGATTCGTGCGCGCGGCATGATGTCGGTGCAGGTGGTCAACCCGCTCGCATTCATTCGCCAGTTCGTGCCCCCGAACGTGGACTACATCAGCTTCGACGACCCGAACACGAAATCGCAGATCCTCTCCGAATTCATGCAGTCGTTCTCGGTGGCGCTCAACTCGCTGTCAAACGAATACCGCATCTCCGCGCTGCCCAGCCAGGCGAATTCCATTGCGCTCGCGATCTCCGGGGATTCGTCGAATGCCGGCACATGGGAGTCGCGTTTCGGTCTGCACTTGGTGGGCATAGGCATCGAGAGCATCGAATTCACCGACGAATCGCGTGAGCTTGTCAAGCAATACTCGTCGAACCGCATGAATCTTTCGGCATACGAGAACATCTCGCAGCAGGCTTCGAACATCGCCGCCCAGCAGAAGATCGCCGAGGGCGTGCAGCAGAACGGGTTCGGCGACATGGGTGGCATGATGCTCGGGCTCGGCTTCGCCCAGGGAGTCAATCCGATGACCGGCGCGATGCCGGGGCAGCCTGTGCCTACTCAGACGAATCCGGCCGCGGCAGCAGCAGCGGCAGCGGATGCGCAGGGCACCGTCGCGCAAGCTGCCGCACAACCTCCGACTGCACAGGGAACGCAATCCGCCATGTCGGTGACGGAGCAGATGGAGGCGCTCAAGTCGCTCAAGGAGCTTCTCGATGCAGGAATCCTCACCCAGGAGGAATTCAATGTGAAAAAGCGGCAGATTCTCGGCTTCTAGGAGACCTATCGGCGATTGTTGGGCGGGTCGGAAAATCATCTTCGATTGTTAGGTGGGTGCTACGAGTAGAGGCGGCCCAAACTCAAGCAAAAATACGACAGTGTAATATGGTTTGTCTAATAAAATGGCGTTAGGAAGGAATGAGTGCCGAGGATAACCGCCTAACAATCGAAGAAAAGAAGTCGAATGCGTTGATGAACAGAAGGGCGGTGTATGCCATATATGGCACACACCGCCCTTCGCTATGGTCGATCAGCGTCTATAACCGTCTCAGCCGAAGTACTCGACGCCGGCTTCGAAGATCGGCTGGTAGATGTTGCCGGGCACATTGCGGTACAGGCCGTCGCCGGTGCGCTCGGAGTGGCCCATCTTGCCGAACACGCGGCCATCCGGGCTGGTGATGCCCTCGATGGCGAGCATGGAGCCGTTCGGGTTCACACTCAGGTCCATGCTCGGCACGCCATGTTCGTCAACGTACTGTGTGGCAACCTGCCCGTTTGCGATGAGCTGGTCGAGCATGCCGTCGGAAGCGACGAAACGTCCCTCGCCATGGGAGATGGCGATGGTGTGCATATCGCCCACCTCCGTCTTGGCAAGCCACGGCGACAGGTTCGACGCGACGCGTGTGCGCACGAGACGGCTCTGGTGGCGTCCGATGGTGTTGAACGTGAGCGTCGGGCACTCCGCGGTCATGGGCACAATGTCGCCGAAGGGCACGAGACCGAGCTTGATGAGCGCCTGGAACCCGTTGCAGATGCCGAGCATGAGTCCGTCACGGTTGTTGAGCAGGTCGCGCACGGCCTCGGTGACCGCCGGTGCACGGAAGAACGCCGTGATGAACTTCGCGGAGCCATCCGGTTCGTCGCCGCCTGAGAAACCGCCGGGGATCATGATGATCTGGCTGTTATGGATGGCGTCGACGAGCGCCTGCGTGGACTCGGCGACGGCTGAGGGCGTCAGATTGTTCACAATGAGCGTCTGCGCCTCGGCTCCGGCGCGCTCGAACGCTGCCGCGGTGTCGTATTCGCAGTTGTTGCCGGGGAACACCGGGATGATCACGCGCGGCTTGGCGATTTTCGCACCCTTGTACACGGTCGGTTCCATCGTCTCGAACGAGATCGCGTCGACCGCCTCGGCTTCGGCATCGGTTTCACCGCTGCGGTAGGGGAACACCGATGCAATGCCGTTCTCCCACACCTCCTGCAGATTCGCGAGGTCGAGCGTCTCGCCGGCCGCGTGGAACACGTAGTCCGCAGTGGTCTCGCCGATCTGCCCGATCTCGACCAGATTGGAGACTGTCGGCATGTTCGCGGATGGCGCGAGCTCGACGATGAACGAGCCATACGCCGGTGCGAACAGATCGTCGACGGCGATGGAGTCGTCGAGCGCCACGCCGATGCGGTTGCCCACGCACATCTTGAACAACGCTTCTGCGGTGCCGCCATAAGCCGGGGTGGAGATGGCCAGCGCATCGCCGTCTGTCACCAGGTTCTCGATGGTGGAGAACACCTCGAGCAGTGCGTCCTTGTCCGGTGTGATGCCGTCCGCCAGATAGCGTGGCGCGATGCGGACCACACGGTCGCCGGGGTGCTTGAACTCCGGCGACGTGGCACGGTCCATGTCGCCGACCGCCACGGCGAAGGAGACGAGGGTGGGAGGCACATCGAGGTCTTCGAAGGAGCCGGACATGGAATCCTTGCCTCCAATGGCGCCGACCCCGAGGTCCACCTGCGCCATGAGGGCGCCGAGCACAGCCGCAAGTGGTTTGCCCCAGCGCTCCGGCTCGTCGCGCAGCTTCTCGAAATACTCTTGGAAGGTGAGGTATGCCTTTTCGTGTTCGAAGCCCGCCGCCACGAGTTTCGCAAGCGATTCGACCACCGACATGTAGGCGCCAGTGTACTGGTTGCGTTCCATGAGGAAGGGGTTGAAGCCCCACGCCATGGCCGAGGCGGTGGTGGTCTCGCCGAACACCGGGAACTTGGCCACCATGGCTTCCGCCGGCGCCAGCTGTTCCTTGCCGCCGAACGGCATGAGCACGGTGGCGGCTCCGATCGTGGAGTCGAAGCGTTCCGACAGGCCCTTGTTGGAGGCGATGTTGATGTCGGAGAGCATCTCGTTCATACGCTCACTGAGTGAGCCGGACGAGAATGGGGCACGGTAGGAGCCCTGCTGGGGCACGTGGGCATCCTGATGCTTGGCGGCGCCGTTCGAAGCGAGGAACTCGCGCGAGAGATCGACGATCGGCTCGCCGTTCCATTCCATCACCATGCGAGGGTCTTCGGTCACGGTCGCAATGACCACGGCTTCGAGGTTCTCCTCGGCGGCATACTTCAGGAACTCGTCGACGTCCTCCGCAGCCACATCGACCGCCATGCGCTCCTGCGACTCGGAGATGGCAAGCTCGGTGCCGTCGAGGCCGTCGTATTTCTTGGGTACCTGATTGAGGTCAACGTGCAGGCCGTCGGCTATCTCTCCGACGGCAACGGACACGCCACCCGCGCCGAAATCGTTGCATCGCTTGATCAAGCGGCAGGCATCACCGCGGCGGAACAGACGCTGCAGCTTGCGCTCCACCGGGGCGTTGCCCTTCTGCACCTCGGCTCCATCGAGTTCAAGCGACTCAACGTTGTGTGCCTTGGAGGAACCGGTGGCGCCGCCAATGCCATCACGGCCGGTACGACCGCCGAGGAGAATGATCTTGTCGCCGGGGGCCGGGGTCTCGCGACGTACATGGCTTGCCGGCGTGGCGCCCACAACGGCGCCGATCTCCATGCGCTTGGCCACATAGCCTGGGTGGTAGATCTCATTGACCTGACCTGTGGCCAAGCCGATCTGGTTGCCGTACGAGGAGTAGCCGTGCGCCGCGGTGGTGACGAGCTTGCGCTGGGGCAGCTTGCCTTCCAGCGTCTCGCTGATCGGCACGCGGGGGTCCGCGGCACCGGTCACGCGCATCGCCTGATACACGTAGGAGCGTCCCGAAAGCGGGTCGCGAATGCAGCCGCCGATGCAGGTTGCCGCGCCACCGAAGGGCTCGATCTCGGTGGGGTGGTTATGGGTCTCGTTCTTGAACAGGAAGAGCCAGTCTTCGCTCTCGCCATTCACATCGACCTTCACCTTGACGGTGCAGGCATTGATCTCCTCCGATTCGTCGAGGCCGGTGAGCACGCCGTTCTTCTTGAGCCACTTCGCACCAATCGTGCCCATGTCCATGAGGCACACAGGTTTCTCATCGCGGCCGAGCTCATGGCGCATCGCCATGTACTTGTCGAAGGCGGCCTTCACCACGGCGTCGTCGATCTCGACGGAGTCGAGCTCGGTGCCGAAAGTGGTGTGGCGGCAGTGGTCGGACCAATACGTGTCGATCACCTTGATCTCGGTGATGGTGGGATCTCGCTGCTCGCCCTGGAAATACTCGCGTACGAACCTCAGATCGGCCTCGTCCATTGCCAGACCCCGATCGGCGATGAACTCGGCAAGCTGTGCATCGTCCATCTCGCGGAAGCCGTCGAGCACTTCGACAGGCTGGGGAGTGGGGGCATAGGTGGCGAGCGTCTCTCGGGTCTCCAACCCGGCTTCGCGGGTCTCCACCGGATTGATCACGTACTTTTTGATCGCGGCGAGCTCATCGTCGCCCAACTGACCGTCAAGCACATACACCCGGGCCGAGCGCACGGTCGGTCGTTCGCCCTGGCTGATGAGCTGGATGCATTCGCTTGCGGAATCCGCGCGCTGGTCGAATTGGCCGGGCAGCGATTCCACCGCGAACACCGTGTCACCGGAGACATCCGGCAGCTCGATGCTCACATTGTCCACCTGCGGCTCGCTGAATACGGTGGGGATTGTCTGATCGAACAGCTCCTCGCTGATTCCCTCGACGTCATACCGGTTGATAATGCGGACGTTGTTCAAAGATTCAATGCCGAGAATCGTACGCAATTCGTTCGTCAGCTGCTGCGCCTCGACGTCGAATCCGGGCTTCTTCTCTACATGGACGCGAAAAACCACTGTGCTTCCTCGTTCTTTAGCAATAATCTGGGATTGTACCGTTGAAAACAATATAGGAAAACAAGAAAGGGCCCGTCCCATGGCTCAAGTCATGGAACAGGCCCCAATGTCACTCGGCGCGCTCGACGCCCTCGGCCTCGGCGAGTTTGACCAGTCGGTCGTAAATCTCCTCGTAGGCGGGGATGATGTTGCCCAGGTCGCGGCGGAACAGATCCTTGTCGAGATGCTCGATCTGGCCGGAGCCGTCCTTCAGGTCCCACAGACGGCAGGTGTCCGGGGTGATCTCGTCGGCGAGCAGAATCCGCCCGTCACCGGTCTTGCCCTCCTCGATCTTGAAATCGACGAGCTGCACGTCGATCTTCGAAAAGATGTCTTTCAATGCATCGTTGACTGCACGTGCCTGGCGGGAGATCTCGTCGAGCTCCTCCTCGGAGGCGATGCCGAGTGCCACGATGCCGTCGTCGTTGATGAACGGATCACCGAGCTCGTCGGATTTCACGCAGAATTCGAGGATCGGCTTGCTGAGCGCGGTGCCTTCCTCGACACCGTACCTCTTGGCGAAGGAACCGGCCGCCGTGTTGCGCATGATGATCTCGAGCGGGTACATGTCCATTTTGCGAACGAGCTGCTCGGTGTCGGAGATGCGCTTGACGAAGTGGGAGTCGATGCCGCGCGCCTTGAGCAGGTCGAAGATGACGGAGGTGATCTGGTTGTTGAGTTCGCCCTTGCCTTCGATCTGCGCCTTCTTGGCGCCGTTGCCGGCGGTTGCCTGGTTCATGTATTCGACCCAGAGAACATCGGGGTCATCGGTTGCGTACAGTTTCTTGGCCTTGCCCTCGTAGAGCTTGTCCAGCTTCTGCATGTGCTGCCTTCCGTTGTCAACAATGAGTGGACGTTTTCAGCGTACCAACCCAACACGCCAAAAAACGCCCAGTTTACTCACTGTTTTCAGTATTCGACACGCGGTTTTCGCGAGGTTCGCGAGCGGTGGCGTCGACACTACTTCGCCGGATTCACCACTATGCGCAGATTCTGCGCGCACTCGTTCGCCTTGATGCGCGCCTCGTCGATGTCGGAGCCGATGGCGAGCGTCACGCCCATGCGGCGATGGCCCTCCACCCGCGGCTTCGAGAAGATGCGCAAATCGGTGCCCGGTGTGGCGAGTGCGGTCTGGAGGTTCGAGAATTCGACTTCGCCGTTGCCCTCGACGACGATCGCATGGCTCGCCGCGCCGTAATACTTCGGCAGGTCGAGTCCGATATGCGCCTTGGAGACCGGGATTCCGAGCACGGCGCGCGCATGCAGGTCGAACTCGCTCAAATACTGGCTGATCATGGTGACCATGCCCGTATCGTGCGGGCGGGGGGAGACCTCGTTGAAGAGCACGGTGCCGTCTTTGAGCACGAACAATTCGACGCCGAACACGCCCCATGCGGTGTCGGTGCCGGCATGGGCGATGAGACCCTGCACGGCCTGCGTGGCAATGCGTTCGACCTCCTGCCGATGATCGGGCTCGACTGCCGCAGGCTGCCAGGAATCGCGGTAATCGCCGCTTTCCTGCCGCTGGCCAATCGGTTCGCACACCACAATGCCTGCCGATGAGCTCACGGTGAGCATGGTGAGTTCGTAATCAAGGTCGACGAGCTGTTCGACGATCACGCGGGAGACATCGCCCTCCCCATGCGCACGTCGACCGGTTTGCGCCTCATTCCATGCGTCCTCGATCTTGTCGGCGGATCGCACCACCGACTGACCGTGACCCGAGGAGCTCATGACCGGCTTGACCACGCAGGGGAAGCCGATGCGAGCGGCCGCCTCTTTGAGTTCCTGCAGGCTTCCCGCGAATTCGAATTTCGTGGTGGGCAGGCCCAGCTCGTCGGCGGCGAGCTGGCGAAGACGCTCACGATCCATGCAAATTGAGGCGATGGCAGCGCTCGGCACCACGCGGATGCCGGCCTGCTCCGCTTCGAACAGCACGTCGGTGGCTATGGCCTCGATTTCAGGAATGATGATGTCGGGTTTGACGTCGCCTATCACATTGCGCAATGCATCGGCGTTCGCCATGTCGAGCACCCGTGCCTCGTGGGCGACCTGTGCGGCCGGTGCGCCGTTGTAGGAATCAGCGGCGCACACCCATGCGCCGAGCCGCATGAGCGAAATCGTCACCTCCTTGCCGAGTTCGCCCGAACCGAGCATGAGAATGCGGGTGGGATGTTCGCCGAATGGTGTGCCGAGAATCATGGAATCTGTAGTCATGGTTCCATTGTGCCATTGGTCGTGTCATTCGCGGCGTGGGGGAGTGGATTCGCAAAAAGACAATGCGTGAATACCGTGAAATATACAGTCCAGCGGGTTAGATGAGCACTATGGAAGCACACAACGAAGCAGCGTCGCCGCAGTCGGCGCCCGACAACGCAACCGATGGGCCACTGACGATTGCACTGGTTGTGGACACTTTCGGCAACCGTGGCAACGGCACCTCGAACTCGGCGCTCCAATGGGCGCAGGAGCTCGAACGGCAGGGGCACAAGGTTCGATTGGTGGGAATCAACGCCCCCGAATACCCGGCCAGAGAGAACCACATTCCGTTGGTGAGCTGGATTTCGGCCAAGCAGCAGATGCATTTCGCCCAGCCGAGCGCCACGCTGTTCGACCGCGCCTTCGACGGTGTGGACGTCGTGCACATCTACACACCGTTCAAATTCGGCCGGCATGCCATGGCGGCGGCCCGTGCCAAGGGCCTGCCGGTCACTGCCGGCTTCCACGTGCAGCCGGAGAACGTCATGTATTCGGCAGGGCCGGCTCGATGGATCCCCGGCATGGATCGGTTCATCTACTGGCTGTTCAGGCGCTGGCTGTATTCCGGGGTCGACGCCATCCATGTGCCCACGAATCTGGGGAAGCAATTGCTGCTCGACCACGGGTATGCCGAACCGATCTTCGTCATCTCGAACGGCTACGCACCGCGGTTCATACCGAAGGAACAGCGCAAGGGCGATGCCGCACCGCAGATTCCCGTGTGCATCATCGCCTCGGGTCGCCTTTCGAACGAGAAGAACCATGTCGAGCTCATCGAGGCGATCTGCCGTTGTGCGCATGCGGACGACATTCATCTGACGATTGCCGGCACGGGACCAATCCGGAACAAACTCGTGCGTTTCGCCAAGAGGAAGCTCAAGCGTCCTGCCTCGATCGGCTTCCACAAGAACTCGACGATGCCCCAGTTGTTGCGGTCGGCAGACCTGCTCGTGCATCCTTCGATCGCCGACCTCGAATCGGTGAGCGTCATCGAAGGCATGGCTTCGGGCTTGGTGCCGGTGATTGCCGACTCGAAACTGAGTGCGGCAGGCCAGTTCTCGCTCTGCCCGCAATCCTCATACCCGGTGGGCGATGTGGACGCGTTGGCCGAACGCATAGATTGGTGGATCGACCATCCCAGGGAGCTCAACACGTGGGGCGACACCTATGCGCGTCATACGAAGGACACGTATTCGGTGGAGGAGTCGGTGAGGCGTTTCGTCGAGATGGAACGCCAGATCATCTCCGACCACACGGTTTCCTCACGCTAACTGTAGCTGATCGTTATGGGCTGGGCCCTGCGGATATGAAATCCGCAGGGCCCAGCCTGTTACGGGAGAATCAGAGCAGCTTGATGAGCTCGTCCACCTGCTCGTCGGTGGTGGCCCAGCTCGTGCAGATGCGCAGCATCACATGGTCGGCATCCACCTGCTCCATGAATCCGAGCTTGACGGACTTCGCGAGTTCCTGCGCGCGTTGCGTGGTCACCACGATGAAGATCTGGTTGGTCTGCGAGATGTATTCGACGTCGTAATGCTTCTCGAACAGTGCCTTGCGAATCTTGTCCGCCTCGGCGTTCGCATGCTTGGCGAGCTTGAAGTAGAGGTCGTCGGTGAACAGCGTGTCGAACTGCAGTCCCAGAAGCCAGCCCTTCGCCAGCAATGCACCGTGCTGCTTGACGATCGTCGTGAAGTTCCTCGGCGAATTACCGCGCGGGAACACGACGGCCTCTCCGAACATCGTGCCGCATTTGGTGCCGCCAATGGTGAAGACGTCCGCCAGACGGGCGAGATCGGGCAGCTGCACGTCGTTCATGTCCGCCGTGAGCGCCATGCCCAACCGCGCGCCGTCCACATAGAGGGGCAGATTGTGGTCATGCGCGACCTGTGAGATCGAGGCGAGCTCCTCGCGCGTGTACACGGTGCCATATTCGGTGGGTTGTGAGATATACACGCAGCCGGGGTAGACCATGTGCTCATGGTTGAGGTCGTTTTCGAAGCTCTGGCAGTATTCGTCGAGCTGTTCGCCGGTGATCTTGCCGTCGTGCTGGGGGAGTGCGAGCACTTTGTGGCCCGTCGCCTCGATGGCGCCGGCCTCGTGCGTGTTGATGTGCGCGCTTGCCGGGCATACGACGCCTGCGTATTGCGGGGTGATGGCGCTGAGCACGGTCTGGTTCGTCTGTGTGCCTCCCACGAGGAACCAGACGTCGGCCTGTGCGGCATCGCAGGCCTTGCGAATTTTGTTTGCGGCCGCATCGCAGTACTGGTCCTTGCCATAGCCGGAGTTCTGCTCGTTCGCCATGGCCTGTATGCGGGCGACGATCTGCGGGGCGGCGGTGGAGGAATAATCGTTTTCGAAAGACAGCATATGCACTCCTGCTCATTGTGGTTACGTGCGGTTCTGCTGTGTAGTCTACGCCCGGGAACCGAGCGCAAGCACCATTGCCGCGCACGGTGAACGCCATGGCAAAATGGGGAGGGTGGCGGGACGCCATCGTTACTAATCGTTACCGAAACGAGGAAACCCCGGGATTCGTTCGGTTTGGAAACCGTTGGAATCTCGGGGTTTTGCCGGGGTGGCTAACGCGGCTCGAACGCGCGACCTTCTGAACCACAATCAGATGCTCTACCAACTGAGCTATAGCCACCATGTGTACGTGTCTGCTGAGCATCACGCAACAGATGAAAACTATACACGAGGGTTCCCCGAAAACCGGGGTCGGCGTGTCGCCTATGCAATCGATGCGGGCGTAGGTATACTTGGATATACACCAAGAAGAAACGAATTCCAAGGGTTTTGGGCACGCATAGGAGCGTGCGGCGCAGGGAGCGCCAATGCGGCATAACTCAACGGACAGAACAGAGAAGTCCATGAAGTCATATAAGCGGATGCGATGGCGATTGCACGGCCTCGAGGCGAGGGGCCGGCAGGAGAGTATTGGAAACCGAAATGGAAACGCAATCGCCGCTGTGTGCAGAAGGGCCATATGGTTGATGCGCGTGGCGATATGAGTCGCGTATGGTGGGCCGGTGGCACCCGGGGTGTGCGGGTGAGTCGGCAAATGTCGCAAATACGGTGGTCGAATTGGTGGCAGTGAATCGAATGCAAGCCATGTGCATGCGGCCGAGGCATCAGGGTGGATGCCCGGCCTGTCGGCGACAGCAAGCCGAGGCATGCGGCAGAGAGCGAGAAATGTGTGCCATATGTGATGGCCGGCGAATGGTGGAATATCCCGTTCGCCCCGTTGTTGAGTATGGTGATGAGAAGCTAGACGGCCCCGGAGGCACCTAGACACTCCGGGGCCGTCTTTTGTCTGCCGTCATGGTATAGTAGACGTTTGTGTGTGCCAGCAGTGCACCTTATGTGACAGGAGTACATGCTGGGATATCCCCGAGTTCGCGATGATCACGCGCAGTAATGCGGCGGTGAGAGGGCGAGGGGTCATCGGGCCGGTGAACGTTGGCTAGCTAATCCGATTCGGAGAAGTGGGTCACAAAGGCGCGGCTCCACAAAGAAGAACATTACAAACTGAATCGGAGAATCAAGTTGCCTACTATTGAACAGCTTGTCCGCAAGGGACGCAAGGCAAAGCCGAAGAAGTCCAAGACTTTGGCTCTCAAAGGCAGCCCGCTGCGTCGCGGCGTGTGCACGCGTGTTTACACCACCACCCCGAAGAAGCCGAACTCGGCACTGCGTAAGGTCGCTCGTGTTCGTCTGAGCTCCGGCATCGAAGTCACCGCCTACATTCCGGGCGAAGGCCACAACCTGCAGGAGCACTCCATCGTGCTCGTGCGCGGCGGCCGTGTCAAGGATCTGCCGGGCGTGCGTTACCACATCGTGCGTGGTGCACTCGATACCCAGGGCGTCAAGGACCGCAAGCAGGGTCGTTCCCTGTACGGAGCAAAGAAGGCGAAGTAAGAGATATGTCACGTAAAGGACCTTCCAAGAAACACCAGGTGCTTCCAGATCCGATCTACGGTTCGATCGTGGTGGCACAGCTCATCAACAAAATCTTGCTTGACGGCAAGAAGTCGATCGCGGAGGACATCGTCTATTCCGCACTCGATATGGTCAAGGACAAGACCGATCAGGAACCGGTTGCAGTGCTCAAGCGCGCTCTGGACAACATCCGTCCGTCGCTCGAGGTCCGCTCCCGCCGTGTCGGTGGCGCCACCTACCAGGTGCCGGTCGAGGTCAAGCCCGCCCGCGCGAACACGCTGTCGCTGCGCTGGCTGACCGACTTCTCCCGCGCTCGTCGCGAGAAGACGATGGCCGAGCGTCTCGCAAACGAGATCCTCGACGCGTCCAACGGCCTTGGCGCATCCGTCAAGCGTCGTGAAGACACCCACAAGATGGCAGAGGCCAACAAGGCCTTCGCTCATTACCGCTGGTAATTAAGTCGAGCAACGAAGAGTTAAGGAAAATTCATGGCACTGGACGTGCTTACCAACCTCAACCAGGTTCGTAACATCGGCATCATGGCACACATCGATGCCGGCAAGACCACCACTACCGAGCGTATTCTGTTCTACACCGGTAAGAACTACAAGATCGGCGAAACCCACGAGGGTGCTTCGACGATGGACTTCATGGCTCAGGAGAAGGAACGCGGCATCACCATCCAGTCCGCTGCGACCACCTGCTTCTGGAACCGCCAGACCCACGATCCGGACGAGAAGTTCCAGATCAACATCATCGACACCCCTGGCCACGTGGACTTCACCGCCGAGGTGGAGCGTTCGCTTCGCGTGCTCGACGGCGCCGTCGCAGTGTTCGACGGCAAGGAGGGCGTGGAGCCCCAGTCGGAGACCGTGTGGCGTCAGGCCGACAAGTACGGCGTTCCGCGCATCTGCTTCATCAACAAGATGGACAAGCTCGGTGCCGACTTCTACTACTCGGTGAGCACCATCAAGGAGAAGCTTGGTGCGACCCCGCTCGTCGTCCAGCTGCCGATCGGTGCTGAGAACGATTTCTCGGGCGTCGTCGACCTCATCCGTATGAAGGCATACGTGTGGAACGACGTCAAGGACGACCAGGGTGCCCACTACGACACCGTGGAGATTCCGGACGATCTCAAGGAACGCGCTGAGCAGTACCGTTCCGAACTGCTCGACCAGGTTGCGGAGACCGACGAGGAGCTGCTCGAGAAGTATCTCGAGAACGGCGACCTCTCGGAGCAGGAGATCCGTGGCGCCATCCGTCAGCTCACCATCTCCCGTGAGGCCTACCCGGTGCTGTGCGGTTCGGCCTTCAAGGACAAGGGCGTGCAGCCGATGCTCGATGCCGTTGTCGACTACCTGCCGAGCCCTGAGGACGTCCCGTCCATCGTCGGCTTCGATCCTTCCGATGAGTCCATCGAGATCGACCGCAAGCCCACCATGGACGACCCGTTCTCGGCTCTCGTGTTCAAGATCTCGACCCACCCGTTCTACGGCAAGCTCGTGTTCGTGCGCGTCTATTCCGGCTCCGTCAAGCCGGGCGACAACGTGCTCGATTCCACGAAGGGCAAGAAGGAGCGCGTCGGCAAGATCTTCCAGATGCACGCTGACAAGGAGAACCCGGTAGATGCAGCCGAGGCCGGCAACATCTACACCTTCGTGGGTCTCAAGAACGTCACCACCGGTGACACGCTGTGCGACGAGAAGCACCCGATCTCCCTCGAGTCCATGACCTTCCCGGATCCTGTGATCGAGGTGGCCGTGGAGCCGAAGACCAAGGCCGATCAGGAGAAGATGAGCCTGGCTCTCGCCAAGCTCTCCGACGAGGATCCGACCTTCCAGGTGAAAACCGATGAGGAGTCGGGCCAGACCCTCATCTCCGGCATGGGCGAGCTCCAGCTCGACATCATCGTCGACCGCATGCGCCGCGAGTTCAAGGTGGAGTGCAACGTCGGCAAGCCGCAGGTCGCCTACCGCGAGACGATCCGCAAGGCCGTCATGAACCAGGAATACACGCACAAGAAGCAGACCGGTGGTTCCGGCCAGTTCGCAAAGGTGCTCATGAACTTCGAACCGCTCGACACCGAGAACGGCGAGGTCTACGAGTTCGTGAACGAGGTCACCGGCGGCCACATCACCAAGGAATTCATTCCTTCGATCGATGCTGGTGTGCAGGAGGCCATGGAATCCGGTATTCTCGCCGGCTTCCCGGTCGTTGGCGTCAAGGCCACCGTCACCGACGGTCAGGTCCACGACGTCGATTCCTCGGAAATGGCCTTCAAGATCGCCGGCTCCATGTGCTTCAAGGAAGCCGCCCCGAAGGCGAAGCCGGTCATTCTCGAGCCGATCATGGCCGTCGAGGTCCGCACTCCGGAAGAGTACATGGGTGACGTCATGGGCGATCTGAACTCCCGCCGTGGCTCCATCCAGTCGATGAACGACGCCACCGGTGTCAAGGTCATCGACGCAAAGGTGCCGCTGAGCGAGATGTTCGGCTACATTGGCGACCTGCGTTCCAAGACCCAGGGCCGTGCAATGTTCACCATGCAGATGGACTCGTACGCGGAGGTCCCGAAGGCCGTCGCAGACGAGATCATCAAGGCCCAGCGTGGCGAGTGACACCCGTTACAAATCACGCACAACACAACTTGAACCTGTCTCCAGTCGGCGCTAGAATTCTGTAGCGCTGACTGGGTTCGGGTCCAAAGTGGCAAAAACCCAGAAACCCAGTAAAATGTAGCAAGTGCCTTGAGTGATCAAGGCTTACTACGAGAACGTCCAGGAGGACAAAAACATATGGCAAAGGAAAAGTACGAGCGTACTAAGCCGCACGTTAACATTGGTACCATCGGCCACGTCGATCACGGCAAGACGACCCTGACTGCAGCAATCTCCAAGGTTCTGCACGATGAGTACCCGGATCTGAACCCTGAGTACGACTTCAACCAGATCGACGCCGCTCCGGAAGAGCAGCAGCGTGGTATCACCATCAACATTGCCCACATCGAGTACCAGACGGCCAAGCGTCACTACGCCCACGTCGACTGCCCGGGCCACGCCGACTTCGTGAAGAACATGATCACCGGCGCTGCCCAGATGGATGGCGCCATCCTCGTTGTGGCCGCCACCGACGGCCCGATGGCCCAGACCCGCGAGCACGTGCTGCTCGCCCGTCAGGTCGGCGTGCCGAGGATCCTCGTCGCTCTGAACAAGTGCGATATGGTCGACGATGAAGAGCTCATCGAGCTCGTCGAAGAAGAGGTCCGCGACCTCCTCGACGAGAACGGCTTCGACCGTGACTGCCCGGTTGTGCACACCTCCGCTTACGGCGCTCTGCACGACGACGCTCCGGATCACGACAAGTGGGTTGCCACCGTCAAGGAGCTCATGGACGACGTCGACGACTACATCCCGACCCCGGTTCACGACCTCGACAAGCCGTTCCTGATGCCGATCGAAGATGTCTTCACCATCTCCGGTCGTGGCACCGTCGTCACCGGCCGTGTTGAGCGTGGCAAGCTGCCGATCAACACCAACGTCGAGATCGTCGGCATCCGCCCGACCCAGACCACCACCGTCACCTCCATCGAGACCTTCCACAAGCAGATGGACGAGGCCGAGGCTGGCGACAACACCGGTCTGCTGCTCCGCGGCATCAACCGCACCGACGTCGAGCGTGGCCAGGTCGTGGCTGCTCCGGGTTCGGTCACCCCGCACACCAAGTTCGAAGGCGAAGTCTACGTCCTCACCAAGGATGAGGGCGGCCGTCACTCGCCGTTCTTCTCGAACTACCGTCCGCAGTTCTACTTCCGCACCACCGACGTCACCGGCGTCATCACGCTGCCGGAAGGCGTCGAGATGGTTCAGCCTGGCGATCACGCGACCTTCACGGTCGAGCTGATCCAGCCGATCGCTATGGAAGAGGGCCTCACCTTCGCAGTGCGTGAAGGCGGCCACACCGTCGGCTCGGGCCGTGTCACCAAGATCCTCGCCTGATTCCAATGAATCAAGCGTGCGACAGACACGCATGAACTAGCGTTCCCAAAAGGCTCCACAGGAAACTGTGGGGCCTTTTGCGTTGTCCGAAGGCACCGAATCCGAAGCATCCTTGCGCATATCTGTCAACACAGTGGATCGTCTATCGTGTTGCCGAATGGCAACAGCTCGGGTGGAATTCACCAAGGGGAGAAAAGGAGCACCGCAATCTACAAATAACAAAAGGCGCCGCAACAGCGGCGCCCAGAAACGGCAAAGCGCAAAAAAACAGTCAGTGGCTCAGTCGGTGGAATCGATGGGTGTGGATTCCTTTGCGGCCGGCATCATACGGTCCACGGCCATCAGAATGTAACCGAGCACAATGAATGCGGCAAGCAGAATCAGGCACCAACGCACCACGCCTGCAATGCCCTGCTGATTGACATCGATGAAGAAATACGGGTAGAGTTTCGGCACCGCGGTGTCAAAGTTGACCAGCCACGCGCGCATATAGACGAAGGCGAGGTAGACAAGCGGGAACACCGTGGAATAGAGCGGGTACGTCCACTTCACTTTCCTATGCTCGTAGAACAGGAGCCAATCGGCAACGAACATGAGCGGCAGCACCACATGGAACGTGATGCTCGTGACTTTGAAGTTCTCGAGCGGGTTGCGATCCGGTGCATTGGCAAGCAGCAGGTTGAACACGAAGAACGTGAGGAGAATGGCAGTGACCGAAATGAATTTCAAGGCGGGGGAGAGCTTCATATAGCCGTCGTGCTTGCGATTGGCCGTCTGCACGAGTTCGAAGAACATGACGGCAATGCACAGGTAATTCGACAGGTTCGTGAAATACACGTAGAACACGTTGTCGAAACTGCCGTCATACATGCCGAAGCTGCCGAGTATTCCCACTATGCCGAATGCACAGTAGAACGATTGGAAAATGAGTTGAGCGGTTCTGCTCCGTACCATAGAAAAACCTTTCCGCAATGCCCGTGAATTCGGGCGACCCGCATATTCTATGGCACGATTTCATACAAATACTATGTGGATGCACACAAAAATCGTCATGCTCAGGTGTGCATCCACACAGCAAACCGGGAGTGTTCCGCGTCACCTCACGTCGATGGTGTTGAGGCCCTCGGCATGAAGATCCACTTCGGTGACCGCGCGAATCGAATCGTCGGCGGAGAGTTCGATGACCACCGGATTCATTGCCTTGATGGCGGCGTCGGAGAACTCGGTGTGGCCGGACGGCGAGCTCTTGAGCAGGATCATAGGCAGATCGGAGGTGAGCGTTTGCGTGGCATCGTCGATATTGCCGTTGATCATGAGCACCTGACCGTTCTCCTGGCCGGAGACATCCATCAGCATGCGAACGATGTCGCCGCGGCGCATGCTTGGGCAGGCGATCGTATCGAGCTTGTCATCGCGAATGATGCGGTGGATTGCATCGACACCCTTGAGCTTGGCATCGATCACCGTGGCGTTCTCGGGAATCTCGGCCAACGCGCCGCTCTCATCGATCACACCGAGCCTTGCGGATTCGGGCAGATTCGCGAGGAGGGACTCGAAGAGCGCGAGCTTGGCGGCGATGGTGGCGCGACCGACGATGATGACCGAACGGCGGTTCGCGAGTGCATCGGTGATGCGTGAATCTTTGATTTCCTCTGACATGGACATCCTTACTCCTTGCACTGCACGGGTGTGCAGACGGTATACAGATTGTTGATATACCCCGTCAATCTGTGAAATGGTGCGAAGATGCCGTGTATTGCCGCCGGGCGAACAGAAAAATGCGGTGCGATGACCAGGCGATGCCGGTCTGAGAAATGGACGCGAACGTGCATGCACGACGAAAACGGTGTACAACAGTGCACATATGACTGTAGAGAGGTGCTGGCATAATATGCAAGGCTCTATATAGCTGTATAGTCGACACGAATAGGTGAGTAATTTGGCACAGACTACTAACGACATCAAGAACGGTTCCATTCTGAATCTCGATGGCCAGCTCTGGCAGGTCATCAAGTTCCAGCACGTCAAGCCGGGCAAGGGCCCCGCTTTCGTGCGCACCACGATCAAGAACGTGCTCTCTGGCAAGATCGTCGACAAGACGTTCAACGCCGGCATGAAGATGGATTTCGAGACCGTCGACAACCGCACGCTGCAGTACTCGTATGAGGACGGCGACAACTTCGTGTTCATGGACATGACCACCTTCGACCAGATCATGATTCCGAAGACGCTCGTGGGCGACAAGGCCAAGTACCTCCTCGAAGGCACCGACTGCATCGTCTCCTTCCACGACGGCCAGCCGCTGTCGGTGGAACTGCCGGCATCCGTCGTGCTCACCATCACCCACACCGAGCCGGGTCTGCAGGGTAACCGTTCGAACGCGGGCACCAAGCCGGCCACCGTCGAGACCGGTGCCGAAATCCAGGTCCCGCTGTTCATCGGCGAGGGCGAGAAGGTGAAGGTCAACACCGACGACGGCTCCTATCTGGGCCGCGAGAACTGAGATCGGCATCTCGCACTCACAGAAGCAGGACTTGCGGGCGGGGATTGGCATCGCATGCCGGTGCCCCGCCCACAGTGAAGAAAAGGATAAGCTTGTATGGCACGTTCGACCGCTCGTCGCAGGGCTCTGAACACGTTGTATGAAGCGGATGAGAAGGGGCAGGATTTCCTGTCCCTTCTTGATGAACGCATCGCTCAGCCCGGTGCACAGACGCCGCTTCCCGAATACGCCATTGAGATCGTGCGTGGCGTGGATGAGCACCGGCGTGACATCGATTCCCAGCTCAATACGCATTCCACCGGTTGGAAGGTCAAGCGCATGCATGCGATCGACCGCAACATTCTGCGCATTGCGACGTGGGAGATTCTCTACAACGACGATGTGCCCGACAAGGTGGCCATTGACGAGGCGCTGAATCTGTCGAAGACGTTGTCAGACGATGCGGCCCCTTCCTTCATTCACGGTGTGTTGAGCGCCATTGTGGCGGCGAAGGACAAGCAGTCCCCGCAGTCCACACCATTGGATGATTCCGACAAGGACGAATCCGACCAAACCAATTAGCAGGTAATCGCGTTCGGCCGGATCGCGACTCTCAACCGGCCGCTTTCCTCAAATACTTTTGACGAATGGGGGTATGGTGACTCAGTTCGATCCGGCGAATGAATACACGGCTCAGGATGCCGTTCTCGTGCTTGAAGACGGGCAGGTGTACGTTGGCGAGCCATTCGGTGCCACGGGATCCACCTGCGCGGAGATCGTGTTCAACACCGCGATGACCGGCTATCAGGAAACACTGACCGACCCGAGCTACGATCGTCAGATCGTGGTGCAGACGTTCCCGCACATCGGCGACACCGGCGTCAACGATGAGGATCCGGAATCCTCCCGCATCTGGGTCGCGGGCTACGTGGTGCGCGACCCGAGTATGGTGGTGAGCAACTGGCGCGCCGCAGGGTCGTTGGATGACGACCTCATGGCCAACCACATCGTGGGCATCTCGCATATCGACACCCGCAAACTCGTGCGACACCTGCGCTCGGCAGGTGTGATGCGTGCGGGAATCTTCTCGGGAGCGGCGCTTGTCGGTTCCAACGGCGAGCCCCGCGAGATTTCCGACATGCTCGAAGAGGTGCAACGAACCCCGCAGATGAAGGGCATGAGCCTCTACGACGAGGTGAGCACCCCGGAAGCCTACGTGGTCGAGCCGGCTGGCGACTTCGAAGGCAAGGAACCGTTGTTCACCGTGGCCGCGGTCGATCTGGGCATCAAGGCCATGACCCCGCACCGCATGGCCGAGCGAGGCTGCCGTGTGGTCGTGCTGCCTTCCACCGTCACCTTCGATGAGATTCAGGAACTCAACCCCGACGGGGTGTTCTTCTCGAACGGGCCGGGCGACCCGGAACAGGCAGGCCAGATGGTCTCGTTGCTGCGCCAGGTGCTCGACGCCGGCTACCCGTTCTTCGGCATCTGCTTCGGCAACCAGTTGCTCGGACGTGCCCTTGGGTTCGGCACCTACAAACTCAAGTTCGGTCATCGTGGCATCAACCAACCGGTCAAGGATGTGACCACCGGCAAGGTGGAGGTCACCGCCCACAATCATGGCTTCGCAGTGGATGCGCCAATCGGTGAGACGGTGGACGCCCCGTTTGAGAACGGTCGGTACGGCAAGGTGTTCGTGAGCCATGTCGATCTCAACGACAATGTGGTGGAAGGCCTGCAGTGCGTCGATATTCCGGCGTTCTCGGTGCAGTATCACCCCGAGGCGGCGGCTGGACCGCATGATGCCGCCTATCTGTTCGATCGCTTCGTTTCCATGATGGACAATTCCCGAGATTCCAAGGCTTCCAAGGAGGAGAACGCGAATGCCTAAGCGCACAGACATCAAGTCGGTGATGGTCATTGGCTCCGGCCCGATCGTGATCGGCCAGGCGGCCGAATTCGATTACTCGGGCACCCAGGCGTGCCGGGTGCTGCGCGAGGAAGGCGTGCGGGTCATTCTCGTCAACTCGAATCCCGCCACGATCATGACCGATCCGGAGATGGCCGATGCCACCTACATCGAGCCGATCTCGACTCCCATTCTCGAGAAGATCATCGCCAAGGAACGCCCGGATGCATTGCTGCCCACGCTTGGCGGCCAGACCGCATTGAACGCCGCAGTGGCTCTTGGCGAGGCCGGTGTGCTCAAGAAGTACAATGTGGAGCTCATCGGCGCCTCGCTGGAAGCCATCGACCGCGGTGAGGACCGCGAGTCGTTCAAGAAGGTGGTGGAGGAAGCAGGCGCCGAGTCGGCGCGCTCCGACATCGCCCACACCTTGGAGGAAGTGGACGCCATTGCCGAACGATTCGGTTTCCCGCTGGTCGTGCGTCCGTCGTTCACCATGGGAGGCCTCGGCTCCGGCATCGCGCACGACAGCGAGGAGCTGCACCGCATCGCCGGTGCCGGCATTCACTATTCGCCGACCGACGAGGTGCTCATCGAAGAGGGCATTGAGGGCTGGAAGGAATACGAGCTCGAGCTCATGCGCGACCGCAACGACAACGTCGTGGTCGTCTGCCCGATCGAGAACGTCGACCCGGTCGGCGTGCATACCGGCGACTCGATCACCGTCGCCCCGGTCTTCACGCTGACCGACCGCGAGTATCAGAAGCTGCGTGACATCGGCATCGCGATCATTCGCGGTGTGGGTGTCGACACCGGCGGCTGCAACATCCAGTTCGCCATTCACCCCGACACGGGCCGCATCATCGTCATCGAGATGAACCCGCGCGTGTCGCGTTCCTCCGCGCTGGCGTCGAAGGCCACAGGCTTCCCGATCGCCAAGATAGCCACGAAGCTCGCGCTCGGCTATACGCTCGACGAGATCCAGAACGACATCACGAAGTCGACACCTGCCAGCTTCGAGCCCACCATCGACTATGTGGTCACCAAGGTGCCGCGGTTCGCTTTCGAGAAGTTCCCCGGCGCCGATCCGACGCTGACCACTTCGATGAAGTCGGTGGGCGAGGCCATGGCCTTGGCTGGGAACTTCCAGGAGTCGCTTGGCAAGGCCATGCGCTCCATAGACAAACGCCATATGGGCTTCAGCTGGGACGGCGAGAAGCCTAGCGAGGGCGAGGTGCACGAGCTGCTCGAGCAGATGCGCATTCCCACCGAACACCGTTACCTGCAGGTCATGCGTGCGATCTGGGGAGGTGCGACGCCGGAACAGATCTTCAACGCCACGAAGATCGACCCGTGGTTCATCGACCAGTTCTTCCAGATCAACGCCACCGCCATGCAGGTGCGTGGCGCAGAGACGCTCTCGAAGCGCCTGCTCAGGAAGGCGAAGCTCGCCGGTCTGTCGGACGTGCAGATCGCACATCTGCGCAGACTCGGTGACGAAGGCGAGAACACGATTCGCGAACTGCGCTGGAACTACGGGCTGCACCCGGTGTTCAAGACGGTCGATACCTGTGCCGCCGAATTCGCCGCGCAAACACCGTACTACTATTCGTGCTATGCCGATGAGACCGAACTGCGCAAGAGGGAACGCGAGGCTGTGATCATTCTCGGCTCCGGACCCAACCGCATCGGCCAGGGCATCGAGTTCGACTATACATGCGTGCACGCTGTGCAGGAGCTCGGCAAGGACTATGACACGATCATGGTCAACTGCAATCCCGAAACCGTGTCCACCGACTACGACATGTCGGATCGTCTGTATTTCGAACCGCTCACCTTCGAGGACGTGCTTGAGATCTACGAGGCCGAGAAGAAGCAGGGTCCGATCAAGGGTGTGATCGTGCAGCTCGGTGGCCAGACGCCGCTTTCGCTCGCCGCACGTCTCAAGGCCGCCGGCGTGCCGATTCTCGGCACGACCCCCGAGGCCATCGACTTGGCCGAGAACCGTGAGCTGTTCGGTGAGGTGCTGCGTCAGGAACATCTCAACGCGCCGCGTTTCGGCACCGCGCTGAGCCTCGAAGAGGCCCGCGAAGCCGCCCACAACATCGGCTACCCGGTGCTGGTGCGCCCCAGCTACGTGCTCGGCGGCCGCGGCATGGAGATCGTGTACGACGATGCGCAGCTGGAGACCTACGTGAACCGCGCACTGAGTGAGGCGAAAGCCGACACCGTGGTGTCGGGGCGTCTTCCCTCCCCGTTGCTCATCGACAAGTTCCTGCAGGACGCCATCGAAATCGATGTCGATGCGCTGTTCGACGGCGAGGAACTGTATATCGGCGGCATCATGGAACACATTGAGGAGGCGGGCGTCCATTCCGGCGACGCTGCCTGCACATTGCCGCCGAGCACGCTGAGCGACGACCAGATTCGTCGCCTGCGCGAGGCGACCCTGGCCATAGCCAAGGGTTGCCAGGTACGGGGTCTCATGAATGTGCAGTATGCCTTCATGGCCAACACGTTGTATGTGATCGAGGCGAATCCACGCGCTTCTCGTACTGTGCCATTCGCCTCCAAGGCCACCGGTGTGGCTCTGGCGAAGGCCGCGGCCCGCATCATGGCGGGTGAGACGATTGAGCAGCAGCGTGAGAACGGCTTGCTGCTGCCTTATGGCGATGGCGGCGATGTGCGCCTCGGCCAGCAGGTCGCCGTGAAGGAATCGGTGCTGCCGTTCAAGCGCTTCCGCACGCCGGTCGGCAAGACCGTCGACATTCTGCTTGGACCCGAGATGCGTTCCACCGGCGAGGTGATGGGATTCGACCGCGATTTCCCGCATGCTTTCGCCAAGAGCCAGCTGGCCTCCTACGAGGGCGGACTGCCGACGAACGGCAACGTGTTCATCTCGGTGAACGACACCGACAAGCGCCAGCTGCCGCTGTTCGCCGTGCGTCTGGTGGAGCTTGGGTTTGAGATCTGGGCCACCGAGGGCACCGCATCGGTGCTGCGCCGCTACGGCATCGAATCGAAGATCGTCGATAAGATTCACAGCCGGGTGGACACCGATCCGGAGCATCCGGTTGAAATCCAGCATGCCGCGGGTAGCGTTGGCAAGAACGTCGTCGAGCTCATCGAGGAAGGCAAGATCGATCTCATCCTCAACACGCCGAACTCCCGTGGCTCCCGGTCCGACGGCTATTCGATCCGTGCCGCGGCCATTGCCGCCGACATTCCGCAGTACACGACGATGACGGAGTTCTCCGCGGTGCTGTTGGCCATCGAAGCCGTGAAGAAGAACGACTACGAGGTGATGAGCATTCAGGAGCACTCCCGTGAGCTCTACGAGCTCGAACGCAAGCACAAGGAAGAAGGCGAGGAAGCGCGGGCGCAATGACACAATCGCTCACAGACAAGGAACGCGAGGCCATGCACTCCGACTTCGGATTGCGGCTGAGCAACTCGATGAAGCAATACGGGCCGCTATGCGTGGGCATTGACCCGCATAGGGGCGTGCTCGAGAACTGGGGGTACAGCGTCGACGCCGAAGGCGCCGAGCTCTTCGCCATGCGCATGCTCCAGGCGGCTAGCGGCAGGGCCGCAGCCGTCAAGTTCCAGCTCTCCATGTTCGAACGCTACGGTTCCCGCGGTTTTGTGGCGCTGGAACGCGCTCTGTACGCGGCACGCCAGATGGAGCTCATCACCATTGTCGACTGCCTGCATGGCGGCCTGCCAACCACCATCTCGGCCATTGCCGACGCCTATTTCAAGCCGGGTGCGCCCATGCTTGCCGATGCGATCACGCTGCTGCCATACTACGGTGCGCGGTCGCTCGGCGGTGTGATCAACGATGCGCTTGACAATGGCAGGGGAGTCTTCATCGCCTCGCTCACGTCGAACCCGGAGGGCGCGAGTCTGCAGACCGCAATCCGCCAGAACGGCGAGTACAAAGGCAAGACGGTGGCCTATGGCATCGCCGCGACCGCTCAGAAGTACAATAATTCAGTGAAGGGCCTCGGTTCGGTCGGACTCATCATTGGCGCGACCATCAGCCAATGGCTGCAGGAAAGCGGCATCGAACCGGGCGATTTCACGGGGCCGATCCTCTCGCCGGGCTACGGTTGGCAAGGTGCGGAGGGCAGCGATCTGAAGAACGTGTTCCATGGCACCAACGGCAATGTGTTGGTGACGGTGTCACGAGCGATCTCGCAAAGCGGGCCCGACATGGACGCGCTCATCGAAAGCACCCAGACCATTGCCGCCGATGTACGCAAGGCATTGCGCGAAGCCACCGACGGCACGTCGACGGCGCCACGCGGACACATGGCGAATCTGAAAGGATTGCGCACTTGGGAGGAACAATGAGCGAACAATCCCGGCAATCGCAGGCAACCGAGCGGCAAGGCGGCCGGCTGATCGTACTCACCGGCCCCACAGCCGTGGGCAAGGGCACCGTCGAGACGGCCTTACGCAAGGCGCATCCGGAGGTCTGGGTTTCGGTCTCCGCCACCACGCGCGATCCACGGCCGGGGGAACGCGATGGCGTGAACTACTGGTTCATAAGCGAACCCGAATTCCTGCGCAGACAGGAGGCGGGGGAGTTCCTCGAAACCGCCGTCGTGCATGGCATGGCGCACTACGGCACGCCGTTGGAACCCGTACGTGAGCACTTGGCGGGGAATGTGCCGACGATCCTCGAGATCGACCTGCAGGGTGCGCGCCGCGTCAAGGAGCGCGCGAAGGAACTCGGACTCGACGTGGTCTACGTGTTCATCGCGCCACCAAGCTTCGACGAGCTCAAGAAACGTCTGATCGGGCGTGGGACGGAGACGCCTGAACAGCAGGCGAAGCGGCTCGAGACCGCGAAGGTGGAGCTGGCGGCGGAGCCCGAGTTCGATGTGACGATCGTGAACGAGCAGGTGGACAAAGCGGCACGGGACCTGTGGAACGTCATCGCACAGGAATACGGATTGCCGCAGGACTCCGACTGACGGCATGCGGCATCGAATGCGAGTGGGGGTGCCACCGAGGAAATCGGTGGCACCCCCACTCGCATAGGTTGTAGGTATCGCCTAGGTATCGAGGATTCCCAGCCGAATCAGGCCAGTCCCGAAAGACGGTCGATGAGGTCGGGGTCGCGGGTGGCACCCTTGTCGGCCGACCTGGCGAAGGCGGCGAAGGCCTTGAGCGCTTGGCTCACCTTGCGATCACGGTGTGCGACATAGCCATCGCCGGCCTCGAGTTTGGCACGACGCTCGGCGAGTTCCTCGTCGGTCAGCTCGACGTTGATCGTGCGGTTCGGGATGTCGATGGTGATGATGTCGCCGTTCTCGACGAGTGCGATGTTGCCGCCGCTCGCCGCCTCAGGCGCCACATGGCCGATCGACAGGCCCGAGGAGCCGCCCGAATAGCGACCGTCGGTGATCAGTGCGACATCCTTGCCTATGCCCTTGCCTTTGACGAACGAGGTCGGGTAGAGCATCTCCTGCATACCCGGGCCGCCCTTCGGTCCCTCATAGCGGATGATGAGCGCCTGACCTGGTTTCAGAGTGTCGTTGAGAATGACCTCGACCGCCTGCTCCTGCGATTCGACGACGAGCGCGGGACCACGGAACTTCCAGATCTCCTTCGGCACACCTGCGGTCTTCACCACGGCGCCATCCGGGGCGAGGTTGCCACGCAGCACGGCGAGACCGCCTTCGGTCACGGCGGGGTGGTCAATGTCGTGGATCGCGCCGTTCACACGGTCAGTGTCAAGCGAATCGAATTTCGTCTCATGGGTCCATGGCTCGGGGGAGACGATGTGGCCTGGAGCCGCCCTGTAGAAGTCCTTGGCGTATTCGGTGCAGGAGTCGCGCATGATGTCCCACTCGTCGAGCTTGGCCTCGAGCGAGGGGTAGTCGATCGAATGCACATCGCGGTGGAGTTTGCCGGCACGGTCGAGCTCACCCAGGATTCCGGTGATGCCTCCGGCTCGGTGCACGTCGGAGATCTCCCATTCGCCGGATGGCGACGCCTTGCAGATGCACGGCACCGTATGCGAGATGCGTTCGATGTCATTGAGTGTGAAGTCGACGTCCGCGGACTGTGCCATCGCGAGAATGTGCAGCACGGTGTTCGTTGAGCCGCCCATCGCCACATCCATCGTCATGGCGTTCTCGAAGGCGTGCTTCGTGGCGATCGAACGGGGGAGCACGGATTCGTCGTCATGCTGGTAGTATCGGTTGGCGATCTTGACCACCTGTTGTGCCGCCCGTTCGAACAGCTGCTTGCGGTAGCCGTGCGAGGCGAGCACTGTGCCGTTGCCGGGCAGTGCAAGGCCGATCGCCTCCGTGAGGCAGTTCATCGAGTTCGCGGTGAACATGCCGGCGCATGAGCCGCATGTCGGGCACACGGTGCGTTCGAAGGCGAGGAGGTCGTCGTCGCTCATGGAATCGTCGGCAGAGGCGTACATGACGTCGATGAGATCGGTGTTCTCCTTCACGGTGCCGTCCGGCAGCACGGTGGTGCCGGCTTCCATGGGGCCGCCGGAGACGAACACGGTCGGAATGTTGAGGCGCAACGCCGCCATGAGCATGCCCGGTGTGATCTTGTCGCAGTTCGAGATGCAGATCAGAGCGTCCGCACAATGCGCGTTCACCTGGTATTCCACGGTATCGGCGATGATCTCGCGGCTAGGCAGGGAGTACAGCATGCCGGTGTGACCCATGGCGATGCCATCGTCGACGGCCATGGTGTTGAACTCACGCGGGATGCCGCCGGCCTTCTTCACGGCCTCGGAGACGAGACGTCCCACTTTGTTGAGATGTACGTGCCCGGGGACGAATTCGTCGAAGGAGTTGGCAATGGCGACGATCGGCTTGCCGAAATCCTTGCTGTCAACGCCGGCCGCACGGTAGAGCGCGCGGGCACCGGCGAACATTCGTCCGTTCATGATTTTTGCAGATCGCATTTCCATGAGCATCTATTCAACTCGAACTTCGCGGAGAGTGGGCAAGGCTTCCGCATGCTGGAATTTCCGGCCATAATCTCGACAGAATAGGCACATCTGTCGGAGTTTGCCTATTTTCGCCGACTTGAGGTATACTGAACCTTTGCATAAGCATTTGCTAGTGATTTGGAGATTTCAAATGGCATTCGGCACTGAGCCTACCCCGACCGGTCTTGCGGATCCGCCGATCGACGACCTCATGGAGCATGCGGATTCCAAGTACGCATTGGCCATTTTCGCTGCCAAGCGTGCTCGCCAGATCAATTCCTACTTCACGCAGCTCAATGAGGGTCTGCTGCAGAACGTCGGTCCGCTCGTCGAGTACAAGAGCCAGGAGAAGCCGTTGTCGATCGCGTTCCGCGAGATCAACGAAGGTCTGCTTGAGGAGACGCTCGGCGAAGACGATCTGAGCGAAGGCAACTAGACTTCCACGAACATGCATGTGCGCCCTGCCGGATATTGGCGGGGCGTTTTTGTTTTGGCAGCCAACCCGGTTCGAGCGCGAATCCAGGTGGTGCTAAGTTACGCTTGCGTATGAAAGTAGCGAAGATGTGATTGAATTGTGGAGACAAACGCCCGCATATTGAAATAGAGAGGAAGAGTCATGGCAGAAGTGAAGCTGATCTCCGCGGAATCCGTTACCGAAGGACATCCCGACAAGATCTGTGATCAGATTTCCGACGCCATTCTCGACGACATGCTCCGCCAGGACCCGCATTCACATGTGGCGGTGGAGACATCCGCCACGAAGGGCCAGTTCTGGGTGTTCGGCGAAGTGACGAGCAAAGGGTACTCCGACATCCAGAGCATTGTGCGCGACACAGTGCGCAGGATCGGGTACACCAGCTCGGTGATTGGTCTGGATGCGGATTCCTGTGGCGTTCTTGTTTCACTGAGCGAACAAAGCCCTGAAATCAACCAAGGTGTTTCCCGGATTGACTCGGACCGGGAGAACGCCGTCTCGCGCGAGGAGCGCTACGAGGCACAAGGAGCGGGCGACCAGGGTGTCATGTTCGGTTATGCAAGCGACGAAACCGATGTGCTCATGCCATTGCCGATCCATCTGGCGCATCGCCTGGCATATCGGCTCGCAGAGGTGCGTAAGAACGGCGAGGTGAAGTTCCTGCGCCCCGACGGCAAGACGCAGGTAACCATTGAATACGACGAGGAGAACAGGCCGCTGCGCGTCGACACCGTGCTCATCTCCACACAGCATGATCCCGAGGTCTCGCAGGAGGCATTGCGCGAGGATCTGCGGGAGCATGTGATCGAGCCGGTGCTCGATGAGGTGCTGGGGGATGCGGTGAAGCACGACGACTACCGCGTGCTCGTCAATCCGACAGGTTCGTTCATCATGGGCGGTCCGGCAGCGGATGCAGGGCTGACCGGTCGCAAGATCATCGTCGACACCTATGGCGGTGCGGCCCATCATGGCGGCGGCGCGTTCTCGGGCAAGGATCCGAGCAAGGTGGATCGTTCCGCGGCCTATGCCGCACGTTGGGTCGCCAAGAACATCGTGGCCGCGGGTTTGGCCCATAAGGTCGAGGTGCAGGTTGCCTACGCCATCGGCGTGGCCGAGCCGGTGAGCATCAATGTGGAGACCTACGGCACCGAGGCGGACGGCGTGACCCGCGAGCAGATTCAGGAAGCCGTGCGCAAGGTGTTCGATCTGCGTCCTGCCGCGATTGTGGACGAGCTCGACCTGCTGCGTCCGATCTACTCGAAGACGGCTGCGTACGGCCACTTCGGACGTGAGGACGATGACTTCACTTGGGAGCACACCAACAAGGTCGATGAACTCAAGCAGGCCATCGCCACCCTCGTCGACTGACACGAATACCACCGAGTCCATCCCGGCATGCTGCTTATGCGGGATGGGCAACGGCATATCTCAATACAACAGCTGCACCGAATGCGCCGTGCAGCAAGGAATCTCCAAAGGAGATGAATATGGCCGCAATGACCGTGGCACAGATGATCGAGCTGTTCCTCAAGCCGGGTGCACCTGTGCATATTGAAAGCTTCGATGGGTCGTCGTATGGGTCCGACGATGCCCCGCTGACGTTGCAGGTGAAGAACTCGCGCGCCATCTACTACATGGTGAATGCGCCGAGCGAGCTCGGCCTGGCCCGCGCCTACCTGCAGGGGGACATCGATTCGCCGCAGCTCGTGCCCGGCAATCCATATGCGCTGTTCAAGGAACTCGTACCGCTCAAGTCGTACCTGCGTACACCAAATCCGGCCCAACTGGCCAAGGCGCTCGCTTCGGTGGCCTCCCATGGGTTCCACCGTCCCGCGCCTCCCGACATCGAGGGCCCAAGCCGTGCCCGCCGCATCAGCGAAGGCCTGCTGCCGCATTCGAAGGCCGGCGACGAGGCCACGGTGAGCTACCATTACGATCAGTCGAACGAATTCTATTCGATGTTCCTGGGACCATCCATGACCTACACCTGCGCGGTGTTCGACTCCCCGCTCATGTCGCTCGAGGCCGCGCAGAAGAACAAGATCGACCTCGTGCTCGACAAGCTCGCACTCCAGCCGGGAGAACGACTGCTCGACATAGGTTGCGGTTGGGGGTCCATGGTGATCGAAGCTGCCAAACGCGGCATCAAGGCGCTCGGCGTCACGCTGAGCGAGGAACAGGTCGAATGGGCGCAGCGCTGGATCAAAGACGAAGGACTGGAGGATCTCGCCGAGGTGCGGCTCATGGACTATCGTGACGTTCCCGAAGGCGATTTCGACGGCATCTGCTCCATCGGCATGATGGAGCATGTCGGGCACAAGCACTACCCGTCGTATTTCAAGGAGATCTACGACAAGCTCAAGCCGGGCGCCAAATTGCTCAACCATCAGATCACCCGGTGCAACTCGCATCAGGGCAAGAAGGCCGGTCAGTTCATCGACCGTTACATATTCCCGGATGGTGAGCTCTCCTCACCGGCCGAGATCGAGATGGTGATCCAAGACACGGGCTTCGAGGTGATCAATCAGGAGAACCTCCGCCAGCACTATGCACTCACGCTGCACCGTTGGAACGAGAATCTGGTGGCGCATTGGGATGACGCCGTCAAGCTCGTCGGTGAGCCGAAGGCCCGTTTGTGGGGGCTCTATATGGCCGGTTGCGCGTTCAATTTCGAGATGAACAACATTCAGGTGCATCAGTTCCTCGCCATCAAACCAAACGATGAGGGCACCGACACCTACCCGTTGCGTCCATGGTGGCCGAACCACTGAGTCGGTAAGCTGACGCCCACGTGGAAAAGCGGCATGCTCATACGCATGCCGCTTTTTCGTATGTATGGAGCTGGACACGCGCATGCTGACGCCTTTACCTGAATGAGGGGAGAGCCTAGACTGGGGCACTATGAGTGGAACACCCGAAGAAGCGATGCAGCCGGCTTTCGACGGCATGGGCGTGCGGCGGCGCTCGCCGCGCAAGGCCGCGCCCAGAAAGCCGGCTGCCCAGCTGCCGGTGGCGCGGGTGGTGCTCGATGTGCAGGCCACGCATCTGGGGCAGCCCTTCGACTATTTCGTCGACGACAGCATGAGCGAAGCCGCGCAGCCGGGTGTTCTGGTCCGGGTCAGATTCGGAGGCCAGCGTGTCAACGGCATTATTTGGGAACGGGTGAACGACAGCGATACGCCGACAAGTGCCATTCGCTACATCGAGAAGGTCGTTTCGCCGCGCGTGCTCGTACCGAGCCAGATGCGCCGTGACATCACCGCCGTGGCCAATGCCTACGGCGGCACCATAGCGAACGTGCTGCGCGTGGCCATGCCGGGCAGGGTCGCCGGAGTGGAGAAGGAGCCCAACGCAACCCTGCAATCGGCAAGCGACGCAGAGTCGGCTGCCGATGAGGCGTCCTATGCCGATTCGCCGATGGTTGCTCGCAGAGGTCGTTTCGCCTCACGTGCCGAAGACCATTTCCCCGTGATCGCCAAAGCCTATGAGCAGGCACAAACCCTACGTGCCTCACTCACCGCACCGCAGGGGTTCTCGGCGTTCGTCATCGATGCCCTTCCGGGGGTTGGTGCATGGGAACGGACACTGGCCTGGATGGCGCTCA
This sequence comes from Bifidobacterium animalis subsp. animalis, assembly GCA_004154635.1. Classification (GTDB taxonomy): domain Bacteria; phylum Actinomycetota; class Actinomycetes; order Actinomycetales; family Bifidobacteriaceae; genus Bifidobacterium; species Bifidobacterium animalis_B. The sequence goes on from RSDC01000006.1 coordinate 43,332, forward strand.
CCGCCATGGGAGCGGGGAAATCCGCTGTGTTGGTGATGCCCGGCATGCGTGAGGTGTGGAGCATGGTGCATGCGTTGGAGAATATGGGGCTCCATGTGTTTGCGCCAAATGCCAAGCAGATATACGAGGGCGACATCGCGGTGTTGAGTGCAGCGCTCTCGCCGGCCGACAGATACCGGGCGTATCTGGCCATTGGCGAGGGGCGGGTCACTTGCGTGGTGGGTACGAGGGCGGCCATGTACGCGCCCGTACCGGACGAGGCGCTGTTTGCGGTTGTGGACGACGACGCCTACCAGTATGCGGATGGCCTCATGCCCTATGCGAATGCGCGTGGTGTGTGCCGTCTGCGCGCCAAGCTCCATGGCGGTGTCTTCGTCGCGATCGGAAGGGCGCGTAGCGTGTTGAGCGAATGGGAAAGCCAGACCTCCTCGGTCGTGTTGGAAGTCGCTGGCCCGAGTGTGGCGGTGCACGGCTTTTCCGATGTGATTAAAAGCCAGGCACCGCCGGTACGGTGGCTGAACCGTGACGAACTCAACCGGCTCGCCGATCCCAGCGTCGGTGCCAGGGTGCCGCACACTGCGGTGCGTGTGCTGTCGAAGGCGCTTGAGCATGGCCCCGTGCTGTTCTCCATACCGCACGATGGCGTCACCGAGTCGTTGAGTTGCGCGCAGTGCCTGCAACTGGCTCGATGCCTGCGTTGCAGTGGACCATTGGTGCGTGTTCCCGGGGCCGATGCCCCGCGATGCAGCTGGTGCGGCGCATCCGCCGTGGACTGGCATTGCCGGCATTGCGGAGCAGAGCGGTTGCGCGTGATCCGTGTGGGGGCGGTGGGGACCGTGCAGGAGTTGCAGGGGCTGTTCCGTGGCGTTCCCATGCTCGTTTCAAGCCAAAGCCAAGGGGTTGTGGACCATGTGGATGCCACCCCGCGCATTGTCGTCGCCACTCCCGGATGCGAACCCATGGTGCATACACAGGACGGTACGACGGGAGCCTACGAGGCGGTGGCGATTCTCGATGCCTGGACGAGTCTGTACGACCTGCGTCTCGATGCTCGTGTGGATGTGCTGTCCAATTGGATGCAGGCGATGTCGCTGTGCAAATCACGTGCCGCCGGGGGCAGGGGACTGCTGATTGGCGAGACGTATGCGGCTCTGGCTCGTTCGCTCATGCTCTGGGATCCCCGTGTGGTTGCGGGCAATGAGCTCGCGGATCGCATTGCGACGGTGCTGCCCCCAGTCGTCAGTGCCGCCTGCATTTGGGGGAGACGTGATGCGGTGGAACGTGCCCTGCACAACATAGGCATTGTGAACGGAGATTGGGCATGGGTGGAAAGCGGAGAGGGGAAGGTTCCCTCACTGCTTGGCATCACCCCTCTCGCCCCAGATCGCACGATCGATGCCCGTGAACTCGATGAGATGGGCGATAGGGTGAAGGCGGTCGTGCGCGTCTCGCATGCCCGACGTGCCGAACTCGCATTGCGGTTGCGCACTGAGGTGGCGCGTCATGTGGCCTCTCGCGAAAGTGGGGAACTGCGGTTCAGAATGGACCCGAAAGATCTGCTGTGAGATGGCATTCGACTCAGCTGTGACCGTAAGCCGACTGCCTGCGCCTTGTGCGTACTATGCTTGGGATTCAGTGAAAACCACAGCCCATGAGTTGCACGGGCGGAAGAGAGGACATCAATGTTACGAGTGCTGTTCGCGGGAACCCCGGAGGTGGCGGTTCCCTCTTTGCGTATGCTGGCCAAAGACACCGAGCATTTCGAAGTGGTCGCAGTGCTCACCCGGCCTGACGCGCCCACGGGGCGCGGCCGCAAGATCATGCCCAGTCCGGTGAAAATGGCCGCCCGTGAACTTGGCCTCGATGTCATCGAATGCGATCCGGCCGACGAATGCTTCCTCTCCGCATTGAAGGCCACCGGGGCCCAATGTGCGGCGGTGGTGGCCTACGGCAAGATTCTGCGCGAATCGGTGCTGGAGGCGCTGCCGCTGGGGTGGTACAACCTGCATTTCTCGCTGCTGCCGCAGTGGCGTGGCGCCGCTCCGGTTCAGCGCGCGATCTGGGCTGGCGACGAAGTGACCGGATGCTCGGTGTTCCGCATCACTGCAGGTATGGATCGTGGGCCGGTGCTCGGACAGAGCACGGTGACCATAGGTGCGCATGAGAATGCCGGCGAGCTGCTCGACCGTCTCGCCGAAGATGGCGCCGGTCTGCTCGCTGCATCGCTGCAGGCCCTTGACGAAGGAGTCGTCAACGCCGTCGACCAGCCGGCAGGCTCCTACGATGTCGCCGCCAAGATCACCACGCAGGACGCCCACATGCGTTTCGACGTGCCGGCTTTCGCGCTTGATCGCCAGATTCGCGCCTGCACGCCGGCGCCGGGGGCATGGGCGAATCTGCATCCACATGGTGATGATGCCAACGAGACGCTGCATGTGTCGAAGGCCATCCCGGCCGATATGACGGCCGATGAATCACCTCGGAATCTCAAGCCGAGCGAGTTGCACGTCACCAAGCATCATGTGTGGGTGGGCACTTCCACCGATCCGTTGGAACTGCTGGTCGTCAAGGCTGCTGGCAAGCGAGAGATGGGGGCTCCGGAGTGGGCCCGTGGCGCCCATCTGGCTGAAGGTGCATATCTCGACTGATGTGTCTCACCAGAATGCCCGGAGCCGGCTTTCATCGAGGTGCCGACGCCGGGCATCCCAGTGAATCGCTGTGGCTTCCTGGCAGCAGACATTGTTCAGCTACTGCAGGAAATCAAGCACCTTGCGAAGATCGCGCTCGTCGATCGTGTGAGGGGCCGCCGTGCGCACAGTGGGTTTGGCGCAGAATGCGATGCCCAGTCCGGCAGCGCCGATCATGGGCAGATCGTTCGCGCCATCGCCCACGGCGACCGTCTGGATGCGCGTGATGTCGTTCTCTTGAGCCCATGACCGCAGCCGGGAGAGCTTGACCTCCTTGGTCACGACATCACCGACCACTTCGCCGGTGAGCATGCCGCTGCGAGTATCCACGCTCAACCGGTTCGCTATATGGTAATCGAGATGCGCGTCCACTGCGAGCCTGTCGACGATTTCGTGGAAGCCACCTGAGACGACACCCACCTTCCAACCATGCGCATGGAGCGTGTCGATGAGTTCATGTGCGCCATTGGTGAAATGCAGCCGTTCGTACACGTGGTCGAAGATCTGTGCTGGCATTCCTCTCAGCAGCGCCACCCGTTCGTCCAATGCCTGCCGGAAATCAAGCTCGCCGTTCATCGCCCGCGCGGTGATGGCCGCGATCTCGTCGCCCACCCCCGCCTCCTCGCCGAGTTCGTCGATCACCTCTTCCTCGATGAGCGTGGAATCGACATCCATCACGAGCAGACCCGGCATGCCGAGAGCGGGTAATGGGTCAGCGAGTGTGTCGGTGTCGTCAAGATGTTGCGAAAGTGGTGCGCTCATGCCTTTGATTGTCGAAAAACGTTGGGACAATCAAAGCATGCACTTTACTGTTACCCTGGCTGAGGCCCAACTGCAATGCGCCACGAGTTCCGATGGCCTGATTGGCGCCATGACGGCGTGGCTCGTCTCTCTCATGGAACATGTGGGCGGTGTGGGCGTGGCCTTGGCCATCGCCCTCGAGTCAATCTTCCCTCCCATTCCCAGCGAGATCATTCTGCCACTCGCCGGTTTCACCGCTGCCCGTGGCAGCATGAGCCTGTTCGGTGCGATCCTATGGGCGACAATGGGATCGCTGCTCGGCGCCTGGGCGCTATACGGCATCGCACGCTGGTTCGGTCTCCACCGCATCCACAAGGCAGTCGATAGGATTCCCGGCGTGAGTCGCAAGGATGTGAACAAGGCAAACGAATGGTTCAACAAGTATGGCACCTGGTCGGTGCTCATCGGACGCGTGATTCCCGTTGTTCGCTCGCTTATCTCGATTCCGGCCGGATTCAACCAGATGAACTTCGTGAAGTTCTCCGGCTGGACCTTCCTCGGCTCGGCAATCTGGAACACGGTGCTCGTCACCGCCGGTTACATGCTCGGCGACCAGTGGTGCTCCATTCTCGGCGTGCTCAATGTGTTCGAAGATGTGATCATCGTGGTGTTCGCGCTGGTGCTGGTGTTCTTCGCATGGCGATGGGTTCGCAATCTGATACGCGAACGTCGCTCGACGCAATCCCATGAGTAGACTGTCGATGCGCGTTAGGCGCTGAAGTCAATTCGGGTTCGTGCTCTTGCACGGACCCGTTTCTCTTTGCGGGCACGTGCATTACAATGGCATACGGAACACTCGGATTGAACGAAGGTGGGTATGGGCCAGGAGAAGCACACGGACGCAGCTTCGCAGTCCGCGGATCCCGAGGCTGTGGCGGCGCATGAGAACGACCAGCTGCGGCAACGCAACCACGCGCTCGCCAAAGCGCTCACCCGTGCCACCGAGGAGCTTCGCAAGGCGAAGGCGCAACTCGAGCAGTTCAAGGCACCGCCATTGACAATGGCGACCATGGTCCGTGTGAATCGCTGTTCCACCGATGAGCATGGTGTGCGGCGTGCAAGCGCGGAGATTCTCAATGGCAACAGACGCCAGATCGTCCCGTTGTCGCCGACTGTCAATCCCGCACGGTTGGGGAGCGGCCAAGGCGTGTTGCTCGATGCCAACATGGTGATTGTCGATTCCTGCGAGACACCGACTACCGGACCGATGCGCGCGGTCTCGGAAAGCCTTGCCGACGGCAGGCTCATCGTCTCCGATGCCGGAGGCAATCGCGGCGTGGTCATGCGTGCGAGCGCGGTGGCGCATACTCCGATCAATGTCGACGACCGTGTGGTGATCGATCCCTCCGGTACCTATGTTTTGTCTGTACTGCCGCAGGAACAGGCGCAGGATCTGCTTCTCGAGGAGACTCCGGATGTCTCCTTCGCCGACATCGGAGGCCTGGATGAGCAGATCGCACGGATTCGCGATGCCGTGCAGCTGCCGTTCCAACATCGCGACCTCTTCGCCCGGTTCGACCTGAAAGCGCCGAAGGGCGTCCTGCTGTATGGGCCTCCGGGCAATGGCAAGACGCTCATAGCCAAGGCCATCGCGCATGAGCTGGCCGCGGACAGTGGTAACGACGGCGTGTTCCTGTCGGTGAAGGGACCGGAGCTGCTCAACAAGTTCGTAGGCGAGTCTGAGCGCCTCATTCGCAGAATCTTCGAACGAGCGAAGGAACTGTCGGGTGCCGGGCGCCCCGTCATCGTGTTCATCGACGAGATGGATTCGCTGCTGCGCACCCGAGGCACAGGCGTCTCCAGTGATGTGGAGACGACGATCGTGCCGCAGTTCCTCACCGAGCTCGACGGCGTGGAGAGCCTGGACGACGTGATGGTGATCGGTGCCTCGAATCGCATCGACATGATCGATCCAGCGGTATTGCGTCCAGGACGTCTGGACGTCAAGATTCATGTCACACGGCCAGACGAGACGGCCGCCCTGGCCATCACCCGCCATTACCTCACCGATGCGCTGCCTCTTGAGCCCGGCAGGGACGCGGATGCGCTGGCGGCCTCGCTGGTGCGCGATCTTTTCCGCAGGGATGAATCCCGGTTGCTTGCCATGCTCGATGAACAGGGCCGTCGGCGTGGGATCTACATGGCCGACATCGTCAGCGGTGCGATGCTGCGCAACATCGTCGACCGGGCGAAGACCAAGGCGGTGAAGGCCGAAATCCTCCATGGGTCGACGAGCGGGGACGATGAACCGCAAGGCATCACCGAGGCGCGGATCCATGAGGCCATTGACGATGAATACGAACAGAACCGCTCCACGATCAACGAGACGGATCCGGGGCAATGGCTCAGAATCAACGCGTTGACGTTGGCGGCCGACGGCGTCTGATCCCGGCAGTGGGTCTTGGTGGAATGGAATGTGTTCGAAATGTGCCGTTGGCATGGAACATGTCGTGAGAGGAGCGGAGTGAATGAGCGTGCGCAGAGTGATGGGGACGGAGACCGAGTATGCCGTGTCGGTGCGGCAGGATCCCCATGCCAGCCCCGTGCAGTCGTCATTCGATGTGATTGCCCATGCAGGCGATGAGGCGACGAGGCATATTCGCTGGGACTACCGACAGGAGGATCCGGTGCACGATATGCGGGGTATGACGATGCCCCGCGCTGCGGCACGTCCCGACATGCTTACCGACGAACCGCAACGCAATATCACGAACGCCTTCGCAGCCAATGGAGGGCGCATGTACGTGGATCATGCGCATCCCGAATACTCCGCACCGGAGACGCGCGATCCGTTTGAGGCCGTGGCCTATGATTTCGCCGGCGATCTGCTCATGCGTCGGGCCGCCCAATCCGCAAGCACTGAGCGACATCAGTTCGAGGTGTTCCGCAACAATGTGGATGGCAAGGGGGCTGCGTGGGGAAGCCATGAGAACTATCTACTGCGTCGCGACGTGGATTTCGATGCGGTGACTGCGCTCATGCTGGTTCATTTCGCCACCCGGCAGATTTACACGGGTTCGGGACGAGTGGGTCTCGGCGAGCATGGGGAACGGGCAGGCTACCAGTTGAGTCAGCGTGCCGACTATTTCCATATGAAGGTCGGTTTGCAAACCACATTCGACAGGCCAATCATCAATACCCGCGATGAGTCACACGCTCCTGACGAGATGCGCAGACTCCACGTGATCGTGGGCGACGCCAATCGTCTGGAGGTGCCGGACGCGTTGAAGCTCGGCACGACGAGCATGCTGCTGTGGGTGGCCGAGCAGGCGTCCGGACTTGACTACGACTTGACGGAGGCGCTGCGTCCACTCTCGCTTCTGGACCCGGTCGCCGCCATGCATACGGTGTCGCACGACCTGACCTTCGACGAACCACTCGCTTTGGCCAATGGAGGTTCGAGCACGGCGTGGCAGCTGCAGGTGTCGTTGCGGGGCCTTGTCTACGAGGTGGCATCGATGGTGTATGGCACCGATTCGCTTGGAGAGCCGCTATGGCCGGATCCGCAGACCCGCTCGGTCATGGCGATGTGGCAGCAGGCGCTGATCGACGTGGCCGAGGTGCGCCATGCCGACGACGACACCCGAATGACGATGACCGCGCAGGCCTCTCGACTGGAATGGCTGCTCAAATGGCAGCTGCTCGAACGTATGCGCCGACGCATCGCCGGTTCCGGCGCATCCCCCGCCTCGGGTTGGGAGAATCCACAGGTGTGCGCGCTCGAATTGCGATGGGCTTCGCTCGCTCCCGAGAATGAGGCGATGTTCGCCAAGGTGCGATCCCGTGCCGAGCGTGTGGTGACGGATGAGCAAATAGCGGCGGCGGCGACCGATGCTCCGGTCGACACGCGTGCATGGCTCCGTGCCGCGATGCTGCACAGATTCCCCACTGAATTACGTGCGATCTCCTGGACCCGAATCACCACCGTTGCCGATGGAGCCGGTGATTCCTGGACGCTCGACATGCGCGATCCCACGCGGTTCACCAAAGATGACACCGAACGGCAGGTGGAGGAGGCGTCCAGCGCGGCGCAGCTCATCAGGAGTCTCGGCGGCATCTGCGAACGTTCGTAAGTCGTGTATCCGCTGTATCCAGCACGCTCGCATAGGGCGAGTTTTTCAGAATACTCACAGATTATTTGCTAGTCTTGGAACAGATTTTTCCGAGACATAAGGTCACAGGAGGCATTGGTATGCAGGCCGGATTACGGGAGCTCGCAGTGCAGGTGAGTCGCATCGCCGAGGACGCCGGCAAGCATGCGCTCAAGGACCAGCTCATGCCGAAGGATCTGGTGACGCTGGACACGGTGCAGCGTGACTACTCACGCGGGCTCAAGGTGGATGACCGACTGTCGCAGTTCATCTACAATCGTCTCACCTACATCGATCCGTTCAAAGGCCGTTGGGAGGACCGCACCGATGAGTGGGCGCCCGGAGACCGGTACTGGTGCGTGGGCGGTGTCGATGGCGTGATCAATTACTCGCGCAGCATGGCCGAATGGAGCGTGACCATCTCGCTGTTCGAATTCAATGAGTTCGGATCGGCCCAGCCGATCCTGGGGGTGATTCACGCGCCGGCACTGAACCTCACCTATTTGGCCGCCCGGCAGCAGGGCGCGATCCGCATGCGCAAGACGCCAGTGGGGGAGAAGCGCGAGAAGATCATGCCATCCACAGTCAGCCACCTCGATGGCTCAATCGTGAGCTTCGGCATGTCGTATGTGCCGCAGGAGGCACAACATGCCCTCAATGTGGTAGCGAGCCTCGCCGGCAAACCCGCCGACATCAAAAGGATCGGGCCCGTCTCGCTGGATGTGTGCAAAGTGGCCGATGGCACCTATGACGCGTATTTCGAACCGCATCTGCATGAACGTGACGTGCCGGCCATCTCAGCTGCCGCCGTGGTGCTCTGGGAGGCCCAAGGGCAGCTGAGCACATGGGAAGGCGGTCTCATCCACTGGCGCAGCCAGAACGATCTTGTGGCCACCAACGGACAGATCATACAGGAGCTGCAGCCCTACCTCATCAACTCCGATTGCGGGGAATCCTACCATCATCACGAACAGAAGCCAGCGGGACAACAGTGATCTCAAATCCTGAGCCACTTTGAACAGTCCATGTGGCACAGGGCACATCCGACGTCGATATTGGAATCCACACCAGATTGGGGGAGCAATGCCATCTGCATCCGAACACCATCAAATCCCCGCCGAGACACAGCGGCATGATGACGATCAGGCTCAGGAAACGGTCCAGGATCTTTCCGCGGCGGCCATGCTTGCGCAGGAGCAGGCTGACGATCTTGATGCGATTCTCGATGACATCGAAACCGTTCTCGAGACGAACGCCGAGGAATATGTGAACAGCTTCGTGCAGAAAGGCGGCGAGTGATGCCACAGCTGCACGACAGTGGCAGCAGGGCGATACAGCCGTCGGACCAGACGCATCAGCATGATTTCGCGCGCATCTTCGGCATCGAGACCGAATACGGTGTGAGCGTCACCGATATTCCGGAACCCATGGACGCCAGTCATGTGGCGATGACCATGTTCCAGCCCGTCGTGCGCAGGGCCCGTTCCACCAACACCTACGTGGAGAACGGCTCACGTCTGTACCTCGATGTGGGATCCCACCCGGAGTATGCGACCGCCGAGGCGATATGCCCCTCGGATGCGTTGCTGAGCGATCTGGCAGGCGAGCAGATCATGCGTTCGATGGGGCTTGACGCCCAGCGGAGGCTGCGGGAATCCGACGCGCGGAATCGGCGTGCTACCTTGCATCTGTACAAGAACAACGTCGACAGCGCCGGTCATTCATTCGGTTGCCATGAGAATTACCTCGTGCGCCGTTTCGTGAATCTGGACATGATACAGCATGTGTTGCTGCCATTCCTCATCACCCGGCAGATCTACACCGGGGCCGGCAGGTTCGACGGCGAACGGCTCCTGTTCACCCAACGTGCGGCATTCGTGGACGAAACAGTCTCCAGCGCCACCACACGGTCGCGCCCCATGATCAACACCCGTGACGAGCCGCACGCCAACCCCGAGGACTACCGGCGTCTCCATGTGATCATAGGCGACTCCAATCGTTCCCAGTGGGCCACCCTTATGAAATGCGCCACCACGCATCTCGTGCTGTGCATGATGGAGCATGCAGCACACAGCGGATGCGATGGTGAGCTCGAGGCATTCGCGCTCGCGGATCCGATCGCCGCAAACCACGCCATCAACGCCGACGGGCCGCATGCCCGCATCGCACTGGCATCAGGGCGTTCGACCACCGCACTGGAACTGCAGCAACGGATGCTGGAGCAGGTCGAGACCTTCGCCGCACACCATGGTGATGCGTTGGGGGCGTCGTTGCGGTATGACGCGCTGTGCAATGTCGAATGGATTGTGGACCAATGGCGGTGGATCCTCGACAGATTGGCGGCCAATGACATCGAGACGCTGTCGCATGTGATCGATTGGGCATCCAAGCAGATGTTCTTCGATCGTTTGCGGTTGCGCGGCACCGTCACACCGTCCAGACTGCGCCAGCTTGACCTGGACTATCACGACATCGCCAACGGCAGGCTCTACCCGTCGTTGTGCGCGCATGGCCTGATGCGCACCTTGGTGGATGCGGATCAGATTCGCGATGCCGTGTCCACGCCACCCCCTCATACGCGTGCCGTGCTGCGTGGACGTTTCGTGGCGACGGCATCGCATACCGATGCCGTCTATGACTGCGATTGGACGACGCTGAAGCTTGTGCGTCCGGTGCATATGGAGGCGGTGCTGCTCGATCCGTTCCGCGACGAGCCGACCAAGCAATATGACGAACTCATGGGCGAATTGCGTGATTCGCGAGAGGATGGCGATGAAGCGTCCATCTGAGCATGGGTGCCGAGGCGGTCTGACATGAAAAAACCCGGCCGTCGCTGGCCGGGTCATTTTCTAGCGTAGGCTGCGAATCACTCGCTCACTGCCTTCTTCAGCAGGGAGCCAGCGGAGATGCGAACACCATAGGTGGCCGGAATCTCAATGGTCTCACCGGTACGAGGATTGCGGCCGGTGCGGGCGGCGCGCTTGACACGCTCTGCGGAGAGCAGACCGGTGAGCTTGAGGCCTTCGCCGTTCTTCATGGCTTCGATGAAGACATCGCGGAAAGCATTGACGGCAGCCTCAGCCTGAGCCTTGGTGAGACCGGACTTCTGGGAGATCTTTGCAACGAGATCAGACTTATTGTATGCCATAGAAGCGTCCTTCTTTGTCAGGGGTAATCCTCATTGCGGATAACCACATGTTCAAGAAGCATCTTACCTCAAGATTCGGTCAAATCCGCGTGTTTGCAACGATTTCCCTTGATTTTTTCGCATTTGGCTACGTTCTGTGCACCAAAAGCTTACAAAATGAAACAAATCAGATCAGATTGTGCTTATCCAGCCATTTCATAGCCAGCGCACCCAGCGGAATGCGCAGCCAGTAGAACACGACACGGTAGAGCAATGTGGCCGATAATGCCAATGCGGTGGGCACGCCGACGGCGCTGAACGCCACCGACAGCGCGGCCTCGACGGCACCGAGGCCACCCGGCGTAGGAACCGCCGAACCGAGTGTATTCGCCAGCAGGAAGATGAACGTCGTCTCAATCGGGTTCATGCTGAACCCGAACGCCATGAGCGCGGCCCAGAAGCCGAAGCCTGTGGAGAGATTCAGAATGAGGGAGCCGGCCACCGAACCGAGCAACTTGCGCGGCTGCGTAAGCGTCTCCAGCAACGATCTGGCATACGACTTCACCAAGGGAAGGTACTTCTCGGTGAGCTTCCTGCGCACCGAGGGAATCGCCATGATCACACTGACTGCAAGGGCGACGACCGCAATGGCGAGAATCAGCGTGTTCGTGGGAATCATGCCGGAAAGCGTGTTCCGGCCGGTGAAAATGCCGATGAGCAGCAGCAGGACCACCGTGATCACCCCCTGAACGGCGAGCACGGCGCTCATGATGGCGGTGGCGGTGGTATTGCGGTAGCCGCTCTTGCGCAGGTACTGGAGGTTCACAAAGGCCGGGCCGATGCCGGCGGGCATCGACACCGCAGTGAATCCGGCGGCAATCTGCGAGCAGAGCAAACCGAACGGCCGACGGCGGTCCTTGTCCATGAAGGCGCCGAGTGCCATGGCCGAACCCACCCATGCGAGGAAGCCGAACAGCATGACGACGAGCGCCCACCAGAGATTCGCCTGCTTCACGGCGCGAATCATCTCGTCCGGCCGCATCTGCGTCAGCATCACATAGACGGCGATCACCAACAACACAAGGCCGAAGAACGATCGCGCATTGAACCGCGTGAGCGTCACCTGCTCCATCGATTCCGTCACTTCTTCAGGGGCCAGTTTACTGAGCGCGGTGCGCAAATCCTCGACGATCTGCTTGTTCCAACCTTCCATCTGCCGGGTGGCCGCAGGAACGGCGGCCTTCTGCACAAACGGGATCAACGAGATGAGGGTGGATTGCCCCCATGCACGGCGTGCGAGCGAGACGGTGCGCTCAATGCCGAACATCGTGCTGAACAAGGTGAGCAGCTGCACTTTGTCGAGTGTGATGTTCGTGGTGGTGGACGCGTAATCGCCATTCTGCCAGCCGGCAATCACCATGTCGCCATTGGCGGAGCGCGCAATGGTGTCCGCCGTGATCTGGCGGTGAGTGAAGCCACGCTGATGCGCACGTTGCAGATAGTTCATGAGCGAGAGCGCTTCGGTATCGTCGAGCCCCCCGCAATCCACGGCGTGAATGGTCTCGCGGTGTTCGAACACGACTATGGAGGATTCACCGTAGTCGCAGACACCATAGGGTCTTGCACAGGTCAGATCTATGTCACGCAGACCCAGCAGCATGGAATAGTGGTGATGCGTGGCGCTCACGGCGGAGCGATCATGGCGCACCGCGACGCCGCTGAGCCGAATGAGCTGCCACAGCTGCGAGAAATAACCGGTGATCTGCACCTGGTTGTCAAGCACCGACACCACATAGTGCACGCCACTCTCATCAGTCAGATCGTAGAGTCGGGAATGGTCGGTCAGGTCGTCCGCAAGCATCGGTGCATGGTCGGCTGCTTCGGGGCGTCGGTCAAGGACGGTCGGATGCAGGCCGATTGAGCTCAGCGCCTGCACAATCTGATATCCCCATGCTCCAGAGTTCTTCGTGCCCACGCCGAAACGGATGGACAGTCCCACCATACGACCGATGCAAATGGCCACCAGTACACCCGGCAACGAGCTCCACGAGGTCATGATGAAGACCACGGCACCGGCGAGGAGTATGTTCCAGCTCCACTTCACCGACGAGCGGGTGTCACGGGGACCTGCGACCGTGAGGAATGCAGCTATGGCGGCGTAGAAATCGGGCAGCAGGGAAGGCCCTACGCGGGTGCCGCTCGACAGCAATGTGTTGATGAGCATGGCGCTGCTGTGGTAGGAGAGCAGTTCGGAGACACCCCAGCAGACAAGGAAGCCGATGAGCAGCGCGCCGACCGCGCAGGCGGACTGAAGCCATTCCCGGTTGAGCACCAATTGGATGAGCACCCCTACCACGATGGAAATCACAATGAGCTGCTGCAGCAGCGACGATGGCAGGTCGACCAGCCAGTCGAATGCCTGGCTGGCGGAATGGGCGTCATCTTCGACGCCGGTGGTGAGCCCATGGAGGTAGACGGCGACCAGGATCACCAGGACCCCGAATACGAGTGCCGCGCCTGCGTGCAGCAGATCGCTGGTCACATGGTTGCGCTTCGGCGCCACATCGTTGACCCTCACGTTGGGGAACCTACTTGCCAGTGCATGCTCGGGGGCCTTCTCGGTGGACGGTGGTTGCATGTCCGCCTGATCGGAGGGCACGCGACCTGAGCCGGACGAATTGGGCGTTGTCATATCAGTCCTTCATATAAAATGCCCATGCCCGGGTGAAAGGCCCAAGCATGAGCATCGCACATCAGCACGTATATTCTACGCGATGGATTGAAAAAGGACTACCGGCGATCGTACCCGACCAGCAGCGACGCCAGACCCACGTAGGTTGATGGCGTCAAAGCCTTGAGACGGGCTGCGGTCTCGTCGTCGAAGTCAAGCGAATCGATGAAGCCCTCGACATCGGCCTGCGAGATGGAGTGGCCGCGCATGAGCTCCTTCACCTTCTCGTAGGGGCGTTCCATGCCGGAGCGGCCGGCCAGCTCCTGGGCGCGCATGGCGGTCTGGATCGGCTCGCCCAGCACCTCCCAGTTCTCATCGAGCTCGCGATCCATCACCTGCGTGTTCGGATGAACCGACTTGAGGGCGCCGAGCAGGTTGTTGTGCGCCAGCACCGAATACCCCAATGCTGAGCCGATGTTGCGCTGCGTGGTGGAATCGGTCAGATCGCGCTGCCAACGGGACTCCACAAGCGTGGCCGCCAACGTGTCGAGCAGCGAGCAGGAGATTTCGAAGTTGGCTTCCGCGTTCTCGAAACGGATTGGGTTCACCTTGTGGGGCATCGTGGACGAACCGGTTGCGCCCTTCACCGGTACCTGGGCGAACACGCCACGGGAGATGTACATCCATGTGTCCACACACAGATTGTGCATGATGCGATTGGTGTGCGAGATCGTGTCGAACAGCTCCGCCTGCCAGTCATGCGATTCGATCTGGGTGGTGAGCGGGTTCCAGGTCAGGCCCATGCGGTTCTCCACGAATTCGCGTGAGACGGCGACCCAGTCGACATTCGGCAATGCGGCCAGATGCGCACCGAAAGTGCCGGTGGCGCCATTGATCTTGCCCAGGTATTCCTGCTCACGGACATGCTTGAGCTGACGCCCAAGCCGGTACACGTAGACGGCGAGCTCCTTGCCGAGTGTGGTCGGTGTGGCCGGCTGCCCGTGCGTGAGGGAGAGCAACGGCATGTCCTTGAACTCCTCGGCACGCTGAGCCAGCAGGTCGACAATGGCATCCGCGCCCGGTAGCCATACGTGTTCGATTGCGTTCTTCACGCAGCGGGCGATGGAGAGGTTGTTGATGTCCTCGCTGGTGCAGGCGAAATGCACGAGAGTTTTCAGGTCGGTGAGCTGGGTGGGGGCACCGAGCACCTCCTCCGCGCTATCCAGATAGTCGTCGATGTAGTATTCGACAGCCTTCACATCATGGTGGGTAACGGCTTCATGCGCGGCATGCCTGGCAATGCCCTGTGCCCCGAACTCCTCGGGGATGGAACGCAGGAATGCCTGCTCCTGTTCGGTGAGCGGTTTGACGCCGGTGACAATCGGCTTCCAGTCGTTTCCGGCGAAGCCGTTGGCGAGCAGAATCATCCATTCGACTTCCACGCGCATGCGTTCGCGGTTCAGTGCCGGTTCGCTCAGGTATTCCACCAGAGCGGCGGTCTGGGCATGATAGCGCCCATCCAGAGGGGTGAGGGCGATGGCTGGTGAGATCTCGGAAAGGTTCATGGTTCCACCCTAAACCAAGCCCTTGAGCCATGGGCGGTGTATGTCCATTTTTCACTGCGTGTGCGTGTCATCCAACTCGATGTCGTGCTCGCCATGCCCCATGCGGCCGCGCCAGTAGGTGGTCTCCATATAGTCGCCGCGAATGGTCGCCATGAAGTGGCTGTCATGGTTCGCAAGTGCCTCGGACCCCAGTGACAGCGCATTCTCATAGGCGGCGGTATGGTAGGCGAGATCGTGTGTGAGTTCGTATTTCCCCTGATGGGATTGATCGACGGCGGTCATGGCAGCGGTGCCGTCATCCACGGTGCCATTCGCATCGGCAGGTGACCCGTCGGCCACATTGCGCACCTCGCCTCGAATGGTGAGCCACCGCTCGCTCCGAGGATTCACCTCGCCGTCCAGCGCGGCAACCAGTTCGTCTTCCATCTCGATGCTGGTCACCCATGTCCCCTTGCCCATCGGATGGTTGGCGATGGGGGAGCCGGCGGTCACGATATGTTCGATGCGATACTCATCGGCATAATCGCTGGCCAGCGTTGCCGCGATGATGCCGCCCTGCGAATGGCCGATCAACGCCACGCGCTCATCACGGCCGATGCCCGCCTGCCGCATGGCTTCGACGACCATACGCGCGCTGTCTGCGTTACGTCGTTGCGTGGCATTGGCGCTCATGAGCTCCACATTCTGTTCCCATCCCAAAGGGGAGTCGAAGTTGCCGTCGGTTCCCGGAATGGTCACCAGCCAGGAACGTCGGCCATCGGCATCCACATACCGTGAGATGGCGATGGTTGCATATTCACCATGCGCGCTGTCCGCGTTCGCTGCCGAGAGCCTTCGCAGATTCGCCAGTGCACCGCCCATGTCCGACACAGGGGCGATGGATGGTTCATGGGGATCCACGGATTCGACGGTCAGCGTATCTCCTTGAATCAGATTCGTTGCTCGCGATGAGATTCCCGCGATGGCATATGCTCCTGACGGCACCGGTGATTGACCGTCATGCAGGCCTATGGCTGCGCCGGCCGCACGCATCAGCCCCTCCTGCTGCCACGAGATGGCATTCAAGGCATGGGCTGCCGAGAAATTGCCCTCAGTGACCACACCGTATAGCCATCCGCCCAGAGCCTGTGCAATGGTGAATTTCGCCATTGTCGCAGGTGCCACCCGTGCGGCCCATTGCAGTGCCCTATTAGTAGTGGCCATGCGGCTTTTGGCCTCGGCCTCGGAATACAGGTTGTACGCACGCGCCAATACATCGGCGATTCTCTCGCATTGGACGGCCAGCGCATGCAGCTGTGATCCGGCGGATTCAGCGTGGTCCGTCAGGCGAAGGTACTCGACATGAACATGGAGGGAACGACCGAATCCACTCGATTCACAGACGGGAGCTCGCAATGCCGCCATGCCGTTCTGCTCCGGACACCATTGAAGAGTTGAGGTGCGCAGCACGGCAACACGCATCCTGGCGTTCGACAAGGCGATGGCCTGTGCCTTCAAATCGGCGGCGCAGGCCCCCAGCCGTGAGCAGATGCTATGAACGAGCTCGAGCGTGGCAGTGGCATACTGGGCGCCACCATGAATGGATGATCTCACCATCTTCGTCATGGCAACCCCTACATTGCCGAGAGCAATCCGTCGAGCATCTGCAGCGTCTGCATACATGCGGATGCTCGTGGTTCCATGGCCTGCAACCGTTCATGGAACAATTCGGCGGCACGGCCGCTCCATGCTCCTGTATCGGACCGGCACGCGGCCATCAGGCCATCAAGCGCATGGAACGAACCGCGCACCAATGGCACGAGCAATGCGATGCATTCCTGTGCATTGCCCGCGCATACGCACTGCGTCGTGGTGCCCGACGTGGCGTTGAACGCTGAATTGGAACCGATCATGATTCCATTGCACATCGCAGTCGACCATGAATCCAGCTGAATCGGCGATTGTGGTCAGTGAACGGCGTGAATGCATTGACTCCGGAAACTATCCACAGTGCAACATTGCAATAGCCATTCACCGTCGCGGCTTACCACGGTTTCACATTCGACGGGTGAGAGGGGCTGTCGTTTTCCCCCTCGCCTTGGCCGCCATTCGATTCGTTCGTGGAATCCTCGGATTTCCCCAGCTCCTCGTTGCTGCGCAGCAACTCCTCCACTTGCTTGCGCTGTTCCTCGGTGAGCGAGTCGAGTGATTTGGGCTGCTCACCGTGCTGCCCCGACTGCTGGCTGTCGTTCTTCGCGGCATCGGCGTCGA
This sequence comes from Bifidobacterium animalis subsp. animalis, assembly GCA_004154635.1. Taxonomy (GTDB): domain Bacteria; phylum Actinomycetota; class Actinomycetes; order Actinomycetales; family Bifidobacteriaceae; genus Bifidobacterium; species Bifidobacterium animalis_B. The sequence goes on from RSDC01000006.1 coordinate 60,524, forward strand.
CCTGTTGTTGCACCAAGTCGGTCAGCTGTTTCGAAACCTGCGCGTTATAAGTGGTGCTCTCGCTGATCTGCGGCAGCAGCACGGCCGATTTTCCGGTGATATTGGCGAATCGTGCGTCCAGCTCCTGCTGTGAGGTCAGCAGTTGCTTGAGATCGGCGTCGTTGCGGGACGCGGTCTCAAGATTCTCGGTGAGCGTTTGAGTCGCGGCATCATACTGACGTTGTGCGGCGATGTTCACGCCGGCCAATACGGCGAATGCAATGGACAGGACGGCGAATGCCGCAAGCATGATGCGCACGCCGAGAGGCGCGCGTTTCGTGGAAGGCTTGCCCGCCGTGTCGCGATCCAGACGCCCGGATATGTTCCCGCTCATAGAAGCCTCCTCGAAGTGGCGATCCATGTGCCCAGCTCCCATGCCAGCAACGCAGCCAATGCGATGGCCAGCGGCCAGACAATCGGATTGATGCGCGTACGCTCCTTCTGCGTGTCGTCCTCACGCCAGCGCCCGGCTTGTTGCGCGATCTGTGCGCTCGCCACCGTGTCGTTCGCCGAGGTGATCACTGCTTTGCCGCTGAGCTCGTCGGCTAGCGACCGAATCTGTCTCTCATCCATGATCGATACGCCGGGCTGGCCCGTGGAGGGATCGGTGACCCATTGACCTGCGGTCTTCGAGGGTATCCGGCCACCGGTGGTGGAGCCGACGCCGATCACGCAGGCATCGTCAATATAGTGGCGCAGCGACGAGAATGTGCGGCGTGTGTTCTGCACTGTCTGTTCCCCATCCGTGATGACGTACAACACTATGCGATCGTCCGGGTGGGCGTCGCGAATCGATTTGAGTGCACGCAGCAACGGATCGATCACCACATCAAGCGATGAACCGCTGGAACTCGAGGCGTCCTCGGTATCAAGGGACTGCGCCCAATTCGTGATGGCACGGGTGTCGGGCGTCAACGGCACATCCACCGCTCCCGATGCTCCAACGGATACCGCGGAGAAACTCGAATTCGGGTAATCCCCGACGATGTCGGCAATGGCGGACTTCGCCGCTTCGAGGCGGGAAAGGTCGGACTTGGAGCCATAGCGGGCATCCTGCACACCCATCGACGGCGTGATGTCCGAGACAATGACCACATCAGTGGTGCTGATGGCACGGCTGGTGGTCTTGGTCATCATGCTTGGTGTGAAGGCCATGAGCGCCACGATGACGCACGCCAGCACACGCCTTACGCACGACCAGAGTGTCTCATCGGTACCATCGGCACCGCGACGTGCATGCAGCACGACACACGTCACAGCGCATGCCACCATCGCCGCAGCCACAAGGGAGCCGCCAACCCAGCCAAGGGCCGGTGCAAAGCCGAACGTACTCATCGCTTCAACCTCCACGCCATAACCAACCAGCCCGCAAGCAGAATCGCCACAGCGAGAGTCCACCATCCCGGGGCGTCCGTCAGGGCAGTCTGTGATTGGGCCTGTGCCTCATGTGAACGACGACCGTCTATCTCACGCACCAATTCATCGATCGACGCGCTGTTCGACTGGGTGAGGAACAGACCGCCATGCCGCTCGATGAGTTGGCGCATCTCGTTGGTCGTGGCGTCACCCTCACTGGATTGCGGTCCCGAATACAGACCGTCCACATTGATGCCGGCTTGGGATGTGAGATCAAGCGCCTGAGCCAACGAATAGGTGGGGGAGCCCGAGACCACATTGTCGGTGGCCAGCACAATCGACGCCTCCCGCGACCGAGATTGCGCAGTGTCGGCCTTCGAATAGGCGAATCCGGGAAGCATTGCGGCACAGCCCACCAATCCATCTCCGATGAGTGAAGTGGCGTTCTTGCGGTTCTGTGTGCCCTCAAGCCAGTCGGCAATCTGCTGGTACTGTTCGTCGCTCATCTTATCGATATCGTCCTGGGTCTGCACGCCTTTGAGCATGTCGTTCGCCTGCGTGAGTTGCTCGGTCACCATCGCGTAGTCATCGGTGAGCGGGAACACCGTACGCGACGATGAGTTGAAGATGCTCAGGCCTATGCGCTCACCCTTGAAATGCTGCAGCAGATCCAAATACGTGGAAAGTACCTGATGATCGTAGGGAAGCGTGGATCCTGAGACGTCGAGACACAGGATGATGTCGCGGTTCGATGATTGCTCGTCCTGTGCATCCACATGCGCAGGCCTGCCTACGAGAATGCAGGAGAGGACAAGCGCACAAGCGAGCAATGCCACGGCGATGCGGTTCAGACGGCGCCAGACGCGCATCAGCGCACCGGCATGCTCGGTCTCAAGATCATCCTGCACACCGTAGATTCTCGCTTCATCGTGGTCGGCGCGCCGATGTGACGATACCATGACGATCGTCAGGCATATCAGGGCGGCGATCAGCAGTGCGGCCACCAATGCCCACGGCCATTGCCAACGAAGCATCATTGCCACCTCTCAATCAGGTCGAGCACCCAGTCGGCCGCCTGCCGCACGCTGACGCCACGCGCCTGTGGATGCTCGGCTTGCGCGAACTCCGGCGGATACAACGCGGCAATCGTCTGGCGAAGCAGATCCCAGTTGCCGGCAACACCGGTGCGGCGCATACGGCGCAGATCCGCCAATGTGTTCGCCTGCATGCGGCGTCCCGACATATTCGATGCGAAATCGCGCGCAACCGTGGCCAGCTGTGCAAAGGCCTCGTCCCGCGTGATGTCCTGAGCGTCATACCGAGCAACCAGCTCATTCACCCGCGCGGCCCACTCCTTCTTGGGAAGAGTCTCCTCATCTCGCGATCCGGTGGTTTCCGGGCGACGTCGAGTGCCTGACAATACGCAGCATGCCACAATGAGGATCAACGCCAGCACGATGGCGCAGATCAGTGCGATCCAGAGCGATTGCGTGATGGCGATGGCTCCGCGCGGATGGAGGTTCTGGGTGTCTATTGCCACAATCATTTAAGCGTTCGCAGTTCCTTCGGGAATCGTGACGGGCGTGAAGACCGATGCATGGGAAAGGGAGAGAAGCCGCACGAATGCGTGGAACATCCCCTCGCTCGACGAGGCGTGAATCATACGTGATCCACAGCGCGACAGTTCCCGGTCAAGCTCCTGCAACAGATAGGCCCTATGGGTGTCCAACTCCTGCGCCGCTTTCGTGTTGCGCAGGAACGCAGGAATCCTCCGGCCGGTCGCGCCATCGACAAGGGATGCATGCGGCCTCGAGGGAATGGGATTGCTCGAGAACGGGTTGATCGTGCCCACATTGATCAGCACCAGCGGATGCGTCTGTGTGATCCGCCGGATTGCGCGCATATGCGTGTCGTCGAGGGCATGATCGTCGGTGGCGAGCACAATGAGCGCCTCACGGTCGCGAATATGCGCGGCATAGTCGAGCAGTGCGTCGATATTGCGCGGGAATCGCCAGTCTCGGTCAAGCGCCTTGTCGAGTGTGTGCTCGAACTGGGCCAAACCGCCATGGAACGGCACGCGGGTGATATTCGAGGAGTCACCGAAGACGAGCGACACCTCATCGCTGCGTCGCAAGCTCAGCGCCGCGAACATGCACAAGGCATTCGCTGCGATGCGATACGCCATCTCGTCCGAAGGGCACACCTCGGTCATCTCCACGCCTGCGTCCAGCAACAGGTACACACGGGTGCTGGAGAGACGCTCGCGCTGCGCAATCATCGCCCTGCCATTGCGCGCGCTGATCTTCCAATCGATCTGTCGCGCCTCATCGCCCACCTCATAGGCACGAATGTCCAGCAGATCGTCATTGCCTCCACGTCGTGCGGAAGCATGCTCCCCCTCAAGGATGCCCATGGCACGGCGCACGGTGGGCAGGCTCAGCGACGTGCCGAGCATCTCGATCTTGCGCCGGATCGGATCCGACCGATTGGCATCATGATTGGTGCCGATCATGGAACGGGCACCACCTGAACAATCTGGTCGACAATCTGATCGCTGGTCACGCCATCGGCGAGCGCCTCGAACGTGAGCAGGATGCGGTGACGGAACACTTCGTGCGCGAAGCCCTTCACATCCTCCGGAATCACATAATCCCTGCCGGCCATCAATGCCGAAGCCTGTGCAATGCGCACCAGTGCAATCGAGGCGCGTGGCGAGGCACCTAGGCGCACCAGGGAGGACAGGCCTTGGATGGGCTTCGGGCCGCTGCCACGAGAGGTCTCGGAGAGCGCAACCGCATATTGCATGATCGCATCGGAGACATGCACCCGGCGCGCGGTTTCGCGCAGCCAGTCGACATCCTGAATCGAGATGACGTCGCGGGGGAGCTTCGTCGGGTCGATGGCGTCCGATCCACGGTTGATCAGCAGCCCCAGCATGCGCTGTTCCTCGTCAGCGCTGGGGTAGGTCATGATCGCCTTCATCATGAAGCGATCCATCTGCGCCTCAGGCAGATTGAATGTGCCCTCCTCTTCGATGGGGTTCTGAGTGGCGATCACCATGAACGGCTTGGGAAGTTCGATTCGTTGGCCTCCGATGGTGGTGGCGCCTTCGGCCATGGCCTCCAGCATGGCGGACTGGGTTTTCGCATTGGCTCGGTTGATTTCGTCGAGCAACACGAAATTGGCGTGGATCGGTCCGATTTGCGTGGTGAAGCGTTGGGTGGAGAAATCGAACACCTGGGTTCCCACAAGGTCCGAAGGCATGAGGTCCGGCGTGCATTGCACGCGTTTGAACGAACCGGAGACGGAGGTGGCCAGCGTCTGTGCGGCTGTCGTCTTCGCCAGGCCGGGCACCGATTCTATGAGAATATGGCCGCCGGCCACCAAGGTGGTGATCAGGGATTCTCGCAGATTGGTCTGGCCGACAAGCGTTTGCGCGAATCGCGAGCGGATGCTGTCGACCAACCGACCGGCCCGCTCCGCATCATTCCTCGAGATCGGTACGGTTGTGGATTGAACGGTGGAGGGGGCGGGCGGAGGGG